>NZ_PYVZ01000030.1 GCF_003056405.1 Devosia indica
GGCAAGATCGACGCGGATAGCGGCCGGGGCTTTGGTGCTGTTGGCTTGCATGCTGACCTCCAGGTGATGTTTGGCGACCTCACTCTGGCAGAGCGCTCGCCGCTTTCCATCCCCATAGGATCTTCACCACTTCAGACATTTAACTAGCCTTAGCAAAGTCCGGAAATCCGCCGGTCCGCTTTGCCGCTCTGTCGACTGAATGAAGAAACATAGCCGTCGGGCAGGCTCAATCTCCCATGTTTGGAAGCGTCGTTTCCCAGCTCATGGACGGGTTTGGACAGAGCGTAGCGCAAGATTTCTTCGAGTTCGCCCAATGTCTTTAGCCGAAGGACACGCTGGGCGTCCGGCCAATCGAATTGACCGCGAAGTGTCATTTCACCTCGAGAATTCCCAACAAAACGGGGCCCTTGCCAAAGTGCGGATCATCTAGCCGAGAACTCAGCGAACTACCTACTCGCACACCGGACTTGATCGACATGGCCAACTTATGACATATGACTTATGACATAAGTGGGAGAGTTTCATGTCGGATATGTTCAGCGTAGCTGGAAAAGTAGTGATCCTCACCGGAGGTCTGGGGCAGTTGGGTCGAGAATTTACCACCTCGCTGGCCAAGGCCGGGGCGAAAGTGGCGGTTTTCAGTCGGCGTCCGGTCAGTGCGGAGCAGTTTGATGAGCTATTTCCCGGGCTTGGCGAAAGTGTTCGCGTATACGAAGCCAGTGTCACAAAGAAGGCCGAGCTAGAAGTCGCGACCGACCAGGTTATTGCCGACTGGGGGGTGCCCGAAGTGTTGGTGAACAACGCCGGCATCGACTCCAAGCCTGATGGTGGCGCGGAACAGAACGCACCCTTTGAGGTCTACCCGCAAAAATTCTGGGACGAGATTATTGATGTCAACCTGACCGGCGTTATGCTGTGCAGCCAGGTGATTGGCGCCAAGATGGCCGAGAAGGGCCGTGGCAGCATCATCAATGTCGGCTCGATCTACGGCATCGTCTCGCCCAATCAGGCGCTTTATGCCTATCGCGAAGAGCGCGATGGCGTACCCTTCGTCAAGGCCGTGTCCTATGCCGCTTCAAAGTCCGGTCTGGTCAATCTGACCCGCTATGTGGCGACCTATTGGGCGGAAAAGAACGTCCGCTGCAATCTCATCTCCTTCGGCGGCGTCAAGACCGGCAGCTTCGATAAAGAGTTTGTCGATAACTTCCTCGAGCGTGTCCCGATGCGCCGTCAGGCCGAAAAGGGCGAGTACAACGGCGTCATCCAGTTCCTGGCGTCTGATGCCTCCACATACATGACCGGCTCCAATGTCGTGGTCGATGGCGGCTTTACCGCATGGTGACCGGCGGCGCGTCTGAGCGGGAAAAGCTGCACACCACGGTGGTCGCCGCCATCGAGGCGGAAATCCTGGCCGGGGAACTGAAGGTAGGCGAGCGCCTGCCTTCGGAAGCCGAGCTTGGCCGCCGCTTTTCCATCTCGACGCGCTCGGTCCGTGAAGGGCTGCAGGTTCTTGAAACCAAGGGGCTGGTGCGGCGCCGGCATGGCGAGCGGGCGGAAGTCGTGCGTGACGACGTCGAGCAGTTCCTCGGCTCGCTTGCGACAACGGTGAAGGCACTCTTTGCCGAAGATCCTGGCTATCTGGTTCAGCTCATGGATGTGCGGCGCATGTTTGAGCTCGAAGTGGTGGGGCGGCTGGCAGGCGGTGAGGGCGCGCTGTCCGACGAGGTCGATGCGGCAATCGAGAGCCTCGCCGCTGCCAAGGACTTTTCGCAATACGCCGAAGCGGACGCCAATTTTCATCTCGCCCTCGTGCAGTCGCTGGGCAATGAAATTCTCTCCAGCGTCTACGCCAATCTCTACGGGCTGATCACAGAGGTTATCCGGCTCACGAGCCGGGTGCCGAGCAAGACCCAGGCTGAGGGTGTGGCCGAACACCGGACCATTCTCGACGCCATTCGCAAGGGCAATGTTGAACGCAGCCGCACCTTGATGCGCGAGCACATCGATAACTCCACCACCTATCTTCATCAGGCGATTGACGCTGTAAAAAAGGGACAACCGTAAATGGCGGCTTATGACTACAACAACACCGACTGGGCTGCCATCAAACGTCTGTCGCAATGGTATTCAGGCGACATTCACGATGTGCTCGATGGCCGCGGGCCTTATGGCTATCTCAAGGGCATTTCGCAGTTCGGTGTTCTGGCACCCGGTCAGGTGGTGTGCGGCCCTGTTTCGACGGTGCTTTATGAGAAAAGCAGCCGCGTCGGCCAGCCGCAGGACGTTTATCACGGCGCGATTGATGCCGTGGTCAAGGGCGGCATACTCATGGTCGACAGCTCATGTGCGGAGGGGTCCGGCACGGGCGAATTGATGTCGAGCGGCGCCAAGACCAAGGGCGCGGCAGCGACCGTGGTCAACGGCACGGTGCGTGACCTCGCCGAGGTGCGCAAGCTCGATTACCCGCTATTTGCCAAAGGCATGAGCCCGGTTGGCGTCTCCGGTCGCATGGAGGCCACTTACTATCAGACAGAGCTTGATATCGATGGCGTGCGCATCCGACCCGGGGATGTAATTTTCGCGGATGTGACCGGCGTGGTCGTCATTCCTCATGAACTGGTCGGGGTCATCGCGGATGCTGCCGACGAACTGGGCAAGACCGAGGTGCAGTGCCGCCAGCGCATTCTAGCGGGTGAAGACCTTCAAGAAATATGGCCTGTCGGGAAAACCGGCGGACCCGTCTGAGGCTACGGATCGCGGGCTGTCGCCTCGCCGCCGCCCGTCACTATCACGCCCACCGGAGGAGGGGAGGCGATGCATTTACGAACGCACGTATCCCAGCCGCTGGGAAATCAGATTGGCGTGGTAGATGACGACCTGATTGAGTTTGTCTACCTCAGTGAGCGGCAATTGCCAGGCCGGTGCGCTGACGCTGATGCCTGCGAACACATGACCGGCCTGATTGCGAATGGGCGCGCCAACACAGCGCAGGCCGGGCTGATGTTCCCCTTCGTCGATGGCGTAGCCCCGCGCGCGCGTCTTGGTCAATTCAGCACGCAGCGCGTCCGGGTCGGTAATCGTGGATTCGGTATAGCGCTGCAGGCCAGCGTCAATGACGCGGTTCACTATCTCTGCGGGCTGGTAGGCCAGGATAGCCTTTCCGACGCTGGTGCAATGGACTGGGGAATTTTCCACCATAGTGTTGGACAGCATGGGTTCGGCTTCAGTGCGCTGGATCACCACCGCTCGATGCCCGTCGAACACAGCCAGATGCACGGCGTGGTTTGTCAGCCGGTGCAGCGCATCAACAATGGAATGCCCCTCCCGGTTGAGTTCAAGATTGGCCAGAACCGTGTTGCCAAGTTCAAAGAGGCGCAGCCCGAGCCGATAGGAATCGCGCTCCCGGTCCTGTTCGACGAACCCGACTTCGCGCATGGCCGCCAGAAGTCGATGCGTGGTGGAGCGCGGAAAGCCCGTCTTTGCGCAGATTTCGGCCAGCGTCAGCGCGCGGTGAGAAGTATCAAAGCAATCGAGCACGTGAGACACCTTAGTCAGCGACTTAAGGCTCTCATCGCTTCTGGAGCGCTTGGCCGGGGCCTCGGCTTGATCAGTGTCGGTCACAGATTACTTCTCTCAGCTGCGCTTGATGGCATTGGGTCAAGGTTCAAGCGGGGTTTTCATAATTCACTTCGCCGACGCCCTCAAGCAGCAGGGCTGTTGCCATGGTGATCCGCGGAGGCGACAGCGCGCACAATTTCGGCCAGTGCGAGCATGCCGGGGTCGTCCAGGCCCACGCTCTTTTCTGCGAACATCCGCGCGCGCCCCATCGCGGAAGGACGATCACGAAACGCGTCGAGAACCGCGTCCATCGCCTGCTGCGCAGCGTCAGCGGTTTCGGCGGCGGTGGTGTTGCCCTCAACACCTTTAGCAAGAGCATCGAGACCGTCGACAATAGTCTTGGCGCCCAATTCTGCCTTGCCGCGTGCCATAGCGGAATCGCGAATAGCAGCGATGATCGGAGCCAGTTCACGCCAGGCGATCTCATTCTTTCCGGCGGTCGCCTTGCTCGCTGTCATCATTGCGGTGATGATAAGTGTTCCCAGGCTGGAACCAGTGGATGCAGCGCCCGCCTTCGCAAGGGCCAGAAAACCGGCACCCAGATCCGGAGCGTCGGCCACATCGACACTGTGGAAGGTCGCAATCAGACGCGCCAGCATGGTGCCCGTGTCGCCATCGCCCAGCTTGGCATCGGCGGCGTTCAACTCATCGGTCAACGTGCTCATGGCCGCGTGGGCGCGGGCAATCGCCGTGCTCAGCGTGTTCAGAGTGATCGTCATCTCTTATTCTACCGTCCAGAATGGGCAGCTAGCCGGAGCACCAAGCAAGCTCTCGATTTCCTCATCCAGGAAACACAGGCTGATCGAAGCACCGCCCATTTCCATGGATGTCACGTACGGGCCAATGAGCGGTCGAACGATGGTCAGTCCGGCAGCGTCGAGTTTTTCAGCTGCGCGCCGGTAAAGGATGAACAGTTCCTCGAAGGGCGTGGAACCCAGGGAGTTTACGAGGACGGAGACGCGGCGTGTGTCGTCGGGGCGCTCGGCCAACAGCATTTCGATCATCTCATCGACGAGCGCATCGGCCGGACGCAGCTGCTTGCGCCAGATGCCTGGCTCGCCGTGAATTCCCATGCCCATTTCGATTTCATCATCACCGATCTCGAAATTGGGGCCGGCAGCGCCGGGGATCTGGCACGACGACGTCGCCACGCCGATGGTGCGCGTGCGATCGACGGTCTTCTGTGCGATGGTGGCGACCGTTTCGAGCTCGGCGCCAGTAGCGGCCATTGCGCCAGCCGTCTTGTAGGCGAAGATCAGTCCGGCAACCCCGCGGCGTTTCTCAGCCTCTTCGGGTTTGGCGCTGGCAATGTCGTCAGTGCCGAGCACGGTGCGTGTCTGCACGTCGTCCATGGCGGCAAATTCGCTAGCCATTTCGAAATTCATCTTGTCACCGCCATAATTGCCGAACAGGCACAAGACGCCTGCACCGCCATTTGCCGCTGCGATGGCGTCCTGGCACGAATTGATGGTGGGACCTTCAAATACATTTCCGATTGCGCAGGCATCGAGAAGGCCTTCGCCTACATAGCCGGTGAACAACGGCAAATGCCCCGAGCCACCGCCGGATACGACGCCTACTTTGCCCTTGCGCATGCCTTGCGTACGCGCAATGGCGCGTTTGTCGCCACCCACCCGGGTCAGGCCGGGATGAGCCATGCACAGCCCGTCGAGCATTTCCTCGACGTAGTTAGCCGGGTCGTTGATCAGCTTTTTCATGTGTTCCCTCCAGGCGTCGTCGGAGTGGACGGGCCAGCTGCGTGCTGGCCCGCCATTGCGCAATCAGGCAGCCGAACTGGCGCGGACCGAAGTCAGTTCCAGAACCGGACCGAGCACGGCATCGATCGCGGCCTTCTGCTCGTCGGTCACGCGCTCCATCGGCGCGCGCGGGTGGAACATGGGCAGACCCTGACGGTGCTGAATGTACTTCACGCAGGCCGGAAGGTTGTCGTGGCGCAGAGAATTCCAGAGCGCGTTCAGGCGGAAGTGGATGTCCTTGGCGGTCTTGTGATCGCCGGCTTCAACCGCGTCAAAAAGTTTTACGGTGACACCGGGTACGGCGCAGGTCAGGGCGCTGATCGCGCCATGGGCGCCAAGTGCGAAGCTGGGGTAGAGCAGCGCATCGATGCCGGTGAGCACGAGGTTTTCCGGCTTGGCGCGCAGCATGAGATCGGACACCGACTTCACATCGCCCGAGGACTGCTTCATGCCCACAACGCCGGGCACGGCCTCCATGATGGCCAGCATGTCGTCGATCGAAAGGTAGTTCCAGGGGATCACATTGTAGATCAGAATCGGCACCTGGGTCTCTTCCCAGATGGCACGGAAGTGCTCGATCGTGGCTTCGCGGCCCGGCTTGAACAGATAGTGGACCGGGGTGACCTGCAGCGCGTCGATCTTGATGTCGCCCAGAGCCTTCACGCGATCAATGGCTTCACGGGTCGACTGAACAATAAGACCGACGACAAACTGCACACGACCGGCATTAGCGTCATGCGCCTCGATCATGGCCTCGGTGAATTCGGTCGAGGACAGGGTGTGGCCTTCGCCAGTCGAACCGCCGACGACGATTCCGTTCACGCCGGAGTCGATCATGAAGTCGACTTGCGCCTTCAGGGCGCCCTTGGCGAGATTGCCATGCTCATCAAAAGGCATGGACAGCGGCGGCAGGATGCCTGTCAGCGTGTTGCGCAGCTTTTGCGCGATAGGGTTGCTCATCGAATTCCTCCACAGCGTGGACGGTCGCCACCATGGCGAGCCCGTCCTTCAAATTACCCAAACGTAGGGCGAATTCCGCCCGGCGCGATTAAAATTCCATAATGCGGAATATTGTCCCTTAAACTGATAGAGGGAATGATCTCTTGTTGTCAATCAGATTGGGCGGGTACGCCGTGAATTGCCACAAAATTTGGGATTCGGATTGACATGTTAGTTCCGGTATATGGTATATATGCCTGCAATACGGCATCTCGTGTTCCGTATGTCGGAAAGCCGACTACCTTGGGAGGAAAGAAATGAACCACCTTAAGAAGCTTATTGGCGCCTTCGCGCTTTCGGTTATGGCGGTTGCGCCGGCCGCCGCTCAGTATCCTGAGCAGGCCATCAACCTGATCGTGCCTTGGGGTGCCGGCGGTGGCACCGATGCGACGGGTCGCATCATTGCCACCCTGCTCGAAAAAGAGCTGGGTCAGCCTATTAACGTGATCAACCGCACCGGCGGTGGTGGCATCGTGGGCCACACCGAGATCGCTTACGCACAGCCCGACGGGTATACGTTGGGTGTGATCACCACCGAGCTGTCCATGTACCACTGGACCGGTGTTTCGCCGCTCAACTACGAAGACTATGAAGCTATCGCTCTGTTCAATGCCGATCCTGAGGCCATCTTCGTCCGGGCTGACGGTCCCAGCATCGACGAGCTGCTCGACAATGTGCGCGCCAATCCGGGCGCCGTGAAGGCATCGGGCGCCAACCTGGGCGGTATGGCACACCTTGGTTGGGCCGGCGTGCTGGTGACCAACGACATCGACCCGGCGACGGCGCCGTGGGTGCCCTCGGAAGGTGCCGCACCGAGCCTTCAGCTTCTCGCCTCTGGTGCGATCGAAGTGGTCGCAACCACCATGCCTGATGCTCGCCCCATGGTTGAAGCCGGCGAAGTCAAGCCGCTGATCGTGGCCGCCAATGAGCGTGTTGAAGCTGCCCCCGACGTTCCTACTGCTGAAGAAGCTCTGGGTAACAAGTGGGCCGCATACGCCTGGCGCGGTATCGCCGCACCTAAAGGCCTGCCTGAAGACGTCAAGGCGCGCCTGGTGGAAGCCCTGGACACGGTTGTGAACTCCCAGGAGTTCGTCGACTTCATGGCGCAGCGCAATTTCGGCATCGACTATCGCGATGCAGCAGGCTTCGAGGCCTTCATGAAGGACGCCGATGAATCCATCGGCAAGGCCCTGCAGGCTGTCGGACTCGCCGAGTAAGCCAGATGTTTGACGGTGGCCGGCGCATGCCGGCCGCTCCACTTCTCAGGGCGCCGTTCTCGTTCATCGACGACCGGCGTCCTGATCCTTTAGCTGACGCGCAGCATTAAAAGGGCCGCGTCAACTGCCGATTGAACGGTGCAGTCAGGAGACACGCGTGAAGCAGGTAATCCCGATGGACAGCGCGCTAGGCATCATCTTTGCCCTGGCCGGTGCCGCCATATTGCAGCAAGCGCTGAACATGAACACTCTGCCCGGCATGAACGTCGGTCCGGGGCTGTTCCCCTCCATAGTTGGCGGCGGTATGGCCATCATGGGCGCAGCGCTGACTGTGCAGGGATGGTTGGAACGCAACCTGCCGGAAGACGATGCCCCACCGCTCGTCACGTGGTTCGCCGCCGGTGTCCTTGCTGCGCTGATCGCAGTGATCGTGGTCATGCCCTATCTCGGGTTCCTGGTTGCTGGCACCGGCTTTGCAGCCATCATCGTGCGCATGAGCGGCGGGAACTGGATGAAGGCGCTTATCTTCAGCCCCGTCGCCACCGCGCTCATCTATTTCACCTTCACCGAGCTGATGCGCGTGCCGCTGCCCAGCGGTATTCTGGGATAAAAGACCATGGAAGCATTTGTTCTCGCCGCCGGTCTCGTCTTCAACGTCGAAACGCTACTCACCATCTTCCTCGCCGCCGTGTTTGGCCTGTTTGTCGGTGCCATCCCCGGCCTGACGGCCACCATGGCGACCGCGCTTCTGGTGCCCATTACCTTTTACATGGATCCCATCCCGGCAATCGCCGCGATCATTTCATGTACCGCCATGGCCATCACAGCCGGCGATCTGCCCGGAACGCTGTTGCGCATCCCCGGCACGCCGGCTTCGGCCGCGTATGTCGAGGATTCCTATCGGCTGGCGCAAAACGGTCAGGCTGGCCTTGCCATTGGCATCGGCGTAATGGGCTCAGTCTTGGGTGGCCTTTTCGGCTTCATGTTCCTGCTGTTTGCCGCGCCCATGTTGGCAAAGGCGGCGCTTGGCTTTTCCAGCTTCGAGTATTTCTGGCTGGCCGTTCTGGGATTGAGCTGCGCCGCGCTCATCTCGTCGGGCGGTCTGGTCAAGGGGGCGCTCGCGCTGCTTCTGGGGTTGTTCATCTCGCAGGTGGGCATGGATCCGCTCACCGCGACGCCGCGCTTTACCTTTGGCGTTCTTGAGCTCATGGGTGGTATCAGCTTCATTCCGGTGATGATCGGCATGTTTGCCGTGTCCGAAGTGATGCGTTCGGGGCGCCGGGCCATGGCTGCCGTGCCGCAAATGTCAGTCAAGAACCCTTTCGAGGGCGCGTTGGGCGCCATCTGGAAGTACCGTAAGAACCAGATGCGTGGCTCGCTCATCGGCTCGCTGTTGGGAGCGCTGCCCGGCGTCGGCGGCGACCTTGCCGCGTGGATCACTTATTCATTGGCCAAGCGCACATCCAAGACGCCCGAAAAGTTCGGTACGGGACATCCCGAGGGACTGGTTGAAGCAGGGGCCACGAACAATTCAGCGCTCAGCGCATCCTGGATTCCCGCCATGGTGTTCGGCATTCCCGGTGACGCCGTGACCGCCATCGCAGTGGGTGTGCTGGTCATGAAAGGGCTCGATCCCGGCCCTACGTTGATGACGCTGCGCCCCGAGAACTTCTACGCGGTGATGATCGTCTTCGCCATTGCCAACGTGTTGATGCTGCCGCTAGGCTGGGTGGCTGCCAAAACCGCGCGCCACATCTTCGAGGTGCCGCGAGCGCTACTCAACGCTGCCATCCTTCTGTTCTGCATCGTCGGCTCCTATTCGATCAACAACTCCATGTTCGGCGTGATGATGATGTTGGGCGCCGGTGTCATCGCTTACGTGCTGGAGGCGCGCATGATCGCGATTGCTCCCATTATCTTGGGCATCGTGCTCGGTCCGCTTGTGGAAACCAACTTCACCACTTCAATGATGATCGCCGATGGGAATTTGCTTGGTTTCTTCAGTCGGCCCGTGGCCGCCGCTTTTGGCGTCGCCACTGTTGCGATCTGGGCTTTTGCGGCATATCGCGCGGTTTCGGCAGCTATTCACGCTCGTGCGGCGCAAACAGGACCCGTCTAGGGTGGGTCCGCGATCGCATTTGCCGGTGAGTTGAAGCGGATAATCTGTATGTTCTCGTCGCGGGGCAGTGACTTTTGCAGCCTGGAGGACCTGGAATTTCCGAGGACCATCAAAGGCGCTGCAGACAGCAGGCGCTTGAGCGATGTGACCCAGAACAGCAGGCTGCACTGTGGCGAAGAACCTCTGCGCTGTTGGGGCTACCTTGCCATGGCCGCTATAGCCTTCGTAGAGAGTCGGCGAGAATGGGCAGGGAGCAGCCGAGCAGCAACGCGCCCGAGGCTGTGTGAGAACTCCGCGCGGCTGTTGGCTCAGGTAATTTGCGATGGAGCACCTAGGCTCCCTTCATCCTGTTATCGCCCTGAGTGTTGAAGCAACGCCGGCAACGGCGATGGCGCG
>NZ_PYVZ01000031.1 GCF_003056405.1 Devosia indica
AAATGCCGCCACGTGAATGGTCCATGGCCAAGGCGCAGTTCGCTGTAATCTTCGGCGAGCGCTTCATCCGAGCCATGGCGGCGTAATATGCAATCGCCCGCCACACACGAAATTACTGACAGTCCCCCTGCGGACAGGCAGACCCCAAAGCAATTGGAAAATGTCGCGTGTCTCTGCTACAGGGCCTGATGCTCGGTCCCATGCCCACACTCAAAGACTATTTCCCGCCTACTGATCCCTACCTGAACGTCATCCATGTCGATGACGACATATTGGTCGTGGACAAGCAGTCCGGCCTGCTCAGCGTGCCGGGCAAGGACCCGAGCCTGTGGGACTGTATTGAACATCGCGCCCGCCAGACCTATCCCACCGCAGGCATGTGCCACCGGCTCGACAAGGACACATCGGGTGTTCTGGTGCTGGCGCTCAACAAGCGGGCCCATGGCCGCATCGGCAGCCAGTTCGAGCACCGCAAGACCACCAAGAGCTACATTGCGCGGGTGTCGGGCATCATCGCAGAGGATAGCGGCCTGATCGATCTGCCGCTCGCCACCGACTGGCTCAACAAGCCACGCCAGAGGGTCGACCACGACCATGGCCGCGCTTCGCAGACCGAATGGCATGTGATCGAGCGCGAAGACAACGCCACGCGGGTGCGGCTGATCCCGCTCACCGGGCGCACGCATCAGCTCAGAGTGCACATGAAGGCCATCGGCCATGTGATTCTGGGCGATGCGTTTTATTCCGAGGGCGCCGACCTCGCGGCGGCCGACCGGCTGCAATTGCATGCCGCCGAACTGGGCTTCACCCACCCCACGACGGAAGTGTTCACCACCTTCGTGGCACCAACGCCGTTCTAGGCGCTACGCCTCGCCCAGATATCCCACCTCGATGCGCTGGAACAGTTCCCCCGCCTTCATGGTGTCGAGCCAGCGGCGGAAATCGGCGACGTCCTGGAACCCGGCACGCTGCGCTTCCGCGTCGGTCACATCCTCGGGCGACATATCGGTGATCGACTTGATGGCGAGCAGCCCCACCTTGGTCTTGAGCGTCCCGCCGGCCTTGACCGTCGGGCGGTTCCAGCGGCGGAAGATGAGATCGACCTTGCCGGCCTTGATGTCTTCGAGCAGATCGCGCTTGAGCAGCATCAGTCGAGCACCCCCGTGGCAGTCATTTCGATTTTGAGCCCGGCGGCCAGCAATTCCTTGACCACCACAGTGGCGCGGACGGGATAAGGCTGCTCTGTGAAATATTCGCGATAGACCGCGTTCATGCCGGCAGCATCGGCGCTGTCGGTGATAAAAATCTGCACCATGGCGAGGTTGCGCAGGCTCCCTCCGGCAGCTTTGAGCGCAATGGCCAGATTGTCGATGCAGCGGCGCGTCTGGGCTTCAATGCCCCCCTCGACGATCTGGCCGCTGAGAGGATCCTCGGCGATGGCGACCAGCCAGAGGTGCTTGCCGGCGCGCACCGCATCATTGATGGGCGCCGATGAGGGCGCAATGTTGGTTTCAATCCGATCGATCATCTGGCCTCCGGGGAAGAATCGTTCGTGCACAATTGTCTTGACGAAAAGCTTGTGACAAACACGGGGCACCGAGCCAAGCGGGCGTGGTGGAATTGGTAGACACAAGGGACTTAAAATCCCTCGGCGATAGCCTTGCGGGTTCGATTCCCGCCGCCCGCACCAGCGCTAAGCTTGCCGAAACCTTTCTCGACAATGATGACCCTGGGGCCGGTTGGCTGCCCCAAGTGATCGAGTAAGGCGTAGAGATGTCGGCCCTGCCAAAGAATTTGGAAGACGAATTTGAGACCCCGCCCGGCGCAGAGGTCAGCGCCGAAACACGGCAATTCATCACCTTCGCCTGCGCGGAGCAGAATTTCGGCGTCGACATCATGTCCATGCGCGAAATCCGCAATTGGAGCCCGGTGACGCCCCTGCCCGGGCGGAAACCGGATGTGCTCGGGGTGATCGAGATACGCGGGCGGGTGGTGCCGATCCACGATCTGGCCCTGCGCATCGGGTGCTCTTCCGAGCGCAGCACCCAGCACGAGGGCCAGGTGATCCTGGTGCTCAAGGTTGCGGGCCACGACATGGGCCTGCTGGTCGACAGCGTCTCCGACATTATCGATATCAAAGCCGACGACATATTGCCGGTGCCGCAGATCGAAGGCTCGGCGGCGCGGTTCCTGGGCGGCATTGCCCGCCAGGGCGACACATTGGTGGCGATCCTGGACGAGGAAACAGTGCTGCGCGAGGCGGTGGAGTTCGCTGGTGCAGAAACTGTCCTGTCCCACGACCCAACGGACGATGAAAGCGGCTCGGATGTCGATGAGGCCGAGTTCGTCTTCGTGAACGAAATTCAGGCTTAGTCACACCGCGCAAAGAAGTGCGGCGGGAACACGTCCGCAACGAATGTAGCTTTCAAAGACCCCGCGCCCGGCAATGCGTGCCAGCGCCTTGCGGCCTGATTGAAGTCTTGCGGATAGTTTCCCCATGCCCTGCCGTCGCGTGAATGCGAAGGCATGGTCTCATGGGATCAAAACGCGGGGATAAGCGGGATGGCGATCAGTCCGTCGCACCCGAAATCGGGGCGACATATGCGACGTCGAGATCCCAAGGAAAGAAAATCCAGGTATCCTGGCTGACTTCGGTGATGAAGGTGTCGACCAGTTCGCGCCCCTTTGGCTTGGCATATACTGTGGCGAAATGGGCGCCGGGGAGCATGTCGCGGACGACGCGGGCGGTGGCGCCGGTATCGACCAGATCGTCCACGATCAGGATCTTGCCACCATTGCGAGCAATATCGAGCACCGGCTGGCTGATTTCCTTGAGAACCTTGATGCCGCCCTGATTCTGGTGATCGTAGCTTTTGACTGCCACAGTTTCCACAGTGCGGATATTGAGTTCGCGCGCCACAATGGCAGCCGGGACCAGGCCACCGCGGGCGATGGCCACCACCGCATCGAACGCGCCCATGCTGGCGAGCCGCCAGGCCAGGGCCCGGCTGTCGCGATGGAACTGATCCCAGGTGACGGGGAAGGACTTCTGGTTGGGGTTGGTCACGCTGCTCTCCTGGCGGGGCCCGGCCCCTTTATCGCTGATTTGGCTTGTCCTTAGCAAAGCGAAACGAAAACGCCAATCATTCCGCGTCGGGCGGGGCGATGCCGGCTTTTTCGTGGGCAGCGGCCACCATGGCGCGCACCTTTTCGGCCGCCTCGGCCAGCCGTCCTTCATCGGAGGAGCGCAGCACCAGCTCGGTCATCACCCGATCCTTGCCCATTTGCGGATAGGAACCCATCTTGACGTCTGGATACTCGGCCTGAAGCACCCCAAGCGGGCCACCCAGCGTGCCTTCGCCCACGGCCGCCCGGATGGCGACGGACGAAACTATCTTTCCGCCCTTGAGCGTGGGGGCCAATGCTTCAAGCATAGAGCGCATGATCACTGGAACGCCGGCCATGACATGCACATTGCCGATGCGGAACCCCGGCGCCGCGGACACCGAATTGACGATCAAATCTGCACCTTCAGGTATGCGCGCCATGCGCAACCGGGCCTCATTGACCTCAGTGCCGGTTTCTTTCCAGCGCGCTTCGAGCATGGCGCGCGCCTGGGCATTTATCGGCAGGGCAACACCGAACGCCGCCGCAATGGCATCGGCGGTGATGTCGTCATGGGTCGGGCCGATGCCGCCGGAGGTAAAGACATAGGTATAGCGCGCGCGCAGGGCATTGACCGCCTCGACAATGGCGTCCATTTCGTCGGACACCACCCGCACCTCGGTAAGATCGATGCCCAGATCGGTGCAGAAATCGGCCACCGCGCCGATGTTGACGTCCTTGGTGCGCCCAGAAAGAATCTCATCGCCGATCACGATCATGCCGGCGGTAATACGGGAATCTGACTGGGTCATTGCTGCTTTTTCCTCAAGGCAGTTGTGGATGCCTCTACGCTGGCGCCAAGTCAACGGTTCACCACCCTTCCCTTCGCCGGTTTAAGTCCTTATTTTGCTTCTCAGGAGAGCCATGCATGATCACCTATGTCGACGCCGCCACCAAAGCCCGCCGCACCGCCGGCGTCATTCCGCTGCATGGCTCGGAAGGCTTTGAGGGCATGCGTCGCGCCGGCGCGCTGACGGCGCGGGCACTGGATGAGCTCACGCCCTTCGTCGAGGCCGGCGTGCCAACCTCGACAATCGACCGTGTTGCCTACGAATTTGCCCGCGATCATGGCGCCGTTCCGGCGACGATGTTCTACAAGGGCTATCGGCACTCTGTCTGCACTTCGATCAACCATGTGGTCTGCCACGGCATCCCCGATGAGCGACCATTGCGGGAGGGCGATATCGTCAATGTCGACCTTACCCTGGTGCTTGATGGCTGGCATGGCGATTCCAGCCGCATGTATCCGGTGGGCGAAATCTCCCGCAAGGCCGAGCGGTTGATCGAAATCACCTATGCCGGTCTCGAGGCCGGTATTGCCGCCGCCAGACCTGGCAACACCACCGGTGATATCGGCGCCGCCATTCAGGCCGTGGCAGAGGCCGAGCGCATGAGCGTGGTGCGCGACTTCGTGGGGCATGGGCTGGGGCGGCTGTTCCATGACGAACCCAATATCCTGCATTTCGGCACGCCCGGCTCCGGCGCCGAACTCAAACCGGGCATGATCTTCACCATCGAACCGATGATCAATCTTGGGCGTCCGCACGTCAAAATCCTCTCTGATGGCTGGACCGCGGTGACCCGCGACCGGACGCTCTCAGCCCAGTGCGAGCATTCCATCGGCATCACCGAGACCGGCTGCGAAATCTTCACGCTCTCGCCAGCCGGCTTGTTCAATCCGCTGGCCAGCTGGAGCGCCTGATCAGTGACCGGCCCACGAGTTCGCCGAGGCCACACTTCCAGCGCCTGCCGCAGCCAATGATCATGCCGGCCAACGCCAGTGCGTGCGGGGAACACTCTCTCACACTGGGCGGTGGTGCCCTTGGAAGATTACGAGCTGCTTGAGTTGGCGCTGCAACTGGTCATTCCGCGCGAGGACACCAAGGCGCTCGGTAAGACGCCGCTGCCCGAATGCGGCTCGCTTTCTGCCATGTTCAATGCCAGCGAAACCCGGCTCGCAAGGATCAACGGGCTGGGCCCCACTTCCATCCCATCTCAAGGTCATCCAAGCGGTGGCCGCCCGATTTGGGCGCGACTGTATAGACCATGAGATGCCAATCCTCTCGTCTTGTGGGATGGTTCGCCTCCTCCCCGGCGAATACGCTTCGTCATACAACGAGAAGGAGGCACCAACCTGATGGTAGCAGTAGATCAGAAGATCTGGCCGTCTTGTAAGGAAACGGATCCCAGCGGCTCCCGAGGTGGCTCGGGCAAACTTGTCCAAAGGCAAGCCGGATACGCTGAAGCAGGGTCTATCGGGACCGTTGCTTCTTCTTGCAATCCGGAGGCGAACGATACACTGGGACCCAGCTGGTCGGCCAACGCCGCAGCCAGATGGCCTTTCAGACGGTCGAGCAGTTCCGCATTCTGTTTCTCGACAAGAAGAACCTGCTGATTGCCGATGAGGTGCAACAGACCGGGACAGTCGATCACACGCCGGTCTATCCGCGCGAAGTCATCAAGCGTTCCCTCGAACTCTCGGCCACGGCACTGATCCTGGTGCATAATTACCCCTCGGGCGATCGGACACCCTTGTCAGCCGATATTCGCCTGACCCGTGAGATCGGGGATATCGCCAAGCCGCTGGGTATTGTGCTTCATGACCACATCATCATCGGCAAGTCGCGCCATGCCTCGCGGCGCAGCCTAAAGCTGATCTGACCGAACCTTGCCCCGGATGCGTTCCCAGAGCTGATGGACCGCGCGAAGCGCCGATTTGACGGTAGTGTTCGCCTTGGCCCAGGCGCGCAGGCGCTGAAAATGGTTATGACCTAGCATCACAAGGCGGCCCAGCAGGGTCAGCGGCACATAGTGCTGCCGCAGCGGTACCTGCTCATTGCACCAATGGCGCTTCTCATCGGTAAAGCCGGCGCCCATGTCAAAGACCGACATACCCTCGTCGAACACGGTCTGCATCACCCGCAACAGGCACTGCTTGCCCGGCGAGCCGGACTGGATGCGGCTGTAATCGCTCATCGATGAGATCAGGCAGAACATGCGGTCGCCAACCACAATGCTGTAGCGGGCCGCAACGATCTGGCCATCGAGCCGCAGCACATGGAGCCTCACATCAACACCGGAACCGGGGTCCAGTGCCGCGTGGTAGAAGCTGGTGATGCTGTCGCACACGAAGATGTCGCGAATGCCCTGGGCGCGGAAACGGGCGGAACGCTGGGCGAACATGGTGTCAAGCACCCCATGGGCCTCGGCCAGATCATCGACCACCGCGAAGCCGACGTCGCCCAATGCAGACAATCGATCGCCCTGCTGCCGGTCGTGCTTGCGGCGGGAACGGCTGCGCTGTTCGCGGTCGCATTGCTCCCAGGAGGAGAACCGGGCGCGATAGAGCGTCTCGACTTCAAGGGCCTCGCCCAGTTCGTCGAACAGTCCTTCTGCCGTGCCGATCCGGTCGGGCATGGAGCGCAGATAGACCAGATCGGCGCCTTTGAGTGCCCCGATCATGGAGCGCCACAGGGCAGCCCGGCCCGATGCGCCCAGCGCTTCAAGACGCGGCGTATCTGTCAGCGGGGCGTAACAGCCGACATGGGGACCGGGAAACCAGGTGTAGAGGCGCACGCCATGGACGCGCTTGAAGTGCAGTGGAAACAGCGCCACCGGAACGCCATCCACCTCGCCCACGACATAGCGCTGGGCCGAAACCGGGATCTGGCGGTCGGCCGCCCAGAGCCGGATGAAGTCGTAGCTCTGGCCCGGTGATTCCAGGCCCGCGGCGGAAAGGCTGCGCCAGATCGCCTCGACATCCTCGATCCGGTTGGTCACGCGCACCGAAATGCCGACGCGCGCACCCCTGGCCGCGGCATCGGTCGCGCTGCCCTGGCTCGCAATGTCGTCCATCGCCCGGGCGATGGCTTGGGTGTTCGCGGTCAATCTGCTGCCCTTGGCCAATTTCGTCGCCAGTGTGTCCCCTGGGGGTAAACTGCGCCTCAACACCGGCCGAGGGAAACAGGTCCTGCTCTCGATTTCGTGAACAGGGTTAACTCCGGACTACGATTCGGCCCTGATCCTGGCAAAAATCCCAAGGACGATCAGCCGAAATTGGCCAGGACCGGAAAGGTTTCCAGGAACCAATAGGAAATGCGGGTGAAATTGCCGGTAATGAACAACAGGCCCGTGAGTACCAGAAGACCGCCCATGATCTTTTCCACCGTGCCCAGATGCTTCTTGAAGCCATTAAAGAAGGTGAGGAACGGCCCCACGGCAATGCCTGCTAGGAAGAAGGGAATGCCCAGGCCCAGGGAATAAAGCCCGAGCAGCGAGGCGCCCTCCCAGGCGGTATCGCGGCTGGCGGCCACAGAAAGGATGGCGGCCAGCACCGGGCCGATGCAGGGGGTCCAGCCAATGGCAAAGGCGAGACCAAGCAGGAACCCGCCCAGGGGACCGGAGGCCGCGCCGGGACCATTGTGGCGCAATTGCCGGTCGAGAATGCCGATGCGGAACACGCCCAGGAAATGCAGGCCCATGGCGATGATGACGACGCCCGCGATGGGGGTGAGGATCGGCAGGAGCTGGCGGAACACCTGGCCAAAGGCGGTGGCGGTGGCGCCCAGCGCGATGAAGACAACGGAAAAGCCGAGTATGAAGAAGATCGAGGTCAGTGCAACCTTACCGGTCAGCCGCCCCGGCGAGCCGGACACCGCCTCGGCGCGCAACTGGTCATAGCTCGCCCCGCTCATATAGGTGAGATAGGGCGGCACCAGGGGCAGCACGCAGGGGCTGAGAAAGCTCAGCACACCGGCGCCGATCACCAAAGGCAGGGAAAATTCCACGTCTGACGCTCCTTAGTCGCGCCCCTGTTTAGCGCGGTGCGGGCCAAAGGCAATGAGCCCCAGTGCCGCATCGCGCGGACGTGAAGGCATGCCACTTCGCCGCCCGGCCTGTTGGCGTCGCGGTTACGAAAACAGAGCGGTATCCCGAGACGGCTTCAGTCTCGAAAAGTAAAATGAGACGAAAGCCGTCTCGGGATGCCGGGTTTTCTCTTTAGAGGGTAACTTGGAAGGCTGTCCGGCGCGGCCGCCCCTGGTTGCACCACTTTCGTAATGCTGCAAAGTCAACAGCTGTTTGGGGCCGAACGGTTGGGCAGCAGGCGACCCCAAAGTGGTCGTCGGCGTTTCCGGATATGTTTCCTAGTAGCTGCCTTTCAATTGGCGGAGCATCCAACAGCCTTTAAGGATTGAGGAACTGACCGGAACGACACCAACCCAAGCCGTACGTTCTTGCCATCCATTGCAATGAGGAACGACCGTGATCCGCGAGCGAATTGATCTACGCAGAGTATTAGCTTTGGTCGTGGCCTGCTCACTGATGTTTGGCACGTGGCCGGTGCAGGCTGACGCCGCCGAGGGAGAACTGTTCTTGGCCAGCGGCAGCACGAAGGTTGTTTTCCCTGAATGCGGCGTTCAGGGAAGCTCCGCCTGTGACTACCCCCTGAGACTAAAGGTTTACAAGGTCGACTGGCGCTTGGGCTCGCCAGTTTCGGAATTGCGAGTTTTGCCGACGCCACTGCTAAGCAAGGTAACTTTTGGCTTAGATGCCGCCCCCGAGGCCTGTCCGCTGTCGAAACTGACGGCACAGTTGAGAACCTGGAAAGCGCAGTCAGCGGAGAATCAGGAGCTATTGGCTACGGGCATGCCGGGGCTCATTGAACCTTGCTTCGCGGGTGGGCTGACCTCAGATACCGAGTAGCTGACAATGTTACTATGGAGGCAAGGCGAGGTTCATGGCTGGATAACATGCCAAGGCCTCAGCTGCCATTTCCAGCTTCATCCTCCCGCAAGCAGCTTCAACGCACCAGAACTGCAGTTTGGGCTGAGAATTGACCTGATATCGTACCTTTCCCTGAGCCGCTTCGTCGCGAACTTGGATGAAGTCATTTCCAACCTCATGGCACCAGCTCCCGCAAACATCCTAGAGCAATATCGGCGGCTACAAATCACCGCGCCGTCCCTCGACGGCGTGGCTGCTGCCATGATGCGTGACGCGGACGCCCTAGCCACACTGGAGTGATTGCCTTGCAAACTCTGATGCGAATCTAGCCCTGTCAGTCGCGCGGGCGATGTCGGGATTTGGCTCGGACATTTTTGAAATCGGACCGTCAGCAACCCACCCGAGGCTGTGTGAAAACCCCTGAATATGTTATGATTTGGCACTGCTTCGGAGGTGCCATATGGGACGTTTCGTTGAAGGTGCAGACCGTGACCAGGCGAGTTTTTTGCCAGCGCGTCTTGAAGA
>NZ_PYVZ01000032.1 GCF_003056405.1 Devosia indica
CTCCTCGAAACCATCGGAAACATCCCACCGGCGGAAGCTGAGGCAAAATTCTACGCCGCACTGGAACAACAGGCCATGGCCGCATAACTTAAACCAAACAGCCTCCGGCAAACCCGGGGCGGTTCAGGGTAAAGTGGGGAACGAGGATATCGTTAGCAGCTGGCTAGACGCTTCGGACAGGCACGCGGATTGGCAAGTGATCCACTTCATGGAGAAGATTAGCGACGCGGTTAAGTTAGCTATCCGCATGTCGGAGGATTTTTCGGGTGGCAGCTACAGTGTCGATCTGGTGACCGAGCTGTCGAAAATCTACGCGGACCATTTTCCGGCCAATCCTGCCGCCCGCCTCGATTTTGTGAATTTGGCCTCCACTGTGATCGCCAAGAAGGGCTTCACTCGCAAAAACACGCTCAATCAGGCACTGAAGCGGGCGCGGTGACAACCGCTCCAAAACGAGAAATACCTGTCACTCCGTCTATGTGAATAATAGCGAGCGGTCCTGCAATCGCACGGGCTTTGCCCCAGCCAAAATCTGCTGGGTGGATCGCAAAAATGGAAAAAATCGCGTTCACTATTGCCGAGACCAGTCAATGCCTGGGCGTTGGCACTACGACCATCTACAAGCTGATCGATGCGGGCTCGCTTGAGCGAATTAAGATTGGCAAGCGCGCTCTGGTGCTGGCCGAATCTATCGATGCCTTCGTCGAGAGGTCTCGCATCGACAGTCGCGAGCGAGCTGAAAAGGTCGCAGCACTGAGCGCCCGCCTCGAAGCGGCAAAGCCGCGCAGTGGGGCGACGAAATGACGGTCCTCGACCATCGCCACGACCGTCCGCGGCAGGAGCCTCCCCCCGAAACACGAAACAAAGCCGCCGCCCCTGTTGCAACCAGGGACGGCGGCGATTGTATTCATTCGAAGCCGGACGCTTCCTGTCAACAATACACTACCCTCGACGATCCCTGCAAGGACAGCAAACGACCGCCTCGGCCAGGCTATCTTCAGGTCGGCAGATTGCGCCGTCAGATGGCTCGCCTAACCGGACGAAAGTCGCTGTACCAGTGCGGGTGTCGCCGTTCGTTCGGATCTGCCAATGTTGTGGTCGCCGTCGCCGACGATCATGCGACTGCTAAGGGCATCATGCTCTGCCGCAACTCACATCTGTGCCCCTCTTGCGCTCGCTGGCTTGCTACTCAGCGAGCCGACGTCTTGCGACCCCAGCTTGAAGCTTTGGCCGGTGAACGCGTCTTGGTCACCCTCACTTTGCGGAGAACATTGTCGGCCGGCCTGAAGGAACAGAATGCGGCCCTGGACGGTGCTTGGCGCGCCACGACCAGTGGCGCTGCGCACCGGCGGTGGCTCTCGCAGGCAGGTGGCCTTTCATATGTTCGTGGATATGAGACCGGGCATTCCCCGCGCACGGGATGGGGCAGCCATCTTCATGGCCTGTTCGTGCTGCACGAACCAAGGTGGCCGACTATCGAAGAAATTGGACTAGACATAAATCTTGAGCGCCGAAACTCAGGACGCCGTCAACTTAAGGGCACAGATGGCGCCCTGGAACTAGTCGAATTATCGCTGCGCCGCCTGGCGGCCATTCAAGACGAAAATGCCACGCCCCTCGAATATCTGATGCGCCGATTCACCCAGCGATTTCGGCAAGAAGTCGGCCGGAGAGGCTTCGTGGCCACGGCCCGAGGACAGGATTGGCAAGTCGATCAAGGGCGGAGCCTCGAGTACGTTTCGAAGGGTGCGACTGCCTGGGATGGGCTGGCGGAGGCGATTGGCGGAGCACTGAAGACCGTCTCCAAGATGGACACGGTCTGGCAGCTCGCCAAGCGGGCAGAAGCGGGAGACATTCGGGCTCGTGCATTGGTAATCGAATACGCGGAAGCCACAAGGGGTCGACGCGTCCTGACGGTGTCCAGAGACTTACTACTTCGACCAGACGAGGAGTTGGAACCAGGGGCAACCGAGGCAACCGGTCTTATTGCCCTGACCGATGCTGGTCTCTTTACGCTGCGCCAGCAGGACGATGGGCTGGGTCTCGCAAGGCTCTTGGATATGTTGCCGTCGATTTGGCGGGACCGCGAAGCTGTGGTGCTGGCTTTGGGTGAAGGCGGTTTTGGACTTAGGGATGTCGAGTGGTCTTGGTACGAGCCATCACAGGTTTGTGGGGAAGCGGAACCGTAACAGCCGGCGACAATGCGACACCTACTTCCTCGTGGCAAAAGCGACTCGTGAACACGGAAGACGTTGGCGTTGTTCAAAACCTTGCTGGACTACAGGCCTGCAAGGATTCAGAGTAGAGCTTGAGGTTGGTCCAGCGAATCAGCAGGCATCAACCTGAGTTCTAGGTGGGGTCAGCTGCGTGCGATTTATTGATCTATTTGCTGGGCTTGGCGGATTTCACCAGGCGCTTACAAAACTCGGCCACGAGTGCGTGTTCGCGTCAGAACTGGATGGGCCACTTGCTGCGCTGTACGAGAAGAATTTCTCAATCAAACCTTACGGCGACATCCGAACGAGTTGGACCGAAGTTCCGGAGCACGACATTCTTTGTGCAGGCTTTCCCTGTCAGCCTTTCTCCAAGGCAGGAGACCAACTCGGATTTGAGTGCCCTCAGTGGGGAGATCTCTTCGACTACGTTATCAAGATACTCGATACGCATAAGCCGAGGTTTCTCATCATCGAGAATGTGCCGAATCTCATGAGGCATAGGGGAGGCGAGACATGGACAGCGGTGTGTAAGCGACTTGAAGGCTGTGGCTACGCCATAGATTCTACGCGCTTATCACCTCATGCATTCGGGGTTCCGCAGGCTCGGGAGAGAGCCATTATCGTCGGCGACAGGCTTGGCCTGAATGACTTTGTGTGGCCGACCGGAACGGCAACGCCCGCTGACATCTCGTCTGTTTTGGACAAACACCCCGATGAAGCCCGACAGCTGTCAGCAAGAGCGGTCAGTTACATCGACACTTGGCAAAAGCTAATTGACGCTCTGCCACCTGAAGATGAACTACCCTCATTCCCTATCTGGGCGATGGAGTTTGGAGCTACTTACCCATACGAAGACGAAACGCCTTACTCCCTGGGGTGGCCTAGCATGACAGCATATCGCGGTGCGCTAGGAGCGTCACTGGAGGGGTTGCCTGAAGAAGAAATTAAAGATTCAATTCCTACTTACGCCCGCGCGGCAGTCGAAAAATTTCCGAAATGGAAGATAGATTTTATCCGACAGAACAGAGATTTCTATTCTAGGCACAAAGAAGTCATCGACGCATGGCTTCCTTCAGTCAAAGAATTCCTCCCAAGCTTTCAAAAATTAGAATGGAATTGGAAGGGTGGCCCCCGAAATCTCTGGAAGACTATAATTCAATTTCGTGCCTCCGGAATTCGTGCGAAACGACCTAATATCGCACCTTCACTTGTTGCCCTTACTACAACTCAAGTGCCAGTAATCGCCTGGGAAAGGCGTTACATGACGATACGCGAGTGCGCCCGCCTGCAAAGTATGGGGGAGCTTGAGCATCTTCCCACACAACAAAACGGAGCGTTCAAGGCACTTGGGAACGCCGTCAATGTCGAAGTTATGACTGCAGTGGCCAAATCACTAATCGGCCGTCCAGAATCGTCAGACAATATTGCGAAAAGAGACTCAAGCGCTTTGCAAATATCTATGGTAGCAGCAGAATGAACGACCAGACCTCGACCACTGACGCCAAAATGGTGAGCATTCGGCCGGGTCCAAGCGTCCTTTCGGTACTTCGCTACCTTAATTACAAGCCGTGGTTCGCCCTTGCCGAGTTTGTAGACAATGCTCTTCAGAGTTATATTGCGAACGCAGACGCCCTAAAGGCCCTGCACGGCAATTTACCCAAGCTACGTGTAACAATCCGGCTGGATACGTCCCCTCCAGGCCGCATCACTATAAGCGACAACGCGGCAGGTATTGCGTGGGCCGATTTCCCGCGGGCATTTCGTCCTGCAGTGGCACCGCCTGATGCGGAAGGGCTCTCCGAGTTTGGTATGGGTATGAAGAGCGCCGCATGCTGGTTTTCCTCTACCTGGCAAGTACGGACTAAAGCTCTGCGGGAGACCGTAGAACGAACGGTTAGGTTCGATGTTGCCAAAATCACGCGCGACGAGTTGGAAGAACTACTTATTGCAGAGCATCCGGCACCGACGGATGCGCACTATACCGAGATCACTATCGACAATCCTCATCACCTACCCGTGGGAAGAACCGTCGGAAAAATAAAGGAACACCTTACAGATATTTATCGCGTATTCTTGCGGAAAGGGATTCTCGAGCTAGTTGTCGACAAGGAAGTACTCACATACGAAGAGCCGCCCATTCTAGTGGCTCCGTACGAAAGGAAACCTGAGGCAGGACCGCGTATTTGGCGAAAGGACATTAGCTTTGTCCTGGGTGATGGACAGAAGGTTGAGGGTTTTGCCGCCCTTCGCGATCCGGGAAATTTCGCGAGATCTGGTTTCGCGTTGTTCAGACGAGGCAGGCTCATCGAGGGTAGCGGTGAAGAGGGGTACAGACCTCACTTTATTTTTGGTTCATCTAGCAGCTATCGACACCTCCGGCTGTTTGGTGAGCTCCATATGACTGGTTTCAATATCAGCCATACGAAAGATGGGTTCCGCTGGGATGATGATGAGCAACCGTTTCTCGAGTTGCTAAAAGACCATCTCGATAGCGATGATTTGCCCTTACTCAGGCAGGCTGATCTATTTCGTGCGCTCGCCTCCAAGAAAGATCGCAAGAAGGCCGCAGAAATTGCACTTGGCAGAACGAGTGAGGTTCTAGCGCAAAACTTGCCCAGCCTCTTGCCCTCTATAGTTGATGTCGCGCCAAGCGAGACGGCTACCGATCCACTGCCAAAGCAACAGCCCCTCAGCCAGCGAGAACTGCAGTTCACCTTTCGTGGACAACCTTGGACAGTAAAAATTGAGCTCTCGGACGATCCGTCAGGGGGGGATTGGCTGTCGATGAGCGACATCGCAGCCACCGGCAAGGACCCTCAAACACTTGAGATTCGGCTCAGCATGGCTCACCCCTTTATGTTGTCATTTGCGCAGACCGACCCAAACGAAGTGGAGGCAGTACTCAGGATAGCAACTGCGCTAGCGTTGGGAGAGATGATTGCGCGTTCCGGAGGAGTACGCCTAGCCGGCACAATACGTAGGAACGTCAACGACATTCTCAGGGAGGCACTGTCGAAGCCTTCTGTGACGGAGGCATAGATGGCAGAGAGAAATCCAGTTTTAGTTGAGCCAATAGGAGAGGCCGCTTTGAAGCCCGGTCAACGTTGGATGCCCAAGCAAGGCATAGCAGCAACAACCGTCCTAGAAGCTAGCCCACTTGATTCAAAGGCCCAAGCCAAAACAGTCCAGTCGGCTGCGGAGATACTTGGGCATGGACTTGCGCCCGACATGCCAGACGGTCGCGAGACAGGACTAGTAGTGGGCTATGTTCAGAGTGGGAAGACGCTTTCGTTTACTACCGTTATTGGCCTTGCAAGAGACAATCGGTTTCCGCTCGTCATAGTTGTAGCGGGCACGAAAAGTTCTCTTCTCCAGCAATCAACCCTCCGCCTAGAGCGCGATTTGGACACCTTCGCCGCTGGTGGAGCGTGGAGGAAATTGACCAATCCTCGGACAGACAACGCGCAAACTATCCGAACCACAATAGGGGATTGGCGAGAAACCGATCTGGACGAGGACGAGCGCGCGACACTGTTAATAACGGTGCTAAAGCAAAAAGATCACCTCGAACACCTGACTAAGTTGCTGAGGGACGAAGACCTGTCGGGCATTCAGGCTTTGGTCATTGATGACGAGGCAGACCAGGCTGGCCTAAACACCAAAGTTCGCAAAGGGCAGGAGAGCACAACATACAGTTGGCTGCGAGCTCTGAGGGACGCGCTTCCACATCATACTTACCTGCAGTACACGGCGACCCCCCAGGCACCGCTCTTGATCAACATAATGAGTGTGCTATCCCCATCCTTTGTTCATGTGCTCGAGCCTGGCGACGGCTATGTCGGCGGCAAGGTGTTCTTCGCGGCTGGCAGCAAGTATGCAGAAGCGATACCACCGTCAGATGTGTTTCCCGCAAAAGGCCTACCAGCGGCTCCTCCAGACAGTCTCCTTAAGGCAATGCGGGTCTTTTTTGTTGGCCTCGCCTATACACTATTGATGAGAACTGAGGGTGAGGTCGCGAGGCGATCGATGCTCATACACCCTTCTCGCATCAAGGACGATCATCGGACTATCTATCAGTGGGCCAGACATGCGATCGACGGGTGGGCCGCAACTCTAAAGCTAGAGGATGGCGACCCTGACAAGGTAGATCTGTTGGATGACTTCAGAGCTGCATACGCCGATCTAAAGCGTACGGAGCGCAAATTGCCCCCGTTTGAGGAGGTGGCAACGAAGTTGCCTCGAGCTCTAAGGCGCACCCAAGCAATCGAGTTCAATACCAACGGGCGCCCTACCACGCCTGAGATAGAATGGCGGGACGCCGACGGATGGATTTTGGTAGGGGGGCAAGCAGTCGATCGAGGTTTCACCGTCGATTCCCTGACGGTGACCTACATGGGACGTGGTGTTGGCACGGGTAACGCGGACGCGGTTCAACAGAGAGCTCGCTTCTTTGGCTACAAAAAGTCGTATCTCGGGATTTGTCGGGTTTACTTGGAGCCGAACACCCTCCAGGCGTTTCAATCGTACGTGGCGCATGAAGAGATTATGCGCAGCGAATTGACACGGATTTCAGAAACCGGGCTTAGCCTCAGAGAGTGGAAGAGAAGCTTCGCTTTGTCGCCGGCTCTTAGCCCTTGCCGGAAAAGTGTAATAGCTTTGGGAGATGACTACATCCGGGGCCGTCGGACAGGCGGCTGGACACAACAACGAGGCGCGGTACTTAGTGCCGACCTTAGGTCCGCGAATGCCCAAGCGATCGCCAAGCTCACGGATTCCTTTTCGTTTGCACCTGACACCTCGTACCCAGCTGCTGCACCGTCTCAGCAGCATGCAGTGTGTCATTCCGTGCCGGTCAATGAGGCAGTGGAGTTACTCGTCGACTATCAACTCCTTGATCCGCGTGACGTGGCGTCGATGACTGGCATCCTGATGCAACTCGGCGAACTGTCGCGGGCTCAACCAGACGCAATGGTGTCAGTGTACCGAATGCGGCCAAACGCTACTGGTGTCCGGACTGCGGACGAGGATGGGATGCTGGAGGATGGCTTTCAACAGGGTCGCACCGGCGATGGCACTACGGCGTACCCAGGCGACGCTTTCTTCAAGTCGGGAAATCAGGTCACAATACAGATTCACCAGTACGACTTACTACAACAGGTAGAAGGTGCCGCCGTGTCGGTAGCGAAGGCAGCCCCATTGCTGGCCCTGCATGTTCCACCTGCTCTCGCATTGAACTGGATAGTTCAATTCCAAACGGGACAGTAGTCGTGGCAGGGATTACGTTCCCAACTCAAGACGCACGAGTCGAACACTCTCCCGGAAGCTTTTCGGTCAGCCAGGTCAGTGGTCATAGGGCTTATTATGCAGGTCGGACCGCGCTCGGCCAAGCGTGCTTGCTAATCGCTACGTCGGATGTAGGCCGGACAGTACCCCTGCTTCTGGTAGGGCTAGAAGTATTCTTCAGCATTCCCTGTCGTATCAGGGAGTATGGGGAAGAGGAACGCACTGAGACGCTCACCGCGGCAATCTGTATGTCGAGCGACCCGGCAATTGAGGAGTACTTCTCGAATGTATGCGAGACTCTGATACAACAGTTTGGTCCAAACCCAAGCGCCGTCACTGTTGAGGAAGGCATACTTTTTCTGGTAGACCTGTTTCGCAAGCTCGGGGACCCTAGCAAGCGAGAGGTTATTGGCCTGGCCGGGGAGCTTTGTGTTATCCACGAGGCTGGGAATGCCGACCGCGCGGTAGAGGCATGGAGATCAGAAAAAACTGATCGATACGACTTTGCGGTAGGAACGCTACGTATTGAGGCCAAAGCAAGTTCATCGAGAGATCGACGTCACTCATTTTCGCTGGAGCAGACGCGACCTTCCGCAGCAAGCTCCGCATTCGTGGCCTCCATTTTCATTGAGGCAGCGGGTGGCGGGACCAGCCTAGCGGCACTAATTAGATCAATTGAAGGGCGACTAACGGACCCTGATTTGATAGGTCGCTTCCGTCTAATTATTGCGGACAGCCTCGGCGAACGGCTTCCATTGGCACTGCGGTGGCGCTTCGACTTGGAATTGGCACGAGCATCGCTAGCGTTCTTCGACATTTCGACCATACCATCGCTGGTGGGTGACATTCCAGCAGGCGTGTCGCAGGTACGATTTTTAAGTGATCTGGGTTCTTGTTCTCCAACGTCGCGCAATGGTAAGCGCGTAGCCGAGGCCGTTACTGCCTGAAGTTCCAAGGCATGAGGTCAGCTATCTGGCCGTTTGGCCAGCCGCCGGCGATGCGCTGCAGGGTCCGGGTCAGCCAGGCATGCGGATCGACGCCG
>NZ_PYVZ01000033.1:0-3702 GCF_003056405.1 Devosia indica
CCGTGATTTGAGAGGTGAACAAATGAATTCATACAAGCCTGCGATTGGCTCGGCCTTTGTGCTTCTGTTCATACTGGCGCTGGCATTCTGCTCGCAGCGAAGCGAGGCGGTAGAGCTTCCAACAGGCTCAGCGATAGCAAAGTGCTAGCCTGCCGGCGTCCTCTCCTTCACCCACGCCACTAGGCCGACCAACCCCATTAGAATGCTTAAGCAACAATGTCCGCATCGCTACTCTTGATCGTCATCGTTGCTGCTCCCTTCCTAACGGCCCTTGTGGCCGCGAGTTTGCCAGCAAACGCCCGCAATGCCCAAGCCTGGCTGTCGGGGGCGCTGTCGCTGGTCCTTATGTCCATAGTCCTGTCGCTCTATCCCCAGGTCGTGGATGGCGGCGTCCTGCGTTACGAGATCGAATGGTTGCCTGCGCTTGGGCTGAACCTGATTTTCCGCATGGATGGTTTTGCCTGGCTGTTCTGCGTGCTGATCACCGGCATTGGTTTTCTGGTGGTGCTCTATACGCGCTACTACATGTCGCCCAAGGATCCGGTGCCGCGATTTTTTGCGTTTCTGCTGGCCTTTATGGGCGCGATGCTGGGGCTGGTGACCGCCGGCAATCTCATCCAGATCGCCATCTTCTGGGAACTGACGAGCCTCATTTCGTTCCTGCTTATCGGGTACTGGTACCACCGCGGCGATGCGCGCGACGGCGCGCGCATGGCGCTGATCGTGACAGCGACCGGCGGATTGGCGCTTTTCGCGGGCCTGCTACTGATCGGCAATATCGTGGGCAGTTATGATCTCGATGTGGTGCTGGCTTCAGGTGATGCCATCCGAAACCATGGCCTTTATACCGTAGCGCTGATCCTGATGCTGCTCGGCGCCATGACCAAAAGCGCGCAGTTCCCGTTCCAGTTCTGGCTGCCGCACGCCATGGCCGCGCCGACCCCCGTCTCGGCCTACCTGCACTCAGCAACAATGGTAAAGGCCGGCGTCTTCCTCCTCGTTAGGTTCTGGCCGGTCATGTCTGGAACCGACCTCTGGTTCTGGATCGTCACGTTCTCGGGTCTCATCACGCTGATGATCGGCGCCTATGCCGCCCTGTTCCAGCGCGACCTCAAGGGCCTCCTCGCATATTCCACCATCAGCCATCTTGGCCTCATTACCACCTTGCTGGGCATGAGCACGCCGCTGGCGCTGGTCGCGGCAGTGTTTCACATCGCCAATCACGCGACCTTCAAGGCGTCGCTGTTCATGGCCGCCGGTATCATCGACCACGAAACGGGCACGCGTGACATCAGGCGGCTAAGTGGACTGCGCCGCTTCATGCCGGTTACCGCCGCACTTGCCATCATTGCCAGTGCGGCCATGGCAGGGGTGCCGCTGCTCAACGGCTTCCTCTCCAAGGAAATGTTCTTCACAGAAACGGCAGAATTCGACCCCAACGTGTTCGTCAACCTGGCTCTGCCCATTGGCGCGACCATTGCCGGCATGTTCAGCGTCGCCTATTCACTGCGCTTTGTGCATGGCGTGTTTTTCGGTCCGCCGCCCGAAAAGCTGGACCGGGTGCCCCACGAGCCGCCGGCGCTGATGCGCCGCCCGATCGAATTCCTTGTGCTCATCTGCCTTGCCGTCGGCATTATCCCGGGTATTACCATCGGGCCCTATCTCGCCGCCGCTGTTGCTTCGGTGCTGGGCGCGGACGTGCCTTATTATAGCCTTTCGGTGTGGCACGGCTTCAACCTGCCGCTGGTCATGAGCATCGTTGCGATGGTGGGCGGTGTGCTGCTCTATCTGGCGCTGTTCCGGTACCTCTCGAGCGAGCGCGATGGCACGCCGTTGCTACATCGGTTCCGCGGGCAGCGCATTTTCGAGAGCGTGCTGGTTACCGTTACCGGTCGCTGGGCCCGTGGTGTGCACAGCCTGCTCGGCACGCGCCGCTTGCAGCCGCAATTGCTGATCATTGTCGTTCTCGCCATCACCGTGGGCGTCTTGCCGCTGTGGAACCGCGTCAATCCGATGGTGGCTTCGCCAACGGCGTTCGATCCGGTCTTCGCCTTCATATGGCTGGTGGGTGGTGCCTGCGCCCTCGCCGCTGCCTATCAGGCCAAGTTCCACCGCTTTGCGGCCATGATCCTCCTGGGGGGCGCGGGCCTCGTTACCTGCATGACCTTTGTCTGGTTTTCCGCGCCCGATCTGGCGCTGACCCAGTTGGTGGTCGAGATTGCGACGGCCGTGCTGATCCTGCTGGGCCTGCGCTGGTTGCCGCAGCGCCTGCCCAACCTGACCATGGACCAGAAAGCCCGCGACAGCTTCCGGCGCTATCGCGACATGGTCATCGCTGGCGTCGCCGGGCTCGGGCTGGCGATCACCGCCTATCTCATCATGACGCGGCCGGCGATTGATGGCATTTCGAATTTCTTCGTTGAAAACGCCTATAGCCAGGGTGGGGGCACCAATATCGTCAATGTGATGCTGGTGGACTTCCGCGCCTTTGACACCTTTGGCGAAATTGCCGTGCTCGGCGTCGTGGCGTTGATCGTTTATGCCCTGCTGCGCCGCTTCCGTCCGGCCAGCGAAAGCGTGGGCAAGCCGCAGCAGCAATTGGCGCAGAATGCCTATGACGAGGAGACGCCCGAGCGCAATCCGGGCGACACGATCGCGGCCTATCTCATCGTGCCCTCTCAGATCATGCAGTGGCTATTCCCGGTGATCATCGTGGTTGCGGTTTATCTCTTCATGCGCGGGCATGACCTGCCGGGGGGCGGCTTTGTCGGTGGCCTCACCATGTCCATCGCCTTTATCCTGCAATATATGGCCGGCGGTACGCGCTGGGTAGAAGACCGGCTGCGCATCCTGCCGGTGATCTGGATCGGCTCGGGTCTGGCCATCGCCATCCTGACCGGACTGGGATCGTGGCTGTTCGGCTATCCGTTCCTCACGACCTATTTCCAATATGCCGATATTCCCTGGATCGGCCGCGTGCCCATGGCCTCGGCCCTGCTGTTTGACCTCGGCGTCTTCCTGCTGGTTGTCGGCTCGACCGTCCTTATCCTTATCGCACTGGCGCACCAATCGGTCCGCTCGCCCCGCGCTTCGCGCGTTCCGCGCAAGGCCGAGGCCATACAGAGAGAGCCCAGTGCAGGAGGGCCTGGCTGATGGAACTCGTGCTCGCCATCGCCATCGGCGTTCTGACCGCCTCGGGCATTTATCTCATGCTGCGTCCACGCACCTTCCAGGTGATCATCGGCCTGTCGCTGATTTCCTATGCGGTCAATCTCTTCATCTTCAGCATGGGGCGGTTGCGGATCGACGCCGCACCCGTGCTCGACCGCAACAATATCGATCCGGCGGCCTATACCGATCCGGTGCCGCAGGCTCTGGTGCTGACCGCTATCGTCATCGGCTTTGCCATGACGGCGCTGTTCCTTGTGGTGATGCTGGCGGCGCGCGGCTTTACCGGCACAGATCATGTCGACGGAAGGGACTGACGCCATGACCAGTCTCTTCGACCACCTCGTCATCCTGCCCATCCTGCTGCCGATGATGACGGCTGTCCTCGTCACGCTGATCGATGACCGCTTCCGGATGCTCAAGATCGGTCTCAGTATCGGCTCGACCGCCCTGCTGGTCGTTATCGCGCTGCTGCTGGTCGTGCCGACCATACAGGTTGGTCCGTCCGACACTGAGCTGATCAAGGCCTATCCA
>NZ_PYVZ01000033.1:4357-5959 GCF_003056405.1 Devosia indica
GCGGCGCCGGTCGCGGCCATGTTCGCCATCATGACCAAGGTGGGCATCTATGCCCTTTTGCGGCTCTCCTATCTGCTCTTTGCGGCAGAAGCGGAGGGTGTGCTCGGCTTCAACCACAATGTGCTGTTTGTTGGCGGCCTGGCTACCCTGGCCTATGGGACGATCGGGGTTCTATCGGCGCAAACCAGTATGCGGCTCGCAAGCTATCTGGTGCTCGTTTCCTCGGGCACGCTGCTGGCCGCCATCGGTTTTGGAGGGGCGGGTGTGCTCAGCGGGGCGCTGTTCTACCTCGTCATCTCCTCCTTCGCGATTGCCGCGCTGTTCCTGCTCATCGAGATCATCGAGCGCTCGCGCATCGTGGGTGCGGACGTGCTTGCCGTCACCATGGAGGCCTATGGCGAGGGCGATGACGAGGACGCAGAACCCGAGCATGAAGAGGCCGGTCTTGTCATCCCGGCGAGCACTGCGTTCCTCGGCATCAGTTTCGGCCTTTGTTGCCTGCTGCTGGCAGGTCTGCCACCGCTGTCCGGCTTCCTTGCTAAATTCGCCATTCTCGTCACAGCGCTGGGCGGCAGCTCGGGGCCCAGTGCCAGCGCCTGGTGGCTGGCCGGAACCCTGATTGTCTCTGGCCTTGCAGTCCTCATCGCCATGGCGCGCAGTGGCATCAACATCTTCTGGGCGACGCTCGAGCCGGGCGCCGTGAGCGCGCGGCTCAGCGAAATGGTGCCGATCGTGGTGCTGCTGGCGCTGTGCATCGCCATCGGCGTGCTGCCCGCGCCGATCCTCGGCTATATGGAAAGTGCTGCGGCGCTGGTCAGCGTACCCGAGCTCTATGTGCTCGAAATCATGGGCCCTGAGGCCGCCGCTACCCTCATTCGGGAGACGCTCCCATGAGACGGGTTTTCCCCTATCCGCTGCTGACCCTGGCATTGACGCTGATGTGGTTGCTGCTGCAGCAATCCGTGGGGTTGGGGCACATTCTTCTTGGCTTTGTGGTTGCCTGGTCAGCGTCGCAGGCCATGGCGCGCCTGCAACCGCACAAGCCGGTGATCCGGCGGCCGGGCAAGGTGCTGCAGCTCGTTGCGCTGGTGACGGTCGATGTCGTCCGCTCCAATATTGCGGTCGCCCGCATCATTCTCGCCGGCGACCGGCGCGAGACCACGGCCGGTTTCATCAAGATGCCGCTGGAGCTCAAGGATCCAGCAGGCTTGGCCGTCCTCTCCTGCATTATCACCGCTACTCCCGGCAGTGCATGGCTGGAATATAGCCCCGCCGAAAGCAGCGTGTTGATCCATGTGCTGGACCTGATCGACGAAGCCGAATGGGTGGCAACCGTCAAACTACGTTACGAAGCCTTGCTGCTGGAGATATTCCAATGAGCGCAGTCATCTTGTTCTGGAGCATCAGCATTGCCCAAGTGCTGCTTGGCGCCGCCATGCTGGTCACGCTCTACCGACTGGTCGCAGGCCCGCGCGCCCAGGACCGGGTGCTGAGTCTCGATGCTCTCTATGTCGTGGCCATGCTGTTGCTGGTGACCTTTGGAATGCGGGCGAGCACGGTCATCTATTTCGAGGTGGCGCTGCTGATTGGCCTCTTGGGTTT
>NZ_PYVZ01000034.1:2500-5611 GCF_003056405.1 Devosia indica
CCCGACGACTGAGATCTTTTCTGGAAGACAAGAGCCAGGAGAGGTCGTTGAGGTTGCGGGCATTGATAATGAGAACGATCAAGCGTCTTAAGTGCATCTAGTGGATGCCTTGGCGTGTGCAGGCGATGAAGGACGTAATACGCTGCGATAAGCCTCGGGGAGCTGCGAATAAGCTTTGATCCGAGGATTTCCGAATGGGGAAACCCGACCATTTAGGTCACCCGAAAGGGAGCTAACCCGGGGAACTGAAACATCTAAGTACCCGGAGGAAAGGACATCAAACGAGACTCCGTTAGTAGTGGCGAGCGAACGCGGACCAGGCCAGTGGCTTGTGTGTAAGAACGGGAACGAGCTGGAAAGCTCGGCCATAGTGGGTGACAGCCCCGTACCGGTAGAAAGCACATAAGTCCTCGAGTAAGGCGGAACACGTGAAATTCTGTCTGAACATGGGTAGACCACTATCCAAGCCTAAGTACTCGCACACGACCGATAGCGAACCAGTACCGTGAGGGAAAGGTGAAAAGCACCCCGACGAGGGGAGTGAAATAGTACCTGAAACTGGATGCATACAAACAGTCGGAGCCCGCAAGGGTGACGGCGTACCTCTTGTATAATGGGTCATCGACTTAGTCTGTCTAGCAAGCTTAAGCCGTTAGGTGTAGGCGCAGCGAAAGCGAGTCTGAATAGGGCGTGAAGTTAGACGGATTAGACCCGAAACCGAGTGATCTAGGTATGAGCAGGCTGAAGGTAAGGTAACACTTACTGGAGGGCCGAACCCACGTCTGTTGAAAAAGACGGGGATGACTTGTTCCTAGGGGTGAAAGGCCAATCAAACTCGGAAATAGCTGGTTCTCCGCGAAAGATATTTAGGTATCGCCTCGGACGAATACCTTGGGGGGTAGAGCACTGGATGGGCTAGGGGGTCTCACCGACTTACCAAACCTAACCAAACTCCGAATACCCAAGAGTACTATCCGGGAGACAGACGGTGGGTGCTAACGTCCATCGTCAAAAGGGAAACAACCCTAACCTACAGCTAAGGTCCCCAAGTCATAGTTAAGTGGGAAAGCATGTGGGATTGCTTAGACAACCAGGAGGTTGGCTTAGAAGCAGCCATCCTTTAAAGATAGCGTAACAGCTCACTGGTCAAGCGATCCTGCGGCGAAGATGTACCGGGTCTAAAACTATGCACCGAAGCTTAGGGTTTGCAGTTTACTGCAAGCGGTAGCGGAGCGTTCCGTAAGCCTGTGAAGCCATACCTGTGAGGGGTGGTGGAGGTATCGGAAGTGCGAATGATGACATGAGTAGCGACAAAAAGTGTGAGAGACACTTTCGCCGAAAGTCCAAGGGTTCCTGCGCAATGCTAATCAGCGCAGGGTTAGCCGGCCCCTAAGTCGAGGCAGAAATGCGTAGACGATGGGAACCACGTTAATATTCGTGGGCCAGGTGGTAGTGACGGATCGCGCGGGTCTGTATCCCCTTATCGGATTGGGGGTGCAGTGAGCCGGTTCCAGGAAATAGCTCCACCAATATTGACCGTACCCGAAACCGACACAGGTGGACTGGTAGAGTATACCAAGGCGCTTGAGAGAACTATACTGAAGGAACTCGGCAAATTGCACGCGTAACTTCGGGATAAGCGTGACCTTGTACTGGGCAACCGGTATCAAGGTGGCACAAAAGAGGGGGTGGCGACTGTTTATCAAAAACACAGGGCTCTGCGAAGTTGCAAAACGACGTATAGGGTCTGACGCCTGCCCGGTGCCGGAAGGTTAAAAGGAGAGGTGCAAGCCTTGAATTGAAGCCCCGGTAAACGGCGGCCGTAACTATAACGGTCCTAAGGTAGCGAAATTCCTTGTCGGGTAAGTTCCGACCTGCACGAATGGCGTAACGACTTCCCCACTGTCTCCAGTATAGACTCAGCGAAATTGAATTCCCCGTGAAGATGCGGGGTTCCTGCGGTCAGACGGAAAGACCCCATGAACCTTTACTATAGCTTTGCGCTGGCACTTGTGTCGGCATGTGCAGGATAGGTGGTAGGCTTTGAAGCCGGGGCGCCAGCCTCGGTGGAGCCGCAAGATGAGATACCACCCTTATCGTCATAGGTGTCTAACCGCGGCATAACAGTGTCCGGGACAGCGCATGGTGGGTAGTTTGACTGGGGCGGTCGCCTCCCAAAGAGTAACGGAGGCGCGCGATGGTGGGCTCAGACCGGTCGGAAATCGGTCGCTGAGTGCAATGGCATAAGCCTGCCTGACTGCGAGACTGACAAGTCGAGCAGAGACGAAAGTCGGTCATAGTGATCCGGTGGTCCCGTGTGGAAGGGCCATCGCTCAACGAATAAAAGGTACTCTGGGGATAACAGGCTGATACTGCCCAAGCGTCCATAGCGACGGCAGTGTTTGGCACCTCGATGTCGGCTCATCACATCCTGGGGCTGGAGCAGGTCCCAAGGGTATGGCTGTTCGCCATTTAAAGTGGTACGTGAGCTGGGTTCAGAACGTCGTGAGACAGTTCGGTCCCTATCTGCCGTGGGTGTTGGAATATTGAGAGGAGCTGTCCCTAGTACGAGAGGACCGGGATGGACGAACCTCTGGTGGACCTGTTGTGGCGCCAGCCGCATTGCAGGGTAGCTAAGTTCGGACGGGATAACTGCTGAAAGCATCTAAGCAGGAAGCCTCCCTCAAAACGAGTATTCCCTATCAGAGCCGTGGAAGACCACCACGTTGATAGGCCGGGTGTGGAAGCGCAGCAATGTGTGAAGCTTACCGGTACTAATAGCTCGATCGGCTTGATCGTTCTCATTAATCTATGCCCGCAAACGACCTGCGTCGTTTGCTTCTCCCTTGCCTGACGGTGCAATGCACCTCCGGCGGGGCGGCGCACAAGCGCCGGGGTCGTCGCAAAAGCTCCTCCAGGAGCTTCCCCGATGACTTGGAAAACAACCAGATCAAAACAAAACCAATCTTCACTTTGCGTGTTTTTCGCTGACCTTGTGGTTCTTGCGAGGGGCCCAGGACCCGATCCCATCCCGAACTCGACCGTCAAATCCCTCCGCGCCAATGGTACTAAGTCTCAAGACTTGGGAGAGTAGGTCACTGCAAGGTCTGC
>NZ_PYVZ01000035.1 GCF_003056405.1 Devosia indica
GCCTGTTGGAAGCTCTACCGCCTCGCTTCGCTGCGAGCAGAATGCCAGCGCCAGTATGAACAGAAGCACAAAGGCCGAGCCAATCGCAGGCTTGTATGAATTCATTTGTTCACCTCTCAAATCACGGATCTCCTTCTAGGAGACGCCGTGCCGTAGTGGAATAGCCGGATAGACCGTTTCACCCCAACGTCCATAAAATTTGTGTCATGGGACACGACCTATTGCAGACCAAGTGCGGGAGACACCCCAAATAATTAGCTCGGGGCTCAGATCGCCCAGCTCTTTCGCCTTCCAGTCTAGTGACGTCGCCGTTACGCCATTCCAGGGCGCCTTGGTGTAGAGAAATCGGCATTGTTTCTCCCGAGGTCTCATTTGCGCCGGAGCGAGGGAGGACGCATCTGCCAAGAGAGCAGCGCTCATCCAATCACTTTTGAAGAGCAGCAAAGAAGCCAACGATGCATGCTGGAGTTGGGTGCAGCCGACAAAGCCGAATTGGCGGGCCGTTCTCATCACACCTCCCCGGACAGCGTCAGGGAACCCGCGCTCGACATCGAGACGGCCTATGCGGACGGACGGCTTTCAGGACGGGGAGAAGACCGATCGAACGTCCGAAATGGGGCGCGTTGTTGCAGGACCGCTAAGGAACCTGGTTGCGTTGAACGTTGCCAATTGAAGTTTTTGGTCGCCGCTACCAAACCAGAGCAGTGAAGCGCTAACCCACTGAACGAACGCAATGCTCGCACAACTCGGGCATCGGAAGGTCTTGTCGTTCGACAACGAAAGGACCTCCTTGTGAAAACCTTCCTGACCGCCGCTCTTGTCGCGGCAGCTGGCTTTGTGGCCGCTCCGGCGATAGCCGATGATGATACCATTTTCGGCTGTTCCAAGCACTACGCCCAGATCGAGATCGAGAATCAGGGCTTCGACGTCGTGGACCTCACCGAATGGGGTGACTACATCGTCGCCACCGTTGTCGGCGAAGACGGCCGCCAGAGCTTCCGCTACTTCAACCAGGAGACGCGTAAACTGGTCCGCTAAGGGTGTTCGCCAAAGCCTTCCGATTTCGATGTGCAGGCATAGGCCGGAAGGCCCGTGCCTGCAGCGCTTCAAGTGGGCAGCTCGGGCCGCAGCGCGCTTCTAGGGCCCGGCAATGACGACGACGGGTAGCGAAATCTCGAACAGGGCACCACCCCCGGGCGCGTCACCGACGAGTATGCGTCCGTTGTGTCGAAGCACAATGTCCCGCACCAGGCTAAGGCCAAGCCCAGCACCGTGATCGAGCGGAACGATGCGGCGGAACGGCTCGAAGATGGCCGTCCGATACTCCTCCGCGATGCCAGGGCCGGTATCGGCGACGCGCAGGGCGCCGTCGCGACCGACCCCGACCCGTATCGTGGCCTTCTGCCCGCCGTGAATCACCGCGTTCTGGATCAGGTTGGCGAGGGCACGGGAGAGTGATCCAGGGTCAGCCGAAACGGTCACCCGATCCACTTCGGCGTCGAATTCCAGCTCGTCGCCGGCGGCGATAGCCAGGGGCGCCATGTCGGCCGTGACCTGAGCGGCAAGTTCCACAAGGTCGACGGGCTGAAAGCGCGTTACCCCCACGTCGAGCCGCTGCAGATCGAGCAGCTGATTGGCGAGATTTGTGAGACGGGCGACGTCAAGTAGCAGCCGACCCCGGTGGGCATCGTCGGGGAGAAGCTCGAGGCGGGTCTGAAGAATAGCGATGGGTGTGCGCAGCTCGTGGGCCGCGTCGGCCAGGAAGCGCTCCCGGCGCTCGATGCCCTCGTCGAGCCGCTGCAATGCCGCATTGACGGCCGTGACGAGCGAGTGGAGTTCATCGGGAACATGGCTCGTGGTCAGTCTCATGCCGCGCTGTTCGACGTCGATCGCGTCGGCTTCGGCTGCGACACGGGCGACGCCTTGAAGCAGCCTGCGCACCAGGATGGGGATGAAGATGAACGAGGCGGCAGTGAGGCTGACGAGGAGCGCAATGAAGATGGGATTGCTGAACGCCGTCAGCGCGGTGCGCAAGCGGATCTCCGGGCCACCACCGCCGATGATCCACAGGGACGTCTCCGCTCTGTCCACTCTGCGTACCACCGCCTCTCGGGCCTCGTCCGGCCCGACATCGGGCAGGTAGGCTGAGGTGAGGCGGGGCAGCTCGTCGAGGAGTTCGAGCACAGCCGGCGTCAGCGGTCCATGGCGCGCCACGTTGCCATCCGCGTCCGTGGCATAGAACCACAGGCTGGGATACTTGCGAACGAGTTGGTCGAACACGCCAGCCTTCGGGGCCAGCAATTGGCCGTGGGGGCCGGCGGCCAGTTCGAGGGCAATCTCCTCATAAACAGTGACGTCGAGCCCCTGCTTGTCGGCGATCAACCGCGTTATCGGAATGGCTGCGACAGCGGCAAAGCCGAGCAGGACCGCAGCCTGAAGTGCCGCCATGCGCCAGGTCAGTCGGCTTCGCAGCGATGTTCTGTCCCAGGGCTTCATGCCTGGGCCCGCATGAGATAGCCGACGCCTCGGATGCCGTGAATCTCTACGCCGGCACCGCTCAGCTTGCGCCGCAGGCGAGAAATATGCGCATCGAGCGTATTGGAGGCGATGTCGTCGTCGAAGCCGTAGACAGCATCTTCGAGGACGGAGCGCGTCACAGTCCGCCCCGCGCGCCGGATCAGGGTCTCGAGTGCCAGCAGTTCCCGGCGCGTCAGATCAACCGGCACACCATCAATGTCGGCCTGCCGCTGCTGCAGGTCGAAACAGAGGGTCCCCAGACGCACGGCGCTGCTGCTCAGCTGAGTCGGTCGCCGCATCACGGCCCTTAGGCGCGCCAAGAGCTCATCCACGGCAAAGGGCTTGGGCAGATAGTCGTCCGCCCCCGTATCGAGGCCGGCAATCCGCTGGTCGGAGGAGCCCAGCGCCGAGAGCACGATCACGGGCAGACCCGGGTTCTGACGGCGCAGCAAGGGGATTAGGCTCAGCCCCTCCCCATCGGGAAGTTTGCGATCAAGCAGGATGGCGTCGTGCACGCCGCTGCGACACGCTTCCTCGGCCAGTTCGAGGGTCCGTACGTGGTCGACGACGATGCCGTGGCGCGCCAGAGCGGCAATGAGCACGCTGGCCATGTCCTTCTCGTCCTCAACCAGCAAGATGCGCATCACGCCCTCCTCATCCGGGCTCCCCTAGCTTGCGCACATTGCAGAAGGATTGCGCAATCCCCGAGGCGCCCTCCAACACGCCCGTCGAGCCGGCGAGGAGGCGCAATGTTGGCGCAACGCGGCCGGGCAAGTCTGCGGCATCACAGGTCAACAACCGATCAAGGAGCCAGCAATGACCCAGACCTCGCGCCGCAACCTCCTCGCCATGGCCGCCGCCGCCCCGATCGCCATGGCGACGGCCAGCCTGGCTCAGACCGGACCGAGCAATACCACTTCCAGCTCGTCCAGCGGACGGGCGGCCATCGTGACCGGATCGTCGCGCGGCATTGGCGCGGCCACGGCCAAGCGTCTCGCTTGGGAGGGCTATGCGGTCACCGTCAATTGCCTCGTCAACACCGACCTCGCCGCCCAGGTGGTGGCCGAGATCCAGGCTGCTGGAGGCCAGGCCACCTGGCTGCAGGCCGATGTCGCCGATCCGTCGGCGGTGCAGGCGTTGTTCGATGCGAACGAGGCCGCCTTCGGTGGCGTCGACATCGTGGTCAGCAATGCCGGTATCATGAACACATCGGTGTTCGCCGACTTTGAAGATGCCGCCTTCGACCGCATGTTCGCCACCAACGTCAAGGGCAGCTTCTACGTGCTGCGCGAAGCCTCGCGGCGCATGCGCGATGGCGGCCGCATCATCACGCTCTCCTCGACCTCCATCCGGCAGAAACGCCCCACCCATGGGGGCTACTTGCTGAACTCTTGACTATCCATGTGTGTCTGCAGTGGCTCCGATTCTGACTACAGGCCCATTTCGCGGGTTGCCGCATGCTCAGCCGAAATTTTAGGAATCGTACAGACACGTTGCAAGGTGA
>NZ_PYVZ01000036.1 GCF_003056405.1 Devosia indica
GAATGGATCGACGATTACTGTGAGGTCCACCCGCACTCCGGGCTTAAGTATCGCTCACCACGCGAGTTCCTGCGCCTCAGTGCCTAAACCCAACCGCCGGCTGTCCGGTGAAATGGGGTCCACTCCACCGCAGAGAAGGCCAGTGAAGACCTCTATCGCATAGACCATCTCTATGAAGAGGACTACAAGGTCGTGGTGTCAAAGTCGCATCCGTTGTCTGAACTAAATGCGATCTCTCTTTCGACGCTGGCTAAGACTGACATGCTTGACCGACTAAATTGCGAAATGCGGGATACTTTGCATGGAACCTGCGCGGATCATGGTCATGAACTCTACGCGGCCTATCGGTCAAATCGCGTGGATTGGTTGGTTGAACTGGCGCGACAAGGGTCAGGTGCGGTGATCCTGCCAGCCACCGCTATTCCTTCGGACATGGGCTTGGTGTCGAAACCCATCGATGGTCTTGAATTATCAAGAACTGTTTTGGCTCTTCGATATCGGCACCAAACGACGAGACCAGAGACAAATAATCTGATCCGTGAGATGACGCGCACGCTGGCGTAGTGAGGTCGGTAATCGACATTCGCCCATCGTGCAGCATTCGTCACTTTGGGCTCAGACCAGACTTTCGCGGCATCACGCTCGAACGTCCGTTCTACTTTTCTTCGAGATCTCGCCCGCAATCCGCCACTTAGCGCTGGAGAAATTGCGCCAGATTGCGGTGAAGGTCACAGCGAACCACACCCATCGTGTGCGGTGATAGTCGTCGGTGACGAGGCCGTACTCTTCAAGAAGCCACCGCGCCGCGTGAGGCGACCTTCGGCGCGGGTAACAGTGGGTGGGTTCTTTTCAATCTTGAAGAGCCGCTTGATTTCCCTGATGACCTCTTCAGCAGACGGCCCCGGCTTTGCCGTCGGGTGAAATGAATGAACGGCAGGTTTCGGGTGCCGAACGCGGCGCTCCGAACGGCGACAATGGGGTCGGGTGCCGCCGATCTGCAAAGCGCCGTCATTACGGACGTTCGATGGGTGTTCTGATTTCCTAAAACCTGACACTTCATGACCTCGCGTAGTCTACCGCCTGAGCGCCATTAAAGCACAAATCCGGTGTCCGCGATCGATGCCCGGACGATGTCGAGGGTTTTCAGCACGCCGCGTGCCGGAATGCCCCTGGGATAGGCGATGAAGACTTCCTGGTCCGGGAGCTTGGGCTGGACATCGAGTTCCACGAGCGTGTGCTCGGCCAGTTCAGTCTCGACGACACAGGTCGGCAGCACCCCAATACCGGTGCCGGCGACAACGACATTCTTGATCGAGGTAAGGGAACTGCAGGTGCTGACCTTGATGGGCACGAGGCCATGGGTGGCAAACCAGTCCATCAGGATCGAAAAGGTTGGCGAGGGCGACGGGTTGGTCAGGATCAGGAATTGCTTGATGTCGGTCGGGGTCAGGGCCCGACGGGGCAGTTCCATCTGCGCTGAGGCGACCCACGACAGCCGCTGGCGACCAAGCAGTTCCAGCCGAATCGACCGCATGACATCGGGCTGGGCGAGAATGGCAAGGTCGAGCAGGCCCTCATCGAGCTTCTGATTGAGCACGCGGCTGTTGTCCACGGTAATGGCCAGGTTGAGTTCCGGATGGAGCTTCTCGAGAATCGCCACGAAACCCGGCAGGCAGCGCAGCGCAAAGCTGTCCGGGGCGCCCAGCCGCAAGAGGCCCCGGAGCGGGCCCACGTCGCGGACATGTCCTTCAAGGTCGCCAAGCAGCGACATCACCCGCTCCACATGATCGAACATGGCGCGGCCCTTATTGGTCATGCGCACGCCTCGGGCCGAGCGGGAAAACAGCGCGCCACCGGCTTCTGCTTCCAGATCCCTTATGCGAACGGATATAGACGGCTGCGTCATGCCCAGCCGTTCGGCGGCCGCCCGGAAACTGCCAAGGCGCGCGACCCAATAATAGGCTTCGAGCTGCGGAATGCTTCTAAACATAACAAAACTCTATCACTCAATTTGCTATTTTCAATTGGCTATGTGCGATTGAGCGTAGCAATCTCTCACCAACGGCGGCTGCGAAGCCCGTTGTCGATAACACGCCGCTATGAGGTGATTTTAATGATGAATTTTGAGGCAGGCCGGCTGAAGCGACCTATTACCGATGCCGTGCGCCAGTCCGTCCGGGAAGATTTGCCCGAGATCGCCAATATTTCGGATGTGGCCCTGCGTGATAAGGTTGTCGAGGCTTGGGCCTATGCGACCGAGATCATCCGCGCCGGCATCCAGTCCATCAGTCGCGGACAGATCGAGGCCGGTCGGGCGCTCGGCCTGCGCGGCCCGCAGATTTTCCGGCTCGTCGTGCTGCGCCCTGCCCTCAAGGCGATCTACCCGGCCCTCACCAGCCAGTTCATCATCCTGATGCTCTATTCGAGCCTGGTTTCGGTCATCTCGGCCAATGACCTGTCCTCGGTCGCCAACCACATCCAGTCGGTGACCTTCCGGAGCTTTGAGGTCTACATCCTCGTGACCGCCATCTACTTCGTGCTGTCCTCGGCCATGTCGGCGGGCTTTGCCCTCATCTACCGCCGCTTCATCCACTATCCAAGCCGATAGGAGCCGATCATGATCCGAGCCTTCGGTCCCACTGAATTCCTATTCCTCCTGGAAGGCGCCCGCTGGACCATCCTGTTGTCCCTTGTTGCCTTTGCCGGCGGTGGTGTCGGCGGCCTTATCCTGGCGCTGCTGCGCATTTCGCCCAGCCCCTGGCTGCGCATGCCGGCCCAGGTGTTCAATCGGAACGCGTCCGATTTGCGGATCCTCCGCGGCCTTCAGCGCCTTAATCAGCTTCAATAAACGCTTAGAATTATGGGGCAACGGTTGGCTCGATACTTTGGTCGATCAAGCTCTTAGCCCTTGAAATGCCTCAAATTGCTTCACAAAGAAGTTCAATTTGCGCCAATCTTTTTTTTCCATAAAGAGCGGCGCTGAAGAGGGGCAAGACGGCTGCCGCGCGGGTTACCCGCAGCTGATCAACTTGATGCGCTACCGGGCGCGCGCGTCGTCTTCGCGCGTCATTCAAAGTGGAGATTTATCGTTGGTCAGCAGGTCTACTTCGATAATGAACTCCGACGGTCTAGGCTTCCCCCTTGGCGATGCATCGAAGCTTTAGGCAAGGAGTACGATCGAAAACAATGACGCGCGTTCTTCAGTAGTAGGTCGCGAAGGTGCCGACGAGAACCCCGCCTTTCCTCGAAGTGCGTCGCAAGATAGTCCTACGCGTGGTCTCAGTAGCGGCTAGGAAGCCTGCCAAACGCAGCTCATTTGTACGCGCGCGCCACTGACGGCCAATGGGGTCGTCGCGTTCACTATGCGGGCGCAGGGCGAAAGGCTTGCGCCTCGAATTGCCTCGAAATGCTTCGGAATGTTTCACAAAGATTTTCAGATTGTTTCTATCACACCTGTGCACCCGCAGTGCGTTAGAGCGCAGGAATTGTTCTGATCTGCTAATTCCTGCAGTTCGGAAAAATGTTCTTCCCGAGATCAACGCCGAACACGGCAGCTTCCTTAGGTGCATTCCTCATCATTCTGCTTCCTCCTCTTGGTCGAACATCAACAATGTCGCGGAGGGTGGGGCAGGTCATCCCATTAATGGTAGCGCCCGCCGCCAATCGGGATGCTGTCGCCCATGTCCAGACTGCCTATGGGATGAGCGAGCGGCGGGCGTGCCGAGTATTGGGATGTTGTCGGATGACGATGCGCTACCAGGCGCTTCGGTGTCAATCGGCGCGGAACGTTGGCTCTGACTCACATTTGGTGCAATCGCGCGGTGTGATTTCCTTTTGAGAGGGAATCACTGAAATGGCGCGAAAGCTTGGAACTTCGTCGCTTATACCGTCAGGCTTCATCA
>NZ_PYVZ01000037.1 GCF_003056405.1 Devosia indica
GCCCGCATCCACTTCAAATGAAGCACGGATGTTCGGGCCCGACCGTGAAGAGCCGGAGATGCACCCGCCAAGTGGCGAGGGCGACCTCATGGACTTCGATGATCTCGATGCAGACGAGGATCGGTTCGCCGACTACGAGATCCGGCTGCATGCCATGATGCGGGCTCGGCTCGGCCGCGCAGTCCGCTATCGCACCTCAGAGGGTGAGAAGACGATCGTGCGTTTGGCGGACCTGCCCCAGGCGGACGCTGTCGACGGTAGCTCTGACAGGGAACGACGGAGCGCCATCCGGGCGCAACGCAACCAGCTGATCGAGTTCTTCACCCTCGGCGGACCGTCGGATCAGCATCAGATCGACGAACTCGCGGCGGACCTCTTTGCCCAGCACATGCTGCTGGGGCCAGCCATTGAGCATATCCGATCCAGCAGCCAGCTGGCATTGAACCGTGGCGCCAGCTGGTTCGCCTTTCACCCGCTGCTGATTGCCTCACCACCGGGCCTGGGCAAGACCAACTTTGTGCGCAGCCTGGCGGCGGCAAGCGGTCTGCCGGTCATCTACATCGACTGCAGCCTTGAGAAGACCGTGACCAGCATTACTAGCGGCGACAGCGTGTTCGGCACTTCGCGCGCATCCGCCCTGATCAGCGGCCTCGTTGAACACAAGGTGGCCAATATCCTTGTGGTGTTCGATGAGATCGACAAGCTGACGGACGTGTCTCGGAATGCCTCGGCGACGCCGAGCGAGAACCTGATCGGACTGGTGCAGCGCGAGACTGCCAAGGTCTATCGCGACAGCCACCTGCAGATGACGGTTGACCTGAGCTATCTCAACTTCATCCTCCTGGCCAACGACCTCCGTCGGATCGCGGCGCCATTGAGGGACCGCGTGAAGATCGTTCAGCTCGATCCTCCGACCGCACGGCAAATCGCTGACATCGCGGCACAGGAGGTGGAACGTCGGGGCCTTGATCCAGGGCTGGTGCCGATCCTGCGCAGGGCAACAGCCACGGGCAAAATCAGGAGCTTGCGCAAGCTGCACAAGCTGCTCGATGCCGCCCAGGCGACCAAGTCTCGGCCGTTGCTGAACTAAGCGCCGCCCACCCTTCCCAAAAATCATTACCGCGGAGCCGTCAGGTCCGCGAACGCCACAACCTTGTCTTAAGACGACCAGAAAGCACCCACCATGTGCAACCGCACCATCAAGACCGTGACCTCCCCCTCGGAATTTGGCGACCTCGTCATTCCAGCTGCAAGTATCCTTGACCCGATGCAGTCGGCCCAACTGGCCGAACAGCGCCTTGCTATCACCATGGCGAGGGCCAAAGGCGAGGCGCTCTATCGCTGCCATGAATGTGGGGAACCCGTCTATATTGCCCGAACCTTCCAGGCCGACGGCAATGGGGGCCTGCACTTTCGGCACTTCCAGAGCGAGATGGCCAAGGCCTGCAAGTGGCGCATCGGCGGCAGTGTCCGGGATCTAGGCGCCATCCGCTTCAATGGTCAGCAAGAAGGCAATGAGCACTTCCGCCTCAAGCACGCACTGGCCGAAGCTCTCGCTCAGGACTCCTACTTTTGGTCCGTGGCGGTTGAAAAGCAGATTGTCGGAGAGACCACCGGCACGCGGCGCCAGCCCGATGTCTCAGCGCGGTTCCTGAACGGTGAGCTTGTGGGGTTTGACCTCCAGCTGGCCGGCATGTCGGTCAAGGATATTGCGGGACGCAACAGTTTCTATCTCGAGAACGACATCCACCACGTGTGGCTGACCTCTGCGTCGGACCTTGAACGGCTCAGGACCCAGAGTTTTCAGGACATCTACTTTGGCATAGGAGCATCCATCTACTGTGCCTCCCCCGCTGCGTTGGAGGCCAGTGAGGCCGAGGGGCAGTTGCAGCTTGATGATCTGCAGATCGTGCCGAACCTAGGAGACAAGGGGATCTACTGCAGCTGGCAGGTCGGGCGGGTTGGCGTCGAGCGCATCTTGCGTGATCTGCCAACTCGGCAGGCCTACGGCATTACAGCGTTTGGCCGGGCCTTTTCCGATCAGGTCGATCAGGACACCCATCAGGCCGTCCGACGCCTGCGCGACGCCTGCATGGCGGGAGCGTCCTGGCCGTCAGTGGCTGCGGACTGGACCATTGTCGCCAAGGCTGTCCATGGACGGAACGGCAAGATGGCACAGTCGGACAATGTTCATCTGATGCTGGCCTGGCTGGCCCTTGCCGAAGAGCTGAACCGTGTAGCGGCAGCGCCGGACGGATATGCCGCGGAGTTCAATCGCCGGACGGCCCGTCTGCTTGCGGTTCGGAATGCGGCCAACTGGGTCTCGCTCATCGACCTGGTGTTGACCCGACACCCGACCCTGAACAACCACCTCGGTCCAGATCATCTGCAGCAGATCGGCCAGCTGCGTCGGCGGCGTGTGGCCGGCCACTACCAGCAGTTTCACCGCTCGATGATTGCGATTTGCTTCCCGTTCCTGGCCTACTGGCTGCTGGCAAAAGCCCCTGACTTTCCGCCGAGCTTTCGCGGCTAGGGATCTCCTTTGGGGCATGGTCAGTGAACTGCCCATGCAGGGGACCGCCCAGGGGGCGGTCCTGCGGCCCCTCTCGGGGCCTCTGGCTGGGACAGAAAGACGGGACCCTTGGTCCCGGATAGATAGAAGAAAGAGGTCTGCCGCCTCATGCCAGAAGTGTGAAGGCGGTTGACGCCAATCGAGGCCACATACTCTCTACCCCATCTCCGCTCGCCTTGGCGAGCGGGCAAGCGCTGCAGGCGCCAGTGGCCTCGGCTTGGGGTCAAGCTCCGGACCAAGGGTCCTAAAATCCAATCTTCCCGCAGGGAAAGCGATGCGCATTGAACACCATCGCCCCGCCGTTGCGGGCGAGGTCGGGCAAAGCGGGATTTGATTTTGGGCAGGACGGAGCGGACTGCCTGCCATTAGTAGTTAAGTAGATAATTTCAGCAGCCTGACAGCCAAACCGGACCGTCTCGAAGGCGCCCCATTCCGGCCGTTCAGGCCGCCATTTCCATTTCCCGAAAGCAGTCAGTCAGCTCTGGTCCTAGCAACGTCGATAACGGGGTGGAGGCTGTGTGAAAACCCCTGAATATGTTATGATTTGGCACTGCTTCGGAGGTGCCATATGGGACGTTTCGTTGAAGGTGCAGACCGTGACCAGGCGAGTTTTTTGCCAGCGCGTCTTGAAGACTAT
>NZ_PYVZ01000038.1 GCF_003056405.1 Devosia indica
GTAAGCCTCCGTTGGTGGCCGTCTTGGCTTGAGCGGTCAGTCTGATAGCTGACTGTCGCTATGGATATCCTTACAGACAGAAGCCGTGTTGAGCGGCTTGAGATTGTGGACACGGGGCGGCGGCGCCGCTTCAGTGAGGCAGAAAAGATCCGGATCGTGGAGGAGAGCCTGTCGGCGCCGCGGATGGCCTCGGCGACGGCGCGCCGACACCAGATCGCGGTGCCGCTGCTGTTTGCCTGGCGCAAAGCCTATCGCGAGGGTCGGCTGGGCCTCGAGGCACCCTCGTTCTATCCGGTGCAGATTGATGGGGTTGAGGCACATGCCGGCGATGGCGGCGCTCCACCAGAGCCACCGGAGAATGGATCAGCCAGCCCGGTCGAGATCGTACTGCGCAATGGGCGTCGGATGATCGTGCGGTCCGATATCGCTCCGGTTGTCCTGGGGCATCTGCTTGATGTGGTGGACCGATGATCCCGGTTCCAAGTGGAACACAGGTGTGGCTGGCAGCGGGCCACACCGACATGCGCAAGGGGTTCAACTCGCTGGCACTGGTGGTGCAGGAGGTGCTCAAGCGCGACCCCCATTGCGGACATCTGTTTGTCTTTCGCGGGCGCCAGGGCAATCTGGTGCGCATCATCTGGCACGATGGCCAGGGGGCATGCGTGTTCACCAAGCGGCTTGAGCGCGGCCGCTTCCTGTGGCCCTCACCGGCCGATGGGATGGTAACAATCTCGTCTGCCCAGCTCGGCTATCTGCTCGAAGGGATCGACTGGCGCATGCCGCAAAAGACCTGGCGGCCCCTGTCGGCAGGATGAACGCGATGGACCGCGACACGGTGACTCATCCCGAGCAAAACCGGGCAAATCAGCTCGTGACAGGAGGCGCATTCTGGTAGCATCGCGACATGGTCGAACCTGCCGAAAACGCCGAGATTGCTGCCCTTCGCCTGGCTCTTGCCGCGGCCGAACAGCGTGCCGATCTGGCGGAGGTTAAGGCCACGCAGGCCCAGGCTGAGGTGGCTCGGGCTCGCGCAGAAAAGACTGACGGCGAGGCCGAGATCGCCCGTCTCAAACTTGAGATCGAAAAGCTCCGGCGCAGCCTTTATGGGCAGCGGTCCGAAAGAAAGGCCAGGTTGCTCGATCAGCTCGAGTTCGAACTCGAGGATCTCGAAGCGACGGCAACCGAAGACGAGCTTGCCGCCGAAATGGCCGCTGCCAAGACAACCCCGGTTCGGGCCTTTACCCGCAAGCGGGCGCAACGGCGTGCCTTTCCAGAGCACTTGCCGCGCGAACGCGTCGTGGTCCCGGCGCCTGAAGCCTGCGCGTGCTGCGGGTCAGATCACCTGGTCAAGCTGGGTGAGGATGTGACCGAGACGCTCGAGGTGATCCCGCGCCAGTGGAAAGTGGTCCAGACGGTGCGGGAGAAGTTCAGCTGCCGGGCTTGTGAGAAGATCAGCCAGCCGCCGGCGCCGTTCCATCCCACCCCACGCGGCTTTGCCGGACCCAACCTGCTGGCGACAATCCTTTTTGAAAAGTTCGGTCAGCACCAGCCCCTCAATCGCCAGTGCGAACGCTTTGCCCGTGAGGGCGTGCCCATCAGCCTCTCGACGCTGGCCGACCAGGTCGGAGCGGCAACGGTGGCGCTCCAACCGCTCCATGATCTGATTGCCGATCACGTTATGGCCGCCGATCGCCTGCATGGCGATGACACCACCGTGCCGATCCTGGCCAAGGGGAAAACCACGACTGGTCGAGTGTGGACCTATGTGCGCGACGACCGCCCCTTCGGTGGCACGAATGGGCCGGCTGCCCTGTTCTTTGCTTCACCCGACCGCAGGGGCGAGCATCCAAGGAGCCATCTTGCCGGCTATTCCGGCATCCTTCAGGTGGACGCCTTTGCCGGCTACAACGGGCTGTTCGACCCCGAGCGCCGCAGCGACCCCATTCGACCCGCCTTCTGCTGGGCTCACGGACGACGCCCATTGTTCGAGCTCGCCGATATTGAAAAGGTGCGAAAGAAGAACGGCAAGGGCGGCGCCATCTCCCCGGTAGCGCTCGAGGCGGTACGCCGGATCGACGAGATCTTCGCCATTGAGCGCGATCTTCACGGCCTGCGACCCGATCAGCGCCTGGCCGAGCGGCAACGGCTATGCGGGCCGCTCGTCGACGAACTGCACGCCTATATGGTCGCCGAGCGCGAAAAGCTCTCGCAGCACGCCCCCGTGGCCAAGGCCATGAACTACATGCTGGCGCGATGGTCTGGCTTTACCGCCTTCCTTGAGGATGGACGCATCTGCCTGTCCAACAACGCTGCGGAGCGGGCCCTGCGCGGAATTGCCCTTGGAAGAAAAGCATGGCTCTTCGCCGGGTCGGACCGCGGCGCTCGACGGGCGGCGTTCATGTACACCCTTATCGTCTCGGCCAAGCTCAACGATATCGACCCCCAGGCCTGGCTTGCTGACGTGCTCACCCGGATCGCTGACATGCCACAGAGCCGGCTGGGGGAACTGCTGCCCTGGAACTGGGTGCCGCAGGCCATGCGCAAGGCGGCATGACGATGCAACTCAACAAGGTGCATGCAGTCACAACCATCGACCTTGTTGCTCTCGAACTGGCCACAACCGCGGATCACCTGCTTGAGGTTGCGCACGGCATGGAACCCGAGGACGGTTTGATCTGGGTCTACAGCGGCAACCATGAGCACGGCATCATGGCCTTCACCGAAGATGGCATTGATCATCTACGCCATCTCATTGAAGAGAAACAATCAGCCACGAACTGACAGCGCCGTGGCCCTCAGCGGAGGCTTAC
>NZ_PYVZ01000039.1 GCF_003056405.1 Devosia indica
CGTAAGCGCCAAGGCGCCCCCGTCTGACGTGCCGGTGGTTGGTAGGGTATTGGCACCGTGGATTTGATGACGGTGTGAGTTCCTATGTCTGCGCATATGCCCAGTGATAGAAGTTTCCAGTTGTTGGAGGTCGTTCCGAGCCGGATGGACAGCAGTCCGGCGGTGGGGCGCCGCAACTGGCCTGACGAGACCAAGGCGCGGATCGTGGAGGAGGCGCTGGCCCCGGACGTGAACGTTTCGGCGGTGGCACGGCGATACGGGATGTCGCCGTCGCAACTGTTCGGCTGGCGGCGCAAAGCCATTGCCAAGGGCCAGGTTGAACGGCGTGAAGTGCCTGACGACGACGCTGGCACCTCGGGTGGGATTGTCGAAATCGGCATCGAGGGTGCCACTGTCCGGGTTGGGCCCGCGGTAAGTGAAGATCACCTGCGCCGTGTGCTTCGGGTCATCCGGTCCACATGATCCCCTCGGGCGTAAAGGTGTTTTTGGCCAGCCAGCCGGTAGACTTCAGAAAAGGACCCGACGGTCTTGTTGGCCTGGTTCGCGATGCCGGTGCAGATCCGTTCAACGGCTCGCTCTATGTGTTCCGGGCAAAACGGGCGGATCGGATCAAGATTGTGTGGTGGGATGGGACGGGCCTGTGCCTTTACGCCAAGCGGTTGGAGAAGGCCGCGTTCTGCTGGCCGCGGATCGGGCACAGCCGCGTCCAATTAGGCCATGCCCAGCTGCTGGCCCTGGTCGATGGCATGGACTGGAAGCGGGTGCGTTCGGTGCCGGCAACTCGGCCGCAATCGGCTGGGTAAAAGCCTGCGGCAGACTGACTCACTGGCGCAAAAACTGAGGCAATCCGGGGTGTTTTGTGCCATTGTTCGGGCATGATCCCGACCGATCCTGAGCAGCTTCCCGATGACATCGACGCCCTCAAGGCAATGATCTTGGCTGCCCACGCCAGGGAGGCGTCGGCCGATCAGAAGCGCTTGGCGTTGGAAGCCGAGATCGCTGCCCATGAAGCCGCAATCGCGCAGATGAATGCGGCGAAGGTGGCCGATGCCGAAAAGATCGCTCGGCTGGAAACGATCGTTGCCATGCTCAAGCGGGCGCAGTTCGGGACACGTTCGGAAAAGCTGCGGATCGATCCGCTCGATGCCGAGCAGATGGCCTTCGTCTTCGATGAGCTGCAGACGGGTCTGGGCGAGATCCGGGCCGAACGCGACAAGCGTGCTGGAACTGCTGCCCCCCGTCCGCCGCGGCCGCGAAAGGGCTTTGCGCCGCACCTGGAACGGATCGAGCAGGTGATCGAGCCAGAGGTGCCGGCCGACTGCGTTGGCCTTCAAGCCGTGCGTATTGGCGAAGACGTCTCCGAGCGCCTCGACGTGACCCCCGCCAAGTTCCGCGTCATCGTCACCCGCCGCCCCAAATACGCCTACCGCCTGGCTGACGGCGAGGACCGCATCGTGCAGGCGCCGGCACCCGATCACCTGATTGCCGGCGGCATCCCCACCGAGGCGCTGCTGGCCCAGGTGGCGGTCAGCAAATATGCCGATGGCCTGCCGCTCTACCGGCAGGAGGAGATCTACGCCCGGGACGGCGTAGAACTGGACCGCTCGCTGATGGCCCAGTGGATGGGCCGGATCGGCTTTGAGCTCGAGCCGCTGGCCCAATACGTGCTGCACACCATCAAACAGGGCGAGCGCGTCTTTGCCGACGAGACCCGATTGCCGACGCTGGCGCCGGGGTCAGGGAAGGTGAAGACCGCCTGGCTGTGGGCCTATGCCCGGGATGATCGACCGTTCGGTGGATCAGGACCACCCATGGTGGCGTATCGGTTCGAGGACAGTCGGTCCGGCGATTGCGTCGCCCGGCATCTGGACGGTTATCGCGGGATCCTGCAGATCGACGGCTATGCCGCCTATAACCGGCTGGGCAAGGATCGCGGGGCCAATGACGCCATGACTCTGGCCGGGTGCTGGTCCCACGCGCGGCGCAAGTTCTTCGACCTGCATGCCAGCGACGGCTCGCCCTTTGCCGGTGCCGTGGTCAAGACCATGGCGCCGCTGTGGGCTATCGAAGAGGAGATCCGCGGTCATGGTGCCGAACTGCGCGCCAGCATCCGTGCAGAACGTTCCCGCCCCATCGTGGCTGAGCTGTTCGCCATGCTGGACCGGGAGCTGCCGCGCCTGTCGGGCAAATCCAAACTGGCTGAGATCATCCGCTACACCCTGAGCCGCCGCGCCGCCCTCGAGCGCTTCCTTGCCGATGGACGTATCGAGATCGACTCCAACATCGTCGAGCGCGCAATCCGTCCGCAGACCATTACCCGCAAAAATGCGCTCTTTGCCGGATCCGATGGTGGTGGGCGGGCCTGGGCGACCATCGCTACGCTGCTGACCACGGCCAAGATGAACGGCGTCGATCCGCATGCCTGGCTGACCCGGACCCTGCAGCGCATCGCCGGCGGCTGGCCAAACGGCCAGATAGCTGACCTCATGCCTTGGAACTTCAGGCAGTAACGGCCTCGGCTACGCGCTTAC
>NZ_PYVZ01000004.1 GCF_003056405.1 Devosia indica
CGCCGCGGCGCCCAAAACACGAAAGGAAAAACCCGCCACTTGACCGTCCCCGCAGCGCGGGAAACTATCGTCCAACCGGGTCAGTTCTCAATGACAATCCCGGGTCAGTTCCTGGCGACAATCAACATCATGTCCGTTTGCAGTCGATTGATCGCGCAATCATTGCTCTGCTGCGAACGGATGAGGTGGCACGACGACTATCGACCATTCCTGGCATCGGCCCAGTTGGCGCCACAGCACTGGCCGCATCGGTTGCCGACCCGAGACAGTTCCGGTCCGGTCGAGAGTTTGCCGCCTGGCTGGGACTGACACCCTCGCAGAACTCGAGTGGTGGCAAAGATCGCCTCGGTCGCATTACCAAGATGGGGGATCGTTATCTAAGGAAACTCCTGGTGATCGGCGCGACATCTCTGGTCCGCCGTGCCAAGCACAAGCCCGAAGCAGCCGATCCCTACCTTCTCGCGCTCCTTGCCAGAAAGCCCGCGCGTGTTGCGAGTGTGGCCATGGCCAATAAAATGGCCCGCGTGGTCTGGGCGGTCATGGCTCGCGGCGAGGTCTACCAAGCTCGCCATGCGCCCAGCCTTGCTGGGTGAAACCAGGACGAGGCTGGGCCTAGAAGCGAGATACAGTTCGAGCCGACCAATCGGCTCCGCACGTTGTGAGAGCGAAGCGATGTGATGGCGAAACCGGTCAGGCCGGAAACAGGGACAACCCGTCGAATGACCGAGGCATTATAGCCTGAATTTCAGATTGGGACCTTGTTCGCCGACCCCATCAGGGCCAGCAGCCTCTCATGGCTGCATCAACAGGCCGGACAGAAGACTGCACCCGACCAAAGCGCCAAAACCATCAAATTCTCTCTTGCAATGCGGGGGCCATCCACAGAGGTCGTTCACGCTACAAATTGGTGCACCCGAAAGCTGCCATTCGCTTCGCGACGAGAACGTCGTAAACGGAGCGGCTGGAGTCACATCAGCTGCGCTTCTTCTGACTTTCGCCGTGCCGACGCACGAAAAGTCGGCACGTGTCGAGTAAGTTTCAGACGCTACGAACATTCCGCAAGACCGCCCCTTGTGATGTCAGGGCAATTCTCGGTCCATTTGGAGGTGAACTGAGGCACCCATTCCCGAGCGTAAGCCACCATCGCCCCCGCCTAGCCGAAATCTCAGTGTCGCATGTATTTGTAGACCGTGTTTCGCGAGATGCCGAGCGCCTTGGCTGTCTCGCTGACATTGTTGCCGTTGGTCCGCAGCAACTCATTGATCTGCCGGATGATGAGGCCCTTAAGGCCGGCGGACTCGATAAGGGCCGACGCGTTTTGGCTGCCGAAAAGCTGATCCATATGAACGATGCCGATCGGTTCTTCCGTCACCAGCAGGCTCAGTTGAAACAGGGCAGACCGGAGCTCGCGCAGGTTGCCAGGCCATTCATGTTGCGCGAGGGACTCGACGGCGCCATCGGTGATTTCCAGTGCCGCGTCTAGCTCGCGAAGTATAAAGCGGGTGAGAGCCGCAAAGTCGCGCCTCTCCCGCAGTGGCGGCAGATTGAGCTGCACGACGCCGAGACGGTAGAAAAGGTCCGAGCGGAAGCGCTTCTCCGCGATGGCCGAGAGAAGATCGACATTCGTTGCGCCAACGACCTGAACGTCGACTTTGTGCGTCGTGGCGCTTCCGACTGCCCTGACTTCGAACTGATCAAGAAAGCGCAGTAGTGCAACCTGACTCGGAAGAGGCAGGTCGCCAATTTCGTCCAGGAAAAGAGTACCGCCATCTGCTGCTCTGGCCAGCCCCATGGATCCGTCCTTGCGGGCTCCGGTAAAAGCGCCGGCGGCATAGCCGAAGAGCTCTGCCTCGAATAGTTGTTCGGGCAATGCACCGCAGTTTACCGGCACGAAAGCGCCGCTCCGCCCGCTGGCGGCATGAATGTGACGCGCTATGATTTCCTTTCCCGTTCCACTTTCGCCTAGGATCAGGAAGGGCGGCTTGCGTCGCACGGCCCGCTGCACCTTCACCAACTCCGTCTGAAGGGCGGGGTCTTCGGCCACGAAGCCGGCAACTGACACGACCGGAGACGCGACTATTGTGCTGCTGGCTGCGCGTACGCGCCCCTCCGAGACCGGGCGGCCTGAAAACTGAACTACATATTGGCTGCCCAACAAATCCCGCAGCGTCGGCACGATACCATCGCCCAGATGCCCCAGCGCATTGGCGAAACTGGTGTCGAAAACCGCTTCGAACGCCGTTCCTGGCCGCACGGTCAGCCCCGACAACATGCTGCGTCCGCGTTGATTGATGGCCCGCAGTCGCCCTTCGGAGTCGAAGGAGATCAGGCCCCCGCTGACCGAATTGAGCAGCTCGAACCGGGAATGGAACAACAGGACAAGATGATCGGACTGCTGGCGCAAGAATAGACTGTTCTCGATATGGGTCGCGGCCATCTGCATGAGGACCAGCGTGTGCGTGTTGCGTGCGCGGCAATCGGACGAGGCGTCGAGCACGCCTGCCAGTTCACCGTCCGAATGGAATACCGGGGCAGCAAAGCAACTGACGTCAGAATGGGTATGGAAGAAATGCTCCTCGCCATGGACGATCAGCGGCTGCCTGATCATGGATGCGGTCCCCATGGCGTTGGTGCCGCGCAGTTCCTCAAGCCACACCGAACCGGGCAGGATCGCTTTGCCCGGCTTGCTGCTGCGGAATTCGCCATCGGAAACGGTCTCCAGCACCGTTCCGCGGGCATTGCCGAAGGCAATCATGAAATTGCTGCCCGCAATCTGCTGATAGAGCGCCTGCATCTGCGACGCGGCGAAACGGTGGACGAGTTCATCCTCATCCCGCTGCTGACGCAGTTCCCGAGCGCTCAGCTGGGCATTGTGGGCCGTGCCCATTGGGTCGAGCCCCCGCTCGAGGCAACGGTTCCAGCTATCCGAGATATGCGGCGGAATCAGGTGCGGATCGATTTCGCCTCCGTGCTGCAAAGTAATCCGCGCGCGTTTGAGGCGCTCAGTGCGTGAGAGCATGTGTTCCTCCGGCATGTGTCCGCCGGTCTTCGCCAGCGTGAACGGATGCAAGGCTACACCACGGGCAAGGCCGTGTAAAACATGGGAAAATGACCGTGTTCGAATGTTCATTTACTGAACAGTCGCCGCTTGCTCTCAACAATATTGAGCAATCTCACCATCGCCGCGGATGGCATCTGCAGATGGTTATGCCTTTGTAGCAAAAACCAAATCCTGCCGGGACAGCAACTTGGCACGGCTCTTGCGATGACTTGGGCAGTTACGCAGCTCGTGAACACCAGGGAGGTCCCCATGAAGGCAGCAGTGCTTCATGAATTTGATGAGAAGCTCGAGAAGAGCCAGTTCGTTGTCTATGAGGACGTGCCCGATCCGCGCATCGAAGGGCCAAACGACGTCATCGTTCGCATCGGTGGTGCCGGCGTGTGCCGCACCGATCTGCACATCATCGAAGGGCTCTGGCGGAACAATTCCGACGTTCAGTTGCCATATATCATGGGCCACGAAAATGCCGGCTGGATCGAGGAAATCGGGCCCGCCGTCACCGGCTTCAAGGTTGGCGATCCGGTTATCTGCCACCCACTGGTGACCAGCGGACATTGCCTAGCCTGCCGTCGTGGCAATGACATGCATGCCGAGGAAAGCGCCTTTCCGGGCGTCAACGTCAATGGCGGCTATGCCGAACTGCTCAAGACCGGCCAGCGCTCGCTGATCAAACTGCCTAAAACCCTGGCGCCCAAGGATGTCGCGCCATACACCGATGCTGGTCTGACCGCGTATCGCGCCTGCAAGAAGGCCGCCGCGCATCTGCTTCCGGGCCAATATGTCGTGGTGATCGGTGTCGGCGGTCTCGGTCATATCGGCGTTCAGGTGCTGCGGGCCATGTGTGCGGCCCGCATTATCGCGGTCGACCGCTCAGACGATGCGCTCGAGCTAGCGGGGAAATGCGGCGCTGACTTCACCGTGAGGGCCACCGGCGACCAGGTGGAGCAGGTGCTGGCCATAACCGGCGGCCATGGCGCGGAAGCCGTCATCGACTTTGTCGGCGAGGGCAGCGCCATCTCCGAGGGTCTTGCCATGACCCGCAATGACGGCGCCTACTACATCGTCGGCTATGGCGGAAAACTCGAAATTCCGACCATCGACATGATCACCTCGGAAAAGCGCATTATCGGCAATCTGGTCGGGACCTATCCAGAGCTTGTCGAGCTGATGGCCCTGGCCGACCAGGGCAAGGTTCACCTCTCGACCGCCGAATATCGGCTGCAGGATGCCAACCAGGCCCTGCTCGACCTCCATCACGGCAAAATTCACGGCCGCGGCGTGCTCATTCCGTAGCAGGCCCGGTCGATCCGAATGCAACGCAGCAAAGCTGCATCTAGGGAGAAGGAAGAATGAGACTCGCAAGAATGGCCAGCCTGGCCAGTGTCATTGCCATGGTGGCCTCGTCCGCCACACTGGCGCAGACTGACTATTCGGCCGCCTATGGCATTGACGAAGACGTGCCCGGCGCTTGCTCATATGAGAGCATCGACGCCAAGGATTATTCGGGCCGCCAGCTCAACATCATCAGCCATGCCGTACCGGTCATCGGCGAACCCACCGACATCCACGCCCGCCAGTTCGAGGAACTCACCGGGGCCAAGCTCAGCGTGGTGCATGTGCCCTTCGGCGACCTGTTCCAGCGCATCCTGATCCCGTTCCAGACCGGGCAGAATGCCTATGACGTGCTGTTCTATCCCTCGCTCTGGATCGGCGATCTCAACCAGTATCTGGCGCCGGTGCCTGAAGCCTATCGCGAGACCGCTGGTTTCAAGGACGTGACCCGAAACTATATCGACGTGGCCACCTGGGGCGACACCATCGTCCAGTATCCGATGGATGGTGACCGGCACTATCTGAAATACCGCGCCGACATCTTCTCCAATCCCGAGGCCATAGCCCGCTTCAAGCAGGAGACCGGCAAGGACCTCGCCGTTCCCACCACCTGGGAAGACTATAACGAGATCGCCCGCGTATTCTCGGGCTGGGACTGGGATGGCGACGGCAATCCGAACTACGGCTCGGCCGAAGTCACCAAGCGCGACGACCTGATGTTCTCGGCCTTCATCAGCCGCGCGGCGCCCTATGCCCGCAATCCGAACGTGAAGGGCGGTTTCTTCTTCGACCTCGAAACCATGGAACCGCAGATCAACAATCCAGGCTTTGTCAAAGGGCTGGAGCTGTTTGTCGAAGCCTCCAAGGACTGGGCGCCGGGCGGCGCGAATTGGGGCCTTGGCGATGAAATTTTCGCCTTTGGCGGTGGTCAGGCGCTGATGAGCTATTCCTGGGACGACGCCTTCGTGCAGGCGCAGCAGGAAGACAGCCCGATCCGCAACCAGGTGGCCGCCGCGCCACTGCCGGGCGCAAGCGAAGTCTGGAACCGCGATACCGGCAGCTGGGACAGCTTCGAGGAGCCCAATCGTGCTCCCTATGTCACCTGGGGCTGGACTTCGGCGGTTTCCAACCGCTCGCAGAACCAGGACATGGCGTTCGACTTCCTCTGCTTCTTCTCCAATGAAGCCAATACCCTGGCCGACCTGCAGGTCGGGCGCTTCGGCGTCAATCCATACCGCAATGCCCATTTCGACCCGTCTCTGTGGACGGATCGCCTGGGCTGGGACGCGGCACTGACCAAGAGCTATGTCGAAACACTGTCCGGCATGGATGACAGCATTAACCGCGTCTTCGACCTGCGCGTGCCCGGCGTCAGCCAGTTCATGACGTCTCTAGCAACCGGCGTTGCCGCCGCACTGGCCGGCCAGCAGACGCCGCAGGAAGCGCTCGACAGCGTAGCCGTGGAATGGACCGCGATCGTCGATCGGATCGGGGTGGACACGGTTCGCAATGCCTATGCCGGCGTCGTGGCGCTCGAAGACAACCTCTAGCAATCACAGTCCCGGTGGGTCTTACCCCCCGGGACTTCGCTCACTGGCGCTCGCGCCCCCCTGAGGACCAGGCCGATGTATGGGCTGACCCGCTACAAACTCTTCTTCCTTTTGCCCGGCCTTCTGGTGCTGCTGGCGATCATCCTGTTTCCCCTCATCTTCACCATCCGCGTGAGCTTCTCCGGCTGGGACGCTGTCCGCCCCGGTCTCGACTGGATCGGTGGCGTCAATTATGGCCGCCTGCTCGCCGATGGGCGGTTCTGGCAGTCGCTCTCCCGGCTGGGCCTGATGGCGGTATCGGCCGTGGCCATTGAATATGTGCTGGGCTTTGGACTGGCGCTGCTGGTCTGGCGTCAGATCAGGTTTCGTCGCCTGGTGCGGGTGCTGTTCCTCATTCCCATGATGACCACTCCCGTCGTCATGGCGGTCATCTGGCGTACCGTATTCCACGAAAGTCTGGGGCCGGCCAACGACCTCGTGACGCTGTTCGGCTTTGCCCCCATCCCCTGGCTCACCAATGCACAATGGGCGACATTCGTCGTCATATTGGTCGATGTCTGGCAGTGGACGCCCTTCATGTTCCTGCTGTTGCTGGCGGGCCTGCTCTCCTTGCCGCGCGAGCCGCTGCTGGCGGCGGCAATCGACGGCGCCGGACCCATCCGCGCCTTCTGGAACGTGACCTTCCCTGCCATGGCGCCGATATCGGTCGGCGCGATCATCATCCGTCTGATCGAGGCGTCCAAGATCATGGAGACGGTTTACGTCATCACCTCGGGCGGGCCGGGAACGTCCACGGAAACCTCCAGCTATTACATCTTCATCCGTGGCCTGCGCGACTTCCAGATCGGCTACGCGGCGGCTCTGTCGATTACCTACCTCGTCATCATGATCGTGCTGCTCACGATCATCGCCAAGCTGTTGACCAAAACGCTCATCAAGGCGGAGGCCTGAAATGGAACGCCTCTATCCACTTCTCAAGGCCGCTGCCATCCTGCTCTGGAGCGCCTTCGTCGTCGCCCCATTTCTGTGGGCGCTGACCACGTCGTTCAAGACCGCCAATGGCGTGACCGCCGGCCCGACCTATATTCCTTTCGTCGACTACGAGCCCTCGCTCGCTGCATGGCAGGGGTTGTTTGGCAGTGGCGGCGGCAGCATCGACATCGCCAGCCCCTTCGTCTCCTCCACGGTGGTAACGCTCTCCGCCAGCCTCGTTAGCCTCGTGCTTGGCACCTTGGCGGCTTACGGTTTGTCGCGCTTTTCATACAAGGCAGGCCCAGTCGGCAACAACGACCTGACCTTCTTCTTCGTCTCCCAGCGCATCATGCCGCCCGTTGTCCTAGCCATCCCCTTCTTCCTGATGCTGGGCTGGCTCGGGCTGCTCGATACCATTGCGGGCCTAGTCATCGTCTATGTGGCGCTGCTGCTGCCCATTTCCGTCTGGGTGATGGTCGATTTCTTCAATTCCATTCCGCGCGAACTGGATGAAACCGCGATGATCGACGGCTGCACGCCCTTCGAGACCTTCTGGCGCGTCATCCTGCCGAACTCCGTTCCGGGTCTCGTCGTCGCCGGCATCTTCTGCATCATCTTCGGCTGGAACGACTTCTTCTTCGCCTTCACGCTCACCTTCACACAAACGCAATTGCTGCCGGTGGCGATCGTCTCCCTCAACTCGTCCGTCACGCCCTGGTGGAGTCTCTCCGCTTCGGCGCTCATCTCAGTCGCCCCCCTTATCGTCATTGCTTTCCTCGTCGAGCGCTATCTCGACAAGGGCAGTATTGGCGGCCGCAAATAGAGTTCGCCATGACCTATCTTCTCGACAATCTCACGGTGAAGCAGGGCAGTGACATTCATCTCGATGGTGTCACCCTGAGCTTGCCCAACGCGGGCGTCGTCACGGTCATCGGACGCACGCTTGCGGGAAAGACGACCCTGCTCAAAGTTCTGGCCGGTCTGATAGCGCCACAATCGGGGTCGCTGACCAAGGACGGCGCGGATCTGCTGGCTATCCCAGCCTGGCGGCGGCGGGTCGGCATGGTCTACCAGCAGTTCGTCAACTACCCGCATCTCTCGGTTCGGGACAACATCGTCTTCCCGCTCAAGCGCAGCGGATTGAAGCCTGCGGCAGTCGCCGAAAAGCTCAGCTATGTCACCGAACTTCTAGGACTGGCCCCCTTGCTCGACCGCCGCCCTGAGGAACTGTCCGGGGGTCAACAGCAACGCGTGGCTCTGGCACGCTCCTTAGTGAAAGACACCGATTTCCTGCTGCTTGATGAGCCTCTGGTCAATCTCGACTACAAGCTGCGCGAGCAATTGCGCGACGAATTCCGGCGGATTTTCCACGCCAGCGAAAACCGTCTGGTGGTGTATTCAACCACCGAACCGCTCGAAGCGATGATCATGCAGGGTCTGGTCTTGGTCCTGCATGAGGGCGAGGTGGTGCAGGTCGGCGACTATCGCGACGTCTACCGGCGTCCGGCCAACACCACGGCCGCCACCATATTTAACGATCCGCCGATGAACCTATTCGGCGGGCGCATCGAAGCCGGACAGGTGAAGATCGGGGACGAGACGGTGCTCAGAATGCCCGGGCATTTCGCAAACCTGTCCGATGGCAAGTACATTTTCGGTATCCGCGCCAGCGAAGCGGTGATGGGCGGAATCATAACCGGCCGCGTGGCCCTGGCGGAGATAAACGGCTCTACCACCGTCCTGCATCTCGACATGCCATTCGGCAATCTGGTGCTGGAACGCGAGGGCGTCGCCCTGCATGCCATTGGCGACGGTGTGTCGGTAACGTTGCCGCCCGCGCGCCTCTTCGCCTTTGATGCCGATACCCGCAATCTTGTTGCTGCCCCAGTCAGCGACTGAAAGGACCTATCCTATGGCCCGTATTACCCTTGAGCGTCTGGGACACGCCTACAATCGTAGCGACGGCACGCCCAACTACGCCTTGTATCCGCTTGATCTGGTCTGGGAGGACGGAGGCACGTATGCGCTTCTGGGGCCGTCCGGCTGCGGCAAATCAACGATGCTCAACATCGTGTCGGGCCTGCTGACGCCCAGCGAAGGCCGGGTGCTCATAAACGGCCGCGACGTCACCGGCACCAGGGTGGCGCAACGCAATATTGCCCAGGTGTTCCAGTTCCCTGTCGTTTATGCCTCCAAAAGCGTCTACGAGAACCTCGCCTTCCCGCTGCGGTGCCGCAACATGGCTAACAGGGAGGTCGACCGACGGGTGAACGAGATTGCCGAATTGCTCAATCTCGATACGATCCTGCACCGTCCTGCCCGAAAACTCACGCCAGACGCCAAGCAACTGATTTCGCTGGGCCGAGGTCTGGTCCGCGATGACGTTGCCGTCATCCTGATGGACGAGCCGCTTACGGTAATCGATCCGCAGCTCAAGTTTCATCTGCGTCGCAAGCTCAAGGACATCAGCGCGCGGCACGGCCATACATTGGTCTATGTCACCCATGACCAGAACGAGGCCATGACGCTGGCTGAGAACGTGATCGTGATGGACAATGGCCGCGTTGCGCAGGTGGGCACACCGCAGGAGCTTTTCGAGAACCCGACCCATGCCCATGTGGGTTACTTCATCGGCTCGCCCTCCATGAATTTTCTGCCGGTCTCCCTCTACAACGGGAAGTTGAGCATTGCGGGGCAGGTCGTTGCCTTCGGCACGGTTGAAGTGCCCGAGGGCGGAAATCTGCTCCTCGGCATCAGGCCTGAATTTGTGGATATATTGCCGGACGCCCCCCCCAATGCGTTGAAGGCCAAGCTGAGCGAAGTTCAGGATCTCGGCACTTACCAGATCGTGACGGGACAGCTTGCGGATGGTCAATGTGTAAAGATCAAGACCAAATCGTTCAAGGGCATTCCCGGCGACGAGTTCGCATTTCGGCTTGTTCAGGACCGCATCCGGATGTTTTGCGATGGCAAGCAGGTAAAGGCGCTACTGACCTGAGAGCCCTCTCTGTCCGTTCCCCGCCATCGTCTCATCGGCGGGACAATGGCGCCGGGAGTCTGTTTTCTACAATCTTCGAATAATAGCGGACAGGGCAGATGACGGCCCCGCTGGAGGCGCTACCGAGGAGACTGTGTGGCAATTGGGTAGTCCTCCCGAGGCGGCACGGCGCCGGCCGACGAACTTTTCGCCTTAATCGTTCTCAGATCGGGCGACGTTGGCCATAGGAGAATGAAAATGGGTATTTCACAATACGACCCCGCCGCCAGAGGTCGGCCGGCGTGGAACGCCGGTCGGCAAGTTGGCGCCAAGCGCGCACTCAAGGTCCGCCAGATCTGGGCAATTAGGTTCTTTCTGGATCGGGAGGGTCGCATGCGCGACCGAGCGCTATTCGACCTGGCTATCGATAGCAAGCTGCGCGGCTGCGATCTGGTCAAACTCAAGATCGGTACGCTGGTCACTGGTCATGACATTCGCGCCCGGGCGATGGTTATCCAGCAGAAGACCGGTCGACCGGTGCAGTTCGAGATCACAACAGACGCCAGGACAAGTTTGCTGGCGTGGCTCGAAAGGCGAGGAGGCTCGGTGGAGGACTTCGCGTTTCCCAGCCGAGCGGATCCGAACGATCATCTGAGCACCAGGCAATATGCCCGGTTGGTAGACGAGTGGGTGACTGCCATCGGTCTGCGCAAGGAGGAGTATGGCACGCATTCGCTTCGACGTACCAAAGCTTCGCTCATCTACAAGGCGACCGGCAATCTCCGGGCCGTGCAGATCCTTCTTGGCCATACCAAGATCGAGAATACGGTCCGATATCTGGGCGTCGATGTTGAAGACGCACTGGAACTGGCAGAACACACCGAAGTCTGACGATCAGCGGCCCCACCTCAGGTGAGGCCGCGCAGGAGAACACCGCCGGTCCACGATCCTCAGTTCGAACTCGGCAACCGGACGGTCAGAAAGTCCATGATCGCGTTTCTTCCAATGAGCACATTCGGACCATCGCCGATGCGCCCCAACGCGGTCATTCGCGATGTCAATTTGACTTCCGGACAACGGTCGGACCGGTAGGGACGCGGGGACTTCCAAACAGAGGCATTCTGCCCGATCTGAACGAAGGCGTTTTCGTGGCGGCCTTGTAGTCAGATATCATATTAGTTCGGATTGCTGAGCGAGGTGCCCAATGCCAATGAGACCAGCATCGGCACCAAGGGCAGCGAAGACCACATGCGGGCGCAGCCCGGTGTCAAACAACTCTAGCGATCGGTTCAGGGCAGCCTGAAATGCGGGTGCCAGGCCAACGCCGCCGCCGACCACCACAACCTGGGGATCGACCAGCCTCTGCAGGTCGACCAGGCCAGTGGCTATCCGCGCCGCCGATCGGTCAAGAATTTTGCCCGCCATGGTATTGCCCGCCTTCGCGGCGTCGAAGAGTAGGCGCGTGTCCGCAGGCAGGCCCGCCTCGCCTGCTGTGGCTGCCATGGCAAAACCCGAGGCAAGATCTTCAAGTCGGAGATCGCCCTCGCTCCCCTGAACCTGGCCCAGGCTTCCGGCAAGGCCACGAGCGCCCTCGACCAGTCTGCCGCCCAATACAAGGCCTCCCCCGATCCCCGATGAGACGGTGACAAAGGCCATGTCCCTCTGTTGCCCTGCGCCGAACAGGTACTCGCCCCAGGCAGCCGCCTGGGCGTCATTGCGCGCCACGATCGGACAATTCAGTCTTCGAGCCAGTTCGCCAGCCAGTGGCGTGTCTGGTGGGATGGCCAGGGTGCCGGGGTTGAGGGCATTCCAGAGACCATCCCGAACAAGTCCGGTGGCGGCAACGCCAGCGACGTGGTACTGGCCGCGCCAGTCTCCGGCCATGTCTGCGATAGCGTCAAACCAGCTAGCACTTCCAACGCCATGCGGCGTAGGTACAAGACGGCGATCCAGGACGGTCGCGCCGCGAACAAGGGCTGCGAGCGTTTTGGTGCCGCCGATATCGAAGACGAGTACAGTCTCGCCACGACGACGGTTGGCATCAGCGACCGCTTGGACGAACCAGCCCGTAACGTGTTCGGTGCGGGTAATGGCCGAACCGGCGCAGACGGCGTCGGCACCGGCCGCGATGGCGTCGGCGGCCAAGGAGGGTGAGTTATATCGCCCCTCCGCGACAACAAATCCGCCCAGCGCTTTGCTGGCCGTGACGAATGCCAGATCGGGACCGTCTGGAGTGCTTCCACCCGTATAGCCGGACATGGTCGTGCCCAGGATATCGAAGCCCATGGCGAAGGCGGCGCGGGCTTCCTCGATGGTGGAGAGATCGGCCATGGCCAAGCGTCCATAGTCACGAATTGCGGCCTGCAATTCTGCAACGGCAACAGGGCGCTCCCGCAAGGTCGCATCGACTGCGATAACATGCGCGCCGGCTTCGGCCAGTGCGGCCACGTCCTCAATATAGGGCGTGATGCGCACCGGGCTGATGGACAGGTCGCGCTTGACGATGCCGATGATCGGCAGGTCGCAGGCTTTCGCCACTGCCGCGACATTGTCGGCCCCTTCAATGCGCAGGGCCCTGGCGCCTCCATCCCGGGCGGCCAGTGCGAAACCCACAATGGCCGGAATGGAGTCGAGCGGACCATTGTCCACCGGCTGGCAGGAGACGATGAGCCCGCCGCGCAGGGTATCGAGAAGTGAAATGGTCATTGGGATGCCGTCTCCACGAGAATTTCCTTGCGGTCGCGGCTCGATTGGCGCGCCGCTGCAATGATGGCAACCAGATGCCTGCCATAGCGGGCGTCGATCGGTGGTGGCCTGCCCTCGGTGATCGCACCAAGGAAGGCCTGCCATTGGCGGCGGACTGCCGCCACCATCGGGTCCTCATCAAGAGGGCAGGGCAGGTCCTGCCAGACCCCGTTCTGTCCAATCTGCAGGCGTCCGTTGAGGTCTAGTACCAGGGTGCCATGCTCGCCGACAATCTGCAGGGCGGCGGTCACGGCGCCATCGGCATAGCCAAGGCTGGTCACCTGACCCAGCCGTCCGTCGGCGAAGCGCAGATTGAGAAAGGCGATGTCGTCGGCGTCCTGGCTATGGAAGGCAGTGCCCATGAGCGCGCCGACACTTCCGACCGGGCCGCCCATCAGATGGAGCAGACGATCCAGCGCGTGGATGCCGGCGGTCATCAGCATGCCGCCCCCGGAACTCGAGGACAGGTGCCAGGGTTGACGATTGCCCTCCATCCAGAGCTTGATGAAGGCGCTGGTGCCGGCGATCGGGCGACCGATGCGCCCGGAGGCAATGACTTCGCCAGCGGACTGCATGGGGGCAAAATAGCGTGGCACATGCCCGATCATCAGCGCTCCTGGCGCGATGGCGGCCGCCTCGGCGATGGCGTCGCAATCCTCAATGGTGATCGCCATGGGTTTTTCAAGCAGCACATGCTTGCCGGCCGCGAGACAGGCAATGGCGATGTCCCGGTGCAGGTCGTGCGGCGTGGCGATGACCACGGCATCGACCGAAGGATCATCGAGCAGGGCGCGCCAGTCGGTATAGGCTCGGCCACCGTGCTCGGCGGTGAACCGCCCGATACCGACCGCGTCATTGCGGCATGCCGCCACGAGGCGCGCATTGTCCAGTCCTGCCATCGCACGTGCGTGAACAGCCCCGAAATGCCCCGCTCCGATAATGCCGACGCCGATCACGACGCGACCCTTTCATAGATGGCGTCGATCAGCCTCATGGCCGCGACATAGTCGTCGAGCGTGACCATGGGCGGCCTTCCGCTCTCGAGTCGCGCCAAAGTGTCAGCCAAGAAGGCCCGATAGCGGTGAGCCGGCAGAAGCGGCGGCAGCTGTCCCTCTCCGTCGGCTTGCAGGGTGGTCACCTGCGCGCCCTGGTCGATGCAGTAACGTCCCGACGTCGCCGTGCGCCACTCGAAGTCGCCACCGGCGCTCAGATTGGGGGCGGTATAGCCCGCCTCGATGGTGAAGAGCGCGTCCGCCGCGTCGGCAAGGACGACCAGGGCATGGTCCTCGACCAGTTCGCTCGCATGCATGCGGCGCGCGACACTGGCGGATATGATCCGGAGCGGCCCCTGCCCATGGCTCAGGGCGCAGTCGATCCCGTGAATGCCCAGATTGCGCAGGGCCCCCCCGCCACCAATGGCCGGATCGAGGACCCATCCGACGCCGTCATCGCGATAGCGCTGCGGCGGCCCGTTGACGATGCGGAAATGCGCATGCGCCACCGGTCCCGTCAGGTCGACCAGCGCCGGGCTCAGCCGGTTGGCGAGGGGCACGGCCACGAAGAGGTGGGCCTGCCTCGCCTGTTCGGCAATATGCTCGAGCGTGGCCGTATCGCTGGCGGCCGGCTTTTCCAGAAGCATCGGCAAACCCGCCGATATCACCGTTTCTGCAAGGCTCGGTACATGCGCGGGATGCCCCATGACGACGACCAGGTCCGGCCTCGGCACGAGGGCCGCCTCGAGAGAGCGTACAGCAATTGTGTCCTGCGCCGCCGCAAACCGCGCTGCGCAGTCGGGGTCCCAGTCCCACACCGCGCCGATCGTGGCGCCGGCATGCCGGACGGCGTCCGCATGCATGCCAGAGTGCCAGTGGCTAACGCCGAGGAGGGCGATATTCATGGTGCAACCTCGTCAAGTGCGGGGCGGCGGTTCTCGCCGCCCCCGGGTTTCAGTCAGCGAAGGACAGCGTCGCGCCGTCCCACTGCATCAGGCGAACATCGGGCCGGGCGGCACCGGTGCCATCCTCACCCCCGACGAGCAGGATGCCATCCTCCAGGGAGAAGCTCGCGCCGTAGCCCATGCCTTCGGGCAGGGTGCCGATTTCGGCCCATTGACCCGCCAACAGCGCATAGACTTCGCCACGCCAGGTCTTGGTCAGACCCTCGTGGGCAAACCAGGTTCCCGCTTCGCTCTTTTCACGAGCGCCGGGAAAGTTTGCGCCCCCGGCCAAGAGAACGGTGTCGCCGATCCGTCCGGCATAGGCGCCGGCAACGCCTTCCTGCATACCGGCATTGGCCGGCGCGGGAAGCCTGGGGCCTTCTGACCAGTGCGCGGTACCGCCGTCGAGCGAGATGGTCTTGACCACATCGGTGCGCAGGCCGGGCTTGATTTCGCCATTGAGCAGCAGGAAGCGGTCGTTGCCCAGATCGACATAGGCCGCGTCGCAATTGGGCAGGAACGGGTTCTCGCCAAGGTCCCCCCAGCTATTGTTGGCCGGATCATAGGAGAGCAGCCGGTCGTTCCATTGATAGAATTCGGGCGGCTGGTTCATGTAGCCCTGCACCAGGGCGGCATATTTGTCTGGCTCGGCCTTGGCGTCGGTGGTCGACACGTCGAGCAGGTATTGGTCGAAGAGGGGCTTGTTATAGCCGCCGGCAAACAGCAGCCGGCCATCAGAGCTGACCATGGCCCGGGCGCCGGAGAGACCTGCAGGCGTTGCCGTGTCGAGCTGGCTCCAGCTGTCGGCCGCCAGGTCATAGACATAGGCAGTGTCGTGAATGACAGGGGAGACCGCATCGGGCGTCGCCTTGCCATTGCCGCCAAAGACATAGAGCTTGCCGCCGCTGGCGACCGAAGCCGCGCCGTTGGTTGGGGCGCCGACGAAGTTCGCCCGCTCCCGCCAGCCGGCGGCAAGGTCATCGAGATCGAGTGCGTAGAGCGACTGTGCGGCCGTCCCGAGACCGACCAGGAGCGTGTTGCCGATGCGGGCTGAAATCCCGTTCTTGATGCCCGTGGGCAGGTCGGGCCAATCCTGGGCCATGGCGTGCGTGCCTCCTAGCAACAGGCTCAGCGCCAGAGCGCTGGCGAGCAAGCGTGTCGTTGTCATTTGCATTTCCTCCCTCCGTGACTCCCCGTCACGGGTGCCGCAGATAACGATGGGATATCCTACAAGTCAATATCACACATTTAAGCTTGCAGGATATCCTACAAGTGGGTTATAGGATGTGTCGCAAGGGAGGCCGATCGGTGCTAATGCTCCAGCATTCACCCGTCAGCCAGGAGATCCAGCAATGAACGCAACCCGATCGATAAAGCCGCTGAACAGGCCGCCTTTGCTACACGTCACGGTGCAGGAGAGCCTGCGCGACTATATCGAGAGCAATGGCCTCAAGGCCGGCGATCCGCTGCCCCCCGAGACTTTTCTGGCCCAGCAACTGGGCGTCGGCCGCAATTCGGTGCGCGAGGCCATCAAGGCGCTTGAGTCCCTGGGAATCCTCGAAACGCGCCGCGGCGTCGGAGTCTTCGTCAAGGAATTCTCGTTCCAGCCGCTGCTCGACAATCTCGCCTATGGTCTGGGAGACAGCCTGCGCGATATCGAGGAACTGCGCGAGATCAGGCGGGTGCTCGAAACCGGGCTTATCGGCAAGACCATCGCGCAGATTTCCGAGGCCGACATTGCCGAACTCCGCGCCGTCACCGAGCGCATGCGCCAACGTGCCGAGCGCAATGAGAGCTTTGTCGAAGAGGACCAGCAATTCCACGAACTGCTTTTCCGCTGCCAGAACAACCGCATGCTCAACGGGCTGATCGAGGTGTTCTGGCGCGCTTTCTACAAGGCGTCCGACTTCGCCAACCTGACCAATGCCGATCCGCTGTCCACCTGGCGCGATCACCACGAAATCGTCGAGGCGATTGTCGCCCGCGATGTCGAGAAGGCCCGCACGCGCCTCGATGAACATTACGAGGGCATCAAGCAGGTCATCGACAGGAACAAGCAGACATTCACGACCTAACGGGGAGGAACCCAATGACACTGAAGACCACCACACGCTCGCTCGCCTTGGCGGCCCTGCTCGGCGCTACCGCGCTGACCCTGCCGGCCCTGGCCCAGGATCCCAGCACGATCACCGGCGGCTTCGACGTCGGCCCGGGCGGCTTCCAGGGCAATTTCAACCCGCTGGCGGCCACCAGTGGCCTCACCTGGCTCAGTGTCTATTACGAACCCCTGGTCATCTATAATGCCGAGCTGACCCAGCTCGAGGGTGCCCTCGCCAGCGAATGGTCGATGAGTGAAGACCAGCGCGAAATCACCTTCACCCTCGTCGAGGAGACCTGGCATGACGGAGAGGCCTTCACCTCCGCCGACGTCAAGTTTACGCTCGAACTGGCCAAGAATGCCGCCGCCGGCAGTGTGTTTGCGGCCCGGCTTGGTGCAATCACCTCGGTGGACACTCCCGATGACCGCACCGTCGTGGTCAAACTGAGCAACCCCGATACTGGTCTGCTCTCCACTCTGGCGCAGGTGATGATCCTGCCCCAGCACGCGCTCAAGGACATCGCGCCCGAAGAATTGGCCACCAGCACCTGGTGGGCGACCACGCCAATCGGCACCGGCCCCTACAAGTTCACCCAGTACGTCACGGACCAGTATGTCGAATTGGCCGCCGACGAGGATTATCGCAATGGCCGGCCGCTGACCGACCGCCTCATCAACCGCTATTTCGACAACTCGGCCGCCGCCGTTGCAGCCCTGCGCGCCGGCGAGATCGACTTCACCTATGTGGAGCCCGATGATGCCGCGACGTTGGCCGACAATGCGGATTACCGGGTCATTGAAGGCGCCTCGTTTGTTGTCAACTATGTCGGCTTCAACCACATGGTTGGTCTCTGGGATGATGTGAGGGTGCGCAAGGCCTTCATGCACGCCATCGACCGCCAGGCAATCATCGAGAGCCTTTATGGTGGGGCCGCCGAGGCTGCCAATTGCGGCTATGTCGCCGACCAGCTCGTGCCCGCCGACATCGATCAGTACGAATACGACCCCGACAAGGCGCGTGCCTTGCTGGCCGAGGCTGGTTGGTCCGAGATCAATGGCGACAAGCCGATCACCTGGCTGACCTATTACAACACGCCTCTGGCCGCTAACGTCATGGCCGCCGTCCAGGCCATGTTGTCACAGGTGGGCATCAATGTCGTTCCGCGCGTGGTGGATACGCCGACGTACAATGGCATCGTCTACAAGGAAGGCACGCCGGACTGGAATGAGTTCCCACTGGTCTATGCGGGCCTTCAGAACGGCCCGAACCCTGCCGGCATCAATGTGGGTCTCAACGAGTCCCAGTTGCCGCCCAATGGCGCCAACATCATGCGGGTGCAGAACCGCATGCTGAGCGCTGCCTTCGACGCAGCTCTGGGCGAGACCGATCCGGTCGCGGCCGAAGCCCGCTGGCAGGATGTGTGTCGCGTGATGAATGCCGAGTTGCCTTGGGCAACCATGTGGGTCGCCAACCGCTACGGCGTCGCCTCCAATGACCTGGTGGATTTCGTCTGGACCCCGGCCCCGGCCGGTGGCCCCTTCGCTTCCCACCCGGAAAAGTGGTCCAAGTCCGAATAGAGCAGGGCAATCTCCCAACCTGCTTTCCCGATGGCGCGGTTCGCCGCGCCATCGGTTCCGACGACAATGCGGTGCCCCCATGATCTCTTTCATAGCCAGACGGCTTGCTATTGGTGCTCTGATGGTGCTGGCGCTCAGTGTGCTGGTCTTCATCCTCCTGCGCCTGGCGCCCGGTGATCCCATCGACGCCTATGTCAATCCGGCTTCGCCCCTGTCGCCCGATGCGATGCAGGCCCTGCGCGATCGGCTCGGCCTCGATGCACCCCTGCCGGTCCAGTATTTCGGCTGGCTGCGCGCGGCCGTGACAGGCGACCTCGGTTTTTCCATCCAGCGGGTGGGCGTGCCTGTTCTTCCCCTCGTCTTGGAGCGCATCGGGCCCACCCTGCTGCTGATGGCTGCGGGCCTCGCCATTGCCATTGTCGTGGGCATCACTGCCGGCATCATCAGTGCCGTGCGCCGCAATTCACCCACCGATATCGGTTTTTCGGTCCTAGCCTTTGTCGGCATTTCGAGCCCGGCTTTCCTCACCGCACTGCTCGGTCTCTATTTCTTCTCCGTGCAGCTGCGCTGGGCGCCCTCGGGCGGCATGCTGACCCCCGGCGCCGGCTTTTCGCTCGGCGATCTGCTGGCGCATCTGGTGCTGCCGGCCTGCCTGCTCTCCATCGGCCATGCCGCCCTGATCATGCGCTATATGCGCGCCTCGCTGCTCGAAGTGCTCAACCAGGACTATGTCCGCACCGCTCGCGCCAAGGGCGTCCGAGAGTTCTTCGTCATTGTCAAACATGCGGTGCGCAATGCGCTGCTGCCTGTCATCACGCTGATCGGCTCGACCATCGGCATTGCCGTGGGTGGCGCCATCTTCATTGAGAGCGTCTTCAACTGGCCAGGCATGGGCCTGCTGCTGGTCAATGCCGTGGAGACCCGCGATTACCCCGTGATCATGGGCGCGACGCTGGTCATCGGTGCCACGGTGATCGTGGTCAATCTCCTCACCGACATCACTTACGCTGCGGTCGACCCGCGCATTCAGGTGGCCTGAAATGACTGCCGAAACACCCGCAACCGTCCGTTCCGCCAGCAAGGGCCCCTGGGTCCGCGCCTGGGGCCGCTTCAGCAGCAATGGCGCCGCCCTGGCCGGGCTTGCCATTCTGGTGCCGATCCTGGTCCTGGTGATCAGCTATCCCTTGTGGTGGCCCTATTCGCCCAATGACATCGATCTGCGGGCACTCAACCAGGCACCCGGGCCGGTTCATTGGCTGGGCACCGACGGGGTGGGCCGCGATATCCTGGCTCGCCTCATGCAGGGTGGACGCATTTCGCTCACCGTCGCCGTGGTGTCAGTGGCCATATCGATAGTCATCGGGTTCCTCGTGGGTGCTATTGCGAGCTTCGGTGGCAAGGTAGTCGACAATGGCGTGATGCGCCTCGTCGACCTCGCCATGACACTGCCGCCGGTGATTTTTCTGCTCGTGCTGGCCTCGATAGCGGGCACCGGCGTCGCTCCCACCATCGTGGTCATCTCGCTCCTCTCCTGGCCGGTGCTGTCCCGCATGGTTCGGGCGCGGCTCCTTGAATTGCGCGAGCGTGATTTCGTGGTGGCGGCCCGCGGCATGGGCGCATCCCTGCCACACCTGCTGTTCCGGCACGGCCTGCCCAACAGCATCGATATTCTCGTCGTCTACGCGACGCTGCAGATCGCCAACGCCATCCTGCTCGAAGCAGGTCTGTCCTTCCTCGGGCTTGGCATAGCCCCGCCCGAAGCGAGCTGGGGCAACATGCTCAATGCCGCCCGTTCGACCGTCGTGCTCGAGCAATATGTCTGGCAGTGGATGTTCCCCGGTGGGGCGCTGGTGCTGACCGTATTGGCCATCAATTTCCTGGGTGACGGGCTGCGCGATGCCTTTGACCCAAGATCCGACCTCAACTGATCAAACCTCCAAGGTATGAAATGACCGTCCTATCCGGTGTCGTTCCCCCCGTAGTTACCCCGCTGACCGAGAGCTTCGAGGTCGATTATCCCTCGCTGACCCGTGTGATCGAGAACCTTCTTGATGGCGGGGTGCATGGCCTGTTCGTCCTCGGCTCAAGTGGCGAAGTGGTCTTCCATGACGACGCCACCCGTGCCCGCATCATCGAGCACACAATGAAAGTCGCTGGCGGGCGGGTTCCGGTCCTTGCTGGCACCATCGACCCGGCCACCGAGCGGACGATTGACAATGCCCGTGCGGCCCAGTCGGCCGGCGTCGATGCCGTGGTCGTCACCGCGCCGTTCTACGCCCGCACCAGCCAGCCCGAGGTGGGTGACCATTTCCGTTACGTACGTGACGCGCTCGATATTCCAGTCATTGCCTATGACATCCCGGTCTGCGTCAACATCAAGCTTGAGCGCAAGACCACGGTCACCCTGGCCCGCGAGGGCGTCATCGCCGGTCTCAAGGATTCGAGCGGCGATGATGGCAATTTCCGCTTCTGCCTGCTCGATCTTGCCGACAAGCCCGATTTCTTCCTGATGACCGGCTCCGAGATCGTCGTCGACAACGCCCTGCAGATGGGGGCGCATGGCGTGGTGCCGGGTCTCGCCAATGTCGATCCACATGGTTATGTGCGCCTCTGGAACCATGCCAAGGCCGGCAATTGGGAGGCCGCCCGCAAGGAGCAGGAGCGCCTCTGTCGCCTGTTCGAGATGGTCTGGGTGTCGCTGCCGCGCACCAGCCCTGGCGCTGCGGGTGTAGGGTCCTTCAAGACGGCTATGCAGCAGCTGGGGATCATCGAAACCAACCTCATGGCCCGGCCGCAGCGTCGCATCGAGGGCGCGGAAGTTGCGCGCATCGGCGAAATGGTCCGCGCCGCCGGCCTCGGGGCCTGATCGCGATGACAGTCGCGCCCGTCCTTGATATCCGCAACATGCAGACGGTGTTCCGCATTGGCGGGCGCGACATCGCGGCCGTCACGGACCTGACGCTGACCGTCGAGCCCGGCGAAACCGTGGCACTGGTCGGTGAATCGGGTTCGGGCAAGTCGGTCACCAGCCTCTCCATCTTGGGCTTGCTGCCAAAGAAGGTGGGGCGCCTGGCCCAGGGCAGTGTCGCCTTCCGTGGTAAGTCGGGCGAAACGCGCGACCTCGCCAAACTCGATGCCGAAGCGTTGCGCCGGGTCCGGGGCAATGACATTGCCATGGTGTTCCAGGAGCCCATGACCAGCCTCAACCCGGTCTATACCGTGGGCGAACAGATCGCCGAGCCGATCCGGATCCATCTGGGTCGCTCCCACCGGGAGGCCGCGGCCGATGCCGTGCGACTGCTGGCCGATGTCGGCATCCCTGATCCCGAGCGCCGGGCACGCCAATATCCACATGAACTTTCAGGCGGCATGCGCCAGCGCGCCACTATCGCCATGGCCCTGGCCTGTAATCCGTCGCTGCTGATTGCTGACGAGCCGACCACTGCGCTCGACGTTACCATCCAGGCGCAGATTCTGGATCTCCTGGCCCGCCTGCAGCGCGAGCGTGGAATGGCGATGCTGTTTGTGACGCACAATCTTGGCGTGGTCGCCGAGATCGCCGATAGGGTCGCAGTGATGTATGCGGGCCGTATCGTCGAGACGGGCAGAGTGGCTGAAGTCTTCGCCCATCCCCGCCATCTATATACCAAGGGTCTGCTGCGCTCGGTCCCAAGGCTTGGCGAAGCCAGTGCCCTAAAGGCCGCCGGAACGCCTCTGCCCACCATCGCCGGTGCGGTGCCGAGCCTTTCCAACCTGCCGGCGGGCTGTTCCTTCGCACCCCGCTGCCCCTATGCCATTTCCGCGTGCAGTGCCGCCGTGCCGCCGCTGACCGATACCGGCGACGGACAGCTTAGCCGTTGCATCCGCTGGCAGGAGATCTGATCATGTCTGAACAGCCACTGCTCGCAGTTTCCGGACTCACCAAGCATTTCAAGCCGTCGACGTTTTCGCGAGGACCGGTGGTCCGCGCCATCGAAGATGTGTCCTTCGAGGTACCGCGCGGCACGGTCGTCGGTCTCGTCGGAGAGTCGGGCAGCGGCAAGACCACGATCGGACGGTCCGTTCTGCGCCTCGTGGAGCCGACATCAGGCGCGGTGCGCTTCGACGGCGTCGACATGACGGCCCTTCCGCCAAGCGAGCTGCGCCGCCAGCGCGCCCGCATGCAGTATATTTTCCAGGATCCCTTCGCCAGCCTCTCACCCCGCATGACCATCGGGCAGATACTGATGGAAGGTCTCGAAATCCAAGGTATGCGTCCGCGGGAAGCTCGCGTCGCGCGTGCCAAGGCGGCTCTGGCTGCGGTTGAACTGCCCGCCGACGCCTTCGATCGCTATGCGCACGAATTTTCTGGTGGCCAGCGTCAGCGCATCGGCATCGCCCGGGCCCTGGCGCTCGAACCCGAGCTGATCGTCGCTGACGAGCCGGTATCGGCGCTCGACGTCTCTATCCAGGCCCAGATCATCAACCTGCTGCGCGACCTGCAGCAGCGGCTGGGTTTGACGATGCTGTTCATCTCGCATGACCTGGCCGTTGTGGAATACATCTGTGACACGGTCATCGTGCTCTATCTGGGGCGAGTTATGGAGATGGCGCCGGCGGCGGAGCTCTACGCTAACCCGCGCCACCCCTACACCCGCGCGTTACTATCGGCGATTCCCGAACCGGTGCCTGGCCGGGCCAAACAGCGCCAGGTGCTCGTTGGCGATATTCCCAGCCCCGCCAATCCGCCTTCCGGCTGCGTTTTTCGCACCCGCTGCCCTCATGCGGCGGCCGCCTGCGCCAACACGGTGCCACCGCTTGACAACGTGGCGCAGGCCCATCGGGTCGCCTGCATCCGTAGGGAGGAACTCGCGGGGTTGGCCTGATCTGGGCGATCTTGAGCGGTAGCAATGCGCCCCATCTCAGCCGTTTAGCCCGGCATTTCGATTTCCTGAGACCGGTCGGTCCGGTTAGGGTCTCGCCAACGTCGAAAAGGGGGTGGCGAGGGGACTGTCAGGTTCTGGCAACTAAGCTTTCAGATCAGACATTACGAGAGATAGCTGAGCAGCATGACATTGTCATCGATCTGTTCACTGCTGGCCAGCCTCAATGGCGGGCGGGCGCCACCAAAGAATGGAGTGCCGTGCCCTAAGACTTCCGGATGCAGGTAAATCCGGTACTCGTCGATCAGCCCCAACTCGGTGAGACGCTGCGCAAGCTTGGGTCCGCCAACTTCAATCTCTCCCTGCACCTCGTCCTTCAGCCGACGCACTTCCGTCTCGAGGTCGGGGCCGAGGACCTTGGCATTGGGACCGACACCTTGCAGCGTGCTCGACACAACCCACTTGGGCGCTTTGCGCCATGCCATTGCGAAGGCCTGATGATCGGCGTCCCAGTCTGGTTGGTCCTGGTCCCAATAGCTCATGAGCCCATAAAGGCCGCGGCCATAGAGGCTGCCGGCAAGGTGATCCGTTTGATCGACGAAATGACGAAACAGCTTGGGGCTGGGCGGCGTCATCCGATCATGGTCGACGTACCCATCTAGGGATTGGTTCATTCCAAAGAAGAGCTTGGCCATCTGTGCCTCCAATGCGGGCAGACACCGCGTCACGCCACGTTTCGTTTCTTCAAAACTGTGGTAACAGGCTGACGGGTGAGAAAACCACCTCGAATTTGCAACCGGTTGGAGGTCGGATGAATGAGAACCAGGCGCTCGGGGTGTCCGATCAATCTCACCTTGGAGACCTTTGGCGATCGCTGGAGTCTTATCATCCTGCGCGACGCGATGTTCGGCGGTCGCCGCCGTAGCTTCCGATCATTTCTGAACGAGAGCACGGAAGGCATAGCGTCCAACATCCTGTCGGATCGCCTGCAGCGCCTCACTGCCAGCGGACTGCTCACACGCGCTGCTGATCCAGGTCACAAACAGAGAATTGTTTACAGCCTCACGGAAAGCGCCATCGAACTGGTGCCTTTGATGGCCTTCATGGGAAGTTGGGGGATTAGGCACGCACTGCCTTCATTTGAGCTCTCACAGCGGGCTCAGGTTTTGGAAGATGGTGGTCCGCAGCTTTGGGACGAGTTTATGGACGAGTTGCGGCACATTCATCTGGGTTTGCCTGCACCGGGTGTTTCCGCACTAGCTAAGATGCAGGCGGCCTATGAGGCCTCCCTTTCCGAGTAAAGCAGCGGCGGCTTTCAGGCGACCCGATTTCATCGTCGAATGACCGAGAAGGGGTCGGCACCGGCCGGGCAGAGAGGCGCCCCATTTCGGTCATTCAACGGATTATTGCATCAACGAGAAAACGGACATGACCTGGATTGTCACCTGATGTGAGAATGCAAAATCAAAAAATCGCAATGGACCAAACTTCAGCATCAGTCACTCCGCAGAAGAGACAAGGCTTCAGGAAAAGAGTGTTGGCGTTCCTCGCCGTGCTATTGGCCCAAGGCGTGCGTACTCGTCATCGGTGAACAAGCGGGAGCGCGTGAGGAACCGCCGCTCGGTGCCATTATCGAGACTGAACATGCCGCCACGACCTGGAATCGCATCGATGATCAACTGGGTATGCTGCCAATATTCGAACTGGCTGGGTGACATGTAGAAGGGAGCGCTGCCGATATCACCCATCTTGACGTCATGGTCGCCGACGATGAATTCGCCTTCAGGATAGCACATCGGCGACGAGCCATCACAACACCCGCCGGACTGATGAAACATAACCGGCCCATGGCGGGCCGTGATGGTGGCGATGAGACTTAAGGCGGCGTCGGTGGCGACGACGCGCGGAACGAGATCAGTCATGGCGGGTTCCTTGCTCGACGATCATTCCAGCGGGAGGTGGCCAGGGAGAGAGTGGGGTTAGGGCTCTTCCCGCCGGAATGATTTCTGGCGCCCGGAGCTCTCCCCGGGCGCCCGCTCAGGGAGGAGCGGCTTAGAAGAAGCCCAGCTTCTTGGGCGAGTAGCTCACCAGCATGTTCTTGGTCTGCTGGTAGTGGTCAAGCATCATGCGGTGGTTTTCGCGTCCGATGCCGCTCTGCTTGTAACCACCAAAGGCGGCATGGGCAGGATAGGCGTGATAGCAATTGGTCCATACGCGCCCCGCCTGGATGCCTCGGCCGAAGCGATAGGCCCGGTTGGCATCACGCGTCCACACGCCGGCGCCCAGGCCATAAAGCGTGTCATTGGCGATCTCGAGGGCTTCGGCATCGGTCTTGAAGGTCGTCACCGAGACCACCGGGCCAAAGATTTCCTCCTGGAAAATGCGCATCTTGTTGTTGCCAGCAAACACCGTCGGCTTGACGTAGTAACCACCCGCCAACTCGCCACCCAGATTGTTGCGCTCGCCGCCAGTCAGCACCGTGGCGCCTTCCTGCCGGCCGATATCGAGATAGGAGAGAATTTTCTCGAGTTGCTCGGACGAGGCCTGGGCCCCGATCATCGTGCTCATCTCGAAGGGAGAACCCTGCTTGATGGCTTCCACCCGCTTGATCGCCCGTTCCATGAAGCGGTCATAGACGCTTTCCTGGATCAGGGCGCGGCTCGGGCAGGTACACACCTCGCCCTGATTGAGCGCGAACATGGCAAAGCCCTCGAGCGCCTTGTCGAAGAAATCATCGTCTTCGGCCAATACGTCGGCAAAGAAGATGTTCGGCGATTTGCCACCAAGTTCCAGCGTCACCGGGATCAGGTTCTGGCTGGCATATTGCATGATCAGCCGGCCCGTCGTGGTCTCGCCGGTAAAGGCGATCTTGGCGATGCGGTTCGAGCTGGCCAGCGGCTTGCCGGCTTCAAGGCCAAAGCCGTTGACGATATTGACCACGCCGGGCGGCAGGATGTCTTCGATCAATTCCATGAGAAAGAGGATTGATGCCGGCGTCTGCTCGGCAGGCTTGAGCACCACGGCATTGCCTGCCGCTAGCGCGGGCGCCAGTTTCCAGACCGCCATCAGGATAGGGAAGTTCCACGGAATGATCTGCCCCACGACGCCGAGGGGCTCGTGGAAATGATAAGCCACCGTGTCATGGTCAAGTTCGGAAATGCCGCCCTCCTGGGCGCGGATGGCACCGGCGAAATAGCGGAAGTGGTCGATCGCCAGCGGAATATCGGCAGCAGTCGTCTCACGAATTGGCTTGCCATTGTCCCAGGTCTCGGCCAGCGCGATCTCGTCGAGATGTTCTTCCATGCGATCGGCAATCTTGTTGAGCATCACCGCGCGCTGCGCCACCGAGGTTTGGCCCCAGCCCGGCGCGGCCTTATGGGCCGCATCCAGCGCCCGCTCGACATCCGCCGCCTTGGAGCGCGCGACTTCGCAAATCACCTGCCCAGTGACTGGCGAGGTGTTCTCGAAGGTCTCGCCGTCGAGCGCGTCCACCCACTGCCCGCCGATATAATTGCCGTATTTCGCCTTGTACGGAGACTTGGTCCGCTGGCCGACGAATTCAGGTTTATTCATGGCATCCTCCCTTGTTCTTGGATGCCACCGTCATTGCAACCGGCGTGCCAGATGATATCAACCTGTTGAATCTGTTAGGGAATTCTTGTGGCACCAAGCAGGGGTGGACGCGGTGCGAATTCGGATGCAACACTTTGCAACAACCAGACGCGATGGCCGATGCAACACCTGTTGCAAACTGCCACAACTGGTAGGGAGAGAGCCATGCAACAGGCGTCCGATGCTGCCTTGGTAGCCGCGCGCGAGCGTTTCTTTTCTGGGCACGATCTACCTGAGGGCCTGGTGCCTGCGCCCATATTGCGGTCCTGGCAGCGCTGCGCACAACAGGGCCTCGATGCCTCGGCGGTCATTCATGCCGAACCGGTCACCGCACCCGAGCTTCGCGCCTTGCATGAGCAGAACGAGACCTTACGCCTCCTCTCGCGCTCTGAACTGGTGTCGCTGCGCACCGAAGCGCGGCTTACCGACAGTGTCGTCATCCTCACCGATGCCAAGGGCCTCGTGCTCGATACCACGGGAAGCCCCGAATTCGCCGGCCGCGCCGCCGAAGTGGCGCTCCGCCCCGGCGTCACCTGGTCCGAAACTGCCACTGGCACCAATGCCATCGGCACGGCTCTCGCCGAACGTCGCGCCATCGAGGTGCATGGGGGAGAACACTTCTTCGAACCACATGGTATCCTGCATTGCGCCGCATCGCCCATTTTCGACCCTTTCGGGAAGCTCGCTGGCGTGCTCGATCTCTCCGGCCATGCCTCGGCTGAGCACACCCATGCCATGGGCCTGGTGCGCCTCGCCGTCGAGCAGATCGAACATCGCTTCTTCGCCCGCGGCTTCGATGACATGACCGTGGTGCGCTTCCACCGTGCCGCTGATCTCCTGGGCACCGCCCGCGAAGGCATTCTGGTCTTTGATGGCGGGCGTTTGATCGCCGGCAATCGTCGCGCGCTCCATCTCGTCGGGCTCGACCGCAAGGCGCTGCGCCAGTCCACCGCCGAGGAAATCTTTGAAACCGCGGCGCTCGCCACACAGCGCGGCGAACTGCGCGCCCGCAATGGCGAGCGCTTCTTTGCCGCCGTGTCCGAGCCGCGCAAGTCGCCGCTGCGCGTCACCGGCACCCTGCCGCGCGTCGCCAAGTCGGGCGAGCCAGCGCCTTTTCTCACTCCCGAAACCCGCGCCGATCTCGCCAAGGCCATCCGCCTGGTCAATGCCGAAATCCCCCTGCTCATCGCTGGGGAAACCGGTGCCGGCAAGGAAGTCTTCGCCCGCTACCTGCATGGCCTCACCCAGCGCGCCGGCAAGCCCTTTGTCGCCATCAACTGTGCTGCACTGCCCGAGAGCCTGATCGAATCCGAACTCTTCGGCTACCAGCCCGGCGCCTTCACCGGCGCCCGCAAGCAGGGCGCCATTGGCCTGGTGCAACAAGCCGAGGGCGGCATTCTCTTCCTCGATGAAATCGGCGACATGCCGCTCTTGCTGCAGTCGCGCCTCCTGCGCGTCTTGCAGGACAAGGAAGTCGTGCCACTGGGCGGCGGCACCGCGCAGAAGGCTGATTTCGTGCCCGTTTGCGCCACCAATCGCGATCTCAAGGCCATGGTCGAGGCAGGCACCTTCCGCGCCGATCTCTACTACCGCATCGCCCAGTTCACCATCCGCCTGCCGGCCCTGTGTGATTTCCCCGATCGCGCCACTGTCGTCTCGAGCCTCTGGTCCCAGCTCGCGACGGGCCATCCGCCGCTGCCCGCCCCGGTGCTTGCCCGCCTCGCCGCCCAGCCATGGCCAGGCAATTTCCGCGAACTGACCGGGACGCTGCGCGCCCTATCAGCGCTGTGTGAACCAGAACAGCCCATCACTTTGGCCGATCTACCCCAGTTCACCGAACAGGTCACCGCGGCACCTCTGCTGTTCCAGAACGATTTGGGCAGTCTCACCGAAGCCGCAATGCGTCGCGCGGTGGACCAGAATAACGGCAATCTTTCCGCCGCTGCGCGCGCTCTCGGCATCGACCGCTCGACCCTCTACCGACGGCTGGTCTGGAAATAGTTGGAAGAGGCTGATTGAACAGCTGCGTTGGCTCGTGGCTTTGCCAGTATGGGCGCCGCAGTAGACCCGTATTGGCTTTCATTTGACACTCATGAGTGACAACGCGAGGGCCAGCGAATGGCAGTTAATCCACTAGGTCTGCCCGAAAGCCGACAGGCTACAAACGGCCCCATTTTGGTCATTGGCCAAGCTTGACCGAAGGGCAGGGCAGGGCCGTAGAACTAACCCGCTGCGCGGTAGGGTGCGCGCGGTGAGATTCTGGTAAGGTATTGGTCGTCATGGCTTGGTTGAGGATCGCCTGGTTCAGGCGTCGGGCCCATCTGCTCTGACGCCGATTGCGCAGTTCAGGCTAAGACGAAGGAGCGGCCTATGCTCCCGCCCAACGCTGGGGTGAAGTTTATGATCAGTGAAGCTGCGAACGGATCGGTTGGCGCCGCAACATCAGGGTAAAACTGGTCGGGGCGCCGCACACTAAATTCAAGAGTTGGTTTTACGGCTGTGGCGGTGTCCAGACGTTCCCTACGAGAATGACAACAACGTGCCCTACAAATAGCCCTACAAATTGCCCTACAAAATGTCCGAATTGCACCTGAATGTCTGAGTAAAGGATTGATGTATATAGACATTGCTTGCGGGATGGATTCCCGCTACCCGCTCCATTCTCCTCCACATCGATGTTAGCTATGCCGCTGGTCTTGCGGGTGTGTTGACGGTGCGGCTCGGCATTGCCTTTGCTCTCCAGCGGAACGCGTCGGCAAAATTGCCCATAAGGAGCTGAGGGACCGCGACGCCACCTGGGCGAAGCAAACTTTACCAATCACTTCCAGGTCTTGGGGCATGGTATCCGCGGGTTCGGTAGTCTGGCGTCCGTCCTGCATTTGGCAGCGTTGCGCACCAGCAAAGCGCAGCTCAAGCGCCGCAATCGAGCAGCCGGTCAAATCAGCGGTGAGAAAATCTCAGGTCGAGCCGATGGATTTGTCGGTTGGCAAAGCCGCGCTTCCGTTCAACCATCCTGTCATATTCCCGCGGCCATCCGAGGCCGGTCATGTCAGGAGATCATCGCGTGACCCAGATTGGCGTCTTCCTTCCGATTGGCAGCCGTGGCTGGCTTATCTCGACCACCTCGCCGAAGACCTATCCCACATTCGACCTCAACAAGACCGTCGTCCAGCGCGCGGAGCACTACGGGCTGGATTTCGCCCTCGCGATGATCAAGCTGCGCGGCTACAACGGGCCGAGCGAATACTGGGTGCACAACCTGGAGAGCTTTACGCTCATGGCCGGCCTGGCCGCGGTGACCAAGAAGATCAAGCTCTTTGCCTCGGTTGCCATGTTGACCATGCCGCCGGCTCTTGTCGCCCGCATGGTGTCCACCATCGACTCGATCGCGCCCGGGCGCATCGGGGTCAACATGGTCACCGGCTGGCAGCCCAAGGAATACCAGCAAATGGGCCTTGAGCTGACGCCAGAGCATTTTGCCCGGCGCTATGACTATGCGTCTGAATATGTGCAGATCATGAAAGAGCTCTGGGAGACCGGCACCTCCGACTTCAAGGGTGACTTCTTTCAGTATGATGACTGCAAGCTATCCCCCCGTCCAAGCGCGCCGATCCAGATTGTCGGAGCAGGCCAGTCGCCAGCCGGCATGGACTTTGTCGCCAGATATGGTGACTACAATTTCGTGGTTGCCGGCGGATTGAACCAGACGGATGGCTGCCGCGATGTCGCCGGGCGCGTTGCCGAGGCAGCGTCGCGCCATGGGCGCGGCACCGGCGCATTCCAGTTGGTCATGGTCATTGCCGACCGCACCGACGAAATGGCCTTCGCCAAGTGGGAACACTACAAGCAGGGCACCGATGTCGAGGCTCTGGAATGGCAGGCAGGCCAAGCAGGAGCTGACACCAAGGCCAATGCCAATTCGACCGCTGCGCTCCTCAAGAAAGGCGTCGAGAACCCCGAGCCGACCGGGATGACCAAGATCATCGGCTCCTACGAAAACGTGGCCCGAATGCTTGACGAGATCGGCACCACGCCGGGCATCAAGGGCATCATGCTCACATTCGATGACTTCGTTACCGGCATCGAGCAGTTCGGCGAGCACATCCAGCCGCTGATGAAGACGCGCAATGCCGCTCTCAAGGCCGACCAGGCCGCCGCCTGAGCAATTCGGGGCGTGCGCCGCACGTCCCGTCCCCCTGGTTTCGTCGGAGAATGGCAATGGTCCAGATCGGTGTCTTCATTCCCATCGGCAGTCGCGGCTGGCTGCGCTCCACCACATCGCCGCGCCTCGATCCCACCTTCGATCTCAACCGGGCTATCGTGCAGCGCGCCGAACATTATGGGCTCGATTTTGTGCTGGCCATGGTCAAGCTGCGCGGCTTTGACGGTCCGTCTGAATTCTGGCAGCACAATCTCGAGCCCTTCACGCTGATGGCCGGGCTCGCAGCCGTCACCCAGCGCATCAAGCTTTATGCCTCGATTGCGCTTCTGACCCTGCCGCCGCCGCTGGCGGCCCGCATGACAGCGACCATCGATTCCATCGCGCCGGGGCGTTTCGGGGTCAATATCGTCACCGGCTGGCAGCCCAAGGAATACCAGCAGATGGGTCTCTGGCCCGGCGACGAGCATTTCGGGAACCGCTACGACTACGCCACCGAATATGTGCGGGTGATGAAGGAGCTGTGGGAGACCGGGACCTCGGATTTCAAGGGCCGCTACTTCCAGATGGATGACTGCAAGCTCTCTCCCCGGCCTTCCGCCCATATCGACATCGTTGCGGCCGGCACGTCCGATCGCGGCATGGAGTTCGTCGCCGAGCATTGCGACTATAATTTCGTGTCATCGGGTGGCGGCATCAACGAGGCGGACAAGGCCGGGGAGAATGTCGCCCGCCTCGCCGGCTTTGCCGAAAAGACCGGCCGCAAGGTATCCGCCTATACCGGCTGCATGGTCATTGCCGACCGCACCGATGAACTGGCCTGGGCCAAATGGGAGCATTACCGCTCGGGTACGGACCTTGAGGCCATTGAATGGGCCCACGGCCAGTCCAGCGCCGACAAGAGTGCCTCCAGCGACTCCACGGCGGGCCGCATGGCGGCCAACACGCTGGCCATGCTCAAAAATCCGCAGCTCGCCGAGCCTCACGGCGGCTTGCGGCTGATCGGGTCCTACGAAAACGTTGCGCGCATGCTGGACATCATCGCGTCCACCCCCGGCCTGGGCGGCATCATGCTTACCTTCGACGATTTCATCACCGGTATCGAGCAGTTCGGCCAGTACATCCAGCCTCGGATGAAGAGCCGATCCAAACTCACCGCCGCCAACCAGAACGCCGCCTAACCCGCGCCACCGACTAGGAGAATTAGAATGGTCAAACTGGGTGTCTTTATTCCAATTGGCAGCCGCGGCTGGCTGATTTCCACCACTGCGCCGGAAACCTACCCGACCTTCGATCTCAACAAGACTGTGGTGCAGCGCGCCGAACATTATGGCATCGACTTCGCGCTCGCCATGATCAAGCTGCGCGGCTTCAACGGCCCGTCCGAATACTGGCAGCATAATCTCGAGGCCTTCACCTTGATGGCGGGCATTGCTGCGGTCACCAGCAAGATCAAGCTTTACGCCTCGATCGCGCTTCTGACCCTGCCGCCGCCACTGGCCGCCCGCATGGCCTCGACCATCGACTCCATTGCCCCTGGGCGCTTCGGCGTCAACATCGTCACCGGCTGGCAACCCAAGGAATACCAGCAGATGGGTCTCTGGCCCGGCGACGAGCATTTCCGCCGCCGCTACGAATATGCGGGTGAATATGTGCAGGTGATGAAGGAGCTCTGGGAGACCGGTACGTCCAACTTCAAGGGCGAGTATTTCCAGATGGACGATTGCAAGCTCTCGCCCCGCCCATCTGCCCATATCGATATTGTTGCGGCCGGCGCGTCCGATCGCGGCATGCAATTTGTCGGCGAGCATTGCGACTATAATTTTATCGGCGCCGGAGCGGGGATCAACAACACCGCCAATGCCGGTGACAATGCCAAGCGCCTGCTTGCCGTGACCGAGCCCTATGGCCGCAAGGTGGGTGCCTATACCCTCCTGATGATCATTGCCGACCGCACCGACGAAATGGCCTTTGCCAAGTGGGAACACTACAAGCAAGGCACCGATCTGGAAGCCATTGCCTGGTCGCGCGATCAATCGAGCGCCGACAAGAATGCCGCTGCCAATTCGACGGCCGGTGGCATGGCCCGCCGCGCCCAGGAGATGCTTAGCGATCCGTCCAAGGCCGAGCCGACCGGCATGCTCAAGCTCATCGGCTCCTATCAGAACGTCGCCCGCATGCTCGACGAAATCGCCGTCCAGCCGGGCATTGAGGGCATCATGATGACATTTGATGACTTCGTCATCGGGATCGAGCAGTTCGGCCAATATATCCAGCCGCTGATGAAGACCCGCAATATCGAGCTGGCGCGTTCCGGTTCGTCCAGCCAGGCCGCATAAGGATAACTCGATGACCAAGATTGGTGTCTTCATCCCCATCGGCAGCCGTGGCTGGTTCATGTCCACCACCTCGCCAGAGACCTATCCCACATTCGACCTCAACAAGACGGTGGTGCAGCGGGCCGAGCATTACGGGCTCGATTTCGCCCTCGCGATGATCAAGCTGCGCGGCTACAACGGTCCCTCGGAGTTCTGGCAGCACAATCTGGAAGCCTTCACGCTGATGGCTGGCATTGCCGCCGTGACGCAGAAGATCAAGCTCTATGCCTCGATTGCCCTTCTCACGCTGCCCCCGGCTCTCGCGGCCCGCATGGCCTCGACCATCGACTCCATCGCGCCCGGTCGGTTCGGCGTCAACATCGTCACCGGCTGGCAGCCCAAGGAATACCAGCAGATGGGCCTCTGGCCCGGCGATGCGCATTTCAGGAACCGCTACGGCTATGCCACCGAATATGTGAAGGTGATGAAGGAGCTCTGGGAGAGCGGCACGTCCAATTTCCAGGGCGAGTATTTCCAGATGGACGACTGCAAGCTTTCGCCGCGCCCCTCATCGCATATCGACATCGTCGCCGCCGGCAGCTCGGATCGCGGCATGCAATTTGTGGCGGAAGAGTGCGACTACAATTTTGTCGGCGCCGGCGGCAAGATCAACGAACCGCATCTGGGCGGCGAAAACGCGCAGCGTCTGATCAGTGCCGCAGAAAAGACCGGCCGCAAGGTGGGGGCCTACACGCTCATCACCATCATTGCCGATCGCACCGACGAGATGGCCTTTGCCAAGTGGGAACACTACAACAATGGCGTTGACCTGGAAGCCATCGAATGGATGGGGCAGCAATCGGGCGCCGACAAGTTCTCGGCCTCAACCTCCACGGCCGCCCGCATGGCTGCCGGAGCCGCCCAGATCGTCAAGGATCCCAGCCAGGCCAAGTCCAATGGCGGGCCCAAGCTGATCGGGTCGTATGAGAACGTCGCCCGCATGCTCGATGTTCTCGCCGAACAGCCGGGTATCGATGGCATCATGCTGATCTTTGATGACTTCATCACCGGCATCGAGCAATTCGGCCAATACATCCAGCCGCTGATGAAATCGCGCAATGGCGCCCTGGCAAGAAGCGCTGCGGCCTGAACGCTCGGGCGCCTGCAACTGAGGCGCCCGCATCACCTGCCGCCAAGGAGTTACAAGATTATGTCCGACACGCTCACCGCCGAACGATTGATCGACGTCCGCACCTTCTGGCAGGCCGTAGGGTTACGCGCCGTAGGTACCGCCATCGTGACCGCACAGGCCGGTGATGGCCCGCGCGGCTTTCTCGCCCTTTCGGCAACGCATCTCTGCGCCGATCCGCCGATGATGATGGTTTCGGTCGACAAGAAGACCTCGGCGTTCCAGACGATGGTGGATGGCGGGCACTTCGCGATCAACTATCTCTCCACTGCCCAGGCCGACCTTGCTGGCCCATTTGGCGGCAAGGGGGATCTCAAGGGGGCTGATCGCTTTCAGCTTGGCTCCTGGACGACGCTGGCAACCGGCGCTCCGGTGCTTGAGGGCGCGGCCGGTGTGATCGATTGCCAGATCGAGGAGGTCATCGAGCGTTTCGGCACGGCCATCGTCATCGGCCGGGTGATGGATTTCGACGCCACGCCGGACGCCGCGCCGCTGGTCTCCTACAAGGGCAAGACCCTGTGACCCAACGCCGTTCCGCACTCCTGGTGATGGATTTCCAGCACGACATCGTCGCCAGTTTCCCCGCCGCCGAAGCCATTGCCAATACCCGGAAGGTGCTCGACGCCGCCCGCGGCGCCGGCATTCCGGTCGCCTATGTCGTGGTTGGCTTCCGGCCAGGTCATCCTGAAGTCTCGGCCAACAACAAGGGTTTTGCTGCCGCTAAGGCCGCCGGGCGGCTGGTCGAGCCGAGCGTTATCGAAGAACTGGCCCCCATTCCGGGCGAACCCGTCGTCGTCAAGCGCAGGGTTGGCCCGCTTTATGGCACGGACCTGCCGGTGATCCTCAGCGCCTTCGGGGCCAACCACCTGATCCTGACCGGCGTTTCAACCAGCGGCGTCATCCTGTCGACGACGCGACTGGCCGCCGATATGGATTTTGCCATCACGATCCTGGCTGATTGTATCGCCGACAATGATGCGCAAGTGCACGAATTCCTGCTCAACAAGATCCTTTCCCGGCAGGCTGAGATCACCGATTCCGTCGGTTTCATTGCAAGTCTGTGATCCTGCGCTCACTCGGCCGCCATGGCGCCGCGAACGGCAAACAGGCTGCTGACCAGACCCGCCGCAGCGATGGCCCTGCGGTCCTCATAGCGCCGCGTCGTCACCGATATGCCTACCGGCAGTCCGGTCGGTCCTGTGAGCCCTGGCACATTGACCACCGGCACATGCAGCAGCGTCCAGATCGAATTGAACGAGGCGTCGCCCGTTGAATCAAGCCCAAACGGCGCCTCACCGGCTGCGCTCGGGGTGATGACGAAATCATAGGCGGCAGCAATATCTTCCCAGAGCGCGCGGCACAGGTCAGCATGACGATAGGCCTGGCGCACCTGCCCGGGCGATGTGCCGGCCCGGTTCTCCACGGTGGCCTTGAAGTCATCGTGAAGAGATGGCGTGGTCCGGTATTCATTGAGGAAGGAAGCGCGCCCCTCGCGCCGCGCAATGAACCGATGGGACTGATGCAAGGTGTCGAACTCTGCGGGCATGACAATATCGCAGACCGTCACGCCGGCATTCCGCAGAAGTGAAGCAGTTTCTTGCATGGCTGTCTGCGTCGCCTCGCCAGCTTTGTCCCAAAGCGGCGTTCGGCAAATGCCCACTTTCAGTCCGGCGAGCGACTGGGGCAGGGTGCCTGTCGCTGCATCGATGTCGTAGACATCGGCCAACAGGGCGAGATCGGCGGCGCTCCGGGCATAGATCCCGAGCGTATCAAGTGTTGTCGAGCTCATCTTGAGGCCCTCCCGGCTGATCGCGCCCCAGGTCGGTTTCCACCCGAAGACGCCGCAGAAGCTGGCCGGGCGGATCGTTGAACCGCCCGTTTGGGTGCCCAGGGCCAGGGTCATCTGGTTGTCGGCTACTCCGGCGGCAGAGCCGCTCGATGAGCCTCCCGGCGTGTGCTGCGGCCGGCGCGGATTGCGCGTGGCGCCGCCGCGCAGCGTGGCGGCAAACTCTGTGGTCACGGTTTTCCCAACTATCAGCGCCCCTGCGGCGCGCAGCGTATCCACACAGGCTGCATCGATACGCGTGTGGCTATTGGCGTAACGTGGGGAGTTGTGGGTCGTTGGCATGTCGAATGTATGGATCACATCCTTGATGCCAATCGGCACACCATGCAGCGGCCCCTTTCTCGGAACGGCATCGAGAAGCTTGGCCCGATCCCGAACCAGATCGGCGTCGAAATAGGCAAAGGCCTGTATTTCGGGCTGTCGTTGCTCGATACGGCGGATGACGGCTTCGGCGATATCCACCACCCTGATCGTGCCGGTTCTGACACCGGCCGCCAGGGTGGAAGCGTCAAGATCGTTCAGCTCTGACATGGCGATTGCCCTTAGTAGGTCTTGAAAATGCGTATGATCTCGCTGCGTTTGCGGCTGCGGGTCAGTGCCAGCGCCAGCAGGATGCGGGCCTTTTGCGGATTGAGATTGTCAGCCGGGACGAATCCCAGCCCGGCCAGCCGGTCGCTGTCATGCACCATGCCGGAGCCGGCCCGGGTGCATTGCACCACGGCAACACCCGACTTGGCGGCGCGCTCCAGGGCCGCCATCTGGCCAGGAGGCGCCATGCCGGGCGCAAATCCGGCGGAGACTATTCCCTGCGCACCAGCGGCCACGAAAGCGTCGACGTCGGCCCCATCGGCTCCGGCATAGGCGTAGCAGATGTCCACGCGGGGCAGGGCTTCGATCCGGTTGGGGTCGAACTCGGTTTCTGGCGCGGTGACGCGTTCTGTCCGGCGGTAGTAGCTGACGATGGGACCATCGACATATCCGAGCATGCCGAAGTCATGTGCCTTGAACGTCTGCAACCGGTAAGTGGCGGTCTTGGTCACATCGCGGGCAGGGTGGATCTCGTCATTGAGCAGCACCAGCACGCCCCGGCCCCGCGATCTTTCGTCCGCAGCAACCCGTACAGCGCCGACCAGATTCGAGGCGGCATCAGAGGCAAGGCCGCTTAGTGGCCGCTGCGAGCCAACCATAACCACCGGAATGTTGACCTTAACCAGCATGTCGAGGGCGAATGCCGTCTCCTCAAGGGTTGCCGTACCATGGCCAATGACGATACCCGCCAGATCCGGGTGGTCTCCGACCAGAGTGGCGCACTGCAGGGCCAGTGCCTTCCATTCAGCAAATCCAATGCTGGGACTGGGCACATTGGCGAAAGCCACAGGGAAGACTTCGGCTACATCCATCACCTGCGGTACGGCTGCCAGGATGTCTCCGGCGGGAAGCATCGTCTTATGGGCGCCGTAGTGAATGATATCGAGCGGACCCACTCCCAGGGAGGATATGGTTCCACCGGTTCCGATGAAGGCGATCTTGCGCATGGTCACCACACTTGTTTTGCGATGACATGAGGCTAGTGCCTGGCCCGGTGTGGCGGCATCCCAATTATTCTCACCGCGGCCGATGAGAAATGGTCAATTGGATCACAAGGGAGTCGTGCCGATAGTCAGTACATGATTGTCACCCCGGTTTTGGGTGGCAGGAAAGGAAGCTGAGGCAATGACTCCCGACGACTTCAAACTTGGCATGCGCCGTCTGGCGGCCGGCGTTTCCCTGATCACCACCACCAATCGGGGCGTTCGGCATGGCCTGGTGGCCACCGCCGTCAACTCTGTCACCGCTGATCCACCAACGCTTCTGGTCTGCATCAACAAGAATGCATCCGCGCATGACCATGTTGCCGAGGCAGGGCTGCTCTGCGTCAATGTCTTGTCAGACGAGCATGAAGCGGTTGCCGGACGTTTTTCCAGCGCGCTGAACCGCGAGCAACGCTTTGACCATGACGAATGGCGAGCCATTGCAACAGGGGCTCCAGCCCTGGTCAACTGCCTTGTCAGTTTCGACTGCGAAGTGCGTCAGCAGGTGCATTACGGATCGCACTCTATCTTCCTGGCAGAAATCGTAGGGTTGGAAGTGTGGTGCGAAGCCATAAGCCCGCTTCTCTATCTTGACGGCAAGTATCGCTACCTTGGTGAGCCTCAGAGCTCGCTCTTATACGCAACGGCATAACTATCTCTGCTAATCAATATTGCACGCGTGGCCGGGGCCCGAGGGGTCCCGGCCATGCTTGTTTGACCGAGTGCACTGCACCAATTTGCAGGGCTCCATTGCGCCGAGCGCACATCAAATCAAACTCTTGGGTCCCTATGAGTTAATCTCATTTGTCCCTGCTTTGGCTTCAATCAATCCTGCTGACAGAACACGAGCCGGGCCCCGGCCAGCGTCACAGGAGAAGGCAAATGAGCGAGAACAAATCCAAGGGACTTTCCCGCCGCAGTTTTATCAAGGGTGCAGCCGCCACCGCCGGCGCCGCCATGGGCTCGGGGGCCATTACCGGCTTCCCCACGATCTGGGCCCAGGCAAGCAAGGATATCACCATCACCCATGTTGGCTCGATCTACACGACCAACCCGACGGTTGCCGAGCAGGCGAACAAGGATCTGGGTTTCACCATCCAGATGCAGACCCTGGACAATACCACGCTCATCAACCGCCTGCTGACCCAGCCGGAAACAGTGGACGTGGCCGACTTCGGCAACACCTCCATGGGCTACTTCAAGAACAAGGGGATCCTGATGCCGATCCCGGTCAGCGAGTACAAGTACTGGGACCAGACGGTGCCGCTCTTCACCCAGGGTACCTACCCGGATGGCAATCCCTATTCCATGCAGGGTTATGCGCCGATCAAGTCGCAGTTCTGGGTCGATCAGTCTGCCCAGGAATATTCGCTCACCCCCACCGATTGGCTGGTTGGTATCCCGGTGATGTACAATGCGGACACTCTGGGCGTGCGGCCCGACCTCGTACCGCGTCCGGTAACCAGCTGGAAGGAGCTGTTCAGCTCGGATTTCGCCGGCAAGGTCGCGTTGCAGGACGGTGTGGGCGTGGGCGTGCCCGATGCAGCGGTCGCTCTGGAAGCCGCCGGTCTGATGACCTATGGCGACAAGGGCAATATGACCCGCGAGGAAATCGACAAGACCATCGAAATCCTCATCGTCATGAAGCGCGACGGTCATTTCCGTTCCTTCTGGACGAATTTCGACCAGTCGGTGCAGTTGATGGCATCTGGCGAAGTGGTGCTGCAATCCATGTTCGCCCCGGCCGTGACCGAAGTGCGCACCCGCGGCATCAACTGCCAGTACCTGCCACTCGAGGAAGGCTCGCGCGGCTGGTACATTTTCCAGTCCGCAATGGCGCATCTGGATGGCGGCGACAAGCTGCGCCGTGACTGCGTCATGGAATATATGAACTGGTGCAACTCGGGCTTTAACGGTGTCTATTTCTCGCGCCAGGGCTTCTATTCGTCCGTCCCGGACGTGATCAAGCCGCTGATGACCGAGAACGACTTCGGTTACTGGTACGAAGGCAAGCCCGCCACCGCCGAGATCATCGACCCCTTCGGCAAGGTCATGGAGCAGGCCGGCGCTGTGCGCGATGGCGGTTCGCTCTGGGATCGCATGGGCAATGTGGGCATCTGGAACACTCTGATGGACGAGGATCGCTACCTCGTGCGCCGCTGGCAGGACTTCATGGCCGCCTGATCCCCGTTATCGGTCCCGGGGATGCCCGGGACCACGCTATGTGGAGCCCCTTTGATGATGTCCCCCCGCGCCGCCTCCTGGCTTCAGGCCACCCCCTTCGCCATCATAATGACCGGTCTGGTGATTGTGCCTTTGGCGATGATCTTTGCCGTCAGCTTCATGGATTACGGTTTTGCCGAGATCATTCCAGAGTTTTATCTGGGGAATTGGACGGATATTTTCAGGTCGGATCTGGCCGTCGCCACCTACGCCACGGTGCTCAGGCAGGCCTTTATTGTCTGGGGTGTTACGCTGCTGCTCGGCTTCACCATCGCCTACTACCTCATCTACCACGTGCGTTCGAATTTCTGGCGGGCGATCTTCCTGGCAGCCTGCGCTATCCCGTTCTGGACTTCCGGGCCCATTCGGATGATTTCGTGGGTGCCGTTGCTCGGGCGCGAGGGGCTGGTCAACCAGGCGCTGACGGGTCTGAACCTGATCGATGAACCTATCTCCTGGCTGCTTTATTCCGAGTTCTCGGTCATTGTCGTCTACATAAACATGCTGACCATGGCCATGGTCGGACCGATCGCCAATTCCATGGCCAAGATCAGTCCGGCTGTGGTGCAAGCGGCCCGGGACCAGGGTGCCACAGAATGGCAGGTGATCACCGAGGTGATCATTCCCCTCATCAAGCCGGGCATCGCTGTCGGTACCATTTTCATCGTCACTGCAGTGATGGGCGACGGATTCCTGGTGCGTGCCATGAGCGGCAACCAGGTCAATACTCCCGCCGTGGCGATCATGAACGAGATCAATGCCTTCCAGTTTCCGCCTGCCGCCGCCAAATCGGTGGTGCTTCTGGTGGTGGTGATGGCCTTCGTGGGCGTTCTGCTGCGCCTTGTTGATATCCGCAAAGAACTGGCTCGATAGGAGGTCCTCATGCTCAACCGGCGCCCGCTTTCCTACTACCTGCTCTCGACATTCTTCACGGCTTTCCTGCTGTTCCTCTATGGGCCGATGATCTGTGTCTATCTGCTGTCCTTCCAGGGGCCGGAGGGGGGCATGAGTTTCCCCATGCGCGGCTTCTCGCTGGTATGGTTCGAAACCCTGTTCAGCGCCCAGGGCCGCGGCGTGGGGGATCTCCACAATTCCTTCTTCCGCTCCATTCGGCTGGGGCTGATTGTGGCGCTGCTGACCATGTTGATCGGCGTTGCTGCCGGCATGAGTTTCCGGCGCAAATATCCCGGATCCAACTTCGTCTTCTATTCGGCCATCGCCAGCATGGTGGTGCCAGGCATTTTCGTCGGCTTCGGAATTTCGCTCACCCTGCGCCTGCTCGGGCTGCGGCCGGACTGGTGGTATTCGGGCATCGGGGCCCAACTCACCTGGTCGCTGCCCTTTGCCATGCTGATCATGTTCATCATCCTGGGCCGGCTCGACAAATCCTACGAGGAGGCAGCGACCGATCTCGGCGCCAGCTCGGCCCAACGGTTCCAGTATGTCATCCTGCCGCTGATCCTGCCTGGGGTCATCGGCATCATCATGGCCGGCTTTACCTCGTCCTACGAGGAATCGGCGCGCGCCGGGCTCAATATTGGCACTGGCAACACCATGCCCATGGAACTGACGGGCCTTCTGGGGGCCGCCACCACCCCGGTCATGTTCGCCGTGGGCACACTGACCACCCTGTTCATGTTCAGCATCGTCATCGCCACCCTGCTGGTGAGCGGCAGCATTGCCAAGAGACGACAGCTTCGCCTTACCGCCCATTGAGCCTGATTGGCCATTCCGAGGACATCGTCATGAAGATCGACACCGAATTCAATGCCAAGAACCTGGTTCCCGACACCGAGGCGGGCGAGCCCGCCGAGGGCACTGTCAACCGCTTTGACGTCGAGATGGTTGCTGTCTCGAAATCCTATGACGGCGGCGCCCGCGCCGTGGACGAGATATCCCTGCGCATTCCCAAGGCCAGCTATTGCTGCCTGCTGGGGCCTTCCGGATGCGGCAAGACCACCACCCTGCGCATGCTGGCCGGACATGAAGACGTCACCGACGGGGACGTGTTGATCCATGACCGGAATGTCACCGACGCGCTGCCCGCGGGCAGGGGCACTTCGATGATGTTCCAGAGCTATGCGCTGTTTCCGCATCTGAGCGCGCTCGACAATGTCGCCTTTTCGCTCAAGCTCAAGAAGGTGCCCAAGGCCGAGCGTCAGGCGCGGGCCATGGAATTCCTCAAGCTGGTGCAGATGGAAGAACTGGCACATCGCATGCCGGCCCAGCTCTCCGGTGGCCAGCAGCAGCGCGTGGCGCTGGCGCGCTCGCTCATCACCCGTCCAAAGGTTCTGCTGCTGGACGAGCCACTGTCCGCGCTGGATCCCTTCTTGCGGGTGCTGATGCGGTCTGAACTCAAGCGCATCCAGACCGAGCTGGGCATTACCTTCGTGCACGTCACGCACAGCCAGGAGGAAGCCCTGGCCCTGAGCGACATGGTCGTGGTCATGAACAATGGCAAAATCATGCAGGCTGGAACGGCGCGCGAGGTCTTCGAAAAGCCATCCAACACTTTCGTCGCCCGCTTCATCGGGGGACACAATGTCATCGAGTTCGAGGGGCGGACGGTATCGGTGCGGGCCGACAAGTGCCGCATTGTCGAAGCCGTGGGGGGGCGCAACCTGCCCGCGACGATCACCAGCATCGAGTATCAGGGGCCCCTGGTCCGCATCAACCTTGTGACCGATGACCGCAAGGACCTGTGCGCGGTCATTTCGGATACACGCTTCTTCGCCGATCCGCCCGAAGTGGGCGAGGCCGTCACCTTCTCCTGGATGCCGGATGACGAATGGGCCTTTGGCGCCTGACCGGGCGCATTGGGGATCGTTTCAGCACGAGTATGACGTGCTCAAAAACCGAAAGGCGCCCAATTGCTGGGCGCCTCTTCAGTTTGGGGCTGGGTGTCTTGTTTTTGTTTCAGATCAGGCCGGCACAACCGAGCGGGCTGCGATCGGACCACGCACCTGGTCGAACAGCCAGTCTTTGAAGCTGTTCACCGTCTTGGGGGAGGCCGGCGACCACGGAGATACCAGGAAATAGGGACTGCGGATCGGATAGGCTTCACCGATCTGTACAAGGGAGCCGTTGCGCAGGCTGTCCTCGATCAGGATCGAACGCCCGAGAATGGCGCCAAGGCCGATGCGGGCTGCTTCGATGCTCGGGCTCGATTGGTTGAACCGCGGGCCCTTGGTGATGTCGCTGCGATTGACTCCATACTCACGCAGATAGCGATCCCAGTCCGGATAGGGGCCATTCTGTTCGGTCCGGACCCTGTCCTGGTGGATCAAGGGAACCTCACGCAATATGGCGCCCCAATCTGAACCGTAGCGGGCGGCCAGCGCAGGCGAACAAACCGGGATGATTTCTTCTTCCATCAGCGGCTCGATGCGGCGGTCCAATGCCGTCTGCCAGTTGCAGATCCACAAATCGGTTTCTTCGTTCTCGATGTCCTGCCGCTTTACAAACGTGGTGATGGTCACGTCGATCTCGGGTGCGCCTTCGACATATTTGCTCATGCGCGGCAAGAGCCAGAGCGACGCGACGGAGGCGGAGGCGCCCACCATGAGGCGCTGGCGTTCATCGGCTGGAGCCATCAGCGAAATCAAGGATTCGTCGATAAGGTCGAGCGCATTGGTCAGCTTGCCCAGGCAGGCCCGGGATTCGGTTGTGAGCTCCAGCCTGCTGTTCTTGCGCAGGAAGAGCTTGGTTTGCAGGAAATCCTCAAGCAGTCGGATCTGATGACTGACTGCTGTTGGGGTAACACATAACTCGTCCGCTGCACGGACCAGACTCTTGCAACGGGCCGCTGCCTCAAAGGCACGAACCGCATTGAGAGGGACGCGACGTCTCATGGAAACCTCACTTGCCTCTCCTCCCCAAAACACAGCAAATCACGCTCTTGACCCGTCGACAAGCTTAATTTGTGAACATAACAGCTATGTGCATATTTCTTGGGCATTGGCTGTCATTTTCCTGTCATTTGCCGTTCATGGCGCGCTGCGGGCGGGGATGATGTCGTCAACGGGCACGGGATGTTCGAAGTCTGTGCCGCGCCGGCGGTGGTGCAAAAGGTAGAGATAGGCAACGCCTACGCCCAGGCAGCACAGCAGCCCGTTGAGCATGACCGCCGCCGCAACGCCAAGGGTCGAGGCGGCGGCCCCGGTCAGGATCGGGCCAATGGGGGAGGGAATGAGCAGGTTGATCATGCTGACCAGGCGCCCCCGCATTTCCGGCGGCGCCCAGAGTTGCAGGGAGGTGTTCATGGAGGCCGAGAATGTCACGGCCGCGGCCCCGACCATGAAGAACAGCAAGCCCGAGAGCACCAGGCTCGAGGAAAAGCTGATGGAAAAGAGCACCAGCCCGAAACTGACCCCGGCAAGCAGGATGCGCCGCGACGAGGGGGCACCGCGCGTCGTCATGATCGCCGCCGCCATGAAGGAGCCAGTTCCGAGACAGGAGTTGAGAATGCCGAATTCCGCTGCGCTGGCGTGAACCAGGTAGGTCGAGATCAACGGTACCATGGTGGTGAAGTTCTGCCCGAACAGGCCGATAAAGGCCGTGGCGATGAGCAGGAACAAGACTGGTGGCGTCCGCCGGGCAAAGGACAGTCCTTCGCGCACCTGTCCGAGCAGGCGCTGCTTATTGGCAAGGCGGCGGGGCTGCAACTCGCTGGTGCGCAGCAGGGCCAGGGCCGCCAGCATGGCACAAAAGGTCAGCGCGTTGAGGAAATAGGCCGTGGCGACACCAAAGGCGGCGATGACCACGCCGCCGATGGCGGGTCCGATGATCCGCCCCAGGTTCTGTGCCAGTGAACCCATGGCGATGGCATTTGGCAAGTGCGTGGTTGGCACCAGTTCGCTGACAAATGCCTGGCGTAGCGGAGCATCGAGGGCATTGATGATGCCCAGCGTCATCGCCAGCACGTAAATGTGCCAGATATTGACGGTTCCCGTGGCGCAGAGCAGCCCGAGTATTATGGCCTGGGTCGCACCCAGAGCCTGGGTGATCACCATCAGCCGCCGCCTTGGAAATCGGTCCGCCAGCGCTCCGCCAATCAGCGAAAGCAGCATGACCGGGAGGAACTGGAGTGAGGTGACGATGGCAAGCGATAGCGGCGAGCCGGTGAGGTCCAGGACGAGCCAGGCCTGTGCCGTCATCTGCATCCAGGTTCCAGGTACTGAAATGACCGAGCCGGCAAAAAATATGCGGAAATTGCGGACCGTGATGGCCTTGGATACCCGCGGCCGTTTGCGGGCCGTGCGCGGGCCTGGAGGTGGAGCCATCTGGTTCATGGCGGCCGACTTCAGGCAGGCTCGCGCATGACGTATTCGTCGGGCCGCCGATTGGTAGCAAAGGCCCAGCGTTCGCGGATCTTGACCTGGCGGTCGAGATTAAGCTCGGCCAGGATCATCTCGTCGTGGTTGGTTTTTGCACGGGCGAGAATGGAACCGTCCGAGCCGACGACGAAGGAACGGCCGATATAGCGCACGCCATTCTCCTTGCCCGCCTTGCCTGCCGCGATCACGGCGGTGCCGGTGAAATAGGCCCCGGCCGAGATTGCCAGTTCGGAGGCCTTGCGGGCCTGCCCGAGCGTCCCACCAGGCATGACCGGCGTGTTGTACGCCACGGCAATGACCTCGGCCCCGTTGATGGACAGGGAGCGGTAGGATTCGGGGAACCGCCGGTCATAGCAGATCAGCCCGCCGACCTTGACTGCTCCCAGGTCATGCACGGCAAAGCCGAGATCGCCGGGAAGAAAATAGCGTTTCTCCAGAATAGTGATCGGCGCATCGGCCTTGGGATCGACCTGGCCGGGAATATGCATCTTGCGGAAGGTGCCGACCCGGCTGCCCTTGTTGTCGATGAAGCTCATCGAATTGTAGAGCCCGGCATTGTTCTGCTCGGCAAACGGCAGGACCAGGGCCATGCCAAATTGTGCTGCCCTGGCTGCGATGGCGTCAATGGCAGTCTGGTTCTCCTCGGGGTTCACGAAGGGCGTAAGGTCCTCGTGCACCTCGGCGGCAAAATAGGGCGTCAGGGCCAGTTCAGGCAGCACGGCCAGCGTGACGCCTGCAGCGCCTGCCTTTTCGACCAGCGCCAGGATGCGGTCTGCGGTTTCGGTGATTGTGGGGGCGGCAGGCCCCAGCTGCAGTGCGGCAACAAGCATGACGGTTTCTCGCGGTATGAGGGATGGGTCCGCACGACATGCGGACCGCGGTGGCCAACCCTGGGAGGCGGCCGTCAGGCGGCCTTGGCGGCCTGTGAGTTCTGGCCAATAATGTCCAGTGCCTGATCGGTGCTGATCACGTCACAGATCTTGAAGGCCATGTCGAACAGCGCTGCGGCGTGAGAGAGTTCGATACGATCGAAACAGCCTTCTTCGACCACGCTCATCTTGTAGCCATGGGCGCGGCCATCGACGCAGGTGGCCCGCACGCAACCAGACGTGCTGTTTCCCACCACCAGCAAACCATCAAGCCCCAGAGAGCTCAGGATCAGCGGCAGATTGGTAAAGGCAAAGCAGCTCGGTGTCTGTTTTTCGACCAGGATGTCGCCATCCATCATCGCGACTTCGATCGGCACTTCGGATTTGGCGTTTTCCGAGCTGAAATTGTTGCCCGGCTCGGACATGGCCAGGCCGGTATAGGGGTGAAAAATATGCTTGGAATAGATGACCGGCATGCCGGCGGCGCGGGCGGCCTTGAGCAACTGCTGCTGGAATGGCACGGCTTTCCAGGCATGTGGCCCGCAGGCGCCGGAAAACTCGTCGAGCTGCTCCCAGATGGGCTTGTCATGACCCATTGCAGTATTCTGCATATCGATGACCAGCAGCCCCACCTTGCTGCCGGGGCCGGTGGGCTTGCGCGGTTTGCGCGCGGCCATCACCTTCTTGTCGTCTTCGGTCAGAAACGCGTCCCAAACAGCCATGGCGGTCAACCTCATCCTTGGAGCTTCGATACCGAAACGCTAAGGGATTGCGGCTGTGTGCCGCCAATGGGGAATTCTCCCGGAGCCGATGAGAAATGCTCACGCGGCGGTCCTGCCGGGTTCCACAAAAGGGCATGAGGATTTCTTGGCGGCGACCGAGGGAAACTAATTTGACCCTCCCGGGGTACGCGTGGATGTTGGGTGCAACACCACGGCAAATGCGTGCCCTTTTGCGGCGCACCGCCCAAACGGAATACTATCAATGTCTCAATCAGCCGCCGCGCCTCTGGGCGAACGGCGACGCATTGTCGTCGCCTTCATCGTTGCCTTTGCTTTTCTGATGCAGGGCATGGACACCACGCTGCTCACCATTGCCATACCCACCATCGCCGAGGCACTGGCTGTCGATCCGCTGCTCCTGCATCTGGCCATCACCGGTTATCTGGTCAGCCTGGCCGTGTTCATGCCGGTGAGCGGTTGGTTTGCAGACAAATTCGGCGCTCGCCGGGTTTTCTGTGCGGCGCTGGTCGTTTTTACCCTTGGCTCCCTGCTGGCGGCCATGGCCCCTAACTTGAGCCTTTTGGTTGCCGCACGCGTCGTGCAGGGCTTCGGCGGGGCATTGATGACCCCCGTGGGGCGGCTTCTGGTGCTCAAGGCGTTCGGGCCCGGACGCACGCTGGACGCCATGACCTACCTGACACTGCCTGTTCTGATCGGCCCTTTGCTAGGGCCCCTCCTGGGCGCCACCATCATTTCCTTTGCCTCCTGGCGGATGCTGTTCCTGGTCAGCATGCCGCTCTGCCTGCTCACCATCGTCCTGACCCTTCGTTTCATACCGGCCCTGCCGGTGGCCGGAGCCAAGCGCTTCGACTTGCCCGGTTTCCTGATGGTGGCAGCCTCGCTTGTGCTGTTCCAGCTCGGGGTGGAACATCTGGCCCATCCGGTTACTGGCCTGGTCGGCACGCTTGGCATATTTACCGGCGCAGTGCTGATTTTTGTGGCCTATATGGCACTTGCACGAGGCCGTGCGCATGCTGCGCTCGATCTTTCGCTGTTTGCCAATCAGCGCTTTTCGGTTGGGGTCATTGCCGGTGGCATCGGTCGCGTGGGGCTCAATTCCTCGGCCTTCCTGCTGCCCCTGACACTGCAGATCGGCTATGGAATGACCCCGATCATGGCGGCCCTCATCACCTCGATTTCCGCTGTCGGCGCGTTTCTGGCCAAGCCGCTCCTCAGGCGAGCTATTGCCATGATCGGATATGGCGGCCTGTTGATGACCGTGACCGTTCTTGGCTCGGGACTCATGGTCAGTTTCTTTGCCATGGATGCACAATCGGGCCTGGTTCTGACAGTGGCAGCCGTCCTCGCGCTGGGCGCCATTCGCACCATGCACTTCAACGCGGTCAACTCCCTGACCTATTCGGATGTGCCCGACGACAAGCTCAGCAGTAGCGTGGCATCTGCCGGGGTTTTCCAGCAACTGGCCATGGGGCTTGGCATTTCCTTTGGCGCCACTGTGCTGTCGTTCCTGGTCGCCGATGGTCACCTGCCGCAGATTGCCGACTTCCAGCATGCTTTTCTTTTCATGGGTTTGATCCCACTGCTGTCCTTGCCGATCCTGTTGACACTGGTCACTGCCAACCGCAAGCCGAAGGAGGCGGGTCAGACTGTCTGACTGCTGCGGGTGTCGGGCCGCACGAAGCGCTTTATTAGTCTGCCATCAATTACCAGCAGTCCTGCCATGACCACGACGATACCAACCAGATGCAGCGGATGCACCACCTCGCCCAGCAGCGTGGTGCCCAGCAGCGTAGCGACGATGGGCCCGATATAGGCATTGACCGAAAAGTTGGTCACCCCGACCCGGGGAATCATCCAGTACATGACCTGAAAGGTGAAGGCGGTGGGAAAGAGGCCCAACGCCAGCCAGGCCCACCAGGTCTGCGAGAGCTCGATTTGCGGCATTCCTTCGATGAGCACCGCCGGCGGCAGCGTTGCGAGCAGCGCGCCGGTCATCGCATAGGCAGCGACCACCTGTGGCGCTATGCGGGCGAAGCCCCGTGTGATGTTGAATGCAACTGCAAAGACGAAGGTGCTGAGCAGACACAGCACCACGCCCAGTGCCTGTCCGCCCATGCCACCGGCAAAGCTGGGCAGGGCGAGGATTGAGGCACCGGAGAAGCCGATTACGGCTCCGATCGCCTTGGTGCGATTGGCGCGTTCACCACCCGGCCAGAAATGGGAAACGGCTAGGGTCATGATCGGCAGCAGGAGGTTGATCATTGCGACCAGACCTGTGGAGATGTGGTCCTGGATGATGGGCATCATCACGAATGAAAAGGCATAGCTCATCACACCCAACCCGAGCAGCTGAGCGACCAGCAGCGGTTCGGTCGGGACCCTGATCCGGCTTACCAGCACGATAAACCAGCTTACGGCCGCCGCGATGAAGGCGCGGCCTGCGGCCATGGTTAACGGCTCCAGTTCGCGCCCTGCGATTTCGATCAGCAGGAACGAGCTGCCAAAGATGACGCCGACAAGAACGATGATTGCCCAGTATCTTATCGGCACGTCCCGTACTCCGCTCACGACTGCGGAAAAACGGTACAGGGCCTCAAGGCTCGCGCCTAACCAAGACATCTGCGCCCGGCCGTGAGCAAATCTCAGCCGGGCTGTGGTGGGGTGCGATGGGCTAGTTCTGGGCGCGCCAGGCGTCGATGATCTCGGATGCGGTGGCGAACCAGACCTGGCCGCTGGCCCGTGCCGTCTCGAGGAATTGCCGGATGTATTTTGCGCGCAGTGGCTGGCCGGAGACATGCGCCTGCAGCCCAAGGGTCATGACCATGCCGGAGCGTTGGCCGTCCTGGATCAACGTTTCCAGGTGATCGGTAAGGGCCGTCTCATATTCCCAGGGCGTATGGCTCTGGGCCTGAATGACCGCGGCGTCGGCGGTGTCGGGGCTGTAGGGCAGGGCGCTGAGCTGACCCTGCGGCACGTGAAAGGCATAGGGCTGATCGTCATTGCCCCAGTCGAGCGTGTAGTCGTAGCCCAGCTCTGCCAGGAGGGTTGTGGTATGGCTGGACTGGCTGCCGCCGGGGCCAAGCCAGCCGCGAGGTGACTGTCCAGTCGCCTGCTTGATCGCCGCTGCCGAGGCAGCGAGATAGGCCCGTTCATCCGCGACCTCCAGGGCCGAATTGACGACCTGGTTGACCCTTGCGCCATGGCCGACAAATTCCCAGTTTCTGGCCAAGGCGTCCTCGACCAGGGCCGGGGCGCGCTCGAGCAACACGTCGCTGATTGGCAAGGTCGCCTTGATTCCGAACGCGTCCAGAATGCGCATAAGCCTGAAGACGCCGACCCTTGCGCCATAGTCCCTATAGGTGAACCCGACCAGATTGAGCGGGCTGGTGACCAGATCGCCATAGTCGGCCGTGATGACCACAGCGATGGCCACGGCCGCCCCATTCGGCCAGACCAGGCGCGGTCGGTCAGGCAGGGGCGAAAAGCTGTAAAGGCCGTGGTCCATGCGCGTCACTGGATCGACGGCGACGCTGTTGTAGGTTGGAGCGAGCTCGGTCATGGCGGCCTCACGCGGCGTCGGTGGCGGCCCCGGCAAGCCGGCGGCCGAAATGATTGGCATAGTACCAGTCGGCAATCTCACCGGCCGTGGCCTGCCAGACGCCGCTGTGACCCAGGATATATTCGAGCGCCTGCCGCAGATATTTGATGCGGGAGGGTGCCGTCACGGCAAAAGGATGGAGGCAGATGGCCATGACCTTGGGCGCCGTGGCGCCTTCCTCATAGAGCATATCGAACTGGTCCATGATCAACCGGCCGAAGGCCTGGGCGGTCTGCGCCTGCCCGCCCAGCGCTACGCCAGAATTGACCTCGAAGCTATAGGGCAGGGAGATCAGTCTGCCCCTGGCAACCCTGACCTCGGTGGGCTCGTCGTCATGGAACAGGTCGGCCCAGTATTTTACGCCTGCTTCGGCCAAAAGGTCCGGGGTGCGCAGGGTCGTGGTCAGGGCAGGCCCGAGCCAGCCACTGATCGTCTTGCCGGTGGCGCGCCGAACGATGTCGATCACGGTTTCGATCAGTTCGCGCTCCATCGGCTCATCCATCCCAAAGGCGAAGCGGGTATTGTAGAGGCCGTGTGACTGATAGTCCCAATCCCGTCGGACCATTTCCTCGGCAATGCGCGGAAAATGCTCGAACACCGCTGCATTCATCGAGGCTGTGGCGCGAATGCCCAGATCGTCGAAAAGCTCGAACAGCCGCCACAATGCAACTCGATTGCCATAGTCGCGCGGCTGGAAGCCCGCCACATTGGGGAGCGGTCCTGGATAGGGCGCGCGCTGCGGGTTCGGGGGCGGCAGCCATTCAAGATATTCAACATTGGGCACCACGAAGACCGCGATGCGCGCATTCCCCGGAAGCGACAGCGGCGGGCGCCTGGTGATTGGCGAATAGGCGTATCTGTCGAGATCGGTCACGAATTGTCCTCTCAGGCAGGCAGTTCGAGGCGGCCAAGCACGCGCTCTGCGGCGATGGCGGCCTGAATGACAGTGCGGTCAGTGCCAGGTGCGCCGACAAGTTGCAGGCCAAGCGGAAGTCCATTCTCGGCAAGCCCGCAGGGAATGGTTGCTGCCGGAAAGCCGAGCAGGCTCCAGGGGGATAGCAGAGAAGCGTTGCCGGTCGATTCCAACCCCTCCGGCGCTGGCGCCGGGGTCGTCGGCATGGCCAGCACGGGGTGTGCGTCGAAGAGCGGCAGCATGGCATCACGCAGCATGCGCCGCGCCCGCAAGGCCTGCAGATAATATCCAGCCGGAACCAAAGCGAAGGCTTGCACCAGCAGTTTATGCCGCCCCGACATCCGTTCGCCGGCGCTGGCCAGGCGGGGAGCGTGGTAGGCAGCCATCTCCGTGCTCATGATGAGGTGATGGATCGCATGATGCGCGCTGAACAATTCGGGCAGAGCCACGGTGTCGACCTGCATACCTGCCGCGCAGAGGCGTGCCAAAGCGGCGTCGACGACGGCCACGGTGTCCGTTTCGGATGTTTCAAAGAAGAAATCCCGCAACACACCAATGCGCCACGCGTCTTGTTGCTTGGCTTCCAGGCCAGGGTTTTGTGCAATGGCGCCGAAGATCAGGTCGAGGTCCTCGGCCGAGCGGGCTATCAGTCCGGGATGGTCCAGGCTCCAGGAAACCGGCAGCAGCCCGTCGCGGGAGAGGGCGCCGTAGCTGGGCTTGAAGCCGGCAACGCCATTGTAGGAGGCGGGACGAAGGTTGGAGCCCCCGGTCTGGGTGCCGATGGTCGCCGGCACCATACGCGCCCCAACGGCGACACCTGACCCCGAGCTTGACCCGCCCCCGGTATGGGCGGGGTTCCAGGGGTTGCGGGATCCGGGTGGAACGCCCATACCGGCAAATTCCACGGTTTCGCACTTGCCCAGGATAATGGCGCCGGCCGAGCGCAGCGCCGCGACCACACCCGAATCTGCATAGGTGGCGTTCGGATCCATGGTCTTAGAATTGGCCAGCGTCGGCATGCCCTGGGCGTGAAACACGTCCTTGATACCCACGGGCACGCCATGCAGTGGACCCCTCAGAGCGCCGGATCGTGCTTCCTCGGTCATGACCCTGGCCTCCGCCAAGGCGCCGTCCCGGTCAATATGTGCCCAGGCCCGCCATAGCGGTTCACGCGCCTCTATGCGCTCAAGGTAGCTTGACACGGCCTCAACCGGATCAACCAGACCAGACGCGATGTTGCCAGCCAGCTCGGTTGCCGTCATGTCCAGTATGCCAGTCATCTCGGTTCTTGCCCGGCGGTGGCAATATCCTCGCCAAACAGCGGTTCGATATCGTCGGGGATGTCCAAGGCGCTGACGATGGCCATGGCGTTGGCAATGCCATCCAGAATGGGACCAAGTTCAAGCGCTTGCGGGCCGTCCCAGGCCAGCTCTGCACAGGACATTAGGTAATTCCTGGCGTGATCCACACTGACAGGCGGCTTGAGGCGCACGATGGTCTCCCGAGGCAAATCAGAGAATGGCTGCAGGATTTCAGCGTGGGACCTTCAGCGCCAATGACCATTTCTCAGGGCGCGCCTGAATGGACCTTCGGCAACATCAGCGATGACAACGAACAAGGGATTTGAACGCTCCCGATACGCCGAATGCTACAGCGTCGCACAGGCGCTGCACTGTTGTCAGACTATCGAAACGCCGGATTGGCGGTGGCATGGGTATTGTGATGTGCGTGGCACGCGGGCCAATTGAACATGGCTGTGAACGGGCAGGCAGAGGTTCAAACTGCCCCTTGCATCTGCCGCGCTTTGCCATTAGACACACCCTCGCCTGAAGGGGTTTAGCTCAGTTGGTAGAGCATCGGTCTCCAAAACCGAGGGTCGTGGGTTCGAGTCCCCCAGCCCCTGCCAGGCAATTTACAGACATCTTTGAACAGATCAGCGCGACACGATCGTGGTCTTAACCATGCTCGTCGTCTTTTGCTGGCAATGTGTCGTGGCTAACAAATCGTTATTGACAGTTTCCATAGCTATGTGGACAGCATTGCTGGCAAATTCGCCATCGGTCGGTTTTTCCGTTTGCTGTATGGGTAACGGTGGGTTTTGGGATCTTGGCCGATTTTTTTAGGTGCCGGATATTTCAATTTGTGCAAATCTGACCTCCGGCTGCAACAACGTGGTGTCATGTTGTTGTGTTTCTGGATGGTTATTTCAGAGTAATTGGCGAATGAATTTTGAGTTTTGGAGGGGTTGAATGGACTATCTGTATTTTAACCAGCAGATCGGTGGCTCCACCAATGCCATCCTTAACGATGCGCTGACCGGCATTGCCTTCGACCGGGTCGAGACACCGGTTTTCGGGGTCAGCCACATCTACCTGACCGGCTCCAATGGTCTGGTCACGCGGGTGAGCGTTTCCGGTCTGACCTGGGACGGCGATGTTCCCACTGGTGGGGTGGTGAACGATGCCAATATCAGCTGGGACGGCCAGCATATTCTCGGGATCAGTTTCAGCCGCACGGTGCTGATCACCGAACTCTATCCATTGCTCGTGGCTGCCGGCGAGGGCGACTACGCTCCCATCGATGCCTTCATGGACAGCTTCGGGCTGAGCCTGAATGCGCAATATGCACCTGCGGGTGTGCAGTTCGTCGCGGGTGACAATCCCGACGCCCTGTTCGGTTCGAATTTCGATGACCAGCTCATCGGTGGCAATGGCAATGACGTGTTCTCGGGATATGCCGGCAACGACGTTATTGACGGTGGCGAAGGATACGACTTTATCGACTACGGGCCCCTGATCGGCGGACCGATCCATGTCGATCTGACTGCCGGAACAGTCAGCAAGCCCTATGGCGATGTGGATCAGATCACCAGCGTTGAGCGCATTCGGGGAACGGTCCACGACGATAGCTTTATCGGTGACGATGGGACCAATATCTTCAGCGCCAATATCGGAGATGATACCGCCGATTTCGGCAAAGGGATCGATATCCTGCAGATCGAGTGGAACCGGAGTGGCTTCATCCTCGACTTGGTCGCCGGGACGGCGATGCACGACACCTTTGGCTATGGCACCAAGAGCTTTAGCGGTGTCGAATACATCGCTTTCTCGGACGTTCTCATCGAGCTGGAAGAGCACACCAATATCGGCGGCAACTTGGGAGCGGATCTGCTGGTGCAGGCTTCTTCCGGTGCCATTCGCTACATCGAGGGTCTGACGGGTAGCCTGCACTATGTCGCGCACGCTTCCGGACGTGAAGTTGTCGGCATCGGGGATTTCAATGCCGACGGCACCGATGACATGCTCTACCGCAATGGCAATGACTGGTACGGCCATCTCGATGGAGCCGGAGCCAATACCAATATCGGCTTCCGCAGCGGCCTGTCGCTGATGGCTGTGGGCGATTATACCGGTGACGGGCGCGACGACCTGCTGTTCCGCAGCGACAGCTCGGGATGGTACTCCATGGTCGAGGGCGACGGCACCTTCTCCAATGTCGGCTTCCGGCATGGCGAGAGCCTGAAGGGCCTCGGGGACTTTAACGGCGATGGCGCGACCGACATCCTGTTCCAGCGCGACTCAAGCGGATGGTACGCCTATGTGGACGGCGCGACGCGCGCGACTGTCAATGTCGGTTTCCGCCCCGGGCAAACGCTGCTCGCGACCGGGGATTTTGATGGGGATGGCCGGGACGACCTGCTGTTCCAGAGCGATAGCAGTGGCTGGGTGTCCTATGTGAAAGGCGCCCAGGACGGTGCACCTTACACCGTCGGGCTCGGTGTCCGGACAGTCGAATTCATCGGTGTGGGTGACTTCAACGATGACGGTAAGGACGACATCCTGTTTCAGAGCGCGACCAGCGGCTGGATGTCCTTCATTGAGGGCGGCAGCGGCGCCAATGTGAATATTGGCTTTGCGCCCCAAGGGCATCACGTTGTGAGCATTGCCGATTTTGATGGCGATGGCAGCTCAGACCTGCTCATGCAGCACGAAACGAGCGGCGAGGCCACGATCTTGCGCGGTGCTGATCGCGCGGATCAGATCGCGGTCAGATCCTTGGCCGACTACGAATTGCTGTCGGCCGACCTGGGCACGAATGTTGGCGACGACGTGTTTATTGCCTGATCATAGCCAGACTGCCCGGTCGGTCGGGTATGCGACCGGCCGGGCAAACGAAAAGAGCCAGTCCCCGGCAGGGGTAGGGAGTGCATGGGATCCGGGGACTGACGTTGGAGGTCGCAGGAGGCAAATCCTGCATTTCCAAGAACGTACGATTGCCGAAATGGTTTCCGGCGCTATCCGGGTTTTCGATGGGCATCCAGGACGGCTTGGACTGCCGCAAAGCCGCAACGAGGTTGTTACCGCTTATTCTGCTGCTGCGGGCAGGGGATCGCTGTGCCTGGCCTTGAGCTTGTTGAGCTGATGGGCTGCATGGGTGAGCAAAGCGGTGCGCACCTGCTCATGCGGCACCTTGCCACAATTGGCCCTCACAGGCAGGTCAAGGCCGTATTCGGTAACGTTGCCCTGGAATTGCTCGCGAATCCGCACGCGCACCACCCCGGTGATACGACCTGAAATGGTCGGATGGGGACCAAAATGCATCAATTGGCAGGCAAGGACCTCGAACGACATTGCTCCCTCCACGAGCTTTGCCACATTCCGGGCACAATCTATCCAACGACATGCAATGCGGGGGCGCAAGGGGGATTCGTGCGCCTTTTGCACTTATGCTTTACATGTGATCGGAAACAGACTGTGTCCGGAGCGGCGATTCGATTGCCAAGCCTGTTGCATTCCTCTGGCAAAGCCTCTAGATAGCCCGCTCTAGCCGTGCGGGATTCCTGCGCGGCCTTTGGTTTTGCACCAAGATACGAAGTAGATTTGCCCATGGCCCGCACGAACCCAGTCCAGTTTTTCCAGCAGGTTCGCTCGGAAGTCAGCAAGGTCACCTGGCCGGGCCGGAGCGAGATTGTGATTTCCACGATCATGGTTCTGGTGCTGGTCATTCTGGCCAGCCTGTTCTTCCTCGCGGCGGACCAGGTCATTTCCTGGTTCGTATCCTTGATGCTGTCGATCCGCTAAGTCGGTTCATACAAGAAAAGTTATTGGGAGCGGCGACCCTTTATGGCCAAGCGCTGGTACATCGTTCAGGCGTATTCGAACTTCGAGCGCAAGGTGGCGGAAGATATCCGTCTCAAGGTTGCGCAAAAGAAGCTTGAGCACCTGTTTGAAGACGTGATCGTGCCGACCGAAAAGGTCGTCGAGATCCGTCGAGGCCGCAAGGTCGATACGGAGCGCAAGTTCTTCCCGGGCTATGTGCTGGTGAAGATGGATATGACCGATGAGGCGTTCCACCTGATCAAGAACACGCCCAAGGTCACTGGTTTCCTCGGTTCGGACAACAAGCCGATGCCGATTTCGGAGAGCGAGGCCATGTCGATCCTGCAGCAGGTGCAGGAAGGTGTGGATCATCCCAAGCCCTCCGTCAGTTTCGAAGTGGGCGAGAACGTTCGCGTTTCGGACGGTCCGTTCGCCAGCTTCAATGGCATCGTCGAAGAGGTGGACGAGGAACGCTCCCGCCTCAAGGTCGAGGTCTCGATTTTCGGTCGCCCCACGCCTGTGGAGCTCGAATACGGTCAGGTCGAAAAGGTCTGATCGATACGCGGGGGCAACCTCGCGAAACCCGTGGAAGGGGATGGCGCTTAGCCGGCGTCAGGAAACCGTACCACGGCTTCAACTGCCCTTCGGGGCGCATGAGAAGGATAGAAAATGGCTAAGAAGATTACGGGCTATATCAAGCTCCAGGTCCCGGCTGGCTCTGCCACCCCGTCGCCCCCGATCGGTCCGGCGCTGGGTCAGCGCGGTCTGAACATCATGGAATTCTGCAAGGCCTTCAATGCGGCTACGCAGGAGCTCGAAAAGGGCTCGCCGATTCCGACCATCATCACTGCCTATGCCGACAAGAGCTTCACTTTCGAGATGAAGCAGCCGCCGGTCACCTACTTCATCAAGAAGGCGATGAACCTGAAGTCCGGCTCCAAGCTGCCGGGCAAGGAAAGCGTCGGCACCATCACCGAAGCCCAGCTTCGTGACATCGCCGAAAAGAAGATGAAGGACCTCAACGCGGACGACGTTGAAACCGCAATGAGCATGATCGCCGGTTCCGCCCGGTCGATGGGCATCCAGGTCGAGGGCTGATAGAGATGGCAAAGATCGCAAAGAAGGTTGCCGCTGCCCGTGAAGGCATTGATCGCAACAAGCTGTACTCGCTCGAAGATGCCATCAAGATGGTGAAGTCGAAGGCTTCGGCCAAGTTTGACGAGACCGTCGAGATCGCGATGAACCTCGGTGTTGACCCGCGTCACGCCGACCAGATGGTTCGTGGTGTCGTGAGCCTGCCCAATGGCACCGGCAAGACCGTTCGCGTCGCTGTGTTCGCCCGTGGCGCCAAGGCCGACGAGGCCACCGCTGCCGGTGCTGACATTGTTGGCGCTGAAGACCTGCTCGAAACCATCCAGTCGGGCAAGATCGACTTCGACCGCTGCATTGCCACTCCGGACATGATGCCGCTGGTCGGCCGTCTGGGCAAGATCCTGGGCCCGCGCAACCTAATGCCGAACCCCAAGGTCGGCACCGTGACCATGGACGTCAAGGGCGCCGTTGGCGCTGCCAAGGGCGGCGCTGTGGAATACCGCGTCGAGAAGGCCGGTATCATTCACGCCGGTATCGGCAAGGTGTCGTTCTCCGAGGACGCGCTGCTGCAGAACATCAAGGCGTTCACCGACGCCGTGCAGAAGTCCAAGCCGGCTGGCGCCAAGGGTACCTATGTCAAGCGGGTGTCCGTGAGCTCCACCATGGGCCCGGGTGTCCATGTCGAGCCGAATACGGCCGTCTAATTCGAATTCCGGGCGGTTCGCCGCCCGGTTTCGCCGTCCCTTCGGGGGCTGCGTTAAGTCCTGTCCGAGACTGCCGGCCGGCGTCATGCCGTTAATTCCAGTTCTGGAGCCAGCAATAGACGGGGTGAGACCCAATTCCGGGCCGAATGGCCCAGAGTTTGTGGTTCGAACCTAAGCCAGTTGCCCCAAGCGGGCACTCGGTTGGCAGGCACTAACCGTTGTTCCCCGGCCCACAGGGCAGGGGGCAGCAATTGGCAATGGTCCCTTGGCTAATGCCCTGGGGCTTATTTGTGGAGACTAGCTTTGGAAAGAGCGGAAAAGCGTGAAGTCGTCGCCTCGCTCCAGGAATCCCTTGCGGGTGCTGGATCGATCGTCGTCGCGCACAATACCGGCCTGACCGTCGCTGCGTTCACTGACCTGCGCGTGCAGGTCAAGAAGGCTGGCGGCAAGGTCAAGGTCGCCAAGAACCGCCTTGCCAAGCTCGCTCTTAAGGAAACCGATGTCGCGGATATCTCGGGCCTGTTTACCGGCCCGACCGTCATCGCCTATGCGGAAGATCCCGTCGCTGCACCCAAGATCGCAGCGGCCTTCGCCGAGAAGAACCAGAAGTTCGTTATTCTCGGTGGTGCCATGGGGACGACCGCTCTGGACGCCGATGGCGTCAAGGCGCTGGCAACCATGCCGTCGCTGGACGAACTGCGTGCCAAGCTCGCAGGTCTTGTCAAGCAGCCGGCAACGAACATCGCTTCCATTCTGGTGCAGCCAGGCGCGGGCATTGCCCGCGTTCTCAAGGCTCACGCCGAAAAGAGCGAAGCGGCGTAAGGCCGTTCCAAACTACCTCAACATTCGAACCCGAACTCAAACTGAAAAGAGTGTAAAATGGCTGATCTCGCCAAACTCGTTGATGATCTCTCGGCCCTGACCGTTCTGGAAGCTTCTGAGCTGTCCAAGATGCTGGAAGAAAAGTGGGGCGTTTCCGCCGCTGCTCCGGTTGCTGTTGCCGCCGCCGGCGGTGCTGCTCCGGCCGCTGCTGCTGAAGAAAAGACCGAATTCGACGTGATCCTTGCCGCCTTCGGCGACAACAAGATCAACGTCATCAAGGAAGTCCGTGGCATCACCGGCCTCGGCCTGGGCGAAGCCAAGGCCCTGGTTGAAGGTGCTCCGAAGGCCGTCAAGGAAGGCGTGTCGAAGGCTGAAGCCGAAGACATCCAGAAGAAGCTGGAAGCTGCTGGCGCCAAGGTCGAACTCAAGTAATTTCGACTTTTGCCTTGAAATTTGCGAAATGGCGCTTTATGTGCCATTTCGCTTTTCCGTTTCTGACGGAACGATTCGCTTTGGGCCGATTGGATGGGTCCAAGCCCCAATTTGCGGAAATATATGACGAATTTGGATGTCGCGGGCAGCTTGAAGCCTCTGTTGACCTCGCCGTGGGCTGCCCCTCGTGCGGGGCTTTAGTCGCTGATCACGTGTCTGTGAACCGGCTCATCGGGTTGTGAGCCGGATTCCTTTGCCATCCACCAAGACCCGACGAATTGACTAACCAGGCATATATCCCGAGCGCCGACGGCTGATAGTCGGGTCTTTGGATATCTGCCTCCGAGACAAGCGCTTTAAAGTAGGAGCTTTCATGGCTACCACGTTCAACGGCCGCCGCAAGGTTCGCAAGTCCTTCGGCTCCATCCGCGAAGTCACGGAGCTGCCCAATCTGATCGAAGTCCAGAAGGCTTCCTATGATCAGTTTCTTCAGGTTGCCGAGCCCAAGGGTGGCCGGCCTGAAGAGGGGTTGCAGTCCGTGTTCCGGTCGGTTTTCCCGATCACCGACTTTTCCAACACCGCATCGCTCGAATTCGTGCGCTACGAATTCGAACAGCCCAAATACGACATCGACGAGTGCCGTGCGCGCGACATGACCTTCGCTGCCCCGCTCAAGGTGACGCTGCGGCTGATCGTGTTTGAAGTGGATGAAGAAACCGGCGCCCGTTCGGTAAAGGATATCAAGGAGCAGGACGTCTATATGGGCGACATGCCCTTCATGACGCCCAATGGCACTTTCGTTGTCAACGGCACCGAGCGCGTTATCGTTTCGCAGATGCACCGTTCGCCTGGCGTGTTCTTCGATCACGACAAGGGCAAGACGCACTCTTCGGGCAAGCTGCTGTTCGCTGGCCGCATCATTCCCTATCGCGGGTCCTGGCTCGATATCGAATTCGACGCCAAGGACATCGTCTATGCGCGTATCGACCGTCGTCGCAAGATTCCGGTCACCTCGCTGCTCAAGGCGCTTGGCATGGATGCCGAGGAAATCCTCGACACCTATTACAACAAGCTGAACTATGAGAAGACCGAGAAGGGTTGGCGCGTTCCTTACGATGCCGAAAAGTGGAAGGGCGCCAAGCCGACCCACGACCTGATCGACGCCAAGACTGGCGATGTCGTGCATGAAGGCGGCAAGAAGCTCTCGGCCCGCCAGGCCAAGAAGCTGGCCGAGAACGGTCTGACCCACCTGCTGGCGGTCGATGAAGACCTTTTCGGCATGTATGTCGCCGAGGATCTGGTCAACCTTCAGACCGGTGAAATCTATGCCGAAGCGGGCGACGAACTGGACGAGAAGCTGCTGACCGCTCTGGTCGAGAAGGGCTTTGACGAGCTGCCGATCCTGGATATCGATCATATCTCGATCGGTGCCTATCTGCGCAACACGCTGGCAATCGACAAGAACGAGAGCCGCGAAGACGCGCTGTTTGACATCTATCGCGTCATGCGTCCGGGTGAGCCGCCCACCGTCGAAACTGCCGAAGCCATGTTCCAGTCGCTGTTCTTCGACAGCGAGCGCTATGACCTGTCGGCCGTTGGCCGCGTCAAGATGAACATGCGCCTTGAACTCGATGCGCCCGACACCATGCGGACCCTGCGCAAGGAAGATATCGTGGAAGTCGTCCGCACGCTGGTTGACCTGCGCGATGGCCGCGGCGAAATCGACGACATCGACAATCTGGGCAACCGCCGCGTTCGCTCGGTCGGCGAACTCATGGAAAACTCCTATCGTCTTGGCCTGCTCCGCATGGAGCGCGCCATCAAGGAGCGCATGAGCTCGGTCGAGATCGACACGGTCATGCCGCAGGACCTGATCAACGCCAAGCCGGCTGCTGCTGCTGTGCGTGAGTTCTTCGGTTCCTCGCAGCTTTCGCAGTTCATGGACCAGACCAACCCGCTCTCGGAAGTGGCGCACAAGCGTCGTCTGTCCGCGCTTGGGCCGGGTGGTCTGACCCGCGAACGTGCTGGCTTCGAAGTCCGCGACGTGCATCCGACCCACTATGGCCGCATCTGCCCGATTGAGACGCCGGAAGGCCCCAATATCGGTCTGATCAACAACCTGGCCACCTATGCCCGCGTCAACAAGTACGGCTTCATCGAGACCCCGTACCGCAAGATCGTCGACGGCAAGCTCACCGATGAGGTCGTGTACCTCTCCGCCATGGAAGAGGCGAAGCACTATGTCGCCCAGGCGAACGTGGCCTTCACCAAGGATGGCGAACTGGCCGACGATCTGGTAGTGGCTCGCCACGCCGGCGACAACGGCCTGACGCCCAAGGAAAACGTCGACCTGATGGACGTTTCGCCCAAGCAGATGGTGTCGGTTGCTGCTTCGCTGATCCCGTTCCTCGAGAACGACGACGCCAACCGCGCCCTGATGGGCTCGAACATGCAGAAGCAGGCTGTGCCGCTGCTGCGTGCCGAGGCTCCCTTCGTGGGCACCGGCATGGAACCGGTGGTGGCCCGTGACTCCGGCGCTGCCATCGTGGCCAAGCGGACCGGTATCGTGGATCAGGTGGATGCGACCCGTATCGTCATTCGCGCAACGGCGGAAACCGATGCGTCGAAGTCGGGCGTCGACATCTACAATCTGATGAAGTTCCAGCGTTCGAACCAGTCGACCTCGATCAACCAGCGTCCGCTGGTGGTGGTGGGCGACCACATCAACGCTGGTGACATCATTGCCGACGGTCCCTCGACCGAACTGGGCGATCTGGCCCTGGGCCGCAATGTGCTCGTCGCGTTCATGCCCTGGAATGGCTACAACTTCGAAGACTCCATCCTTCTGAGCGAAAAAATCGCCATGCAGGACGTCTTCACCTCGATCCATATCGAGGAATATGAAGTCATGGCCCGTGACACCAAGCTTGGTCCGGAAGAAATCACCCGAGACATTCCGAACGTTTCGGAAGAAGCGCTCAAGAACCTGGACGAAGCCGGTATCGTGCATATTGGTGCCGAAGTGCAGCCGGGCGACATTCTGGTCGGCAAGATCACCCCCAAGGGTGAATCGCCGATGACACCGGAAGAAAAGCTCCTCCGCGCCATCTTCGGTGAAAAAGCGTCGGATGTTCGTGACACCTCGCTGCGCGTGCCCCCGGGCGACGCCGGCACCGTCGTGGAAGTCCGTGTCTTCAACCGTCATGGTATCGACAAGGATGAGCGCGCCATGGCCATCGAGCGCGAGGAAATCGAACGCCTCGCCAAGGACCGTGACGACGAACAGTCGATCCTGGATCGCAACGTCTATGCGCGTCTCAAGGAAATGCTGTTCGGCAAAGCCGCTACGGCTGGTCCGAAGGGCTATGTCGTGGGCACCAAGCTCAATGACTCGATCTTTGAAGGTCAGCCGCGTTCCAAGTGGTGGCAGTTTGCCGTCGAGGACGACAAGGTCATGACCGAGATGGAAGCTCTTCATGCTCAGTATGAAGAGAGCCGTCGTCTGCTCGAGCAGCGCTTTATCGACAAGGTGGACAAGCTGCAGCGCGGTGACGAACTTCCGCCGGGTGTGATGAAGATGGTCAAGGTCTTCATCGCCACCAAGCGCAAGATCCAGCCGGGCGACAAGATGGCCGGCCGTCACGGCAACAAGGGTGTGGTTTCGCGCATCGTGCCTGTCGAAGACATGCCGTATCTCGAAGACGGCACTTCGGTGGACATCGTGCTCAACCCGCTCGGCGTGCCCTCGCGCATGAATGTCGGACAGATCCTGGAAACCCATCTGGGTTGGGCTTGTGCCGGCATGGGCCGCAAGATCGACGAGATGGTTCGCGCCTATCACGCCAAGGGTGACCTCACCCCGCTGCGTTCCGAGATCAAGACGCTGTTCGCCAATGATGACACGCTGAACGATCTGGATGACGACAGCCTGGTTCGCCTGGGTGAACATCTCTCCAAGGGCGTACCGATCGCGACCCCGGTGTTTGATGGTGCCAAGGAAGCCGACATTGTCGAAATGCTGGAACAAGCAGGTCTCAAGGCCTCGGGCCAGTCGACCGTGTTCGACGGCCGTACCGGCGAGCAGTTCGACCGTCAGGTGACCGTGGGCTACATCTATATGCTCAAGCTCGACCACCTGGTGGACAACAAGATCCACGCGCGTTCCATCGGTCCTTACTCGCTGGTTACCCAGCAGCCGCTCGGCGGCAAGGCACAGTTCGGTGGCCAGCGCTTCGGCGAGATGGAAGTGTGGGCCCTCGAAGCGTATGGCGCTGCCTATACGTTGCAGGAAATGCTCACCATCAAGTCGGACGACGTGGCGGGTCGTACGAAGGTCTACGAGGCCATCGTGCGCGGCGACGACACCTTCGAAGCGGGCATCCCGGAAAGCTTCAACGTTCTGGTCAAGGAAATCCGGTCCCTCGGTCTCAATGTCGAGCTCGACATGCGCGAGGACGGGGAACCCGAACAGTCTGATCCGGAGCTCGCACCTCCTCAGGAAGCGGCGGAATAATCCGGCACTTCCAACCCCATTCACCTTCCGACCGGACCGGCAGCCTGGCTGCGGTCCGGGAGGATAGAGGAGAGAAATGATGAACCATCATTCCCACGTCATGGACCCGTTCAACCCGGCCGTCCCCGTGCAGACTTTCGATCAGATGAAGATCTCGATCGCGAGCCCCGAAAAGATCCTGTCCTGGTCCTATGGCGAAATCAAAAAGCCTGAGACCATCAATTACCGTACGTTCAAGCCCGAGCGTGACGGCTTGTTCTGCGCCCGTATCTTTGGTCCCGTGAAGGACTATGAGTGCCTGTGCGGCAAGTACAAGCGCATGAAGTTCAAGGGCGTCATCTGCGAAAAGTGCGGTGTGGAAGTCACTCTGAGCCGCGTGCGCCGCGAGCGCATGGGCCATATAGAGCTGGCCGCTCCGGTCGCTCACATCTGGTTCCTCAAGTCCCTGCCGAGCCGCATTGCGCTGCTGCTCGACATGACGCTGAAGGATATCGAACGTATTCTCTATTTCGAGAACTATGTCGTTCTCGATCCTGGCCTGACCCCGTTCACGCAGAACGAGCTGCTTACCGAAGAGCAGTTCCTGGATGCACAGGATGAGTACGGTGCCGACAGCTTCACCGCCAAAATCGGTGCCGAAGCGATCCGCGAAATCCTGCTCGGCCTCGATCTGGAAAAGATCGCGGCTGACCTGCGCGTGGAAATTGCCGAGGCAACCACAGAGCTCAAGCCCAAGAAGCTGGCCAAGCGTCTCAAGATCGTCGAGCAGTTCATCGTTTCGGGCAACAAGCCCGAATGGATGATCATGACCGTCATTCCGGTCATTCCGCCTGAGCTGCGCCCGCTGGTGCCGCTGGATGGCGGCCGGTTCGCCACATCGGATCTGAACGACCTCTATCGTCGCGTCATCAACCGCAACAATCGCCTCAAGCGCCTGATCGAGCTGCGTGCGCCCGATATCATCATCCGCAACGAAAAGCGCATGCTGCAGGAAGCGGTCGACGCGCTGTTCGACAATGGCCGCCGCGGCCGCACCATTACCGGTGCGAACAAGCGTCCGCTGAAGTCGCTGTCCGACATGCTCAAGGGCAAGCAGGGCCGGTTCCGCCAGAACCTGCTCGGCAAGCGCGTTGACTATTCCGGCCGTTCGGTGATCACCGTGGGCCCGAACCTGAAGCTGCACCAGTGCGGTCTTCCCAAGAAGATGGCGCTCGAGCTGTTCAAGCCGTTCATCTATTCGCGCCTGGAAGCCAAGGGCTTCAGCTCGACCGTGAAGCAGGCCAAGAAGCTGGTGGAAAAGGAAAAGCCGGAAGTCTGGGATATCCTGGATGAGGTGATCCGCGAGCATCCGGTTCTGCTCAACCGTGCGCCGACCCTGCACCGTCTCGGCATCCAGGCCTTCGAGCCCATGCTGATCGAAGGCAAGGCCATTCGTCTGCACCCGCTTGTCTGCTCGGCCTTCAACGCCGACTTCGACGGCGACCAGATGGCCGTGCACGTTCCGCTCTCGCTGGAAGCCCAGCTTGAAGCACGCGTGCTGATGATGTCGACCAACAACATTCTGCATCCCGCCAACGGTCAGCCGATCATTGTGCCCTCGCAGGACATTGTACTTGGTCTCTATTATCTCTCGCTGATGAACGACAATGAGCCGGGTGAAGGCATGGCTTTCGGTTCCTATGCGGAACTGGAACACGCGCTCGACAACAAGGTCGTGACCCTGCACACCAAGATCAAGGCCCGCGTGCCGGCTTGGGATGCTGAAGGCAAGCAGACCACCGAGATCGTGGAAACGACCCCGGGCCGCATGCTGATCGGTCAGATCCTGCCGATCAATCCGGCGGTGCCGTTCGCGACAGCCAACCAGCTGATGACCAAGAAGATGATCTCCAAGATGATCGACACCGTTTATCGCGGTTGCGGTCAGAAGGAGACGGTCATCTTCTGTGACCGCGTCATGCAGCTTGGCTTCAAGAACGCCTGTGATGCCGGCATTTCGTTCGGTAAGGACGACATGGTTATCCCTGCGTCCAAGTACACGATCGTGGAAGACACGCGTAAGCAGGTCGAAGAGTTCGAGCAGCAGTACAATGACGGCCTGATCACCCAGGGCGAAAAGTACAACAAGGTCGTGGACGCCTGGGCCAAGTGTGGTGACAAGGTTGCCGAAGAGATGATGGACGCGATCCGTACCGTCCAGATCGATGAGGAAACCAAGCGCCAGAAGCCGATCAACTCGGTCTACATGATGAGCCATTCGGGTGCGCGTGGTTCGCCGGCCCAGATGAAGCAGCTTGCCGGCATGCGCGGCCTGATGGCCAAGCCGGACGGCTCGATCATCGAAACGCCGATCACCGCGAACTTCAAGGAAGGCCTGAACGTGCTGGAGTACTTCAACTCCACCCACGGTGCCCGTAAGGGTCTGGCCGATACCGCTCTGAAGACGGCGAACTCGGGTTACCTGACCCGTCGCCTGGTGGACGTGGCTCAGGACGCGATCATCGTGTCCGAAGACTGCGGCACCGAGCGTGGCCTGACCATGGAGCCCATCGTGGACGCCGGTCAGGTTGTGGCTTCGCTGGGTCAGCGCATTCTGGGTCGCACGACGGCCGACGATGTGTTCCACCCGATTTCGGGCGATCTGATCGCGCCGAAGGGCACGCTGCTTGAAGAAAAGCATGTCGACGTGATCGAAGAGGCCCGTATCCAGTCGGTCCGCATTCGTTCGCCGCTGACCTGCGACATGCGTCAGGGTTGCTGCGCGGCCTGTTACGGTCGCGACCTGGCACGCGGTACTCCGGTCAATATCGGTGAAGCTGTCGGCGTTATCGCTGCTCAGTCCATCGGTGAACCTGGTACCCAGCTCACCATGCGTACGTTCCACATTGGTGGTACCGCACAGGTGGTGGACTCGTCCTTCCTCGAGGCTGGTGCCGAGGGCAAGATCGAAGTCCGCAATCCGAACCTGGCAACCGTCGAAGGTGGCAAGCAGGTCGTCATGGCCCGTAACGTGTCGCTTGCGATCGTTGACGCTGACGGCAAGGAGCGTACCACGCACAAGGTAACCTATGGTTCCAAGCTGCTGATCAAGGAAGGCGACACCGTTCGCCGTGGTCAGCGCCTGGCCGAATGGGATCCGTACACCCGTCCGATCCTCGCCGAAGTAGAGGGTGAAGTGGTGTTCGAGGACCTGGTGGACGGTGCTTCGGTGGCAGAAAACACCGACGAGGCGACCGGTTTCACCAAGCGCGTGGTCATCGACTGGCGCGGCAATCAGCGTGGCGAGGGCCTCAAGCCTGCGCTCGCCATTGCCCGTGGCGGTGCGATTGCCAAGGTGGATCGTGGCGGCGAAGCCCGTTACCTGCTTTCGGTTGATGCGGTTATTGCCGTTGAGCCGGGCGAAAAGGTTGCACCGGGTGACGTCCTGGCCCGTATTCCTCTGGAAAGCGCCAAGACCAAGGACATCACCGGCGGTCTGCCGCGTGTGGCCGAGCTGTTCGAAGCCCGTCGTCCGAAGGATCACGCCATCATCGCTGAGATCGATGGTACCATCCGCTTCGGTCGCGACTACAAGAACAAGCGCCGCGTGATCATCGAGCCAACCGAGGAAGGCGCTGATCCGGTTGAATACCTGATCCCGAAGGGCAAGCCGTTCCATCTGCAGGAAGGCGATACCATCGAGAAGGGCGAATACATCCTGGACGGCAATCCGGCTCCGCATGACATCCTTGCGATCAAGGGCGTCGAAGAGCTGGCACGCTATCTCGTCAATGAGATTCAGGAGGTCTATCGCCTGCAGGGCGTGCTGATCAACGACAAGCACATCGAGGTGATCGTTCGCCAGATGCTGCAGAAGGTCGAGATCGTGGAACCGGGCGAGTCCGGCCTGCTCAAGGACGAGCAGCTCGACAAGCTGGACTTCGACGAGCTCAACGATCAGCTCATTGCCGAAGGCAAGAAGCCGGCTACGGCGAACCCGGTGTTGCTGGGTATCACCAAGGCCTCGCTGCAGACCCGTTCGTTCATCTCGGCAGCCTCGTTCCAGGAGACCACACGCGTCCTCACGGAAGCGGCTGTCTCCGGCAAGGCCGACCTGCTCGAAGGCCTCAAGGAGAACGTCATCGTTGGCCGCCTGATCCCGGCGGGTACCGGTGCCGGTCAGTCCAAGGCCAAGCAGATCGCCGCCAAGCGCGACGATCTCATCCTGGAAGAGCGTCGCCGCCAGGCCGAGACCGTGCAGATTGCGGCCCCTGCTGCCGAGTAACGGGACCACGATACAAGAATTGGGGAAGGGGCCTTCGGGCCCCTTTCTTTTTGGCTATTTGACCAGATGCAGGAAGCTGGTGAGTTCGCGGGCGGCTGCCGCACCGGCCCGGTTCGCTCCGATGGTCGAGGCGGAAGGGCCGTAACCGACCAGATGCACGCGCGGATCCTTGGCCGCCTGGGTGGCAAGGCGCCCGGTCATGGTGATGCCGCCGCTCTCTTCGCGCAATTGCAACGGGGCCAGATGGTCGAGTGCGCTGCGGAACCCGGTGCACCATAGGATCACATCGACTTCTAATGTGCGCCCGTCGGACCACCGAATGCCGGTCGGCGTGATTTCGGAAAACATCGGCTGGCGATCAAGCACACCGCGTTTGCGCATGGCCTCGATCGCGGGTGTGACCGGTAGCCCGGTGACCGAGACCACGGCGCGCGGTGGCAGGCCGGCCCGCACACGCTCTTCAACCATTGCCACAGCCCTGCGTCCGGCCTCTTCATCGAAGGGGCCGTCGCGCCAACGTGGTGGCGTGCGCGTCACCCAACTGGTCTGGGTCACTTGTGAAATCTGATCGAGCAGTTGGATGGCGGAGATTCCCCCGCCGACAATCAGGACATGGCGCCCGGCAAAATCGCTGGCCGTTCGGAAGTCCTTGGTGTGAAGAGTCTGACCCTTGAAAGTGGCAGCGCCGGGATACTCTGGAATATAGGGGTTCTCCCAGGTGCCGGTGGCATTGATGATGCCGCGCGCAGAAAGCAATCCGCGGTCAGTTTCGATGCGTAGCCGCTCGCCACGATCACACACCACTTGTACTGTCGCCGGGCGCAGAACCCGTAGATCAAAATGGGTCTCATAGGCTGCGAAGTAATGCGGCACCGCAATCGAGGCCTTGACCGTATCGTCTCCGCCTGCAAATTCCCCGAAGGCAAGACCGGGCAGGTCGTGAACCCGGTTGACTGTGCTCAGGGTGAGTGAGGGCCAGCGGTACTGCCAGGCGCCTCCCGGCTGCGGGGCCCGGTCGAGAACCAGGAAATCTTTCTCGGGTTCGAACCCGAGCTTGCGCAGATGGTGCGCGGCGCTGAGCCCAGCTTGCCCGGCGCCGATCACCACGATATCCAGTTTCAGGGCGGCAAGCAGGGTCTGTTCACTCAAGGGACGCTCCGTCGGTGGCTTCTGATCTAATCAGGCCAAGGACCATGCGCAAGGGCAGGGGGGCAGCGTTCGCGGCAGCGCCGAGCAGGACTCACGTCGTCAGCCGAACCGTTTTTTGGCAATCCGTCCAGTTCCTGTTGACCTCAAACGGGGCCAATCTGCCTGAAACGCAAGGCTCGCCTTCGGTTTTTTCACGAAAGAATCCTTGACGGGGCGAGTCTTCGGTTCTAAACAGCGCCTACCTTAGCGGTCGGTCGTGGTTGCCACACCGGGTCCCTGCCATCTTGAGCGGGAATCCAGGGCAATCAAACACACTGTCGGGTAGTTAGACGAAGCAAATCCTTGTGCGCATGACTGCTGCCGAAAGGCGGGTGGTCCGCTGCAATTGGGGCGCTGCCGAATCCCTCGCGGTTTCGGGCATGCGCCGCTTTGGTTTGCTTGTGTAGACCGAACTGCGCGTCCCAAGGGGCGTGAATTTAGTACTGGAGCCTTTCATGCGTGATGGGCTTCGAATTTTGGACGATGGAAAGAGCGCAATGCCCACCATTAATCAGCTGATCCGCAAGCCACGCGCCAGCAAGCCAAAGCGGAACAAAGTTCCGGCCATGGAAGCCAATCCGCAGAAGCGCGGTGTTTGCTCCCGTGTGTACACCACGACCCCTAAGAAGCCGAACTCGGCTCTGCGCAAGGTTGCCAAGGTCCGCCTGACCAATCAGCGCGAAGTGATTTCGTACATCCCGGGCGAAGGTCACAATCTGCAGGAGCACTCCGTTGTGCTCATCCGCGGCGGTCGCGTGCGCGATCTGCCGGGCGTTCGCTATCACGTGCTCCGCGGTGTCCTGGACACGCAGAGCGTGAAGGACCGCAAGCAGCGCCGGTCCAAGTATGGCGCGAAGCGTCCGAAGTAAGGAGATATTGAGCGATGTCCCGTCGTCACCGCGCCGAAAAGCGTGAAGTTATTCCTGATCCCAAGTTCGGCGATCTGGTCGTTTCCAAGTTCATGAACTCGCTCATGAAGGACGGCAAGAAGTCTGCAGCCGAATCCATTGTCTATGGCGCTTTCGATATCGTCGAGGCCAAGACCAAGCAGGATCCGATCACCGTGTTCCACGGCGCCCTGGACAATATTCGTCCGGCCGTCGAAGTCCGGTCGCGCCGCGTTGGTGGTGCAACCTACCAGGTTCCGGTTGAAGTCCGTACCGATCGTCAGCAGGCCCTGGCCATTCGCTGGCTGATCGATAGTGCTCGCAAGCGCGGTGAGAACACCATGCGCGAGCGTCTGTCCGGTGAGCTCATGGACGCGATGAACGGTCGCGGCCAGGCCGTCAAGAAGCGCGAAGACACGCACCGTATGGCTGATGCCAACCGTGCATTCTCGCACTACCGCTGGTAGTAGGAGCGCCCCATGGCACGCGAATACCCGATTAATCTGTATCGTAACTTCGGCATCATGGCGCACATTGATGCTGGCAAGACGACCACGACCGAACGCATCCTCTACTACACCGGCAAGTCCCATAAGATCGGCGAAGTCCATGACGGCGCCGCGACCATGGACTGGATGGAGCAGGAGCAGGAACGCGGTATCACCATCACGTCTGCTGCCACCACGACCTTCTGGAAGGATCGTAATGGCACCATGCACCGTTTCAACATCATCGACACCCCGGGCCACGTGGACTTCACCATTGAAGTCGAACGTTCGCTGCGCGTGCTCGACGGTGCTGTTGCGCTGCTCGACGCCAATGCCGGTGTAGAGCCGCAGACCGAAACCGTCTGGCGCCAGGCCGACAAGTATCACGTGCCGCGTCTGATCTTCGTCAACAAGATGGACAAGATCGGTGCCGACTTCTACCGCTGCGTCGACATGGTCGGTACGCGTCTGGGTGCCAAGGGTGTTCCGGTGCAGCTCCCGATCGGTGCCGAGAATGACTTCAAGGGCGTCGTCGATCTGATCGAAATGAACGCTCTGGTCTGGCGCAATGAAGAGCTCGGCGCACAGTGGGATATCGTGGAAATTCCGGCCGACCTCAAGGAAAAGGCCGAAAAGTACCGCGAAGCCATGATCGAAGCTGCCGTCGAACTCGACGATGCGGCGATGGAAGCTTACCTCGAAGGCGAGCTGCCGAGCAACGACACCATTCGTCGTCTGCTGCGCCAGGGCGTCTGCGATACCAAGTTCTTCCTGATCTTTGCCGGCTCCGCCTTCAAGAACAAGGGCGTACAGCCCCTGCTCGACGGCGTTATCGACTTCCTGCCGGCCCCGACCGACGTCCCGGCCATCAAGGGCATCGATGCCAAGACCGAAGAGCCGATCGAGCGTCACGCTGACGACAACGAGCCGCTTTCGATGCTGGCCTTCAAGATCGCCAACGACCCGCACATGGGCTCGCTGACCTTCTGCCGTATCTATTCGGGCAAGCTGGAGCAGGGTGCGCAGCTGGAAAACACCGTGAAGGGCAAGCGCGAGCGCGTTGGCCGCATGTTCCAGATGCACTCGAACAGCCGCGAGCAGATCAGCGAAGCTTTCGCTGGCGACATCGTGGCCATTGTGGGCCTGAAGGACACCACCACAGGTGATACCCTCTGCCCGTCGAACTCGCAGGTTATCCTGGAGCGCATGATCTTCCCGGATCCGGTTATCGACATTTCGGTTGAGCCGAAGTCGAAGGCCGACCAGGAAAAGATGGGCCTTGCCCTCAACCGCCTGGCTGCCGAGGATCCGACCTTCCGCGTCAAGACTGACGAGGAATCGGGCCAGACCATCATCTCGGGCATGGGCGAGCTGCACCTCGACATTCTCGTGGATCGCATGAAGCGCGAGTTCAAGGTCGAGGCCAATATCGGCCAGCCCCAGGTTGCCTATCGTGAGACCATCACGAAGAAGACCATCAAGGACTACACCCACAAGAAGCAGTCGGGTGGTTCGGGCCAGTTCGCCCGTATCAAGCTCGAGGTCGAGCCGGGTGAAGTTGGCAAGGGTCTTGAGTTCGTCAACGCCATCGTTGGTGGCGCAGTGCCGAGGGAATACGTCCCGGGCGTTCAGAAGGGCCTGGAATCGGTCATGGGCGCAGGCCCGCTGATCGGCTTCCCGGTCGTGGACATCAAGGTCACCCTGACCGACGGTGCGTACCACGATGTGGACTCCTCGGTGCTGGCATTCGAAATCGCAGCGCGCGCGGGTTTCCGTGAAGCAATGCGTGAAGCCGGTCCGAAGATTCTCGAGCCGATCATGAAGGTTGAAGTTACGACGCCAGATGAGTACATGGGCGACGTCATCGGTGATTTGAATTCCCGTCGTGGGCAGATCCAGGGCACTGAAAGCCGTGGTGTGATCCAGGTCGTGAATGCATTTGTGCCGCTTGCCAACATGTTTGGTTACGTGAATTCGCTCCGGTCCATGAGCCAGGGTCGTGCTCAGTATTCGATGGTTTTCGATCACTACGAGCAGGTCCCGCAGGCAGTCGCCGACGAAGTCCAGGCCAAATACGCCTAAAAACAGCGCAAGCTACTAAAAACTCAACTGAATGTCGGCGATTGCGCTGACGAATTTGGAGAAAAGCGATGGCGAAGGAAAAGTTCTCCCGCAACAAGCCGCACTGCAACATCGGCACCATCGGTCACGTTGACCATGGCAAGACCTCGCTGACCGCAGCGATCACCAAGGTCCTGGCCGAAACCGGCGGTGCGACCTTCCGGGATTACTCGCAGATTGATGCTGCGCCAGAAGAGAAGGCACGCGGTATCACCATCAATACCGCTCACGTCGAGTACGAGACGCAGAACCGTCACTATGCTCACGTCGATTGCCCGGGCCACGCCGACTATGTGAAGAACATGATCACCGGTGCTGCCCAGATGGACGGCGCGATCCTGGTCGTGTCCGCTGCTGACGGCCCGATGCCCCAGACCCGTGAGCACATCCTGCTCGCCCGTCAGGTTGGTGTGCCGGCCCTGGTCGTGTTCCTGAACAAGTGCGACATGGTCGACGATCCGGAACTGCTTGAGCTCGTTGAGCTCGAAGTGCGCGAACTCCTGAGCTCGTACGAGTTCCCCGGCGACGATATTCCGATCATCAAGGGCTCGGCTCTTGCTGCTCTGGAAAACTCGGATCCGAAGCTCGGCCACGACGCCGTTCTCGAGCTGATGGCTGCTGTCGACTCCTACATCCCGCAGCCGGAACGTCCGGTTGACCAGCCGTTCCTGATGCCGATCGAAGACGTGTTCTCGATCTCGGGTCGTGGTACCGTGGTGACCGGTCGCGTTGAACGCGGCATCGTCAAGGTTGGTGAAGAAGTCGAAATCGTCGGCATCAAGGCCACCCAGAAGACCACCGTTACCGGTGTGGAAATGTTCCGCAAGCTGCTCGACTCGGGTGAAGCTGGCGACAACATCGGCGCCCTGATCCGCGGTGTCGATCGCACCCAGGTGGAACGTGGTCAGGTGCTCTGCAAGCCCGGTTCCGTGACCCCGCACACCGACTTCGTTGCTGAGGCCTATATCCTCACCAAGGAAGAAGGCGGCCGTCACACTCCGTTCTTCGGCAACTACCGTCCGCAGTTCTACTTCCGCACCACCGACGTGACCGGCATCGTGACGCTGCCGGAAGGCACCGAAATGGTGATGCCGGGCGACAACATCAACATGAATGTTCAGCTCATCGTTCCGATCGCCATGGAAGAGAAGCTCCGCTTCGCTATCCGTGAAGGTGGCCGCACCGTCGGCGCCGGCGTCGTCGCGAAGATCCTGAAGTAAGCCTCTTTGAGACAGTCGCGGCGCGCGAGTCTCGCGCGCCGCGAACCTTTTATGTCAGGATTGTGAAGATGAACGGTCAGAATATCCGCATCCGCCTCAAGGCGTTTGACCACCGCGTGCTCGACACCTCGACCCGCGAAATCGTCAATACCGCCAAGCGCACGGGTGCACAGGTTCGCGGGCCGATCCCGCTGCCGACCCGCATCGACAAGTTCACCGTGAACCGCTCGCCCCATATCGACAAGAAGGCGCGTGAGCAGTTCGAGATCCGGACCCACAAACGTCTCCTGGACATTGTGGACCCGACTCCCCAGACGGTCGATGCATTGATGAAGCTCGATCTCGCCGCCGGTGTCGACGTCGAAATCAAGCTCTAAGACAAGAGTTTCCGCGCCTGCCGCTAAATGGGTCCTCTGAAAACATGACCCGGCAGAGCGCCAACAAGAAGGTAAAAACCGATGCGTTCTGGATTGATCGCACAGAAGCTGGGCATGACCCGCATCTTCACCGAGGACGGTAACCACGTCCCCGTGACGGTGCTGGGTTTGCAGAACTGCCAGGTGGTAGGCCAGCGGACCGTCGAAAAGGACGGCTATGTCGCCCTGCAACTGGGTGCTGGCCAGGCCAAGCCCAAGAATGTCTCCAAGGCTGAGCGCGGCCAGTATGCCGTTGCCAAGGTGGAACCTAAGCGCCATGTCGCCGAGTTCCGCGTTGACGCCGACAACCTGATCGAGGTTGGCGCGACCCTGAAGGCTGATCACTTCGCCGAGGGCCAGCTGGTTGACGTGACCGGCACCTCCATCGGTAAGGGCTTTGCCGGCGGTATGAAGCGCTGGAACTTCGGTGGCCTGCGTGCCTCGCACGGTGTGTCCGTGTCGCACCGCTCGATCGGTTCGACCGGTGGCCGTCAGGACCCGGGCAAGACCTTCAAGAACAAGAAGATGCCGGGCCATATGGGCGATCGTCGCATCACCACGCAGAACGTCAAGGTCGTCAAGACCGACGTGGAACGTGGCCTGATCATGATCCAGGGTTCGGTGCCAGGCTCCAAGGGTGCCTGGATTATGATCAAGGACGCCGTCAAGAAGCCGGCTCCCGCGAACGCTGCCTTCCCCGGCTCGTTCGAGGCTGCAGCTTCGGGAGATGCTAAGTAAATGGAACTCCAGGTAACCACTCTCGAAGGCAAGTCGGCCGGTAAGGTCGAGGTCGCGGACGCTGTGTTCGGCCTCGAAGTCCGTCCCGACATCCTGCACCGCATGGTGCGCTACCAGCAGCTCAAGGCCATGTCCGGCACGCATGACGTGAAGAACCGGTCGGAAGGCGCGCGCACGGGCAAGAAGTTCGTGAAGCAGAAGGGTTCGGGCGGCGCTCGTCACGGCGACCGCAAGGCTCCGCAGTTCCGTGGTGGTGGCCGTGCATTCGGTCCGACCCCGCGCAGCCACGCGATCGATCTTCCCAAGAAGGTCCGTGCTCTGGCCCTCAAGCACGCTCTGTCGTCCAAGGCCAAGGCCGGTTCGCTGATCGTGATCGACAGTGTCGCTCAGAAGGAAGCCAAGACGGCTGCCCTGCGCACCACTTTCGGCAAGCTGGAATGGGCAAATGCCCTGATCATCGATGGCGCGAATGTTGACCAGAACTTTGCTCTGGCCGCCCGCAACATCCCGAATATCGACGTGCTGCCGATCCAGGGGATCAACGTTGTTTCGATCCTGAAGCGCGACAAGCTCGTCCTGACCAAGGCAGCGCTGGAAGCGCTCGAAGCGAGGTTCGCATGAACAAGCTTGCCGCATACGACATCGTCCGTAACCCCGTTGTGACTGAAAAGTCGACGATGGCTTCGGAATACAACCAGGTCGTTTTCGACGTGGCGATTGATGCCAGCAAGACCGAGATCAAGGCCGCCGTCGAGCAGCTCTTCTCGGTCAAGGTCAAGGCAGTGAACACCCTGGTCCGCAAGGGCAAGGTGAAGCGCTTCCGTGGCAAGGTTGGTGTTCGCAACGACGTCAAGAAGGCCGTCGTAACCCTGGTCGATGGCCAGTCGATCGATATTTCGACCGGCCTATAAGGGATAAGAGACAGACAAATGGCTCTAAAGACTTACAACCCCACTTCCGAAGGCCGTCGCACGCTGGTGACGACTGACCGGTCGGAACTGTGGAAGGGTGCTCCGGTCAAGGCTCTGACCGAAGGCCTGAGCAAATCTGGTGGTCGCAACAACCGTGGTCGCATCACTGCGTTCCATCGTGGCGGTGGTCACAAGCGCAGCTATCGTATGATCGACTTCAAGCGCGTGAAGTTCGACATGGTCGGGACCGTTGAGCGTCTCGAATATGATCCGAACCGCACGGCCTGGATTGCACTGATCAAGTACGAAGACGGCGAGCTGGCCTATATCGTTGCCCCGCAGCGTCTGGCCGCCGGTGACAAGGTGATCTCCTCGCTCAATGGCGCGGACGTGAAGCCTGGCAACACCATGCCGCTCGAACGCATGCCGGTTGGTACCATCGTGCACAATATCGAGCTCAAGCCCCGCAAGGGCGGCCAGGTTGCCCGTTCGGCCGGTGCGTATGCCCAGTATGTGGGCCGCGACCAGGGTTGGGCCATTCTGCGCCTGAACTCGGGTGAGCAGCGTCGTGTGCATGGCTCGTGCCTGGCCACCGTTGGTGCAGTCAGCAACCAGGACCACTCGAACACCTCGATGGGCAAGGCTGGTCGCAATCGCTGGCTCGGCCGCAAGCCGGTCAACCGCGGCGTGACCATGAACCCGGTCGATCACCCGCATGGTGGTGGTGAAGGCCGTACCTCGGGTGGCCGTCATCCGGTGACCCCGTGGGGCAAGCCCACAAAGGGCAAGCGTACGCGCAGCAACAAGGCTACGGACCAGTTTATCGTTCGCAGCCGTCACGTGAAGAAGGGCAGGTAAGACATGACCCGTTCGATTTGGAAGGGGCCGTTCGTCGACGGCTATCTGCTCAAGAAGGCCGAGAAGGCCCAGACCTCCGGCCGCAATGATGTGGTCAAGATCTGGACCCGTCGCTCGACCATCCTGCCGCAGTTCGTCGGCATCACGTTCGGCGTGCACAATGGCCAGAAGCATGTCCCGGTGCTCGTCACCGAGGAAATGATCGGTCACAAGTTTGGCGAGTTCGCGCCGACCCGTACCTATTACGGTCACGCGGCCGACAAGAAGGCCAAGAGGAAGTAGAGATGAGCAAGCCTAAGACTGAGCGCGCTCTCAAGGATAACGAGGCAAAGGCTGTCCTGCGCATGCTGCGCATCAGCCCTCAGAAGCTGAACCTCGTCGCGCAGTTGATCCGTGGCAAGAAGGTCGAGCGGGCTTTGGCCGATCTCGAATTCAGCCATAAGCGCATCTCCGGCCAGGTGAAGAAGGTGCTCGAGAGCGCCATCGCCAACGCCGAAAACAACCACGGCCTGGACACCGACGCTCTTGTCGTTGCTGAAGCCTATGTGGGCAATTCGCTGGTGATGAAGCGCTTCACCGCTCGCGGCCGTGGCCGGTCGTCGCGGATCGAGAAGCCATTCTCGCACCTGACGATTGTTGTCCGGCAAGTTGAGGAGGCCGCATAATGGGCCAGAAAATCAATCCGATCGGCTTCCGCCTCGGCATCAACCGGACCTGGGACAGCCGTTGGTTCGCCAACAAGGGCGAATATGGTGTTCTTCTTCAGGAAGACCTGAAGATCCGCACCATGCTGATGAAGGAACTGAAGGCCGCTGCGGTCTCCAAGATCGTCATCGAGCGTCCGCACCGTAAGTGCCGCGTGTCGATCCACACTGCCCGTCCGGGTATCGTGATCGGCAAGAAGGGCGCTGACATCGACAAGATCCGCGCCAAGGTGAAGAAGTTCACCGACAGCGAAGTGCACATCAACATCGTTGAAGTGCGCAAGCCGGAAACCGATGCAACGCTGGTTGCCCAGGGCATTGCCCAGCAGCTGGAACGCCGTGTGGCATTCCGTCGCGCCATGAAGCGTGCTGTGCAGACTGCAATCCGCATGGGCGCCGGTGGTATCCGCGTCAATGTTGGTGGTCGTCTCGGTGGTGCCGATATCGCCCGTACCGAATGGTACCGCGAAGGCCGCGTGCCGCTGCACACCCTGCGTGCCGATATCGACTACGGTACTGCTGAAGCCGAAACCACTTACGGCATCATCGGTATCAAGGTCTGGATCTTCAAGGGCGAAGTCCTTGAGCATGATCCGTCGGCCCACGAGCGTCGTGCCACCGAAGGTGGTGAAGGTGGTCAGCGTTCTGAGCGCGAACCGCGCCGTGAACGCGGCGACCGCGACCGCGAACGCGCATAAGAAGGTTAGTTCATTATGCTGCAACCGAAGAGAACTAAGTTCCGCAAGGCCCACAAGGGCCGCATCCATGGCGAAGCCAAGGGTGGTACCACCCTGGCTTTCGGTCAGTACGCACTCAAGGCCACCGAGCCGGAACGCGTCACCGCCCGCCAGATCGAAGCTGCCCGTCGCGCGATCACTCGTGAGATGAAGCGCCAGGGCCGCGTCTGGATCCGGATTTTCCCGGATGTGCCGGTGTCCAAGAAGCCTACCGAAGTCCGTATGGGTAAGGGTAAGGGTTCCGTGGAGTACTGGGCTGCGCGCGTAAAACCGGGTCGTATCGTTTTTGAGATTGACGGCGTACCCGAAGACGTTGCAAAGGAGGCCCTTCGCCTCGGAGCAATGAAGTTGCCGATCACCACGCGTATTGTCACGCGTATTGCCGATTAAGGAACACGAGCATGAAAGCCAGTGATGTGCGGGCCAAGACCGCAGACGAACTGAAAGATCAGCTCGTCGACCTGAAGAAAGAACAGTTCAACCTGCGTTTCCAGCGCGCTACCCAGCAGTTGGAAAAGCCGGCCAGGGTTCGGGAAGTCCGCCGCGATATCGCGCGGATCAAAACCGTCCTCGGCCAAAAGAACGCAGCTAAGTAAGGATTCACACCCATGCCAAAGCGCGTTTTGCAGGGGACCGTTGTCTCCGACGCCAATGACAAGACCATCGTGGTTCGTGTCGAGCGCCGTTTCACCCATCCGCTTCTGAAGAAGACCGTGCGTCGTTCCAAGAAGTACCACGCCCACGATGAAAATAATGTGGCAAAGGTCGGTCAGACCGTGTGGATCGAGGAAACAGCGCCGATTTCAAAGAACAAGCGTTGGTCGCTCGTGCCGGCTTCGTCGCCGTCTGCGTAAGAGAAACAATTCAGGTCGGCGCGCCGGGTGACGGTGCAGCCGATAAACTAGAAGGCATCCAGTCATGATCCAGATGCAGTCCAATCTCGACGTCGCGGACAATTCCGGCGCTCGTCGTGTCATGTGCATCAAGGTGCTGGGCGGTTCGCATCGTAAATACGCCTCGGTCGGCGACATTATTGTCGTTTCGGTCAAGGACGCTATTCCGCGCGGCCGCGTCAAAAAGGGCCAGGTGATGAAGGCCGTGGTGGTTCGCACCGCAACCGACATCCGCCGTCCCGACGGCACCGTCATCCGTTTCGACAAGAACGCCGCCGTTCTTCTGAACAATCAGAAAGAGCCGATCGGCACCCGTATCTTCGGACCGGTTCCGCGCGAACTCCGCGCCAAGAACCAGATGAAGATCATTTCGCTTGCCCCAGAGGTGCTGTAATGGCCGCCAAGATCAAGAAGGGCGATAAAGTCATCGTCCTGGCCGGCAAGGACAAGGGCAAGACCGGTCAGGTCCTGTCCGTCATTCCGTCCGAAACCCGCGCGATCGTCCAGGGTATCAACCTGGTTCGTCGCCACCAGAAGCAGACTGCATCGAATGATGCCGGCATCTTCACCAAGGAAGCGCCGATCCATCTTTCGAACCTGGCGGTCGCCGACAAGGATGGCAAGCCGTCCCGCGTCGGTTTCCAGATCAAGGACGGCGTGAAGACCCGCGTCGCCAAGACCACCGGAGATCAGATCGATGGCTGAGACCGCTTACATTCCGCGTCTCCGGACCGAATACGACACCACGATCAAGGCCGCCCTGCGTGAGCAGTTTGCGTACAAGAACGTGATGGAACTGCCGCGGCTCGACAAGATCGTGCTGAACATGGGCGTTGGCGAAGCCGTCAACGACACCAAGAAGGTGAAGTCTGCCGCTGACCAGCTCGAGCTGATCTCCGGTCAGAAGCCCGTGATCACCCACGCCCGCAAGTCGATCGCCGGCTTCAAGGTTCGCGAAGGCATGCCCCTGGGCGTCAAGGTCACGCTGCGCAAGACGCGCATGTATGAATTCCTGGACCGCCTGGTGAATATCGCCCTGCCGCGCGTCCGCGACTTCCGCGGCCTCAACCCGAACGCCTTTGACGGCCGTGGCAACTATGCCATGGGCATCAAGGAACACATCATCTTCCCCGAGATCAACTATGATCAGATTGATCAGGTCTGGGGCATGGACATCGTGATCACCACGACGGCCCGTACCGATGATGAGGCGCGTGCGCTTCTCAAGGCTTTCAACTTCCCGTTCCGCCAGTAAGCGGCGCCGAGGAAGGGATAAAGGATCAGGACATGGCAAAGACCAGCTCCATCGAAAAGAACAAGAAGCGCGCCGCTCTGGCTCAGCAGTATGCCGCCAAGCGCGCCGCGCTCAAGGCTACCGTCAAGAACCAGGACGCTCCGATTGAAGAGCGTTTCAAGGCCAGCCTCAAACTGGCTGAACTGCCGCGCAATTCGGCCAAGGTCCGCATTCGCAACCGTTGCGAAGTGTCGGGTCGTCCGCGTGGTTACTATCGCAAGCTCAAGATGAGCCGTATTGCCCTGCGTCAGCTGGGCAACCTGGGCCAGATCCCGGGTCTGGTGAAGTCGAGCTGGTAAGGAGAAACATCAAATGAGCTTTTCCGATCCAATCGGCGATATGTTGACCCGCATCCGCAACGCTCAGGAGCGTCGCAAGAATTCCGTTTCGACTCCGGCTTCGACCCTGCGTGGTCGTGTGCTGGACGTTCTCCAGTCCGAGGGTTTCATCCGCGGCTATTCGGAGACCAAGTTCGAGAACGGCGCTGCCGAGTACGAGATTGAACTCAAGTACTCGGACAATGAAGGCGTTATCCGCACGATCGAACGCGTTTCGCGTCCCGGCCGTCGGGTGTACGCATCCGTCAAGAATATTCCGCAGGTTGCCAATGGCCTGGGTGTCTCGATCCTCTCCACCCCCAAGGGTGTGATGGCCGATCACGAAGCCAAGGCTGCCAATGTGGGTGGCGAGGTACTCTGCCGCGTCTTCTAGGCCAATTGGCTTAGGGGATCGGCAAGACGATTACTCAAGGAAGCATTATGTCACGTACTGGCAAGAAACCGGTGGCCCCGGTGAGCGGCGTCACGGTAACGATCAATGGTCGTACCGTCAGCGCCAAGGGCCCGAAGGGCGAACTGAGCCTGCAGCTCATGGATATCGTCAATGTCGAGCAGGGTGATGACGGTATCGTCGTTTCTCCGGCCAACGATACCCGTGAAGCTCGCGCCGCCTGGGGCACCACCCGCGCGCTGATCCAGAACATCGTTACGGGCGTGAGCGCCGGTTTCGAGAAGAAGCTGGCGATCCAGGGCGTTGGTTACCGCGCCGCGATGCAGGGCAAGGACGTCAAGCTCTCGCTCGGTTTCAGCCACGAAGTCGTGTATGAGGCTCCCCAGGGGATCACCCTCGCTGTTCCGGCCCCGACTGAGATCGTGGTGACTGGTATCGACAAGCAGCAGGTTGGCCAGGTTGCGGCTGAGATCCGTGGTTGGCGTCCGCCGGAGCCCTACAAGGGCAAGGGTGTGCGTTACGCCAACGAGCAGGTCTTCCGCAAAGAAGGCAAGAAGAAGTAAGGAGCGCCACAGATGGCTATTTCTGCAAAAGGTGCGGAACGCCGCAAGGCCCGTGTCCGCAAGGCGCTCAAGGCTCGTGCCTTTGGTCGTCCCCGTCTCAGCGTTTTCCGCTCGGACAAGAACATTTACGCCCAGATCATCGACGACACGACCGGCCGTACGCTGGCTGCCGCTTCGACCCTGGAAAAGGACGTGCGCGGTTCGCACAAGAACGGTGGCAACGCCGATGCGGCTGTGGCCGTTGGCAAGCTGATCGCCGAGCGTGGCGTGAAGGCTGGTGTCGGCGAAGTCGTGTTCGACCGTGGCGCCTATATCTATCATGGCCGTGTTAAGGCCCTTGCAGACGCTGCCCGTGAGGGCGGCCTGCAGTTCTAACAACGGCGAGGAAGAGAAATATGAGCAGAGACGTTCAAGAACGCGAAAGCGAGTTCGTCGATCGCCTGGTCCACATCAACCGTGTGGCCAAGGTTGTGAAGGGCGGCCGTCGCTTCGGTTTTGCCGCCCTCGTCGTTGTCGGTGACCAGAAGGGTCGCGTCGGTTTCGGTCACGGTAAGGCCCGTGAAGTTCCTGAGGCCATCCGCAAGGCGACCGAGCAGGCCAAGCGCCAGATGATCCGTGTTCCGCTGCGCGATGCCCGTACGCTGCACCATGATGTCACCGGTCGCCACGGCGCCGGCAAGGTCATCCTGCGTGCTGCCGTTCCGGGTACCGGTATCATCGCCGGTGGTCCGATGCGCGCCGTCTTCGAGACGCTGGGTATCAACGACATCGTCGCCAAGTCGCAGGGCACTGCGAACCCCTACAACATGATCCGTGCCACGTTCGATGCGCTCAAGCGCGTTGACAGCCCCCGTTCGGTGGCCTCGCGTCGCGGCATCAAGGTTTCCGAACTCCAGGCTCGCCGCGGCGAAGCTGCAGTCGAAGCCTGATAGGGGCTCTGGAGAAGTACAATGGCAAAAGACAAGACCATCGTTGTCCAGCAGGTCGGCTCGCCGATCCGCCGTGAAAAGAGCCAGCGCGCGACCCTGATCGGTCTCGGGCTGAACAAGATGAACAAACAGCGTGAGCTGGTTGATACGCCCGAAGTGCGCGGCATGATCAACAAGATCCCGCATCTCGTCCGCGTCGTCGGCGAGTAAAGGAAGGTCGGATCAATGACTCGTTTGAACGAACTTCGCGATAATCCTGGTGCCAACAAGACCCGCGTTCGAGTGGGCCGTGGTATCGGTTCGGGCGTCGGCAAGACCGGTGGCCGCGGTGTGAAGGGCCAGACCTCTCGCTCCGGTGTCGCCATCAACGGATTTGAAGGCGGCCAGATGCCCCTTCACATGCGTATGCCAAAGCGTGGCTTCAACGCCTGGAACCCGAGCGACTTCAATGAAGTCCGCATCGACCGGATCCAGGCCTATATCGACAGCGGCAAGCTCGATGCCAAGGCTGTCGTGGATGCTGCTGCCCTAATCGCCGCTGGTGTTATCCGTCGTCCCAAGGACGGCGTGCGCCTGATCGGTTCGGAAGGGTTCTCGGCCAAGAAGGTCACCTTCAAGGTTGATTATGCCACCAAGGGTGCTGCTGCGGCCATTGAAGCGGCTGGCGGCAAGCTCGACCTTATCCCGGTCAAGGAGACCTGGAAGAAGGCCCCGCGCGCCGAGTAATTCACTTGGCAGGGCGCACCCGGCATGACGCCGGGTGCGTTCTTATGGTTTGTTGCGTCTGGCCGGCACATATCCCATATATGCGTCTCCAGCGCTCCGAGCGCACCTGGCATCCAAGCCGTAGGAGCGAATTATATGGCGTCCGCAGCCGAACAGCTCGCACGTAATCTCAGTTTCTCGACCTTTTCCAAGGCGAAAGCCCTTCAGCAGCGCATCCTGTTTACACTTGGAGCGCTGCTTGTTTATCGTCTGGGCACTTTCATTCCTGTTCCGGGAATTGACCCTGATGCGTTCCGCGCGACATTCGAACAGTCGCAGCAGGGCATCATCGGCATGTTCAACATGTTTGCCGGTGGCGCTGTCGAGCGCATGGCAATCTTCGCCCTGAACCTTATTCCTTACATTACTGCATCGATTGTGGTGCAGGTGGTGTCTACCGCGTCCCCGCGTCTTGAAGCTCTCAAGAAGGAGGGTGAGGCCGGGCGGCGCAAGATGAACCAGTATACGCGCTATCTGGCAGTCTTGTTCTGTGCAGTGCAGGCCTATGGCATTGCCGTTGGCCTTGAGGGCAGCCAGGGCGTTGTGCTCAATCCGGGCTGGTTCTTCCGCATTTCCACGGTGATTACCTTGGTGGGTGGCACCATGTTCCTGATGTGGCTGGGCGAGCAGATCACCGCGCGCGGTGTCGGCAACGGCATTTCGCTGATCATCTTCGCTGGTATCGTGGCGAACCTGCCTGCAACCGTTGCACAGACGCTGGAGCTTGCGCGGACGGGGGCTATTCCTGCGCTCGCCGGGCTCGGCATGCTGGTGCTGGCCCTGGTGGTGATCGCAGTCATCATCTTCTTTGAGCGCGCTCAGCGTCGGCTGCTGATTCAGTATCCAAAGCGCCAGGTCGGCAACAAGATGTTCCAGGGCGATACCTCGCACCTGCCGCTCAAGCTGAACACGTCCGGCGTTATTCCGGTGATTTTCGGTTCTTCCCTGCTGCTGCTGCCGGCGACCATCGCCTCGTTTGCAGCCCAGGGCAATGCGCCGGCCTGGCTCACGACGGTGACGGCCTTGCTGGGTCGCGGTCAGCCCCTCTATCTGGCGCTGTTCGCGTTCTTCATCATTTTCTTCGCCTTCTTCTATACGGCAATCGTGTTCAACCCGACCGAGACCGCCGACAATCTCAAGCGCTCCGGCGGGTTCATTCCGGGTATTCGCCCGGGTGAGCGGACGGCGCAGCACATCGATTATGTGCTGACCCGCATCACGGTGGTCGGCGCGATCTATCTGACGGTCGTGGCGTTGATCCCGGAAGTGCTGTTCAGCCAGCTTGCGGTGAGCCAGTTCATCGGCGGTACGTCGCTGCTGATCATGGTAACGGTCACGCTCGATACGATCACCCAGATCCAGAGCCATCTGGTGGCCCAGCAATATGAAGGGCTGCTGAAGAAATCCCGTCTTGGAGGAGGCAAGCGTCGATGAGGTTGATCCTGTTGGGACCCCCGGGGGCGGGGAAGGGCACACAGGCCAAGATTCTGGTGGAGGCCTACGGCATCCCCCAGCTTTCAACCGGCGACATCCTGCGCGCCGCCATTGCTGCCAAGACTCCGTTGGGCCTGGAAGCCAAGGCGATCGTGGATCGGGGCGACCTGGTTTCCGATACCATCGTCAATGGCATAGTTTCCGAGCGGCTGGACGCGGAAGACTGCAGGCCCGGATTTATCCTGGATGGCTTCCCGCGCACGATTGCGCAGGCCGAGGCACTTGATCAGATGCTTGCGGACAAGGGAATCGCGCTTGATGCCGTCATCGAGATCAAGGCGGAAGCTGACGAGCTGGTGAAGCGCGTCATCAATCGCGCCAAGGAATCGGGCGGCGCCCGTGCCGATGACAATGAGGAAGTGCTGCGCAAGCGCCTCGGTGTCTATTCGGAACAGACTGCGCCGCTGGTGGAATACTATGCCGGCAAGGGCCTGCTGAAGCCCGTCGACGGGATGGCGCCCGTCGAAGAGGTCGCAGCGGCCATCAAGAGTGCCCTGGGCAAGTGAACAATAGGCCGGGTAGGGCAGTTGACTCTGCCCGGTCTTATCCTTAAAGAACCGCACCAGTCTCATGGATCATTGGGCTGGATTCGGTTCTCCCTTAGTTGGGGGTCGAAATCCGGTCCCTTGTTGTTTAAAGGCACCCGCCGGGATGGCGCGTGTGAATGAAGGAGAGCAGACGTGGCTCGTATTGCTGGCGTCAACATTCCGACGAATAAGCGCGTGGTTATCGCGCTACAGTATATTCACGGGATCGGCGAAAAGTTCGCCAAGGACATTACTGAGGGTGCCGGCATTCCGGCGGAGCGCCGCGTCAACGAGCTGACCGACGCTGAAGTGATTCAGATCCGTGAAGCCATCGACCGCGACTATGTCGTGGAAGGTGACCTGCGCCGCAATGTTGCAATGAACATCAAGCGCCTGATGGATCTGGGTAACTACCGTGGTCTGCGCCACCGTCGTGGCCTGCCGGTCCGTGGTCAGCGCACCCATACCAACGCTCGTACCCGCAAGGGTCCGGCGAAGCCGATCGCCGGCAAGAAGAAGTAATTGCCGCCCCGCGCTTGCGGGGTGGTCTTTTGAATTGGGAGCGGCGGGTCAAGCCTTTCCGGAGTTCGCCAGAACTTGCCGGGCAGACTTGGACCGCTTCTTCCGTGGTGGAGCTGCTGGAATTACGGCAGCGCCGATATCCTAGAGGATAGTAATGGCTAAGACTGAAGTCGCGCGCGTCCGTCGCAAGGAGCGCAAGAATATCACTTCGGGCGTCGCTCACGTGAACGCCTCCTTCAACAACACGATGATCACCATCGCTGACATGCAGGGCAACACGATTTCGTGGTCGTCCTCGGGCGTGATGGGCTTCAAGGGTTCGCGCAAGTCGACCCCTTATGCTGCTCAGGTTGCTGCTGAAGATGCGGCCAAGAAGGCCCAGGAACACGGCATGAAGACCCTTGAGGTCGAAGTGCGCGGTCCGGGTTCGGGCCGTGAATCGGCACTGCGTGCTCTGCAGGCCGCTGGCTTCAATGTCACTTCGATCCGCGACGTCACGTCGATTCCGCACAATGGCTGCCGTCCACGCAAGCGGCGCCGCGTCTAACAGGACGATTGGAAGTCTCCCGGCCGATTGAATGGGCCGGGAGTTCTATTGTGTATGCGGCGGAGCGGCCGAAATGGCCGCTAAATTGAAAGGACATTACCGTGACGATCCAGAGGAACTGGCAGGAACTGATCAAGCCGACCAAGCTGGACATTGTTTCGGGCAGCGACAACGCGCGCGTGGCCTCGGTGGTTGCCGAGCCGCTTGAGCGCGGCTACGGGCTTACCCTGGGCAATGCCCTGCGTCGCGTGCTGCTGTCGTCGCTTCAGGGCGCGGCAGTGACCGCTATCCAGATTGACGGCATTCTGCACGAATTCTCCTCGCTGCCCGGCGTGCGCGAGGACATCACCGATCTCGTTCTCAACGTCAAGGAAATCGCCCTGAAGATGGGTGGCGAAGGCCCAAAGCGCCTGACCCTCTCCAAGCAGGGCCCCGGTGCCGTCACTGCTGGCGACATCAAGGTAACCGGCGACATTGAAGTGCTGAACCCCGAGCTGGTCATCTGCCACCTCGACGACGGTGCCGAGATCAATATCGAGTTCACCGTGGACACCGGCAAGGGCTACGTCCCCGCCGACAAGAACCGTCCCGAGGACGCACCGATCGGCTATATTCCGGTTGATGCGCTGTTCTCGCCGGTTCGCCGCGTGAGTTACAAGGTTGATGCGACCCGTGCCGGCGAAAGCCTGGACAAGGACAAGCTGACCCTTTCGGTCGAGACCAATGGCGCGATTTCGCCAGAAGACGCGGTGGCCTATGCTGCCCGTATCCTGCAGGATCAGCTTTCGGTCTTCGTCAATTTCGAAGAGCCCACCAAGGAAAAGGCCCAGGATGCTGTCCCGGAACTCGCCTTCAACCCGGCGCTGCTCAAGAAGGTCGACGAGCTGGAGCTGTCGGTCCGCTCGGCCAATTGCCTGAAGAACGACAACATTGTCTATATCGGCGACCTGATCCAGAAGACGGAAGCCGAGATGCTGCGGACGCCGAACTTTGGCCGCAAGTCGCTCAATGAAATCAAGGAAGTCCTGGCACAGATGGGGCTTCATCTCGGAATGGACGTCAACAACTGGCCGCCCGAGAATATCGATGACCTCGCCAAGCGCTACGAAGATCATTACTGATCCGGCGCTGACCAGACTTTAGGAGATAACCCATGCGCCACGCTTCCCGAGGCCGCAAGTTCAGCCGTACCGCATCGCACCGCAAGGCGATGTTTGCGAACATGTCCGCCGCGCTGATCAAGCACGAACAGATCGTCACCACGCTTCCCAAGGCGAAGGATTTGCGTCCGATCGTCGAGAAGCTCATCACCCTGGGCAAGCGCGGCGATTTGCATGCCCGCCGCCAGGCCATCGCCCAGATCCGCGACGAAGCCATGGTCGCCAAGCTCTTTGCCGTGCTTGGCCCGCGTTATGCCGAACGCCAGGGCGGCTACCTGCGCATTCTCAAGGCTGGCTTCCGCTATGGCGACAATGCCCCGCTGGCCGTGATCGAGTTCGTCGATCGCGACGTTGATGCCAAGGGCCAGGATTCCGGTCCGGTCTTTACGCAGGACGACGAAGCCGAAGCGGCGTAAGTCTTGTCGGCAAGACAGTGATTTGAGGCGGTCTGGGATATCCCGGGCCGCCTTTTTCGTTTGGGGGAGCGAACCATGAAGATCATCCTAGTTACCGGGGCCTCTGGTTTTGTCGCCAAGCATCTGATTGGGCAGCTATTAGCCGCCGGATACCGCGTGCGGGGGACGGTGCGGGGGCAGGGCAAGGTGCCTGGTATCTGGGAGGCGGTTCGCGTTCTTGCGCCTGAGCGGGAAGCGGGTCTCGAACTCGTGGAGGCCGATCTGCTCTCGGATGCCGGTTGGTCTGAAGCCATGGCGGGCGTCGATGCGGTGATGCATGTTGCGGCCGCCATCGTGGCCGAAGAGCCCAGGGATGCCAGCCTTGTCGTGCGGCCTGCGGTGGAGGGCACGGAGCGGGTGTTGCAACATGCGCATGCTGCTGGGGTCAAGCGGGTCATCATGACCTCGTCCATTGCCACGGTCGGCTATGGTCTCGGGCATGAGCGGGGTGTGCGGCGCTACACGGAGGCGGATTTTACCAGTATTGAGACCATGAGGCGCTCCTGGGCCTATTGCATCGGCAAGACGCTGGCGGAGCGGGCGGCCTGGGCCTTTGCGGGGAGCAATGGCATGGAACTGACGACGATCCATCCCGGCGCCATACTGGGGCCGGCGACGGACAAGGACACGTCGATCTCGCTGGGCCTGGTAACGGGCCTGCTGGACGGCAGCACGCCGGCCATGGCGCGGATCGGTTTTGCCATCAGCGATGTGCGCGATGTCGCCGCCATGCATGTGGCGGCCCTCGATAAGCCCGAGAGCATCGGCCAGCGTTATCTCTGCACGGGACCGTTCATGACGTTTGAGCAAGTTGCGGATGTGCTTCGACGCGCTTATCCGGAGCGCAAGATAACCATCAAGGTGGTGCCGGACTGGATCATCCGTATCCTGGCGGCATTGGGTGGACCGGTGCGCCAGATCATCAACGATGTCGGCAACCAGAAGCATTTCGATGGCAGCAAGGGTGAGGCGCTGCTTGGGCGGCCCTACCGATCCAATGAGGAGGCCATTCTGAGCGCGGCGGACAGCGCGATCCGGTTGGGGCTGCTCAAAACGAAGTCAGTGTGAGGTCCCAGGCCTTGTAGAGGGCCTGCAGTTCGGCCTGATCCCGGAGGAGGATATGGGGCAAACCGGACTGTGTTGCCCGCTGCTGGCTCACTCGGGCGGCATTGCGTGTGTGCCAGAGCCAGTGGATCATGTCCCACTTGATCGAGTCCTTGCCGCCGTCAAGCGCTCCAGCACGCGGGGTCTGCCCCAATGTGCGCCGAAAATAGCGCCAGTAGCGGCGCCAGAGATGGTCATCGACCACGATAATGCTGGTGGCCCGCGCGAGACGCTGCGGCAACAGTTTCGTGTAATTGCCGTCCATGACCCATTCCGGCCCGGTGATGGCAGTATCGTGCAGTGCCGCGAACTCGTCGTCAGGCCGTTGTTCCCAATCGGTGTTGGGGAAGTGGCGGAACAGGTCGAGATGCAAGGCCGGGACACCGAGCTTGTCGCCAAGGGCGACTGCCAGCGTTGACTTTCCCGCATTGGTCGGCCCCATGATGATAATGCGGCGACCAAGATCCTTGATCGGCATGAATTCATGCATAGCTGTCCCCAGAGACAAAAATGCCGCCCCAGCGCGCCGGGGCGGCGAAAATAGGTCACGACTTGGCTACTCGGCCGGTGCCATGTCCTTGCCGGTGTAAATGCTGTCGACCCAGAACTGGTCGCGGCGGTCGAAACCGTTGAACGGGGTCAGCGAGGCCTGGGTGTAGGCGCCCATCAGGCCGAACTCGATCCAGTCATCCTCGTCGATATCGCTGGGCAGGGTGAAAACCTGGGGCAGCACATCATAGCTGTCGCAGGTCGGGCCCCACATGGTGAATTCGGAGAACTCGCCATTGTTGTCGTGCAGGCGCGGGCCGCGCCAGACGCGCACCGGCGGGGTGAAGTGCATGAACTTGACTTCCATCAGCGCACCATAGGCGCCGTCATTGACATAGACGGCCTGGCCACCGCGCTGATGCTTCACACGCAGCAGGAGCGAGGTAGAAGAGGTCACAAGGGCCCGGCCTGGCTCGATGATGAGCTCGGGGGCCTTGTTGGGGAAGTGCTCGGCCACGGCCTCGGCAATGGTCTCGAAATAATAGTCCATTGGCGGCGCTTCGCTGGTCGGGTAGGGAGCGGGATAGCCGCCACCGATATTGAGGCGCTTGAGATCGATCCGGGCCTCCTCGACAATGCGTGCCGCCGCGGCGATATGGCGCTCATAAGCATAGGCGTCTTCGCACTGGCTGCCGACATGGAAGCAGAGGCTGGGCGTATAGCCCATCTTCTCGACAGCGGTCACGATTTCGGCCGCAGACTGTTCCATAACGCCGAACTTGATGCCGAAATCGTAGGATTTGAGCGCCTTGCCGGCCTTGAAGCGGGTCGTTACCTCGACGTCCCGGCTGGGCGAGACGATGGAGGCAAGCTGGTCGAGCTGCTGGGGGTGGTCGATGGTAAAGCTGCGCACCCCGAACTCGTCATAGGCGCGTTCGATTTCACGCTTGTTCTTGATCGGGTTGTTGTAGTGCATCACCGCGCCGGGAGCGTAGTCGCGCACCAGTTCCATTTCGGTATTGGAGGCGACGTCGAAGGCCTTGAGGCCCTCGGCATGGAGCTGCGCAATGACATGCGGGCTGGGATTGCATTTGACGGCGTAGGTCAGCAGCCCGTCGAACCCCTTCTGGAACACCCCGATGGCCCTGCGAAACTCGCGCTCCGAGAACAGGAAGGAGGGGAAGTCGGGGGCTTCAGCAGCAATCAATGCCGAGGTGTTGGCATGAATGGTCTTCGGCTCGTCAGTCATTGGACAACAGGCCTTTCGGGGCTGGAGGTCAGGGGAAAATTGAGCGCTGCGTATAGGGCCATGTGCCCCTGGGCGCAAATGTTTATTTGGACTGCAAGCCAACAATGTTGAGGCGTCATTTTCGTGACAGATTCGGGGTGTTCTGGTCGCGCTGTCCACAGCCTGTGGTTCGGCTCACAAACTGATTCCGAAGGATTGGCCATGTCTTTGCGTTCGCTGGTGTTTTCCTGCATAGCCCTTGTTGCCCTGGCGGGCGCGGGTACCCTCGCCTTGACGCCCTGGAACGGCATGCAACCAAGCCTGGCCCAAACGGCGCAGACCAACTCCTCTGAAACGCAACGTGCCATTCCGCGAAGCGATGCACAAATAAAGCTCAGTTTTGCGCCCGTGGTGCAGGCGGTGTCGCCCTCGGTGGTCAATGTCTATGCGACGCGTATCGAGCAACGGGCGGTTTCACCCTTTGCCAATGACCCCTTCTTTTCCCGTTTCTTCGGCGAGCGCTACTTGCAAAGCCGGCCACGCGAATCCCGGTCGCTGGGCTCGGGCGTCATCGTTGAGAGCAGTGGCGTTATCCTGACCAATCGGCATGTGATTGAAGGTGCGACCGATGTGCGCATCGCGCTCAGTGATGGCCGCGAGTTCGACGTGGATGTTGTGATCGAAGACGAGCAGACGGATCTCGCTGTGCTGCGCGTCCGCGACAATGGCGGCGTGGATTTTCCGGCCGTCAGCTTTGCCAACAGCGATGACTTGCTCGTGGGCGATCTGGTGCTGGCAATCGGCAATCCGTTCGGGGTAGGCCAGACAGTCACGAGCGGAATTGTCTCCGCCCTGGCACGCACAGGCGTCGAGGCAAGTGATTATGAGTTCTTCATCCAGACTGACGCCGCGATCAATCCGGGTAATTCCGGTGGCGCGCTTGTCGATCTGAACGGGCAATTGGTGGGCATCAACACCGCCATCTATTCCCAGACCGGCGGGTCGGTCGGGATCGGTTTTGCCATCCCTGCGAACATGGCGCGCCTGGTGGCCGAGGCGGGCGTCAATGGCGGGGAGATCGTGCGCCCCTGGTTCGGCGCCAAGATGCAGCCGGTCAGTTCCGACATCGCAGCAAGCCTGGGCATGGCGGCGCCACATGGGGCGATGATTACAGAGGTGGCCCCGGGAGGACCGGCGGAACGGGCCGGCTTCATGTCCGGAGACGTGATCCTCTCCATTGATGGCCAGCGTGTCGATGATCCCAGCGCCTTCAATTTCCGCCTTGCAACGCGGTCCCTGGGGGCGGAGGCGCAGATGGAGCGGTTGCGTGGGGGTTCAACCGAGACCGTATCGTTCCTGGTAGAAGCGGCGGCGCAGCCTGATGGCACTGCCTTGGCCACTATTTCCGCCAGCTCGCGATTTTCAGGGGTGAGCGTGCGGCAGCTCGATCCGGCCCTGGCCGAGCAGCAAGGGTTGCCATACGACGCCAAGGGCGTGCTGGTGACCGCGGTCGAGCCCGGATCTCCGGCCGAGGCGATGGGATTGCAGGTCGATGATGTCATTCTCGCACTCAACGATATCGAGGTGGTCGATGCGGCTACCTTCGAACAGATCGCCAGCCAGCGGGTGCGCACCTGGCAGATCATCCTGCAGCGTGATGGCCGGGTAACCCGGGCGATTGTTTCTGGTTGATGCACGACGCATTCTGGTCTGCTAGGGAAGGGGCATGTCTGACCTTTTCGCTGCCGCTCCATCAGAAACCGACAAGGCCCGCCCGCTGGCCGACCAATTGCGGCCGCTCAGCCTCGATGAGGTGATCGGGCAAACCCACCTTCTGGGTGAGGGGGGCACGCTGCGGCGCATGCTGGCTTCGGGCCGGTTGGGCTCGCTAATCCTGTGGGGACCGCCGGGCACTGGCAAGACCACGGTCGCGCGTCTGCTGGCCGACCAGATCGGCTATCGCTTCGAGCAGATTTCGGCGATCTTTTCCGGCGTTGCGGACCTCAAGAAGGTGTTCGAGAAAGCGCGCTTTGAGCGCATGTCCGGTCACCAGACCTTGCTGTTCGTGGATGAAATCCATCGCTTTAACCGCGCCCAGCAGGACAGTTTCCTGCCGGTGATGGAAGACGGCACCGTGGTGCTGGTGGGGGCGACGACAGAAAATCCGTCCTTCGAGCTCAATGCTGCGCTGTTGTCGCGCAGCCAGGTGCTGCGATTTGAGTCGCTCGGCCCGGATGATCTGGAAAGCCTTTTGCAGCGTGCCGAGAGTCTCTTGGGTGCGGCACTTCCACTAACGGATGAAGCCCGCGCGACCCTGCTGGGACTGGCCGATGGGGATGGCCGCGCGCTGCTTGGCCTGGTCGAAGAGATCCTGGCTTCCGCGGGCCCGCAAGAGGTGCTCGATCCGACCAGCCTGCTTTCAGTGGTGCAACGCCGGGCGCCGATTTACGACAAGGCGCAGGACGGCCACTACAACCTGATTTCGGCCCTGCACAAAACCATTCGCGGCTCCGACCCGGACGCGGCGCTTTATTACTTCGCCCGCATGCTCGATGCGGGGGAAGATCCGCTGTTCCTGGCGCGCCGCCTGATCCGAATGGCGTCGGAAGATATCGGGCTGGCCGACCCACAGGCGCTGACCCTGGCAGTAGCCGCCCGCGACGCCTATCAGATGCTCGGCTCGCCTGAAGGCGAGCTGTCGCTGGCGCAGGTGGTGGTTTATCTGGCCCTCGCGCCCAAATCGAACGCGGTCTATACCGCATACAAGGCGGCCGTGTCCGTTGCCAAGGCCACCGGATCGCCCATGCCGCCCAAAGTCATTCTTAATGCCCCCACCAAGATGATGAAGGGGCAGGGCTATGGCGATGGCTACATCTATGATCACGACACGCCAGAGGCCTTTTCGGGACAGGAGTATTTCCCGGAAAAGATCGGACGGCAGGATTTCTATCATCCTGTCGAGCGCGGGTTCGAGCGTGATCTGCGCAAGCGGATGGACTATTTCGCCCGGCTCCGCGTGACAAAAAATAGCGCTGATAGCGAGGACTAAGGGATGCAGGCTGTTCTTCTCGTCGGTGCCGGCGGTGCCCTTGGGGCCATGGCGCGCTATGGTGTGTCGGTGGCCGTGGGGCGGCTCTGGCCCACGAGCTTTCCGCTCGGGACACTGGCCGTCAACGTGATCGGCTCGACGGTGATGGGTCTGCTGATTGGAATCCTGGCGCGCACGACACCGCAAATGTCCAATGAGATCAGGCTGTTCATTGCCATCGGCATTCTTGGCGGCTTCACTACATTCTCGTCCTTCTCGCTCGATACCATAACACTGATCGAGCGCGGGGCATTGACGCAGGCCATGGTCTATATCGCCTTGTCGGTTGTGGTTTGCCTCGCCGGGCTATATCTCGGGCTGCTGGTAACAAGAGGCGGCGCAGCATGAGTGGCGTACAACATCGCGATGTAACGGCGGACGATGACGGGATGCGGCTTGATCGCTGGTTTGCCCGGCATTTTCCGCAGCTTGGTTTTGCAAGACTGCAGAAGCTCATTCGCAATGGCGAGGTGCGTGTCGACAAGGGGCGGGTGCAGACCAGTACGCGTCTGGCCGAGGGGCAGATTGTCCGCATTCCGCCGATTGACGATCCGGATACCGTCCGCGCATTCAAGCCGAACCTCGAAGATGTCAGGTTCCTCAAAGACCTGATCCTCTATGAGGATGACGATCTGTATGTCTTCAACAAGCCCCATGGCCTTGCCGTGCAGGGGGGCAGCGGCACCGTCCGGCATATGGATGGACTGCTGAAAAACCTGCCCAACAAGGCCGGCGAGGCCCCGCGCCTCGTGCATCGGCTGGACCGGGACACCTCCGGCTGCCTTGTTGTTGCCAAGACAGCAGCCGCGGCCAAGCATTTCGGGTCCGTGTTCCGGTCGCGTTCTGCGCGCAAGATCTATTGGGCAATCGTTGCGGGCAATCCGTCGCCACGGCAGGGCGAGATTTCCTGCTTTCTGGCCAAGCAGGCCACGACCGACGGAGAGCAGATGGTTGTGGTACGCAATGGCGCGCCTGGTGCCGTGCATTCGTCGAGCTATTATTCCACCACTGATACCGCGAGCCGGCGCTTCGCCTGGGTGACGCTGAAGCCGGTGACCGGCCGGACCCACCAGTTGCGCGTGCACATGGCCCAGCTCGGTACGCCGATCATCGACGATCCGCGCTATTTCAACATCGAGAACTGGCAGGCAGCGCCGGGTCTGGGGGAGGGGTTGCACCTGCACGCCCGGCGCATCGCGCTGCCACTGCGCAACGGCAAGAAGATCGATATCTCCGCGCCGCTGCCGCCGCATATGCGGCAGAGCTTTGAAGCGCTCGGGTTCGATCCGGATCGCTATGATGCACAAAATACCGATCCGGAGTCCGGGGCGTGAAACTTGTCATGTTCGACATGGACGGCACGCTGATCGATACCCAGGCGCTGATTGCCGAGCACATGGCGACAACCTTTGCAGAGGCGGGCCTGGATGTCCCTGGGCCAGGTGCGGTGCGCAGGATCATTGGACTGTCCCTGCCCAAGGCAATGCTGCAATTGCTCGGCCGGGACGATTACGACCTCGCCGAGCGGCTGTCCGAACGGTACCGCGCACATTATCGCGGATCGCTGGTGGCCGCCGAGGGGCGCGAAGGCCTGTTCCCCGGCGCACGCGAAGCCCTTGAGCACCTTTCCGCGCAATCCGAGGTGGTTATGGGGATTGCAACCGGCAAGGGCCTGAACGGGGTTCATCGGCTGACACAACTGCATAACATCGCTCACCACTTCGTGACGTTGCAGACCCCGGACAATAATCCGTCCAAGCCTCATCCGGGCATGATGCTGCAGGCTATGGCCGAGACCGGTGCGGAGAAGCACCGCACCGTCATCATCGGCGACACGACATTCGACATGGAAATGGGCAAGGCCGCCGGCACCAGGACCATAGGGGTCACCTGGGGATACCATGACGCAGTTGAACTGCGCGGCGCGGGGGCCGATATGCTGATCGAAGGCTATGAGGACCTTCCGGCGGCCATAGACAGCATTCTGGAGAACTGAAATGCGAGACCAGCTTGAAGAGGCGCTCCGGCACCAGGATGCCGGCTATGGGCGCGCGCAGCACCTGAACAGGGTGGAACTGCCCAAGCGGTTCTACAAGTCCGTCGATGTCGCGCGTAGTGAAGAGGGCTATGCGGTCACGCTTGACGGTCGCCCCGTTCGAACGCCGGGCAAGAAGATCCCAATCGTCTTGCCGGTCCTCGATCTGGCTCAACACAAGGCGGAAGAATGGGCAGCACAGGGCGAGTTCATCGACCCGGCCACCATGCCCATGACGCGGCTGATCAACTCGGCGGTCGAGAGCGGCGAGGACATGATCCCGGCCTTTCGCGCTGAAGTCGGCAAGTTCGCAGCCAATGACCTGCTGCTGTACCGCGCCGATTCCCCCCAGGAACTGGTAGTCGAGCAGGAGCGGGTCTGGGACGGCGCCTTGGTAAAGCTTGCGCGCAAGTTCGACGTCGCCTTTCAGCCGACCATCGGCATTATTCACCAGCCCCAGCCATCGGCCACGCTTGAAAAGCTGGATGCCGCGCTCGAGGGGCAGGGCTTGCTCAGCCTGACAGCGCTGGTGTCGATCACCGGGATTACCGGGTCGGGCTTGTTGGCTCTGGCCTTGCTGCACGAGCTGATGGATGCCGACGCGGTCTGGTTCGCCGCCCATGTGGACGAAGACCACCAGATCCGGCTTTGGGGCGAGGACGAAGAGGCCATGGAGCGTCGCGCCAAGAGACGGGTCGAGTTCGATATTGCCGTTCGTGTCGTCGACGCGCTGCGCTAGACTTGGCGGCGAACAATCCAGTCGGCCGTTTCCGGTGATATTTCGCGCAAGGGATCCAGCACAAAATCGCGTTCATGGGCGAAACGGTGGGGCAGGATGAGCTTGGTCGAGTCCATCTCCACCCGCTCATAGGCGATAATGTCGATATCGATGAGGCGCGGGCCCCAAACTTCGTGGCGCACCCGGCCCATGTCGCGTTCGATGTCGAGGCATGTATGCAGCAAGTCGACGGGTAACAGATCGGTTTCGACCGTTGCGGCCATATTGGCGAAATCGGGCTGGTCGGTCTTGCCCCAGGCCTTGGTGCGGATAACGGTCGACTGTACGACCACGCTGATTGCCTGATGTGCGTTGAGCCGGGTTATGGCATCAGCCAGTTGCGCGGCAGGGTCACCGATATTCGCGCCTAAAGAGAGCCAGGCCGTCGGCATCAGACCGGCCTTACGCGGTGCAGCTCTATCGCCGCTTCGCCTCGCACCATGGCGATCGGTGCCTCGGGCTTCCGCACGCGCACAATTACCCAGTCGATATCGCTGAATGCCTCGAACAGGGAGGTGCAGATATTCTGGGCCAGGGCCTCGATGAGCTTGGTGCGTTTCGTCTCGAACGTTGTCTTCACCACATCGTAGATGTCGGCATAGGACACTGTGTGGCCGATCTCGTCGGTGTTGCCGGGGGCGGCAAGGTCGACCCCACATTGCAGATCAATGAAGAAGCGTTGCCCCAGCTTTGCTTCTTCATTGAACAGGCCATGATAGCCGTAAAATCCCAGATCATTGAGGATAATGCGGTCGCCGGAAAAGGGTGTGGTCATCAATTGGGCCTCAGTTCTGCGGCGGACCGTACAACGTCGCTTCAGCCACGCGAAGGGCGTCGCGATTGGGCGCGACATCATGGACGCGGAAAATGTGTCCGCCGCGCTCATAGCCCTGAACGGTAGTGGCCAGGGTTCCTGCGAGCCGTTCGGATGGCTGGTTGTCGAGCAATTTGCCGATCATCGATTTGCGCGAGGTGCCGATCAGCATGGCGTTGCTCGGGAATGCCTGAGTCAGATCAGTGATTTGGCGCAGGATGCTGTAGTTCTGAGTCAAGGTCTTGGTGAAGCCGAAGCCAGGATCAAGGATGATGCGAGACGCTTGGATGCCGGCCCGGGCGGCGATGGCCAGGGTGTTGTGGAAGCGGCCGGACATGGCGGGAATGGGATCGGTTTCGGCCGTCCAGTCGCGATCCCAATGCATGGCGATGACCGGGGCATCGAAGAGGGCCGCAATCTCGGCCATTTCCGGGGCGCCCAACAGGCCATTGACGTCGTTGATCATGTCGGCGCCTGCCTCAAGCGCCTGATGGGCGACGAGTGGCTTCATGGTGTCGATCGAAATCGGTGTGGCAATGCCGGCAGCGCGGATGGCGTCGATGACAGGCAGAACCCGGTCGAGTTCCTCCTGCACACCCACCGGTTCCGCGCCGGGGCGGGTGCTTTCCCCGCCAATATCGAGGATGTCGGCGCCCTCGGCCAGCATTTGACGGGCATGGGCAAGGGCTGTGTCGACATGGTCATGCTGGCCGCCATCGGAGAAGCTGTCTGGCGTGACGTTGAGAATGCCCATGACAAGGGCACGTTGGCCGAGGACCAGCGGCGGACGATTGCGGAGGGAGATGGTGTGGGTCGTGTGCATGAGCTGGCCTCGGATCTATGTAGCCTCTAACCGATTCCACGACAGGCCGGGGTAGAAACTGGATAGAGGGGAACACCATGTTTCCTGAAGATCAGGTACACGCTTGGCCAATCCCGCAATCACAGGATAGTCGAGGTCTCGGCATGGGGGATAGACACAAGTGCCTGTGCCGAACGCCTCATCCGTGACGCCGGGCCTCCAGCGCCGATTTCACAACCAATGTCACCACAGCGATAAGTGTCAGGGTCGAGGCAGCGGCGAAGGCGCCGGTAACGTTGAAGTCGTTGAATAGAAGGTTGATCTGCAAGGGCAGGGTGTTGGTCTGGCCACGAATGGCACCCGAGACCACCGAGACGGCGCCAAACTCGCCCATGACCCGGGCATTGGTCAGCACGGCGCCATAGACCATGGCCCAAGAGATATTGGGCAGGGTAACGAACCAGAACATCTGCCAGCCATTGGCGCCGAGCGAGAGGGCGGCTTCCTCGTCCTCGGTGCCTTGCTGGCTCATCAGCGGGATGAGTTCCCGGGCCGCGATTGGGGCCGTGACGAACAGGCTGACCAGCACGATGGCCAGGGGGGTGAACATCACCTGCAGATTGTTGGCCTGGAGCAAGGGTCCGAGCATGCCCTGGCCGCCATAGAGGAACAGATAGACTACACCGGCGACGATCGGGCTCATCGAGGCGGGCAGTTCGATAATGGAAATGAGCAATTGCCGGCCGCGAAAGCGGAACCGGGTGACCAGCCAGGCCAGGGCGGCACCCACCACGATATTGACCGGCACAACGATGAGGGCGGTGAGCACGGTCAGCCAGATAGCGTGGAGCGTGTTGGGCTCAAGGATATTGGCGACATAAACGCCAAGGCCCTCGCGCAGCGCGAAGGCGAAGATCAGGGCCAGAGGAACCACCAGCACGAAGATCGCCAGGATGATGGCGAGGGTGATCAGGGCGATTTCTGCCGGGGAGCGCTTGGCCATGGTCATGCGCTCCGGTCCACATAGCGGGTCTGCCAGGCCGAGAGGGCGTTGGTGGCAACCAGGGTGAGGAAGGCGACGAGGAGGAGGACGAAGGCCAGGGCGGCGGCGGCCTCGTAATTGTATTCATCCAGCCGGATATAGATGAGCAGGGAGACGATTTCGGTGACGCCGGGGATATTGCCCGCAATGAAGACGACAGCGCCGAACTCGCCCAGCGAACGGGCAAAGGAGAGCACACAGCCGCCGATAAAGGCGGGCATGATGGTGGGCCAGACAATCCGGGTGAAGACCTGCCAGCGATTGGCACCCAGCGTCTCTGCAGCCGATTCAAGGCTTTGGTCGACTTCTTCGAGCACGGGCTGAACCGAGCGGACGACGAAAGGGATTGAGGTGAAGGCCATGGCCAGCACGATGCCCAACTGGGTGTAGTTCACCTTGAGCCCGTTGGGCTCGAGCAATTGGCCGTACCAGCCTGTCTCGGCGAACAGGGTCACGAGCACCAGGCCTGCCACCGCGGTCGGCAGGGCAAAGGGCAGGTCGACCAGGGCGTCGAGAATGCGGCGGCCAGGAAAGCGATAGCGGGTCAGCACCCAGGCGAGCAGCAGGCCGACCGTGCCATTGATCAGCGTGGCATAGAAGGCCGAGGAAAAGGTGATCTGATAGGCGGCAATGGCGCGGCGGGAGGAGATGATGCGCCAGAATTCGGGCAGGCCCATGCCGGCCACCTTGAGCAGCATGGCGGCGATGGGCAGCAGGATGATGAGCGTGATGTAGAAGAGCGAGACGCCCATGGTCAGCCCGAAACCGGGCAGCAGGTGTTTGCTGTGCTTGCGTGCCATGTGCGTTCCCCCAAACGGCAGGCGACGCGGTCATGCCGCGTCGCCAGAGGTCAGATCTAGGCCAGTGTCACTGGTTCACGAAGACCTGGTCGAGCAGGCCGCCTTCGGCGAAGTGTTCTTCGGAGACCTTGGCCCAGCCGCCGAATTCGTCGTCGACATTGACCAGGCGCACATCGGGGAAACGGTCGGCGAAATCGGCGGCGACGGCTTCGTTGTTGACGCGGTGGTTGCGACCGGCGGCGATGCGCTGGCCTTCCTCGGAATAGAGGAAATCGAGATAGGCCTGGGCCAGGTCGCGGCTGCCGCGATTGTCCACCACCTTGTCAACGATGGCGACCGGGAACTCGGCCAGCAGGCTGACCGAAGGCACTACGGCCTCGTACTTGTCGGCGCCAAGCAGGTTCACCGCGCTCAGCACTTCGGCCTCGAAGGTGATCAGCACATCGCCCAGGCCACGCTCGGCAAAGGCGGTGGTGGCGCCGCGCCCGCCTGTCTCGAAGACCGGCACGTTGAGGAAAACCTTGGTGAGGAAATCGGCCACCTGGGCCTGATCGCCGCTGAATTCCTCATTGGCCCAGGCGCGGGCGGCCAGATAGGTGTAGCGCGCATTGCCTGACGTCTTGGGATTGGGGAAGATCACCGAGACGTCGTCGCGGGCCAGGTCGCTCCAGTCCGTGATATTCTTGGGGTTTCCGGCGCGCACGAGAAAGGCGGGCAGCGAATAGAAGGGCGAGGCGCTGTTGGGGAACTCGCTCTGCCAGTCCTCGGAAACAAAGCCGCCTTCGACGAGCTTTTCGATATCGGTGACCTGATTGAAGGTTACCACATCGGCGGGCAGACCTTCGAGAATGGCGCGGGCCTGGGTCGAGGTGCCGGCATGGGACTGGTTGACGGTGACGGTCACGCCATTGGCAGCTTCATAGGCCGGAATGAAGGCGGCGTTCTCTTCTTCAAAAATCTCGCGGGCGATGTCGTAGGAGGCGTTGAGCAAGTCGGTGGGCTGGGCCAGGGCCGGTGTGGCGACAAGGGCCAGGGCCGCGGCGGCAGAGAGGAAAAGCTTGGTCATCGGACTCAATATCCATCGGTTCAGTCGAGTTGCCGATGTTGATGCGATGGCCTTGAATGCGTCGTAAAGCGCTAAATGCTTGCGTCGGATGAGTAATTTACGGTCATGCGGATCGCCGGCAAAGACATTGCGCGAGCCCGGCATTCAATGACATTTCGTTCCTGAGGGAAAGTGCCGGCCCGGATGGGGCCGGCATCGGTGCTTACTTGGCGACGGCGCGCCCGATCATGATGATGATGCAGGCGCCGATGAACCCGGCAATGAGATAGCCGATCCAACCACCAAAGGAGATGCCGAGCAGGCCAAAGACCAGGCTGGCCAGGATGGCGCCGACAATGCCGAGAATGACGTTCATCAGAACGCCGCCGCCGGTTTTCATGAACTTGCTGGCCAGCCATCCGGCGATGCCACCAATGATGATGGCTGCAAGCCAACCCACGCCGTCAAAACCCATTTGCTTCCTCCTCGCAGTGAGTCTGCGTATGTGAGGAGGGTGGCACAGTGGGCGGAAAAGGCAAGAAGCGTTCGGCTGGGGGCCAGAGGGTCCGGTCGAAGGAGACGTCCCCGCCGAGCCTTTTGCCGATGGTGTCCGTCTAGCGCGATAGGTCACGCACAGGGCGGACGTGATCCTCGAATGGCACATGGCGTCGCTGAAACGTCGTGCTCTCGTCGATTTGCGGCGCGCTGATCCGGTCCATGCGGAAATGTCGGAAGGCCTGGCGCGATGGATCCCAGCCGACCAGATACCAGAGAGGTGGCAGGATCAGCATGGCCTGCGGCTCGACGGCACGGCTGGTGACCGCCCCTTTGGAGTCTCGGTACCGGAAATGCAGGTGCCGCCTTTGCAGGAAAGCCGATTCGAAAGCGGAGAGCAGGGCGGGGTCCATTGTGCCCATATCCGAGATATCGACCTGCGGCGAAAGCTGCCCGACATACAGACACTCCAGAAACCGGCGCAGGTCGCGTAGTTTGTCAGCCGGCAGGGCGCGCTCGATCTTGGCAAGGCCGGCATCGGCGAGCGCTGAAAAAGGCAGGTTTCCTGCGGCGCGCATGGAGGCAACGCTGATGAGCAGCGCAAAGACTTCGGCCACCGAAAGCCGTGCTGTGGTCTGAACCGACTGCGGATCGAGTTGCAGACCGCCGCCGCGACCGGGTTCGGAATGGATGACAAAGCCGGCATCGCGGAGCGCGCTGATATCCCGCAAGACCGTGCGCCTGGACGCGCCAACCGCCTCCGCCAAGTCAGCGAGCGTCGACGTGCCGGTTCGGCGAAGGCTGCGCACAATGGCGTCTTGTCTGAGGCGAGCATTCATCCTGAGATGCTGGCCGTTAAAGGTGTCAAAATTTGGCACCATTCGCCGTTAGGCAGCGCTCGTAGCTGTCAGAAAGGCGAACAAGCAATGTCCAATTCGATCAACTTTCCCGAGCCCAAGATGGTCCGGGTCAATGGGGTGGAACTCGAGGTCTTCGAGGCAGGCCAGGAAAACAGGGGGAAACCGATTGTGCTCTGTCACGGCTGGCCGGAGCATGCCTATTCCTGGCGGCACCAGGTACCCGCGCTTGTTGCGGCGGGTTATCACGTCATTGTTCCGAACCAGCGTGGCTATGGCAATTCATCGCGTCCGGGAGACGTAACGGCCTATGACATCGAACATCTCGCGGGGGATCTCGTCGCGCTGCTGGATCACTATGGCTATGACGATGCCACTTTCATGGGCCATGACTGGGGGGCAATGGTGGTCTGGGGGCTGACCCTGTTACATCCGGGCCGGGTCAACAGGGTGATCAATCTGAGCCTGCCGTACCAGGAGCGCGGGGAACAGCCCTGGATCACCTTCATGGAGGCCATTTTGGGCGGCGACTTCTATTTCGTCCACTTCAATCGGCAGCCAGGCGTGGCGGACGCTGTGTTGGAGAAGAACACTTCCCGGTTCCTCGGAAACCTCTACCGGAAAAACGTGCCGCCTGCAGAGCCGGAGCCGGGCATGGTGATGATCAATTTGGCGCGGGCGGAAATGCCGTTGGGCGAGCCGGTGATGAGCGAGAATGAGCTGGCGGTCTTTGTCTCGGCCTTTGAGACGTCAGGCTTCACCGGCAGCATCAACTGGTACCGGAACCTGGACCGCAACTGGCACCTGTTGGCGGACGTGGATCCGATCATCCACCAGCCGACGCTCATGATCTATGGCAATCGCGACGCGGTCGCAAAAGCTCCGAACCTCAAGAAATTTGTGCCCAATGTTGAGGTGCTCAGTTTCGATTGTGGTCACTGGATTCAGCAAGAAATGCCGGAAGAAACCAACCAGGCTGTGCTCGATTGGCTGGATCGGCAGGGCGCCGCGTAGTTCACTCGCCAGTTCGGGAACAAGACACGGGCGCCTGCCAGGTCTGGTGGCGTCCGCTTCCCGCTCCCGTGCCCCTTAAAACGGCCACACCACCATCAGCGCCGGGACTCCCACCAGGACCACCAGGAAGGATAGCGGCAGGCCGAGGCGCCAGTAGTCGCCGAAGCGATAGCCGCCGGGGGCCATGACCAGGGTATTGCATTGGTGGCCGATGGGGGTGAGGAAGTCACAGCCGGCCCCAATGGCAACGGCCATCAGGAAAGCTTCGGGGCTGTAGCCGAGACCGGTGGCAAAGGCCGCCGCGATAGGGGCCATGACCAGAACGGTGGCGGCATTGTTGAGGAAGGGTGTGACGGCCATGGCGGCGACCATGATCAGCGCCAGGGCGCCCCAGCCGGGCAGGGTGGCGGCGGTGGTGGTGAGCAGGGCGGCGACGAGGTCGGTGCCGCCAGTCAATTGCAGGCTCTCGGACACAGGGATCAGGCAGGCCAGCATGACCAGGATGGGCCCGTCGATCTGGTTATAGACATCGCGCAGGGGCAGGGCACCGGTCAGGATCATCAAGGCAGCGGCCGCGAAAAACCCGGGCGCAACCGGCACCAGGCCGAGGGCGGTAGCGGCCATGGCGACCAGCAGGATGGACAGGGGTAGCAGGCCATTGCGGACGCTGCCCAGTTTGAGGCCGCGTTCGATCAGGGGCAGGATATCCCATTCGCGCAGCAATTCGGGAATGCGCTTGAGGTGGCCCTGGATCAGGATCACATCGCCATTCTGGAAGCGGATTTCGCCCAGGCGTTTGGTGAAGCGCTGATCGCGGCGGGAGATGGCTATCAGGTTGAGGCCCGTGCGGTCGAACAGCGTCAATTCCTGTGCGCTGGCTCCGATCAGCCCCGAACTTTCGCCGATAATGGCCTCGATGACCCCGATATTGCCACTGTCGCGGGAAGCCGCCCCACGCCGCTCGGCAAAAGAGAGGCCGGTCTGGCTGACCATCTTGTCGAGGGCTTCGGGGTCACCCTCGATGAGCAGGATGTCACCGGCCTTGAGGGTTGCATCGGGCAAAGGCGTGCGGCGGCGGCCCGAGGCGCTGACGATCCCGGTGACCATGGCGGCGCCGTCGGCGGCCGATTGCAGATCGCCCACGGTCTTGCCGATGGCCGAGCTCTCGGGCAGCACATGGGCCTCGGTGGTGTAGTTCTTGATCTCGATGGCCTTGTCCATGCCGCTGTCTTCGCGGCGGCGCTCTGGCAAAAGCCAGTAGAAGAAAGCCAGAAAGACGATGCCGACCGCGGCCAGAATGGCGCCGACGGGAGTGAAATCGAACATGGTAAAGGCGGTGCCGGTCAGTTCCTGGCGGACACCGGAGACGATGATGTTGGGCGAGGTGCCGATCTGGGTCATCAACCCGCCCAGCAGCGAGCCGAAGGCCATGGGCATGAGGAACATGGAGGGGGAGACGCTGGAGCGCCGCGCCATCTGGAAGGCGATCGGCATCATGATGGCCAGCGCCCCGATGTTCTTCACGAAAGCGGAGAGCACGGTGACGATGGTGACCAGCACGATCAATTGCACCCGAGGGCTGCTCATGCGCGGAACGTGGCGCCGGATCAGGATTTCCATGATGCCGGAGCGCGCCACGGCCGCGCTGACGACGAGGGCGCTGCCGACAATGATGACGATGTCATTGGAAAAGCCGACAAAGGCGCGCTCAAACGGCACAATGCCGACCAGCAGTCCGACAAGAAGGGCGCAGACGGCCACCAGATCATAGCGCCAGCGGCCCATGATGAAGGCGACCATCATGCCCGCAATGATCAGAAATGCGAGCACTTGCGGGATTGTCATGGGCCACTCCGGTTCCGAACGGTCATAACGCAGGAGGCGGTATGAAAGTCGCACGCAGGGGGCTTTATAGACCAGGCTGGCTTGCCGCCGCGAGGGGGGTATGGAAAACTTGGTGCTCCGGGAGGACTTGATGACGACATTGCATACGACGCTTGGGCCGCTGACGCGGGACCAACTGGGACTGATTCTGCCACACGAACATGTTTTTGTGGATTTGCGGACGCCCGATCAGCCAGGCTATGCCAAGGCTGATGCCAAGGACGTGGTGGCGCTGATGGCGCCGCAGATCGAGTCCATCAAGGCGCAGGGCGTGACGGCGCTGATCGAATGTTCCACCGGCGGGGTGAGGTTGCGCGTGGATCTGGACCTGGCATTGTCGCAGGCCACCGGATTTCCCATCGCCGTGCCGACCGGCAATTATCGCGAGCCATGGATTCCCGATTGGGTCGCTGCGGCAAGCGAAGCGGAGCTTGAGGCCTGGATGGTAGGGCATCTGACCACCGGCGTCGATGACACCGGGGTTGTGGCCGCATGGATCAAGGTGAGCGCGGGCGATGACGGAATCACCCCCATGGAAACCAAGATTCTGCGCGCGGCAGCACGGGCTTCGGCGCAGACCGGGGCGCTGATCGGCTCGCATACGATCAAGGGCCGGGTGGTAATGGATCAGCTCGACATCGTCGAGGCGGAGGGTGGATCAGCCAACCGCTTCCTGTCCATCCATACCCAGGCCGAGCCGGATTTCGAGCTCAATCGCGCGGTGGCGGCGCGCGGCGTCTGGATCGAATATGACCATGTCGGACGCGATCCGGATGAGGAGGTGCTGGCGCTGGTGCTGAAAGCGCTGGAGGCGGGGCTGGAGGAACAGTTGCTGCTCAGCCATGACCTGGGGTGGTACGATCCGGCCAAGCCCGGTGGCGGCACGCCCAGGCCCTATACGCATCTGGTCGAGCATTTTCTGCCCAAGCTGCGCGCGGCGGGTGTGAGCGAAGCGACCATCACGCGGCTGACGCATGACAACCCTTTCGATGCGTTTGCGCGGTAGCGCGATGGACGCCCTCGCCCTTCGAGGCCGCTTCGCGGCTCCTCAGGATGAGGGCTGACGCGAGCGCGGTATCTCGGTAGCCCTCATGGTGAGGTGCGAAGCCTCGAACCACGAGGGCGTCCTGCCGTGGTGAAGCTCAGCCCTTCGCGGGTATCGCGAACAGGTCGTATTCGTCATTGTCGGTGACGGTGACCTGGACGATGTCGCCGATCTTGATGCCGTCTGCCTGGTCGACGATGACCTGGCCGTCGATTTCCGGGGCGTCCCATTTGGAGCGGGCGATGACCCGGTTCTGCTCGGGGCGGACATCGTCGACGATGACGTCGATGGTACGGCCAACTTTTTTCTGGAGCTGGCCGAAGGAAACGTTCTGCGCCACTTCCATCAACTGGGCGAAGCGCTCTTCCATGACCTCGTCGGGCACCACGCCTTCGATCTCATTGGCGGTGGCGCCGGTGACGGGCTCATATTTGAAGCAGCCGGCGCGGTCTATCTCGGCTTCCTCGATGAAGTCGAGCATCATTTCGAAATCTTCCTCGGTCTCGCCGGGGAAGCCGACGATGAAATTGGAGCGCACGGTGAGGTCGGGAACCTGGCGCTTCCAGTCGAGGATGCGGTTGAGCGTCTTTTCCTGATGCGCCGGGCGGCGCATGGCTTTCAGCACCTTGGGAGAAGCGTGCTGGAAGGGAATGTCGAGATAGGGCAGGACGAGGCCTTCGGCCATCAGTTCCATGATCTGGTCGACATGGGGGTAGGGATAAACATAGTGCAGGCGTACCCAGGCACCGAGTTCACCCAGCTCCTTGGCCAGGTCGTAGAACTTGGCCTTGACCTCACGGCCGCGATATTTGCTGGCGGCATATTTGATGTCGAGGCCATAGGCGCTGGTGTCCTGCGAGATGACCAGCAATTCCTTGACGCCGGAGCGGATCAGGCCTTCGGCTTCTGACAGAATACCGGCGGCGGGACGCGAGGCCAGATCGCCGCGGATCTGCGGAATGATGCAGAACGAGCAGCGATTGTTGCAGCCTTCGGAAATCTTGAGATAGGCATAGTGGCGCGGCGTCAGCTTGAGGCCGCTTTCCGGCACCAGGTCGACGAATTTGTTGGGCACGGGCGGCACATGGTCATGCACCGCGTTGACGACGCTTTCGTACTGGTGCGGGCCGGTGATGGCGAGGACGCTGGGATGGGTCTCGCGGATCAGGTTTTCCTCGACGCCCAGGCAACCGGTAACGATGACGCGACCGTTTTCATTGAGCGCTTCGCCAATGGCTTCAAGGCTTTCCTGCTTGGCACTGTCGAGGAAGCCGCAGGTATTGACCAGAACGACGTCGGCCCCGGCATAGTCGCGGCTGAACGAATAACCCTGCGCCCGCAGGGTGGTCATAATACGCTCGCTGTCGACGAGAGCCTTGGGGCAGCCGAGGCTGACGAGCCCGATTTTGGGCGCCTGAGTCATGCGCGTCACATTGTCCGGTGCTGGATAGGATGGCGCGTCATACAGAATGTTTGACGGTTACGCAATGTGACCGTCCCGCAAAGACCGGTAAGCTGCCCTGCAGAGAATGACGAACACGTGAACGTGACTGTTTGTGAAGAGTGAACAGCGCGTGCGCTGATTGCCGGGTTTTGCCTGATCCGCCCATGGGTTAGGCGTCATATCCGTTTTTCGCGCCGGCTCGGCGCAGCTTCAAGGAATGTTTCATGACCGACCGTCTCTCTGCCTATACGCCCCAGGCGCTGTCCGTGCTGCGCATCGTCGCCGCACTGCTCTTCCTCGCTCACGGCACGCAGAAACTGATGGGCTTTCCGGCCGCCGAGTTTGCGCCGCCCATGTTCTCGATCTTCTGGTTTGCCGGCGTGATCGAAATCATCACCGGCGTTCTGATCGGTATCGGCCTGTTTACCCGTCCGGCTGCCTTCATCGCCTCGGGCACCATGGCCTTCGCCTATTGGATGGCGCATGCACCGTCCAACTTCTTTCCCACCAATAATGGTGGCGACGCGGCCATTCTGTTCTGCTTCGTGTTCCTGTTCCTGGTGTTCGCCGGTCCGGGCCGCTGGGCCGTGAACGGGAAGTAAGGGCCCTTCGGTCGTCCATGCTCTGACCTTCGAAGGCCGCTCGAATGAGCGGCCTTTTTGCGCTCAGGTGACCGATTTGGGCGGCGTGCGCTTGGCGGTGCGGCGGGGCTTGTGGGTCTCGCCGGGCTTGGTCGCCGGTTCGCGGGGCGCTTCTTCGGAGGGCTTGACCTGCGGCAGCGGCTCGGTGGCCGGGGTGATGTATTCATCAGCCTCGGCAAAGTCGCGTTCATCACCTTCCTCTGCCAGATCGCGGATCGCGTCGCGCACCTCGTCGAGCAGGGATGCGGAGAAACGCGAGCGCTGCACCGTGTCGCCGGTGGCCTCCTGGCTCTTGAACCAGACCAGCAGCGCCTCGCAGCCAATGCGCAGGCCGACCAGCGAGAGCAGGCCGAACACGGCAATCTCAAGCAGGCCCCAGAGGCCGTCGCCAAAACTGGTGCCGAAGCGGAAGAAGAAATGGCTAATGGCCCAGAGCAGGATGGCGGCCAGGCCCAGGGCATAGAAGATCGGTACCAGGCGGGGTGAGAGGATTGCATCGAGCCGGAACAGGGTCTGGCGCGTCAGCAGGCGCTTCAAGTCATCCAAAGTCATGGCAGGCTCCTAGAATCCCTCGTCTATTGCGCAAGTTGGTCGGATGGTGCCGCTATGGCAAGGCTGGTGGGGCCAAAAATCGATTCAAAGCGGCCGCGCAGCACCGAATCGACCTCGGCCATCGAGACCAGAGCGCCCAGATCCTCAAATGAGGTCACGCCTTGATCGGTGATGCCGCAGGGCACGATGCCGTCATAATGGGAGAGATCGGGCGCGACATTGAGCGAAATGCCGTGAAAGGTGACCCATTTGCGCACCCGCACACCAATGGCCGCGATCTTGTCCTCGCGGGCCAGGCCTTTTTCCGGGCGCGGTACCCAGACGCCGACGCGGCCCTCGCGACGCTCGCCGGAGATATTGTGCGCGGCCAGCGTGTCGATGACCCATTGCTCAAGACCCTGCACCAGGCAGCGGATGTCGCGGCCGCGTTTGGTCAGGTCCAGCATGACATAGGCCACGCGCTGGCCCGGGCCGTGATAGGTGAATTGCCCGCCGCGGCCGGCCGGATAGACTGGAAAGCGCGGATTGAGGAGATCTTCAGGGCGGGCCGAGGTGCCCGCGGTATAGAGCGGGGGATGCTCGAGCAGCCAGACGGCCTCGGGCGCCGCGCCGGCGGCGATGGCGGCCACCCTCTCATCCATCATGGTGAGGGCTGCCTCATAGCCCAGCGGGCGCTCGAAGATGCGCCATTCGACCGGCCTTGCGTCGTCGCGGTGCAGTTTCGCGCCGATTTGGCACGTTTCATTTACGTTTGTTAAGACTTCCATAACCAGCTCTGGCTGACCCTCATGGGCAAACGAATCCTTGGCGCTGCGGCGTCGGACCCGGGACTGCACCTTATCTATGAACACCCTGGACAATATTGAAGTCGATATCACGGTCGAGCTGGGCGCGACCACCATGCCGATTCACCATATGCTGCGCATGGGCCGTGGGGCGGTGATCGAACTGGACGCCACAGAGCACGATCCCTTGCGCATCTATGCCAACAGCACGCTGGTGGCCAAGGGCGAGGTGAATGTGGAAGAGGGGCACCTGCGGGTGTTTGTCACCGAGAAGGTGCTGCGCTTCGGCTAAGGCCTGCGCATCGGAATAGGGCCTTGATGCTCTTTGCACAGGGACGCGAAAATCTCCGATTATCCGCTTGTGGGAATGCAACAGCTTTGCTACACCCCCACTCGCTTCGGGGCCGCAGGCGCCAAAGCTTCTACCACACTGTGCGGTCGTGGCGGAATTGGTAGACGCGCAGCGTTGAGGTCGCTGTGCCGCAAGGCGTGGAAGTTCGAGTCTTCTCGACCGCACCAGTCCCTTAGGGCCACTTCATCGTTTTAGAGAACGATGAAGTGGCCCTAAGCGTTTCTTGCCCCTCTCAGAGCCTATGCAGGCGCACCGGGCTGCCTTTGGCGCGGGCGATGACCTTTTTTGATTCCAGGTCCAGGTGAACTGCCTTGAGCCACCAGCCGGCCTTGTCGCCGCCCGGGAAGAGATCCGGGGAGAGGTGCGGCAGCAGTGCTTCCTTGGCCTCGGCGACGGTCAAGCCCGGCGGTTCGGTGGGCAGGATGGCCATCAGCGCGTCGTGCATGGCCATATATTTGGCGCGGTCCACCCGTTCGCTGTGGTCGGGGTGGTTCACATTGCCGATGGTGATCTTGTCGCCGGCGTCAGGCATTGATCTTCTCCTCGATGGTGATCCTGGGGGATTTGAAGCCCATGGCGATCCATTCGCCGAGCAGCCTTGCGTAAAAGCCGGCGGTTGTCATGGTTCCGGCGGGCAGGGAATCGTCGAGCGTCACGCCGTCTGGAACATCGCCGGTCTGGGTGCGGATCTGCGGGGTAGGCCGCAGGGACTCTGGCCAGAGGCCGGTAAAAAAGCTGACCCAGTGACCGCCTTCGAACTCCAGAAAGACAGGGGTGTTGCAGCAGGTGGTGAGGACCCGGCGCGTTGGCGCGGTGTCGCTGAGCCGAAATTCGGCGAGATTGGCTGTCCCGTCAGGGAAGCCAATCCGATCCTTGCGGTAGAGCGCATAGGGCACACCGCCATTTCCGGCGGCGATAGGAAAGGCCGGGGGCAGGATCGACAAACGCTGCGCGGCGCTGCGGCAGGACCTGCAATGACATTCCGATGCGCTGAACGGATCTCCGATCAGTTCGAGGTGGAACTGGCCGCAGTCGCAGCTCAGCGTCGTGGTCGTTTTTGGCATGGTGGGTTGGTCCCTTCTGCGTCTGGCTCTTTCCGGTGCCACATGCGGTCCAATTGAACCAGACCATCGGCTCCGGGTGTCGTCGTCGCAACGTCCAGCAAGGCGCTGGTGTGTCGATTCTTTCCCGTTGCTCTGACCACGACGAGAGGGCGCAGGCCATTTCGACATGGTGACGAGATGAAAATGATTTGCGGGAGCGAGGGCGATTGTGCGTTCAAACGAACTTTTTGCCCATCAATGTGAACCGTCATCCAAGCGTCATCAAAGCTTCAAGTGAACGTCAAGCAAGCTCAATAGAGGGGACGGGCAGGTCGGTGCCCGAGGGCGGACGGCCTGTGCGCCGAGCCTTTCGGTTTGTTTCGTATTGTTTCGAACATTCGGGCCGGTGCTCACACACACAATACAGGTCTGGCTGGAGCCGGGCGGCCCGATGCGGTCGCACCGGCCCATTGGGAGACAACCATGAAGACTCTGAACCGCGTGGGCCTTGCTGCCCTTTCGCTGATGCTTTCCACCTCCGTGGCTTTTGCGCAAACCGAAGTGACCTGGTGGCACGCCATGGGTGGCGAGCTGGGCGAAAAGCTCGAAGAAATCGTGGCCGGCTACAATGCCAGCCAGTCCGACTATGTCGTGACCCCGGTCTATAAGGGCTCCTATGCCGAAACCATGACCGCTGCCATTGCCGCCTTCCGCGCTGGCGAGCAGCCCGAAATCGTGCAGGTGTTCGAAGTCGGCACCGGCACCATGATGGCCGCCAAGGGCGCCGTCTACCCCGTTTATCAGCTCATGGCCGACATGGGCGCCGATTTTGACCCGAGCGCATTCCTGCCGACCGTTGTGGGCTACTACACCGACACCGAAGGCAATATGCTTTCGATGCCGTTCAACTCCTCCACCCCGATCATGTACTACAACAAGGACGTGTTCGCGGCCGCTGGTCTTGATCCTGAAATGCCGCCCAAGACCTGGGAAGAGCTGGAAGCCTTCTCGCGCCAGATCATGGAATCGGGCGCTGCCACCTGTGGTTTCACCTCCGGCTGGATCTCCTGGGCACAGCTTGAAAACTTCTCGGCCTGGCACAACCAGCCGATCGGCACGCTGGAAAACGGCTTTGGCGGTCTGGATACCGAATTCGTCGTCAATGGCCCGCTCCAGGCCAAGCACTGGGAAAACCTCAAGAACTGGCAGGATGAAGGCGTCTTCCAGTATGGTGGCCCGGGCGGCGGTGCGGATGCTCCGTCCAAGTTCTACACCGGCGAATGCGCCATCTACATGAACTCCTCGGCCTCGCGTGCCGGCGTTCTGGCCAATGCCGAAGGCTTTGAAGTCGGCTTCGGCATGCTGCCGCACTATGAAGAAGTCGAGCCGCAGAACTCGATCATCGGCGGCGCGACCCTGTGGGTCCTGCAGGGCGCCGACGAAGCCCAGTATCAGGGCGTTGCGGATTTCTTCTCTTACCTCTCCTCGGCTGAGGTTCAGGCTGATTGGCACCAGTTCTCGGGCTATCTGCCAATCACCCAGGCTGCCTACGAGCTGGGTCAGGAGCAGGGCTATTACGAAGCCAATCCGGGTTCGGACGTGGCCATCAAGCAGATGACCCTGAACGCCCCGACCGAAAACTCCAAGGGCCTGCGTTTCGGCAACTACGTCCAGATCCGTGACGTGATCGACCAGGAATTCCAGGCTCTGCTGACCGGCGACAAGTCGGCCCAGCAGGCGCTCGACGATCTGGTCAGCCGCGGCAACCAGATGCTGCGCGACTTCCAGGCTGCCAATCAGTAAGGCGGACTGACACTACCGGGCGGTGGCAGCTTGTCTGCCCCGCCCATTCGTCTTTTTCGGAGTAGCTGTTCTCGGCGCTTCCGCGGATCGGGTCGATGGATACCAAACGCACAATCTTTCCCTCGCAGGGCCTGCCATATCTCCTGGTAGCGCCGCAGTTGATCATTACGATCATCTTTTTCATCTGGCCGGCCGGACAGGCGGTCAAATCGTCTTTCGAGCGGGAAGATCCGTTCGGGCTTTCGACCAGTTTCGTGGGCCTGCTGCATTATCTGCGCCTGTTCCAGGAGCCTGACTATCTGGCCTCGGTTGGCCGTACGGCCCTGTTTGCCCTGGCGGTCACGATCATCTCGATGGGCCTGGCGCTGGTGCTGGCAGTGGCGGTGAACCGGCTGATCCGCGCGGGCACGGCCTATTCGACCATGCTGCTCTGGCCCTATGCGGTCTCGCCCGTGGTGGCCGGCATATTGTGGTGGTTCATCTTCAATTCCTCGACCGGCATCCTGCCCTATATGCTCGAATTCTTCGGGCTGGACTGGAACCACCAGCTCAATGGCACGCATGCGATGATCCTGATCATCGTTGCGGCGAGCTGGAAGCAGATTTCCTATAACTTCCTGTTTTTCCTGGCCGGACTGCAGTCCGTGCCGCAATCGCTCAATGAAGCGGCGGCCATCGACGGGGCAGGGCCATTCAAGCGCTTCTGGACCATCGTGTTTCCGCTGCTCTCGCCGACCACGTTCTTCCTGATGATCGTCAATCTCAACTACACCATGTTCGACACCTTTGGCGTGATCGACGCGACCACAGCGGGCGGCCCGAACCAGGCCACCAATACGCTGGTCTACAAGGTCTATACCGACGGCTATCTGGGCCTGAACCTGGGCTCCAGCTCGGCCCAGTCGGTCATTCTCATGCTCTTCGTCATCGTGCTCACCGTGATCCAGTTCCGCTATGTGGAACGCCGGGTCCAGTATTAGGAGGGCGGGTCAATGGTCGAAAATCGTCCCTGGCTGACATTTCTCACCCATTTCGTGCTGATCTGCGGCGTAGTGATCGTGGTGTTCCCGGTCTATATCGCGCTCATTGCCTCGACCCATGGTCCCACGGCGCTTTCGTCAGGCATGATGCCGCTGCTGCCCGGTGCCGAGTTGTGGAACAATGTGGTGCAGGTGCTGACCGAAGAGCGCCGCGGCGTCGCGCCGTTCTGGCTGATGGCCTGGAACTCGCTCTGGATGGCGATCATCATCACGGTGGGCAAGATCGCCATTTCCATCATCTCTGCCTATGCCATTGTCTATTTCCGGTTTCCCGGACGAGTGCTGGCGTTCTGGCTGATCTTCATCACGCTGATGCTGCCCGTCGAAGTGCGTATCATCCCCACCTTCGCGGTGGTGGCGAACCTGGGCATGCTCAATTCCTATCTCGGCCTGACCATTCCGCTGATCGCCTCGGCGACGGCAACGTTCCTGTTCCGCCAGTTCTTCATGACGGTGCCTGATGAAATGATGGAAGCGGCGCGCGTCGACGGGGCCGGTCCGATCAAATTCTTCCGCGATATCCTGTTGCCGCTCTCGCGGACCAATATCGCGGCGCTCTGTGTCATCCTCTTCATCTATGGCTGGATGCAGTATCTGTGGCCGCTGCTGGTGACCACCGACCCGAAATACTACACATTGATGATGGGCGTGAAACGCATGGCCGCCGTGGCCGACGCCGATCCGCAATGGAACACCATCATGGCGGCCGTGGTCATGGCCATGCTGCCGCCGGTCCTCATTGTCATCTTCATGCAGCGCCTGTTCGTTAAAGGCCTGGTCGAAACGGAGAAGTAAGAAAAATGGCAAGTATCGATCTCAAGGGCGTTCGCAAGGTCTATCAGGGCAATGTCACGGCCATCCATGCGCTGGATCTTTCGATCGCCGATGGCGAACTGGTTGTGCTGGTCGGGCCGTCAGGCTGCGGCAAGTCCACCCTGCTGCGCATGATTGCCGGGCTCGAAACCATCACCGATGGCACGATTTCCATCGGCGACGACGTGGTCAACAAGAAGGAGCCGGCCGAGCGCGACATCGCCATGGTGTTCCAGAACTACGCGCTTTACCCGCATATGAGCGTGCGTCAGAACCTGGAATATGGCCTGAAGAACCGGGGCACGCCGCGTGACGAAATTGATCGCCGCGTCAATGAGGCGGCCCGGATCCTGGAAATCACGCCATTCCTGGATCGCAAGCCGCGCCAGCTTTCGGGTGGCCAGCGCCAGCGCGTGGCCATGGGCCGGGCGATTGTGCGCCAGCCCAAGGCATTCCTGTTTGATGAACCGCTGTCGAACCTGGACGCCAAGCTGCGCGGGCAGATGCGCATCGAAATCCGCCGTCTGCAGCGTTCGCTCAAGACCACCAGTGTCTATGTGACCCATGACCAGCTCGAAGCCATGACCCTGGCCGACCGGCTGGTGGTGATGAATGGCGGGCGGATCGAGCAGGTCGGCAAGCCGATCGAGCTGTATGACAAGCCGGCCTCCCTGTTCGTGGCCGGCTTCATCGGCTCGCCGCCGATGAACCTGCTGCCCATTGCGGCGCTGCAGGCGATCGCGGGCGGCACCATGCCCAGCCTGCCGGCGGGCACGGACATAGTCGGTATTCGTCCCGACCAGGTGGTTGTCGGGTCCGGCGAGGGCATTGCGCTTTCCGGAACGGTCGAGCTGATCGAACCGGTGGGCGGCGAAAGCCATCTCTACGTCCGGGTCGAGGGCCTCGATCAGACGCTGATCCTGGTGCAGCAGGGCCGCGCCAGTGTCGGCGAAGCCGACAAGGTCGACTTCGTGCTGCCGCTGGCGGCGCTGCATGGCTTCAACAAGGAAAGCGGGCTGCGGGTGGACTGACCACTGGCGTCCGGCTAACGGAAATTTTTCAAGCCGCCCCTGGCCAGCAGCCGGGGGCGGTTTCGTCTTTTTGGCGCGGCGCTAATCGACATATTTGCGCAGATTGTCCGGCGCGACATATTCCCAGGCATCATGCAGGCGCAAGGAGAGCTCCTCGTCATCGATCCTGTCGAGATGGACCAAGACGATGTTCTGGCCAATCTGCTGATCGGTCTCGAAATAGACTTTTGGCGAGATGTCCATGAGCAGCACTTTCTGGTGCCGGGGGCAGGCCAGCGCGAGCACGGTTTCGTCTTGCAATTCTGCCAGGGTCGCATCCGCAACCAGCAGGGCCGGGGAGGCGCCGCTTGATCGGGACACACCGGGCAGGCCGCGTTGATCGACAAGCTGGACAATTCGGGCAAAGGCGCGTTCGAGGTCTCTGGCTTCGGTCATTCGCGCATCGTCTCCGCAATTGCTGAAAAAGCCTCGCTTGCACTCTGGCGCATCACAGGGTGATTGGCTACAGCTTTACTTGCCCCTGAAACCCCCAGAAACACAAAGGGCTCCCGATGAGCGAAGAATTTGATCCGGCGCCCGGTTTCGACACCGGGAATGACAGCAATGTGTTCCGCGATGCGGACGGCCGGATCAGTGCGCTCTGGCTTGAGCGGCTGCGCGCCTTTCTGGAGGCGGGCAGAAATGACGATGTCGCGCTGGTCATGGAGCCGCTGCATCATTCCGAGGTCGGCGACGTGCTCGAGCAGCTCTATGCTGCCGAGCGCCTGGCGCTGGTCCACGCGCTGGGCGAGAAGTTCGATTTCTCGGCCCTGACCGAGGTGGATGAGAGCATCCGCCTCGAAATCATGGAAGCCCTGCCCAATGCGGCGATTGCCCGCGGCGTGGCCGAACTCGACAATGACGACGCGGTCTATCTGCTGGAGGACCTCGAACAGGTCGACCGCGACGAAATCCTTTCGGCGCTGCCGACTTTCGAGCGGCTGACGCTGAAGCGGAGCCTCGATTTTCCCGAGGATTCGGCCGGACGCCGGATGCAGACCGATTTCATCGCCATTCCACCGTTCTGGACGGTGGGGCAGGTGATCGACTATCTGCGCTCCGAAAAGGACCTGCCGGACGAGTTCTACCAGCTCTATGTGGTCGATGCGTCCTATACCGTGCTGGGCACCCTGCCGCTGGACAAGTTCCTGCGCACGCCACGCGCGACCAAGATCGACAGCATCATGAATACCAATTTCGTGCTGGTGAATGCTGAAGAAGACCAGGAAGAGGCGGCGCGCAGCTTCGAGCGCTACGATCTTGTCGAAGTCGGTGTCGTGGATGAGAGCGGCCGGCTGGTCGGCGTCTTGACCATCGACGACATTGTCGACGTGATCCAGGAAGAAGCGGAAGAAGACATTCGCCTGATGGCCGGCGTGGGCGATGAGGACGTGTCCGACACGACCCTTGATACGGTGAAGAGCCGCGTGCCCTGGCTGGTGGTCAATCTGGTCACCGCCGTGCTGGTGTCCCTGGTCATCGGGCTGTTCAACGCCACGATCGAACAGATGGTGGCGCTAGCCGTGCTGATGCCCATCGTTGCCTCGATGGGGGGCAATGCCGGGGCGCAGACCATGACTGTGACGGTGCGGGCCCTGGCGATGCGCGAACTGGATGGCGGGCGCCTGAGACGCCTGATCCGCCGCGAAATGGTGGTGGGCGTGGTCAATGGGGTGATCTTTGCCGTGCTGATCGGCATCGTCACGGCGTTCCGCTATGGCGATGTGCAGCTTGGAATCGTCATCGGGCTGGCCATGGTCATCAACATGATCGTGGCCGGGACGTTCGGAATTCTTATTCCGCTGACCCTGGACAAGCTCAAGGCCGACCCGGCCATCGCCTCGGCGGTGTTTGTCACTACAATCACCGATGTCATTGGTTTCTTTGCGTTTTTGGGAATCGCGGGGCTCTGGTTCGGCCTGTTCTGACACCGAAGTGTCATTTTCCACAGGGCCGGAGTGTTGCAGTTTGGTCGCTTGCTTCCCATCTGCGACACGGCTAACGATTCATTACCGACCCAACCCGGTCGGTGTGGACGACTGACAAGGAGCGATCTATGCGCAGTCAAACCAAGACCTCAGCCTGGCAGACGATGAGCTGGGCGCTGGTATGCCTCGTCTCTGTGGGGCTGGTTTTCTCCGTGGTTGCTAGCGTCTAGAAGGGACGTTGGAGTTATTCACTGGCAAAGAGTTTAGGGGAGGGCGCCCGGCCACTGGGCGCCCTTCTTCTTTGATGGGCTTGGTGAGCGCTCCGCTTGCTTGACTGCTGCGGGTTCGAACCGCAAAACGTTGCGCTCCTGTGTGTGAGGACATTCGATGAAGCTCTTGATCGGGAATCGTAATTACTCGACCTGGTCGCTGCGGCCCTGGCTGGTGCTGCGGCATTTCGAAATTCCGTTCGAGGATGAAGTGCTGCAATTGTCCGGGCCCGGCTGGCGGGAAAACCTTGCCGCGCGGTCTCCGACAGCCAAGGTGCCGGTGTTGTTCGACGGCGAGCTGGTGGTGCCCGAAACCATCGCCATCATCGAATATCTGGCCGACAGCTTTCCGGACAAGGCGATCTGGCCACGCGACCGCGCCGAACGTGCGCTGGCCCGCGCGGCCGCGGCGGAAATGCATGCCGGGTTCGGCGCCTTGCGCAATCACGCACCGATGAATTTGCGCGCCAGCCATCCGGGCAAGGTCGATCTTGATGCCGTGCGTAAGGATCTCCATCGCGTGGAGACGCTGTGGGGTGATTTGCTGGCGCGTTCGGATGGGCCATATCTGTTCGGTGCGTTCTCCGCCGCTGACGCCATGTTTGCGCCGCTGGCGACGCGATTGCGCACCTATGAACTTCCCGTCTCGGATGTGGCCCAATGCTATGTCGAGGCGATCTATGCGCTGCCGGCCTTTCAGGACTGGCGGGCGCTGGCCCTGCAGGAACCCTGGATCGTGGATGATGACGAGATCGACGTCATCCAGGGCCGCGTGGCGCCGGGGACGCTGGCATGATCCATATGGTCAAGCTCTGCGTTGGCGTTTCCAGCGTGGAGGAATTGGAGAGCTACCGGGACCAGCGCGCCCATTGGTGGGGCGCGGACTATGGCGAGGACGTGCATGTGCATCGCACACGCATGATGCCCAAGCGTAGCGCCGAAATGGAGGGGCAGGGCTCGATCTACTGGGTGATGTCTGGCGCGATTTGCTGCCGGCAGCCCATCCTGCGGCTGGCGCCCTATACCGATGCCGAGGGCAAGGATTTTTGCGACATCATCATGTCGCCGGACATTATCCGCACCGTGCCTTACCCCAAACGCCCGTTCCAGGGCTGGCGCTATCTGCGCGTCGAAGATGCGCCGCCGGACCTGGAGGCGGGGGCAAATGAGAACTCAGCCGAGATTGCGGCTGAGTTGGCCCGCATGGGGTTGATTTAGGGACCGGAAAGTCCGCGTTTGTGAAATCACCCCACCCTTAATCCCTCCCCTTGAGGGGGATTAAGGGTGGGGTGACCACCAGGTGGGAACCCGGCTACTCCGCCGCTTTGGTCTCGTAATGCGGGCGGCGTTCCATGACTTGCTTCAAATAAATGCCGGTATGCGAGCGCGGGTTATCCGCGACGGCTTCGGGCGTACCGATGGCCACGATCTCGCCGCCGCCATCGCCGCCTTCCGGGCCGAGATCGATGATCCAGTCGGCGGTCTTGATGACTTCCAGGTTGTGTTCGATGACCACGACCGTATTGCCGCCCTCGACCAGCTCGTGCAGCACTTCAAGCAGCTTGGCGACATCATGGAAATGCAGGCCGGTGGTCGGCTCGTCGAGCATGTAGAGCGTGCGGCCGGTGGCGCGCTTCGAAAGCTCCTTGGAGAGTTTTACACGCTGGGCCTCGCCGCCCGAGAGGGTCGTGGCAGGCTGGCCGATCTTCACATAGCCCAGGCCGACGCGTTGGAGGGTGGCGAACTTGTCGCGAATGGTCGGGACCGCCGAGAAGAACTCGACGCCCTCGTCGATCGTCATGTCGAGCACGTCGGAGATCGACTTGCCCTTGAACTGGACCTCCAGCGTCTCGCGGTTGTAGCGCTTGCCCTTGCAGACGTCGCAGGTGACATAGACATCGGGCAGGAAGTGCATCTCGATCTTGAGAACGCCGTCGCCCTCGCATTTCTCGCAGCGGCCGCCCTTGACGTTGAAGCTGAAGCGGCCCGGGCCATAGCCGCGGGTCTTGGCTTCGGGCAGCCCTGCAAACCATTCGCGCAGCGGGGTGAAGGCGCCGGTATAGGTGGCCGGGTTGGAACGCGGGGTGCGGCCGATGGGTGACTGGTCGATGTCGATGACCTTGTCGAGAAATTCAAGGCCAGTCAGGCTTTCATGCGGGGCGGGGACGACGCGGGCACCGTTCAGCCGCCGGGCGATGGCCTGGTACATGGTGTCGATCATCAGTGTCGACTTGCCGCCGCCCGAAACCCCGGTGATGGCAACGAACATGCCGAGCGGCACATCCACCGACACATTCTTGAGATTGTTGCCGGTGGCGCCCTTGATCGACAGTGCCTTGCCCTTCCTGCCCTCGCGGCGCTCGGCCGGCAGGGGGATGCCCATGCGGCCCGAGAGATATTTGCCGGTCAGGGAATCGGGGTGGTTGAGAATATCCTGGGGCGAGCCCTCGGCCACGATGCGTCCGCCATTGACGCCGGCGCCGGGGCCGATATCGAGCACATAGTCAGCGGTGAGGATCGCGTCCTCATCATGTTCGACCACGATGACGGTATTGCCCAGGTCGCGCAGGCGCTGCAGCGTTTCGAGCAGGCGTGAATTGTCGCGCTGATGCAGGCCGATGGAGGGCTCGTCGAGCACGTAAAGCACGCCGGTCAGGCCCGAGCCGATCTGGCTGGCCAGGCGGATGCGCTGGCTCTCGCCGCCTGACAGGGTGCCGGAATTGCGCGACATGGAGAGATATTCCAGGCCCACATCGTTGAGGAATTTCAGGCGCTCGCGGATTTCCTTGAGGATGCGTTCGCCGATCTGGCTCTGGGTGGGCGTGAGCTTGGCCGAAAGCTCGTTGAACCACTGGCTGGCATTGCGAATGGACATTTCGCTGACCTTGCCGACATGCAGGCCATCGATCTTGACCGCCAGCGCCTCGGGCTTGAGCCGATAGCCGCCACAGGCCACGCAGGGCTTGGCCGACATGTATTTCTCGATCTCCTCGCGCATGCCGGCGCTCTCGGTTTCCCGGTAGCGGCGCTCGAGATTGCCGATCACCCCTTCGAAGGGCTTGGTCGTCTTGTATTGCCGCAGGCCATCGTCATAGACGAAATTGATCGGGGTCTTGTCGGTGCCATAGAGCACGGCATGCTGAACGTCGAAGGGCAGCTCGTTCCAGGCGGTGCCGGTCGAAGCCCCGAAATGCTTCACCACGGCCTGAAGGGTCTGCTGGTAATAGGGAGCGCTGGTTTTGGACCAGGGCAGGATGGCGCCGTCGCGCAGCGACAGGGTGGCGTCCGGCACGATCTGGTCGGGGTCGATCTTCTGTTCCGTCCCCAGGCCATCGCAGACCGGGCAGGCGCCAAAGGGATTGTTGAACGAGAACAGCCGCGGCTCGATTTCGGCGATGGTGAAGCCGGAGACCGGGCAGGCGAATTTTTCCGAAAAGGTGATGCGGCGTGGATCGCCATTATCGTCTTTCTCATCGGCGAATTCGACCAGCGCAATGCCATCGGCCAACTTCAGCGCAGTCTCGAAGCTTTCGGCCAGGCGGCCCATAATATCTTTCGATACAACAAGGCGATCGACGACGACTTCAATGTCATGCTTGAACTTCTTGTCGAGCGCCGGGGCGTCCTCGATCTCGTGATACTCGCCGTCGATTTTGACGCGCTGGAAGCCCTTGCGCATCAGGTCGGCCAACTCCTTCTTGAACTCGCCCTTGCGGCCGCGCGCGATCGGGGCCAGCAAATAGAGGCGGGTGCCTTCGGGCAGTTCAAGCGTGCGATCGACCATCTGGGAGACGGTCTGGCTCTCGATGGGCAGGCCGGTGGCGGGCGAATAGGGCACGCCAACGCGCGCGTAGAGCAGGCGCAGATAGTCGTAGATTTCGGTGACGGTGCCGACCGTGGAGCGCGGATTGCGGCTGGTGGTCTTCTGTTCGATGGAAATGGCGGGCGAAAGCCCCTCGATGTGCTCGACATCGGGCTTCTGCATCATTTCCAGGAACTGGCGCGCATAGGCCGAGAGGCTCTCCACATAGCGGCGCTGCCCTTCGGCATAGATGGTGTCGAAGGCCAGGGACGACTTGCCCGAGCCGCTGAGCCCGGTCATCACGATCAGGCTGTCGCGCGGCAGCTTGACGTCGATACCCTTGAGATTGTGCTCGCGGGCGCCGCGCACAATGATTTCGCGGTTCAGGCTGGGCTTTTCGGTCATATCGGGTCCATAGCAAGTCGCGCCGGCGGTGGGAGGGGGCGGCGAAGGCCAAGAAATAGGCCTTCGTGATGCTGCCCGCAAGTCAACTCGGCCGCTCAAGGTTTTGTGAACGTAACCAGAACAAGGCGGATTCGGTCAAGCGTGGGATAGGGCAGACTGCTGACATAGGCTGTCAGCAGGGGGTGGGGGCTTGACTTCTGCTCGACAAAATAGAACATAACAGGAACACACGCCCGTACCTAGGCCCTGAGCGTCCTGTGCAGAACCGCAATTGTCAGGTGAATGGCGCACAGAAAGGTCTATGGTGCGGCGAAACGGGTTGAAGGCCGCGCGCCGGGCGGCAGCAGGACCCATGAGAGAAAGCGTCCCGTAACCGGGCAGACCGGGACTGAATTGGAAGGATATGCGCCATGGCTGGCAGCGTGAACAAGGTCATTCTGGTGGGCAATCTGGGCAATGACCCGGATGTGCGGAACCTGCCGAGCGGCGGCAAGGTGGTCAATCTGAGTGTGGCGACGTCGGAACGCTGGCGCGACCGCACCAGTGGCGAGCAGCGCGAAAAGACCGAATGGCACCGCGTGGTGATCTTCTCGGAAGGCCTGGCGCGCGTCGCCGAGCAATATCTCAAGAAGGGCTCCAAGGTTTATCTGGAAGGCCAGTTGCAGACCCGCAAGTGGCAGGACCAGTCCGGCCAGGACAAATATTCCACCGAGGTGGTGCTGCAGAACTTCAACTCGTCCATGGTGCTGCTGGACGGCCGGGGCGAGGGGGCCGGTGACAGCGGTGGCTATGGCGGCGGCGACGGCGGTTTCCGCGGCGTGCGCGACAGTTCCGGCGGCGGCGGTGGTGGCGGCGGACGCCGTCCTTCGGCCAATGCCCCGGCCTTTGAGCCGGGCGGCATGGATGACGACATCCCGTTCTGAGCGGGCAGGATATCCAAGGGCGGCCAGGAGCCGCCCTTTTTTGTATCCAGATCAGGCCGCGAAGCGGTCGCGATAGGCTTGCGGGGTGACGCCGAGTTTCCTGAGAAAGGCGCGGCGCAGTGTTTCCTCGCTGCCGAAACCGCAGCGGCCGGCCACGCGGGCGATTGGCAGATCCTGCTCCAGCAGGCGCCTTGCCGTCTCGATCCGCAAGTTCTCGACGGCACGGGCGGGGGTCTGGCCGGTTTCCTGCCGATAGCGACGGGAGAAATTGCGCTCGCTCATGCCGGCGGCGGCGGCCAGGTCCGGCAGGGCCAGCGGGCGGTGCAGATTTTCCATCATCCAGCCGTGCAGGCCATCGAAACGACCGCCTTGATCCTGCAAGGTCAGGGCCGCGCTGAACTGGGACTGGCCGCCGGGGCGCTTGAGGAAAACCACCAATTGCCGCGCGACGGCCAGGGCGAGATCGCGGCCAAGATCGGCTTCGACCAGCGCCAGGGCCAGATCGATCCCGGCGGTGACACCGGCTGAGGTCCAGAACTGGCCATCCTGGATGAAGATCGGATCCGGATCGAGCCGGACGCGCGGGAAGCGCGCGGCAAATTCCTTGCAGCGCCACCAATGGGTGACCGCGCGGCGGCCATCAAGCAGGCCCGTGCTGGCCAATAGAAACGCGCCACTGCACACCGATGCCGTGCGGCGCGCAATGGCGGCGCGTGCCGTGATCCAGTCGGTCAGGCTTGTATCGTCACAGGCGTCGTAGACGCCCCAGCCGCCGGCAATGACCAGCGTGTCCACGGGCTCCGTGGCGGATGAAAGGGTTTGGGCTTCCAGCACCAGGCCGGACGAGGTGACCAGACGCGGCTGCGCGGCGACCACTACGGGCGTGTAAGGCAGCGGCAGACCCTGTGCACGGGACAGGTCATTGGCCGAGGCAAACACCTGCAACGGCCCGGTCACGTCGAGCAATTGGCAATCGGCGAAACCGAGAACTTCGATGCGTCGGGTCATTTGGCGTAAAACGAGGGTTGATTGGCAGTTCGGCCAAACTGTTCTGCCATAGACTGGCCGCCGTCAACCCTGGAGGTGGTCCATGACGCTCAATATCGGATTTCTCGTCTTTCCCAATGTGCAGCAGCTCGACCTGACCGGCCCCTATGAGGTGTTCGCCTCGGCGGCCGACGTAGCGGTGCATCTTTTGTGGAAGGACCTGGCCCCGCTGCGCAGCGCCACCGGGCTAATGCTGTCGCCAACCATGACACTCGGGGATTGCCCGCAACTGGATCTGATCTGCATTCCCGGCGGTGCCGGGGTCAATGCGCTGCTCAACGACCGGCAAGTCCTCGATTTCGTGCGGACCCAGGCGGCCGGGGCGCAATTCGTGACATCGGTCTGCACCGGTTCGCTGGTCCTGGGCATGGCAGGGCTGCTGGAAGGCCGCCGGGCGACGTCGCACTGGAATGCTGTGGACCTCTTGCCACGCCTTGGCGCCATTCCGACTCCGGGCCGGGTGGTACGCGACGGCAATGTCATCACGGCAGGCGGGGTGACCTCGGGAATTGATTTCGGGTTGACGGTATTGGCCGAATTGCAGGGTGAAGTGGCGGCGCGTCGGGTGCAACTGGCGCTCGAATATGCGCCGGCGCCGCCCTTTGACAGCGGGACGCCCGAGGCCTGCGATGCGGACCTGGTGGCAACGGTGCGCCAGGGCATGGCGCGCGCGCGTTCGGAAAGGGAGGTTTTGCTGCCGCCGGTCAGGCCGCAGTAAAATAGCGCCAGGTGCCGCGACCTTCGGATTTTGCCTGATAGAGCGCGCTATCGGCATCGCGGTACAGCGCCTCCGCGTCCTGGCCAGAATTGCGCGCCATGCCGATCGAGGCGCCGATCTGATGGGACTGCCCGCCGAGCACAAAGGGTTCGCGGAACGCCTCGACGATGCTGGCGCAGAGGTTTTCCGGTCCCGGCGCGGCGCCCTGGCTCAGAATGATGGCGAATTCATCGCCGCCGATACGGGCCACCAGCGCCTCAGACGTACAACAGGCCGTCAGCCGGCGTCCGGCCTCGATCAGGCAGGCATCGCCCTGGGCGTGGCCCAGAGTGTCATTGATGGATTTGAAACGGTCCAGATCGATCAGGATCAGCGCGCCGATGGGCCTGGCGTGGCTGTCATCTCGCAGGTCATCCAGCCGGGTCTGGAACAGGCTGCGATTGGCCAGACCGGTCAGGGCATCTGTCTCGGCCATGCGCCGGGTCCGCTCGGCGAGCAGTTTTTCCTCGGTGACGTCCTGTTTCATGCCAAAAATGCGGCGCGCCTGTCCGTCCACGCCATCAACGGTTGCGGTGATCCGCATCCAGCGATGCTTGCCGGTACTGGTGACGATTTCGGCATCGAAATTGAAGTCGCCAAGCGTTTTTATCGCGCGTGCCCGCAGGGCCTGCATGCGGCGGCGCGAGTGGGGCATGTACATTTTCAGGGTCTGAGCCCGGCTGACCGCCGAGCCGCGCGGCAGTTCGAACAGGTCATAGACACCGTCGGACCAGGACAATTGCTCGTCGGGCAGGGAGCAGGACCAGATACCAATACGGGCCGTCGCCGACGCCCGCTCGATCAGGTATTGCCGGTGCTGTTCGGCGGCGCGGCGGCGGTCCATCGCGGCATGACCAACCAGTTCGGTCACCCTTGCGAGCAGGAAACCGGCATCAGCATGGCTTCTCTGGGCCTGGTCCCAGAGCACCAGCCATTGCTGTCGCGCCGCGTCGATTCCGGGCACCGGCACGGTCAATACGAACCTGGCGATGGGGTCGTCGTTCATGCTGACGCGGCCGGTCGGGGCGAGCAAGTGTGCCGCAATCCCCGTGGGTGGCGTGGCCCCGTCCATGTCGATCCAGTGCATGCCGCTGGTCGCAAACCCCGCGCCGGCCATGCCGGTCAGTGCCCGCAAACGGGACAGAAATCCGCCCGCCGACGGCGTGGCGCCGGGCGGAACCATAGGTTGCTCTGCACACGGCCAGCTTTCTGTGAGGGGCTGCACAAACATGCGCGGACCCTAGCAGTGCCTTCTTAAAACATTGTTTTCTTGGAGGGATTTAGTTCGACAAAAAAGAGCGGCGATTTTGATCGCCGCTCTGGAAATGTCTTCTACGTCATTAGCGCGAGAACGGCACTTCGGCGCGCAGGCTGTCGCCGGATTCGACATAGACGACTTCGAATACCACCTGAATGGCGTCGCCATTGAGCTGAATCTGCGCGGAGATGTTGAGGTCCTTGCCTTCCTCGTCCTGGTCGCGTTCGCGCAGGTTGAAAACCAGGCCCGAACCGCGCTTCTGTCCGACGGCGATGCCTGTAAAGGTGGCATTTGAGGTCATGGCGGCTTCAAAGCGCCGGCTGGCGTCGACATAGGCCAGGGTTCCGGCAACCGAGAGATTGGTGCCGGCCAAGGCGCAGCGGCCATTATAGTTGACCTTGTCCTGATTGCCCTGGCTCAGGGACAGGCGACAGACCACGGATTCTTCGCTGGCGCCATAGAGCGTGCCGCGCCCGCGCCATTCGCCGATATAGGACTTGAGCAGGGCAACATCTGCCGGCGCAGCCAGAACGGGCGTGACACCCGCCATGGAAGAAAACAGGAGTCCTGACAGTGCAGCGGCACGGGTCAGGGTTCCGAAACTGGTCATGGCGCTATGCCTCCAACAAGCAAAACAAGCCCCCCGGCATGTCTTCGCAGGCCAAGATTACCGATTGTCGGCCAGGGATGTGGCCGGTTCTCGCGAAAGTGATCGCGCCACAAGCGGTCCGGCCGGAATCACTGCACGCATGGTAGCTTTGGCGACCCATTTGCGGCAAGCGGCTCCCTCAGGGCGTGCGGCCGGCGCCGACGCGGGTGTCGGTGTTGCCGGTCGGATCGTCCGGCGTGGCGACATGGTCGGCTGTCTGGACATGGATGCCGGTGAGGTTTTCCAGCATGCGCGATGCCGCCACCAGCAGCGAGGGCAGCATGAACAGGTCGCCCACCAGGGCCAGCGACAGGGATAGCACGAAGAGCGAGCCGAACAGGGCCACCTGCGGCAATTCGGAGAAGGCCACGATGATGGTACCGGCGCAGAGGATAACGGTGGTCGCGACAATTGCGCCGCCGATACGCCGCAGCGTGTGATGCACGGAATCTAGGTGACTGCGCTGCTCTTCGCGCCGCCCGTGCATGTAATGGGAGAGCATATGGATAGTATCATTGACGGCGATGCCGAAGGCGATGGTCAGCGCCATGACTGTGGTCAACTGCAGACCCGCACCGGTGGCCCAGAGCCAGGCCTGGGTGCCCAGTATGGGGAACATGTTGGGGATGGCGGAGACCAGAGCCATGCGCAGCGAACCAAAGGCAACGCCGATCAGCACCAGGTTGAGCAGCACGCTGGCCGCCAGGGATATCTGCAGCGAGCGCACGATGTCGTCCGTGGCAAATGTCGTCAGGATGCGGAAGCCGCCCAGCTCGGCCTGGGGAATGCCGGCCTCCGCCATGCGGGTCTCGATGCGCGCCACCATGTCCTTGAGCGCCTGGCTCTCCAGGATTGTCGGCATGAAGCCGGTGACCAGGGCCTGGCTGCCATCTTCGGTGATGAAGCGCTTGCGCATGAAGGGGCCGACGGCGTCAAACACTTCTTGGCGGGTGAAACCGCTGTCGGTGTAGTTGGTCAGGCTGGCGGCCGAGATGACCTTGTTTTCACCCAGCTCGGACTCGACGATCTCGTGCACGATGCGGATGGTTTCGAAGTCCTCGGCGGCGACATTGGGATCCATCTGCGTGAGCGGCACGCGCACATAGAGAGGGGCAACTCCGCCCACACCCTCATCGATGCTCTCTGCCGTGCTGAGCGCGGTCGAATCCTTGGCCATGAAGTCTTCGAATGAGAACCGTGGCTGGATGAGGAAGAAGGGGATGATCAGGAGAATGGTGAGCAGGATTGCGAGCACGCTGACCGGGCGGCCGAATCTCATCGCCAGGCCAAGCGCGGCAGGCAGGGGCGCATTGAGCGCGAAGTTCGGCGCCTTGGGCAGTTTGAAGCCGAGCCGCAGGGCCAGCTTGAGCAGAAGCGGCATCACCGTCATCAGGCAGACGAACATGATCGCGCTGCCGGCGGCGCCGGCCAAGGCAAATTCCTGGACGCCCTGGCCTGGCGAGAAATAGAGCGAGGCGAAGGCGACGAGCGTCGTCAGGGTCGTCAGCGCTGTCGCAGGGCCCACCAGCTTGAGCGTGGTATCGACGGCCTTGTTGGGCTCCATCCCGTCGCGCCAATAGGCTAGCCAGTTGAAAATGAAGAACATCGACTCGGCAAAGGCCATGACCAGCACAAGCGTGGTCACGATAATGGTGAGGAAAGAGAAAGAGCCAAACAGCAGCAGCACCGTGCCGATGGACCACATGACCGCCACGAAGGGGGTGGCAGCGACGATGATGGCGCCCCAGAATGAGCGCAGGGCGAACAGGGCGATGAAAGCGCCCAAGCCAAAGCCATAGACCGTGAACTTGATCTGGTCATCGACGGCCGCATTGAGCATTTCCGAGGTCCAGACCGGCGGGCCGGTCAACTCGATCTCAAGGCCGGTATCGTCATAAAAGGCCAGGGTTTCGCGCAGGCTGGCGATCATCGCCTTGGTGCCGTCCTGGTTCACCAGTTCCTGGTTGGGGAACATGATGAGGACCACGCCGGTCAGATCAGGCGTGATGAGGTTGCGCATCATGGGATCGTTCTGTTGCAGATCCATCAGCGCCATGGCGACTTCGTCGGCGTTCAGCATGCCCTCGGGCACGGCCGGCACGGAGCCGCCGCTGCCATTGGGCTTGCGCAGGGTAAAGGGCGACATGGTGCCCACGGCGTATTCATTGAGCTCGAGATCGAAGGCGAGGCTGCGGATGTCCTCGAGAACATCGGGATCGACGAGATTGGGCGAATTGACCATGACATAGATGTCGTTCTCGAAGGTGCCGAAGGTCTTCGAGAGATTGTCATAGGCGTCGTAATAGTGCCCGGAATGGGCGTAGACACGCAGCAGATCGCCGTCGACATTGGCTTTGGGGATCTGCCAGAAACAGAGGATCGTGAACAGCAGCACGATCACGGACATGATGCGCGGATAGCGCAGGGTTGCCACGCCCAGATACTCAAAGCCGAAACCAATGGATCGCCGGTTGGTGAACCAGTCGACGAAACGCGACACCACAGAACCCGAAGACACCAGAACCCGACTCCCCCTTGGGCGGCAATTGGTTCAATTTTCTACGGGTTTGTGGGCAATGCGTCCAGCTTGGGGGCCGGCAAACTGTCTGGGCGGTAAATGCCGGGTCCGGATCAGGCCGGACCCGACGCTGCTTCAGGCGCCCAGGGCGGCCTTGTTGGATGCGAGGAAATCGGCCAAAGCCTCGGGCCGGCGGCCGGAATAACGCTCGACCACATCGGTCACCACGCCATGATGACCGCTGACGGCGTCGCGCTCGAAGGCAGTCAGGGCTTCGGCAAATCCTTCAGGCAGGCCGGCGGCGATCATGCCGGCCTTGAGGTCGGCAGGGGACAGAGTGACAACGGCGACAGGCCGGCCGGTGAGGTCCGAAGCGATCCGGGCGCGCTCGATATTGGTCACCGGGGCTGGCCCGGTGACATCCTCTATTGCCTTGCCCTGGGCGGACAGCAGGGCGCCCGCAGCCGTGCGGGCGGTATCGGCCCGGGTGACATAGCTGGTGCCGCGATCACCGATCAGGCCGTAAAGCTGACCGCTGGCGACGGCCTGGGGCAGGCTCATCAGATTGTTTTCCGAGTACATGTGATTGCGCAGGATGGTGAAGTCGAGGCCCGAGGCCGCGATCGCGACTTCCGTCCAGAAATGTTCCGGATTGAGACCGGCATCGGCATTGGGCCGGGCGGCGGGGGCAGAGGTATAGACGATATGCTTGACCCCGGCAGTCTTGGCGGCCTCGACGGCGGCGGTCTGCTGGGCGATGCGGGTGCCTATGCCATCGGTCGAGACGATCAGCAGGCGATCGACCCCGGCAAAGGCGGCGGGTAGGCCGGCGGGGTCGTTGAAGTCGACCTTGCGGATTTCGACGCCCCTTTCCGCCAGGTCGGCGAGCTTTGCGGGATCGCGGGTGCCGGCGATGACCTTGCTGGCGCCGCGCGCAAGGAGCTCCTCAACCGCCGCGCGGCCGAGATGGCCGGATGCGCCGGTCACGAGAAGGGAGGCATTGGTGAAATCTGTCATGGCACGAACTCCTGAATAGGGCTTCGATCCTTGTCTCTCGCTGTCCTGGAGAGTAAGTATCGAAAAGAGAGTGCCTATCTAGTCTCCTCAAAGCAGGCTGAAAAGGAGGCACTTTTTCGGCCATAGATTACCTGGAGGTAAGTGCGTGCAGCAGGATCAGGACATTGCAGCGGTGTTTGTGGACCGCTGGAACCAGGCGGCAAGCTTTGAGCAGACCGGAACCTGTCCGGTGCGCGATGTGCTCGACAAGATCGGGGACAAATGGAGCATGCTGATCGTGATGTACCTTGCGGCAGGGCCGAAGCGTTTCAACCAGTTGCACCGCGAAGTGCCGGACATCTCGCAGAAAATGCTGACCCAGACACTGCGGGACCTGCAGCGGGACGGGCTGGTATCCCGCCATGTCTTCGACACCAAGCCCCCATCGGTGGAGTATCGCCTGACCGGGCTGGGCCAATCGCTGATCGTGCCCTTCGGTTATCTGATCGACTGGGCCAATCAGAGCATCCCGAGCATTGAGGCGGCGCGGGCCAGTTATGACAAGGCAGCCTGAAATGGCTGACTTCGCAACACCAAATCTGCCATCGCGTAACTTTGATGTTACAGAACAATTCTACGCTGCGTTGGGATTTGAGCGCAGTTGGCGCGACGAAGGCTGGATGATCCTCAAGCGCGGGACGCTGGTGATCGAGTTCTTCCCGCATAAGGACCTTGACCCTGCAAATAGCTGGTTCAGTTGCTGCCTTCGCTTTGATGATGTCGATGGCTTCTTTGCAGTGTGCCAGGCGGCCGGGGTTCCAGAGCGCAAGACCGGGTGGCCACGGCTGATTGCGCCGGAAGAACAGCCCTGGGGTGGACGGCTGGGCTATCTTGTCGATCCCGATTGCACACTGGTGCGGTTGATCCAGGATTGAGCGTCGATCTCTCCACAGCTCAAACCTCCTGAAAATTGGCAATCGGGTGCGGAATCGCCTATCTATCGGGGATCAAGAACCAACGTAGAATCACCCCGTGACAGATACGCCTGATGATGTGAGCGGTGGACCCTCGTCCTCCGACATCGCCCCGATCTTCATTACCGAGGAAATGCGCAAGAGTTATCTCGATTACGCCATGAGCGTGATCGTGAGCCGTGCGCTCCCCGACGTGCGGGACGGGTTGAAGCCGGTGCACCGGCGCATCCTGTTCTCGATGAGCGAGAACGGCTACGAATATAACAAGCCCTATCGCAAATCGGCACGCGTCGTCGGCGACGTTATCGGTAAATACCATCCGCATGGTGACAGCGCCGTCTATATGGCTTTGGTGCGCATGGCCCAGTCGTTTTCGATGGGGCAGATGCTGGTCGAGGGCCAGGGCAATTTCGGCTCGGTGGACGGCGATATGCCGGCCGCCATGCGTTACACCGAAGTGCGCATGCAGCGGATCACCAATTCGCTGCTGGACGATCTGGACAAGGACACGGTCGATTTCCGCGACAATTATGACGGCTCAGAACATGAGCCGACGGTGTTGCCGGCGCGGTTCCCCAACATGCTGGTCAATGGCGGCGGCGGCATTGCCGTGGGCATGGCCACCAATATTCCGACCCATAATCTGACCGAGACCATCAACGCCGCGCTGGCGGTGCTGGACAATCCGTTCGCCACGACCGAGGACTTGCTCGAGCACCTGCCGGGGCCGGACTTCCCGACGGGCGGTATTATCCTGGGGCGCGCCGGTATCCGGCAGGCCTATGAGACGGGCCGTGGCTCGATCATGGTGCGTGGCCGTTCCAGCATCGAGGAAGTGCGCAAGGAACGCGAAGCCATCATCATCACCGAGATTCCCTATCAGGTGAACAAGGCCTCGCTGGTCGAAAAGATCGCCGAGCTGGTGCGCGACAAGCGCATTGAAGGCGTGGCCGATCTGCGCGACGAATCCAGCCGCGAAGGCATGCGCATCGTGGTCGAGGTCAAGCGCGATGCGCTGCCCGACGTGGTGCTGAACCAGCTCTATCGCTTCACGCAGCTGCAAAGCTCGTTCGGGTGCAATTTCGTGGCGCTCAATGGCGGCAAGCCCGAGCTGATGAATCTCAAGCAGATTCTGGATGCCTTCATCGATTTCCGTGAGCAGGTGGTTACGCGTCGCGCCCGGTTCCTGCTCAACAAGGCGCGTGATCGTGCCCATGTGCTGGTGGGTCTGGCCGTCGCCGTGGCCAATATTGACGAGGTCATTGCGCTGATCCGTACCGCGCCCGATCCGGCGACGGCGCGCGAGCAGTTGATGACCCGCCGCTGGCCGGCAGCCGATGTGGCGCCGCTGATCGCGCTGATCGACGATCCGCGCCACCGCATCAATGACGACGGCACCTTCAACCTTTCCGAAGAACAGGCCCGTGCCATTCTCGAATTGCGCCTGGCCCGCCTGACGGCACTTGGCCGGGACGAAATCGGCGAAGAGCTCAACGGTCTTGGCGCAGAGATCGAGGACTATCTCGATATCCTGCGCAGCCGTGATCGCGTTCGGGCGATCATTCGTGAAGAGCTTGAAGCTGTTCGCGAGCAGTTCGGCACGCCGCGCCGGACCGAGATTTCCGATCACGCCGCCGACTTTGACGATGAAGATCTCATCGCGCGCGAGGACATGGTGGTGACCGTCAGCCATGGCGGCTACATCAAGCGCGTGCCGCTCTCGACCTATCGGGCACAGAACCGGGGCGGCAAGGGCCGCTCGGGCATGGCGACGCGTGATGAGGATTTCGTGGCGCGGCTGTTCGTGGCCAATACGCATACGCCGGTGCTGTTCTTCACCAGCCGCGGCATTGCCTACAAGCTCAAGGTCTGGCGTCTGCCGCTGGCGGCTGCCAATGCCCGTGGCAAGGCGCTGATCAACATCCTGCCGCTCGAGCAGGGTGAACGCATCACCTCCATCATGCCGCTCCCCGAGGACGAAAGCTCCTGGGGCAATCTCGACATCATGTTCGCCACGACGCGCGGCACGGTCCGCCGCAATTCGCTGGCTGACTTTGTGGAAGTGCGCCAGAACGGCAAGATCGCCATGAAGCTCGATGAGGGCGATGCGATCGTGGGCGTGGACACCTGCACGGTCAATACCGACGTGCTGATGACCACGGCGCTGGGCCAGGCGATCCGCTTCCGGGCCGATGATGTACGCCTGTTCAAGGGCCGTGACTCCATGGGCGTGCGTGGCATCCAGCTCGCCGAAGGCGACACGGTCATCTCCATGGCCATCATCAACCACTCGGACGCAACATCGGAACAGCGCGCGGCCTATCTCAAGATGAGCCGTGCAGTGCGCGGGGAGGCGGAGGGCGAGGATGCGGGTTCGGACGAGGCCGATGTGGTCGCCGGCGAATTGAGCCCCGAGCTTTATGCGCAGATGAGCGCCACCGAGCAGTTCATTCTGACCATTTCCGAGAATGGCTATGGCAAACGGACCTCAAGCCATGAATACCGGATCACCGGGCGTGGCGGCAAAGGCATTGTCGCCATGGCGGTCAACAAGCGCAATGGCAATCTGGTGGCCAGCTTCCCGGTGGAGGATGACGACCAGATCATGCTGATCAGCGATGGCGGGCAGACCATTCGCCTGCCGGTGGGTGGCGACAAGCCGATCCGCATCGTCGGACGGTCCAGCCAGGGCGTCATCGTGTTCGATACGGCCGAGGACGAGAAGGTGGTTTCGGTGGAACGCATCAGCGAGCCTGAAGCCGAAGAGGATGACCTGCCGCCTGACGCGTCGGCGGACGGCGCTCCCGAAACGCCGCCCGATGGCGACGGTGAGGGCGAAAGCCCCGGCGAGCCGAACGGCGAATGAGATTGAAAGGGGCGCTGCGGCGCCCCTTTTTGCGTCAGATGAAGCGCTGGATGTCGCCCGCGTCGTTTCGGCGGATCCGGTCCCTGGCGGCGCTGCTGCCCATCCGGACCTGTCGCGGAATGGTCGTGCGCGGCGTTCTGGCCCAGCTTGCTTGCGCCCGCGCGCCGCGCGGATCAGGCCCGAAATCATTCTCGCCCCCTTCGGGCGGCCACATCATCCAAATCAGCATCGCTATGCTCCCAATAACGGGCACAAGTGGAATGAAGTACCACCAGCCCGAATGACCGGTATCGTGCAGGCGACGGACGGTTACGGTGATCCCCGGTATGAAGTGGAAAAGCCCGGCAAACAGTGTGAATGGCCCATATTCGCCTTCGGCGAGATTGGCGCCATCAATCGTGTAGTCGGCAAAGAGCCCGACCCCACAGGCGATTGTCGCGAACAAAAAGAAAAGCCAGTATTGACGCCGGGTGCTGCGACCCGAAAACTCGAAATAGCGCAGCATGCTGTCAAAATAGGATATCACGACTTTATTTCCTGCGTTATTGACCTGCAATATTACCACGACTTCAACTGACCTTCGCTGGCAAGTGTTGGCAGGCTTAGCGAATGGTCAACACGCTTGCCAATTCCGGCGGCGCATGGCTTGCTCGGGCCGCAAGGAGCAGCGGTCATGGTCGATCTTTCAGTTCTCATCCCCTATGTCGGCGCCTGCTTTGTGCTGGCGGTGGTACCCGGACCAACGGTGACGGTCATCGTTGCCAATGCGCTGTCGCGCGGCACGGGTGCGGGCCTTGCCATTGTGGCCGGCACCCAGGCCGGCGTGCTGATAATGACGCTGATTGTCGCCCTGGGAATGCAGGCGCTGGTGGCCTTCATGGGCGCGGCCTTCGACTGGATCAAGCTGATCGGGGCGGCTTATCTCATCTGGCTGGGCTACAAGATGCTGCGCAGCGACGGGAACCTCGGGACCGTTCGGGCGGAGCGTGGCAAGTCCAACGGTCGCATTGCGCTTGAGGGGTTCCTTGTCATTCTCTCGAACCCGAAGCTGCTGATTTTCCTGGGCGCGTTCCTGCCTCAATTCGTTGACGTGACCCAGCCGACATTCCCGCAGGTGATGGTGTTGGGACTTGTCTTCATGTTCGTCGCCGGGGCGACAGATGCGGTCTATGCATTGGTGGCCGGTCGCGCACGGGGTCTGCTGAGCGCGGCGCGGGTGCGTGTGGTGTCTCGACTTGCTGGCGTCATTCTGATGGCGGGCGGCGTCTGGCTGGCGCTGCAGCAGCGGGCGTGACGGCGGGTTTGAACATCCGCGACCTGCGCGAAGTTCCGCAGTACTTCGACGAGGTTGCAGATCGAATCTGGCGGGCCTGGTGGGAACCAGACGGGCGGACGCTGGCGGAGGTCGAGGCCGCGTTGCGAGACGTGATCGCCAGACCGGGTTTTCCCTTTTCCCTCGTGGCCACGTATGGGGACCAGTTCGCCGGCACGATCACAAGCATTTCGTCCGATATCGCGGCCCGTCCGGCGTTGGGCCCTTGCCTGGCGGCGCTCTGGGTAGAGCCAGGCGTGCGCGGGCAGGGTGTGGCGGGTCAGCTTTTGGAGACGGCTCAACAAAGGTTGATCGAACAAGGCTTTGAGCGGGTCTATCTCACTGCCAAGCCGCGCTTGCGCGGCTACTACCAGCCACGCGGCTGGACCAGAATCGAGGGCGATATCGACGCGGACCATCTCGACGTCTATGTCCGGACGTTGCGATAGGGGCCGGCTTGGTTTGTTCGATCGGCGATTGTGCGCCTGGCAAAAGTATCTCCGGAACAAAGATATCCCCGCATGAAAATCCTGTTCCATACTCTCCCCATCACTCCCGCGCGGACGGACTGCAGCGAACTTTTGCGGGGGGAGCCGGTTGGGTGCTGGGTCGCTCCAGGGCCTGCCTGCTCGTTGGGTCACCTTGCGACGAGCGATCAATAGGGGCCACGACAGCAGGAGAAACCCGGTGTTCCGAGGCGGCGACGTCTCTATTACTTAGTTTTACCGAGACGCACGTGCCTCGGAACACGTCCACAATGACCGGAGGCCGAACAGGCTGGCCGGATCTTCCGCATGGCTCGGCCTTGCCTCAAGGCGGCCTGCGTGACAAAACCTTTGTAACTACAAGGGGAAGGGGGATGCCATGACGCAACTGGTTGGATTTTATCCGGGGTCGTTCGACCCGCTGACCAATGGGCATCTCGACGTCATCGAGCGGGCCTGCAAGCTGGTGGATACGCTGGTCGTGGCGGTGGGCATCAGCGCCACAAAGAAAAACCCGCTGTTCACCCATGAGGACCGTATCGAAATCCTCAAGCAGGTCTTGCCGGCCGTCGGCACGCGGACCAATACCGAGTTCCGGATTGTCGATTTCTCCGGCTTGATGGTCAATGCGGCGCGGACCAATGGTGCAAAGCTGATCATTCGCGGCCTGCGCGACACCACTGACTACAATTACGAAATGCAGATGGTGGGGATGAACGCCCAGATGGCGCCCGACCTGCAGACCGTGTTCCTGCCTTCCAGCCCGCCGGTGCGGCATATCTCGGCCACATTGGTGCGGCAGATCGCTGAAATGGGCGGGGATATCTCCGCCTTTGTCCCACAAATCGTTCTCAAGGCTCTTAAGAACAAATGATCAAGCTGACCCGCCGCCATTTCGCCGCCCTCGCTCTGGGTGCGACCCTTGTCGCCGCTCCGGCCTTTGCCCAGGAGGGGACACCGCACCTGCTGCTGACGCTTGAGGATGGTGTCGTCGATATCGAGCTGCTCCCCGAGATTGCGCCCAAGCATGTCGAGCGCGTGGTGACGCTGACCGAGGCGGGCGAATATGACGGGGTGGTGTTCCACCGCGTGATTGATGGGTTCATGGCCCAGACCGGCGACGTCGCAAATGGCGACTCGGACGATGCAAGCTACAATTTGGCCATGGCCGGTACCGGTGGTTCGGACCTGCCCGATGTTGAGGCCGAATTCAATTCGGAAAGCTTCGGGCGCGGTGTTCTTGGTGCGGCGCGCTCGCAGGATCCCAATTCGTTCAACTCGCAATTCTTCATCACCACCGCCGATGCCAGCTTCCTTGATGGCCAGTACACCGTGTTCGGCAAGGTCGTTTCCGGCATGGAAGCGGTCGATGCCCTGGAAAAAGGCCCGCAGGAAGCCAATGGCGCCGTAGCCAATCCGGACAAGATCGTTTCGGCGATGATCGAGTATCGCTAACAGGTTCCAATGCCAGGGGCGGGTGGCCGTGAGGCTTGCACCTTGCGCGCATTCGCCCTACACCCCGGCCACATTCTGAACCGAAAGAGACCTCTCATGGCCTATGCAGATCCCGAAAACACCCTCGTCATCGAAACCTCCAAGGGCAAGGTCGTCATTGCCATGAAGCCGGACGTGGCGCCGGGCCATGTCGATCATATCAAGAAGCTGGCCCGTGAAGGCGCCTATGACGGCGTGGTGTTCCATCGTGTGATCGAGGGCTTCATGGCCCAGACCGGTGACGTCAAGTTCGGCAATTCCAATCTGCCTGAGTTCAACCCGTCGCGCGCGGGCACCGGTGGCTCGAAATATCCGAACATCAAGGCCGAGTTCAACGCCGAGCCGCACAAGCGCGGTACCGCCTCGATGGCCCGCGCCCAGGACCCCAACAGCGCCAATTCGCAGTTCTTCATCTGCTTTGCCGACGCCCCGTTCCTCAACCGCCAGTACACTGTCTGGGGTGAGGTGATCGAAGGCATGGAGAATGTCGACCAGATCAAGCGCGGCGAGCCGGTGACCGATCCGGACAAGATGGTCTCGGTCAAGGTTGCGGCCGACATCACCGAGTAAGACTTCAAACCGGCGGCTTCGACCGCCGGTTTTCTTTTGGGTGATCGGTTGACGCGAGGGGCCGGGTCGGGATGACTTCGCGCATTCTCCCGGGCTCAATCGAGTCGTCATTCGGATCGTTACTTTGAAAATGGATAGTCTTCTCTGGGCGCTGATGGGCGTCATCGCCGGCGCTTGTATCGCTGCCCAAGCCCCGATCAATGCCAGCCTGGGCAGGGCGCTCGAAGTGCCGATTGCAGCGGCGGCGGTGTCGTTCCTGGCGGGTGGCGTGGTGCTGTGGGCATTGGCATTCCTGTTCAGCCACCTCACCAGCACGCCGATCAATTACGGCGCGCCTGCGCCCTGGACCTTCATTGCCGGTGGATTGCTCGGCGCGTTTTATGTGTTCTCCAACATCACCCTGACCCCCCTGATGGGCGCGGCCGCCGTGATGGCGCTGTCTGTGACCGGGCAATTGATCGGCGGTCTGTTTCTCGACAAGATCGGTTTCATGGGCATGGCGGTGCGGGAAATTTCTGTCGGACGGATCGCCGGCGCCGTGTTGCTGGTGGCCGGTGCGGTGATGATCCGCGTTCTTTAGGGCACACTGGGGAGGCGTTCTGGCGGCCCGGAGCAACCGGTATGCGTTTTGGCCCGTTCCCGACAACACAGACCCATGCTAACGAGCGGCTATGCGCGTTACAGAATTTGACTTCTACCTGCCCGAGAACCTGATCGCCCTGCATCCGGCAGAGCCGCGCGACAGCGCGCGCCTGCTGGTGGTGCGTCCTGGCGAGCCTTTTGCCGATCAACATATTCCCGACCTCAAGACGCTGTTGCGGCCAGGCGATGTGCTGGTCGTCAACGACACGCGGGTCTTGCCCGCAGAGCTCAAGGGCGTTCGGCTGCGCGGCGATGTGCGCGCCAATGTCTCGTTCAACCTGCACAAGCGCGTTGATGCGAAGACCTGGCGGGCTTTTGCGCGGCCAGCCAAGAAGCTGCACCTCCTCGACCGGCTGGAACTGGGCAATGGCGAAGCTGAACCGCTGGTGGCACGGGTCGCTGGCAAGGGCGAGACGGGGGAGGTCACGCTGGAGTTCGAGTTGGGCGGGGCACAACTGGACGAAGCGATCAAATCGCATGGCGCCATGCCCCTGCCGCCCTATATCGGGGCCAAGCGTCCGGTCGAAGAGCGTGACAAGATCGACTATCAGACCGTCTATGCGGCCGAGGACGGCGCTGTTGCCGCACCAACGGCTGGCCTGCATTTCACCGAGAAATTGCTGCAAGAGCTGGCCAATATGGACGTCGCAATGGAGCGCGTGACGCTGCATGTCGGCGCGGGCACCTTCCTGCCGATGAAGGCGGACGACACCGACGACCATGTGATGCATTCGGAATGGGGTGAGATCGACCAGGCGACGGTCGAGCGCATCAATGCGCGACGCGCGGCCGGGGGCAGGGTGATCGCGGTGGGAACAACCAGCCTGAGGCTTTTGGAAACGGCTTCGCGGGCAACTGGCGAGCTGAAGCCGTTCATGGGTGACACCGATATCTTCATCACACCAGGGTTCCGGTTCCGCACGGTCGATGTGCTGATGACCAATTTCCACCTGCCCAAGTCCACGCTGTTCATGCTGGTCAGTGCCTTTTCGGGGCTAGACACGATGAAGGCGGCCTATGCCCATGCCATTGCCAATGGCTATCGCTTCTATTCCTACGGCGACTCCTCGCTGCTGCACCGCGTGCCACATCCTGAGGATGATGCGTGAGCGCGCGGCCGGCGCCAATCACCCGCTATACGCGCCGCATTGCCGCTTCACTGAAGCGGGCGGCTGAACAGGACCAGTCGCATCTGACGCTGTCGCGCCTGGTTGAAATATTGGGGCCGCGGGCGCATCGACTGCTGCTCCTGGTGGTATCGCTGTTCAACATGATCCCAGGTCCACCGGGCTATGGCGGCACTATCGCCTGGACGACCTGCGCCATTGCCGTGGGCATGCTGACCGGTCGTCCAATCCAGCTGCCGCGTATTATCGGCAAACGCAAGCTGCCGCTCGATTTGATGGTCAAGGCGAGCAACCAAGTGGTGAAGGTGGCCGGTATCCTGGCGCGGTTTTCCAGGCCGCGTATGCGCTGGCTGACCGGGGCAGCCGCGAACAGGCCCTACGCCGTTCTCGTGATTTGCGTCAGCGTCGTGATGTCGCTGCCCATCCCCTTCATCAATGCCATTCCCAATGTGGGGCTGTGCATCATTGCCTTTTCAATGCTTAACAGGGATGGGGCCGGGGTGATTGTTGGACTGGTGGCGACGGCCATCGGGCTGGCGATTGCCATTGCGATTTTTATCGGCGCGTTCCATCTGGGCATGGCCGCAGTCAATTCAATGGCCGCCTGATCGGGCCACTTTCGCAAGCGCTCACAACCGGCTAGAACCCGCGCCATGAAGCAAGTCAATTTCTCCCTTATCGCCAGCGATGGCATGGCGCGCCGCGGCCGGATCGATACGCCGCGCGGCGAAATCAACACACCTGCCTTCATGCCCGTGGGCACGGCCGGCACCGTCAAGGCGATGTATCCTGAGCAGGTGCGCGAGACCGGCGCAGATATCCTATTGGGCAATACCTATCACTTGATGCTGCGGCCAGGCGCCGAACGCGTCGCCTCGCTCGGTGGGCTGCACGAATTCATGGACTGGCAAAGGCCGATCCTGACCGATAGCGGCGGTTTCCAGGTGATGTCGCTGGCCAAGTTGCGCAAGCTCACTGAGAAGGGTGTGACCTTCAAATCGCATATCGACGGCTCGAGCCATGAGCTGACGCCGGAGCGCTCCATCGAGATCCAGACGCTGCTGGATAGCGACATCATCATGCAGCTCGACGAGTGCATTGCCTTGCCGGCGGAGCGCAAGGAGATGGAACGGGCCATGGAGCTCTCCATTCGGTGGGCCGACCGTTCCAAGACGGCGTTCAACAACCAGCAGAACCGGGCGCTGTTCGGGATTGTGCAGGGTGGGGACGACGCCGAATTGCGCGGGCGCTCGGCCGACGGGCTCAAAGGCATAGGGTTTGATGGTTATGCGGTGGGAGGGCTCGCTGTCGGTGAGCCGCAGGAGGTGATGTTCCGCGTGCTCAACGAGATCACGCCGGAACTGCCGACCGATCGGCCGCGCTATCTGATGGGCGTGGGCAAGCCCGACGACATCCTGGGCGGGATTGAGCGGGGCATCGACATGTTCGATTGCGTGCATCCCACGCGGGCGGGACGCCATGGCCACGCCTATACGCGGTTCGGCGTCATCAACCTGAAGAATGCCCGGCATAAGGACGATTATCGACCTTTGGACGAGGCGTCGCCCAACCCCAATTGCCGCCGCTGGAGCAGGGCCTACCTGCACCATCTGGTTCGGACCGAAGAGATATTGGGCGCCATGGTGCTTTCGCAGATCAACCTGGCCTACTATCAGGAACTGACGGCGGGGTGCCGGGCGGCGATTGAAGCGGGCCGGATGAAGGATTTTGCGGCAGAGACGCGCGCGGCATGGGCCGCTGGCGACCTGCCGGTTTTGTAAGGGGACAAGGAATGGCCAAGGACGCGGGTTTCAAAGCGCTGAGCAAACATCGCAAGCGCATTGCAGAAACCGATATGCGCGCGATGTTCGCACTCGATCCGAACCGCTTCCAACGGTTTTCGGCGACCGGGGCAGATATTCTGCTCGATTATTCCAAGAACCGGATCGACGAAGAGGTGATGGGCGCGCTGTTTGAGCTGGCGCGCGCCGCCGGCGTCGAGGAACGTCGCACTCAGATGTGCGAGGGCGAGCACATCAATATGACCGAAGACCGCGCCGTCATGCACATGGCGCTGCGTTATCAAGGTGAGCACCCGGTCGAGGTCGATGGCAAGGATGTGATGCCGGACGTGCGTGCGGTGCTCAAGGCCATCGAGACCTATTCCAACGCCGTGCGTTCAGGTGAAATCCGTGGCCACGGCGGCGAGCAGATCACCGATGTGGTCAATATCGGCATTGGCGGCTCGGATCTCGGCCCCGCCATGGTGACGCTGGCGCTGGAGCCCTATACCCGCGCTGATCTGCGCGCGCATTACGTCTCCAATGTCGATGGCGCGCATATTCACGATGTGCTTAAGCGCCTCGATCCGAAAAAGACCCTGTTCATCGTCGCTTCGAAGACCTTCACGACTGACGAGACCATGACCAACGCCAATTCGGCGCGGGCCTGGATCGCCGAGGCGCTGGGTGAAGAGGCGGTGCCAAACCACTTCGCGGCGGTTTCGACCAATATCGAGGCCTGCGCCGGTTTCGGCATTCGCGAAGACCGAATCTTTGGCTTCTGGGACTGGGTGGGTGGCCGCTATTCGGTGTGGTCGGCCATCGGTCTGCCCATTGCCCTGGCCGTTGGCTATGACAATTTTGCCAAGTTCCTGGCCGGGGCCGATGCCATGGACAGACATTTCCTGGAAACACCGCTCGAGCGCAATCTGCCAGTGATCATGGCGCTGCTCGGCGTCTGGTATCGCAATGCCTGGGGGTTCTCTACCCATGCGGTGCTACCCTATGACCAGCGGATGAGCCGTTTTGCTGCCTATCTACAGCAGCAGGACATGGAATCGAACGGCAAGTCGGTGACGCTGGACGGCAAGAAGGTCGACTGGCCGACCGGGCCGATCGTCTGGGGCGAACCGGGGACCAACGGTCAACACGCCTTCTACCAGCTCATCCACCAGGGCACCGATGTCATTCCGTGCGATTTCCTGATTGCTGCGCGGCCGCATGAGAGCCTGCCGCCGCATCACGACAAGCTAGTGGCCAATGTGCTGGCGCAATCCGAAGCGCTGATGCTGGGCAAGACCAAGGACGAGGTTGTGGCCGAACTCAGGGCACAGGGTCTCGAAAAGGCCGAGATCAAGGCGCTGGCGCCGCACAAGGTGTTCCCGGGCAATCGCCCGTCCAACACGCTATTCTACAAGCAGCTTACGCCCGAGACGCTGGGTTCGCTGATTGCGCTCTACGAGCACAAGGTGTTCGTGCAGGGGGTGATCTGGAACGTCAATTCCTATGATCAATGGGGCGTGGAACTGGGCAAGCAACTGGCCAAGGCGCTGCTACCAAAGGTGAAGGGCGAACAGGGTGGCGAGGGGCATGATGCCTCGACGCAGGGCTTGCTCGGCTACTACCTCGCCAACAAGGCCTGACGCTTGATTATCACGACAGACGAGCAACTCGGGAAGCTCAAGGAAATCGGACGCATTTGTGCCATGGCTCGCGAGGTCATGGCAGAAGCGATGCGACCGGGCATGACCACGCTTGAGCTGGATGATATTGGCGCCAAGTTCCTTGCCGACCATGGCGCGGTATCAGCGCCGATCATCACCTATGAGTTTCCCGGAGCCACCTGCATTTCGGTCAATGAGGAAATTGCCCACGGCATTCCAGGGGACCGGGTGCTCAGGGATGGCGACCTGGTCAATATCGATGTGTCGGCGGCCAAGGATGGCGTTTATGCCGATTGCGGGGCGTCCTATATTCTGGGCAAGGGCGACCCGCGGCTGGAAAAGCTGTGCCGCGACGGCAAGAAGGCGATGTGGGCCGGGATCAAGGCGGTCAAGGCCGGGGCACCGCTGGCCGATATCGGCATGGCCATCGGCAAGGTCGCCAAGAAAGGCGGCTATACGCTGATCCGCAACCTTGCCAGCCACGGGGTCGGCGACAGCCTGCATGACGAGCCGGGCGAGGTGCCGACCTGGCCGGACAAGACGGAGCGGCGAAGAATCGGCAACGGGCTGGTTTTCACCATTGAACCGTTCCTCTCGCTGGGCGGGCAGATGGCCGAGCAGATGTATGATGACGATGAATGGACGCTGACGGCCGAGCCGCTGGCGCCAACGGTGCAGTATGAACATACGATTGTTGCGACGCCACGTGGGCCTGTGGTGGTGACGCTGGCAGGGTAGGGCGCGTCAGCGCTGCGCAGTGGTTCAGGCTAGAGCCAGACCAGCAGAAGCGGGCCGAGAATGATCAGGCCAATGCCCACCGCGTAGCGTAGATTGCCCAAACGTCGCAGGGCGGGCACGCTGAGCACAGTGGACAGTACCAGGAAGCCGATCAGGCCAACCAGCGCGGGCAGCAGCGGATTGAGGTTCAGCGCCGCGTTCTCGGTGATTTGCAAATAGACCATATGCCCGCCGGCAAAGCCGAGCAGGGCCATGATGACCACGGTGACAGCCTTGGCGGTGATGAGCAGTGCCATGTCGATTGTGGTGCTGGTGAGCAGCAGCGCGATGCCGGAGCCGGTAACGTGAACGGCGGCCAGGGTTGCGAACACGCCGCTGCCGGTCAGGACAGGGACCAGTTCAGGCGGCGCATTAAGGGGCAGGGATCCGACCATGGGCAGGTCGGCGCCATATTGGGCCAGAAGCAAAATGCCATAGAGCATGACAAATGTGCTGGCCGCAAAGACCAGCAAAGTGACCGCCAGGACCTTGAGCAGGTCTGTCGTCTCCTGAGACATGTGTATCCCCCAAACGCTGTGCCTGTTGCCGATAGTACGGCATAGCGCTGATTCTCAAACGGGAATGCGGCGTCCAGGAGCGCCCAGGCGCGTCTGGGTGGTGCGGGACGCGGGCCCGCGGGCGCGATGGATCCGCGTAGGCTTGCGAAAATCCTCGGATAGCTCGAAGGCATCGGCCCGGTTGTCGAGCTCGGCATATGGGTCGGGATCTATGCAGGTCTGGGACATGGCCGCGCACTGGTTGAGACGTGCATCAATATGCCTTCATACCGGGGCGGTTTCGCGACGATAGCGTGATGCATTGAGGAAAAGTGGTACGCCGGGTGGGGGTCGAACCCACGACCATTCGATTAAAAGTCGAATGCTCTACCACTGAGCTACCGGCGCCTACATTTTTGAATGTCACGTTTCAGATCAAGCGGGATAGCCCAAATTTCCGGAAACGCTCCGTGAACGCCCTTCGGCATCGCGGCGGAACATAGCCAGACTTGTCGGCCTGTCAACCGAATTTGGTCGCTAACGCGACATGTCCAGGGGAGTGCCGGAATACGGCATCGGGATGCAGGCAATTGAAACCCGTTCGAAGCGCTGACAAAGGGAGCGCGCTTCAGCCAGTTCCTCGATGGGGCCCACAACGATGCGCTTGCCCTCGCCATTGGCCTCATCCACCACCAGCGGAGACAGGCCAAACAGCAGCGGGCCCAGCTTGAGGGTCAAGTCGCTCCAGAGGGCCGGCGTCTGCTCAAAGGGCACGGCCGCGCCGACAGCGATGCCATAGGCATTCTCATTTGGCATCGCCAAGGCCGCGGTCTGCTCAGTCGCCACGGGTGCGGGCAGGGGCTGATTGACTGGGGCAGGCACTGAAGCCTGGGGCAAGGCGGACTGCCGAACGGCGACCGTGCCGCCTTCGGCCTCGAAGGTCAGCGTCTGATTGCTGCCGATGGAGGCCGTAACGTTAGCGCGGTCAACGGAGGTGCCGTTGGGCAGGTTTTCGAGAATTTGCGGCACGGTGGTCTCAAGGGCCCCGACCCGGCGGGTAATGTCGTTGCCAGAGCGCTCCTGCATGGAGAAACGTGTCACCAGAAGCTCGTTTTCGCGCTTGAGCCGTGTGGTCTCGTCGCGAAGATCGGATACCTGCAGGCGCAGTGTCTCGATCGACGCGCCTGCCACACGTGGCTGATGCAGGCCGCCAATGATGGATTGCGGCACAAGCAAAGAGATATTGGAGCCAAAAACCGCCAGAGCGACACAGACGAGAGCAACCACGCCCCAGACCGTTACGTCGGATTGCCGGAACTGTTCGGATGCTTTAGCCAAGCGAGGATCCTCTGAGACGCCCGAATCGCCGGGTGTATCGTGGTTAGAGTGGTCCCAATGTTATCGGTTCGCCAACTGTTGGCTGCCATAAATTTGTGTAAATGCCGGGGGAAAACCGGTGGGTCGGGGAGAGCGTGATGGCCGAACTGCTTTCGATCATTCTTGCAGCGGGCGAAGGCACGCGGATGAAGTCCGCCCTGCCCAAGGTGTTGCATCCGGTCGGGGGCTTGCCCGTGGTCAGCCATGTGCTGCGGACGGTGCAGGGATTTGGCTCGAAAGTCGCGGTTGTCGTCGGGCCCGGCCACGAAGCGGTCGAGGCAGCGGTAACCCGATTTGAGGCGATGGCGCATATCGCGCGACAGGAGCATCGGCTGGGGACGGCCCATGCGGTGCAGCAGGCGCGCGGGGCCTATGAGGCGGCGCCCGGACATGTGCTGGTGCTCTATGCCGACACGCCGCTTGTGACCGCACAAACCATCAGCAGCATCGTTGCCAAGCTCGATGATGGCGCCGACATGGTGGTTGTGGGGTTCCGCCCTGGTGATCCGACAGGCTATGGTCGATTGCTGACGGAGGGCGGCCAGGTGCGCGCCATTCGGGAGCACAAGGATGCGACCGAGGCCGAGCGGGAGATCGGCTTGTGCAATTCGGGGATTATCGGTTTTCGGGGCGATGCGCTGCGCGGCGTGATCGACCGCATCGGCAACCAAAATGCCAAGGGCGAATATTATCTGACCGACGCTGTCGAACTGGCAACGGGTGATGGCAAGCGCGTCGACTTTATCGAGGCGGATGCCGCCGAACTGGTCGGTGTGGACAATCGCGAGAAACTGGCCGAGGCCGAAGCAACCTTCCAGCAGTTCAAGCGCAAGGAAATCATGGCGGCTGGTGTCACGCTGCGCGATCCGAACAGCGTGTGGTTCTCCTGGGATACCGAGATCGGGCGCGATGTGACGATTTTTCCCAATGTAGTGTTCGGGCCAGGTGTGAAAATTGCCGATAATGTCGAGATCCGCGCTTTTTGCGACATTGAGGATGCCGTAATCGGCGAAGGGTCGAGCATTGGGCCGTTTGCGCGCATTCGCGGCGGGGCCGAACTGGGGCCTGAAGTGCACTTGGGCAATTTCGTCGAGGTCAAAAAAAGCAAAATCGGGGCCGGCACCAAGGCGGGGCATCTGAGCTATCTCGGCGACGCCGAAATCGGGACCAAGACCAATATCGGGGCGGGAACCATCACCTGCAATTATGATGGCGTGAACAAGGACAAGACGATCATTGGGGACAATGTGTTCATTGGCTCCAATGCGTCGCTGGTGGCGCCGGTCAATATTGGCGATGGCGCCTACACCGCATCGGGCAGCGTGATTACCCAGGATGTGCCTGCAGATGCGCTGGCGCTGGGGCGGGCACGGCAGGAAAATAAGCCGGGTTATGCGCCGAAATTGCGGGAACGAGCCCTGGCCAAGAAGGCGGCGAAAGGAAAATAGCATGTGCGGAATCGTTGGAATTGTCGGCGATGCGCCGGTGGCCGGTCGCCTTGTGGATGCGCTGAAGCGCCTCGAATATCGCGGCTATGACAGCGCTGGCGTGGCGACGCTGGAGGATGGCGCGATTGCCCGCCGCCGCGCTGAGGGCAAGCTGGGCAATCTGGCCAGCAAGCTGGGCATGGAACCGCTCGAGGGGCATATCGGCATCGGCCACACACGATGGGCAACGCATGGCGCACCCACCGAAACCAATGCGCATCCGCATGCCACCGAGCGCGTCGCTATCGTGCACAATGGCATTATCGAGAATTTCCGGGAATTGCTGGAAGATCTCGCCAGGGATGGGTATCGGCCCCAGACGCAGACCGACACTGAATCGGTGGCGCTTTGGGTTAGCCGTGAGCTTGAAAATGGCGCCGAGCCGGAGCTGGCGGTGGCGCGGACGCTCAAAAAGCTCAAAGGTGCCTTTGCCCTGGCTTTCATGTTCAAGGGCGAGGACGGGCTGCTGATTGCCGCGCGCCATGGTGCGCCGCTGGCCGTCGGCTATGGCGCGACCGAGATGTATCTGGGCTCCGACGCGATGGCCCTGGCGCCGTTCACCTCGCGCCTGACTTATCTCGAGGATGGCGACTGGGCCGTCATTACCCCCCAGGGCGTGACTATCCGCGACGGCAAGGATGCGCTGGTGGAACGCGAGCAGATGGTCTCGCAAGCTTCGGCCCTGCTGGTGGACAAGGGCAATCATCGCCATTTCATGGCCAAGGAAATCTATGAGCAGCCCGAGACCATTTCGCATACGCTGAGCCACTATGTGGACATGGGTGCCGAGAAGGTGGCCGTTCGCGAGACGCTGCCATTTGACTTCGCCGACCTGTCGCGCCTGACCATGAGCGCTTGCGGGACGGCCTACTATGCGGGCGCCATCGCAAAATACTGGTTCGAGCGTTATGCACGGCTGCCTGTGGATATCGATGTTGCCAGCGAGTTTCGCTATCGCGAGCCACCGCTGGAAAAGGGCGGGTTGTCGCTGTTCATTTCGCAATCAGGTGAGACGGCCGATACGCTGGCGGCACTGCGCTATTGCGCCGGGCAGGGACAGCATGTGGCGAGCCTGGTCAATACGGTGGAATCGACCATTGCGCGCGAATCCGGCGTGGTCTTTCCGATCCTGTGCGGGCCGGAAATCGGGGTGGCTTCCACCAAGGCTCTGACAGCACAGCTTACGGCACTGGCCAGCCTGGCGATTGCTGCCGGGCGGGCGCGCGGGGTGGTGTCTGCCGAGCAGGAGACGGAGCTGGTGCGGGCGATGACCGCGTTGCCTTCGGCGGTCTCGGCGGCCCTAGCTGCCGAAGAGCAGATCATGGACATTTCCAAGCGGCTCTCCAAGGCCAAGGATGTGCTTTATCTCGGGCGCGGTGCGATGTTCCCTGTGGCGATGGAGGGCGCGCTAAAGCTCAAGGAAATCAGCTATATCCATGCCGAAGGTTATGCAGCGGGTGAGCTAAAGCATGGCCCCATCGCTCTGGTGGACGAGGCCATGCCGGTGATCGTGGTGGCGCCGTCCGATGAGCTGGTCGACAAGACGCTCTCCAATATGCAGGAAGTGGCGGCGCGCGGCGGGAACATCATCCTGATCACCGACCCAGAAGGGGCGCGGACAGTTGGGCGCGGCGTTGCCGACATTATCGAGATCCCGCATGTGCATAATTTCGTCGCGCCGATCCTGGCGACCATTCCGGTGCAATTGTTGGCCTATCATACCGCCGTATTCATGGGCACCGACGTGGATCAGCCGCGAAACCTGGCGAAGTCGGTAACGGTGGAGTAGGGCGGTCTACCCCGCCCGGATCAGCGGGATCGCGAGGTCCTTGCGGAACAGATAGAGCAGGGTACGAGCGGCCTCTCCTTCGGGACCCGTCAGCGCGGGGTTGCGCTGCATCAGTTCTTTTGCCTCGTCATGGGCAAATTCGAGCAGGTGCCGGTGCACATCCGGCACGGCCAGACGGTAGCCGGGCATGCCGGACTGGCGCGTACCCAGCACATCGCCCTGGCCGCGCAGTTCAAGGTCGCGCTCGGCAATCAAGAACCCGTCCTCGGTGGATTTGATGGTTTCGAGGCGTGCCTTGGCGGTTTCGGAAAGCGGGTCCTTGTAGAGTAGCAGGCAGGCCGAACGCTGGGAGCCACGGCCGACTCGGCCACGCAACTGGTGCAGTTGGGCCAGTCCGAAGCGTTCGGCATGCTCAATTATCATGATGGTGGCGTTGGGAACGTCGACACCGACTTCGATGACCGTGGTGGCTACCAGCAGCTTTATTTCGTTGTCCTTGAAGCGCTGCATGACGTCCTGTTTGGCGGCGGCGGACATGCGGCCATGAACCAGAGCAACCTGTTCGCCGAAGACGTTCTTGAGCTCCGCGAAGCGATCTTCGGCTGAAACCACTTCCAGCGTCTCGCTTTCTTCCACCAACGGGCAGACCCAATAGGCCTGGGCGCCTTCGGCAAGGCGCGACTGCAGACGGGAGACAACACGGTCATAGTCGCCAATCGACATGACGGCGGTGTCGATCGGCTGGCGGCCGCGCGGCTTCTCGCGGAGCACGCTGACCGCCATGTCACCGAAGTGGGTCAGTACCAGGGTGCGTGGAATGGGGGTGGCGGTCATCACCAGCAGATCGGTGTGGCGACCCTTGTCAGACAGGGCGAGACGCTGGTGCACGCCGAAGCGATGCTGTTCATCCACCACTGTCAGGCCCAGATCGTGAAAGACAATATCGGACTGGAACAGGGCGTGGGTACCAACAGCAATGGATATGGATCCATCTTCCAACCCGGCACGGATAGTGCGCCGCTCGGCTGCCGGCATTTTTCCAGTGAGGAGGGCACATTTCAGTCCCGCAGACTCGCAAAGGGGCTGGATGGTCCGGTAGTGCTGCGAGGCCAGAAGTTCGGTGGGGGCCATCAGGGCGGACTGGGCACCGCTTTCGGCAATGGCCGCCATGGCCATGAGGGCGACGACGGTCTTGCCGGAGCCGACATCCCCCTGCAAAAGGCGCGACATGCGCTCGGGCGCTGCGAGGTCGGCATGGATTTCCACCAGGGCTTGTTGCTGGCCGTCGGTGAGAGAGAAGGGCAGGGCGGCGGCGATCTTGTCCGAGATTGCGCCGGTGAAGCTGCGAGCGACACCGCGGGCCGAGACCATGCTTGAGCGGACCAATTGCAGCGTGATCTGGCCGGCCAGATATTCGTCATAGGCCAGGCGCTGTCGAGCTGGCGACCAGAGCTCGGCTTGGTCGGGACTTTCGGGGAGGTGCACCGTGCGCATTGCTCGGGCAAAGCCGGGCCAGTTCCGCTTCTCCATGGTTTCAGCTGCAATCCATTCGGGCAGGTCGGGCACCGAGTCGACGGCCTGCCGCACCAGCTTGGCAAGGGCCTTTGAGCTCAGGCCATTGGTGAGCGGATAGACTGGTTCGACCAGCGGCAGGGTTTCGAATTTGTCCGGTTCGACCACGTAGTCGGGGTGGGTGATCTGCTTTTCGCCATTGAAGAAGCCGATTTGGCCGGAGACGTAGCGCTCCTCGCCGATGGGTAAAGCGCGTTCGACCCAACCGCCCTGGGCGCGAAAAAAGACAAGCTGCATGTCTCCGCTGTCGTCATGGGCGAACACCCGGTGCGGGACATGCGGCTTGCCGCGTGGCGGTGGCTGGTGCCGGTCGATGTGGAGGCGGAGCGTGACGATCTGGTTGAGGTAGGCTTCAGCAATACCAACTTGCCGCCGACGGTCGACAACACCGGACGGCATGTGCATGAGCACATCGAGAACGATGGCCTCCTGTCCATCCGGCGCGCCGAAATAGCGGGTCAGCAGCGCGGCCAGCTTGTCGCCGACACCCTTGATGGTGTGCAGCGACCGGAACAGTGGCAAAAGGTTCTGTGGGCGGGACATGGCACCTATCTTGCCTCGATTCCTGGCAATGGGGCAGTCGTCGGCCATCTGGGAGCGAGAATAGTGTGGAGGAAAGCGAGAAAGTTAAGATTGCCTCTATCCAAGCAAGGGTCAGTTAGTGTGGTGCATGATCAATGCCGGTCAGGAGGCCGCATGGATCGCGTATTATCCTTTTTGCTCACCATTGGTATGCCAAGCCGCCTGATTGACGGGCTGCGCCAACGCCCCTTTCTGGTGATCCTGCTGCTTGGCATTTTGGCCTGGGTGCCTGTGCTCCTACTGGTCTGGTTGTTCCTGCGCTTGCTGGGCTGACAAGCCAGGACTTTGCGCGTAAAGAACCTGTCCAAATCGCGAACATTTTTCAATCATGGGTGTCCAGATGACGGCCGGTGAGGACATTGCTATTCGGCGCAAGCGCCTGCGCTACAGGGCCTGGCATCGTGGCACAAAGGAAATGGACCTGATTCTAGGGCCGTTTGCCGACGCCAATGTCGAGGCCTTCGACGGCCCAGCCCTGGATCGGCTCGAATCTCTGATGAGCGAGGAAGACCCTCCGCTACTCAAATGGGTGATGCGGCAGGAAGAACCGCCGGCCCACATCGACATAGATTTTCTCAATCTGGTGATAGCCGACCACCAGTCCCGGATCGAAAAATGAACGACATTGCTGGGGTGGCACCAGATGTGCGCACCATCTCCAATGTGCCAGACGGCATGCAACCCATGGTGCTGGCGCGGTTGGTTGAGCAACGCCTGAAGGATGCGCCGCAGGATCCCGCCAGCCTCGTCTTTGTGGCGCGAGACGGCCGGCGCATGCAGCGCATGGCGGAAATTCTGGGCGCGATACTGCCCGGGCACACCGTCCTGACGCTGCCGGCCTGGGACTGTCTGCCATACGACCGTGTCTCGCCCAATACGGTGACCATCGCAGCGCGCATGAACGCGCTTGCAGCCCTCACCAGCGGCGCAAGCGGGGCCATTGTGCTTACCGCAGTCAATGCGCTGATCCAGAAGCTGCCGCCGCGCGATCTGGTCGAAACGATGAGCTTTTCGGCCGCCGTCGGCCGCATGGTCGACAGCGACAGGCTGATCGCCTGGGCGGCCAATAATGGCTATCTGCGCGTGCCGACAGTTCGCGAAAGTGGCGAATTTGCCGTCCGTGGTGGCCTGGTCGACCTGTTTCCGGCCGGATCAGACGCGCCCTTGCGGTTCGATTTCTTCGGCAGCCAGCTCGAATCGATCCGGACGTTCGATCCTGACAGCCAACGCACCACTGGTACACTCAAGCGCATCGACCTGACACCGATGAGTGAAGTGGTGCTCAATGAAGAGACCATACGGCGGTTTCGGCAGAATTATACTGCGGCCTTTGGCGGCAATACCGTGGACGACACGCTCTATGCCTCGGTCAGCGGCGGGTCGCGCTATTCGGGCACCGAGCATTGGCTTCCGTTCTTCTACGATCACATGGACCGCCTCGCCGATTATGTCGGGGATGCGCCATTTGTGTTCGACGATCAGGTGGCTGAGGCCTTTGCCGAACGGGCCGAGCAGATTCGAGACTATTACGAGGCGCGCGAAACGGCCCGGCAGGAGCCCAAAGTCGCGGGGGGCGGGGCGCCCTACAAGCCGATCAAGCCAGAGCTGCTCTATGATCTTGAGGCCGTGCCAACCGAATTGGCGGGCGCTTCAGTGGTGCGGCTTTCGCCGTTCCTAGCACCTGACACGGCGCGTGGCGACGATGCGGGCGGGCATATCGCGCCGAGCTTTGCGGCGGAACGGGCGGCATCCGACGTCAATCTGTTCCAGGCGGTGGTCGACCGGTTGCTGGCCGAACGGCGCCAAGGGCGCAGGGTGATCGTAGCGTGCTGGAGCATGGGCACGCGCGATCGCATGGTGCAGGTCCTCAAGGACCATGGCCTGACCAATCCGCGGTTGGCCGAAAACTGGCGTGATGCCGAGACCACGAGCGCGGCAACCACCTCGCTGGTGGTGCTGCCGCTTGAAACCGGGTTCGAGACCAAGGATCTGCTGGTCCTTTCCGAACAAGACATTCTGGGCGAACGCATTCTCCGGCCGCAGCGGCGGAAGAAAGCATCCGACGCTCTGACCGAGGCGGCAAGTCTGAGCGCAGGCGACTTGGTGGTGCACGTCGACCATGGTATCGGGCGGTTCCTGGGGCTCAAGGTTATAGAGGCGGGTGGGGCGCCGCATGAATGCGTGGAGCTGCAATATGCCGGTGACACCAAGCTGTACCTGCCGGTCGAAAATATCGAGCTACTGACCCGCTATGGCTCCGATGATGCTTCGGTAGCGCTGGACAAGCTGGGCGGCGTTGCCTGGCAGGCCAAGAAGGGCAAGCTCAAGAAACGTATCCGCGAGATGGCGGAGCAGCTGATCAAGCTGGCGGCACAGCGGCTGCTTACCAAGGCCGACGTAGTCGATATCAATACCGGCGCCTATGACGAGTTCGCGGCGCGTTTCCCGTATGAGGAGACTGAAGACCAGCTCAATGCCATCGAGGCGGTGTTTGACGACATCTCCTCGGGCAAGGTCATGGACCGGCTGGTCTGCGGCGATGTGGGCTTTGGCAAGACCGAAGTGGCCCTCAGAGCGGCCTTTGCGGTGGCTTTGAGCGGCAAGCAAGTGGCCGTGGTTGTGCCGACGACTCTGTTGGCTCGGCAGCATTTCAAGACCTTCTCCGAACGCTTCAACGGCCTGCCGGTGAGGGTGCGCCATGCCTCGCGCATGGTGTCCTCGGCCGAGTTGAAGTCCACCAAGGAGGGATTGGCGGACGGCCAGGTCGACATCGTGGTAGGCACTCATGCCCTGCTGTCGAAATCGATCAAGTTCAACGATCTGGGGCTTCTCATCATCGATGAGGAGCAGCATTTCGGCGTGGGCCACAAGGAGCGCCTGAAGGAGCTCAAGGCCAATGTGCATGTGCTTACGCTGACCGCGACGCCGATTCCGCGGACGCTGCAGCTTGCACTGACGGGTGTACGCGACCTCTCTCTGTTGGCGACGCCGCCCGTGGATCGCCTGGCCATTCGCACCTTTATTTCGCCGTTCGATCCTCTCTCGATCCGGGAAGCGCTGCTGCGCGAGAAGTATCGCGGTGGGCAGAGCTTCTATGTCGTTCCGCGGATCAAGGACCAGCCCGATATTGCCGAGTTCCTGCGCCAACAGGTGCCGGAGGTGAGCTTCGTGGTCGCCAATGGGCAGATGCCGCCGGGTGAACTCGATGACATCATGAATGCGTTCTACGACAACAAGTTCGATGTGCTGCTGGCAACGACAATCGTGGAATCGGGGCTCGATATCCCCAATGCCAATACCCTGATCGTACATCGTGCCGATCAGTTCGGGCTGGCGCAGCTTTACCAAATCCGGGGCCGCATTGGCCGGGCCAAGCAGCGCGCCTATGCACTGTTCACCGTGCCGCCTGACCGCAAGCTGACCGATACGGCCGAGCGGCGCCTTGGTGTGCTGCAATCGCTCGAAAGTCTGGGCGCCGGCTTCCAGCTTGCCAGCCACGACCTCGACATCCGCGGGGCAGGGAACTTGCTTGGTGACGAGCAGTCCGGCCATATCCGCGAGGTCGGTTTCGAACTCTACCAGGCAATGCTGGAGGAAGCCGTCGCCAACCTCAAGAGCGGCGAGGAAGAATACGAAGACCGCAACGAGTGGAGCCCGCAAATCTCGCTGGGCATGCCGGTGATGATTCCGGAGAGCTATGTGCCCGATCTGCAATTGCGTATGCAGCTCTATCGCAAACTCGGCGATCTGAACGAGGTGCGCGATATCGACGCGGCAGGTGCAGAGCTGATCGACAGGTTTGGTCCTTTGCCCGAGGAGGTGGAGGCCTTGCTCAAGGTGATCCTGGTCAAGTCGCTGTGCCGCCAGGCCAATGTCGAGAAGGTCGATGCCGGCCCAAAAGGTGCGGTCATCAGCTTGCGCAACAATGAGTTTCCCAATCCGGCCGGTCTGGTGAAGCTGGTGAGCGATCCGGGTAATCAGGTCCGGATCAAGCCTGATCAGAAACTCGTGTTCGCCCGTAATTGGCCCAGCGCCGAGCAGCGGCTCAAGGGGGCGGCAGCAATCCTGTCAAAGCTTGCAAAACTGGCGGAAACCGGCGCTTGAGGGCCACAGTGTCAACGATATAACTCATAATGTTTTGGCAAGGCTGATCGGTCATGTTATTGCCCGATTTGAGCCCTTGAAGGGCAGTTCGAATTTACGGGCGGTTTTGCGCCGCCGGGACCGCCAAGGAAGGCAAGGACATTCTATGACTTTCAGGAAACCCCTCGTCGCCAGTGTTGCGGTAGCTGCACTGATGCTCTCCCCGATTGCTTCGATTGCGCAGGAGACGACGACCGAGGCGCCGGCTGCCGAAGCAGCGCCTGCCGACGACTCCGCGAGTGAAGGCGTGGCCGCCGCCGTTGATGAGCTGGCCTCGCAAAACTGGCTGAAGGTCTGTGATCCGCTGCCCGACGGGCAGAAGGCCTGTCTGATGCGTCAGGTAGTGCTGGCCAATGGCCAGTTCCTTGGTTCGTTCCTGCTGCGCGACGATCCCGGTCAGGAAAGCCGCCTGTTGGCAGTGGCTGCTGTCCCGCTTGGCGTCTTGCTACCGTTTGGCCTGACCTGGCAGATCGACAATGCCGACCCGGTTCGCGTGCCCTACATGCTGTGCGACGTGCAGTCGTGCTCAACCCAGCTCGTGATCAATGAGCAGTATGTTAATTCGCTCAAGCGCGGCGCCAAGCTGACCCTGACCGCGAAGAACCGGCAGAATCAGGACCTATCGGTCGAGATCGACCTGGCCGGCTTCACCGCCACATATGATGGAGATGCCGCGCTGACGTTTGAGCAGTTGCAGCAGCAGGAATCGGGCCAGAACGCCCTTGAGCAGGTGCTGCAGGATCGGGCCGAACAGCTTCGCCAGGAATTGTCCGGTGAGGGTGCCGCGGCTCCTGCCGATGGGGATGCCGTCACGGAAGAGGCACCGGCGCAATAAGCCAGTCAAGATCCGGTTTCAGGAGGGCGCGGGTGACCGCGCCCTTTTTTCGCGCTCAGTTCCGCGCGCCCATGCCCAGCGCGAAGGCTTGCCGACGGAGTGGTGGCAGCAGCTTGAGGGCCCAGAGACCGCCGGCACGCATGGCCTGGCTGGGTAGCATATCGGCCAGCAGCGAGCGAAAGAGGGTATCAACCATGCCGCCGGTGCGGGCCAGATCGGGCGCGCGGCTAACGGCATAGCTGTGGCTTGCCTCAATCCCCCAATTGGACCGGGTGCGATCGGCAGTGCGGATAGATGCGAGCAGGTCGGCGACATCCCGCAACCCGAGATTGAGCCCTTGGGCGCCAATTGGCGGGAAAGCGTGGGCCGCTTCGCCAATTAGGGCGAGTCCGTCGCGTCCGGCGGTTTCAACAGTCAATGTCGAGAGCGGAAAAACGAAGCTGGGGGAAGAAAGCACTATCGCGCCGAACAGGTGTTGGGAGCGTTGAGAAATTGCGGATGCCAGCGCCTCGGGCCCGCCTGACTGGACTTGTCGCAGAACCGGTTCTTCATCGATCCATACCAGATTGACCTTGTTCCCGCCGGCTGGAACAAGGGTGAAAGGGCCGTGGGTATAGTGAAACTCGATAGACGTTTCATCGATAGGACGACCCAACTCCAGGTCACATACCAGGGCGGCCTGGGAAAAGTGGTGTTCTCGGGTGGTAATTTTGGCGGCTGCGCGAAGCAGTGATTTCTTGCCATCCGCCCCGACGACGAGTGGGGCACCGAGGATTGTGCCGTCTGCAAGCGTGACCACGCCGAGATCTCCGTCGCGGCGATAATCAGCAACGGCGGCATTGCGAATATCGGGGGCGTTCACTGGCGCGGCCGCCTGAAAGCGGTTGAGCAGGGCAGCATTGGGAAAGTTCCAGCCGAATGCGGGGAGCCCGGCTTCCCTGGCTTCGAACAGGGTTTCGGGTGCTCGGATCAGACGGGGCGTTGCATCGATGATCCGGATCGCAGTGAGCGGGTGTCCAATTTCTCCTGGGTCCGCAATCAGGCCGGCTTGGCGCATGAAATCCACGCTAGGTATCATCAGGGCCGACGTGCGGCGGTCAGGCGGCGCTGTCGGGGCAAGGTGGATGACCTTGAGATTGTTGCGGGCGAGGGAAACTGCGGCTGCGGAGCCGGCAAGTCCACCCCCGACCACGATAATGTCTGCATCCTGTTTCAAACTGCTCTCCAAACCTTGCGGCATGTCAACTGTCCAGTGGCTGGATGCATGTCGCCATAGCAGGGGCGGCGCGGGAGAGGGAGCCGGTTTGATGCCGCACGCTCGCAGAATCCGCATTTACGCCCTTCACCGCAAGCCGGGCGGCCCATAGATTGAACCGCGCGACGACTCGCAATTGCGGAGCTAATGATGCTTGAACTGCTTGCCGACCCCAATGTCTGGATCGCCTTTGCCACGCTCACCGTGATGGAGATCGTGCTGGGCATCGACAACATCGTGTTTATCTCGGTTCTGGTATCGCGCCTGCCGCGTGAGCAGGCCGAGTTCGCCCGCAAGCTCGGCATCGGGCTGGCATTGGTGTTCCGGATCATTTTGCTGCTGCTGATCAGTGTGATCGTGCAGTTGCAGGACCCGGTATTCGAAGCCTTCGGACACGGCTTTTCCTGGAAAGATATCATCCTGATCGCCGGTGGCGGGTTCCTGATCTACAAAGCCACCCACGAAATGCATGCGGCCATCGAAGAGCCGCACGAAGTGGGGTTGGCCGATGCTGCCAAGGCGAGCCTGCAGGCCATTCTGGTGCAGATTGTTATCATCGACATGGTGTTTTCCATCGACTCGATCATTACGGCAGTGGGGATGGTCCCGGCCGATCAGGTGATCGTGATGATCGCGGCGGTGCTGGTGGCTGTTGCGGTGATGTTCTTTGCTTCCGGGCCGATCGCCAAGTTCGTGGCTGACCATCCCACCACCAAGATGCTGGCCCTGGCCTTCCTTCTGCTGATCGGCGTGACGCTGGTGGCTGACGGCCTCGGCTTCCACATTCCCAAGGGCTACATCTATTCGGCGATGGCATTCTCTGTGCTGGTCGAGGCCATCAATATCTTTGCCAAGGGGCGCAGGGCGCGGGCCGGCGGAGACAAGGGCGGCAAGGTAGAGTTCACGCCATTTACCGGTGATACCGGATCGGTGTCGGCTCAGGTTGCCATTGCGGCGATTGACGGGACGGCGGCCGTGACGGTAACGCCAAGCGTGGAAACCGCGTCGGCCAGGCCGCGCACCAAATCGAGCAATGCCAGTCGGTCGCAGTCGCGACCAAAGTCGGCACCGCGCAAGCCAAGGACGCCCAAATGACCAGAGTAGTCGCCGTCAATACAGTCGGTGGACCCGAGCAATTGTCCATTGAAGAGTGGGATGTAGGCGCCCCGGGACCGGGCCAGGTTCGCCTGCGCCAGACAGCCATTGGACTCAATTTCATCGATACCTATCAGCGTTCGGGACTTTATCCGCTGCCGCTGCCCTTTGTGGCCGGCAATGAGGCTGCTGGCGAGGTGGTGGCGGTCGGAGAAGACGTGACGGTTGTCAAGGTCGGCGACCGCGTTTGCTATCAGGGCTCGCCCGGCTCTTATGCCGACGAGCGCCTGATGCCGGTGGAAAAGCTGGTGCCCATTCCCGATGGTGTCGACGACCAGACGGCGGCAGCGGTTCTGCTCAAGGGGCTGACGGCCTATTACCTATTGTTCAAGACTTGGCCAGTGCAGGCAGGTCAAACTATCCTCTGGCATGCGGCGGCGGGCGGCACGGGGCTGATCGCCACCCAGTGGGCGCGGGCCCTGGGGGCAACCGTGATTGGCACAGCCGGTGGACCGGACAAGGTGCAGAAGGCGCTCGATCATGGCTGTCATCATGTCATTGACTACAGCATTGAGGACTTTCCGCGTCTGGTGAAGGAATTCACCGGGGGCAGGGGTGTCGATGTCGTTTATGACGGTGTCGGCAAAGCCACCTTCGAAGGATCGCTCGATTGTTTGCGCCCACGCGGCCTGCTGGCCAGTTTCGGCAATGCTTCGGGCGTGGTCAGCGTCCCTGATCTTGGCATCTTGGCGCGCAAGGGCTCGCTGTTCGTTACGCGTCCGACAGGCGTGCATTACTTTGCAAAGCGGGACGATCTGCTCGAGGGTGCCAAGGCGCTGTTCGATGCGGTGCTGGCCGGTGATATCAAGGTGGAAATTGGCCGGACCTATCCGCTGGCCGATGTGGCCGAGGCGCATCGGGCCCTTGAAGGCCGTGAAACCACCGGGTCGGTGGTGCTGCTGCCATAAGGTGCGATTGGGCGGCGCTAGCCTCTAGACAGGTGGCGCCGCCGCCGCTAAACGCACAGGCAATGGGCAGGTGGCAGAGTGGTCGATTGCTCCGGTCTTGAAAACCGGCGAGGGTGCAAGCCTTCCGGGGGTTCGAATCCCTCCCTGCCCGCCACTCGACCGGGACCACGCAGATGAGCCGCAAGGAACTGGACAATTCGCGCATGCGGCGCATGAAGCGGGCGGCGGCACGCCGCGGATTGACGATTCTGACCTCGGAAAAGGCCAAAGTGCTCGGACAGCCGGGCGGCCATGCCGTGCGCGACGATGAGAGCTTCAAGATTGTCTACGGGGATGAGCCCAAGCCATTTTCGGCGACGCTGGACGATATCGAGTCCTGGCTAGATGGGCTTGATGACGAATCGGAATAGCGCGGCGAAGGCCGCATTGGGTCCCAAGTCGTTGCGGAAAATGGTGTTTCCCGCTCGTACGACAAAATTGTGAAAGCGCGCGAAGCGTAAGCGAGGCTGACCTTGTCGGCAAGACCGGTTCTGCCCCATCAGGGTGGTTTCCGTTATTTAAGCGGTAACGGAATCGACGCACACTCATATTCGTAGGCTCGTCTGGAGCCAGTCTGGTTCCAGACTATTGTGGTCGCGGGCTCCTGCGGAAACCGTCTCCCTACTTCCGCATCCCGCTCCAGTGTGGAGGCGCGTTCCTCATGTTTACCCTGATCAACGCCGACGCCGACGAAGACGACGCCGAAATCACCGATCCCCAGGAAATCGCGGAGCTGTTTGCAGCCATTGCCGCCGTGGCCATCGAGGCCATCGGGGCAGGGCAGGCCCGCACCCTGTTCGAGGCGGTGATCGAGCAGGAGGGGCGCGACCCAAACTGACCGATTGGACCACCCCGATCTCGCATCAAAGATCTTTGGCATTCTGCTGACGCAGGGCTGCTGATGACTATCCTCTTGACGGCATGCAGTTCCATCTGAACGACTGCATGTCCCATGGAACAGCCATCAAACCAGTCCCTGCCCGGCGATGACCGCCACTGGCCAACTTTGCCCCAAATCGTGCTGCTGGGCGATTCCGCCTTGCTGGTCCGCTTCGGTCAAAGCCTTGATGATGCCGCCAACCGGGCCGCGCTGGTGTTTGCAGCACGGTTAGAGGCTGATGGCATTGTCGGCGTTGTCGAGATCGTGCCGAGCCTTGTTTCGGTATTGGTGCGCTATGACCCTGCACAGGTCGGTGTGGCGCGCCTTTCCGGTGAGCTGGCTTTGCGCCTGAGTGGCGATGGTGCGTTCGGCGAGAGCCGAACGCATCGCATCGCGGTGCGCTTTGACGGTCCGGATATCGGTGAAGTTGCGGCCTTGCTAGGCCTGTCGATCGACGGATTCGTCGAAGCGCATAATCGCGGCGGCATGCGCGTGCTTGCGACAGGCTTTGCACCTGGCTTCGTTTATTGCGGGTTTCACGAACAGGCGCTGGCGGTGCCGCGGCGCACTCTCGTGCGGCCCCAGGTGTCGGCCGGGAGTGTATTGTTTGCTGCCGGGCAAACGGCCATTGCGGCGACCGACATACCCACCGGCTGGCACGTTATCGGGCACACTCAGTTTCGCAATTTCGACCCGACGGTCAATCCGCCGACGCAGTTGCGCGCTGGGGACCAGATCATCTTTGAGGTGGTCCTTTGAGCAGCAGCTTGAGAGTAGAACGGGCGGGACCGCTGTGCACAGTGCAGGATGGTGGGCGACAGGGTTTGCTCGCACACGGGATCAGCGCCTCCGGGCCAATGGATATTGATGCACACCGGCTGGCCGGTGCATTGGCGGGTGCAAGTGACAAGACCGGGATCGAGCTGACCCGGGCGGGGCTCGACTTGCTGGTGGAGTCCGGGGGCCTGACTGTGGGCTGGGCGGGTGGCGCGTTCGATGTGCAATTGAACGGAGAACGACGGCCTTGGCCTGGCAGCGCCAGCATTGCGGCCGGTGACCGGCTGTGCATAGCGCCAGGCGCCGCTGGAAATTATGGCTATCTGCGCTTTGGCAAGAAGTTGGACTTGCCGATGGTGCTGGGAAGCAGGGCGACCAGCACAAGGGCAAGGCTGGGTGGCCTGGAGGGGCGCGCCCTGCGCGCGGGCGATGTTCTGAATTTTTCGGAGGAAGGCGGAACGGTGCAATCGGTGTGTTCGCCGGATCCGCCGGAGGCCGGACCTGTCCGGTTCGTCTGGGGAATCCATGCTGATAAGTTTGCGGCGGGCATTCGCCGCAAGTTTGTCGAGACACCGTTTCGCGTGACCAGTGCCATGGACAGGATGGGGGTGCGGCTGGCCGATGAAGGTGGGGTGTTCGCCGGGTCCAGCATATTGTCGCTGATTTCTGATCCGATCCTGCCGGGCGACATCCAGATCCTGGGGGATGGCACGCCGATCGTCCTGATGCGCGATCACCAGCCGACCGGTGGCTATCCGCGGATCGGCACTATCGTGAGCGCGGATCTCGGCCGGTTTGCACAAATCCGTTCCGGTGAGGCCGTTGTATTTGCGCCTGTCAGTGTGGACCATGCGCACCAACTGATGCGGAGCGGCAGGCCATGACTTCTATCGACCTCAACGCGGATCTGGGCGAAGGCATGGGCTCTGATGATGCCTTGTTGCGGATCGTTTCGAGCGCTTCGATCGCTTGTGGCGGACATGCCGGGGATGCTGCTACGATTCGGAGAATTCTCGAGCTATGCAAGGCGAATGGCGTGCGTGCGGGTGCGCATCCAGGTTATGTCGATCCCAAGCGCTTCGGACGGTTTCGCATCGTGATGCCGCTTGAGCAATTGCTTGGCCAGATCAGGGGGCAGCTCCTGTTGGCGCGGCACATTGCCGATGATGTCGGCGTGGCGCTTTCCTATGTCAAACTGCATGGAGCACTCGCCAACCAGACAGCAGAAGAACTGGCCTTTGCCGTGGGCATTTTCGCCAGCATTCAGGCCATGGATCCGCAGATTGCGGTGCTGGCACTGGACAACAGCCAACAGGTGCGCGCCGCCAAGGCGGTTGGCTTGCCGCTGATCCGCGAGGCCTATGCCGACCGGGCCTATACGGCAGAGGGACTATTGGTGTCCCGCAAGGAAGAGGGTGCAGTGATCCACGATGCCGGGGCGGTTATTGCGCGGTGCCTGCGACTGGCTGAGGCAGGCGAGATCGTCGCTATTGACGGCACTGTGCTGAAATCCTCTGCGCGATCCATCTGCCTGCATGGCGACACGCCCGGGGCGGTCGAGCTAGCCCGCGGTGTGCGTTCGGCGCTGGAAGATGCGGGTGTCGAGATTACGCCAACGGCGCCGGAGACGGATGCGATCACCCAACTTTGAAGGCGGGCGACTTGTGGTGCGGGGTAAGTGATAGCTTCTGCCACTCAAGCGTAGCGTTCGTGGCCTTCTCACCTAGAATGGCTCCACTGGAGCGACTTTGCGGCTGCGCCGCCGGCTCGAAGTACCCTGGGCCCCGTGAGGGGGAGAGGGTGAGATCGGCATCATGCCTTGGTTCTCACAGGACCCAGGGTAGCTGGTGCGCCGGTTCAGATTGCCAGATACTCGTGGCGGAGGTCGGCGTTCTCGAGGACCTCCTTGGCTGAACCGGCAAAGGCGACTTCGCCTGTATCCAGAATGACCGCGCGATCTGCCAGCTTGAGCGCCGCCACCGCGTTCTGCTCAACAATCACTGTCGTGATACCCATTGGCTTGATCGAATGAAGAATGCGTTCGATTTCCTGCACGATTACCGGCGCCAGCCCTTCATAGGGCTCGTCGAGCAGCAAGAGTTTGAGGTCGCGCGCCAAGGCCCTTGCGATCGCCAGCATCTGCTGTTCGCCACCCGACAAGGTGACCCCTTCCTGGGTGCGGCGTTCGGCGAGACGCGGGAAGCTTTCATAGATCTGTTCAAGGCTCCACCCATTGCCGGGCGCGACCTTGGCCAGAGTGATGTTCTCCTCGACAGTCAGACCCTGGATGATCCGGCGATCTTCGGGAACGAGCTGAATGCCGGCGCGCGCGGCCTGAAAGCTGCTCATCTGGTGGATCGGCATGCCATCGAGCCAGATTTCGCCCTGCCGCATCTGCGGATTGTCGGTGCGGGCGATGGTGCGCAATGTGGACGTCTTGCCCGCGCCGTTGCGGCCGAGCAAGGCGAGGATTTCGCCCTTTCGGACATCAAGTGAGATTCCCTGCACGATGTAGCTCTCGCCGTAATAGGCGTGCATGTCGCGCACCGAAAAGAAGGGGCGGGTGGTTTCCAGTTCTGCGGCATTGCTGCCGATGGCCGTTTCAGATTGCATGGCGACTGAACTCATCAGTGAGCTCCTCCGAGATAGGCTTCCTGGACCTTGGGGTTGCCGCGCACTTCGTCCGGGGTGCCGTCGGCGATGATGCGACCCTGGGCGAGTACGGAGATCTTGTCGGCAAGCGAGAACACCACATGCATATCATGCTCGATGATCACCTTGGTCATGCCACGGCTTTTGATCTTCTTGAGAAGCTCGATGGTGGTATTGGTGTCATGGCGGCTCATACCGGCCGTTGGTTCGTCGAGCAACAGCAGGCGCGGGTGCTGGATCAGGCACATGGCCAGTTCCATGCGGCGTTTGTCACCGCGGCTGAGGCTGCCAGCCTGCATGTCCCGGCGGTTAAGCATGCCCACATCCTCAAGCATGTGTTCGGCCTCCTCACGGATGGTCGTTTCGCTGTCCAGGGCGCGCAGCATGTTGAGTGTGAAGGTACCATCGCGCTTGGCAAAGGCAGGGATCATGACATTGTGCAAGACTGACAGATCGGAGAAGATTTCCGGCGTCTGGAAGACGCGGGCAATGCCGAGCTGGTTGATCTGGTAGGGCTTGCGACCGGTCAGAATGGCGCCGTCGAATACCACCTGGCCGCTGGACGGCGCCAGCTTGCCGATGATGACGTTGAGCAGGGTCGACTTGCCCGCTCCGTTGGGGCCGATGATGGCGTGGGTCTTGCCCTCCTCGACCTGCAGGTCGATGTCTGCCAGCGCATGAAGACCCCCGAACCGCTTGTGAACGTCCGCCACGTGCAGGACAATATTGGAATTTGCCATATCGCTTGTCCTTATTCTGCGGGCTGATGCTGATGTGACTTGGCGCCAGGCGGGTCGGAGCGGCGGGCGGTCGCCGCCATGCGGCGCACGCCTTCCATGATCCCGCCGGGCAGGAAGATCACGATGATCACAAAGACCAGGCCAAGGGTGAGGTGCCAGCCATCACCTACGAACTTGCTGGTCACCTTGACCACGATTTCGGCGAGCCCTTCGGGCAAGAAGCTCCAGAACTGGGTCAGGATGTTATCATTGAGGGCCGAAAGAATGTTCTCGAAGTATTTTATGATCCAGGCCCCGATCACCGGGCCGACCAGCGTTCCCACGCCGCCCAGAATAGTCATCAGCACGACTTCGCCCGAGGCTGTCCATTGCATGCGTTCGGCACCAGCCAACGGGTCGGTAACGGCGAGCAGGGCGCCGGCCAGGCCAGCATACATTCCCGAAATCACGAACGCAGACAGGGCATAGGGCCGCGTGTTGAACCCGGTGAACTGCATGCGCGTCTGATTGGACTTGATGGATTTGAGCATCATGCCGAATGGCGAGCCAGCAACACGTTGTGCGAAAAAGAACGAGAGGATCAGGAAGCCGGCGCAGAAGTAGAAGCCAGCATAGCCGCCCAGTTGTTGACCCAGCAAGGTGGGGACAGGTTGGCCGACAAATGTTTGCCCGATCGCCGCGTCAAGGACGCGGGGGTCGTTCAGGGTGAGTTGGAGCCCGGTTTCGCCATTGGTAATCGGGGTGAGCACCGAATAGGCCAGATTGTAGCTCATCTGGGCGAAGGCAAGGGTCAGGATCGAGAAGTAGATGCCCGAGCGTCGCAGCGAGAGGAAGCCGATGATCAGGGCGAACAGGCCCGAGATCAGAACGGCAAAGATCATGGCGGGAATGGCGTCCAGTGTCAGCAGCTTGAATGACCAGACTGCCGCATATGAGCCGACGCCGAAGAAAGCGGCGTGGCCGAAGCTGAGATAGCCGGTGAGACCAAACAGGATATTGAAGCCGACGGCGAAGATGCCGAAGATCATGAAGCGCTGCAGCAGGTCCGGATAGCCGGCGCCGAAAGGCGTGAGCCAGATCGGCATGGTCAGCACCACGACGGTGAAGCCCAGAAGAAGCAACAGATCATTGCGGGACATGAAGTTGGCCATGTCAGCTCTCCATCACACCGCGGCGGCCCATCAGACCACGCGGGCGAACCAGTAGAATAACGACGGCAACGAGATAGATGATGATCTGATCGATGCCGGGAATGACGTCCTTGACCTGGGTCATGGACGCAAAGGACTGCAGAATGCCCAGCAGGAAGCCAGCGGCGACGGCGCCGGGCAGGGAGCCCATGCCGCCCACGACCACCACCACAAAGGAAAGGACCAGGAAATCCATGCCGAGATGGTAATTGGGTGGGAGCAGGGGCGTGTACATCACGCCCGCCATGCCTGCGACGACCGCAGCCAGGCCGAACATGATGGTGAAGCGCCGATCAATATTGATCCCCAGTAGCCCCACTGTCTCACGATCCGCCATGCCGGCGCGCACCACCATGCCGAAGGTCGTGAACTGGAGGAAGGCAAAGACGCCGCCAATGACAATGGCCGAGAAGAGGAAATAGATCAGGCGCCAAAGCGGGTAGGTGATGACGTTGGCCTGGAACCCAATCCAGGAGCCGATGTCAGCCGCGCCGCGCAGATCGGTGGGCATGGGCTGGGGGATGGGGTTGGGTCCGAAGATTGACTTGATCACTTCCTGCGCCACGATGGCCAGGCCGAAGGTCACCAGGATCTGCTCGGCGTGGGGGCGCTTGTAGAAGTGCTTGATGATGCCGCGTTCCAGCGCGATGCCGAGAAGCAGCATGATCGGGATGGTGATCAGGATCGAGAAGGGTACGGAGTAATTGACCAGTACCGCGCCGAAATCTCCAAACCAAGCCTGCACCAGCGGGGTGCGGATTTCCAGTGGGGCGCCCCAGGGTGATGTCTGGGTCGGGTCGATGGTGACGGTTTCAAGGGTCAGGAACTGACGGAACATAACGGCACAAAAGGCACCAAGCATGAACAAGGCGCCATGGGCAAAATTCACGACCCCAAGCGTGCCGAACACCAGGGTGAGACCAAGGGCGATCAGCGCATATGCGGCGCCTTTGTCGAGCCCGTTGAGAAATTGCAGAAAGATGACTTCGAACATTTGATGCTCCGCTAGTGGCGAGGTCCTCACGATCCCCGCGCGACGCCGTCACCGGATGCTCCGAAGACCCCGTTCTGCAGGTGTGCAGGCGGGAGCACCCGGCGGACCGGGCACTGGCGGACCTGAAGGGGCAAGGATCGCTCCCTGCCCCCTTGCTGGTTTAGGCGCAGACAGGGGCCGGTTCTGCCGGGCCGAGTTCGCCGCCGAAGATGGAGGGGTCGTAGTCGACGGTTGCAGCGTCGACTTCCTCGACCACGTTGAGCACGTCGTATTCGCTGGTGGGGGCATCATTGCCCTGCACCACGAGCACGGACTTCATGCATTGGTGATCTTCGGCGCGATAGAGCGTGCGGCCATTGCCCATGCCGTCGAACTCGTGGCCTTCCAGCGCCTTGATGACTTCGGGCGGATAGAAGGTGCCTGCGCGTTCCACTGCGTCTGCATAGAGCAGCGTCTGCACGTAGCACGTGTGCGCGGCCTGCGAGGGCGGGGAGCCATAGGCAGCACCGAACGACTTGGTAAAGGCGATGGAGCCAGGGTCCTGCAGGTTCCAGTGCCAGTTCGACGTGCCAAAGATGCCCTTGATGTTCTCACCGGCGCCCTTGGCCATCAGTTCGGAGAACAGCGGCACGACGATCTGGAAATCCTTTCCGTTGGCCTGACGATCGCGCATGCCGAACTGGACCGCCTGGGTCAGCGAATTCACCATGTCATTGCCGTAGTGGTTCAGGATCAGGACATCCGCACCGGAGTTGAGAACCGGGGTGAGGAACTGCGAGAAGTCGCCTGCACCAAGCGGGGTGCGCACGGCCTCCACAGTGTCCCAACCAAGGGCCTCGGTGGTGTTCTTGATCGATTCTTCCTGGGTCCAGCCCCAAGTGTAGTCGGCAGTCAGGTGATAGGCGCGACGGTCATTGCCATAGGCATTGCTTAGCACCGGACCCAACGCCGTGCCGGACTGATAAGCATTGAAGAAATGACGGAAGCCGTAGCGCCGCTTGTCCTTGCCGGTGGTGTCATTGGAATGGGTCAGGCCCGCCATGAAGATGACGCCCATTTCCTGGCACAGGCCCTGCACGGCAACGGCTTCGCCCGAGGACGAACCGCCGGTGATCATGATGGCGCCATCGCGTTCGATCATGCGAGTGGCACCGGCACGGGCCACGTCGGACTTGGTCTGGCTGTCGGATGTGACATAGCCGACCTTCTTGCCCAGGATACCATTGCCTGTCAGTGCAGATGGGGTCAGGACGTTGAGCAGACCACCGTCGCCTTCACCATTGAGATGGGCAATGGCCAGCTCATAGGCTTTCTGTTCGTCTGCGCCTTCTTCTGCGTAGGCACCTGTCAAAGGCAGATTGAGGCCAAGGGTAACCGTGTCGCCAGTCGGATTGTTGCAGAATTCCTGCGCCCAGGCGCCTTTGGTGAACATCATGGGGGCCACGCCCGAACCGATAATGCCGGCCATACCTGTCTGCAGAAGCCTGCGGCGGGACATCCCGCTCTTCAGAATTGTCATCGATCTCCTCCTTATGGCGCGGGGCGACCGATACTTTGCCAGTCACTCACCGCCTGCCCAGTATTCGACATATTTGAAAACGCCTGCAATAGAGCATTGTAATTCCTATGGAAAATTGTAAATTGTTGTTCTTGTGATTGGGTCTTGTTGTCAATTCGTTGACAACTTGGTGGATCAAGGGAGGTTGGCCATGCGTGCACCAATCGGGTTCCGGATCAGCAACAGGCGGAAATCACTCAAGATTTCCCAGGCGGCGCTGGCCCGATTGGTGGGCATATCGCCGAGCTATCTCAATCTAATTGAAAACAACAAACGCGACGTTGGCGGAGCGCTATTGCAGCGCGTGGCACTGCATCTGAACATCGACATCGACGATCTGACAGGGCAGGCCGAACAGAAACTGTTACAAGACCTGGAAGAGGCCTATGCCGAACCTATGGTCGAGTCGCTGCCATTTCAGCCCGACGAGCGGCGGCAAATGGTTGCGCAGTATCCCGCCAGCGCGCAGGCTATGGCGCGATTGCATCGTGCCTATGCCGAGGCGGTGGCCAGTGCTGACGCCTTTGCCGACCGTTTGCGTTCTGATCCCTTGCTGAGCCAATTGCTGCACCAGGTGCTTTCCGGGGTTACCGCAGTGCGCTCGAGCGCGGAAATTCTTGAAGAGGTGGTCGACCTGGACGAGGGCGAGCGCGGGCGGTTTCTTGCCTCGATCGGGCGGGAGACCCGCAATCTTGGCGCGGTAGCGCGCAATCTGATCGGCCATTTCGAGAATGCCAGCGCCAGCCGGCGCAGCGTTTCGGCGGCGCGCGAGATCGATGACCTGCTCATCGAGCGGACGAATTATTTTCCAGCACTGGAAGTCGCCGCAGAAGGCCTGCGGCTGGACGTTGAGCGACACGGAATATTTGGGCCGGAAAGCCTTGTGGCGGCGCTCGAGACGCAGTTCGGCGTGCGGATCGCCATCGGCGGGCCGCCGCCATCAGGTCCGGCAGATTTTCCGGGGCAGTATCGCTATTTTCCTGAGCTGGCGACCATGTGGCTGCAGGGCGCGACGACGCTGGCTACGCGACAGTTCCAGCTTTCCCGGCTCTACGGCGAGCTGGCCGCCGGATCGACTATTGATGCGGAGCTGGCCGAGTCCAACCTAGCGTCTCCTGCGGCTCTGCGGTTAGCGCGACGGGCGCTTGGATCTTATCTGGCCGGCGCGATGGTGTTTCCCTATTCCCGTTTCCTGGAGCAGGCAGAGACGACGCGCTATGACATCGACCAGCTTCGTCAAGTTTATTATGCCAGCTACGAACAGGTTGCCCATCGTCTGGTCTCGCTTCGCCGCCCCGGTGAGGAGGGTGTCCCGTTCGGCTTTCTGCGCTCAGATCCAGCCGGCCGGCTGACCAAACATTTTCCGTTGCCCGGCTTGCTGCTGCCCTATTCGGGGCACGCCTGCCCCCTATGGGCGATCTATGGCGCTTTTCGTACGCCTGACATGCCGGTGCGCCAGGTGGTGCGGTTCTCGGACGGCTCGCGTTATCTCTTTGTCGCCCGTACGGTGCAGCGCCGGGCTGCGGCATTTCACGAACCACCTGTGATGGCCTCGGTCATGCTGGCCTGCAATGTGTTGCATGCGGACAAGACGGTCTATGCGCAAGGCCTGGACCTGGGCAATACCGGTGCCGATGTGGAAGTTGGCCCAACCTGCCGGCTGTGCACGCGTTCGAACTGTGCCAGCCGGCAGGAAGAGCCCTTGGCGCCGGCTCCGGGCCGCGAAAATCTGCGCACCGCCCTGGTCCCCAATGGTTTTGCCCTTGGCGAGGGCGGGTGATTGCGATTTAGTAGCGCCATTCGCGGAGGGGAGACCGCGAATAATGGGGGGAACATTGGCCATCGATATTTTGATCGCCGAAGATGAGCCTAGCATTCTGGAGTCGCTCGACTTTATTCTGCGCCGGGCAGGGTGGAGCGTGGAATCGGTCACCGATGGCGAGGCTGTGCTTGAGCATGTGCGCCGAGAGTCGCCGCGCATCCTGGTTCTTGATGTCATGCTGCCCAAGCGCAGCGGCTTCGACGTGCTCAAACAATTGCGCTCCGAAGAGCTGACCAGGGTCTTGCCGGTCTTGATCCTGACCGCCAAAGGGCAGCAGCAAGACCGGCGCATAGCCGAGGAATTGGGAGCCGATGGTTTTGTGACCAAGCCCTATTCCAACGCTGAAGTAGTGGGAGCAGTACGCCAATTGCTGGGTGATGATGACCGCGCGGCGTAAGCTGGAGAGCGGTGTTTTCGTCTTTGCGGTGTTCGGTGCGCTGCTGATTATTCCGCCGTTGGTATATATCTTCAATCACCCGATCCTGTTTTTCGGGATTCCACAGATCGTCGTTTATCTGTTCGGGGTCTGGGCGCTGATGGTCATCGGCGCCGGCATTCTGACGCATTATCTGCCCCATGCCTCTGACGAGGATAGCCACGAAGGGGACGAGTGATGCTTTCGGCCGACTTCGTCATTGTGACAGCTATCGTCTATGTGGGGCTGCTGTTCATTCTGGCCTATTTCGGCGACCGGCATACGCGCGCCAACAAGTCGTCTTTCCTGCGCTCGCCGGCAGTCTACACACTCTCGATTTCGGTCTATTGCACGAGTTGGACCTTTTACGGAGCCGTCGGCAATGCCGCGCGTGGCGGGCTCGAGTTCCTGACCATCTATCTTGGGCCCACTATTGTTTTTGTCGGCTGGTGGTTCATATTGCGCAAGCTGGTCCGGATTGGACGCATGCAGGCCATTACCTCGATCGCCGATCTGTTGTCGTCGCGCTATGGCAAGTCGAGCCGGTTGGCCGTGCTGGTGACGCTGATCGCCGTGATTGGCATCACTCCTTATATTGCGCTGCAGCTCAAGGCCATTACGGCCTCTATCCAGGTGGTGGCAGAATCAGCCGAGGGAGCGCGTGGCAGTCTTGTGGGTGTGGACGATGGTGCCCTGGCGTTCGGTATCGCTGCGGGCATGGCGCTGTTCACCATTCTGTTCGGCACGCGGAATGTCGATGCTAAGGAGCAGCACCATGGCGTGGTTGCCGCCATTGCGTTCGAGGCAGTGGTCAAACTCGCGGCGCTGCTGGCTGTCGGCGTATTCGTCACTTTCGGGCTGGGTGGCGGCTTTGAGTCGATCTATCGCGGCGCTGAGGCGGCAGGTATCGCGATCTATGAAGACGACCCTTTCGGCCCGCGCTGGGTGGCGATGACGGTGCTGTCGGCCGCTGCGATCATCTGCCTGCCGCGCCAGTTCCAGATCACCGTGGTCGAAAACGCCAATGAGGATCACCTGCGCGTCGCAGGCTGGGCCTTCCCCGCCTATTTGCTGCTGATGAGCGTGTTTACGCTGCCCATTGCGCTTTATGGCATGACCGTCATGCCAGAGGGTGCCAATCCGGACATGTTCGTGCTGACGTTGCCACTGTCCGAAGGGCAATCCGGTATTGCATTGCTTGCCTTTATCGGCGGTTTCTCATCTGCGACATCAATGATTATCGTGGCCTCGATCGCCTTGTCGATCATGGTGTCGAACCACATCATCATGCCGATCATCCTGCGCTCGTCCAATGTTGGGCAGGGCGACGGGCAGGGCGTGCGCCGCCTGCTGCTGCTGAGCCGCCGAGTGTCGATCGGGGTGATCCTGACCCTGGGCTTTCTCTATTTCTCGCTGACTGGCGATGATGCGCTGGCGCCAATCGGACTTATTTCCTTTGCTGGTGTCGCGCAGTTTCTGCCGGCTATCCTGGCAGGTCTCTACTGGCGCGAGGCCGCACAACGCGGGGCGGCGAGTGGTATCCTGGTTGGATTTGTTGTCTGGGCCTGGACTATGTTTCTGCCCAGTTTTGAAACGGTGTTGCCCTGGGTGTCGGACGTCATGGAAAGTGGCCCATGGGGCATTGGTTTCCTGCGGCCGGAAAACCTGTTCGGTCTGAATGGACTCGATCCTCTGGTGCACTCGGTGTTCTGGAGCCTGCTGCTCAACAGCGTCTTTCTGGTCATCGGTTCGCTTGTATCAAACCAGTCTGCGCTCGAGCGGATCCAGGCGGCTGCCTTTGTCGATGTGTTCCGCCGCCGCCCCTTTGCCCATCGCGGATTTATGCCCGGATCGGCGACGGCGAATGACCTCTATTTCGTGGCCGAGCGCGTGCTGGGTGAAAAGCGGGCCGCGACGCTGTTCGAGACTGCAGCGCAGGAACGGGGTGTCGAACCGGCGATGCTGGAGCCCACGCCCGAGTTCATCTCCCGGCTTGAGCGCGAGTTGGCCGGATCCATCGGTTCGGCCTCGGCGCATGTGATGCTGGCAAAAGTGGTGGCTGGCGGCGACGTGTCGCTCGAAGAGATGATGCAGATGGCCGATGAAACCCAGCAGGTGATCGAGTACTCCCAGGAGTTGGAAAAGACCTCCGCGGAGTTGCGGGTCACTGCACGCAAGCTGGAAGACGCCAATGCGCAATTGCGCGAGCTGGACAGCCAGAAGGACGAGTTTCTCAGCCAGGTGAGCCACGAAGTGCGCACACCGATGACCTCAATCCGTTCGTTCTCCGAAATCCTGATGGAGCCGGGGGAGCTCAATGACGGGCAGCGGCAAAGGTTTATCTCCACGATTCACAATGAGAGCCTGCGCCTGACCAGGCTTCTCGACGAAATACTGGACCTTAGTGCACTTGAGCGAGGAGAGCGTAGCTGGCAGAACGCGCCGGTGGATGCAGAGGAGGCCCTGGATCGGGCTGTCGCCGTCTGTGACGCCTTGCTGCGGCAGAAGGGCATGCGGGTGGAGTTTGGCGACAGGGCGCACACCACCATGGTCGACGGTGACAGCGACCGGCTCTGTCAGGTGTTCATCAACCTGATATCTAATGCGGTAAAGTACAATGATGCCGATCATCCCATCGTTCGGGTGAGTTCGGCGGTGCGAGCAGGTCAGTTCGTGGTCGAGGTGGCCGATAATGGCCCGGGTATTTCCAAGACGGATAGGAAGCTCATTTTCGAGAAGTTCTGGCGTGGCGTAGAAGGCGGCGGAGATCAAGGTGGTGCTGGCCTAGGCCTGGCCATCAGCCGGCAGATAGTGGCCCGGATGAACGGGACGCTGGAACTGGTGCCCGGACCCCTGCCAGGGGCGTGTTTCCGGGTGCGGCTGCCGGTCATTAAATAGGGGCGGTCAGCCCTGGCCTTCGTCCGGAATGTTAAGTAGGTGGCCGCAGGCCTTGCAGTGAACAGCGTCTGGCTCATGGCGATGCAAACCGCATTGGGGGCAAGAGAAATTCACCTTGGCCGGACGGAAGATGAGCTGGGCAAGCCGAACAAACAACGAAATTCCGACGATCATGACAACAACCGAGACCAGCTTGCCGAAGGTGCCCGGCAGAACGATGTCGCCAAAGCCGGTCGTGGTCATGGTGGTGACGGTGAAATAGAGTGCATCGACATAGCCGGCGATGCCGGAATCGCGGCGTGCAAAGGCGGTATAGACGAAGCCGGTGACCACGAAGATAAAGACCAGCAGGTTGATGACGGCCTGCACGGTGTCGCGATATGCGCCCAAGCCCCGTTTTTCGAGAGGCCGCCAAACCATGCTGGAGCGGGACAATGTCCAGAGGCGCAGGATGCGCAAGAATCCCAAGTTGAACAGCCAAGTGGGTGCAAGCAGTGTGATCAGGATGAAGACGTCAATGATCACCGGCAATTGCCTTAGCCAGCGCATGGGATGGGTCGCGGCGAGGCCCCTCGCGATCAGATCAAGGGCCAGGATCGCGGCGATCGAATAATCGATCCAGAGAAAAGTTTCGGTTTCCCGAAGCAGCGGCGTGGCGATGAAAAAGGCAATTATGGCCAAGTCGACAAGCAGGATGATGCTCTGAAAGCGCAAGGCTTTGGCCGACTGGCCATGATAGAGGAGCCGCAATCTGGAGCGGAGCCGGTCAAAGCGAGATTCTTCAGCGTCTTCTATGGGGGATCGTTCGGAGGAGGCCACTCTGGCTCACTTCTTGTCGGCCGGTCGAGCAGACAAGAAAGGATGTTTTGCCCGACAGTTCAAGTGGCTGCGTTCTGCCGGTGCAGGTTGGGCGTCAGCAGTTTTGTGGATCTGTGCAAGGCTGGTTCTGGGCCGGAGCAGGGCGGCCGGTTGATCCGTCCACCAGCGAGTCGGAGGCAGATTGCGGCGGTGGAGCCAGGCAGGCCTGGCCACCGGAAACCCGGAAGGGGGGCAGAAAGCTCGATTGAACATTGGACAGCGGGAAATTGGGCGACACACGGTCGCGCTCGTCATCCTGCCAAGTCAGAAGATTGGCGCCGCCGCCGGCCACGGCGCCGATATCACAGCGATTGGTGAGATCGACGCAATTGGAGCCCCGGCAAATGGTCAGGGCGCCGTCATAGAGCAGGACGAAGCTCTGGCCACCACCGACCGTCAGATCGAATTCGGTCCCCCGCACGGCGATTGAGGCCGTGGGTGTGTCGATGGAGTAAGCCGATTTTGGACTAGTGCCGGAAATGAAGCGGAAGGTCCCGGCCAAGGCGTTCACGGCGAATGTGTCGGCGCCTGATCCAGCTAACAGGTAGGTTTCGATTTCCAGCGTGCTACCCGGTCCGACGACCAGCCTGGTCTGGTCGTCAAACAACAGTTGGACATTGCCCCTGGGGCCGGTGACGATGGTCTCGCCCACCGATACATCGGCACCGACAACGAGAACGCGCTCGTCCGACGCGGCGCGGGCCAGGGCATCTGGCCTGACGCCAACGGCAGTGCCCTCAGCGGCGGCAAGTGCCGTGCCGTTCAGGCAGAGTGAAGAAATGGCGAAATATGCAGCAAGTCTGTTCATGGTGGTATCCATTCAACTTTGCCGCTGAACGGGACATGAACCGTTCAGGCCTGAGAACATCTTAGCAGATTAGAGGACCTGGCGGAACGGGCGAGGTCTCAACCGGCTGATTGACGCAGGATTGGTGCCATTGGTTGCCGCAGGCGGCGTTGCGCGCTATGTGCAGCACAAACAAGAACCGGCGCGAGGCCGGGCAAAGGGGATCCCCATGAAGCTGGCCTTCGTCATTCCCGCCTATAATGAAGAAGCGCTGATCGGCAAATGCCTTGAATCGGTGCTGGCGGAAATCAAGCGCTCCGGCGCAGATGCCGACGTGATCGTCGTCAACAATGCCTCGACCGACCGGACCGGAGAAATCGCGCGCAGCTATGAGGGTGTGCGGGTAGTGGATGAGCCCAAAAAGGGACTGGTGAATGCCCGCGACGCCGGCTTTGCGGCGAGCGAAGGCTATGAGCTGGTGGCCAATATCGATAGCGACACCATTGTGCCCGAAGGGTGGCTCGATGTCGTGCTGCGCGAATTCGGCAAGGATAGCAAGCTGGTCTGCCTTTCCGGCCCCTATGTCTATTATGACATGGCCATGCACAATCGCTTCCTGATTAGTCTGTTCTATGGGTTGACCTACCTGATCTACATTCTCAACCGCTTCATTCTGCGTGTTGGATCGGTCGTGCAGGGCGGAAATTTCGTGTTCAAGCGCGCGGCCTGGGCCGCTGTTGGCGGATATGATCGCAGCATCGAATTCTTTGGCGAGGATACTGACGTTGCGGTGCGTCTGTCCAAGGTCGGCGGGGTCAAATGGACCTATGCGCTCAAGATGAAAACCTCAGGCAGGCGGTTGGAAAAGGAAGGTGTGTTCCGTACCGCCGGTACCTATACGCTGAATTTTTTCTGGGTGACCTTCAAGGGCAAGCCCATGACCAAGGACTATACGGACATCCGGCCGCAATAGGTTGATCACCAAGCCAAGCGTCGATGGCTGGCGCTGAACCCGCAATGCGCTAAACTCGGCGTAGCCACATGACGTGGCTGGAGTCGCCAGGCCGATGAGCATATCGTCCCAGCTTCCGCCGATCCCGCTGGCCATGGCCGGTGCCAGTCTGCGCGCCCTGGCCCAGGCGGCCGGCCAAACCGTGGAAGCCCGTGTGCTGTCGCAGGCCGGCAATGGCGCAACACAGGTGCAGATCGGGCGGCAGGTCTTGACCCTCAACTTACCGCAAAGTCAGCCGGTAGGTGCAACGCTGACCCTTGCGGTGCAGCGGGCCGATGGGCATTTGCAGCTTACGCTTGAAGGCGTGCGTCCACCGGCTGGGGGGACAACGCCGATATCCGGTGCAGGCCAGAATGCGCCGGCAACAAAGGTTCAGCTTTCTGCAATCGCGCTTTCCGGGGGGCAGGTCGATCTGGCTCCAGCGAACAGACCAGCGCAGCAAGGGGCGGCGCCAGCGTCTGCGAGTAATTTGAGCATGCCGTCGGCGTCCGTTTCGGCGCCTTCCATGGCGCCGCTGGCAGCATATGGGGCAAGTGCAGTTCTGCAGACCAGTCCTGCCAGCACGGCACCTGTTACCTCTGTCGTCGGCAATGCGACATCTGCTCCAGTCACAGTCGCACCGGCGGCGCCGGGTGCATCTGCACCGCCGCAGGCTGTGACCGTGGCATCACCCTCCTCGCCGGTTGCTGCAGAAAATGGACCGGCGACGCAGGTGGCGAGTGGCAATCCAACAGCTCTGGCAGCGGGCAATGTTGGGCCGGAGGCGACAGACGCTGGTCTTCGCGTGTCCCGGCAACCTACCGCTCCCCCGCCGTCTACAACGGCAGCTGCAGGCATTTCAACACCTTCTACGGCGGCATTGGCAACGCCGCTGGCACCCGCGGCGTCGCATGTGTCCCGACCCGAGATTCCCTATGCGGTTGCGGCGCCTGTGAGCGCGACCGGGCGACCGATGGTGGGCGTTGCCGCGTCGGCAAGCACGGCCCTCCCGCCTGTGGGGCAGGCGCTTTCATCGAGCGTTGTGGGGCAGCATGCGCCACCGCTAAATATGGCTGGCGCGGCGGCAGCACAGGCGAGCCAAGCGCGTCCTGTTCCGGTACAGCCGCAATCCCCGGTACCGGCAAATCCGCAGGCTGCTCTGGCGCAGATGGTGCAGCAGGCGCTGCCGCGACAAGATAGTGTGGTCGGGCTGACGACCGCGCTCGGTGCTGCCATTGGAAAATTTGCGCTGCCCGAGCCGGTTACCAAGGCTGCCCAGAAAGTGTTGGCGGCGCGGGTTCCATTGGATAGTCCGCAAGTCAGCGGTGCTATCCTGAAAAATGCCGTGCTGAAGTCCGGAGTATTTCAGGAGGCCTTGCTGGCGTCGGGGCAGGGCGCCCAGGCGGCGGGCGATGCCAAATCTGCCTTGTTGGGATTGCGACAGAGCCTGGGGGCGTGGTTGGGACAGCAGGCGCCAGTAGCACAGGTCGCAGCCGTGGCGCCGCCATTGCGCGGTCTGCCCCCACGCGCCAGGGCAGGCGATGTCAGCACGTCAAACTTGCCTGATGACCTGCTGGAGGTGGGAAGGATGCTGCTGGAGCGGACCGAAGCGGCGCTGTCGCGGGTGCGGCTGCACCAAAGTGCGTCCTTGCCCGACCAGAACGTGGCGCGGCACGACGCACAGTGGAGCCTTGACCTTCCCGTGGTGGTGGCGGGCCAGCAGCACTTGCTGCAGATGCAGATACACAAGGACCCCGACAGCGAGGATGAGCGGACAGAGGAGCGCGGCTGGCAGATCCGGTTTGCCATTAATCTTTCCGACGCGGGTGAAATCGGCGCGCAAATTTCACTGCGAACCGGAAGTGCGGGCGTTCTGCTCTGGGCGGAACGGCCTGAAACGAGTGCCGCTTTGTCGGCGGATGTCGAAGCTCTCAAGTCGGATCTTGCTGCGCTCGGGTTGAAACCGGGTGCGGTGGTGATCCGAACGGGTGCGCCGGCCCCTCCACCCAAGTCGCCGTCCGCTTCTGGGCAGCATCTGGATGCCACGCGATGAGCTCTGATGAAGCCAAGGCCCGCGCTCTAGCCGTCGCGTTGCATTATGAGGAAGGGTCACGGGAAGCGCCGCGCGTCGTCGCCAAGGGGCGCGGGCTGGTGGCCGAAAAGATTGTCGCTTTGGCGCAAGAGAACGGGGTGGTGATCGAGGCCAATCCTGTTCTTGCCGAGGCGCTGAGCGGTGTGGAACTCGACGATAGCATCCCGATCGAACTCTATGACGCAATGGCCGTGGTGATCGGCTATGTGCTGCGTCAGACCCGGCAGTGACCTTGCGGGAGTGAGGCAAGCTTCCCATGTCTGTGACCGACGATGATGGGAGAATGTCATGCTGCGAGACGAAGACAAACACGCCATTGAAGACTTGTTTGAGCGCCTGCGCCGGGTGGAGCGCAATAGCGGGCCGCGCGATCTGGATGCTGAAGCGCTGATCAGCCAGCGCTTGTCCGAGAATCCCGCGGCTGCTTACTACATGGCCCAAACGATAATCGTGCAGGAAGCGGCCTTGCGGGACCAGCAGGCCAGGATCGAAGCGCTGGAGGCCGACGACAAACGCGGTTCGTCAGGGTTCCTGGGCAGCATTTTTGGTGATGTTCCTGAAGAGCGACGGTCGCCGTCAGCGCCCGAGCAACGGCAAAGAGGGCCTTGGGACCGGCCGGCCTCAGGCGGGTTTCTGGCTGGTGCCGCGCAGACCGCGCTGGGCGTGACCGGCGGCGTGCTTCTGGGGTCGGCAATTGCCGGCGTGTTCAGCGCCCCGGCCCAGGCCGCCGAGGCCCCGGCAGCACCTGAAGAACCGCCGGCCGATGATGGTTTTGACGGCGGAGACGATTGGGGTGGGTTCGATATTGGCGGCGACTTCTAGGCGCTAGCGTACACGGCGCTTTTCATAGAATTCGTTGCCGCCTGCTTCGAGGACGTAGAACATATTGTTGTATGGGAACCGCAGGCCTGCGGTGTGGAAATGCTGGGCGGCCTGAACGCCCGGATGTCGGGCGCCGGACAGAACCTGGTCAGCGACCTGTGACGCAAGCATTGCGCCGCTATCGGTCATTGGCCTTGTAAGAACGCCTTGGGCGAATTGATTTTTCTGGCCCACGACGCCGCAAACCGATTTCGGATAGCGCGGATCGTTGAGACGATTCATCACCACAGTGCCAACGGCCAGCATGCCCTCGGCGCTGGATCGGTTGGATTCGAAATACATGGCGCGCATCATGCATTCCTTCTCGCTCAACCGCGCCATGCCGAAATTCATCCCGGCAACGCCGCAGGCTGCAAGACTGACAACGGCCACAGCCGCTACCGACAGACGCAGAAGGGCTTTGCAGAACTGGCGCATTAGGGCGCTCCGGGATGGTGACGAAATGGTCGATTAATCCCGAAAATGCGCGCGCAGGCTTAAGGAAACGCTGTCTGGGAAGGTTAATCAGTGCTTAGCGTCGGCTGAGCAGTCGCATAAGCAGCAGAGCCGTGCCCGCCAGAGCAAGGGCTGGCAAAGGATCTCTCCGGATCATTCTGGCGCCTTTTCGGGCCTCTTGGCCGGCCAGTTGGGCGAACTCACCAGTCTGGGTGGCGACGGCCGAGCCAATTTCGTGCAACTGGTCACCCCAATGGTGCGTAGCCTGACCGGTCTGTCGGGACAGTGATTGCCTAAGATGCTGGACGTCGCGCCGCATAGCGTGCAATTGGGCTTCCAGACTATGCGGGTCGTGCCGCTGGAGGCCGATTTGGGTCAGCAAAGTATTGAGGGACATGGTCAGCTCCGTAATTGCTGGTCAACGGTTGGACTATTCGGGCGGTTCCATGCCCTTGAACCGCCGGATGTCAGCGCCATCTTGTTGAGATGGAAGGGAACCGCATGAGCAAGAGCACAGATCGCCTGAATCGACTGTTTGATCGCCTGGAACGGCGTATCCCCAGTCTGGCCGCTGGCTGGCTATCACGGCTGCGACGCCCGGGCGCGCGTTGGGTGCGCATTCCACTCGGTATTGTTCTGGTGCTGGGCGGTATCTTCAGCTTCTTGCCGGTGCTTGGCATCTGGATGCTGCCACTCGGCCTGTTGCTGTTGGCGGTTGATTTGATCTTCCTGCAGGGGCCGGTGAACACGGCTGTGCTGCGTGGTAGCCGCTGGTGGACGAACTGGCAGCGTTCGCGGCGCGATAAGAAGCGCGATGGAAAGTAGCCGTCAGGCCTTCAGGGCGTAGTGGGCCTCGATGAGCTCCACCGCAGCGGCAAGGCGCTCATCGACGATATGCAGATATTGCGTCCAGTCCGCCATGCCGGAAACCTCCGCCTTGCCGTCGGAAATCCCTCGCAGTGCCAATAGGGGGATACCAAATGCCTGGCAGGCCCGTAATATGGCAAAGGTTTCCATGTCGACCATGTCTTCAGGCACAGAATCATAGGCCGCGCCAGAGACGACATTGGCGCCAGTGGACAGTGTGGCGGGCACCAGCCCAGGCACAAGTGGCTCCAGCGGCAGTGTCGCCGGCAGGTCGAGAAATGGTGTTACGCCCGTGGGAAAACCGAGAGCCGAGGCGTCCATATCGCGGTACGACACCGAGATGGCCTGATAGACCTCACATTGCTCAAGGCGGCGTGAGCCAGCGGAACCGAGCGACACCACTATGTCAGGCAGATCGTCCACCATGGACGCCAGGATGCGGGTGGCGTTAACGGCAGCCTCTACCGGACCCACACCAATCATCTGCGGCTTGATGCGGGCACGCAGGTGTGGGCCGTATTCCGGCTCCGCGGCCATGAGGTAAAGGATCGTCATGGCTCAATTTCTAGCACGGTATTAGGTTTCGCCAAGCCAGTTCGCCTTGTCATCGGCACCTCGTCATTGGCTGGGCGCGATTGGCCGCGAGATGCGTAGACCCGCGGCCACCCGAAACGGCAATCAAGCGGCCTTGCTGGTTTTGGCCGCTCTTGTTGTGCGTTTGCGCGGCGGCTTAATTGTCTTGGCGGCCTCGGAAGCGATCTCTGAAACGGCCTTGAACCAATAGGCCTGGTCCTGACCTTCGGGGCGGCCATCGGCCTCCCACATCGCATAGGCTCGGCGTTGGACTTGCTCGTGCATTTCAGCACTCCTTGATGGATTGGGCGAGAGAAGCGTGCGCGTGCATGGTTTATGAATGGTAAACGCGCTTGTTGCGCGGATGCATGGCGCCTGTGCCGACAGCGCGTGCTAGGACTTGTTCTTGAGGTGTCGAAGTTGCCCGCGATGGCTCGTCGGTGATGTGCCGATGCTGAGCTGGGTTGCTGACAGTAGTGGTCAGCGGACACTGCTAAGCATCGCACCAGGATCCGGGCCTGCCCCTATGGTGGGTCGGACTTCAGCATGGATGGGTCGAAAATGAAGCCGTTTCACCAGATTCTCGCCAATAATCTTGTGGCCAATGTCACCAATTTCACGGTGTGGTTTGCCATAACCTTCTGGGTGTTTCTCGAAACCAAGTCGGTTTTCGCCACGGGCATGATCGCTGGATTCTACCTGGTATTCACGGCCGGGTTCGGCTTCTGGTTCGGCTCGATTGTGGATCATAACGCCAAGAAGCACGCCATGCTGGCCTCCAGCGTAGCTTCGGCCTTCTTCTACCTGCTGGCGCTGGGGATTTTGCTGGCCGAGCCGGAAGGGGCGTTCCGGGACCCCTATGGCTGGTATCTGTGGGGCTTTGTCCTGCTGGTCATGCTGGGTGTTATCGCGGGTAACATCCGATCAATCGCATTGCCGACGCTGGTGACCATCCTGATCGCCGAGGACCAGCGCGACAAGGCAAACGGGTTGGTTGGCATGGTGACCGGCATCGGTTTTCTGACGACTTCGGTGATATCGGGGTTCCTGGTGGCCTATGCCGGCATGTTCGGGGTAATGGTGCTGGCCCTTGTCGCGACGGGGCTGGTGTTCCTGCATCTGAGCCTGGTTCAGATCGATGAGGGCAGGGTGGCGCCCAATCCCGATGTGCCGGCAGAGCCCAAGCGGGTCGACATTGCCGGAACCATAAAAGTTGTGGCCGCTGTGCCGGGGCTGTTCGCCCTGATCTTTTTTGCCTGCTTCAACAATTTCCTGGGTGGCATCTTCATGGCGCTGCTTGACGCCTATGGCCTGTCGCTGGTGCCGGTGGAAGTGTGGGGGCTGACCTTCGGCGTGCTGTCGATCGCCTTCATCCTGAGCGGAATCATCATTTCCAGAACAGGCCTGGGCAAAAATCCACTGCGCACGCTGCTCATGGTCAATGCCATCACCTGGGCGGTGTGTAGCGTGTTCACCATTCAGTCCTCGTTCTGGCTGCTGGCCGCTGGATGCTTCGTATGGATGCTGCTTGGCCCTTATGCCGAAGCGGCCGAACATACGACGCTGCAAAAGGTGGTGCCGCTGGAGCGACAGGGGCGGGTGTTCGGCTTTGCCCAATCGGTCGAACAGTCCGCTTCACCGCTGACGGCGTTCCTCATTGGTCCGCTGACGCAGTTCGTGGTCATTCCCTTCATGACGGACGGCGCCGGGGCCGAAGCGATTGGAGGGTGGTTCGGCACCGGTCCGGAGCGTGGCATGGCGCTGGTATTTACCATTGCTGGCCTGGTTGGCCTGCTGGTCACCATCATCGCGTTCAACTCCCGCTATTACCGGGACCTCTCTGCCGCTTATGCGCGGGGCAAGGATGATGACGGGGAAGGCGGCGGGGCGACCGTGGCCAGCCTTGCCTGATCGGTAAGGGCCCCGTTACGCGGGCAGGGCGTCCTTGGGTGCCGCATCCTCGGTCTTTGGTGGGAAGGCCAGGGCAAGCATGGCTGCGGCCAGACCAATGGCGGCCGAAGCGATATAGAGCCAGTGATAGTCACCAAAAGTATCGAAGAGATAGCCGCCACCGACAGGTCCAAAGGCCATTCCGATTGCCGAGGTCATGGTAATGCCACCAAGGACGGTGCCCATGACCTGGGGGCCGAAATAGTCACGCGCCAGCACGGAATAGAGGGGCATTACGCCGCCATAGACAAGGCCCAGCACGACGGCCAGCAGGTAGAAGTGGGTCAACTCGGAGACATAGATATAGGCATAGATGCCGGCTGCCTGCAGCAGCAACCCGCCGATAATGACCCGCTTGACCCCGATGCGGTCGGCTAACAGGCCGAAGATGACACGGCCAAAAAGCCCGGCAAGGCCCTCCACACTATAGATACTGGCGGCCGCCAGCGCAGATGCACCGCCAGCATGGCATAGCTGACCGTGTGAAAGATCGGGCCGGAATGGGCGCCGCAGCACAGGAAGAATACGGCGGCCAGAACGATGAATTGCGGTGTGCGCAGGAGGATCCCGATGCTGGTGGGTGGCTTGGCAGACGGTACGACGTCGCTCCCCGGCGTCGGCGCTTCGGCCAGAACCTCTGGCGCCCTGCGGATTAGAAAAGCTGCCGGAATGATGAACATCGTTGCCGCGAATGCCGTCATCATCATGGCGGCGCGCCAGCCAAAATTCTCGATCAACACGGTGGCCAGTGGGGTCATGGTCATTGGCGCGACACCGGCACCCAGCGAGACAAGCGAGACTGCCAGGCTGCGATGTTTGTCGAACCAACCCAACGTCGTGGCGATCAAGGGAGCAAAGAAAGCACCACCGGAAGCACCGACCAAGCCGCCATATGCTAGCTGGAAGACCAGAAGGTCATTGGCCCGGCTCGCGATGAACAGTCCAACGCCGAGCATTGCCGCTGCCGCCAGGATGACCGGGCGTGCGCCAATACGGTCGGTCAAGGTGCCCCACAAGAAACCGGCAACACCCATGACGATGAAGCCCACGGTCATGGCGCCGGATATGCCGGCTCGGGTCCAGCCGGTTTCTGCGGCGATGGGTTGGAGATAGACCGGCAGCGCGAACATGGCGCCCATTGCCAGACAGGTGATCACTGCGCCCGCAGCCACGATCACCCAGCCATAGTGTCGTTCCATTTGGTAAGTCCCTTCTTGCAGGAATTCACCTTTGCGACGGATGAGGCGCCGGTGTTTCGACCCAAACAAGCGAAATTTATCCGCAGTTCGGCTGCCCGCCTTGCCGGGGCGTTTGCGGGGCCACATATTCAAGCCATGAGTGAGAAAAATCCGGCCCGCCGTGCCGATGCGGTGACGCCCAAGACGCAAGTTCGGGACGAAGTGTCTGTCTTTGTGCAGAAGGTTGGGCTAATGGCCCGCCCCAATGCGGCTGAGGATGGGCGGCTCTTGTTCGGCATGGATGCGACCATGAGCCGGCAGCCCACCTGGGACATGGCGATTTCCCTGCAGGCAGGCATGTTCGAGGCCATCCCCAAGGATGCGCATCTGCAGGTGCAATTGATCTATTTCCGGGGGCTGGGGGAATGCCGGGCCTCGAAATGGGTGCTCGATTCCAACGCCTTGGCTCGCCTGATGAGCACGATTTCCTGTCAGGGTGGCAATACGCAGATCGGGCGGGTGTTTTCGCATGCCAGGGACGAGCACAAGAGTCGACGCATCAATGCGGTGATCTATGTCGGCGACGCCATGGAGGAGAACGTCGATGCGCTCTGCGCCAAGGCAGGGGAGCTTGGCGTGATGGGGCTGCCGCTGTTTGTGTTTCAGGAAGGCCATGACAGCCGGGTGGAGGCGGCCTTTCGGGAGTTTGCACGCCTCTCCAAGGGCGCCTATGCGCGGTTTGACAGCTCAGCGCCGCAACAGCTCGCCGATTTGCTAAAGGCCGTGGCGGCCTATGCCAGCGGCGGACGGGCCCATCTCAGGTTGCAATCAAGCGGTGCCGCGCGTGCCCTGCTAACCCAGATCGAGAAACGATGAGCTGGGTTTTTCTCGGTGCATTGGTCCTGATCGGCATTCTGTGGCTGGTCTACGCACTGCGCAACATGGATCGTCGTCTGGTGATGCAGGGCTTGCGCTGGATCATCGGCGGTGGCGCGGGCCTCATTGCCGCGGCGGCGCTCCTCTTTCGGCGCATTGATATAGCCATGATTCTGGGCGCGGTCGCTGCGTCAGTGCTGATCCGCGGCCGGCTGGGGCAGTTCTCATTCGACAGCATCGGCCCCGGGCCCGCAAATGTGTCAAAGGTGCGCAGCCGGTATCTGGCCATGGAGCTGGACCACGATACGGGTGAGCTGACGGGCAGGGTGCTGGATGGTCAGTTTGCCGGCTGGGACCTGATGGATCTGGGCGAAGCGGAGACGCGGGCCCTCATCGATGAGATCGGGCACGACGCCGAGAGCGTGAACCTGCTCGAAAGTTGGCTCGATACCAACCGCGCCGGCTGGCGCGAGTATTTTGCCGAGAATGGCGCTTCTGGGACGGAGGGTGCGCGGTCAAACGGCGCTGCCGGTGACCCGGTGGCCGAAGCCTATGCCGTACTGGGCCTGAAGCCCGGGGCCAGCGACGAGGAGATCAAGGCGGCGCATCGTGAATTGATGAAGGGTGTACATCCAGACAGGGGGGGGTCGGAGTTCCTTGCCGCAAAGATCAATGAGGCGCGAGACTTCCTGCTCGGACGATGACCCAGACGGCGCGGGCGCACTTGCTTAGTCCGTTGCCCGGAGGCCACGGCGCTGGCCATGAGCAACCCATATTGCCAAGGGCACCATGACCAGTCCGGCCCAACCATAGGCCGGCAGGATGCCGATACGCTCTGCCAAAAAGCCGAACGCCAGTGTGCCAAGAATGCCCGAGACGTTTTCCGCCATAACCAGGGCGGAGGTCGTGGTGGCGCGGCTCTTGCCTTCCATAACGCGATGAAAGCGCGCTTCAGCGAGCACCCCAAGTGGCGCCATCAGGACATAGGCCAAGGACAGCAGCAAAACGTACCAGGGCGTGGTGCCGCTCGACGCGAGGATGAGCAGGGTCCCGCCAAGTAGTGGGAGGAGCCAGGCCAGCCATGGCCGCCCGGCCAGACGATGGGCGTAAATGCTGGCCGCAGCATAAATGAACTCGACCGCGGCGCCCACAATGCCCCAGGCCCACACTGGAAGATTGACCGCAAGAAAGTAAATCTGGTCGAACTCCTCGATCAACTCGAAAACGACAAGACCGACCGCGATATAGGTGGTGACGAAACGCAGGTCGGCGTGGTGGCGAAACTCCATCACGGCATCGGCAAAGTGCGAGAAGTAGCTGGCAGGCGCTTCTGCCGTCTCAGAGGTCGCTGCACCGCGTCGGGTATCGTGCAACCAGAGGGCGAGAAAGGACGCGAGCAATAGCGGCGGTATGGAGAGCCACAGGCCCCAGTCGAAACTGTAATAGGCGACGAAGCCGCCCAGGAGCGCGCCAGCGCCGATGCCGAGCTCTTCGGCAGCATTGTCGCGGCCCAGAACCTTGTCGAATTCCTCAACGCGACCTTCGTGTTGCATGCGCTCAAAAAGCAGGGCTTCTCGCGAGCCCGATTGCAGGGCCTGAGCCAGGCTCCAGAACAGGAAGCCAAGCGCATAGAGCCAGAAATGGCCCGCAGCAACGATCCAGAGCAGGAAGGTCAGCGCCTTGAACAGCGGCGCGGCGACCAGCAACCAACGCCGGTCAAAGTGGTCCGAGAGCGCGCCTGACGGCATCTCCAGGACGATTGCCGTTGCCGACCAGAACGCCAGCAAAAGGCCTATCTCGGTCAGCGACAGGCCTTCGAGCTCGAACAAGGCGGTATAGAAGGCGTAGGCGAGGATGAAATCGAACAGGAATGCGTAGGCGTAATAGAGCCAGAGGAAGCGACGGAGGTCTGAGGAAGGGCTGGACATCGAGGCATTCCTGTTTCAGAACAACACGTGAATAACCCTGTGCAGAGGCGGGGTCAATTGATAACAGAACGATTGGTTTGAAATGGCGCGACCGCGTGGCTATGTCCGGGAAGATGTGCTCGACAAGGCAATGGAGTTGTTCTGGCGCCTTGGATATGAAGGGGCGCATCTGGCCGCACTGGTTGATCAGACGGGGTTGAACCGTTTCAGTCTCTACAAGGAATTCGGCGGCAAGGCGGGTTTGTTCGAAGCCGCCTTGGAGCGGTTTCTTGGCTATCTGATCGCAGAGTACCGGGACGTCATGACCCGTCAGCCAATGGGGCTTGAAAATATCGAAGCGAACCTCAAGGGCCTGGAGTATGGCAGCCAGTATTATGGCTGCTTTATGCTCAACACCTTGACGCAAAAGGACACGGTGCCAGAAGGGGCATATCAGAAGGCGGTGGAAGCAGCCGGCGAAATAGAAGCCCTGTACCAGGCCAATCTTGTGAGCGCGGCGGCGCGTGGCCAGATCGGCGGCAAAGCCAATGTGGCCGGTTTGGGAAAGATGCTGCAGACGTTGGACCAGGGACTGCACATACAAGGACTGGCGGGCACCAGCGACGCGCAGAAAGATCGGGTCATTGCGGCCATGATGGCGATGCTTCGGAATGAGCAGGTATGACTGGATTTCGGCTTGTTCGGTCTAGGCTCTGCTTGCGAGCCATGCTAAACCGACCGCAAAATCGACGCCAAATATGCGGAATCGAAAATTGGCCCAGACCGGTATCAAGCAGTTCCTGACCGAAATTTTCTCGTGGTGGGGTGGCAACACCTGGGGCACGCGTCTTTGGATCCGTCGTTTCGGCGACTATGTCGGGTCAGATGAATTCGGCAATCGTTACTATCAGGACCGCAAGGCCAAGCGTCGCTACGTGACATATGCTGGCGGTTTTGCCGATGCCTCGGCCATCCCGCCGGGCTGGCACGGCTGGATGCATCATCGTTCCGATGTGGCACCTGCCAATGCCAAATATGAGCCGCACCCCTGGGAAAAGGCGCATCAGCCCAACCTGACCGGTACAGCCGCTGCCTATCGCCCCGATGGCAGCCTGCTCAACAAGGGTGAGCGCCCGCGCGTGACTGGCGATTACCAGGCCTGGTCGCCCGAATAAGGGTTCGCAGTTTGCGGCAATGCATGAAATTTCTGGCTCGGCCGCTGCTGACAGCGGCCGTTCTGGCCTATACGCCTGCCGTGTACGCGCAACCGGTCGCACATCCGGTGGCAACCTTTGCCGGGCTCGACAAGATCACCGGGCGTATCACGCGCTTTGACGTCTATGTGGACGAAACTGTGCTGTTTGGGGCGCTTGAGATAACGCCGCGTGCCTGCTACGACCGTCCGAGCAGCGATACGCTACAACGCACGTCGGCGTTTCTTGAGGTCAACCAGATTGGCCTGGACGGCGTCGGAGAGCGGATCTTTACGGGCTGGATGTTCGCCGACAGCCCGGCGCTCAATGCGGTGGATCACGCCGTGTATGATGTCTGGCTGATCGAGTGTAAAACCTCCACCAATGTGCCGCCGCCGGACGCGCGCTAAATTTCTCCCGAGTATGTTCAACACGCCTGACTTCCTTCGTCGTGATGGGAGTGCACTGTGACGCTGGCCTGTGGCCGCGCACTTGACCACGATATTGGCCAATGCCGACGGTGGTGCACAGCGTGACTGCAACCGGAACAGGAGGATTACCCGATGATGACGCTGCCAGAGATTACAGAGCGCCCGGTGCAGGACTATGTCTATGTGCCATTCATGGTCACAATGCAGCAGATGCAGCGGCCCGCCAATGAAGGCTTCCCGCAAATTTTCGACTATGTCGAGCGGCACGGCCTGACCCCGATCGGCGCTGCCTTCTACAATTACCGGCGTATCAACATGGCCGAAACGCTTGATGTCGAGGCCGGGATCGCGGTCGAAAGGGCTGGTCCGGAAGAAGGTGTGGTCAAAACTGGCAGATTGCCGGCGGGGCGTTATCTCGGTGTGACCTGGCACGGTCATCCGGATGCCCTGGTGACAGTAACCGGCGTGCTGATCGGCTGGTCAAAGCTGACGCAGCAGCCGTTCGACCAGCATACAGAGGGCAATGATGAGTTCTTTGCCTGCCGGCTGGAGCTCTATGAGAGCGACCCGGCGGAGGTACCCGATATGGATGAGTGGGTGACAACGCTCGCGTTCAAACTGCGGGACTAGAACATCTCGTCTAGGGTGCAATAGAAGCGAAATTTGGCTTCGTCCCACACCGCGCCATAGGCTGCGAGGAAGGGTGCGATGTGCTCCTTGCCGATATTGTCCCTGATGCTGCGGCAGGCGATGGCCAGATCCTGCCAGACATCGGCCGTACCAAGGCGTCCACAATCGACAATGCCCGAAAAGCGACCGTCGACTGCGAGGATGTTGGGTGTGCATGCGTCGCCATGGGTGACGATGGTGTCGCCGGTTTCCGGGAGGTTGGCGTGGAGCCATTCCAGCACCTGTACGCCTGTCCAGCCCAGGCGCTCGGCGTCGAAATCAGTCTCGTCGACCAGGCCGGCGGCGAGGCGCTGTTCAGCTAGGGTCAATCGCGCGTCAATACTATGGTCGAATGGGCAGGTCGTCGGGTCAAGCGCATGCAGACGTTTGAGGGCCTGGGCGTAGGCTCGGACCACGATTTCCGGTTCTTTGTCATAATGAGTGAGATCCGCCCCGGGAACCGCACTCATCAGGAGCCAGAGGCGATTGCTGCCTTGTTCGGCATCTACGACGCGTGGGGCCTTGAAACCCATGCGCGTCAGCCAATTCAGGCGCTCGATTTCTCCTGGCAATTCGCCAAGTGGATGAACGGTTTCGGCCTTGAGGAACACCGCGTTACCGTCACCAAGGGCAATGCGCCAGACGTCGCAGGTCGATCTGCCAATGGTAATCTGCGTCCAGGGTAGATCGCGTAGTGGGCCCAGGCTTTCGGGCAGGTCTTCAGGCTTGATCATTGCTGTCCCAGGCGCTCCAATTGCCTTCGCGCTGCAGGGCCAGGCTCAAGCGGTCTTCATATTCGGTTCGGGGAATTTCGATGCCGCCAAGCGAGGCGAGATGGTCGGTCAGGAACTGGGTGTCGAGCAGTTCATAACCACCTGCCTTCAGGCGGTCGACCAGGTGCGCCATGGCCATCTTGGACGCATTGGTGCGTCGGTGAAACATGGATTCGCCGAAAAAAGCTGCGCCTATCGCAAGGCCATAGAGACCGCCAACTAGATTGTCGCCGTCCCACACTTCCACCGTATGGGCCACGCCACGCCGAAACAGCTCGCCATAGACGGAGCGGATCGTGCCATTGATCCAAGTGGTCTGGCGGTCTTCGCCTACGGTAGCACAGCCCTCGACGATACCATCCCAGTTGGTATCGACGCGAATGGTCCAGCGAGAATTACGCATGGCCTTGCGCAGGCTCTTGCTGGCGTGAAAGCCATCTAGCGGGATGATGCCGCGCAGATCAGGGCTTACCCAGAAAAGGTCTGTGTCGGCTGCATCTTCTGCCATGGGAAAGATGCCCGCCTGATAGGCGCGGACGATCAGCTCGGGGGTGATCTCGACTGTAAAGGGGTCTGTCTGGCGGGCCATGCTACTAAAGATAAGGGGCGCTCGCGCGCCCCTCAAGCTCATGCCTTGTTCTCGGCCAGGAATTTTTCCAGCCAGTGGATGTCGTAATTGCCGGCCAGGATGTCGGGCTCCTTGATCAGGCGCTGGAACAGGGGCAGGGTGGTTTTGACGCCATCCACCACGAACTCGTCCACCGCGCGGCTGAGGCGCTTGAGGCATTCCTCGCGCGTGCGGCCATAAACGATCAGCTTGCCGATCAGCGAGTCGTAATAGGGCGGGATCTTGTAGCCCTGATACACTGCCGAATCGACGCGCACACCAACGCCCCCCGCGGGGTGGTAGAATGTGATGGTACCGGGCGACGGCGCAAAGGTCTGCGGGTCCTCGGCGTTGATGCGCACTTCAATGGCGTGGCCATAGAACTGTACCTGATCCTGGGTCATCGAGAGCTTTTCCCCCGAGGCAACCTTGATCTGTTCATAGACAATGTCGATACCGGTAATGCGCTCGGTAACCGGGTGCTCAACCTGCAGGCGCGTGTTCATTTCAATGAAATAGAACTCGCCATTCTCATAGAGAAACTCGATGGTGCCGGCGCCGGAATATTTCAGCTTGCGCATGGCCGCGGCACAGATCTCGCCGATCTCGTCGCGTTCCTGGGGAGAGATGGTAGGACCACCGGCCTCTTCCCAAACCTTCTGGTGCCGACGCTGTAACGAACAGTCGCGGACACCAAGATGGACCGCATTGCCCTGGCCATCACCCAGCACCTGCACCTCGATGTGGCGCGGCTTGCCCAGGTATTTTTCCATATAGACCGAGTCATTGCCAAACGCGGCCTTGGCCTCAGTGCGGGCTGTCGACCAAGCCTCAAGCAATTCCTTCTCGGATTTTGCAACTTTCATGCCGCGGCCACCACCACCAGCGGTGGCCTTGATCAGCACGGGATAGCCGATTTCCTTGGCAGTCTTCTTGGCGTCTGCATCGGTCTCAACGGCGCCGGCAGAGCCGGGGACTACGGGAATGCCCAGTTCCACCGCCGTCTTCTTGGCGGTGATCTTGTCGCCCATGATTTCAATGTGGTGCGCCGAGGGACCAATGAAGGTCACATTGTGCTCGGTCAGGATCTTTGCGAAACGGGCATTTTCGGAGAGGAAGCCGTAGCCGGGATGCACTGCATCAGCGCCGGTAATCTCGCACGCCGCCATGATGGAGGGAATGTTGAGATAGCTGTCCTTGGCCGCATTGGGGCCGATACACACACTTTCGTCGGCCAGGCGCACATGCATGGCATTGGCGTCGGCTGTTGAATGCACGGCAACGGTCTGGATACCCATTTCCTTGCACGCTCGCAGGATGCGCAGGGCGATTTCGCCGCGATTAGCGATCAGAACCTTATGGAACATGGTCGTCCCCTTACTCGATGACGACGAGCGGCTCGCCATATTCTACCGGCTGTGCATCTTCCACAAGGATACGCGTGATAGTGCCAGAGCGGTGCGCCGGAATCTGGTTCATGGTCTTCATTGCTTCGATGATCAGGATAGTCTGACCCTCGGACACCTTGGTCCCGACATCCACAAAGGCCGGCTTGCCGGGCTCAGGAGAGCGGTAGGCTGTGCCGACCATGGGCGAAGTCAACGTGCCCGGATTGGATGCCAGATCCTCGGTCGCAGCGGGCGCTGCGGCAGGTACAGAACCGGATGGTGCGCTCGGTGCGGCTGGTGCAGCAGCGGCCGCTGGCGGCGCCATGTACTGCATGGGAGCGTGCGCATAGGTCGGCGCCTCGCTGGGGTAGGAGCGGGTGACGCGAACCCTCAGATCTTCCTGCTCGATTTCAATCTCGGCAAGGTCTTCCTTGTTGAGCAGTTCGGCGATGGCGCGGATCAGATCCTGATCCACCGATGACTTGGTCATTCTGTCGGTCTCCCGGCTTCTCGTCTTGAAGCGTTATTTGAGTTTATCGGCCAAGGCCATGAGGGCCAGTCTATATCCAAGCGTGCCAAAGCCGCAAATGACGCCGAAGGCGACCGACGACACATAGGAATGGTGCCGGAAGGCCTCGCGCTGATGGATATTGGTCAGATGCACTTCCGCCACCGGCAGGCTCACGGCCCTCAGGGCGTCATGTATGGCAACAGAAGTGTGCGAATATGCGGCAGGATTGATCAGGATGCCGTCGGCCGTCTTGCGGGCATCCTGGATCCAGGTGACCAGCTCACCTTCGTAATTTGACTGCCGGAAATCGAGGCTTAGCCCCAAATCCTCGGCGGCCGCATGACAAAGGGCTTCGATGTCCTTGAGCGTTTCGGCGCCATAGGTCCCCGGCTCGCGCGTACCGAGCAGGTTGAGGTTCGGGCCATTGAGGACGAGAACGCGTTTGGTCATGATCCATGCCTTGTGCACCGGCCCTTTTGGCCAGCGCAAGGGCGGTTACACGAAATGCACCGAAAAGACTAGAGCCACCCGCACTGCGCCACGGTCTGAGAGAGCTGCAGGTGGGCTCCGGGGTCTTAGCGGTTTTCGGGTGCTCAGCTACACTGGGTCTTTCCGCATTCGCGCATGTCGGCGATGCGGGCGCGCAATTCGTCGGCCCCGATAGCGCCGGGAATGATCTCATTTCCGATGATATAAGTCGGGGTGCCGGTGATACCCAGGGCCTGGGCGATCTCATAGGACGACTGAATGGTCTGGGCGACTCGGGGATCGCCCATTTGCAGTTCCAGCTCAACAGGCGAAAGGCCGAGATCCTGCGCGGCGGCGAGGGCCACGGATTTGTCGACCTTGCCGCGGCTGGTGAACAGGGCGGAGTGAAAATCCCAGTAATTCGCTTCGCTCTCGCCCACCAGGACACCGATTCGAGCGGCATCGATGGACTCGTTAGAGAGTATCGGAAATTCCTTGAGGATGATCTTGAGATCGGGATCTTCTGCTAACAGGGCTGCCATATCGGGCAGGGCAGCGCGGCAATAGCCACAATTGTAATCGAAGAACTCGACTAAGGTGACATCGCCATCGGGATTGCCCAGCACAATCTGGCCTGGCGCGTTGAATATCTGGTCGCGGAACTCCGCCAGGGCGGTCGCCGAACGTTCAGCTTCTTCAGCGCGCAGGGTTTGTTCGAGGGCGGTGGAGACGCGCTGCAGAACCTTGGGATCGTCGAGCAGGAACTGTTCGATCATGGGATTGAGAACCGCAGGGTCGATGCTGGCGACATCCGATTCGGCTTGTGCCGGCTCTGACAGGGCCATCTGTTCTTCCAGCATTTGCTCGACAATGGCGCGCACCGCGACTTCGTCGATCTGCGGCGTGGGCTGATTGAAATATCCATAGCCCAGCGCGCCGGCGAGAATACCGGCGACAGCAGCGAGAAGGATAGTCAGGCGGTTCATCATTGGGCTCCAGGCGAGTCGGTCGCGCCTTGTCTAGCAGACCTTCTGATATACTGGCACGGGACGATCGCCCACGGATTTACGAGACTATCAATTGTTGTTGAGAAACCGGGCACTTCGCGCTAGGCCCGATGCAGAAGTGGGGTTCGCATGACCAATTCTCCAGACGGCCTGATGCCGTTTTTCGCCATGGATATTCTCAAGCGCGCCAAGGCGTTGGAAGCGCTGGGGCGCGCGGTGTGCCATCTGGAAGTTGGTGAGCCGGGCGCGCCGCCGGCGCCGCGAGTGCTTGAGGCGGTGGCGCGGGCTTTGCCGGAGCCGCAGGGCTATACCAATGCGAAGGGCATGAACGCGCTGCGCGAGGGCCTGGAGGGTTATTATGAACGCCAGCACGGCGTGCAAATCGATCCGGAGCTGATCGTTGCAACGATGGGGTCGTCTGCGGGTTTCATCCTGGCATTTCATACTGCATTCAAGCCGGGGGCCCGGATCGCCATTACCCGTCCGGGCTACCCGGCCTATGTGAACACATTGCTCGGATTGGGCTTCGGCGTCGTCGAAATTCCCGTTTCGGCCGGAAATGGCTGGCGGCTGACCGGGGCGGGTATCGAAGCCGCGCATGCGCGCCAGCCATTCGATGGGCTGCTCTTTGCCAGCCCGGCCAATCCGACCGGGGCGTCGGTGAGCCGCGAGCAGCTCGCCGACATCGTTGATAGCTGTGCGCGGCTGGGCGTCACGCTGATTTCCGACGAGATCTATCACGGCCTCGACTATGCGGGGCCGTCGGTCAGTGCCCTGGAGCTCACCCGTGATGCCATCATTATCAACAGCTTCTCGAAATATTACTGCATGACCGGATGGCGTATCGGCTGGATGGTATTGCCGGAGGAAATGATCCGGCGGGCGGAGATTTTACAGCAGAACCTGTTCATCTCAGCGCCGACTCTGAGCCAGATCGCGGCCAGTGTGGCCTTGGGGGAGCGCGACTACGCTGAAGAGCAGAAGGCGCGCTATGCCCAGAATCGGCTTTTGTTGGGGCAGGGGTTGCGCGAGCTTGGTTTCGAGCTGCCAGAAGATGGCGATGGGGCGTTTTACGCCTATGCCGGAATCGGTCAGTTTTCCAATGATGCCATGAATTTTTGCCTGACCATGCTGGACCAGGCTGGTGTCGCGGCGACGCCGGGCATTGATTTCGACCGGACCGATGGCAATGGTTTTGTGCGGTTCAGCTATGCTGGTAAATCGGAGACTGTCGACAGTGCTTTGGAGCGAATGCGGGATTTCCTGAGGGCAGGCGGTTAAGCATGAGCGCCATTCCGACCTTGCACACAGAGCGTTTGGTGCTTCGGCCTCCGGTGATGGCGGATTATCCTGCCTATGCCGCGTTCATGGCGTCGGACCGGTCACGGATGATGGGCGGGCCGCATGTCCGATGGGCGGCATGGGGCATGTTCTCCAGCGATGTTGCAATGTGGGAACTCTATGGCCATGGCGCCTTGATGATCGAGCTCAGGGCCAGCGGCGATTGCGTCGGTCAGGTCGGGATCAATCACGGACCGATGTTCCCGGAAAAGGAACTGGGCTGGATACTCTATGCGGGCCACGAGGGCCAGGGCTTTGCAACCGAGGCCGGGGGTGCCCTGAAGGACTGGGCATTTGAAGCGCTCGGCCTTGATACCCTGGTGAGCTATTTCGATCCGGAGAACTATAAATCCATGGCGGTTTCAGCGCGGCTGGGTGGCGTGCGGGATAACAGTGCCGTGCCTCAGGATGAGGGCGATGTCGTGTACCGGTATTTTGCTGGCCAGTGAGGGACTTAGCCGCGGAGCGCATTGCATGGCAGAGCCTTGCAATGGCTGATACGCGGAAAAAAAGGGCGGCCCGGAGGCCGCCCTTTCTCACTTAGCCAAGGCCAAGGCGGCGCTGCCACCAACCGACCTTCTTTTTCTTTCCGGGCTCAGATTCACCCTCAGCCTCGCCCTCGCCCTCGGCAGGCGCGTTGGTTTCCTCGGCCGGTGCGGCGCTTGAGGTGACAACCACGCCCTCAGGCGGCAGATCCTTTTTCACGCGACGGCTGCGTGCTGGCTTCTTTTCTTCCGGCGCGCTGTCATCGGCCTTGGGGGCCTCGGCGGGCGCGGCTTCCGTGACCGCCGGCTCGGTTGCTGCCGCGGTCGCTTCAGCCTTGGGCTTACGCGCACGGGGCTTGCGCTTGGGCTTTTCGGCCAGCTTGTCTTCGGCGACCGGCTCAGTGGGTTCTTCTTCGGAACTTGCCGCAACCGGAGTAGTTTCAGCCGGCGCCGAATCCTCGGTTTCGGTAACCTTCTTGCGACGGGTGCGCCGAGGCTTTTCGGTCGGCTTTTCCTCGGCAACGGGTGCTTGTTCGGCCACCGGCTCGGCGTCTACCTCGACATGGTCGACAACCGCTTCTTCAGGCGCTGAAACGGCGGCCTCTGCAGTATCGGCTCCGGTATCGCCATTCTGATCGCGCCGATTGCGGCGCCCGCCCCGACGACCGCGGCGGCGGCGGCGGCGTGTTTCGCCATCGCTATCGCCCTCAACGGCATGGCGGGCGTCTGCATCCTCACCACCGGTCTCGTCATCTTCGGCAACACTGTCGGTGTCGCTATCCTGATCGGAACTGCCCTCGGATGCCTGCTGGTTTTGCTGGTCACCATTGCGGCCACCGCGGCGGCGGCGGCGGCGCCGGCGGCGTCCGGACCCTTCGCCTTCTCCGGCATCTGCTGACCGCGACTCGGTTTCTTCAACCTCGACTTCGATTTCGACCTCGACGTCGTCTTCGGCCGCATCGTCGATCACGGCGCTGTCCACCCGCACATGGGCGGCGGTGCGCTGGTCGGCATAGGCCGAAACGCGGGTTTCGCCCTTTTCGATGGCGAATTGCTGGCCCGTCATCTTGCTGTCTGCGGTGATCGTGATCGAGAGCTTGTTGCGCGCTTCGAGCCCCGAAAGCGTGTCACGCTTGAAATTCAGGATGTAGAGCGCAACCTCAACCGGGACGCGAACATTGATCGACTGCCCCTGCTTGCGCAGCACGTGATCCTCGATGTGGCGCATGATCATCAGCGCCAGGCTTTCGGTGGAGCGCACAAGACCGGTGCCATCGCAGATCGGACACTTGTGGGTCGAGCTTTCCACGACGCCAAAGCGGATACGCTGGCGGCTCATCTCCATCAGACCGAAATGGGAGATGCGACCCACCTGAATGCGGGCGCGGTCGTCCTTCAGGCAATCCTTGAGCTTGCGCTCGACGGCCCGGTTGGACCGGTTCTCCATCATGTCGATAAAGTCGATGACGATGAGGCCGGCCAGGTCACGCAGGCGAAGCTGGCGCGCGACTTCCTCGGCTGCTTCCAGATTGGTCTGGAGGGCAGTGTCCTCGATATTGTGCTCCTTGGTGGAGCGGCCCGAGTTTACGTCGATGGAGACCAGCGCTTCTGTCGGATTGATGACGATGTAGCCGCCGGAGGGCAGGGTAACCGTCGGCGAGAACATCTGATCGAGCTGGGCTTCAACGCTATACTTGGAGAACAGCGGCTGCTCTTCGGCATATGGCTTCACGTTCTTGGCGTGGGACGGCATGATCATCTTCATGAAGTCCTTGGCCTCGCGATAGGCGTTGTCGCCAGCCACCAGAACTTCGTCGATGTCCTTGTTGTAGAGGTCGCGGATGGTACGCTTGATGAGCGAGCCTTCCTCATAAACCAGGCACGGCGCCGAGCTTTCCAGCGTCAGCGTGCGCACGCTTTCCCAGAGGCGCATCAGGTATTCGAAGTCGCGCTTGACCTCGGCCTTGGTGCGCGAGGCACCGGCCGTACGCAGGATTACGCCCATGCCCTGGGGCACTTCCAGATCGGCGGTGATTTCCTTGAGGCGCTTGCGGTCGGCAGCATTGGTGATCTTGCGCGAGATGCCGCCACCGCGGGCGGTATTTGGCATCAGGACAGAATAGCGGCCGGCAAGAGACAGATAGGTGGTCAGGGCCGCGCCCTTGTTGCCACGTTCTTCCTTGACGACCTGCACCAGCATCACCTGACGGCGCTTGATGACTTCCTGGATCTTGTACTGGTGACGGCGCTGCTGGCTCGACCGACGGCGCTCCGGCACTTCTTCCAGGGCATCGCCACCACCAATCGACTCGACCGGCTCGCTGTCGGCGGGCGCCTGTTCGATGTGTTCGGCATCGCCGGGTTCCTGCGGATCGGCCTCTGCGTCCGGCTCGGTTACCCCTGTGGGCAGCGAGATTGCTTCATCGGCGTCATCACCATGATCGTCCTCGTGTTCCTCGTCGCGCAGCAGAGCTTCGCGGTCGGCAACGGGGATCTGGTAGTAATCGGGGTGAATTTCCGAAAAGGCGAGAAAGCCATGGCGATTGCCGCCATATTCGACAAAGGCCGCCTGCAGGCTGGGCTCAACCCGCGTGACTTTTGCGAGGTAGATGTTGCCCCGCAACTGGCGGCGGGTCGCTGATTCGAAATCGAACTCCTCGAGCCGGTTACCGGCGGTAACGACAATCCGTGTTTCTTCCGGGTGGATGGCATCCACCAGCATTCTTTTGGTCGCCATAATGAACTCCGCGCACCCGCGCGCCGACAAGTGGACGCCGGGAGGCCGACTTCCTGTTCGTGGCGCATTGCGGGGCGAATAGGTTTGATACTGGGTGGCGCGAACCTCTCACGTTCAGCGCCGAAGACTGTGCGGTCTGGGCCGGCAAACAGGGCGAAGCAAAGCGGCAATCGTTCATATCGATCGCGTCGCGCTCTGTTCGCCAGCGGGCCATATGACCTCTTCCTATTGGGCATCAGGCCTTTGGGCCTGCTGCCGTCCGGCCCGGTCTGGGCCGAAATTCGTTGGTGCAGGGCGTTGAAACCGCAACTTCCGTTCCGGATCATAGAGGGCAATCCATTGCCCTGAACACGACCGCGGAACACACGCACCTACACATTGATCGTGTAGAAAAGTTGCGCCGCAATGGCAACAAGAAAGTCAAATCTGCCCCTGATGCCCAGAATTGATGCCTGTCATGTTGGCCACAGGTGCAAATCATCGCATAAGGCGGGGTCTGCCGAAGAATCGCCGCATCGAGGCGGCACGCAGATGCTCGGAATATGGGAGCCCGGCCACAATCTTGACCCGACAATCACTGATTGGCCTCGTATTTGGCCTGTTTGCCCTGCTGGGCCTGTCCACAATTGCTGCTGCACAGGACGCGGCGGCATTGCCGCCCTTGCCCAATGTGATCGATGCGCGCGTCACGATCGCGCCGGAGCGCGCACGGCTGGTGGTCGACCTGGCGGACCGTACCGCGTTTTCCTTTGTCTCCCTGGATGATCCGCGCCGCCTGGCCATTGACGTCCGGGCAGGGACGTTTTCCGTTCCCGCGCCCGAGGGTGATTTGGCCGATGGCGGGCTGGTCTCAGCTTATGCCATTGAGCAGGCGGCAGCAGACAGGGTGCGCACAACGCTGACACTGGCCGGCCCCGCCCAGGTGCAGCAGGCCTATGTGCTGGACGCTTTCGAAGATCAGCCGGCGCGGCTGGTCGTCGATATCATTCCTGCAACCGAGGAAGAGTTTGCCGCCAATGTCGAGCGGGACCTTGCCGCGTCTGAAACGGCGGCGCCTGCAGCATCGACGCCGGCCGGCGGTTCGGAACTGCCCATAGCGACGCGGCCTCTGGTGGTCATTGACCCAGGGCATGGAGGCATCGACAGCGGCGCGGAGACCGCCGACGGGGTCAAGGAAAAGGACATCGTGCTGGCCTTCTCCTTGCGCCTGCAGGAGCTGCTCGTTGAATCTGGACGGTTTGATGTAGCGCTGACCCGCGAGGACGATTCCTATTTACGCCTCGAAGAGCGGGTAGATCTGGCGCGGGCCAACAAGGCGGATCTGTTTATTTCAATTCACGCGGACAGTTTTCAGCAGCCGGAAATCCGAGGGGCCAGCGTTTATACGCGGGACGAGAACGCCACTGATGTGCTCGACAAGGTGCTGGCGGACAATGAAAATGCGTCCGATGTGATTGCCGGCTTTGCCATGCCACAGACTATGGCGCCTGAGGTGGTCGACATTCTGCTTGACCTGATGCGGCGTGAGATGCGCGTGCAGTCCTACATGGCCGCGCAATCCATCGTGCATCAGCTTGAGCCCAGCGTTGCGCTTCGCCGGTTCCCGGTGCGGCAGGCAGACTTCTTTGTGCTGCAGGCCCCCGACGTGCCTTCGGTGCTGGTGGAACTGGGCTTTTTGTCCAATGCCAATGACATAGCCAATCTGATGCAGTCGGATTGGCGGGACCGCACGGCAGAGGCCATCGCACGCGGCATCTCGACCTATTTTGATAGTCTTGAGGAAGAGCTGTGATGCCCAAGACGACGCGACTCTGCTATGTTTCCACGCTCACCGCCCCAACGGCACCGGGTAGATAATCCAGATGCTTCGACTGCTTGGCTGGCTCTTTGGATTTGGCATGTTCCTCGCTCTTGGCGGGGTCGCCGCTGGCGCTGTCTATCTGGCGACGGTCAGCGCGCAATTGCCGGATTACACCGTGCTGCAGGATTACCAGCCGCCGGTGACGACCCGGGTGCATGCCGCCGATGGCACCCTGCTGGCCGAATATGCCCGTGAGCGACGCCTTTTCCAGCCGGTGGAGACCGTTCCGCCTCTGGTGGTTCAGGCGTTTCTCTCGGCGGAGGACAAGGATTTCTTCAATCACAACGGCATTGCGATCGATGGCGTGGTGCGTGCCGTGCGGGACAATGTGCTGGCGCGGCTGGATGGCAACAACGCCATCCAGGGCGGCGGGTCATCAATTACCCAGCAAGTGGCCAAGAACTTCCTGCTGACCTCCGAGCAGACTTGGGACCGCAAGATCCAGGAGGCCATACTGGCGCTGCGGATCGAATCGACTTTTACCAAGAACAAGATCCTCGAACTTTATCTCAATGAGATTTTTCTCGGGCTGAACTCCTATGGGGTGGCGGCGGCGGCGCTGAACTATTTCGACAAGGCACTGTACCAGCTCACCCTGCCGGAGGCGGCCTATATCGCGGCCTTGCCCAAAGGTCCCAATAACTACCATCCGTTCCGCCGGACCGAAGCGGCCATCGAGCGGCGTAACTGGGTGATCGATCGCATGGTCGAGAACGGCTATGTGAGCTATGAAGAGGCATCGCTGGCCAAGCAGGAGCCGCTCAACGTCATTCCGCGCGCAGCGGGCAGCCAGCTCTATTCGGCGGAGTATTTTACCGAGGAGGTGCGGCGCGAGCTGGCCAAGCTTTATGGCGAGGACCAGCTTTATGGCGGTGGCCTGTCCGTGCGTACCACGCTCGAGCCCCGTTTGCAGGAATATGCCCGGCGGGCGCTGATGGACGGGCTGATCGAATTCGATCATCAGCGCGGCTTTCGTGGTCCCGTCGCCAGCGTGGAGATCGGTGAGGACTGGGGAGTAGCGGTCGCTGCGATCGAACCGTTGAGCGATGTGCCGGAATGGCAGCTTGCCGTCGTGCTGGAGGTGGGGAACAACGAGGCGCGAATAGGCCTCAGGCCCGATGATGATGTGGATGGCGCGGTGGCGACCAATCGCATCGAGGGCGTTCTGTCCGGGCCGGAGATCCGGTGGGTTTCACAGGCTGTCCAGAACATTCTCAATGTCGGTGACGTTGTGTATGTCTCGCCGGTACCGGGCAAGGACGGTATCTACACGCTCGAGCAGGTGCCGGAAATCGAGGGCGCGCTGGTGGCGATGGATCCGCGGACCGGCCGGGTATTGGCGATGGTCGGCGGTTTCTCCTTTGCCGAGAGTGAGTTCAATCGCGCCACGCAGGCCCTGCGGCAGCCGGGGTCGTCTTTCAAGCCAATCGTTTATGCGGCTGCGCTCGACAATGGCTATACGCCGGCCTCCGTGGTGCTGGATGCGCCAGTGGAAGTGCGCATGGGCGATGGCTCGGTGTGGCGGCCGGAAAACTATTCGCAAGAGTTCTATGGCCCGCAGACATTGCGGCGCGGCATCGAGCGCAGCCGAAACGTGATGACGGTGCGGCTGGCGCGCGATATCGGCATGCCGCTGATCGCCGATTATGCGCAGCTCTTCGGCATCTACGACAATATGCAGCCGGTCCTGGCGATGGCGCTGGGGGCAGGGGAAACCACGGCGCTGCGCATGACGGCGGCCTATGCAACCATCGCCAATGGCGGGCGCAAGATCGTGCCGACGCTGATCGACCGCATCCAGGATCGCTATGGCGCGACGGTGTTCCGTCACGATCAGCGGCTTTGCGACGGGTGCGCATCGCAAGACTGGCATGGGCAGGGCGAGCCACGCATTGTCGACAATCGACCCCAGGTGCTCGATCCGATGACGGCCTATCAGATCACCTCGATGATGGAAGGGGTGGTCCTGCGTGGTACCGGGACGGCCGCTCGTGCCCTCAACCGTCCGGTGGCCGGCAAGACCGGCACGACCAACGACTACAAGGATGCCTGGTTCGTCGGGTTCACTCCCGAACTGGCAGTGGGCGTCTATGTCGGCTATGACCAACCGCGCTCCATGGGGTCTTCTTCGACTGGCGGCGGCATGGCCGTGCCGATCTTCACCGATTTCATGGCCAATGCCCTGCAGGGAAAACCAGCGACACCGTTCAATGTGCCGACCGGCATGAGCACGGCGTGGATCAATCCCAGTACCGGGGTAAAGGCGTTCGAAGGGGAGGCGGCCATTGCGGAGGCGTTCAAGCCGGGGACCGGTCCCAATCTGATGACTTCGGTGATTGGTCTGGATGTGCAGGCATTCGACGCCATCCAGCGCGAGCAACTGATGCAGCAGCAGTATGGCAGTTCATTCAGGTCCACACGGCCGAGCGGTAGCGGTACGTTTCTCGATCCGAGCCTGAGTTCGCCGACAAGCCTGTCTGACTGAATGCGGTTTGTGTGCATGGGCAACAAATGGGCGCCAGGAGTTATTGCACTGTCGCAGCTTGTGAGCTAGGAACCCAGCCCGTGCCCCTCTGGCGGAATGGTAGACGCAGAGGACTCAAAATCCTCCGCCGCGAGGCGTGCCGGTTCGAGTCCGGCGGGGGGCACCACTTCCGATCATGGATTGACTTCAGCTAGCCAGCAGCAGGCGGGCCAGATAGACCGCAAGCACGCCAGCGGCCATGGCTGCGAAGAGATTCCTCGTCAGGATGTATATGCCACCAGCCGCGATTGCCGCGATCATTTCGGCGGGACTGCCGGTGACCAGGGCGGGTGCCACGAGAGCGGCAAGCACGGCGCCAGGAATATGACGCAGCCAGGCCGCGGCGAACCCCTGGCGCGGTAGGCGGTCGGCCAGGAGCAGGCCGCCTGCCTTGATGGCAATTGTGACCAGAGCCATGCCGAGAATGGCGATGAATGCCTCAGGACTGGTCTGCATGCTTGCGCACCTCCAGGATGGCGCCGGCGAAGCTTCCTGCCAGGCCGCCGGCCAGGATGTGCCAACTGCCTTCAAGCGAACTCGCCGTGGCTATAGCGACCAGGGCGGCCACCAGCCAGGGCAGAAGGTCGGCTTTGCTGCGCCACATGCCGAGCAGCAGCGCCAAAAAGGTCGCTGTGAAGGCAAAATCCAACCCCCAGCGGGAGGGGTCATCAATTGCCGAGCCGAGCCCATACCCGGTGACGTTTGTGGTCATCCAACTGAGCCAGGCCATGACGCCGCCGCCCATGAGAAAGGCGACGCTGCCACCGCCGTGCGACATTGCCGCAACCGTCATGGCCCAGTTCTCGTCTGTGACCAAATACATGCTGAGCGCGCCGCGCCCAAGATTGGAGGACGGATAGAGCGGCCGAAGGGTGGCAGTGAGCAGGAGATAACGCAGGTTCACGATCAGCGCGGACAGAACCAGCGGCCCGACGGGAAGCGATGATGGTGTGGCCGTCCAGAGATCGAGTGCAACAAATTGGGCTGAACCGGCAAACACCAGACCGCTCATCATCATCACTTCAAGCAGGCTGAGCCCGGCCGTGCGGGCCAGCATGCCCCAGACCATGCCGTAGGCGGCGACGGAAACAGCAACGGGAATACAGGCACGGGCTCCGGCAAGAAACTGATCAATGGTGGCGCTGGATAGAGCGGATGGCTGCGGCATGGATGGTTTCTAGCACAGGGTTGTGGGGCGACGCCGATGGTTATGGGGCACAGTGCGAGCAGTAGCAGGAATGATTCCGCCAACAGCAATTGACGCCTCCGGGCCTGCGGCGTAAAGCAGCGCCAGTCATTGCCCAGTCTCCAGCGCCCGTCCAGCCGGCACCGTGAAAGCGGTGTGAAATGGTCCCCCCGGCGGTCTGAATATTGCTCAGTCCCAGTCGGCTTCGGGGTTCCAGGCCGTGACCCGGATTGCAAAATTGAAGCTGGAGTAACTTCATGAACCCGTTGTCGACCAGACCGCTCTGGCAGCGTTTCAGCCTGTTCCTGATTCCGTTGATGGCCTCGAATATCTTGCAGGCCCTGTCAGGCACCATCAACTCGATCTATGTCGGGCAACTGATCGGCGTGGAGGCCCTGGCGGCTATCGCAACCTTCTTTCCGCTCATGTTCTTCCTGATGAGCTTCATCATCGGGCTATCGGCGGGCTCCACGGTTTTGATCGGCCAAGCTTGGGGTGCAAAAAATGTCGACAAGGTGAAACAAGTGGCCGGCACAACTTTGGGTGCGGCAATTGCCCTGGGCCTGCTGGTCGCCATTTGTGGCGGGGTCTGGGCCGAACAGATTCTGGTCCTCCTGGGTGCGCCAGACAACATCCTGCCCCTTTCTGTGGGCTACTCGCGTATTGCCCTGATCGGGATGCCGGGATTCTTCGTTTTTCTGGTGGTCACGTCCGTGCTTCGCGGAGTTGGAGATACCATCACGCCGCTGCTTTCGTTGATCATGTCGCTGTTGGTGGGGCTCGTGGTCACACCTGCTCTGATCCTGGGATGGTTCGGCCTGCCGCAGATCGGGGTCGATGCGGCTGCGATTGCAATGATCGCAGGCTTTGTTTCAGTTCTGGTGTTCCTGTTCTTTTACATGCGCGCACGCAACATGCCCCTGGCGCCGGACAGGCTTTTGCTGGCGGCCATGCTTCGGCCGGATTTCAAGCTGCTGGGTCTGATCCTGCGGCTGGGCGTTCCGGCTGGGCTGCAAATGGTGATCGCGTCCAGTGCCGGTATCGTCGTGGTGGGCCTTGTCAATCGCTTCGGATCAGACGCAACGGCAGCCTATGGGGCGCTGGGGCAGGTGATGAGCTATGTGCAATTCCCGGCCATGTCGATCGGTATCGCAGCTTCGATATTTGCCGCCCAGGCGATCGGTGCGCGGCAGAACGAACAATTGGGTGCAATTGCGCGGACGGCCCTGACGCTGAACCTGATTGTCACGGGGGGACTGATCCTGCTGGCCTATCTGTTCAGCCAGCATGTGGTGGCCCTGTTCATCACGGACCCTGCGGTGGTGGACCTGACAGAGTCGCTGCTGCATGTCGTGCTGTGGAGCATTGTCTGCTTTGGCTGGAGCATGGTGTTTTCTGGGATCATGCGTGCCAGCGGCACGGTGTATGTCCCCATGATGCTCTCTGTGGCGTGCATTTTGCTGGTCGAATTGCCCGGCGCAATCTGGCTGAGCCAGACCAGTCTTGGGCTGACCGGCATCTGGGTGGCCTATGCGGCCTCCTTCACCACCATGATGGTGCTGCAGGGCTGCTGGTACCAGTTTGTCTGGAAACGCAAAGAAATCGTGGCGCTGGTTTAGAGCGCCACGAGTCCTTCCTCAGTCATTGCCAAGCGTCATACGCAGGGCGCGCAAACCATCGGGTGAGAACACATCGATTTCGACACGGGCGGGCTCGTGGGCCATGCGGCGCGTCCGCGCGGACAGGGCCATGACCACGCCAAGCAGGTCGCCGACCGAGCGCTTCTGGCGCGGCAGCATGCGATCCGTCATGCCGCTGAGTGCCTTGTTGCGCACTTTCATGTCGGGTGAGGCGAGGGGTGAACGGCCAATGAAGTTGGCCAGTTCGACAAGAGCACTGCGTTCACTCATTGGGCTACTCCATACACAAGCACCAATTGCTTCCCCGTGGGCCGGAACTTTCCGATCCGCTAGCCCGACCGGCGGTTGGTCCGCCGTGCCGGTTTATCTTAAGTCACGCATCGGCTGAGCCCGGAAACCGCATAGCGCTTTTCGGTCCGATGGCTGTTTCAGCCCTGCATTGCCAAGCAGGCCAAGTCCTGGTCTTTGAGGCGATTGCACATATCAGTCGCCGCGTCGCGATCACCGAAGCCGACGAAGCGAGCGCGGTAAAAGACCTGACCGTTCTTTTCGAACCGCTCGACATAGGAGCGGAAGTCGCCGAGCGAACCGACCTTGCCGGCGGCGTCGGACAACATTGATCGGGCGCTGTCTTCAGACGGACCGGCACCGATCTGCACGATCCAGCCGCTGATTGGGGCTGCGTCGGCAACCGAGCCGGAATGCATGAGGTCAACCGGCTGTCCTGCGCCACCAGACACATTGGCAGGTGGCAAAAGAGGCGCGGAAGCGGGCGTCTGGCCAAGAGCTGCTGGCGGTGCACCCAGATTGTAAGTCTCGCTGAGCCATGCGCCGATCACATCCTGGCTGGGATAGGCCGGTGCTGCCTGCGTTGGGGCAGCCAGCACATTGGCCGCCTGGACTGCTGGCGAGAGCGCGAGATCGGCCGGGACCGGGGTCGGCAGCGTTACCGGGGCTGCCGCGGCTACTGCTACCTGCGGGTTCGGCTGAGGCTGCGCGCCATTGGCGGCAACCAGCGCGGCAAGGCGAAAGTCCGGCATTGGCGTGGGCATGGCAAAGGTCGGCTTGCGCGGCTGGGCAAGAGCAAACTGGGTGTTGCCCTGGCGACCCGGTACGGGAACCATTGCGGTCTGCAGATAGTCCCCACGACGACCCTTGGAGAGATAGCTCGAGACGAGCTGGCGGACCTTCTCGTCGCGCGACGCAGCCGAATTGAAGCCGAAGGCAACAACAATGATGTGGCGGTTGTCCTTGCGGGCAGCGGTCAGCAGGTTCGATCCTGCCGCGTTGATATAGCCGGTCTTGATCCCGTCGACAGCGCCCATATAGCCGAGTACGCGATTGTGGTTGCCATAGGTCTTGCCGCCATAACGGAAAGCGGTGGTCTGGAACAGATCATAGTACTGAGGGAAGTGCTGATAGACCGCCATGCCGAGAATGGCCTGATCGCGCACGGTGGTGATCTGGCGGCCATCGGGCAGACCTGAGGCGTTGCGGTATGTGGTGCTGCTCATACCCATGGCGCGCGCGGTTGCGGTCATGCGTTCGGCGAATTCGGATTCAGTACCCGAGATGTGCTCTGCGATGACACGGGCCATGTCATTGGCCGAAAGCGTCACCAGAGATTTCATCGCGTCTTCGACCGAAATGGTGGAACCAGCACGCAGGCCCAACTTGGTGGGCACTGCTGAGGCGGCGTGGCGGGACACCGTCATCTTGGTCGAAAGGCTCAGATTGCCGGCCTGCAGTTCCTGAAACAGGATGTAGAGCGTCATGACCTTGGCGACCGAGGCGGGATAACGTCGCGAGTCGGCTTCATGCTCATAGAGCACCTTGCCGGACTTGGCATCGACAACGACACCGGCATATTTGCGCAGGTTCTCGATGGCCTGGACGGGCGCCGTGGCTGACAAGCCAAGGGCGAAGGTCACTAGAATGGCGGCGACAGCACGCAAAAAGGCGATGCGCCAGGGGGTCTTTGCCAGGAAAATCACCCGGTACTCCAATTACTCAATCGGGCAACTGGCCCGTACGCTACTCGTTTGACGCTGGACGAATTCGCGTGTCCCCAAACCGCTAAAACTCATCCTTCACAGAGGTTAGGGGGCCGCCGTTACGAATCCGTAAAATGCAATCTTTTTTTGGCAGGGTGTCTGTTTGGGGCAACAATCGGGTGGCAAAAGTCCCTTCGGGCAGTGGGGATTTGCCTGGCTGAGGGGTGTCGCCAGAAGCGCTCACATTTTCGGGAAGCGATTGCCCTTAACACGGGGCCGATTTTGCCTACATAATGGGTCCAACCAACTGCTTCGTTTCCTCTGGCGACAGAGCGACTGCCATGACTGTGACCCCCATGCTGCCCAAAGAAAATGTGCCGTCCGCAAGCTGGCTTTTGACGCAATCGCGCGTTCATGCCGGGCCCAAGGATGGCGAGCCTGGCCGCCCGGGCGGGAACGACGCCGATTTCGAAACCGGGACGGTAACCAAGACGCGTCCCAAAACCAAAAGGCCGAACCTGTATCGGGTTCTGTTGCTCAACGACGACTACACGCCGATGGAATTCGTCGTTCTGGTGCTGCAGGACGTCTTCAACAAGTCACGCGAAGACGCCATGCGCATCATGCTGCACGTTCACCAGAAGGGGGTCGGTGAGTGCGGCGTATATCCATACGAGGTTGCCGAGACCAAGGTGACCCGCGTGATGGATACGGCACGCAAGAACCAGCATCCGCTGCAATGCGTGATGGAAAAACAGTAGGAACATCATATGCCCTCATTTTCGCGCGGACTCGAAAAGGCCCTGCACCAGGCGATGAACCTGGCCCGTGAGCGCAACCATGAGTTTGCCACGCTCGAGCACCTGCTACTGGCCCTGACAGACGACCGCGATACGCTGGCCGTGCTGACTGGGTGCGACGTCGACATAGACGCGCTCAAAAGCGACCTCGAAGATTTCATCAATGAAGAACTGGACAGCCTGGTCGTGCAGAACGGTCAGGATGCCCGGCCCACCGCGGCTTTCCAGCGCGTCATCCAGCGCGCCGTGATTCACGTCCAGTCGTCCGGTCGCGAGGAGGTTACGGGTGCCAATGTGCTCGTGGCCATCTTTGCAGAGCGCGAAAGCCATGCGGCCTATTTCCTGGAACAGCAGGACATGAGCCGGCTCGATGCAGTCAATTTCATCTCTCACGGCATTACCAAATCCGGCCCGAGCGAAGAGCGTAAGGTGCACGGCGCCGAGGAGGGTGAGGCGCATTCCGAAGGTGGCGCGGACGCCAAGAAAAGTTCGGCGCTGGCCGATTTCTGCGTCAACCTCAACGAGAAGGCCCGGGCCGGCAAGATTGACCCGCTGATTGGGCGCGACACCGAATTGCGCCGGACCATTCAGGTGCTCTGCCGCCGGTCCAAGAACAATCCGCTCTATGTCGGTGACGCGGGTGTCGGCAAGACGGCTATCGCTGAAGGGCTGGCACGCAAGATCATCGAAGGCGACGTACCTGAAGTGCTCAAGGAAGCGGTCATCTATGCGCTCGACATGGGTGCGCTGCTGGCCGGTACCCGCTATCGCGGTGACTTCGAAGAGCGGCTAAAGGCGGTGATGAAGGAACTCGAGAAGATGCCCAATGCGGTGCTCTTCATTGACGAGATCCACACCATGATCGGTGCCGGCGCCACGTCCGGTGGTGCGCTCGATGCTTCGAACCTTCTGAAGCCAGCCTTGGCTTCGGGTGCGATCCGCTGCATCGGCTCGACCACCTACAAGGAATACCGGCAGTTCTTCGAGAAGGACCGGGCCCTGGTCCGCCGCTTCCAGAAGATTGACGTCAATGAGCCGACCGTTCCAGATGCCATCGAGATCGTCAAAGGGCTGCGGCCGTATTTTGAAGAGTTCCACAAGCTCAAATATACCGATGAGGCCCTCAAGGCTGCAGTGGAGCTGAGTGCACGCTACATCACAGACCGCAAGTTGCCGGATAAGGCGATCGATGTGATCGACGAGACCGGGGCCAGCCAGATGCTGCTGCCTGAGGACAAGCGCAAGAAGACCATCGATGTCGAGGATATCGAGACAACGATTGCCTCGATTGCGCGCATTCCGCCCAAATCGGTGTCCAAGTCTGATGCCGAACTGCTTTCGGGGCTGCAGCAGAGCCTGAAGACCGTCGTGTTCGGGCAGGATGACGCCATCACCGCGCTGTCTTCGGCGATCAAGCTGGCGCGTGCTGGACTGAGAGAACCGGAGAAGCCCATCGGTTCGTACCTGTTTACCGGTCCGACCGGTGTCGGCAAGACCGAGGTTGCCAAGCAGTTGGCCGATACGCTCGGCGTGGAGCTGCTGCGTTTCGACATGTCCGAATATATGGAACGCCACACGATCAGCCGGTTGCTGGGTGCGCCTCCGGGCTATGTCGGGTTCGATCAGGGCGGGTTGCTGACCGATGGCGTCGACCAGCATCCGCACTGCGTGGTGTTGCTCGACGAGATCGAGAAGGCCCATCCGGACCTCTACAACGTGCTGCTGCAGGTCATGGACCACGGCAAGCTGACTGATCACAATGGCAAGGCGGTAGATTTCCGCAATGTCATCCTGATCATGACGTCAAATGTCGGCGCGGCAGAACTGGCTCGTGCTCCGATCGGTTTCGGCCGCAAGCGCGAACAGGGGGATGATGAAGAGGCGATCAACCGCACCTTCAGCCCCGAGTTCCGCAACCGCCTGGATGCCATCATCTCGTTTGCGCCGCTGCCACGTGAAGTGGTGCGCCGGGTGGTCGAGAAGTTCGTGCTGCAGCTCGAAGGCCAGTTGGCTGAACGCGGCGTGACCATCAACCTCACGCCGGAAGCTGCCGACTGGCTGGCCGAGCATGGCTATGACGAGCGCATGGGTGCCCGCCCGCTGGGCCGGGTGATCCAAGAGCACGTCAAGAAACCGCTGGCCGATCAGGTGCTGTTCGGCGAGCTGGTCAATGGCGGCACGGTGACTGTTGCCGTCGTGGGCGAAGGCACGGAAGCCAAGCTAGAGCTGGTGGCGGTGCCGCCCCGGCCGGCCAAGCCCAAGGCATTGCCGAAGCCGAAAAAGCCAAAGGCGACTGCGGACAAGAACTGAGGCTTGCGCTTCGATCAAGAACTGGAAGGGCCGGAAGCAATTCCGGCCCTTCCTTGTGCCTGGCGGCGAGCGTTGCACACAACCTGCGGCGAAAGTGAAGACCAAATGCCGCGTTGCTCATATGCATAGCGGTCGGTTGTGCCATGTTGCGTCCCGGCCTAAGAACTGAGGGCCGAAAAGAAGTTGCCGGTTGGTATCCCGGCCCCGCACATAGCGGTTTCGTCGCTTCAGCGTCCCATCGGCACCATATCTTCAATCCCGAAGATGGTGCTGACGTAGAGCGATACCGTCAGAGCCTCTTCCTGACGGAGCATTCATGACCAAGAGAACTCTTTTCGTCGCCCAGCTACTTATTACCTTCATGATGGCCTTCTCTATGTCCGGCATTATGGGGCTGATTTCGGCCGGACCGGCATTTTTGCCGCATTGGCCGATCAGCGGCCTGACGGCCTGGCCGATCGCTTTTGTCCTGACGCAGATCGTTACGCCGATTGCCTTCGGCCTCGCCAAGATGTTGTCACCGGCCAAGTCCGACGTGGCATAGCCGGTCTGCAGCCAAGATACGGGATGCTCACAGCGTCCTGCTGACTGGTCTTTGAGAAACGGAAGAGGCCCGGTGTAATACCGGGTTCTTCATGAAGCCGATTTACCGCCGGCCCAAAGATGGCCGAGCGCAAAGGCCATGTAGATTGCCACGGGCAGAAAAAGAGCGTGAATGCCGACGATGCGATAGAGCAGGGCGCCCAAGGCTGCGCCGCCGAACAAGCCAAACCAAATCGCCAAATGCTGCAGCCAGCGCAGCTTGGGGGCGGCGCCCCTTAGGGCAAGTGCCAGATCCTGACCGGCCATATAGAGGGTGCCGGTGACGAAGGTGGCGCCAAGTCGGACGGCGCCGCGCATGGGTAGAATAGCGTTCTGTGCCCCGGCGGTTGCGGCGAGCACAAGCATGGCCTGACTGGCCGGAAAGCCGCCCAAGGCAAGGGCCAAGGTCAGCGCGACGCCAAGCAGGACAGCGAAGCTGACCGATGCCGGTCCCCAGCGTGGAGTGGAGATGGCCAGCAGATTGCCAAGGACACTGCCAATGAAAAACAGCACAATGAGCGAGGCCGTGAGCAGGACGATCGGCCAGGAGCGGTCAACCAGCGCTGCGCCGCCCTGGGTGGTGTTACCGCTCATGAAGGAGGTGAAATATCCGCCCAGTTCAATGAACCCCACCGCGTCAACAAGCCCTGCCGAGGCCGTCAGCACCATACCAAGGGCGAGATGACGGGCTGGGGTCATGGCGCGTCAGAGATGGGCCGCAATGTCTTTGGCGAGCGCGGCCAATTCTGCGTCATCGGCTTTGCCGCCGGCATGGGTGCTCAACGCCACGCCTTCATAGACCGGGATGATGTGGAAGTGCAGGTGGAAGACGGTTTGTCCTGCCGGAGCCTCGTTGAACTGGACGAGGCGAACCCCATCGGCTTTAGTGGCCGCCTTGACGGCCCTGGCAACGCGCTGAACCAGCGGCATGACCGAGGACAAGGTGGCCGGATCGGCGTCGAGCAGGTTGCGCGAGGCGGCCTTGGGGATGACGAGGGTATGTCCCTTGGACTGGGGAAAGATATCCATCATCACCAACGCGTTTTCGTCCTCATGGACCTTGTGGCAGGGCAGCTCGCCCTTGAGGATTTTTGCGAAGATGTTTGCGGGATCATAGGTCATGCGATGTACTCCTGCTGCCCGCTAGGCATTGCAATGGAGTGGCTCCCCGGTCAAGGGCGAGAATGGCTGGAAACTAGCGTTCTTGCCGCTCGCCCTTGCGGAACGGCGTGAAACCCTCAAGCAGCTCCTGCTGCTGTTCGATCGCTGGGCGCTCGTCCTCGAGATAGTCAGCAACAGCGTTCCGTAGACCCGGATGGGCAATCCAATGGATGGAGTGGGTCAAGACCGGTTCGTAGCCGCGCGCCAGCTTGTGTTCACCCTGCGCACCAGCTTCGACAACTGCAAGCTTGTGGGCAATGGCATAGTCGATGGCCTGATAGTAGCAGACCTCGAAATGCAGGAATGGCACGTCGCGCGTCGCACCCCAGTTGCGGCCATAAAGTGTGTCCCTGCCAAGAAAGTTGATGGCGCCGGCAATTGGGGTATCGCCATCATAGGCCAGCATAAGTACGACGCGATCGGCCATGTACTGGCCGAGCAGCGAGAAGAAGGGGCGGTTCAGATAGGGACGGCCCCATTTGCGGGCGCCGGTATCTTCATAGAAGGCATAGAAGGCGTCCCAGTGGTGCTCCTGGATGTCGCTGCCCGAAAGCCAGCGGACCGTCAGGCCATCGGCCAATGCGTCGCGGCGCTCCCGACGAATCGTCTTGCGTTTGCGGGAAGAAAGGGTTTCGAGGAATTCTTCGAAACTTCCATAATTCCGATTGTGCCAATGGAACTGGGTATCGACGCGGCGCAGCCAATCGAGCGATCCCGCAAATTCAGCCTCCATCTCCGGCACGAAGGTAAGGTGGATCGACGATGCATCGTGCCGACCGGCCAGTTGCTGTGCCGTCGAAAGGAGCGCGGCCTGTGCTTCCAGACTGTGTGAAGGCACCAGCAGTTTGGGTGCGGTCGCCGGTGTGAACGGCACCGAGCCTTGCAGTTTTGGGTAGTAGCGGCCGCCGGCCCGCTCCAGCGCATTGGCCCAGCCATGGTCAAAGACATATTCGCCCATGGAATGCGATTTCAGGAACAGCGGCAGGAGACCGACAGGTGTGTCCGTTCCGTCGCTGAGCAAGATGTGCTGGGCCTGCCAGCCAGTCTGGCCGGTGGCGCAACCGGATTCCTCAAGCGCCAGGAAGAAGGCGTGATCAAGAAAAGGGTTGTCGACCACGCCATCGGTAGCTGGCGCCAGACCATTCCATACGGAAGCGGGAATGGATGCCGTGCTTGGGTGGATGGTGGCAGTGTATCGGATTTCGGACACTTCGCTGGCAGGCCTTGGAATGTGTCTGAGCGATATGGGGAGGAGGTGCCCCGGCCGCAACCGGGGCAAAGTTGCTAAACCTCGACGACGGCCTCGATTTCGACCGCAGCGCCCATAGGCAAGGCAGCCACGCCAAAGGCGGCACGGGCGTGCTTGCCCTTATCGCCCAGCACGCCAACCAGAAGATTGGAGGCGCCATTGGCCACCAGATGCTGCTCGAAGAAATCGGGGGTCGAGGCCACAAGGACTGTCAACTTGACGATTTTCTTGACCTCGTGCAGAGGCACGCCGGCCATATGGACGATCTGGGCCAGAATGTTGACGGCACATAACTCTGCGGCATTACCGCCCTGAACGACGTTCATGGTGTCACCCAAAAGGCCCTGCACCACGCCATTCTCATTGCTGGAAAGCTGGCCGGAGACGTAGAGAAGATTGCCGCTGCGGTTGACGGGCACATAGCTGGCAACGGGCGCCTTTGGTGCGGGCAGCTCATAGCCATATTCGCGGAGCTTTTCGATCGGGTCGGTCATCTGGTCTTGCCTTCGAGGTCGTCTGCTTCTTCTTCGGATATCGAGCCTACGGGATTCGTGGGCCTTGGCGTATATAGCTTGCCGCGCACGACTGCGGTACGGCCAAATCGGGTGCGAACCTTGTCCATAGCCCGTTCGGCGGCGGCTCTTCTAGCCACCTGGGGTTCCAGCAGGTCGCGAGGGTCAGATCCGTCTGCCGCTTCCAGGCCAGAAACCCCTACGCCGATCAGGCGAAAGGGCGTGCCATCCACCTCCCGCGTCAAAAGGCTCATGCCGGTTTCATAAAGAACATTGGCAAGCTGTGTTGGCATCATCAAGTGTCGGGCCCGAGTGCGCAACTTAAATCCGGCCGTCTTGAGCTTGATTGTGACCGTGTCACCAACCAAACCCTTGGCTTTGAGGCGTTCGGAGAGGCGCTCCGAACATTGCAGCAATTCGGTGGACAGCTCCTCCAGCCCGGTCAGGTCGCGAGAAAAGGTGGTTTCGGAGGAGACTGTCTTCATGTCTCCGTCATTAGAGACGCGCCGGGCATCCTGGCCCTGTGCCAGCCGCGCAAGCCGGGCGCCCGATTCTCCATAGAGCCGGATGAGGCGGGTCGGGTCCTCCTGCTGGAGCTGGCCGATGGTGTGGTAGCCATCCTTCTTGAGCGTTTCGTAAAAGACCTTGCCGACGCCAAAAATCAGGTTGATGGGCTTGGGGGCGAGGAATTCCAGCGTTTCAGCGGCGCCGATGACAGCAAAACCGCGAGGTTTATCGAGATCGGACGCAACCTTGGCGAGAAACTTATTGTGGCTGAGGCCGACCGAAATGGTGACGCCGATGTCCTGCTCGATGGTCCGTGCAAAGCGGGCGAGACTCAGGGCAGGGGGCGCCCGGTGGAGGCGTTCGGTGCCGGTCATATCAAGGAAGGCCTCGTCAATAGAGATCGGCTCTACCAAGGGCGTCAATGCATCCATATGCCGCCTGATCTGGCGGCTGACATCGACATATTTGGCCATGTTGGGCTTGATGACGACAGCGTCGGGACAAAGCTCAAGCGCCTTGAACATGGGCATGGCCGAGCGCACACCCGATTGGCGAGCGATATAGCAACAAGTGGACACCACGCCGCGCTGGCCGCCCCCGATGATCAGCGGCTTGTCGCGCAGGGAAGGGTCGTCCCGCTTCTCGACGGAAGCGTAAAAGGCATCGCAATCGACATGGGCTATCGAGAGCGCAAAAAGCTCATGATGGCTGCGCAAACGTGGCGAACCGCAGGCTGAGCAACGGCCTGGAACAGGAGTTGAGGATCCGGCCTGCAGACAATCGCGGCAAAACCAATCGGTCGCCATCTTATTCTACTTGGTTCAGGCGATGCCAGGCGCGCATGAACTGCTCCGGTGTGGTGCCCGAATTTGCGCACAAGGCGAGCAGAATCGGTTCATTTGCGGCAAAGTAGTCGATGAGGCCGTGCTGCAGCCGATCCGAGCCAATAGCGGCGCGCAGAGCGTCGGGAGTGAGGCCGGCATGCTGCATGAAGCCAAGCAGTTCTTCCGGATTTTCCGCAAGAAAGCCCAGGCACATGTCTGCCAAGGCAGAAATATTGGGCGCGGAGCGGTCGGATGCTGGCACGAGGCGGTCTCACTTGGTGTTTTGTTAGAGTTTGAATGCTAGCCCAGAATGCAGGTGAATGCGAAGGTCTGTCCAAGGGCTGACCAGAGTTTTCCGGCCCCGGGCGCCCAGCGGCGCCCAAGCGAGGTAGAATGCCCAAGACAGTGATGATCGTAGAAGACAACGAGCTGAACATGAAGCTCTTCAACGATCTGCTGGAATCTCGCGGATACGCGGTTATCCAGACGCGCAACGGCATGGAGGCGCTGGATCTTGCCCGAGCGCATATGCCGGATCTTATCCTGATGGATATCCAACTGCCGGAAGTGTCGGGGCTGGTGGTCACCAAATGGCTCAAGGACGATGATGAGCTTGCCCATATTCCTGTGGTCGCCGTGACGGCCTTTGCCATGAAGGGTGATGAAGAACGCATCCTGCAGGGCGGCTGCGAGGGATACATTTCCAAACCGATCTCGGTGTCTCACTTTCTGGAAACCATTGCGCACTACATTGGGCCTGCCTGATCGGCGCCATGGGATGGATGACCGGTTGCGGTGAGCTTGAAGCCAGCGAGGACATGCTGGCAGGCCGTTCCAATCCGGGGTAGTGCAGTGACCGCGCGTGTTCTTATCGTCGACGATATTCCAACCAATGTTCGCCTGCTCGAGGCGCGGCTGAGCGCGGAATATTATGAGGTTCTTACTGCCAGTTCCGGCGCCCAGGCGCTGGAAATCTGCAATAGCCAGGATGTCGACATCGTCCTGCTCGACGTGATGATGCCGGAAATGGACGGGTTCGAGGTCTGCCGGCGTCTCAAGGCCAATCCCAAGACACATCATCTGCCCGTGCTCATGATCACGGCGCTCGACCAGTCCTCGGACCGGGTTCAGGGTCTGGAAGCGGGCGCCGATGATTTCCTGACCAAGCCGGTGGACGACACCCAGCTCATGGCGCGGGTCAAGAGCCTGGTCCGGCTCAAGTCGCTGACTGATGAATTGCGCGCGCGCGCCTTGACGGGTCAGCAAATCGCCATTGAAGACGCGCTGCGCGCCATGGATAGCATATCGGCCAGCGAAGGTTCGGTGCTGATCATTGACACCGACAGGCGGCACGCAGAACGCATCCAGAGCTATCTTACGCCAGATCACAAGGTGGATATTCTGACAGAACCGGCTGACGCCGTGTTTCAGGTTGCCGGGGGCGGCTATGAGCTGGCCCTGGTCAGCATGAGTCTGGACGATTTTGATCCGCTGCGCGTCAGCTCGCAGATCCGCACCGTGGACCATGCAAGAAATCTTCCCATCATTCTGATGGCTGATAGTGCCGACAAACCGCGCGTGGTGCGGGCGCTCGATCTGGGCGTCAACGACTATATCAGCCGTCCGGTGGAGCGAAACGAGCTGCAGGCGCGGGTGCGAACCCAAATTCGCCGGCACCGCTATGCGATGGAGCTGCGCGAGAGCGTCAACAACACCATGGCCCTGGCGGTTACGGATGAACTGACCGGTCTTTACAACCGGCGTTATTTCGATCGGCACCTGAATGTCATGCTGAGCAAGGCTCAGGAGCAGGATCGAGACATTGCGCTGATGATCCTGGATATCGATCACTTCAAGGCGGTGAACGACAATCACGGCCACGATGTGGGCGATGCGGTGCTGCGGGAATTTGCTGCCCGCCTCAGGCGCAATATCCGGGGTGTGGATCTAGCCTGCCGGTTTGGTGGTGAAGAGTTTGTGGTTCTGATGCCCGACACAGATACTGGGCAGGCAGAGGCAGTTGCCGAGCGCGTGCGCCAATCGATGGTAGAAAAGCCGTTCGAGGTTGGGCCGACCCGTCCGTTGTCGGTTACGGTTTCTGCCGGCGTGGCGCTCAAGGAGAGCCAGGCCGATACGCCTGAGACCCTCGTCAAGCGCGCGGACGTGGCGCTATACCGGGCCAAGCGCGAGGGCCGGAACCGGGTCATTTTCGACGCGGCATGACGTCGGTTCGCTAAAATGCGGCCCGTTAGGGTTATTTGTTATAATTAACAAGTGGTTGATGGCGTACCGATGCGGGATTCGCTTGGCCTTTGACCGTCTTGGGACTAGGTTCGCTTCAGACGGTCTTGGGAGAAATCCCAATACCGCTCGCTCCCTACGGCCCATCTCAGGTCCGCCGCAACTCCTGAGTTCCGTAGGGCGGTTGGTCCGGACGCGGACAGAGTGGCCTCTTCGACATGCCGCTCCGGACCAGCCACTCTTTCTATTAGAGTTGGACGCGTTGTGCACAGTCACCTGTGGACGCAGTGACGCCCCATTCCTTGTGCATTGGCCGACAGGCGCTTGTATGAGGAGTGGGGATGCAAACGCGCGTGCAGCTTGAAGTGCACAAAACAAAACCCCCGCAATCGCTTGCGGGGGCTTATTCATTCAGAGTCGAAAGCCAGATTACTTGATCTTGGCTTCCTTGAATTCAACATGCTTGCGCACGACCGGGTCGTACTTCTTGAACGCCAGCTTCTCAGTCTGGGTGCGGGCGTTCTTCTTCGTCACGTAGAAAAAGCCGGTATCGGCCGTCGAGACGAGCTTGATCTTGATGGTGGCGGCCTTGGCCATTTCTGAAGTCCTTCACAAAGCGAAAGGCGCTGCAGCGGGGCAGCGCCGGAATTTGGGCGCAAACTACGGATTTGCGGCGGGATGTCAAGTCGATAACAGCATAGCGGCAAGGATCAGGATGTCCGGGCCATTGCGGATCTCTATCCTAGTTCAGTCGCGCTGTCCGGTGCCGAATCCATACATGCGATTGGCCCATTGCAGGCCGACAATGGCGCCCTTGATCGAGGGCAACATGGCCAGTGGCAGCACAATGGCCAGCGGCAGCATGGTCACCACATAGGTTATGGGCTGGACATGATAGGTCATGTCCAGATGCAGCATCAGAAAGATGATGATGTGGCCCACAATGGTGATGGCAATATAGGGTGGAAAATCGTCGGCCCGGTGGTGGCTGAGTTCCTCGCCGCACACATCGCATTGTTCAGCGGTTTTGAGATAGGCACGGAACATCTTGCCCTGACCACAATGGGGACAGCGGCAAAGGGTGCCGCGCCACATGGCCTGTGGCACACTGCGCTCGTCGAGAAGACGGGTCTGATCAGTCATCAGTTACCTCTTTCTCCGGCCTTTGGGGCCGAAGCTCCTTGGTGCGCCTTTGCGCAGGCGTTTGCCAGATGGCGGATTGCCGCGCTTGCCTTCGGACAATAGCTCAAAGCGCAGGGCGCCGGCCACCGGTGCAGCTTCGAGCAGACGCACTTCAACGCGGTCCCCCAAAGTGAAGGTTTCGCCTGTGCGCTCGCCAATCATCGCCTGGCGCTCCTGGACAAAGCGGTAATAGTCCTGGCCGAGAGTCGAAGCGGGGATGAAGCCGTCTGCGCCGGTTTCAAGCAGGCGTATGAAGAGGCCCGAACGGGTAATGCCGGAGACCCGACCCATGAACCGGGCGCCAATGCGTTCAGCCAGGAACTGGGCGAGAAGGCGGTCAGAGGTTTCCCGTTCGGCCAGCATGGCACGGCGCTCGGTGGCCGAGATGTGCTGGCCGATGCCGGTGAGCTTGCCTGCTTCCTGATCGGTCAGCCCGTCGTCGCCCAAACCCAGGGCGCTAACCAGGGCGCGATGCACGATAAGGTCGGCATAGCGACGGATAGGCGAGGTGAAATGAGCGTAGCGATCAAGATTGAGGCCAAAATGCCCGTAGTTCTCGGCAGAGTATTCCGCCTGGGCCTGGCTGCGCAGCACCATCTCGCTGACCTGCTCGATATTCCCGGCCTTGCGCGCCTGGTGGAGAATGCCGTTGAAATCGGCCGCGCGCACGCTGTCGGATTTCTTGACCGCTATATCGAGACTGCCGAGGAACTCGCGCAGGGCCTGGAGCTTTTCGGAAGAAGGTTCGTCGTGTACGCGATAGAGCAGTTCGCTGCGCTTCTGCTCCAGCGTCTCGGCCGCCGCCACATTTGCGGCAATCATCATTTCCTCGATTAGCCGGTGGGCCTCCAGGCGTTCTGGCACGTGAATGTCTCGCACCAGCCCCTTTTCATCGAGCAGGATCTTGCGTTCTGGAAGGTCGAGGTCGAGCGGGCCGCGCTGGTCGCGGGCCGAGGCCATAGCCGCATAGGCATCCCAAAGAGGTCTCAGGATGGGATCGAGCAACGGGCCGGTCTGATCATCGGGATTGCCGTCGATTGCCGCCTGGGCCTGTTGGTAGGACAGTTTGGCGGCCGAGCGCATGAGGATGCGGTGGAAGCTGTGGCTCTTCTTGCGGCCGTCAGCGCCGAGCACCATGCGAACGGCAAGGGCCGCACGCGGCACGCCTTCCTTGAGCGAACACAGCTCGTTGGAGATGCGCTCGGGCAGCATGGGGACGACACGGTCTGGAAAATAGACCGAGTTGCCGCGCAAATAGGCCTCGCGATCGAGCGCCGTACCGGACCTCACATAGGCCGCCACGTCGGCAATGGCGACTGTAACGACATAGCCACCCTGATTTTTCTCGTCATCGTCCGGGGCGGCGTGGACCGCGTCGTCGTGGTCCTTTGCGTCTGCCGGATCTATGGTGATGAGGGGCAGGTCGCGCCAGTCCTCGCGGCCCTTGAGGGTGGCTTCCCTTGCTTCTTCCGCTTCGCGGATCACGCTTTGCGGGAAGACATGGGGAATTTCGAGGTTGTGGATGGCGATCAGCGAGATGGCGCCTTCCGAATGCGGATTGCCGATGACTGCGGTGACGCGGGCACGCGGGATCATCAGGCGGCCGGAGAACTTCACCTCCACTTCCACCAGATCGCCATCTGCGGCCTCACCGAGGTCGCCCATGGCGATGCGCATTTCCTTCTGCTTGCGGTCCACCGGGATCAGGCGGGCGCCGTCTTCATCCTTGCGGACGATACCGATATGGGCGCGACGTGGCTTGTCGAGCACCTTCATCGGCTTGGCCGTGTAGTCCGGAACCGCGTCCTCCCCCGCATCGATCCTGGCCAGAATGCGGTCTCCGGGGGCAGGGACAACGCGGGCATGCGGGCCAACCAGCACCCGAACGCGCGGCATTTCGCCTTCTTCCGGGTTCCATTGCGCCGGGAAGGCGTGCAAGTCGTCAGGGTCGGCGTCGCCGGGAATATCGAGCACGGTGACATGGGGCAGGGCGGCAGTTCGACGGAGCGCCTTGCGAGTGCGTGTGATGACGCCTTCGCCTTCAAGCTCAGCCAACATGGCCTTGAAGGGACGTCTGAGGTCCCCGCGTATGCCGAAGACCTTGGCCAGGTCGCGCTTGCCCTTGATATTGTCTTCGTGGGCCAGTGCTTCGAGCAATTGTCCGCGCGTGGGGAGCCGCTCGGCCACGGGCAGGCGCGGGCGTTTGGGACCGGAGGTGTTCTTTGGTTTTGGGGATTTGGCCATGAATGGGGTGTTTCTGAAAATTGCCCCCTATGTAGGGGATCGGCGTCACTTTGCCAAACCAGGCAAGCCATGCGGCGGTGCGCAAATCGGTTCACCCTCTTGTGACAACGGGTATTGAGAGGCTAGACCTTGGCGCAACGCCATGAGGAGGGGGTCGCTTCATGCCCGCCGAAATACTGCCGCTGATCTACGCACTGGTGCTGGGCTATCTTTCAGGCTCGATCCCGTTTGGCCTGATCCTGACCCAGGCGGCCGGCATGGGCGATATCCGTTCCATTGGTTCGGGCAATATCGGCGCGACCAATGTGCTGCGCACGGGCAATCGCCCCATTGCGGCAGCGACGCTGGTGCTCGACGCGCTCAAGGCCGTCGCGCCCATTCTGATCGCGCGCTATTTCTGGGGCGAAGACGCGGCGCGGTTTGCCGCGCTGGGTGCCTTCCTTGGCCATTGCTTTCCTGTTTGGATCGGTTTCAAAGGCGGCAAGGGTGTGGCCGTGATGATCGGCTCCCTGCTGGCGCTGAGCTGGCCCGCCGGGCTGATCTTCTGCGCGGTTTGGCTGTTGATCGCTTTTACCCGCAAGATCTCGTCGCTGGCCGCGCTGACCGCGGCGGCGACGGCGCCCATTTTTGCCTATGTATTCAATGGTGAGCGGTTGGCACTGGTGGTGACCGGGTTGGCGCTGCTGTTGTTCTTCCAGCACCGGGAGAATATCGCCAGGCTGCTCAAAGGCACCGAGCCCACCATCGGCGGCGACAAGAAGGTGCGCTGATGCAGGCCGGGCGGATGACCAGAGAGTTGACGCCCGCCCAACGTATCGCCTGGCTGCGGTTGATCCGCACCGAAAATGTCGGGCCGGTGACCTTCCGGCAGTTACTCAACCGGTTCGGCTCCGCGGAGGCGGCGCTGGAGGCCCTTCCCGATATCAGCGCCAAGGCAGGACGGCCGATGCAGGCGATCAGTCCTGCGCGGGCCGAAGACGAGATTGCGGGACTCGACCGCTATGGTGCCCGCCTTGTGGCTCAGGGCGAGCCGGGATATCCGGAACATTTGCTGCAGATCTCAGGCGCCCCGCCATTGTTGACCCTTGCCGGGGGCGAGCGGCTCGATTGGCACCGCACGGTGGGCATTGTCGGGGCGCGGAACGCGTCAAGTGCAGGGGTGAAAATGACCCGCAAGCTGGCGGGCGATCTCGGTGCGAGCGGCTATTGCGTTGTTTCCGGTCTGGCGCGGGGGATCGATACCGCCGCGCATCGGGCCAGTCTTGAAACCGGCACCATTGCCGTGCTCGCAGGGGGCTTTGATCGCATCTATCCCGAGGAGAACATTCCGCTTGCGCACGACATTCTCGACAATGGCGGAGCCTTGCTGACAGAAATGCCGCTGGGCTGGGAGCCACGATCGCGTGACTTCCCGAGACGTAACCGTCTGGTTTCGGGGTTATCGCTTGGCGTGGTGGTGGTCGAGGCGGCCAAGCGCTCGGGCTCGCTGATTACCGCCCGGCTGGCCCTCGAACAGAATCGCGATGTCTTTGCGGTGCCCGGTTCGCCGCTGGACCCTCGGGCCGAGGGTGGTAACCTACTGATCCAGCAGGGCGCGCGACTTGTCACCAGCGCAGCAGACATCATCGAGGTGGTGAGCAGTGCCGACCCGGCCCGCCACGCCCTGTTCGAGCCGGAATGGCGACCGGACGAAGCCACCGAGCAGAGTGAGCCGGCGCCGGATGACCGGAGCAAACTACTGCAGGCGCTGAGCACGACGCCGGTGGACGTCGACGAGCTGATTGCCCAGACCGGTATCGCGCCGCAGGCCATGCAGATCCTGCTGCTCGAACTCGATATTGGTGGACAGATCGAGTGGTCCAGCGGGCAATTGGTGGCGCTGCGCTACAGCTAGAGAAAGATGGGTTCTTCGTGCAGCGAAATGCCGAAGCGGGACTGAACGGTTTGCTTGATGTGGCTGGCAAGGGCGGCAATGTCTGCCTGCTGTGCGCCGCCATGATTGACGAGAACCAGCGCGTGGCGCTCGGAGATGCCCGCCGGGCCCAGGCGGTATCCCTTGAGACCGGATTTCTCGATCAGCCAGCCGGCCGAGAGTTTTGCCTTACCATCAGGCTGCGGATAGCAGGGTGCGGATGGAAATTCACTTAGGACCGGGTCGGCTTCAGTCGCCGTGACAATCGGGTTCTGGAAGAAGGAACCGGCATTGGGCGTTTCTCGCCAATCGGGGAGCTTGCTGGTGCGTAGTGCGATAACGCGATCCATCACCGCTCGAGGGCCGATTTCCGCCGAACCGGCAAGATCAGACAGGCCGGCGAACCCCAGATTGGGTGTCCAGGTCGCGGGTAGCGTGAAGCGGACGGCAAGAACGACGTATCGGTTCGGATGATGTTTGAACATGCTGTCGCGATAGCCGAAAGCGCACTCGCCCTTGCCAAATGTCAACGTGGCACCAGAAGCCCGGTCATAGGCGGTCAGTGAGTGGAAGATATCGGCCAGTTCGGCCCCATAGGCGCCAATATTCTGCACCGGTGCGGCACCGACCGTGCCTGGAATAAGCGCCAGGTTCTCCAGGCCACCCAGGCCCTGGTCCACCGTCCAGCTCACGAAATCGTGCCAGGTTTCGCCTGCGGCGGCTTCGATCAGGGTATCTTCGCTGGTCTGATCGATGATCGATCGGCCACGCAGCGTAAGCATGGCCGTGATTCCATCGAATTCGGGCGCCAGCACGACATTGCTGCCACCGCCAAGGATGCGCACTGGCAGGTTTCGCGCGGCGGCATGGTCGAAGAGGGCCGGCAATAGATCGTGCTGATCAATCTTCACCCCGAAGCGCGAGCGGGCCCGCAGCGCCAGGGTGTTGTGGGCGGTCAGGTCAAAGTCGGGAATCAGGGCGGCAGCGATGTCGGTCATTGGCCGCATAGACATCACTTTTGCTGTCCCTCAAGCAAGAGAGAATGCAGCCCCGGCATGGATGCGCGGGGCCGTATTGAGTGGATCAGCGGCCACCTTCGATCTTGCGGTGGCGCTGATTGACACCTCCGACACCGTAAGGGTAGTCGGCCATGTCAGGCTTGCTGGCGGCGTTCAGTCGATCCACTTCCTCTGCCGTCAGGACCAGGTCTGCGGCACCCAGATTGTCGTTAAGCTGCTGCTCGGTGCGGACACCCAGGATCACCGAGGTCACCGCAGGCTGTGCGGCCGTCCAGGCCAGGGCAACCTGCGCCATACTAACACCGCGGGCCTTGGCGATATCTTCGACGGCCCCGATGATCTCCCAGGTGCGCGATTGCGCATTGCGGGCCTCATAGGCCTCCATGCCCCGCTTGGGGTTTTCACCCAGCCGGCTGACGCCCGTTGGCATCTGGTCGCGCTTGTACTTGCCCGAGAGCCAGCCGCCGCCGAGGGGCGACCAGGGTAGCAGCCCCATATTGGCGTCCCGGCAGGCCGGGACAATTTCGTGCTCGATGTCGCGAACGAGCAGATTGTATTGCGGCTGGAGGGTCACGGGTGGCGCAAGGCCCTGCAGTTTGGCGATCCAGACGGCCTTGGTGAGCTGCCAGCCAAGGAAGTTCGAAAAGCCGTAATAGGCGATCTTGCCCGCGCTGGTGGCGTCGTCGAGAAAGCGCAGGGTCTCCTCGATCGGCGTCAGGGCGTCCCAGGCGTGCATCTGGTAGAGGTCGATCTGCTCGACCCCGAGCCGACGCAGCGAGGCTTCAAGGGCCTCGGACAGGTGCTTGCGCGACAGCCCGATATGGTTGGGGCCATCGCCCATGGGGAAGCGGCCCTTGGTCGCGATGACCAGGTCCCGGAGTTTTTTCGTCTTGAGCCAGCGCCCAACGATTTCCTCCGAGGTGCCGGCCGAATAGACATCGGCAGTATCGAGGAAATTGCCGCCGGCCTCGACATAGCGGTCCATCAGCGCATGGGCCGTGGCTTCGTCGGATTCAGCGCCAAAGGTCATGGTGCCGAGGCAAAGATGAGAGACGACGGCCCCACTATTTCCAAGCTTGCGATAGTCCATTGTCTGCTCCTCCTTGTACGATGTCGGCACAGCACCCTCGCCGGCGGAAGCCTTGGCGGTTCTTGGCAGTGCTGATGGTGTGGTGCTGAGCGCAGAACGCGCCCAGACAAGTGTGCATGCGTATGCGGAGGAGGGCAAGCCCTTGCGGGCACTGAGGTCCTTTTTGCCCGTCCGGGGTCAGCCGGCCAGTTTGCGCATGAGTGCTTCGAGCGGGCCGGCCGTAAAGTGCCGCGACCAGAGCCATGAGAAGACTGTTGCGATCAACATGAACGCCAGGGTCGCCAGCAGCGCAGATTCGATCGTGCCCGCCCCCAACAGGCCCATGGCCTCGAGCGTACCCATGCCGAGGAGAATATGGGCAATGTAGAGAGTCAGTGTCTGCCGGCCTGCCGGAAGCAGGACGCTGAACGACTTGCTCAGCAATCGGCTTTCGAATGCGAGCAGGCAGAGGCCGATGACAGCCATGGCGGTGCCGCAGCCGCCCATGACGAAAAACGGTCCGGGGGGAACAGGTTTCAGGCCGCTCAATGGTCCGAGAAATGTGCTGGTCAGTTGTGAGAAACCGACAGAGGCAGCAAGCAGAGCCAGACCGCAAAATACCAGTGCGGCCTGGGTGCGCCGTTCCCGAAGTGGAAGTTTTGCGATGGCCATGCCGCAGGCGAAGAAGGCGAACCAAGGCACGACCGGGTGCCAGCCATTGAACATCAGATTGCGCAGGAATCCCGGCACGGTCCAGAGATCGGTATAGGCAAGACTGGTCCAGTCCCAGCCCGTGTCATAGTCAAAAAGAACTGTAAGCCCGATAAATTCCAGCGGCAGCGCTATGACTATGACTGGCAGCCAAAACAGCGGGAGCCGCAGAACCACAGCGCCGAGCAGAAAGTAGGCCGCGTAGAAATGCAGGATGTCGGCCTCGAAAATCAACAGGTTGATCAGGCCCAGGATGAAGAGGAAAGTGGCGCGCTTCAATATCGCGGCGGTCGGGTGTTGCCGACCTGCGAAGGCAAGGGTGAACCCGAGCCCCGCGAGTACCACAAAGGTTGCGGCGGCGCGGCCCTCAAGTAGCCCGACGAGTTGGTTGAGCAGGGATGGACCTTCTTCTACGCCAAGGGCCAGGCGAAAATTGACTGCGACCATGCCGGCCAGCGCGAGATAGCGTGCCAGATCGAGACCGTGCAAACGCGCCGATGGACTGGACAAGGATGATTGAACCACGGGTCGACCTCCATTATGCTAGAATCAGAACGAACGTTCGTTCAGTTTTCTTGTAGCAGTGTTTGGCGATCGGGCAAGAGGCGGAAGATGAGAAAAGGAACGGCCGAACGGCGGCTACAGATTTTGGAAGCAGCGGTCCACTGCTTCATCAAGCAAGGCTACCACCAGACAGGCATGCGCGATGTTGCGGCCCAGGCTCGGGTCAGCTTGGGAAATGTTTACAATCACTTTGCCGGCAAGGAAGAGATCCTGGCCACTATCGCCGGCCTCGAGGCTGAAGAGCTGGCGGTGTTTGTCAGCCAGTTGCGCGGTGAAGGCGACCCCACTCTACGGTTGGAGCGCTTTGTTGCAGACTACGCTGCCTATTCCGGCCAAGCGGACAATGCGTTGCTGAGCCTCGAGATTGTTGCCGCTGCTGCTCGGGAACCGAAGATGGCGGCGCTGTTCCTGGGCAATCGGCAGAAGCTGGTGGAAGCGCTGGCAGCCCTGGTGGGAGAGTTCAGGCAAAGCGCCGATGGTCTTGCGGCGCAGGAAGAGGTGGCCCGTCTGCTGCTTGACACCATGGAGGGGCAGGCGATCCGCATGGTCATCGAGGGTAGAAAGCCAAACGAGACGGAGATGTCGACACTGCAGCATTTCGCCCTGGCCGCGGTCAGTGGGGCTGCCATCACCGACTAGCCTTCTCAGCGTGCCCGTTGACACCGGCATCCGCCTTCACCATGTTGCGCGCTCTTTGAGTTGGCAGTTGCGGAAAGCTATTCCATGAAGGTCGTCGTCGTTGAAAGTCCGGCTAAAGCCAAGACAATCAACAAATATTTGGGCAAGGACTACGAGGTCCTGGCCAGCTTCGGCCATATCCGTGACCTGCCGGCGAAGGACGGTTCGGTGCGACCGGACGAGGATTTTGCCATGTCGTGGGTCGTTGACACGGCGGCAAAGAAGCGCATCGCCGACATCGCCTCGGCGCTCAAGGGAGCCGACGGGCTGATCCTAGCGACTGACCCGGATCGCGAAGGCGAGGCCATTTCCTGGCACATTCTGGACGTCCTGCGCGCCAAAAAGGCGCTCAAGAAGGACACGCCGGTGCAGCGTGTGGTGTTCAACGCGATCACCAAGGACGCCGTTACCGCCGCGATGGCCGCGCCCCGTGACATCGATATGCCTCTGGTTGACGCCTATTTGGCGCGCCGTGCCCTCGATTACCTGGTTGGTTTCACGCTGTCGCCGATCCTCTGGCGCAAGCTGCCGGGGTCGCGTTCGGCCGGGCGCGTGCAGTCGGTTGCGTTGCGGCTGGTTTCGGACCGCGAGCGAGAGATCGAGAAGTTCAAGGCGGATGAATATTGGTCAGTCGAGGCGCATCTGGCACAGGGTGGCAAGAATTTCCTGGCGCGGCTGTTCGCGGTTGACGGCAAAAAGACCGACAAGCTCGACGTCAAGACAGGCGACGATGCCGCCGCGCTCAAGACGCTGATCGAGGCCGGCCAGTTCAATGTGGCCAATGTCGAGAAGAAGCCGACCAAGCGCAATCCCTATGCACCGTTCACCACCTCGAGCCTGCAGCAGGACGCGTCTTCGCGGCTCGGCCTGTCGCCGAACCGGACAATGCAGATTGCCCAGCGCCTCTACGAGGACGGGCTGATCACCTATATGCGTACCGATGCGGTGCAGATGGCGCCCGAGGGCATTGCCATGGCGCGCTCGGTGATCGGAAAGTACTTCGGGCCGGAATATTTGCCTGAAAAGGCCCGCATCTATCAGTCCAAGGCCAAGAATGCGCAGGAAGCGCACGAAGCCATCCGCCCCACAGACATGTTCAAGCGGCCCGAGAGCCTTAATCTCGACGCCGATCAGGCCAAGCTCTACGGCTTGATCTGGAAGCGTACGCTTGCCAGCCAGATGGCGTCGGCGGAAATCGACCGCACCTCGGTGGATATCGCCGTCAATGTGCCGGGCCGGGCCGTGACTCTGCGTGCGACCGGTTCTGTCGTCAAATTCCCAGGCTTTCTGACCCTTTACGGGGTGGAGGCCAAGACCGACAATGACAGCGACGGTGATGAGGAAGGCCGCGAATTGCCGCCCCTGGCGGTCGGCGACAAGCCTGAACTGAAAAAGGTCGAAATCGAGCAGCATTTCACCCAGCCGCCAGCGCGTTACACCGAAGCGAGCCTGATTAAAAAGATGGAGGAGCTGGGCATTGGCCGGCCCTCTACCTATGCGGCGACCCTGACCACGCTCAAGGATCGCGACTACGTCAAGCTCGAGGGCAAGGCGCTGCACCCCGAGGATCGCGGACGCATCGTGACTTCGTTCCTTGAAAGCTTCTTTTCCCGCTACGTCGAGTACGATTTTACGGCTCATCTTGAGGAACAGCTCGATCAGGTCTCAGCCGGCGAGCTCGACTACAAGGTGTTGCTGCGTGATTTCTGGAAGGACTTCACGGTTGCGACCGAGGAGATCAAGGATCTGCGCGTGTCCGAAGTGCTGGACGCGCTCAATGACATGCTGGCGGATCACATCTTCCCGGCCAAGGACGATGGTTCGGACCCGCGCAAATGTCCCACTTGCGGTACTGGCACGTTGTCACTGAAGCTTGGCAAGTTCGGCGCCTTTATTGGCTGCTCAAACTACCCGGACTGCAAGCACACCATGCAGCTTTCGGACGCGGCCACCGGCCAGTCTTCCGAGGCGGTTGCTGGCGACGGTGTGCTGGGTACAGACCCGGAAAGCGGCGAGGAAGTGTTCCTCAAGTCCGGCCGTTTTGGTCCCTATGTGCAATTGGGTGATGGCAAGGAGCCCAAGCGTTCCTCACTGCCCAAGGGGTGGGATGCTGCCAGTATGACGCTGGAGAAGGCGCTGCAATTGCTTGCCCTGCCGCGCGAGGTTGGTCTGCATCCTGAGACGGGTCTGCCCATTTCGGCGGGCCTTGGTCGTTATGGACCGTTCCTGCTGCATGATGGCAAGTATGCCAATCTTCCAGATGTGGAAGAGGTGTTTACCGTTGGACTCAATCGCGCCGTCGACCTGATCGCCCAGAAGGCGGCCAGTGGCGGACGCGGCGGGCGCGGCGCGGCTGTTGCAGCTATCCAGACCTTCGAGCATGATGGTGGGCCGATCACTGTGCGGGCAGGTCGCTATGGGCCCTATGTCAATCAGGGCAAGATCAACGCGACACTGCCCAAGGACCTCAAGCCTGAAGACGTCACGGTGGAGCAGGCCATCGCATTGATTGCTGCGCGTGCCGAGGCGACTGGCGGCAAGAAGCGAACGCCTGCCAAGAAGGCGGCCGCCAAGAAGCCAGCGGCGAAAAAGGCCCCGGCCAAGAAATCCGCGGCAAAGAAGCCTGCCGCAAAGAAGATCGCGAAGTCTGAAGACGTACCGTTCTGAGGGCTCAACAGCCTGGCAGTGTCGCTCTCGCTCGCCCGGGGGTGACGCTGCAGGTGCTCAGCCAATGGTGCGCTTGAGCACACCCAGCCAGTTCTCCAGGGCGATCTTGCGGACCAGCTTCTCGCCATAGCCTTTATCGAGCAAGGCCTGGAGCAGCTTGGGGACGCCGGTGACGTCGCCGATTTCGGCGGGCATCATAGCGCCATCAAAGTCGCTCCCCAGTGCAACCCCGTCTTCGCCCAAGGCCTCGACCAGGGCATCGACGTGGCGAACCATGAGGTCGATGGGCGTGTCCTGCAGGAAGCGCCCATCGGGCCGCAAGAAGCCGGTGGCGAAATTGAGGCCCACGAGCCCGCCGCTCTCGCGGATCGCGGCAAGCTGCCAATCGGTCAGATTGCGTGTGCATGGACAGATGGCGTGGACATTGGAGTGCGTAGCCACGAGCGGCTTGGTTGAGATGGCCGCGACATCGCGAAAACCGGCGGCGTTGAGGTGACTGAGGTCAATGAGGACGCCACGCTGATCGCACAGGCGCACCAGCTCCTTGCCCGCATCGCTCAGTCCAGGACCGATATCGGGATCGGCATTGTGGCGGAATGGGACGCCGGTGCCAAAGGCATTGGCGCGGCTCCAGGTGATGCCGATGGACCGCAGACCTGCGCCATGGAGGACCTCAAAGGCGCGGAAATTGGTGTCGATGGCCTCGGCGCCTTCGATGTGGAAGATGGCTGCCAGCTTGCCCTGCGCCATTGCGGCGCGCAGATCGGCGACCGTGCGGCAGACTTTCAGCGCGCCGGCGCGCTCGAGCTGGAAGAGCAATGCGGCCATGCCGAAGGTGGATTGCTGGGCGTCGGCGAGGTCGAGTTGCGGGGGCAATTCGCCCTTGGCGTAGTCCGGCGCGGCGGCAATCTGGGCGATATGGGCCTTGAGTGGCGGGGGAAACATGGCGAAGAAGCCGCCGGCCATGCCGGCTGCCTGGGCGCGGGGCAGGTCGATATGCCCCTCCTGGACCCCCTGGATGAACATGTCCAGCTTGTCGGTGCGGGCATGATCGAACAGGCGCAGCAGGGTATCGTTGTGACCGTCAAAAAAGGGAATGGTCACGCTGCGCCCTCATGCACGAACACGCTCTCGCCCCCGACCATGGTGCGCATGATCTTGCCCTGCATGCGGGCATCCTCGAAGCTGGTATTGCGCGAGCGCGAGCGGAAGCTTTTCTCGGTGACCTGCCAGGGGTAGTCGAGATCGATCAGGATCAGATCGGCCGGGAGACCCCGAGCAATGCGTCCGGCGTCGAGACCAAGGATTTCAGCAGGACGGCAGGTCATGGCGCGCAAAATGGTCATCAGCTCGACATCACCGGAGTGGACCAGCCGCAGAGCAGCAGACAGCAAGGTCTCGAGCCCGATTGCACCATTGGAGGCTTCGGCGAAGGGCTGGCGCTTGACTTCGGTGTCCTGGGGGTCGTGGTCCGAGTGGATGGTGTCGATGGTGCCGTTGCGCAACGCCTCGATCATGGCCTGCCGGTCATCCTCGCTGCGCAGGGGCGGGGTCAGCTTGAAATAGGTGCGGTAGCGGCCGATGTCGTTCTCGTTCAGGCACAGATGATTGATCGAGATACCAGCGGTAACCTTGTCGTTGCGGGTCTTGGCAGTCTGGAGCAGCTCGGCCGATCCGGCGGTTGAAATCTGGGCCGCGTGATAGCGTACCCCTGTCAATGCAGCCAGTTGCAGGTCACGCGAGAGCGGGATTGTCTCGGCTTCGCGCGGGATGCCCCTTAACCCCAGGACCGTAGCGAACAGGCCCTCATTCATAACGCCATCACCCACCAGTTCGGCGTCGGCGAGATGATGCACGAAGGGCATGTCGAAATTAGCGGCGTAGCCCATGGCGCTGCGGAGCAGTGAGGACGACTGGATGGACTGGGCGCCATCGGTCAGGCAGACCGCCCCGGCATCCTTGAGCAGGCCGAACTCGGTTATTTCCTTGCCCAGGAGCCCTTTGGTGATGGCTGCGGCGGGCAGGATGCGCGCCGGTGATTGGGCCTGGGCGCGGCGGATGAGAAAGTCGACCAAGGCGCCGTCATCCACGGCGGGCGTGGTATCGGGCATCATCACGAAACTTGTGACACCCCCGGCGACCGCTGCAGCGCCGGCAGAGGCGAGGGTTTCGCGATATTCCTTGCCGGGTTCCCCGACATAGACGCGCATGTCGATCAGGCCGGGGGCCAGCACCAGCCCACCGGCGTCCAGTACCTCGGCGCCATCGGGCACGCCAACGGGTCCGCCGGTGGCGAGGTCGCTGATGCGGCCGTCTTCGATCAGCACCGCCCCGAGCTGGTCAGCCCCCGAGGCCGGATCGACGATACGGGCATTGTCGATGATGAGGGGGCGCGTCATGGTTGGTTCCTCGCCGGCAGCAGGGCATCGAGCACGGCCATGCGGACCGCAACGCCCATTTCGACCTGATCGGTGATTACCGCCCGCGCGCTGTCGGCAATGGCCGGATCGATCTCGACCCCGCGGTTCATCGGCCCGGGATGCATGACGATGGCGTCAGGCTTGGCGAATGCCAGCTTGGCTTCGTCCAGTCCATAGAAGCGGTAGTATTCGCGCACCGAGGGGATCATCTTGCCATTGGCCCGCTCATGCTGCAGGCGCAGCATCATCACCACGTCGACGCCTTTGAGACCCTCTTCCATGTCTGTGAAGACTTCGGTTGCCAGGTGTTCGATGCCGGCTGGAAGCAAGGTGCGCGGGGCGATGACGCGGGTGCGGACATGCAGGGCGCCGAGCAGGAGCAGGTTCGAGCGGGCGACGCGCGAATTGGCGATGTCTCCGCAAATGGCCACGGTCAGGCCCGCAAGCGTTCCCTTGTGGTTACGGATAGTAAGGGCGTCGAGCAGGGCCTGTGTGGGGTGTTCGTGTGCGCCGTCGCCTGCGTTGACCACCGAACAGCCGACCTTCTGGCTGAGCAGCTCCACGGCGCCGGCGGCCGAATGGCGCACCACCAGCACGTCTGGGCGCATGGCATTGAGCGTGGCGGCCGTGTCGATCAGCGTTTCGCCCTTGGAGACCGATGAGGTCTTAACCGACATGTTGACCACCAGAGCGCCGAGGCGCTTGCCGGCAATCTCGAAGGAGGACTGCGTCCGCGTCGAGGGCTCGAAGAAGAGATTGATCTGGGTTTTTCCCGCAAGGGTCGGGAGCGATTTGCGCTCCTGGCGGGAAATGTCGATCATCCGTTCGGACCGGTCGAGCAGATCGACGATTTCGTGCTGTTTCAGATCAGCAATGGAAATCAGATGGCGCTGCTGGAACGGGGGGAAGTCGCCAGAAGACCGGCTGGCGGCGGGGCTGTGCTGCGGCATGTCGCATCCCTTGCGATTTGCTGCGGTCTAGCCGAGGGGGCAGGGTGGGGCAACCCCACCCATGCCGTTTCGCGCAATTATCCTGCTTTCGACCTCTTGAGCCGCCAATAGGCGAACACAAACAAGAGCCCAATCACCAGCTCGCTTGCCGTGACTGCGATCAGGGCATGTGCCGGTGGACCGTCTGTCATCATGGCCACGAGCCTTGAAAGCCCGAACCCCATGTAGAGCAGAATGCCTGCGCCGATACCAAGATGATGATGCCGGATCTGCAGCGCGCCCAGCCCCTGTATTGCGCCCAAGGCCAGAATGACCAGCGCGGGTGCCTTGAGCTCATTGAGCAGGTTGGTCATGCCATCCACTTCGATTCCGTAGCCGGCATAAAATGCAGCGGGTGAGAATAGGATGGCCAAGGACAGGATCGTTGCGAGAGTGCCGCCAAGAATGAGCAGCACCCGGTGTGCGGTCGGCATGGTCAGGCCGCCTTCTTCCAGGCGCCGCCGGCTGCTGCCTGGCGACAAAACTCGGCAAAGTCCCGTGGTGGGCGACCTAGCGCCCGCATGACGCCATCACCAATAGATTCGTTGCGGCCGTCGAAGACTTCCTGGCACAGGGCGACCAGGAGATCAGCGACGTCCGAACCGGCCTCGGCGCTCACACCGGCATGAAAGTCTTCCGGCGAGATCGGGGCATAGCTGACATCCAGTCCTGATGCCGCGCTGATTTCGGATGCCGCATCGGCAAAGGTCATCAGGCGCGGCCCGGTCAGTTCATAGAGCTGGTTGTTGTGCCGATCATCGAGCAGGGCGCTGGCGGCGATTTCGGCAATGTCGTCGATATCGATGAAGGGTTCGAGGCGCATGGCGGCGGGCAAGGCGACAAGGCCCGCCATGACCCCTGGCTGCAGCATGCCTTCGGAGAAATTCTGGTTAAACCAGGACGCGCGCAACAGGGTGTAGCCCAGCCCGCTCGTGGCAAGAATGTTCTCACAGCGCTCGGCGCCGCTTTCGCCGCGGCCGGACAGCAGAACCATGCGTTTGAGACCTGCCGCCTTGGCCACCGACACCAGGGCTGTGATGTCTTCGTCGGCTCGCGGCGCAGCAAGGTCCGGGTAATAGGAGACGTAGGCAGTCTCGACGCCGCTGAAGTGCTCGGCCCAGTTGCTGCGATCCTGCCAGTCGAAGGGCAGGGGGCTGTGCCGGCCCACGGCGTTTGGCGCGTGTCCGGCCGCTGTCAGATTGGCGACGACGCGCCGCCCGACCTTGCCTGTGGCGCCGATGATGAGGATTGGATTTTGAGACATTGACGTTCTCCCGTTGCGATTGTGTGCAGAGGAGAGATTGTCGTTGGCGCCTGGACTTTCCATCACATATTAGCCAATGATATGTGCAATTCGTCCAACATGATGGTTTGGACGCACAAGGCCGAGCGAGAAGATATGCAAGAAGTCCACTTTCAGCCTCCAGATGCCAGCGACCCGCTGGGTGAAGTGCTGCATATGCTCAAGCTCAATGGTAGTCTCTATTGCCGGGCGGAGCTCTGCTCGCCTTGGGGCGTGGCGATGCCCAGAATGGACAATTCGATGTTGTTCATCGTCATCATGTCGGGCGAGGGCTGGCTGCGCATGCCCGGCCGGGAGAGCATCCTGATCCGCGAGGGGAGCATGGTGGTGCTGCCGCGTGGGCATGCGGTGGATCTGGCCAGCGGGCCAGATCAAGTTGCCAAGCCCCTGTTCGATTATCCGGCCCGCAAGGTCAGCGAACGCTATGAAATGATGGAGATCGACGGGCCTGGTCCGGTTACCCGCGCCATGACCGGTGTGGTCTCGTTCGATGATGTGGCCGCAAGGCGGCTCATTGCGTTGCTGCCCGAGCTATTGGTGGTGGACCGCTGGAATGATGTCGCCGGGGGCTGGCTGCGCAGCACTCTGGACCTGATTGCGCACGAGGCGGCGACGCTCAAACCCGGAGGCGAGGCCGTTATCACGCGGCTGGCGGATATTCTGATCATCCAGGCCATCAGAACCTGGCTGGATGGGGCAGCAGAGGCCCAGCGGGGCTGGTTGGCGGCACTGCGCGACCCAATGCTGGGACGGGCGCTTGTGGCCATGCATGGCACACCGGAGCACGACTGGACGCTGGATGGGCTGGCCCGGCTGGCGGGCATGTCGCGCTCGGGCTTTGCGGCCCGCTTTGCCGATATGGTCGGGCAGCCGGCGATGCGCTATCTGACCGACTGGCGGATGCACCGGGCCCGACTGGCCCTGTTGGAAAGCCGCGCCGCGGTCAGCCAGGTCGCGCGTAGTGCGGGCTACCAGTCAGAGGCTGCGTTTGGCCGTGCCTTCAAGCAGTTTTTCGGAGAATCGCCGGGCAGTCTGCGGCGCGCCGGTTAGCGTGGACGCAATCGATCCAGTGCGCCTTGCAGAATGTAGCTGGCTGCGAGCTTGTCGACGACCTCGGCGCGGCGGTCGCGGCGGAGATCGGCTTCGATCATCATCCGCGTGACGGCCGAGGTTGACAGCCGCTCATCCCAGAAGGCAATGGGCAGGTTGATTTTGGGCGCCAGATTGCGGGCGAAGGCGCGCGTCGATTGCACGCGCGGCCCCTCGCTGCCATCCATGTTGAGAGGGAGGCCCAGTATGACCGCGACCACCTGGTTCTGCCCGATGAGTTCGATAATGCGCTCGGCGTCCTGGGTAAACTTTGTCCGCTTGATGGTTTCGAGCGGGGTGGCCGAGTAGCGCATGCCGTCGGAAATGGCGACGCCGATGGTCTTGGTACCAAGATCAAGACCCATGATCTTGCCGCGGTCAGGAATGGCGGAGAGGGGATTGTCTTCGGTCACGTGAGGCTCGCTGGACAGGGCTGGATTGTCCTATAGGCTCCCAGGCCTCTCTTGGCGACGGAAAATGCCCGATGAAGCTCACCTGGTTTGGAAACAGTACCTTTCGCATTCATATCGGGGGGCAGATCGCGATCATCGATGCGGACAATGCACCGGATGGTGTCGAAAGCCGGGAATTGACGAGCGGCGCCGATTTGCTGATCCCCGATTTTGGCCGCGGGCTCTCCCCGATTGAACCGTCGATCTGGACCCCGCGCAAGCCGGTCCGGTTATTGGACGCGCTGGACGGAACAGAGGGTCATGTCGAAGCGCACAGCGCCGGAGAGGGCTGCATTGTTGTCGATGCCCCCGATGAGGCCCCGCTGATGCTGTTGCTCGATCGTGATGCGCCGCCGTTCGGTCGTTGGACCGAGCAAGCCGTGGTGGTCCTGCTAGGAACGCGCCTGCGGGAACGTACGGAAAGGCTGCAGGACGCGGCGCGGCCGAAGCTGGTCGCTCTGGCCGGAGAGGGCTGGGAAATCGAAGCGACCTTCGAATATCTGGTCGGGCAACGCTCCGGCATCAGTCTTATTGCGCTTGAACCGGCGCTGGCTGTGGAAGCCTGATCCGGCGCATAAGGCATTTTCATTGTCATTTGCTGCGGCGCGTTGCTAATAACGCGGCAACACGCCTTTTCTGCCGGAGTTTCTTGCATGTCTGTCGACGCCGCCACCGTCAAGCGTATCGGGCGCCTTGCGCGCATTCGTATCGAAGAAGAGGAAGTTGCAGCTTATCAGACCGAGCTGAATGCGATTCTCGGTTTCGTGGAGCAGCTGGGCGAGGTTGATGTCGCGGGTGTAGAGGCCATGACCTCGGTGACCCCGATGACCCTGCGCCGCCGGGAGGACGTGGTTTCCGATGGCAATTATCCCGAGAAGATCGTCGGCAACGCCCCGCTGACGGAAGACAATTTCTTCATGGTCCCCAAGGTGGTGGAATAGATGGCGGTCACGATCGCCATAGAGACGCCGCTGCAGGACGATGTGCGCGCGCTTGTGGCGCAGCTCAACGATCACCTGTTGCCGCTTTCGCCGCTCGAGTTCCAGTTCAAGATGACGGTCGAGCAGATGGCTGACAGCGCCACCACGCTGTTTGTCGCCCGCAATGCGGCAGGCAAGGCGGTCGGCATGGGCGCGCTCAAGGTGCATGGTCCCGAGCTGGGCGAGGTCAAGCGCATGTTCACCCTGCCCGAAGTGCGCGGGCAGCGCGTTGGCCGGCAATTGCTGGAGCGGATCGTGGACCTGGCGCGCGAGCGCAAATTGCCAGTCGTGATGCTGGAAACAGGCACCGGCGAAGGCATGGCCGAGGCACATCGGCTTTATACACGCTACGGGTTTACCCCGCGCGGTCCGTTTCTGGACTATCCCGACAGCGAATGGTCGGCCTTTTTTGAACTGAACCTGGCGGCTGCGGCGCGCGTGGCCTGATGGCCCTCGCCGAGACGAAATAGAGAGAATTGTTTTGACTGATCTCACCCGACTGAGCCTCGCCGACGCCCGCAAGGGCCTCAAGGACAAGAGCTTTACCGCGCTTGAGCTGACCGACGCCTATATCGGCGCCATTGAAGCGGCCAATCCGAGCCTGAACGCCTATGTCGCCACCACGCCCGAGCAGGCGCGCGATATGGCCAGGGCCAGTGACACCAGGCTGAGCCAGGGGCAGGGCGGGGCGCTTGAAGGCATTCCGCTTGGCATCAAGGACCTGTTTGCCACCAAGGGCGTGCACACCCAGGCAGCCAGCCACATCCTGGATGGCTTCAAGCCCGAATATGAATCCACCGTGACAGCCAATCTCTGGCGCGATGGCGCGGTGATGCTGGGCAAGCTCAATATGGACGAGTTCGCCATGGGGTCGTCCAACGAGACTTCATACTATGGTCCCGTGATCAGCCCGTTCCGCGCAGAGGGCAGCAATGCCAATCTGGTGCCGGGCGGCTCGTCCGGCGGGTCCGCCGCGGCGGTTGCGGCCTGGCTCTGCGCCGGAGCGACGGCAACAGACACAGGCGGCTCGATCCGCCAGCCGGCGGCCTTTACCGGCACTGTTGGCATAAAGCCGACCTATGGCCGGTGCTCGCGCTGGGGCACGGTGGCGTTCGCATCCTCGCTCGATCAGGCCGGCCCGATTGCCCGCACTGTTGAAGACGCTGCGATCCTGATGACCTCGATGTCGGGATTTGACGCCAAGGATTCGACCAGCGTGGACATTCCGGTTCCTGACTTCGCCGCCGCCGTTGAGCGCGGGGTAAAGGGTCTCACCATCGGTGTTCCGAAGGAGTACCGCATGGACGGTATGCCGGCGGAAATCGAAAAGCTCTGGGCGGAGGGACTGGAGTGGCTCAAGGCCGAGGGGGCGACGGTCAAGGATATTTCGCTGCCGCACACCAAATATGCCCTGCCGGCCTATTACATCGTGGCGCCTGCGGAGGCGTCCTCGAACCTGGCGCGCTATGATGGCGTTAAATACGGGCTGCGTGTATCTGGGAAAGATATCACGGACATGTATGAGCTTACCCGCGCCAAGGGGTTCGGTCGCGAGGTGAAGCGCCGCATCATGATTGGTACATACGTGCTGTCTGCCGGTTATTTTGATGCCTATTACGTCAAGGCGCAGAAGGTCCGGACGCTGATCAAAAAGGACTTTGAAGACGCGTTCAATGCTGGCGTCGACGCGATCCTGACCCCGGCGACGCCGTCGGCGGCCTTCGGCATTGGCGACGAGGCTTTGGCGAGCGATCCGGTCGCGATGTACCTGAACGACATTTTCACCGTCACGGTGAACATGGCCGGTCTTCCGGGTATTGCGGTACCGGCCGGCAAGGACGGGCAGGGGCTGCCGCTGGGCCTGCAACTGATTGGCAAGCCGTTCGACGAAGAGACGCTGTTTGCGGCAGCTCGCGTCATCGAAAAAAGCGCCGGCGGGGACTTTGCGCCCAAGCAGTGGTGGTAGCAGCTTACCTGTTACGCAAGCGGCGGTGCTTGATTGCGCCGCCGTTCCGCATTATTTGCCGCTCATGCACAAATTGAAACTGGTGGAGACGCACCCGCTAGCTGCGTCAGGGCCAACAGGAAACCAGCCAATGGCCATAGATATCTTCACTTCGCTCGACTGGTCCGAGCCACCCAAGGATATGAGCAAGCCGCTGCAGGCCCTGTGGTGGCTCAAGAAGGGCGAGTTGCGGGTGGGCCCGGAATGGGAGCGTGCGCACAATATTGTCCAGTCCATGGAAGGCGTTCAGGCCTTTGACTGGGTGCATGCGCTGATGCACTGGATCGAAGCCGATATGGGCAATGCCGATTATTGGTATCGCCGCGCCGGCAAGCGCCGGGCTACCGCGAGCGTTTCCCAGGAATGGGAACATATCGCGGCAGCGCTGAGCGAGGTGACAAGACACTGAAATGGTCATCTCTCCCCGGCGGGGAGAGATGCTAGTTAGCGATTATCCACCTGGCTGCGCACCAGTTCCAGCCCGCGCCGGGTGATCCGGTAGGGTTGGCCGGCTTGCGATCTGATCGCCTTCTTCGCCTTGAGCTTGTTGAAGATGCGCGGTGTCAAACCGCTTATCAGCCAGCCGTCGCGGTTGAAGAACTCGAATTCGATGATCTTGCCGCGTTCGTTCTTGATGGCAGCGATATGGCCGCCCTGCGCAAGTGCATGCAGCACGCGCTGTTCGTCTCGTGAAATATCCATTGGGAAGTCTGAAGCCTGGACTAGCGAGCATTCTTGCTCGCGAACAAACTTGGCCGCGCTGACCCGAAGGCCGGCGACGTCCGGTTCATTCATGCCCCGTCGCGAAAGGACGGGGTCTCAGGCAATCTCAGACTGGCTAGACATCTGGCGGTAATATTGCAGGACCGCAACCTGCGCCATATTGCAGATGCCGGACGGGTTGAAATCCAGCAGCGGGCGGTGCAAACCAGCAACACCACATGAACTTCGGGAGCCCGTCGTGACCGCTGCCAAACTGCCTGCTGAGTGCGAAACCAAGGACGATGTGCGGGCCGAGATCGATCGTATCGACCAGGCACTGCTCAATCTTTTCGCGGAGCGGCATGGCTATGTCACGCGCATGGCCGAAATCAAGACGGACCCGCATGAGGCCTTTGACCCGGCGCGCATCGAGGCCGTTATCGGCAAGGTTCGTCGCCTCAGTTTGGACCTTGATCTGGACGAAGATCAGGCCGAACTTATCTGGCGGACCCTGATCAACTGGAACATCAATTACGAGAAGGGCATCATAGCGGCACGCAAGCGCGCCAAATAGGAGGCGAAGATGACGGGCATTGTGTTGCGCAAAGCGGAAATGACGGATGCCCCACGCCTGGCCGATATCGCCTTTCGCGCCTGGGAAGACGGCATTTATCCCATTCTGACCGACAGGCCCGGCCTCAAGGATGCGGAGAGACGCCGACTTTCCTATGCCGTGGCCCAAGGCTGGCGGCACAGCATTGTTGCCGAGATCGACACAGTCGTTGTCGGCTGGTGCTCCCGCGTGCCGGGGCGTAGCTACATCCCCTACCTGTTCGTCATGCCCGAAATGCAGGGGCATGGCATAGGGTCGGTGTTGCTCCACCGCATGGAGATGATGCTCGAATTGTACGGGGCGGAGCGGGTGCATCTGGAAACGCCGGCTGACCACGTTCGGGCCGTGCGCTTTTATGAGCGGCAAGGCTATCGCATCCTGGCCCTGCGGCCTGATGGACGCGATGGGCATTCCCCCTTCATGAGCGTCCATATGGAGAAACGTTTGCAGCCCTATGACGGGGAGATCGAGGAGGATTGAGACGGACTGACCTTATTATCGGGCCGGCCTCTCCGGATCTCGCCGAATCTTTGGGAATGATAGGTTTTGCGGCCTGGGAGCAAAGCGCCTTCGGACAGGATGATGCCGGTCGCGCGGACAGGCAGAAGCTGCTCGACGAGTTTGTCTCGTTCTGCCATGACAAGCCGCAAACCATGCTTATTGCTGCCACCGGCCAGGAAATTCTCGGGTGGGGTGCGCGCGAGGAGATGGACAATATCGTCTCCGATCTCTGGGTTGCCCCCATTGCTCAGGGACAAGGGGTTGGTGCGGCCTTGCTTGACGCGCTCGAAGGCGCTATCGCCAAGCAGGGCTTTGAGTTTTCTGAGCTCGAAACCTATGCCGGCAATGCCGGGGCGGTGCGCTTTTATGAACGCTCTGGGTATGAACCCATCTGGCGTGGCATGAAGTTTTCCGCCAGCCTGAATTATGAACTGGACAAGGTCCGCTTCCGCAAGTTCTTGCGCGAAGCGGTATAGGACTGCCCGAAACATGACCCTCGTTGATACCCGCACCCCCGACAAGAAACGCCTGATTTCCGGTTCGACCGGCGACTGGGAGGTCATCATCGGCATGGAAGTGCATGCGCAGGTGACCAGTGAGAGCAAGCTGTTCTCAGGGTCGTCGACGGCTTTCGGCAATCCGCCCAATGCCAATGTCAGCTTTGTCGATGCGGCCATGCCGGGCATGCTGCCCGTGATCAACGAAGAATGCGTGCGCCAGGCGGTCCGGACCGGCCTTGGTCTGAAAGCCCAGATCAACAAGCGGTCGGTGTTTGACCGGAAGAACTATTTCTATCCCGATTTGCCGCAGGGCTATCAGATTTCCCAGTTCAAGGACCCGATCGTTGGCGAGGGCAAGGTCTTGCTCGACGTCGATGGCGAACAGATCGAAATCGGCATCGAGCGTCTGCATCTGGAGCAGGACGCGGGCAAGTCGATCCATGACCAGCACCCGAATATGAGCTTTGTCGATCTCAATCGTTCGGGCGTGGCGCTAATGGAAATCGTCTCCAAGCCCGATCTGCGCTCCTCGGAAGAGGCCAAGGCGTATCTGGGCAAGCTGCGCACTATCCTGCGTTATCTGGGCACCTGCGACGGCAATATGGAGCAGGGCTCCATGCGTGCCGACGTCAATGTCTCCGTGCGCCGGCCGGGCGGCGAATTTGGAACGCGCTGCGAAATCAAGAACGTCAACTCGATCCGCTTCGCCGGTCAGGCCATTGAGTATGAAGCGCGCCGCCAGATTGATATTCTGGAGGATGGAGGCGAGATCGACCAGGAAACCCGCCTGTTTGATCCCAAGTTGGGCGAAACCCGGTCGATGCGCTCAAAGGAAGAAGCGCATGACTATCGCTATTTCCCCGATCCTGATCTGCTGCCGCTTGAATTCGACGATGCCTTTATCAGCGACCTGGCCCAGCACCTGCCGGAACTGCCGGACGAAAAGCAGGCGCGCTTCATCTCTGATTATGGCGTGACGGCCTATGACGCCATGGTGCTGACGCTCGATCGCGAGACGGCCGACTATTATGAGGCCTGTGTGGCCCATGGCGGCAAGAAGCGTGACGGCAAGGCCGTAGCCAATATTCTCAACGCGGACGTGGCCGCCTTCGCCAACAGCCAGGGGCTGGCGATTTGGGAAACCCATCTGCAGCCGGCGCAAATTGCCGGGCTGGTGGACCTGATTGCCAGCGGCACCATCTCCTCCAAGGGCGGCAAGGATGTGTTGCAGATCCTGATTGCCGAGGAACCCGAGGGTGACCCGGCCGAGATCGTCGAGCGCCGCGGGCTCAAGCAGGTGACCGACCTGGGGGCGATCGAGAAGATCGTCGACGAGATCATCGCCGCCAATCCCGAGCAGGTCGAAAAGGTTAAGGCCAAGCCGACTATGATCGGCTGGTTCGTCGGTCAGGCGATGAAGGCTTCAGGCGGCAAGGCCAACCCGCAAGCCCTCAACGAGCTGATGAAACAGAAACTCGGCATCGAGTAAGGCTGACAAGCTGAGAACAACTGGGCCCGGTTCCGGCAATTGCCGGGGCCGGGCTTTTTGTCGCCTCTATATTTCGGGGTGCGGTGTTGGCGTCGGATCTTCCAAAGGTTGATCCGGCGGCGGAACTTCGTCTGGTTCTGGCGGCACCGGATCGGCGGGCTGGGGCTGAGGTGGCTCTGGTTGCGGCTCTATTTCCGGGATCGGCCGCGGGTCAATATCGGGTGTGGGGTCTGGCATATGCGCCTCCTGCCCGACTAACGCAGGCTGGGCAGGGCGGTTCCATGTCTGATCAGACCGGCACGCGGCGCCAGATCTGGCGAATGCGACCATCGATGAAGAGCAGGCCAAAGAAGATCACCAGCATGCCAAGGATCTGAATGGGCAGGATGGTTTCATCGAGCACCGTGACGCCGATTATCAGGGCCGATATCGGCGCGATGAAAGTTGTCGTGGCAAAATTGGTCGCGCCGACGCGGGGCAGGATGCGGTACATGATCTGGAAGGTGAAAGCGGTGGACAGCAGCCCGATGGCAATCGCCGCGCCCCAGGTTTCCCCGCGGGTGATCATGGGCATGCCTTCAGTCAAGAAAGCAACGGGAACCGCCACCACGGCAGCACCGGTCAGGGCGATTGAGGCGAAGGCGGTCGGCTCGATGTGCTTGTAGCTGCGGGTAATGTTGAGCGAGAGGCCGTAGCACAGGGTCGCGCCGAGGCAAGCGGCCACGGCCCAGAGCTGGGAAGTTCCGCCTTCCGAGAGGGCCGGGGAGACCAGAATTGCGGCACCTATGAAGCCAATGGCGACGCCAGTGAACTTGATCGGCGTGCCTTTTTCGCCCCCGATCCAGAAATGCGAGATGATCGCTGTAGCCATCGGCGTCATGGCGTTGATGATGGCGGCAACGCCGCTGGCCATTTCCGCCTGTGCCAGGGGAAAGAGCGCAAAGGGAACGGCATAGGCAATGACGCCGAGGCCACCGAGTTGCAGCCAGAGGCCGGGATGGCGCGGAACCGGCTTGCGCAGTGCAAACAGTACGGCCCAGCAACCGAGCGCACCAATGCCGACGCGGAAAGAGGTGACCCAGACCGGTCCAAGTTCGCGGATCAACACGGCATTGAAAATGAAGGAACATCCCCAGATGGCACCGAGGAAAATGATCCAGAACCAATCGCGCAAGCTCATCGTGCCTGTCCCCTTAGCAAGGCCGGCACGCTACGCCTCACGAGAACAAAGGTCGAACCGATTTTGACGATGGACGTCATCAATAACTGTGATGGGCAGCGTCAGAGCTTTGCCTGGCCACTGGCCAGCAGGCGCAGCGCCTCGGGGTAGATGCGGTGTTCTTCAACCAGAAGCCGCTCGGCCAGTGTATCAGGCGTGTCTCCAGCAAAGACCGGTATGCGCGCCTGGAGTATGGCCGGGCCTTCATCCAGCCCAGGGGTGACGAAATGAACGGTGCAGCCATGCTCGCTCACCCCATCGGCGAGGGCGCGTTCATGTGTGTGCAGGCCCTTGTACGCCGGCAACAGGGACGGGTGGATGTTGACCATCCGGCCCAGCCAGCGATTGACGAAGTCCTCCCCCAGAATACGCATGAAACCGGCGAGGCAAACATAGTCGACCTCCCAGCTCTCAAGGATCTGGGTCATGGTGTCTTCGAACATGTCCCGGCTGGGAAATTTGCTCTGTGCAAGCGATGCCGTAGCGATCCCGGCGGCAGCAGCGGTTTCCAGACCTGCGGCAGCGGCTCGATTGGACAGAACGCCGACGATCTCGGCTGGGTAGTCGGGCGCTTTGGCGGCCTCGATCAGCGCGGCCATGTTGGAGCCGCGGCCGGAGATCAGGATGGCGACGCGCTTGCGGGTCACAGCGCGAGCTTGCCCCGGAAGGTGACGGGCTCGCTGCTGCGCGCTGTGAGCTGGCCGACAACAGCAGCGATTTCGCCCGAAGCGCTCAGGCTATCGAGAAGACGGTTCGCGTCTTCGGCGGCAACGGCCACCAGCATGCCGACGCCGCAATTGAAGGTGCGCAGCATTTCGCTTTCGCTCATCCCCCCGACCTGGCTCAGCCAGCCGAAGACAGGGGGCGGGGTGATGGCGCCAAGGTCGATATCGGCGGCCAGGGCATCCGGAAGAACACGGGGGATATTATCGATGAAGCCGCCACCCGTGATATGGGCCAGCGCCTTGATGCCTATGCCGTCGCGCAATGCGGACAGCAGCGGCTTGACGTAGATGCGGGTGGGCTCAAGCAGCGCTTCGGCGAGGGTCTTGCCGGTGACGAAGGGCGCAGGAGCATCCCAGGCGAGGCCGGAGAGGTCGACAATCTTGCGCACGAGCGAATAGCCGTTCGAGTGCACGCCCGAGGATGCCATGGCCACCAGAACGTCTCCGGCGGCAAGGTCCTTGCGCGGCAGCAGGCCGTCGCGCTCGGCGGCGCCGACAGCAAAGCCTGCCAGGTCGTAATCATTGCCATGATACATGCCAGGCATTTCGGCGGTCTCGCCGCCGATCAAGGCGCAACCGGCGAGGCGGCAGCCATGGGCGATGCCTTCGACAATGGCTTTGCCCTGATCGACATCGAGCTTGCCGGTGGCCAGATAGTCGAGAAAGAACAGCGGTTCGGCACCCTGCACGACAAGGTCGTTGACGCACATGGCGACCAGATCCTGGCCGATGGTGTCGTGCTTGCCGGTATCAATAGCTATCTTGAGCTTGGTGCCAACCCCGTCATTGGCCGCCACCAGCACCGGATCGACAAAGCCGGCCGCCTTGAGATCGAACAGGCCGCCAAAGCCGCCGATCTCGCCGTCGGCTCCGGGACGCCGGGTGGAGCGGACTGCTGGCTTGATGGCTTCGACCAGTGCGTTTCCAGCATCGATGTCGACGCCAGCCTGCTTGTACGACAGGCCGTTTGATGGCAGGTTTTGTGGGTCGGACATGAGCCTTCTTGCCATGCTGGGGATTGCGGGCGCAATTGCGTGCGCGCGAACCGGATTGGTTGATCTTTTCGGTGCTGGCCGTTAGACGGCCTGATAGCTTTTCGATTACCCAGACGCAAGGGCCAGCCGGCACCATGGCACTCAGAAATCAAGTGGTCATCTGGATCGGGCTGCTGGTCGCCCTGATTGTCTCCTTGTGGATTTTCCGCGGAATCCTGTTGCCCTTTGTCGTGGGGGCGGCACTTGCCTATCTGCTGAACCCCCTGGTCAACCAGTTGCAGAAGTGGCGGTTCAATCGTGTCTGGGCGACGGTGGTGGTGCTGTTCAGCGTGCTGACAGTGGTCATAAGCCTGTTCTTCATGTTCGTGCCACTGATCGGCCAACAGATTATTGGCCTGATCCAGCGATTGCCGGGCTATGTCGGTGACCTGCAGGAGCTGGCCGTGGCCTGGGCCCCCGAGATCAATGAATGGCTTGGGCCTGAACGGGCCGCTGACCTGCAGTCCAGTCTCAACGACCTGGCGCGACAGGCTCTTGGTTTCATTGCGACCTTGCCCGCGGAATTGGTCAATATTGGCCTGACCGGCGCTGCGGTGGTCGGATTTACCGTGCTGGCGCCGGTTGTGGCGTTCTATCTGCTGCTCGATTGGGAAGGCATGGTGCGCGGGATCGACGATCTGCTGCCCAAGCAGCACAAGGGCGAAGTGAAGGGGATTCTGCGCGAAATCGACAAGTCCATGGCGGGGGTGATCCGCGGTCAGGGTAGTGTCTTGCTGCTCGATGCGGCGTTCTATGCCACTGCGTTGAGCGTGATTGGCCTGAATTACGGTCTGGCCGTTGGTTTGATCGCGGGGCTGTTCAGTTTTGTTCCCTTTGTCGGATTTGCCCTGGGCCTGGGACTCTCCGTCGGCATTGCCCTGGTACAATATGCGCCCAATTGGTGGATGATCGTGCTGGTGGCTGGGGTCTACTTCTTCTGGCAGTTCATTGAAGGCAATGTGCTCTATCCCAAGCTGGTGGGCTCCTCGATCAACATCAATCCGGTCTGGATGATGTTTGCCTTGTTGGGCCTGGGCGCCATTTTCGGATTTGTGGGGCTGTTGCTGGCCGTGCCGATGGCGGCAATCGCGTCAGTTCTGGTCCGTTACGGGGTGCGCAAATACAAGGAAAGCTCGCTCTATCTCGGTGTGAGGCGGCGTGCGCCCGGTGACGATGCTGCATCCTGATCATGGACCGCGGCAATTGCCGCTCGATCTGGGACATGAACCCTCCCATTCCGAGGACGATTTCCTGGTTGGAGCGGGCAATGCAATGGCGCATGCCCGCATCCTTGCCTGGCCGCATTGGCCTGATGGTGTGACCCTGCTGATCGGCCCGGCGGCGTCGGGCAAGTCGCATCTGGCCCGGATCTTTTGCGAACGCAGCAAGGCCGTGGTGGTGACACCTGCCACGATTGCCCAGATTGCCTCGGAGGTGGGGCAGGAAGCGCTGCTGGTCGAGGATGTCGATCGGCTAGGCTATGACGAGCACCATCTGTTTCATCTGCTCAATCAAGCAATGCGCGGCTCCAGAACGCTGCTGCTGACCGCGCGCGAAGAGGTTGCGCACTGGCCGCTGCGGACCGATGATGTGCGCTCCCGGGTTCGTCGCGCCGCTGTATTCCGGCTCGAAGTCAGTGACGACATTGAGTTGTCACAGATGTTCGTGAAATTGTTCGGGGATCGGCAAATCAAAGTCGACCCCAAGGTGATCGGCTATGTCGTGCCGCGCATGGAGCGCAGTTCCGAAGAAGCCGCTACCCTTGTCGAGCTTATGGACAAGCTGGCCCTTGCCAAAGGGTCGGCTATTACTCGCACAATAGCGTCGGAAGCCCTGGCGCTGCGTCAACAGGCGCACGGGCTGGACCGGCAACAGGATTGGGACGCTGAGACCGATGAATGAAATAAGCGAAATTCCCGAGGCCGAGGGTTCGGTGCCGGATGTCGAGGCGCTTCGCACCAGCCCGGCGCGTTTCGTCAATCGCGAGGTCAGTTGGCTCCAATTCAACATGCGGGTTCTGGAAGAGGCCGGCAACGAGGCCCATCCGCTGCTCGAGCGGCTGCGTTTCGTCTCGATCTCGGCAAACAATTTGGACGAATTCTACATGGTGCGCGTGGCAGGCCTGAAAGGGCAGATCCGTGCGGGCATGACCAAGCAGAGCGCCGATGGATTGTCCCCGGCCGAGCAGCTTGAAGAGATCGCGACGCTTACCCAGCACCTGCAACTCGAACAGCAGGATCATTGGAAAGAGCTGCGTGAAGAACTGTTTGCGCAGAATGTGGTGATCCACGAGGCCGATGATCTGACCAATGACCAGATCGCCTATCTGCAAAAACTGTTCCGCGAGGAGATTTTCCCGGTCCTCACGCCGATCGCGGTCGACCCGGCGCATCCCTTCCCGTTCATCCCCAATCTTGGCCTTGCCCTGGCCTTCGAATTGAGGCGCCCCAATAGCGATCAGCCACTCACTGCCCTGGTCCGCATTCCGAGCAATCTAGACCGGTTCATCAACCTGCCAAGCGGACTGGTTTCCGAAGGGCGATCTGAAGTTGTGACCATCGACACCTTGGTCAAGCTGTTCTTTCACAAGATGTTTCCGGGCCATGAGGTGATTGGCTCCGGCACCTTCCGGGTCATTCGCGACAGCGAAATAGAAATTGATGACGAGGCTGCCGATCTGGTGGTCGAGTTCGAGAGTGCGCTGCGCCAGCGCCGCCGTGGTCAGGTCATTCGCCTGGAGATCGAGCGTTCAATGCCGCGCGCGCTCAAGCGGCAGATCGGTGAGCAGCTTGGTGTCAAGGAAGCCGATGTGTTTGAGGTGCATGGCTTTCTGGGTCTGGCCGATGCGCGCAAGATCTGCGACGTGGATCGCCCGGACCTGAAGTTTACGCCTTATCTGGCGCGCTTTCCGGAGCGTATTCGCGATTACAACGGCGACAATTTTGCTGCCATTCGCGCCAAGGACATCCTGGTGCACCATCCGTTCGAGAGTTTCGATGTGGTCGCGCAATTCCTGATGCAGGCGGCGCGGGATCCCGACGTCGTTGCGATCAAGCAGACGCTCTACCGCACGTCGTCGGACAGTCCCATCGTCAAGGCCCTGGTTCTGGCGGCCGAGGCTGGCAAGTCGGTGACATGCCTGGTCGAGCTCAAGGCGCGGTTCGATGAAGAGGCCAATATTCGCTGGGCGCGCGACCTGGAGCGGGCAGGGGCCCAGGTGGTGTTCGGATTTGTCGAGCTCAAGACGCACGCCAAACTGAGCCAGGTTGTCCGGCGCGAAAAGGGCAAGCTGGTCAGCTACTGCCATATTGGCACGGGCAATTATCACCCAATTACGGCCAAGATTTATACGGATCTGAGCTATTTCACGATCGATCCGGCGATCACGCGCGATGTGGCACGGGTGTTCAACTTCATTACCGGCTATGCGCGGCCGACCGAGCTGGAAACCATCGCCGTTTCACCGGTCAATCTACGTCAGACGCTGATTGACAATATTGCCCATGAGATCGATTTGGCCCGCAACGGCCAGCCGGCCTCGATTCTGTTGAAGATGAACTCGCTGGTTGATCCGCAGGTGATCGACGCGCTCTACGACGCCAGCCAGGCGGGCGTGAAGGTGGACCTGATCGTGCGCGGTATTTGCTGCCTGAGGCCCGGAATCCCCGGGTTCTCGGACAATATCCGGGTCAAGTCGGTGGTCGGACGATTCCTTGAGCACAGTCGCATCTATTGCTTTGGCAATGGCGAGACCATGCCGTCACCAAGGGCCAAGGTCTATATTTCCTCGGCCGACATCATGGGACGCAATCTGGACGGCCGGGTGGAAACTCTGGTGCCAATCCTGAATGAAACGGTGCACAAGCAGATTCTGGATCGCATTCTGGTTGCCTATCTCAAGGACAACCAGCAGAGCTGGGAAGTGCTTCCCGATGGGAGCTCACATCGTATAAGGGTGGGCGAGGGCGAAGAACCCTTCAACGCCCACGACTACTTCATGACCAATCCTTCCCTGTCCGGCCGTGGCAGTGCGGGCGAGGCGGAGAGCGACGAGGATTAAATTGACTCAGTTCTGGGGCGTCGATGCCGATCCCACCGCACAAGGGCGCATCAAAGGCGCCCGGCCGGTAGCAGTCCTCGACATCGGCTCCAACTCGGTTCGCCTTGTGGTCTATGAGCGCCATGCGCGCGCGCTGACGCCGCTGTACAACGAAAAGTCCGCCTGCGCCCTTGGGCGCGGGATTGCGCAGAGCAAACGCCTTGCCGATGCCAATATGGACAAGGCCCTGGAAGCCATGAAACGCTTTGCGCTGGTGGCACGCATGATGCGGGTGGGCAAGGTCTATATCCTGGCAACGTCGGCGGTGCGCGATGCGGCCAACCGCGATTCGTTCGTCTCAGCCGTCGAAGCCATCATGGAAGCGCCGGTGCGCGTGCTCAGCGGCCAGGAAGAGGCCCACTATGCGGCCCTTGGCGTGGTGGCAGGCATCCCTGGCTTTGCCGGGGTGGTCGGCGATCTTGGCGGCGGCAGCCTTGAGCTTTCGGACATCGCCAACGGGCATGACACCAATGGCGAGAGTTTCGAGCTGGGTGTCATTCGCCTGCAGGATGATGCCGACGGATCGCCGAAGAAGGCGGCGGCCCTGGTGCAGGCCAGACTTGAAGGATCAATTCTCAAGGCGGCCCAAGATGGCGCGCAGTTCGCCGCAATTGGCGGTACGTGGCGTTCGTTGGCCAAGCTGCACCAAGCCATGTGCGATTACCCGTTGCATATGGTGCAGGACTATGTGGTTTCTGCCGATGAGATGATCCGGTTCTGCGAAGAGATCGTGGCTGCCGATGCCCTCAAGGGCTATCCGGGGGCGAGCAGTGTCAGCAGCTCACGCCGCGAATTGGTGCCGTTCGGCGCGGCAGTGCTGGCCGAGATCCTCAAGGCCGGGAAATTCAGCAGCGTCGTGTTTTCAGCGCTTGGCGTGCGCGAAGGCTATCTCTACGGCATGCTCGATCAGCGCGAGCAGGAAATCGATCCACTCATTCAGGGTGCCGAGGAGCTGTCGGTGTTGCGGTCGCGGTCTCCGGCGCACGCCAATGATCTGGTCGAGTTCACCGCCCAGTATTTCACTGCCATAGGCGCCGAAGAAACGCCTGAAGAAGCGCGCCTGCGGGTGGTGTCGTGTCTTCTTGCCGATATCGGTTGGCGATCGCATCCCGATTACCGGGGGCCGCAAAGTGTGGATGCGGTGGCCTATGGCTCGTTGACCGGGGTGGACCATCCCGGCCGCTCGTTCCTGGCCCAGACCCTGGCAATCCGGTATGATGGGCTGAAATCCAAGGCCGCACAGGTTTTGGTGCCGCTGGGGTCCGACGCCCTGACGGCGCGGGCGCGCCTGATCGGGTCGATGATGCGCGTGGCTTATCCGATGACGGCAGCGATGCCGGGCGTCTTGCCGCGCACGCGGTTCAGCCTGGATGATGACACGCTGGTCCTCAACCTGCCGGCGGACTTCGCCTTTCTTAATGGCGATCACCTGCGGAACCGGCTTCGTCAATTTGCCGAAGGGGCCGGGCATGCCAAATGGCGCGTGGATGTGGGGTAGGACGTCGGGGCGCTATTCGGCTGCCTCGGTCTGAGTTACAGCAAATTCAATGATGCCCTTGCGGGTCGCCACAAGGCCAATGCGGCCATGCTTGATGGCCAGTGCCTTTTCGCCAAACAGCTTTCGGCGCCAGCCCTTGAGCGCGGGGACATCGGCTTCATCATCGAGCACGAGCGCGTCGATTTCATCAGATGTGGCGATGATGCGGGCGGCGACGCCATGCTGCTCGGCTACGGCCTTCAGCAGCACCCGCACGAGATCGCCGATGGCGCCCTTGGGGGAGGGGCCGCGGTAACGTTCGGGCAGGCTGGGCAGGGCCGATTTGGGCATGGCATCGACCTGCTTGAGCAGGGCCATGATCTCTCCGGCTGCGGCGCTGCGGCCAAAGCCGCGCGGGACGGCGCGCAGCTTTTCGAAGGCATCGGGGGTCAGGGGCCGCTGGGTGGCCAGTTCACCCAGCACGTCATCCTTAAGAATGCGGCTGCGGGGCTGGTCGGTATCCTGGGCCTTTTGCTCGCGCCACTGCGCCAGCAGCTTGATGGCAGCAAGATCGCGCGGGCGATTGAATTTCATCTTGAGGCGGTTCCAGGCCTGTTCGGGCTGGACGACATAGGTGTCGATGCTGCGCAGGGTGGTCATTTCGTCTTCGACCCAATCCCAGCGTCTCGTCGCTTCGACCTGCTTGCGCAGTTCGCGATAGATGTCGCGCAGCCAGGTGACGTCGGCGATGGCATAAGTGCGCTGCTTCTCCGAAAGCGGGCGGGCGGACCAGTCGGTAAAGCGCGAGGACTTGTCCAGCTCTACCTTGCAGATGGACCGGACCAGGCTGTCATAGGAGGCACTATCGCCAAAGCCGCAAACGCTGGCGGCAACCTGGGTGTCGAAGATGTTGTGTGGCACGGCGCCCGTCAGCTTGACGAATATCTCCACGTCCTGCCGCGCGGCGTGGAAGACCTTGGTGACATTGGGATTGGCCAAGAGCTCGAAGAATGGCGCCAGCTTGATATCGGGCGCCAGCGGGTCGATCAGCACCGCCTCATCATCGGTGGCAACCTGGATCAGGCACAGACGGGGCCAATAGGTCGTTTCGCGCAGGAATTCCGTATCAACCGTCACAAATTCAAACTTGGAGGCGCGCTCGCAAAATTCGGCCAGCGCTTCTGTGGAAACTATCAGGTCCATACGTACTACCGTCTCAAATTCGTCACTATTCTTCCTAGCAGGTGCGCTTGGTTAGCTCCACCTTGGATTTTTCTCGCGGTAAAGAGGCGTAGCGCGAAAGGTTCTCCCGCCTTGACAAGCGGGGCGCGCCATGCGCTTTTCCCGCCCGAGATTCCGGCCTTTATTCAGCAATTCCGAGACCTGACATGACCCTTCATCGTTACCGTTCCCACACCTGTGGTGCTCTCACGGCAGACGATGCCGGCAATAATGTGCGCCTGTCCGGCTGGGTGCATCGCGTGCGCGACCATGGCGGGTTGCTGTTTATCGATCTGCGCGACCATTACGGCATCACGCAATGCGTGATCGATCCGGATTCGGCAGCATTCGGCACGGCCGAAACCGTGCGTTCGGAATGGGTGCTGCGGATTGATGGCGAGGTGAAGCGGCGCGATGCGGCGGCGGTCAATCCCAACATTCCCACCGGCACGATCGAAGTGTTCATTCGCGAGATTGAAGTGCTGTCTGCCGCCAAGGAGCTGCCGCTGCCGGTCTTCGGCGAGGCCGAGTATCCCGAAGACATCCGTCTGCGCTACCGCTTCCTCGACCTGCGCCGCGAGACATTGCATGCCAATATCGTCAAGCGCACGAAGATCATTTCGGCCATGCGCGCGGGCATGGGCGAGGCGGGCTTTACCGAATTTTCGACGCCAATCCTGACCGCCTCCTCACCGGAGGGTGCGCGCGACTTTCTGGTGCCCAGCCGCATTCATCCGGGCAAGTTCTTTGCGCTGCCGCAGGCGCCGCAGCAGTACAAGCAGCTTCTGATGGTGGCCGGCTTCGACCGCTATTTCCAGGTGGCGCCGTGTTTCCGAGACGAAGACCCGCGTGCTGACCGCCTGCCGGGCGAGTTTTACCAGCTCGACCTGGAAATGAGCTTTGTGACCCAGGAAGATATCTGGAACACGGTCGAACCGGTGATGACCGAGGTGTTCGAGAAGTTCGCCGACGGCAAGCCGGTGACCAAGGGCTGGCCGCGCATTCCCTATGCCGAGGCCATCCGGAAATATGGTTCGGACAAGCCGGATCTGCGCAACCCGATTGAAATCCAGCCCGTCACCGAGCACTTTGCCGGTTCCGGTTTCAAGGTATTTGCCAACCAGATCGAAACCGATCCCAAGGTCGAAGTCTGGGCGATTCCGGCCAAGAACAAGGCCGGTGCCGAGCCGATCGGACGGGCCTTCTGTGACCGCATGAACGCCTGGGCGCAGGGCGAAGGCCAGCCGGGGCTTGGCTATATCTTCTTCAAGGAAGGGCAGGGCTCTGGCCCCATCGCCAAGAATATCGGAGAGGAACGCACTGCCGCGCTCAAGGCGCAGCTCGGGCTAGAGGACGGCGATGCCGTCTTCTTCGTCGCGGGCCGACCGGAGAAGTTCTACAAGTTTGCCGGTGAGGCGCGGACCAAGGTTGCAACGGATCTGGACGTTGTCGACAAGGACCGGTTTGCGCTGTGCTGGATTGTCGACTTCCCCTTTTACGAGTGGGACGAGGAAGAAAAGCGCGTGGACTTTGCGCATAATCCATTCTCGATGCCGCAGGGCGGCCTTGAGGCCCTCAATAGCGAGGACCCGCTCTCGCTCACGGCGTACCAGTACGATGCGGTCTGCAACGGGTTCGAGATTGCCTCTGGGTCGATCCGTAACCAGGAGCCGGACACGATGGTCAAGGCGTTCGAGCTGACCGGGAAGTCCCGTGAAGAGGTTGAAGAGCAGTTCGGCGGTCTTTACCGGGCCTTCCAGTATGGGGCGCCGCCGCATGGCGGGGCGGCCTTCGGCATCGACCGTATTGTCATGCTTCTGTGCGGGGTGCAGAACCTGCGAGAGATCACGGCATTCCCGATGAACCAGCAGGCCGAAGACCTGCTGATGGGCGCGCCGAGTGCCGCTGAACCCAAGCAGCTTCGTGAATTGAGCCTTCGCCTTAACGTGCAAAGCTGATTGCACGCAGCGTCTGCTGACGGATTGCAGGGGTGGCCCAAGGCCGCCCCTTTTTTTTGCCTGCAACATGGTTAGCGCGAATTAACCAGCATTAATGATCCGTTAAATCCTTACTTGCTAGCTAGGTAGGCAAGATTTTCCGGGTTCGGATTCGCAGTGTGAAGTCGAAGTTCTCCCATGTCCTGATGCTATTGGGCGCCGTGCTGGCGTTTGTGCCCATTATTGCGGTGGACTACCTGCTGGATGCCTATGTCCAGTATCGGGAAAAAGCCGAGGCGCAGCGGTATGTTGAGTCCATCAGCTCACACATAAATTCAAGTGCGATGGATGGCGTGGCAGCGCTTCGCCAGGTTATTGCGGCCAGTCCTTCGCTATGTACGGCAACCTTCGTGACCAATGCGCAGGAAGCCATTGAAGGCGGCCTCAATCTCAAGCAGTTCCTCGTCGAGAACCTCGACGGTGTGCAGTATTGCGACGCCTATGGCCGCGTGGTGGACTATTCGCCACTGTCCCAGCCCTTGCCGGTGCCTGGACTCACCGAGACGATGGCGGTGGTCAAGCTGGGTGAGATGGACATGCCGGCGCTCAAGCTTTCCCAGACCTTTGGAGAAACCCGGCGGGTTTCCACATTCGTACCGCTATTGGGGCAATCGGAGAGCGCACTGAATGACACGCTGCCGGACGCGGCGATGATGCGTGTCACGCTGACCAACGGCCTTTCCATAGTCACGCTGGGCGACCCGACGGGTTTTGACCGGCGCCAGTCCAGCGCGGACTATATTAGTGCCCAGGGCTATGCGGGCCAGTTCCCGATCAAGGTAGAATATGCGCTGCCCTTCGCCATGGCGCGGTCGGGTTATGCCGATCTCGACGTGGCATTCACATTCATCGCCTGCCTTGCAAGCGCGGTATTCCTGATTCTCAATCTGAGCTATGTGCGCCGATCGCGCGTGCCCGCTTTCGATCTGGAACGCGCCATCGAGCGCAACGAGATCAAGCCCTATTATCAACCGGTCATCAATCTACGCACCGGCGAACTGGTGGGCTGCGAGGTGTTGTGCCGTTGGGAGAAGCGCAATGGGCAGGTGATACCGCCCGGCGCCTTCATCGACTATGCCGAGGTAACGGGCCTGGCCATCCCGATGACTGTCTCCCTGATGCAGCAGGTGCGGAACGATCTGGGCGATCTCTCCCGGACACTGCCGAACATGAAGATCTCGATCAATCTGTTCGAGGGCCATTTCCGCGATGTCGGCATTGTCGAGGATGTGCAGGCGATTTTCGGGCAGTCGCCCATCAGCTTCCGGCAATTGGTGTTCGAAATTACCGAGCGGCGCCCGCTGACCAATTCGATGACCACGACCAGCGTGATCTCCGGCCTGCATGCCCTGGGCGCGCGGCTGGCTATGGATGACGCAGGGACCGGGCACTCCAACCTGGCCTATCTGGCGACACTGGGCGTCGATGTCATCAAGATTGACCGCATCTTTGTGGACATGATCAAGCCGGGAACCACCCAGGTTCCGGTTCTGGATGGGCTGATCGCCATGGCCAAGGACCTTGATTGCGAGATCGTGGCCGAAGGCGTGGAAACCGAGGAACAGGCGCTCTATCTGCGATCGCGCGGGGTGCTGCATGCGCAGGGCTATATCTTTGCGCCGGCGTTGAAAGTTGGCGCGTTCAAGGAATTGGCGCTGGCACTCAATTCGGCGTCCAATCCTCAGCCGCGGCTGGAAGTGGTGGCGTCGGCGGCGGCCTGATCGTCGGAGCAGTCCCGCGTCAATCAACCCCAAGCTGTCGTATCTCTGTCAGCACAACGCTGAAGCTTCCACGTCCGCCGCATTTTTGCCGCCGACTCGACGCCTTGGGCTTTTCCAGCCTTTTCAATCCTTGTGATTGATGGCACCAACGCGGCCAATGGGCTTGCCGGGAGAGAGTTTCGTGACCACAGACATCAATGAGCAACGCAAGGCACTTCGTGATGCGGCGCTGCATTTCCATGAGTTTCCCAAGCCCGGCAAACTGGAGATCCAGCCGCTCAAACCCCTAGGCAATCAGCGCGACCTGGCGTTGGCCTATTCTCCGGGCGTGGCGGCGCCCTGCGAAGAGATCGCTCAGACGCCCGAGGCCGTGGCGCGCTACACCTCGCGGCAGAACCTGGTGGCTGTCATCTCCAATGGTACGGCGGTGCTGGGGTTGGGCAATATCGGTGCGCTTGCGTCCAAGCCGGTGATGGAAGGCAAGGCGGTTCTGTTCAAGAAGTTCGCCGGCATCGATGTGTTCGATCTCGAAATCGACGAAACTGATCCGAAAAAGTTCACCGACGCCGTCGCGCCGCTCTGGCCCACCTTTGGCGGGATCAATCTTGAAGATATCCGCGCCCCGGACTGCTTCGAGATCGAGGAGGCGCTGCGCGAGCGGATGCCAATCCCGGTTTTCCATGATGACCAGCACGGCACGGCAATCATTGTCGGCGCCGCGGTCCTGAACGGGCTGGAATTGGCTGGCAAGTCGATCGAGACCGTCAAAATCTGCACATCGGGGGCAGGGGCGGCAGCCATTGCCTGTCTCAACGTGCTGGTGGCGCTCGGCGCCAAGCATGAGAACATCTGGGTGGCCGACAAGGACGGCCTGGTCACTCACAAGCGCAACGACATCAATGACAAGTGGCGCGGACAGTTCCGACGCACCAGTGATGCGACGACGCTGGCCGAGGTGATCGAAGGGGCCGATGTGTTCCTGGGGCTTTCGGCAGCGGGGGCGCTCAAACCGGAAATGCTCGCCAAGATGGGGCCCAAACCGCTGATCCTTGCCTTGGCCAACCCCAATCCGGAAATCATGCCCGAACTGGCCAAGGAGACGCGGCCCGACGCCATGGTCTGTACGGGGCGATCTGACTATCCCAACCAGGTCAACAATGTTCTGTGCTTCCCCTTTATCTTCCGTGGCGCGCTTGATGTGCATGCGACCACGATCAATGAGGAGATGAAACTTGCTGCGGTGCGGGCGATTGCCAAGCTGGCCCGCGAGCCTGGGCTGGAGGTGTCACCCTCCGGCGCGCCGGCTGTCTATGGACCCGAACACATCATTCCCAACCCATTCGACCAGCGGCTGATCCTGCGCATTGCACCGGCGGTGGCGCGAGCGGCGATGGATTCGGGCGTCGCCAAGAAGCCGATTGAGGATTGGGACGCTTATTACGACGGCCTCAACCGCTTCGTGTTCCGCTCGGGCCTGGTGATGAAGCCGATCTTCGACCGTGCGCAGGGGCAGGGCAAGCGCATTGCCTTTGCCGATGGGGAAGACGAACGCGTCTTGCGCGCCGCGCAAGTGCTGCTCGAGGAGGGTATTGCCCGCCCGATCCTGATCGGTCGTCCGGCAGTGCTGGAGGCGCGCATCGAGCGGTTCGGTCTAAGCATCGAGCCGGGCAGGGACTTCGAGGTCATCAACCCCGAAGACGATCCGCGCTATCGCGACTATGTGAGCCTGTTCCATTCACTGGTCGGCCGCACCGGCGTGACGCCGGATACGGCCCGCACTATCGTGCGCACCAACACAACCGTCATCGGCGCCCTGGCGCTGAAGCGAGGCGAGGCAGACGCCATGTTGTGCGGGTTGCAGGGGCGTTTCATCAAGCATGTGCGGGACATCAAGTCGGTCCTGGGGATGCAGGCAGGGGTGACAGAGGCTTCGGCGCTCTCCATGCTGATCATGCCGCGCGGGGCCTTTTTCCTCACTGACACTTATGTCAACCAGAACCCCAGCGCCGACGAGATCGTCTCGATCACCTTGCAGGCCCGCGACCATCTCAAGCGCTTCAATATCGAAGCCAAGGCCGCTTTGCTCAGCTATTCGAATTTTGGATCGCGCGACGGCGACAGCGCTTACAAGATGCGCGAGGCCTATGCCAAGCTCAAGGCTATCGCGCCGGACCTGATCGTCGAGGGCGAAATGCAGGGCGACCTGGCGCTCAATGAGGGGCTGCGTGAACGCTACATCCCGGACACCATCCTCAAGGGTGAAGCCAATCTGCTGGTTTTCCCGGACCTTGATGCAGCCAATCTTTCGATGACGCTGCTCAAGGAAATGAATAATGGCCTGGCGGTCGGACCGATCCTAATGGGCATGCAGTCCCCGGCGCATATCCTGGCGCCGTCAGTGACCAGCCGCGGCATTGTCAATATGGCCGCCATCGCCGCCAATGAAGCCCTTGGAGAAACAGCATGATCCGGCACACCGTCAGCTTTACCCTCAAGCACCCGGCTGGGTCCGATGCTGAGCGTGTTTTCCTGGAGGCGGCGCTCGTGCTTGCCGCCATTCCGGGCGTGCAGCAGTTCGAGCGTCTCCGGCAGGTTAGCGCAAAGACCGACTTTGCCTTCGGCTTCTCGATGGAATTTGCGGATCAGGCCGCCTATGACGCCTATAACGCGCATCCCGATCACGTGGCGTTCGTGCGCGACCGCTGGGTGCCAGAAGTCGAGCGCTTTCAGGAACTCGACTACATTGCACTCTGAGCCGGGACAATGTTAAGTGCGGCCATCCGCAGTCGGCAGCCGAGGACAATCCATGAACCAGATAGCTGTGTTCAGCGGTAGCGCTCACCCCGAACTTGCGAACGAGATTTGTGCCGAACTTGGCGTGCCGCTCAATCCCACACAGATCAAGCGCTTCTCCAATGATTGCCTGGAAGTGCAATTGCAGGCCAATTGCCGCGAGCAGGATGTGTTCCTGGTCCAGACGCTGAGCGCACCGGTCCAGGACCATTTGACCGAGCTTTTGTTGATGCTGGACGCCGCGCGCGGCGCCTCGGCGGCGCGGATTACGGCCGTTATTCCGCATTATGCCTATGCCCGCTCGGACAAGAAGGATGCGCCGCGCATTTCCATTGGCGGCCGCCTGGTTGCCGATCTGCTCAAGACCGCCGGCGCTGACCGTGTCCTGACAATGACGCTGCATTCACCGCAGGTGCATGGCTTCTTCAGCGTGCCGGTTGATCATCTGCACGCGCTGCACGAGCTGGCGCGCCACTTTCGCCGCTATGATCTGTCGAACACCGTGGTCGTGTCGCCCGATCTGGGCAATGCCAAGACTGCTGCGGCCTTTGCCCGCTCTTTGGGACGCCCGGTTGCAGCCGGGGCGAAGGAACGCATATCGGACACGCAAGTGCGGATTTCAGCGATAATCGGGGATGTGCGGGGCCGCGACGTCATTGTTCTTGACGATGAAGTGGCCAGTGGCGGCTCCATTCTGGAACTGCTCAAGCATTTGCGCGGCAGCGGTGCACGAACTGTCCGAATTGCCTGTACGCATGGCATCTTTGCCGATGGCGCGGTGGCGCGGCTTGCTGCCGAAGCCGATGTAGCGGAAATCGTATGCACCAATACCCTGCCCAATGCGCTGCTGCAGCCGCACCAGAAACTGACGGTGTTATCAGTTGCGCCAGCCCTGGCCGAAGCGATGCGCCGGATCAACAATGGGGATTCGGTCAGTGCGCTGTTCGGCGAGGGTGGGCACGCTCAGCGCGTCGCGGCCGAATAGGAAACCGGGCATTAATCCCTTGTCAGGCATGGTTGGCCAACTTCAACTGGTCCATCCATGCCCACCCGTCTCAAACGTCCCGCATTCTGGCGCCCGCTGGCCTTGACCGTGACCCTGCTGGGGTTTCAGGGTTATCTGGGCTATTCTGCGATCTCGGGTCAGTTCGGCATCGAGAATCGGGAAGATATTCTGGCCGATATCGAAATTCTGCAGGATCGCAGCGCCGCTTTGCAGGCGGAAATTGACGCCTATCGGCACCGGGTTTCCCTGATGAATCCGCGCCATCTGGATCCCGACATCATCACCGAAAGGGCCCGCGCCATGCTGAACATGGCCCATGCCGATGATATTCTGGTGATGGTCAACCCGGAGACGGGTCAACCAATTTCTGGTCAATTTGTAGAATTAATCGATGATGAGTTAATCTCGATTATCCAAGCGGATTCAACGTTGTAAGCTGAATTGTTCGTCGCCCTGCAGGCAATGTTATTGCTTGGGCGCTTGCAGTATGATGCGCGAAGTGGCCTGATTGGCCAAAGCGGCAAGTTCCCCGACCCAAGCGGAGTGTAGAATGGCGCGCAAGGCGACGGCCACCAAGGCCAAGACGCAGCCCAATGTCCCCCAGTTCACCCAGGAACAGGAGCTCGAAGCGTTTCGCGAAATGCTGCTGATCCGGCGGTTCGAGGAAAAGGCCGGCCAGATGTATGGCATGGGTCTGATCGGCGGCTTCTGCCACCTCTATATCGGCCAGGAAGCGGTGGTCACGGGCATCACGATGGCCTCTGAAAAGGGCAAGGATGCCCAGATCACCGGTTATCGCGACCACGGCCACATGCTGGTCATGGGGCTGGACCCCAAGGGCGTGATGGCCGAATTGACCGGACGTCAGGGTGGCCTGTCGAAAGGCAAGGGCGGCTCGATGCATATGTTCTCGAATGAACACCGCTTTTATGGCGGCAATGGCATTGTCGGTGCGCAGGCGTCGCTGGGCACAGGCCTGGCCTTTGCCAGCAAGTACACGGGCGACGGCTCGGTCTCGATCACCTATTTCGGTGACGGCGCGGCGAACCAGGGCCAGGTCTATGAGAGCTTCAACATGGCCAAGCTCTGGAACCTGCCGGTCGTCTACATCATCGAGAACAACAAGTACGCCATGGGCACTTCGACCGAGCGTTCCTCGGCGACGACAGATTTCTCGATGCGTGGCGCCTCGTTCAACATTCCGGGCGAGCAGGTCGACGGCATGGATGTGCGCATGGTCTATGATGCTGCCCAGCGGGCCATCGAACATGCCCGCTCCGGCAAGGGCCCCTATATCCTTGAAATGCTGACCTATCGCTATCGCGGTCACTCCATGTCCGACCCGGCCAAGTACCGGTCCAAGGACGAGGTGACCAAGTACCGTCAGGAGCGCGATCCGATCGAACAGGTGCGGGCGCGTCTGCTCGAAGGCGGCTCGATCACCGAGGAAGAGCTCAAGAAGATCGAAACCGATATTCGCGCTGTTGTCACCGAAGCAGCAGACTTTGCGACAAATGATCCGGAGCCGGATGCGTCCGAGCTGTGGACCGACATCACCATCAAGGCCTAAGGCACGATGACCATCCTGCTTGGCGTCATTCTGCTGTTTGCGGTGCTGTCGGCGGTCATGGCCGCCGTACAGGCACTGGCAATCAGCAAGCTGGCGCCGGCCGATGCATGGCGTGGCTGGCTGTTTGGCTGGTGGCGCTTTGCCGAGGTCGAGCGCCGCGCGGGCCTAGCCGGTGAGGCGCACGCCGGCATCTATAAGCGCGCCGTGATCGCGACGATTGCCTTTGTTCTGCTTGGGCTGCTCCTGAGCGGCTGGATGGTCAATCAGCGCCCCGGTGGCGCAGCCGACATCGCATATAAGAAATTGAACGGTTGGCGGATCGACGCCGCAACCGCAAACCCCCATTCCTCTATCCGCCCGTTGGCCTCCATGCCCGGCGCGATCCTTGTGGAGAGCTGATATGCCCCAAATCCTCATGCCCGCCTTGTCGCCGACTATGGAAGAAGGCAAGCTTGCCAAATGGGTCGTCAAGGTTGGCGATCAGGTCAAATCCGGCGACGTGCTGGCCGAGATCGAAACCGACAAGGCGACCATGGAGGTCGAGTCGGTCGATGAAGGCACGGTCAGCGAGATTCTCGTCGAAGAAGGCACCGAGGGCGTCAAGGTCAACACCCCGATTGCCGTGGTGCTGGCCGAGGGCGAAAGCGCCAGCGAAGCGGCTGCTCCCGTGGCCGAAACAGCGCCTGAGCCGGCCGAAGCGCCTGTTGCTGCAGCAGAGAAGGCCGCTGAGACGGCGCCTGCTGCTGCGGCCGTGCCGGCCGCGCCCAAGTTCGAGCCGCAGGCCGATCCAGATCTGCCCGAAGGGGTGGAAATGGTCGAGATGACCGTGCGCCAGGCGCTGAACGAGGCGATGGCCGAGGAACTGCGTCGCGACAAGGACGTCTTTATCATGGGTGAGGAGGTCGCTGAATATCAGGGCGCCTACAAGATCACCCAGGGGCTGTTGCAGGAATTCGGCAAGGAGCGGGTGATCGACACCCCGATCACCGAGCATGGTTTTGCGGGTCTGGCTGTCGGCGCGGCCTTCGCCGGTTTGAAGCCTGTCGTTGAGTTCATGACCTGGAACTTTGCCATGCAGGCGATCGACCAGATCATCAACTCGGCCGCCAAGCAGCTCTATATGTCTGGCGGGCAGGTCAAGGCTCCCATGGTGTTCCGCGGCCCGAACGGCGCGGCGGCGCGCGTGGGTGCGCAGCACAGCCAGGATTATTCGGCATGGTACAGCCATGTTCCAGGCCTGACCGTCATCGCGCCCTATAGCGCGGCCGATGCCAAGGGCCTGCTCAAGGCGGCAATCCGTTCGCCCAATCCGGTGGTCTTTCTCGAGAACGAAATTCTCTACGGCTCGACCGGCCTTGTGCCGCAGGTCGAAGATTTCGTGCTGCCGATCGGCAAGGCGCGCATTGCCCGCAAGGGCGCCGATGTCACCGTGGTCTCGTTCTCGATGGGCATGCGCTATGCGACCCAGGCAACCGAGAAGCTGGTGGCCGCAGGCGTCGATGTCGAACTGATCGACCTGCGCACCCTGCGTCCACTGGACAGCGATACCGTTATCGAGTCGGTCAAGAAGACAGGGCGCCTGGTGACTGTGGAAGAAGGCTGGCCGCAGGGCGGCATCGGTGCCGAGCTGTCGGCCCGCGTCATGGAAGAGGCTTTCGACTATCTCGATGCCCCGGTGATGCGCGTGACCGGCAAGGATGTGCCCATGCCCTATGCTGCCAATCTCGAAAAGCTGGCGCTGCCGAATGTGGATGAAGTGATCGCGGCGGTGAATGCCGTGACCTATCGCTCGTAAGGAGAACCGGGATGCCAATCGATATTACCATGCCGGCGCTCTCTCCGACGATGGAAGAGGGCAAGCTTGCCAAGTGGCACGTCAAGGAAGGCGACAGCGTTTCCTCTGGTGACGTGATCGCCGAGATCGAGACCGACAAGGCCACGATGGAAGTCGAGGCCGTTGACGAAGGCAAGATCGGCAAGATCCTTGTCGAAGAAGGCACCGACAACGTGAAGGTCAATGCCGTCATCGCCGTGCTGCTGCAGGAAGGTGAGGACGCAAGCGCCATTGATGCTGCTGCCCCCGCGCCCAAGGCAGAAACGCCGAAGGCCGAGGCTCCCAAGGCCGAAGAACCCAAGGCCGAAGCTGCGGCTGCGCCGGCACCGGCGGCTAAAGCCGAGGCGCCCAAGGCAGCCCCCGCACCTGCCAAAGCCGGGGGCGAGCGCGTGTTCGCCTCTCCATTGGCAAAGCGTCTCGCCAAGGAAGCGGGCATTGAAATTGCTGCCATTTCGGGCACGGGACCCAAGGGTCGGGTGATCAAGGCCGACGTGGAAGCCGCCAAGTCCGGCAAGACACCGCTCAAGGCCGCTGCGTCTGCAACTTCTGCCGCGCCTGCTGGTGCGGCGATGGCTGGCGGGCTCAGCAAGGCCCAGGTTCTGGCGCTCTACGAGGAAGGCACCTACGAGCTGGTGCCGGCTGATGGCATGCGGAAGACCATTGCAGCGCGCCTGACCGAGTCCAAGCAGACCGTGCCGCACTTCTACCTGACGGTGGATTGCAAGATCGACGCGCTGCTGGCCGCCCGCGAGCAGATCAATGCCACTGCGCCCAAGAACAAGGACGGCAAGCCGGAATTCAAGCTTTCGGTCAATGACTTTGTCATGAAGGCCTGGGCCATAGCGCTGCAGCGCGTGCCGACGGCCAATGCCACCTGGGCCGGAGATTCGATCCTTTATCACAAGCGCAGCGACGTGGCGGTGGCCGTGGCCGTTCCGGGTGGCCTGTTCACCCCGGTGGTCAAGAGCTGCGATACCAAGAGCCTGCGCGAAATCTCCGAGGCCGTGAAGGATCTGGCGACCCGCGCGCGCAACAAGAAGCTGATGCCGCATGAATATCAGGGCGGCGCCTCTTCGGTGTCCAATCTGGGCATGTTCGGCATCAAGGACTTTGCTGCCGTCATCAACCCGCCGCATGGCACGATCCTGGCGGTCGGCGTGGGTGAAGAACGCGTCTATCCGGACAAGGGCGAGATCAAGATCGGCCAGTTCATGACCTGCACGCTGTCCTGCGATCACCGCTCGGTCGATGGCGCACTGGGTGCTGAAGTGCTGGGCGTGTTCAAGGGGCTGATCGAAAATCCGGTGATGATGCTGGCATGACCGCCAGGAAGCCAACTTCAGCGGCCCCCGAAGCAGAAACGCGGCTTTATGCTGCCGCGGTCGCTGCGACGGAAGGCTGCGAGTTGAAAGGCGCGACTATGCCCTACACGTCGATCAACGGTAATATGTACTCATTTCTCGACAAGAATGGTGTCGTTGCCATTCGGCTGGGCGAAGCCGAGCGCGTGGAACTGGGTCAGATTGGCGGTGAGCCATATGTGCACGAGAGCGGCGCGGCAATGAAAGAGTACATGTCTTTGCCGAGCAGTATCCTTGCCGATGGGAAAAGCGCGGCGGGTTGGCTCACCAGAAGTCTGGCCTTTGCAGCCACCTTGAAGCCCAAGGCAACGGCACGGAGCAAAAAGGCATGAAGACCATTCTCGCCTATGGCGATAGCCTTACATATGGCGCCGATCCAGGTGGCGGGCCACGGCATGAATATGAGGATCGCTGGCCGACCACGCTCGAACAGGGTCTTGGCGGTAAGGCCCGGGTTATCGCCGAGGGTCTTGGCGGTCGCGCGACGGCATATGACGACTGGACGGCAGCGGCGGACCGCAATGGAGCGCGCATCCTGCCCACGCTGCTTGCCAGCCATGCGCCGCTTGACCTGGTCATCATTTTTCTCGGCACCAATGACTTGAAGCCATTCGTGGCGGGTACGGCAGCCTATGCCGCTCGTGGCGCGCGGCGATTGATCGAAATGACGCGCGGCCACTTCGCCAGTGTTGGCGAGCCGGTGCCGCAGATCATTCTGGTATCGCCGCCGCATGTGGTGGAGACGACCAATGAGAACATGCTGAGCAATTTCGGCGGTCTGGGTCACCTGCTTCGCGAGTCGCAGGATTTCGCGCGGCACTATCGTCGTCATGCCGAGGAAACTGGTGTGCACTTTTTCGACGCTGCCAGTGTTGCCAAGGCCGATCCGCGTGACGGCGTGCATCTCGATCAGGCCAATACTCGTGCTATCGGCGAGGGCCTCGTGCCGCTCGTCAAACAGGTTCTGGGTCTCTGACCCTGTCTTATTCTGGAGGCCCAAATGGCTGACCAATACGATCTTCTCGTCATCGGCGCCGGTCCCGGCGGTTATGTTGCTGCCATTCGCGGCGCGCAACTGGGCATGAAGGTGGCCATCGTCGAGCGCGAGCACATGGCCGGCATCTGTTCCAACTGGGGCTGTATCCCGACCAAGGCGCTGCTGCGCTCGGCCGAAATCTACGGCCATATGGGGCACGCCAAGGATTATGGCCTGAGCGCCGAAAAGTTCGGCTTCGATCTCGACGGTATCGTCAAACGTTCGCGCGCCATTGCCGCGCAGATGAACAATGGCGTGCAGTTCCTGATGAAGAAAAACAAGATCGACATCATCTGGGGCGAAGCGACCATTACCAAGCCGGGTGAAATCAAGGTCGCGGCATCCAAGAAGCCGGTGGTGCAGCCGCAGGGCCCGGTGCCCAAGAATGCGCTGGGCGAGGGGACCTACAAGGCCAAGCACATCATAGTTGCTACTGGTGCCCGTCCGCGGGTGCTGCCCGGTATTGAGCCGGATGGCGACAAGATCTGGACCTATTTTGAGGCGCTGAAACCCGCCGAGATGCCCAAGAGCCTCGTGGTGATGGGCTCGGGTGCCATCGGGATCGAGTTCGCGTCCTTCTATCGTTCGCTGGGCGCCGAGGTGACGGTGATCGAACTGCTGCCACAAATCCTGCCGGTGGAGGACGCCGAGATTTCCGGTCTGGCCCGCAAGCGGCTGGAAAAGCGTGGTATCAAGTTCCTGACGGAAGCCAAGGTCGCCAAGGTCGAAAAGACCAAGGATGGCATTGTTGCTCATGTCGAGACCAAGGACGGCAAGACCCAGCAGGTCGCCGGTGACAAGCTGATCTCGGCGGTCGGGGTACAGTGCAATATCGAAGGGCTGGGCCTCGAAACCGTGGGCGTCAAGACTGAGCGCGGCGCCATTGTCATCGACGGTTATGGCAAGACCAATGTGGACGGCATCTGGGCTATTGGCGACGTCGCCGGGCCGCCGATGCTAGCGCACAAGGCAGAGCATGAGGCGGTCATCACGGTCGAGAAGATCGCCGGCTTGAAGGTGCATGGTCTCGACAAGAGCAAGGTTCCGGGTTGCACCTATTGCGAGCCACAGGTGGCCAGTGTGGGGCTGACCGAAGCCAAGGCCAAGGAGGCCGGACGCGAGATCAAGGTCGGGCGCTTCCCGTTTGTGGGGAACGGCAAGGCGATTGCCCTGGGGGAACCGGACGGACTGGTGAAGACTATTTTCGACGCCAAGACCGGGGAACTTCTGGGCGCCCATATGGTTGGAGCCGAGGTCACCGAGCTGATCCAGGGTTTTGTCGTTGCGATGAACCTCGAAACCACCGAGGAAGAGCTGATCCACACCATTTTCCCGCATCCGACGCTGAGCGAAACGATGAAGGAAAGCGTGCTCGACGCTTATGATCGCGCGCTGAATATCTGATCGCTGCGCGCGGCCTTCGGGCCGATGCGAACTGGAAACCAGAGGAGTTATCCACATGGTCAAGGCAATCCAGATCGGGCTGGGACACTGGGGTTTCAGTTGGTCGAAAGACGTTATCCCCAATGTTCCCACTGTCGAGATGGTGGGCTATGTGGATACCAATCCCGAGGCCACCGAGCGGGTACAGACCGAGCTGGGCATCGATCCCAAGCTGTGCTTCCATAGCCTGGAAGATGCCGCGCACCATACTGATGCGACGCTGGCGCTTTGTACTCTGCGGACCGAAGCGCACTATCCGGTCGTCAAGCGCTGTCTGGAGCTGGGCTATAACGTGCTGGTGGAGAAGCCTTTCACCACCACCATTGCCCAAGGCAAGGAACTGGTTGCGCTGGCCAAGGCACAGGGCAAGGTGCTGATGGTGAGCCAGAACTATCGCCACCAGCCGGCGCCCATCGCCGCCGCGGATCTGATCGCCGAGGGTAAGTTTGGTGCGCTCAACATGGTCTCGATTGATTTCCGGCGGCATGGGCCGAGCCAAGGCTATCGCTATTGGGACATGCCCGATCCGCTCTTGGCAGACATGTCGATCCACCATTTTGATCTGATGCGCTTTGTACTCGGCGACGAGCCAGTGCGGCTCTCATGCCGGACCTGGAACCCGCCGGGTAGTCCTTTCCGCTTTGACCCGAGCGGGGTGGCGACCATCGAATTCTCCAAGGGCACGGTTGTGTCCTATCGCGCGAGCTGGATGAATTCGGGTCCGGTGACGCCCTGGGCCGGCGAATGGGTGATGGATGGCGCCGAGGGGCAGATTGCCTGGAGCTCGCGCGACCATTTCCGCGACAAGGCGGGCCCCGATGTTCTGACCCTGTTGCCGCTCGATGGCAAGCCGGAGAAGGTCAAGCTGACGCCGGTCAAGTTCGCAGATCGCATGGGCACACTCAATGCGATGGCCAAGGTGCTCGACACCGGCGAGATGCCGCGCGGGTTCAGCTCGGGAGCGGACAATCTGGGCTCGCTCGCGCTGGTGCAGGGGACGATCCTTTCAGCGTCGCGCGGCGGGGACTGGGTCGACATCAAGGAAGTCATGGGCTAGTCGCCCACGCATGGCTGCCAATCACCCATAAGGCCGGGTTGAACCGGCTCTTCAAGGGAGCGATATAGGGGCTAATCCCCAGTCAGGACTGACATGGTCACGCTCATCGATAATTCGGCTGCAAAGCCACGCCACCCGGAAAAGGCCAATCGGCCGGACAGCGTCGTGTTGCGCAAGCCCGACTGGATCCGCGTCAAGGCGCCGGGCTCGCAAGTCTACAAGGAAACCCAGCAAATCGTGCGCGAGAACAATCTCGTGACGGTTTGCGAGGAAGCCGGCTGCCCCAATATCGGGGAATGCTGGAGCAAGAAACACGCGACCATGATGATCATGGGCGAGATCTGCACCCGCGCCTGCGCCTTCTGCAATGTGCGCACCGGCCTGCCGACTGCGCTCGACCCGAATGAGCCGGAAAACGTCGCCATCGCCGTCGAGAAGCTCGGGCTCGAGCATGTCGTGATCACCTCGGTGGATCGCGACGATCTCGCCGATGGCGGCGCACAGCATTTTGCCGATGTGATCCTGGCGATCCGCGCCCGCAACCCAAACACGACGATTGAGATCCTGACGCCGGACTTCCTGCGTAAGGATGGGGCGCTTGAGATCGTGGTGGCTGCCAAGCCGGATGTATTCAACCACAACCTGGAAACCGTGCCCTCGAAATATCTCAAGGTGCGGCCCGGCGCGCGCTATTTCCACTCGATCCGGCTGTTGCAGCGGGTCAAGGAACTGGATCCCACCATCTTCACCAAGTCCGGCATCATGGTCGGGCTGGGCGAGGAGCGAAACGAAGTCCTGCAATTGATGGACGATCTGCGCTCGGCCGATGTCGATTTCCTGACTATCGGGCAATATCTGCAGCCGACCAAGAAGCACTACCCGCTGCAGCGCTTCGTGACGCCGGATGAGTTCAAGTCCTTTGCCACTGTCGCGACCTCCAAGGGGTTCCTGCTGGTCTCGTCGAGTCCGCTGACGCGCTCGTCGCATCATGCCGGGGAAGATTTCGCGCGCCTCAAGGCGAACCGTCTGGCCAAGCTCGGGCACTAGGCATGAAGCGGTTTTTTGAGCGGCATGTGCCGCATCTGCCCGAGCGGATGTTCAATATTGTCTCGGACCTTGAGGACTATCCGCGCTTCGTGCCCAATTGCCAGGCGATGCAGGTGCGTCCCGATCCGGCGGCCGGCGGCAAGGATATCCGGCTGGCTCGCATGACCATCTCTTTCGGGCCGATCACTCAGGCCTATACCAGCCGGGTGAGCCTGGATTCAGTGGCCCGAACGATCTGTGCCAAGGCCGTGGACGGTCCGTTTGCCTATCTCGACAGCGTCTGGAGCTTCGAGCCTGAAGGGCAGGGGACGCGGGTGCGGTTCGAAATTGATTTCAAGATTTCCAATCCGCTGATCGCTGCGGTGGCCGAGCCGGCGTTTGCCGCCAAGCAGGAAGAGATCATGCGCGCCTTCTGTGACGAAGCCGACAGGCGGTTTGGTGCCTAGACAGACACCAGACCCTGCCTTTGTTGTCAGGCCAAGTCGATATGCCCAATCGACCGGCGGGCAATTTCATCCCGGCTTTCCTCGTAGCCGGCGTCAGCATAGCGCATGACGCCGAGTGCTGTGTCGTTGGTGAGTGCATGGGAGAGCCGTTCCGCTCCCGCCTCAGTGCCATCAGCAACGACAGTAACACCGGCCGAGGTCATATAGCCGGAATAGCCACCACCGCCAGAATGGACGACAACCAGGTCGGCCATTGATGAGCACAGCAGCATGGCGTCGAGGATGGGCCAGTCGGCAATGGCGTCCGAGCCATCCTTCATGCGCTCGGTCATGATGTTGGGATGCGCCATGGCCCCTGCGTCAAGATGGTCGCGGCTGAAGGTGATCGGGCCGGCAAGTTCGCCCTTCTCGACCATTTCATTGACCGCTAGCGCCAGTTCGGTGCGCTCGCCATGGCCCAGCCATGCGATACGCGATGGCAGCCCCTCAAACGGCACATGGCGCCTGGCAAGCTGGATCCAGTTGGTGACGATGCGGTTATCCGGGAACATCTGGAGCAGGCGGTCGTCGATCTTGCGAATGTCCTCGGGATCACCGGATTGCGCCATCCAGCGGAAGGGGCCGATGGCGCGGGCGAACAGCGGGCGCAGATAGGCCTCGGTGAAGATACGGATATCAAAGGCGTTTTCAACGCCGCCGTCCTTTGCATGGGTCCGAATGAGATTGCCATTGTCGAAGACTTCGGCGCCGCGCGCCTGAAAGTCGAGCATGGCGCGGACGTGATCGACGATGGAGGCCCGGCTGGCCGCCATCAGTTCGGCCGGATTGGACTTGCGCAGGCCCCGCACCTGTTCGAGCGAATAGCCCTTGGGCACATAGCCATAGACCAGGTCATGGGCCGAGGTCTGGTCGGTGACGATATCGGGTGTGATGCCGCGTCGCGCAATCTCGGGATAGATGTCGGCGGCATTGCCAACAAGGCCGATGGAGGTCGCGCGTTTTTCGCGGACGGCCGTGGCGATCATCTCGAGGGCCGTGTCGAGATCGGGGGCAATCTCTTCGAGATAACCGATTTCCTTGCGCTTGGCCGCGCGCTCGGGGTCGATATCGACGCAGAGGATGGCGGCGCCCGCCATGCGCCCGGCCAGCGGCTGGGCCCCACCCATACCGCCGAGGCCCGCGGTCAGGATGAAGCGCCCCGCCAGATCGCCATGGAAGCGGTTCTCGGCAATGCGCATGAAGATTTCATAGGTGCCCTGGATAACGCCCTGGCTGCCGATATACTGCCATGCGCCGGCGGTCAGTCCGCCCCAGCAGATCAGGCCCTTGCGCTCCAGCTCGTAAAACACCTCGGCCTTGGCCCACTGACCCACGATGTTGCAATTGGCCATGATGACCAGAGGCGCCCTGGCGTGGGTCTTGAGGAGGCCGATCGGCTTGCCCGACTGGATGATGAGCGTTTGATCCTCGTCCATGGTCTTGAGCGCATGGACGATGGCGTCGTGGCTGGCCCAGTTGCGGGCCGCCTTGCCGAGCGCGGCATAGACGACGAGATTGTCCGGGTCTTCGCCGACGCTCAGGACATTTTCAAGCAGGCGCAGCAGCGCTTCCTGGCGCCAGCCGCGGGCGCGGAGTTCGTTGCCGCCGGGTATGGGGAAGCGTGGATGGCGGGGGTTGGGGGTCGGCATTTATCAGCCCTCCCTGGACAGGGCGTAGGACGCCAGATCTATGCCCATGGTCTTTTCGACATGCGGATAGACGGATGGGTCGAGCACGCTGGATGACAGTGGAATGATGGATTTGGAGACATGCAGCACAAAGATTTGCATGCCCTCCTCAAGCTGGCCGACGCTGAGCGGCTCGCCGTCTCGCGAAAGCGTGGTGATGACGTCCGGGAAAGTGGCCTGCCGGACGCCGTCTCGGGTGTCGACGGCCATATATTCGTTCATGACATGCAGGACGGCGCCGGTTTCAAGCGTGACAGTTCCGACGTCGAAGGCCTCGTTGGTATAGGTCACCGCCTTTTTGGTGATCTTGCCTTCAACCAGGATCGCCCCGCCGGTGGTCTTGACGATGGCATCGATGATGGCGCTGCCGCCCTTGCCCTCGGCTGCGATGATGGCTTCGCCGAGCTTGAGCGCCAGGGAAATGCCGCCAAGAGCCGCGTGCTGGCGGACATAGCTGGCGCGGACAGGATTGCGGCAGGACGCTATGAAGCCACCGGACATGTCCGAGGCGGTGCGCAGGATCGGGGACACCTTGGCGGTGGCACCGCGGGTGACCAGCTCGATATAGCGGTTTTCCTCGCGATTGCCGCCCACGGCGGTCTGGATCATCGGTTCGGGCGAACCGGCCAAGCCAATCGAGCCCATATCGCCCGTGGGGTGCGCGCGGATATCGCCCACGGCATCGACCACTTTCAGGCCCAGCGCGGCCGAAGGCAGCCAGCCATTGAGCGTCGAGGACTTGCCATTCTGGCCGACCATCAGGCCGGCCAGTTTCTCGCCCAGCGCGTCCTGGAGCAGTTGCACTGCCTTGATGTAATCGACACCGCGCATTTCCCACGGTGTGGTCGAGGCCGGCGCGCCGATGGCGGCGGCTGTGGCCACCCAGTCGGTGTCGTTCAACTCCTCGACCGATACGAGTTCCGGTTTGCCGATGGAGACTGCCGCATAGCCCAGCATGCGCCCGTGATCGGCCCAGCCACCTCCGCCTGCCGCATAGACAGAGCCGCCTTTGACGGCCGCTTCCACGTCTTTGTCGGTAAGGATGCGTCCCATTATGCTGTCTCCTGCAGGTCTTTATCGAGCTGCCGCACTGCGTCGAGCAGCACGGCAGCGCCAAGCGCGATGTCCTCGGCCTTGGCGGATTCTTCAGGGGTATGGCTGCGGCCCTCGACACAAGGCACGAAGATCATCGCCGCCTTGGTGACCCGCGCCATCCAGGCGGTGTCGTGTCCGGCGCCGGAAGCCATGCGGCGATGCCGTGCGCCGATAGCGTCGCAGGCGGCATCGAGTGCGGCCAGGATGTCTTTATCGCAGGGCGTCGGCATATTGTCCGAGATAATGCGTGGCTCTGGCACGGTCACGCCGGTCTGTGCGGCAATGCCGGCAACGCCTTCACGCAATTGGGCGAGGAAATGCTCCATGTCGGCGCGGCGCTCGGCGCGCGCATCGATCAGCATGGTGACGCGCGAGGGCACCACATTGGCGGCATTGGGCTCCATGCGGAACTCGCCGACCGTGGCCGCGAAGTGGAATTCACCGGCGGCCAGGTCGGTGGCAAAGCGCTCCACCGCCAAGGCAATCCAGGCGGCTGCCGACAGGGCGTCCTTGCGACTGCCCATGGGGGTGGTGCCGGCGTGATCGGCGCGCCCCTCGACGGCTATCTCTATGCGGGAAATGCCTGCAATGGCGGTGACCACCCCGATGTCGAGGTTCTCGTTTTCGAGCACGGGACCCTGTTCAATATGCAGCTCAAGGAAAGCAGCAATATCGTTGCGCGTCGTCGTGTCTATGGCATTACCTCCGACTTCGGCGATTGCGCTGGCAAGGGTAACGCCCTCGATCTGTCGGCCCAGCCAGTCTTCGGGGCGGGTTCCGGTGATGCCGCGGCTGCCGACGCAGGAGACGCCGAAAATCGAGACCTCTTCGGCGAGGAAATCGATGATCTCCAGATCGTGGTCTAGTTCTATGTTCTTGTCCGCAAGGGCGCGGGCGACTTCAAGGGCGGCGGACACTCCGGCGATACCGTCATAGCGGCCACCATCGGGCACGGTATCGGAATGCGAGCCCAGCATGATGGTGCCGAGGCCGGGTTTGTTGCCCTTTCGGGAGCCGATGAGGTTGCCGACGGCGTCGATGTGAGTGGTGAGGCCGGCGGCCTGGAAGCGCTGCGCCAGCCAGTCGCGGCCCTTGAGAAACATGGGGGTGAAGGCGCGGCGGGTATATGGGCGGTCGGGCTCGGTGATTTTGGCCAAAGCCGAGATGTCCTCGTCGATGCGCGCGGCGCTGGTGGGCAGGTTGCGGGTCATGCGCGCGCCTCGGGACGGACGAAGCGACCTGTGCCTGGTTCGGACAAAACATCTGTTCCGTCAAAGACTTGCTGGCCACGAAGCCAGGTGCCGGCGACGGTCCAGGGCAGTTCGATGCCGTTATACGGGCTCCAGCCGACGACGTTATGGCCGCTGCGGGCGGCGTCATAGACCTGCGGGCGATCGACCAGAACGGTGATATCGGCGTCCTTGCCGGGCGCCAGCGCGCCCTTGACGTGGTCGAGGCGGAAGTGGCGGGCGGGGTTTTCCGCCATCAGTTTGGCCGCCCAGGTCAGCGGCACGCCATGGTCCAGGGCCCCCTTGATGAACAGCGGCACCATGACTTCGAGGCCGGGCACGCCGGAGGCGTTGGCGAGCATGTCCGGATTGGTCTTGCGGTCCTCGGACCAGCTGACGTGATCGGTCGAGATCAGAGTGACATTGCCGGCCGCGACATGCTGCCAAAGCTTTTCGACTTCGGCGCGCGGACGGATCGGCGGATTGATCTTGGCCTTGCCGCCGAGCCGGGCGACGTCGTTTTCCTCGTCCAGCGTCAGATAGTGAATGCAGCATTCGATGGTGGCGGCGTAGCCCTGTTCGCGATAGGTGCGGGCGATCTCGTAGCCGCGGGCGAGCGAGCAATGCACCACATGGGCGGGGCAGCCGGTCTGCGCGCCGGTCTCGTAGATCTGCAGCGAGGCCAGCAGTTCGGTCAGCGGCGGGCGGCTGAGGCCATGCGCGCGATAATCGGTGATGCCGGCCGCCTTGACCCTGGCCATGGCCGCACGGACCATTTCGTCGTCCTCGTTGTGAACGCCGGCTGTCAGGCCGGTTTTGGCGACGGCAGCAAAGCATTCTTCCAACAGGGCAGGGGGGATGCGAGGGAAGCGGATCGGATCGGTGCCGAAAGTCGAGAACTTGAAGGCGGCAACGCCGGCTTCAGCCTGTTCGGCTATGCGGGCGGCTCCCTCCTCCGGATTGATCGTGCCATAGAGGGCGAAGTCGACACGCGCCTGCGAGCTGGCATGTTCGATCTTGATGCGGACCGCGTCGGCGGAGCAAACAAGATTGCCTTCATCATAGGGCATATCGACGATGGTAGTGACGCCGCCGGCCGCCGCCGAGCGCGTGGACCAGATGAAGTCTTCCTGATCCTTCTGGCTGAGCGAGTGGGTCTGGGCATCGATGGCGCCGGGCAGGATCATGGCGTTGCCGAGATCGTGACGTTCCTTCGCGTCAGGACCTGCGCCCTCGCCGACCAAAGCGATCTTGCCATCGCGCACGGCAATATGGCCACGCGCGATGACGCGGTCCGGTAGGACGATGGTGCCGGTGAGGCTGAGGTCGAAGTCGGACATGGTCTGTAGTCTTTCCGTAATCAGGCGTTGGCGCGCGCGCCCTGGCCAGTGCGGCGGGTCAGCGCCCGCTCGATGGCCGAGAGGCCGTCGTAAATCAGCACGGCGAGCGCACCCACAATGAGCCCGCCCTGCAGCACGAAGGCGGTATTGCTGGACAGGAGCCCAGCGATGATGACTTCGCCGAGCGTGCGCGCCGCAACGGTGGACCCGATGGTGGCCGTGGCCAGCGAAATCACAGTGGAGAGACGCACGCCGGCAAGAATGACCGGCAGCGCCAGAGGCAGCTCGACGCGAACAAGGCGTTGCCCGCCGGTCATGCCCATGCCCCGCGCCGCTTCGGTCACTGTGGGCGGCAGCCCGGTGAGGCCGGTCAGGGTGTTTTCGAAGATCGGCAGGAGACCATAGAGAAACAGGGCCACAAGCGTCGGGGCAGTGCCGAAACCGAGCATGGGCACGGCCAGGGCCAGCACGGCGACGGGCGGGAAGGTCTGCCCGACATTGGCGAGGCTGCGCGACAGCGGCAGGAATTCGGCGCCGAAGGGACGCGTCACGAGGATGGCGAGGCCAACTGCGACGGTGGTGGCCAGAGCTGTCGCGATGGCAACGATCAGAAGGTGATTGAGTGTCAGGTCGAGCAGGCTGCCCTGATTGTAGATGACCGGCTGATTGTTCTTGGTCAGCGGCTCGAAGACGAAGGCAAAGCTTTCCGGGCTGACCAGGAAACCCACCAGCAAGGCCAAGACGAGGAGGCGGATGACGAGGCCAATGCTCATGACGGCCTCGCGGCGCACCTGGCCAGGTCGTTTCGGCTGATGCGACCAATCAGCTTGCCGTCCTCGATAACCGGCAAGGCTTCCCGCCCCGACCAGAGGCATTCGGCATAGGCCTCACGGAGGCTGGCGCCAGCAGAGATCGGATCGCCCGCCGCTTCGCCAGGTTCGACCAGGGAAAGCACCTTCGCCAGCGAGAGCATACGGAAGGGCCGGTCGCCTCCAATGAGCTCGGCGACGAAATCGGTCGCCGGATTGGCGATGATTTCCTGGGGGGTGGCGTATTGCAGCAATTTTCCACCATCCATGACCGCAATGCGACTGCCCAGGTGGATGGCCTCTTCCATGTCATGGGTCACCAGCACAACGGTGGTGTTGAACCGCTTCTGGATGGCGAGCAGGTCATCCTGGGCCTTGGAGCGAATGACCGGGTCGAGCGCGCCAAAAGGTTCGTCCATCAGGAGAATGTTGGGCTCGGCGGCCAAGGCGCGGGCCACGCCGACGCGCTGCTGCTGTCCGCCGGACAATTCATTGGGCATGCGATCACGGAACTGGGCCGGATCGAGCTGGAACAGTGACAGCAGCTCGTCGACCCGTTTGGTGATGCGGGACTTTTCCCAGCCGAGCAGATGGGGAACGGTGCCGATGTTCTGTCCCACTGTACGGTGGGGAAACAGGCCGTGGCCCTGAATGGCGTAGCCGATGCGGCGGCGCAGCTCATAGGCGGGAACGTCGCGCGTATCCTGCCCGTCGATCAGCACTTTGCCCGCGGTTGGCTCGACCAGCCGGTTGACCATGCGCATCAAGGTGGTCTTGCCCGACCCCGAGGTGCCGACGATGGCGCAGAGTTCGCCGGCTCCGATGGTCAGGGAGACCCTGTCGACCACCGTCGTCTCACCATAGACTTTGGTCAGCTCCTGGATTTCGATCATTGGGCACGCTCCCTGGTGCTGACCATTTCAACAAAGGCATCGAGGACCACTGCGGCGGCAAAGGCCAGGGCCACGGTGGGGACGGCGCCGAGCAGCACCAGATCCATGGCGGTCTGGCCGATGCCCTGGAACACGAAGACGCCAAAGCCGCCGCCACCGATCAGAGCAGCGATGGTGGCCAGGCCAATATTCTGGACCAGCACGATGCGGATGCCGGTGAGGATGACGGGGAAGGCCAGGGGCAGTTCTACCGAAAACAGGCGCTGCCGATTGGTCATGCCCATGCCGCGCGCCGCGTCATTGGCGGCCTCGGGCACGTTGACCAGGCCCACCACGGTGTTCGAAACGATGGGCAGCAGCGAATAGGCAAACAGAGCGACCATTGCCGGGGCAATGCCGATGCCCGAGATGCCGATGGCCGAGGCGCCCGGCACATTGGCCGCGACCCAGGCCAGCGGGGCGATCAGCAGCCCGAACAGCGCGATCGAGGGGATGGTCTGGACGATATTGAGGGTATTGAGGACGGCGGCGCGCAGTGGTTTGACGCGATAGAGCAGAATGCCCAGTGGCACGCCGGCAAGGATGGCGATAGCGACCGAGCCGAAGGCCAGAAGCAAATGGGTACGGGCCTCGGCCCAGAAGGCCGGCGCGCGATTGGCGAATTCCTTGAGGATCGACAGATCGTTCCAGGCGCCGCTCCAGAGCAGTGCTGCCATCGCCACCCCGACCAATGCGAGGATAGTGATGCGCTGCCATGGACCGAATTTGAGCCGCGTGAGGGCGTCTGTGACCAGCAGCGCGAAAGCGAAGGTCAGAAGCCAGAACCCGGCGCCGGGCGAGACCCGCGCAAAGGTGTTGTCAGGGGGCGTCAGAAACGTCGCCGACTGGCCGATCAGGACGAAGAGCGTGGCCAGCACCAGGAAGCCGACACCGAGCTTGGCGAGAGGATTGACGCGCAGCAGCATGGTCGCGACGCCGATCAGCAGGACAAGACCGAGCAGGACCGCCGAGGGAGAGCTAAGGGCGGATGGGATCAGCAGCCCCTCGCCCAGGACAATGCGATTGGCGCGGAAAACCGCAAAGGGCAGAAAGACGGCAGCGGCAGCAATCAGGGCGATCAGCACGCCGAGCTTGTCGAAGGCCGGCCATGCGGCACGGCTTTGGCTCGTGGTATCAGCGGTCGTCATAAGGCCCCCTCGCGCCTCCTGGCAGGCATGGCGTCATCCGGACGCTGTCGAGACTGTCCCCGCATATCGAGACCGTCCGCAGCCAGTGGGGTGGCGCGCATCTGGCACCGCCACCCCGGCAGGCATGGCCTCCGCCAGCGGCGAAGGCCGACGGTTCAGCTCAGAAAGCCGTTGGTTGTCAGGAAGTCGGTGGCCACGCTGGACGCTGCCTCGCCGCCAACCTGCACCCGGCCATTGAGCTCCTGCAGGGTTTCGAGCGTCAGCGCTTCGAAGACCGGCGCCAGCAGTTCCTCGATCTGCGGATATTCGGTGAGCACTTCCTCACGAATGATCGGGGCGGGCTGATAGACCGGCTGCACGCCCTGATCGTCCTCAAGCACCTTGAGGCCGGAAGGGGCGATGCCGCCATCGGTGCCATAGACCATGGCCGCATTGGCGCCATTGGTGCCCTGCGCGGCAGCCGCGATGGTGGCCGCAGTGTCGCCACCCGAAAGCGTGATCAACTGGTCGGGCGAGAGGGTGAAGCCATAGACTTCCTGGAATTTGGGCAAAGCGGCCGGCGAGTTCACGAACTCGGCTGAAGCTGCCAGCACCACTTCGCCACCACCGGCAACATATTCGCCGAACTGGGTGAAGGTATCCAGGCCATTGGCCTCGGCCACATCCTGACGGATGGCCACGGCCCAGGTGTTGTTGGCGGGCGACGGCGTCAGCCAGACGATCTGGTTGGCGTCGTAATCGAGCTTCTTGGCTTCCTCGTAGGCCGACTGGGCATTGTTCCAGAGCGGATCATCGGCCCGTTCGAAGAAGAAGGCCGCATTGCCGGTATATTCGGGATAGATGTCGATCTCGCCCGCGGTGATGGCTTCGCGCACAATCGGCGTGCCGCCAAGCTGGATCCGGTCTTCGACCGGAATGTCGTTGGCTTCGAGCACCTGTTTGATGATGTTGCCAAGCACACCGCCCTCAGTGTCGATCTTTGACGAAACGACCACCTGCGCCTGTGCGGCGGTCATGGTCAATGCAAGTGCGGTGGCCGCACCCAATAGCGTTTTCGTTAGGCGCATGACTCTCTCCTTTGTGAGCCGGAAGTTTCCGGCTGTCCCTACCCTGTAAGCACTGTCAGTTCATGACAGTGGTTGGTTCAGTCCCTGTCTGTGGGCCGAGTGCAAAATACTCGTCCAACTCCATAATGGCGGAATGTGAAATCAGTTCGCCAACAAAGTCATCGGACGCCAGAGCCGCTTCCACCGCCTCGACTTCTGCTGAGAGCGGACGGTCCTCGCGATAGAAGGCCGCGTGCCGGCGCACCAACTCATAAACCATACCCGGCACATTGCCCGGATTGTCGCCCGAAATGTCCATGGCCTGGGCGGCGAGCAACCCCTCAAGGGCCGCAAGGCGTCGCAGGGCGCCCGCCTGACGTTCGAAACGCTCGACGACCAGAGGGAGAAAGGCCGCCTCATCCTCAAGACCATTGGCAACAACGAGAGACTGTGCGGAGATCGCGTTGGAGAGCGAAAGGCAGCGTACGAACAGTTCGCCGGCCAGCTTGATGATCGGCCCGAACCCGGTCGCTATCGCTCCCGGGGCCACAAGGTTGACCGGCAGATCCCGTCGGCCGCCATTGCCCAGAAGCACGCAGCGATTGAAGGAATTGCGGGCCACATGGGCCAGCGCCAATTGGGCGGTCTGCAGAAACACCGTGACATCGAGCGGCAGCGAGCCGCCGGAAGTGAGCACCTGGCCGCCTGCGACCACCGGATTGTCGTCAGTGCGGCCGGTCGCAGCCAGAACTGTACGTCCGGCAACGGTCAGGCTTTCAAAGGCTGTCGCAAATACCTGGCTCATCATGCGGATCGAGAGCGGATCCTGAACATGGGTGCCCGTGGGCCAGTCCCAACCCATGGCGTTGAAATAGAGCCAGGCACCGACACCAGCCTCGCGCTCGGTGCCGACATGGGCCACCGCTTTCCAGGGATCGCGCGAGGCGCCCAGAGCCCCGGCCGTGGTCAAGCCGGTTGCCAGCAGCACGCGCACCGTAGTGGCCGCCTGGCGAATGGCGCGCATAGCGGCGGCATAGCCAACGGCATTGGTCGAGACCGACGCCAGGCTGTCGCGCGGTGCCAGCTTGAATGGCTTGAGGCCCGCGCGCGCCATGGCTTCAGCGGCCGGCAGGCGTTCACCGGAGTGATAAGCTTCACCAACACCGGTCAAGACAGCGCCGATCTGCCCCATCAGTCCGATATCGGCACAACCAATCGAGCCGGTACGGCGCACGACCGGGATGACGTCTGCGTCAAGCAGCCCTTGAAAGGCCGAAACCAGCTCAGGTGTGCACCCGACGCGCCCGGTCAAGGCCATATTGATCCGGATCGCCAGGGCGTTGCGGACCACCTCGAGCGGAAAGGCGCTGCCCGTGCCGAAGTGGTGGGCGCGCACCAGGCCGGTACTGAAGGCATCAAGATCGTCGTCTGACCAGGAAATATCCTTCATTGCCCCCACGCCAGTGGTGGCCCCATAAACCGGCTGCCCGGAATTGATGGCGTCTTCCATGACCTGGCGAGCCTTGTGGACGCGCTCAAGCGCGGCGGCGTCCGGTACGATCAATGCTCTACGCGACCCAATCCGCACAAAATCAGCAAAGCTGAGTGGCTTGCCTTCAAGCCGGATCGTGTCGGTCGGTATGGCGATTTGCGCGTTCACGTCGTCCGGGTCTCCTTGCAAGGGCGACGCTATTGGAAAATTTTGAACCATGGGATATCCCAAAAGCTGAACAGGCTATGTTCTATCAGTGGGCACGTTGACTATGTGCTCAACAAAGAGGCATCGAGATGGACACTTCGACCTTGCTCCTGGTCGATATTGTTTTGCACCAGCGTAGTCTGCGCGGTGCAGCGCGGCATTCCGGACGTCCTGCATCGAGCATTGCTGCGGCCCTGGCGCGGTGCGAAAGCGCGCTGTCGACCAGTCTTTGCCAGCGGGCCGGCTCGGGACTTGTCTTTACGCTCGAGGCCAATCGTCTCGCACCATCGATCACCGAGGCGGCCCAAGTGGCGCGCCGCCTGTATGCCCCCGGGTCCGATCCTTTCTTATCCACCGTCAGACTGCAAGCGCTGGGACGATTTATCGAGGTGGCCGAGCGTGGGTCCATCCGGCAGGCGGCGCGGGCCTTGATGCTGGGGCAGCCACAATTGTCCAGGCAATTGGCCCATCTCGAAACCGCCCTCGGGCACACGCTGCTCGAGCGGGGAACGGGGGGGACAGAGTTGACCGCAACGGGCGTGCGGCTATTGGACGATTGCAGCCGGTTGCTCCAGCTCTGGGGTCAGATCTCGCGAACCTCCGAGGACCGGTTTCGCCGCGCCCAGGCCACCGTCAGGCTGGGCTCGATCATGCCGCTTGGCTATGAAAGCGAGATCGCCCGGCAATTGGCAAAGCTGACGGCGAGCTGGGCCATAACCCGCCCCAAGCAACCGCTGTTCATCAGTTCGACAACGGCAGAGGACCTCTTGCGGGGGCTCAAGAGTGGTGCCTTCGATGTGGTGCTGCTCGATACCGAGAGATTGCCCGAAGATCTTGAGGGCGCGCCCATTGTGGCGTCTGGCCTTGCCATTGTGGGCGCCAAAGGCACGGACATCGCCGCAGCGCTGCGAGACCGGCCAATTGCTTTGCCCAGCCCGCGCAGCGGGTTGCGCCTGCGTATCGATCAGCTTCTGGACATGACCTTTAGCGACGCGGAACGGGACCGGCTGACCCTGCTCGAGATCGACTCCATTCCGGTCATCCTGAATCTGGTGCTGGAATACGGCTTTGTTTCTGTCCTGCCGAGGGCTTCTGTCGCTTCGATCCGCCCGGACTTGCACAGTATCTCTCTGCCTTCGACATTTGACATGCAATACTGGCTGTGCTGGCTCAAATCGGCGGGGCATTCGGCCGCTGGAATCGCCGTTCTTGATGCGATCGAGCGTGCAACCGTGCCAGCCCCCCACTGATTGTGCCCGTATGGGGCGCCAAGCAAGGAGACCGTGTGCCATGACGAAGACCTTCGATGCGATCATCATTGGTGCAGGTCAGGCCGGCCCGCCCTTGGCAGCGCGCTTGACGGCGGCGGGCCAAACCGTTGCGCTGATCGAGCGCGAACAGGTTGGCGGCACCTGCGTCAATACGGGCTGCACCCCGACCAAGGCCTTGGTGGCCAGCGCAAAGATCGCGCATTCGGTTGCCCATGCAAAAGAACACGGGATCAGTATCGGATCTAAACCCGAGGTTGATTTCAATGCCGTGATGCGCCGGGCCATGGCCATCAGCGAAAAGTCCCGCAGCGGCGTCGAAGGCTGGCTGGACGGCATGAGCGGGCTGACGCTGGTGCGCGGCCATGCGCGCTTTACCGGGCCCAAACGCATAAGCGTGGGCGGCGACAGCTATGAGGCGGATCAGATCTTTCTCAATGTCGGCGCCCGTGCCGCCATTCCTGACATGCCTGGCCTGGATCAGGTCGATGTGCTGACCAATTCGGACCTGTTCTGGCTGAAGGAGCGCCCCGATCATCTGGTCATTGTCGGCGGCAGCTATATCGGGCTCGAATTTGCGCAGATGTTCCGGCGCTTCGGGTCTGGTGTCACCATTGTCGAGCGCGGTCCGCATCTGGCAGGCAAGGAGGATCCGGAGGTCTCCGAGGCGATCCGCGACGTTCTGGAAGGAGAAGGTATTGCGGTGCGGACCAACGCCGAGTGCATCCATTTTGCGCGCTCGGAGACCGGGCCCTTGGTGGGGGTGGATTGCACCACCGGCGAACCCGAAATTGCCTGTTCCCACATCCTGCTCGCGGTCGGCCGCCAGCCAAATACTGACGATCTGGGCATCGAGCAAACGGGGGTGGAATGCGACAAGCGCGGATATGTTCGGGTCAATGACCGGCTGGAGACCAACATCCCAGGCATCTGGGCCCTGGGAGACTGTAACGGGAAAGGCGCCTTCACCCACACCTCGTATAATGACTTTGAAATTGTTGCGTCCAACCTGCTCGATGGCGGCGCCCGCAAGGTCTCGGACCGCATCATGAGCTATGGTCTTTACATTGATCCACCGCTGGGCCGCACCGGGCTGTCGGAAGCCGAGGCCCTCGCGACGGGCCACAAGGTCCTGATCGGCAAACGCCCGATGACCCGGGTGGGCCGCGCCGTCGAGAAAGGTGAAACGCAGGGGCTGATGAAGATTGTCGTCGACGCAGAAACCCGCGCAATCCTTGGCGGCGCAATATTCGGGCCGGGGGGAGATGAGGCGATCCATTCCATTCTGGACATGATCCAGATGGGGGCGACGGTCGATGCACTGACCAACACAATGCACATCCATCCAACGGTCGGTGAGCTGATCCCGACCATTTCAGGCGAACTCATACCCGCCGAAGGTCCATAGGCGAGTTTTCGGAAAATTGCCTGATCCAGTCGGCGCTACGGACTCGGCGGGTCGCTCGTCAGAACTTGCAGGACAAGGTCCAGCGCCGCGTCGACGGTGGCTTTCCTGATGCCGTCGCGGCCGAGATCGCCGAAGCGGTGTTCGATGACGACGGTGGCCAGTTCGGACGAGACGGCGACATAGACGAGGCCCACGGGTTTTTTCTCGGTGCCGCCATCGGGACCGGCAATGCCCGTCGCGGCGACGGCAAAATCGACTCGGGCGGTGTTGCGGGCGCCATCGGCCATGGCGCGGGCCACCTGATTGCTGACGGCGCCATAGTCCCCGATGAGGCGCGGCTGCACCTGGATCATGCGCGACTTGGCCGAATTGGCATAGGTGATGTAGCCGCCATAGATGGCCGCGGAGGCGCCAGGAATATCGGTAAGGGCCGAAGCGATCATGCCGCCGGTGCAGCTTTCAGCGGTGACCAGGGTCTGGTTGCGCTCGGCGAGGAGATCGATGATCTGCTGGCCCGCAGGGGGTTTAGCCTTGGCTGCCATTCAATCCACCCTTGGCAATTCAATACTGGCACTGGCCATGGACACGATACCCTCCTCCCGCCCGATAAAGCCGAGCTTTTCGTTTGTCGTCGCCTTGACTGCCACGCGATCCGCCGAGATGCCGAGCGTTTCGGCGATCACGGCGCACATGGCGGGGACGTGAGCGGCAATCCTCGGCGCTTCGGCGACAATTGTCACGTCCAGATTGACGATGCGCCCTTTGCGGCGCGCTACCAGCGCACCGGCATGGGCGAGGAACAGGGTGGAGGCTGCGCCTTTCCACTGCGGGTCGCTGGGCGGGAAATGGGTGCCGATATCGCCTTCGCCAATGGCGCCGAGAATGGCGTCGGTGAGGGCGTGGAGCGCAACATCGGCGTCCGAATGGCCTTCAAGCTTAGCCTTGTGGGGAATTCTTACACCGCACAGCCAGACCGCGTCGCCGGGCGCAAAGGGATGAACATCGTACCCGGTGCCGATGCGGGTTTCGGTGCCGAGATCGGTCATGATGATACGCTCCGCGCGTGAAAAATCTTCGGGATGGGTGATCTTGATGTTGTTGCGCTCGCCTTCGACCATGGCGACGCTGAGGCCGGCCCATTCGGCGATTTCCGCATCGTCGGTGAAGTCGCGACGGACCGTTTCGGCCCGCATATGGGCAGAAAAGATCTGGCCGAAGCGAAAGCCCTGCGGGGTCTGGGCGGCAAAGAGCTGGCGGCGGTCTTCGGTGGCGGCGACAAGAGTGCCATCGGACGAGCGCTTGATGGTGTCGGTGACGGGCAGGGAGGGCAGGGCCCCGTCATTTTGGCGCAGAGCGGCAATGACACGCCCAATGAGGGCGGGGGTGGCAAAGGGACGTGCGGCGTCCTGAATCAGCACCAGATCGGGGCGCAGCGGCGCCAGGGCTTTCAAACCAGCGAGGACGGAGCCCTGCCTGGTGAGGGCGCCATGGACCGGCGGCAGCAGGCGGGCGTCATCGAGGGCCAATTGGTCATATCTTGCTGCGTGGTCCGGGTGAATGACGGGGACGATCCGGGTGACCGCGTCGGTGGCGAGGAATGCCTTGATGGTGCGGGACAGCACCGGTTCGCCGGCCAGCAGACGGTATTGCTTGGGATCCGGGTTGCCGTCGGTTCCGGCGCGTTCGCCTTTTCCGGCGGCAACAATAATGACGGCTATGGATTTCGGACGCATGGGGATATAGGCACTGGGCAATGGAACCGTCTGTTCCAAAGGGTCTAGCTGCCCCTCTGCCATGCGGCAAGAGCAGGGCTGGTTTACCCTGTTGCGACAGTGAGAAGCGGTTGCGTGGTGTTCGAAATTGACTATTGTGCGGGCACCATTGCCAAATTGAACAATTCTGGGGCAATTCCTTGACCGACACTGCCTGCGCATTGAGCATTGGTGGGCATGCCATCCGTAATCGCGCCTTTCTGGCGCCGATGGCGGGCATAACCGATCGGCCATTTCGCGAGATTGCTGAGCGCTTTGGCGCCGGCCTTGTGGTCTCGGAAATGGTGGCCAGCGCGGCCCTAAGCACGGGCCATGGCGGCATGGTGCGCAAGCTGACGCGGGCCGGCACGCTGCCGCATGTGGTGCAACTGGCCGGTTGCGAGGCGGAATGGATGGCCGAGGGCGCGCGCATTGCCGAGGGCGCGGGCGCGGACATTATCGACATCAATTTCGGCTGCCCCGCCAAGCGGGTGACCAATGGCTATGCCGGATCGGCGCTGATGCGGGTGCCCGACCAGGCGCTGGGGATTGTCGAGGCGGTCGCGGGCGCGACGACGCGTCCGGTGACGGTCAAGATGCGGCTGGGCTGGGATGATGAAAGTCTCAACGCCGCGCAGATTGCGCAATTGGCGGTTAGCGCCGGGGCGCAGATGATTACCGTGCATGGCCGGACGCGGCAGCAATTCTACAAGGGCCAGGCGCGCTGGGGGCTGGTGCGCGATGTGGTCAAGGCTGTCGATGTGCCGGTGGTGGTCAATGGCGACATTGTGGATACCGCGAGCGCGCGGCAGGCGCTGGCCGAATCCGGGGCCGCGGCCGTCATGCTAGGGCGCGGGGCGCAGGGGCAACCCTGGCGGGTTGGCCAGATCGGTGCAGCGCTTGCCGGGCAAGAGGCCGAGGCGCCTCCGGAGGGCGCTGAGCTCGTGGCGCTGATCCAACAGCATTATGAAGACATGCTGGTTGACTACGGCGTCGAGGTCGGGTTGCGGGCCGCGCGCAAGCATCTGGGTTGGTATGCCGACGCGGCCGGGCTGGCGCTGGACAAGCCGACGCGGACGCAATTGCTGGACAATGAGGACACCAAAGCGGTGCTGTCGCTGATTGATACCCTGTTTTCAGGGGAATGGAGGGCGGCCGCATGAGCAGTGCTGTCGTGATGGATCTCGATTCCGTGCCGGCGCGCGCCGTGCTGCAGGCGCTGCCGCAGCCCGTGATGGTGCTCGACGAGGCGCGGCGCATCCAGTTCGTCAATTATGCCGCCGAGGCGTTTTTCGGCGCATCGCTGAGCGTGCTGACCCGGCAGAGCCTGGACGATCTGATCGCCTTTGGATCACCAATCATCTCGCTGGTCGAGACGGTGGTGCAGCGGCGTGCGCCAATGACCGAATATCGGGTTCGGGTGGGGTCGTCGCGCTTTGGCGATGAGCGTATTGCCGATGTTTTCGCCAGCCCGATCTCGGACACGGATGGGCGGGTGGCGGTGCTGATCCAGGAACGCACCATGGCCGACAAGATCGACCGGCAGATGGTGTCGCGCGGGGCTGCGCGCTCGGTGACGGGGCTGGCGTCCATGCTGGCCCATGAAATCAAGAACCCGTTGTCCGGCATTCGCGGCGCGGCCCAATTGCTGGAGCAATCGGTGCCGAGCGACGAGGTGCCGCTGGCGCGGCTGATTCGCGAAGAGACCGACCGGATCGTGGGGCTAATCGACCGGGTGGAAGTGTTTGGCGATGAGCGCCCCATGGAGCGCGAGCCAATCAATATTCACGTGGTGCTCGACCGGGTGAAGCTGTTGGCACGCAATGGCGTGGCGCGGGGCATCACCTTCTATGAAGAATATGACCCCTCGCTGCCGCCGGTATTCGGCAATCGCGACCAGCTTATCCAGATCTTTCTGAATTTAATTAAGAACGCCTCGGAAGCGCTTGAAAGAACACAGAAACCCGAGATCAGGATTTCGACGGCTTTCCGTCCGGGCATCCGCATCAGCGTGGCCGGCGTGGCGGAGCGCATTTCGCTGCCGCTCGAAATCGTCATTGAAGATAACGGACCGGGCGTGCCGCCCGATATCCTGCCGTTCCTGTTCGATCCATTCGTGACCACCAAGACCAATGGGTCCGGCCTGGGGCTGGCGCTGGTGGCCAAGATCGTGGGGGATCATGGCGGGGTGATCGATTGCGACAGCCGCCCTGGCCGCACCCGTTTCCGCATCCTGCTGCCGGTGGCCAGTGGTGCCTTCCAGAATTCCGCCGATGTCGAAGAGGGTTCGCCCGCATGAGCCATGTCGTTCTGCTTGCCGATGACGATGCCGCAATCCGCATGGTGCTCAACCAGGCGCTGACACGCGCCGGCTACGAGGTGCGGCCGACGGGCAATATCTCGACCATGTGGAACTGGGTGAGCCGCGGGGAAGGGGACATCCTGATAACCGATGTGGCCATGCCCGATGGCAATGCCTTCGAGGTGATGCCCAAGATCAAGAAGCTTCGGCCAGAGCTGCCGATGATTGTTATGAGCGCGCAAAACACGTTCATGACGGCTATTCGCGCCTCGGAAGTGGGGGCATATGAGTATCTTCCCAAGCCCTTCGACATTACCGAAGTGCTTTCGGTGGTGGCGCGGGCCCTGGCAGATGCCAAGAAGCCAACCAATGCCGAACGCAAGGCCGAGGAGCCCAGCGAGACCATGCCGCTGGTCGGGCGTTCGACGGCGATGCAGGACATTTATCGCGCCCTGGCGCGATTGATGCAGACCGACCTGACGGTGATGATCACTGGCGAAAGCGGTACCGGCAAGGAGTTGGTCGCTCGGGCGCTGCACGATTTCGGCAAGCGGCGGAACGGCCCGTTCGTCGCCATTAACATGGCCGCCATTCCGCGAGACTTGATCGAGGCAGAGCTGTTCGGGCACGAAAAGGGGGCCTTTACCGGCGCCAATACCCGCTCGTCCGGCCGGTTCGAACAGGCTGAGGGTGGCACGCTGTTCCTTGATGAAATCGGCGACATGCCCATGGATGCGCAAACCCGTCTGCTGCGTGTGCTGCAGGAGGGCGAGTACACGATGGTGGGTGGCCGCAATGCCATCAAGACCAATGTGCGCATCGTCGCCGCCACGCATCGCGACCTGAGCCAGATGATCCGGCAGGGCCTGTTCCGCGAGGACCTCTATTACCGCCTCAATGTGGTGCCGATCCGGCTGCCGCCGCTGCGCGAGCGGATCGACGATATCACAGACCTGGTGCAGCATTTCCTGCGGCTGGCACAGCGCGAGGGCGAGCCGTCGAAATCCATCTCGCCCGAAGCCATCCGGCTGATGCAGAACTACAATTGGCCGGGCAATATCCGCGAGCTGGAAAACCTGGTGCGGCGTCTGTCGGCGCTTTATGTGGACGAGCAGATCTCCGCCGAAATCGTGCAGAACGAGCTCAATATCGTCGACCGTCCCGCCGGCAACTCGGCCTCTGGACCGGTGGATATTTCCATGGCTGTTGAAACCCATGTGGGGCAATTGCTGCGCGAGCATGAGCCGAACTTGCCGCCGGCGGGCATGTATCAGCGGGTGATTGACAAGGTTGAGGCGCCGCTGATTGCCATGGCGCTTAATGCCTGTGGCGGCAACCAGATCAAGGCGGCGGACCTGCTGGGGCTGAACCGCAACACATTGCGCAAGAAGATCCGGACGCACAGCATCGAGATCGTCAAGCATAGCAGCCGTCGGGGTTAGGGGCCGCGCGAGCTCGGCCTTTGCCGTCTTCTTGTTTTCGCGGCACCACTTGCGCCGCTCGTCCTGTCGGGCACACCGCGATATCTCTGGGCCTAGGCTAAGGAAAACGGCGCACTGACCAGCGTCGTCAATTGAGCCTGTGGTTCATGGCGCTGGTCCACGGTGTTCGTGCCCTGCGAGCAGCCTTTCGAGCATAGCTCTCAAGGCCTTCTCTGTTTTCGCAGCGCCACCGGCGCTGCTCGTCCTGTCGGACACACCTCGTAGTCTTCGGGCCTCCATCGCGGAAAACGGTCCACCGGACCGTCTTCTCATCGCGATGGAGTGTCACATTTTGGCAACAATTGTCTTGAAGGGTCGGGTGAATTGGGTCAGGCTTCGCTTTCCCTCTGGTTTTGCACATAGATGGTGGCTCGCGACGTGCCGCCAATATGACAACCAACGCGGTCGAAGCGGAGCAAACTGGGCAGTCTATGGCCGAACTGGTCTCAGCCAACGCAGAGCAAAATGCAACGTCCGCCGGCGAATCGCCGACTGGACGGCGCGGATTGCTGCGTATTCAGCAGAACTACTCGCTGCGCGTGCTCGGCTTCGTGGTCGTCTTCGCCTCTGTGCTGATGTCGTCGGCATCGTTCTTCATTCTCTCGGGCGTCACCAATATCGAACCTTCGCCGACGGTCTGGACTGTCATCTGGGTGGTCACCGGGCTCCTGGTGCTGCTGGTGATTGCCCTGGTAGTGACCGAGGCCGTGCTGCTGTTCCAGGCGCGGCTGCGCGGGGTGCCGGGGGCCGGGCTGCAAGTGCGCATGGTGGCGATGTTCGCCTTTGTGGCGGCGGTGCCGGCAGCCCTGGTGGCGGTGGTGGCAACGATCGCGCTCAACCAGGGGCTGGATCAGTGGTTCTCCGAGCGCACGCGGGCGATGGTGGAAAGCTCGCGGCTGGTGGCCCGCTCCTACATGCTCGAGCATGCCCAGGTGCTGCGCGACGATATCATCTGGGTGGCAACGGAATTGGAGCAGGCGCGCGAGACCTATGAGCAGGAGCCTGCGCGGTTCGAGCGGATACTGACGGCCCTGGCAGTGACGCGCTCCTTGCCCTTTACAGCGCTGATCGACCGGGAAGGCGAGACGCTGATGCGGGCGCAGATCAATGTCGCGGGCGCCTATCCCAAATTGCCGGCCGGGGTGACCGATGGCGTGGTGGAGGGAATACCGACGCCGATCGCGCCAGGGGCCACCCAATTCGTAGGATCGGTGATCAAGCTGCGCGGCTATGATGAGACATTCCTGTTCGTGGCGCGTCCTGTCGATGCAGAAGTACTCGAATATATGCGTCTAACTGACGAAAATATAACGGAATATCGCGAGTATGCTTCAAGCCGGCTGGTGTTCCAGATTACCTTTACCATCATGTATGTCGGGTTGGCCGTGGTGCTGCTTCTGGCCGCGCTCTGGATCGGTATTGCGCTGGCCAACCGGTTCGTCGACCCGATCCGAAACCTGATGATCGCGTCGCGACGGGTAAGCTCGGGCGATCTGGACGTGCAGGTGCCGGTACAGGAGGGCAGGGGCGATCTGCGGGATTTGTCCAATGGCTTCAACCGCATGACGCAACAGCTCAAATCGCAACGGCTGGACCTGCTCAAGGCAAATGAAGTCAACGAGAAGCGCCGCCAGTTCACCGAGGCGGTGGTGGAAGGTGTGTCGGCCGGCATTATCGGGCTGGATCCCTATGGCGCGGTGACACTGGTCAATGCGCGCGCCTGCGAAATGCTTGGCCGGACAGAAATCGAGCTGATGGGTGAGCCCATGGACAAGATCATGCCCGAGCTGGCGGCAACGCTGGACAAGGCAAAATCCGCCCGGCGCGGTCAGGTACGTGACCAGATCCAGCTTGGCAATGAAACCGACCGGCGCATCTACCAGGTACAGTTGACGCGCGAAGGCTCGATCACCGAATCCAAGGGCTATGTGCTGACCTTCGATGACATCACAGATCTCGAATCGGCGCAGCGGACCAGCGCCTGGGCCGATGTGGCACGCCGCATTGCGCATGAGATCAAGAATCCGCTGACCCCGATTCAGCTCTCGGCAGAGCGGTTGCGCCGGCGCTATGGCAACAAGCTCGAGGACGATCGTGACGTGTTCGACAAATGCATCAACACGATCGTGCGCCAGGTCGGCGATATCGGCCGCATGGTCGATGAGTTCTCGGCCTTTGCGCGCATGCCGGAATCGGCTCCAGAAACCGCCGATCTGAGCGATGCGATCCGCCAGGCTGTGTTCCTGGAGAGCGTGCGCCTGCCCGAGGTGAACATCAACACTGTGCTGCCGGACGAAACGATCATGGCGTGGTTCGATACGCGCCTTGTCAGCCAATCGCTGACCAATCTGATCAAGAATGCCGTCGAGGCCTTCGAGGGCATCCCCCTTTCCGGGGATTGGCAGCCCACCATTACTGTGGAAGCCCATCTGGAGGGCAATCACGCCCGCATATCGGTGTCCGATAATGGCAAAGGGTGGCCAGCGGAAAATAGACAAAGGCTGTTGGAGCCCTATATGACAACGCGGGAGAAGGGCACGGGTCTCGGCCTGGCCATCGTCGCCCGCATTATCGAGCAGCATGGCGGCATCGTCGAACTAATCGATGCAGAGCCTGATTCACAGGGCAGGGTGGGCGCCTGCGTGACCTTCACGCTGCCGTTGCATTCACCAGCAATGAACACCACAGAGGCAGGAGCCGCGGCGGCGGACGACAATCCTGCCCACAAGGAGGAGCCGCAATTACCCGCGGTTGTTCACAAATAAATGGCTTTGGACATTCTAATCATTGATGACGAGGATGATATCCGTGACCTGATCGCGGGGATCCTCGAGGACGAAGGCTATGAGGCACGGCAGGCTCATGACGCCGATAGCGGGCTGAACGAAATCGCCCGCCGCCGCCCAAGCCTGGTGTTTCTCGACATCTGGATGCAGGGCTCGCGCCTCGACGGACTACAATTGCTCGATGTGTTTCAGAGCCAGCACCCCGATATGCCGGTGGTGATGATATCCGGCCACGGCAATGTCGAAACGGCGGTTTCGGCGATCCGCCGGGGTGCGTATGACTATATCGAAAAGCCCTTCAAGATTGACCGGCTGCTGCATGTCACACAGCGGGCCATGGAGGCGACACGCCTGCGCAGCGAAGTGGCTGAACTCAAGGAGCGCTCGGCGAGCAAGAGCCTCGATATGGTAGGGACCTCGCCGGCGCTGCAGCAGGTGCGCGGGGTGATAGAAAAGTCGGCGCCAACCAATTCCCGCATCTTCATTTCCGGGCCCAGCGGGGCCGGCAAGGGCCTTGTGGCGCGCCAGATTCACCAGCGTAGCCCACGCGCCGATGCGCCGTTTGTCGAGATCAATGCCTCACTCTATGCCCCTGAGGAAGTGTCGGTAGTCTTGTTTGGCCGCGAGGCGCGTGACAAGACGGGCCTGCTCAAGGTCGAAGTCGGGGCGCTGGAGCGGGCTCATGGGGGGACGCTCTATCTTTCTGAAGTCACCACCTTGCCGCAGCCGGTGCAGGCCGCCTTGTTGCGCACGCTTGTGGAGAACCGGTTCCAGCGTGTGGGCGGGAGCCAGGCGGTGCCGATCGACGTGCGTATCATTTCGTCGAGTTCGCAGAATGTGGCGGCTCAGGTGGAGGCCGGGGAATTCCGTTCGGATCTCTTCCATCGCCTCTCCATCGTGCCGCTGCCCCTGACGCCACTCAAGGAGCGTCGCGAGGACGTACCGCCGCTGGTGTCCGTATTCATCGAGCAGGTCTGCCGTATGCACAATCTGCAGCGGCTGAGTGTCGGTGATGATGCCATGGCCGTGCTGCAGGCGCAGGACTGGCCGGGCAATGCACGGCAATTGCGCAATTCCATCGAGCGCCTGCTGATCCTGATGAAGGACCAGCAGCCAGAGGGAGGGGTGATAACAGCCGCCATGCTGCCCTCGGACATTGGCGAGGTGTTGCCCACGGTGGGTGATGCGGATGCGTCTGCGCATCTGATGAGCCTGCCGCTGCGCGACGCGAGGGAAGTCTTCGAGCGACAATATCTGCTGGCGCAGATTGAACGCTTTGGCGGCAATATTTCCAAGACGGCGGAGTTCGTCGGCATGGAGCGCAGTGCTCTGCATCGCAAGATCAAATCGCTGGGGCTTTGAAAATACGATGAAAATAGCCCCCAGCCATGCATAGGGGGCGGGTAGGCAGTTCTGCGCAACTGTGCCATAGTGACTAAGATATGATAATTCGGATCCCGGGGCTGGGCGGCAGTCCCATCAGGATGCGGACGCAAGCAATTGCGACAAGAACAGCGACAATAAAGCCGCGGTAAAGAGGCCAAAAATGGCTAGCGAAAAGCAGCAAAACCTGCAGGATTCCTTTCTCAACCATGTGCGCAAGCAGAAAGTACCCGTCACCATCTTTCTGGTGAACGGGGTCAAGTTGCAGGGCGTCATCACCTGGTTCGACAATTTCTGTCTGCTGCTGCGGCGTGACGCGCAGTCGCAACTGGTTTATAAGCACGCCATCTCAACCATTATGCCCGGCGCGCCGATCCAGTTGTTTGATCCCGAGCAGAGCACAGATCACGACTGACCGCATATATGCACGAACTTGACGACGAGCGGGACGCCCAGCCGGGCGGCCCAAAGCCCTATATTGATCGGCAGGCGCAGCCGACGCGAGCCGGGCTTGTCTGTCCCGATGTGCGCGGCAAATCCAGCTATCACGATATCGATGCACGCCAGGCCGAGTTCGAAGGCCTTGCGGGGGCCATTGCGCTCGACATCATCTTCTCCGAAGTCGTGCGGGTGCGTGAAATCCGGCCGTCGACCTATATCGGGGCAGGGCATGTTGCCACGCTCGCTGAAAAGGTGAAGACGGAACATATCGAGCTGTTGCTGGTCGACGCGGCGCTGACGCCGATCCAGCAGCGTAATCTGGAGCGGGAAACCGGCACCAAGGTGCTCGACCGCACGGCGCTGATCCTGGAAATCTTCGGGGAACGGGCGGCGACGCGCGAAGGCGTGCTGCAGGTGGAACTGGCCCATCTCAACTACCAGAAGGGGCGCCTGGTGCGCTCCTGGACCCACCTGGAGCGGCAGCGCGGCAGTGGCGGCACTGGCTTCATGGGTGGACCGGGCGAAACCCAGATCGAAAGCGACCGCCGCCAGATCACCGAGCGGATCGTGCTGCTTGAGGACCGGCTGGAAAAGGTCAAGAAGACGCGCGAACAGCAGCGCCGGCAGCGCACCAAGGCGCTGATCCCGGTTGTGGCGTTGGTAGGTTATACCAATGCCGGAAAGTCGAGCCTCTTCAATATCTTGACTGGGGCGGGGGTGTTTGCGGAAAACCTGCTATTCGCCACGCTGGACACCACGGTGCGCAAGATTGCCTTGCCGCATGGGCGCGAGGTGATGCTGAGTGACACGGTGGGCTTCGTCGCCGATTTGCCGCACGATCTGGTGGCGGCCTTCCGGGCAACCCTGGAAGAAGTGGTGGATGCCGACATCATCCTGCATGTGCGCGATATCGCCAATCCTGATCATGCCGCGCAGGCGCAGGATGTTCTTACCGTTCTCGAAGAGCTAGGTGTTTCCTCGGAGACAACGCCCATCGTCGAGGTCTGGAACAAGATAGATTTGCTTCATGAGCCAGGGCTTGCGCTGGCGTCAGCGGCGCCAGCCGGCAAGGTGGTGGCAACGATCCCGGTATCGGCTCACACCGGGCAGGGGCTGGATGCGCTGCGGCTCAAGATCGAGCAATTGCTCAGCGAACAGAGCCGGACCTATCACGTGCATGTGCCGCATAGCGCGGGCAGCGACATCGGCTGGCTGCACTCCAATGCCGAGGTGATTTCGCGGGACGATGCCAATGAGCAAGGCTCGGACTTCGTTGTGCGCGTGGATCCGCGGCATCGTGCGGCGTTTCTAGAGCGCTTTAACGGCCGTATTGCCGTCTCTGATCTCTAGGCTTTGTCTTTGGACCGGATCTCGTTCCAGTAACCGTCCAGGCGATCCAAGCCTGCAGCGGCCGGTTCGATCGCATCTTCGCGGCAGCGGGCCTCGACATAGTGGAAGCGCCGCGTGAACTTGGAGTTGGCGTCGCGGAGCGCGGCTTCGGGGTCGACACCGGCCTTACGCGCCAGATTGGCGACGGCGAAGAGCAGATCGCCGATTTCCTCGCGCAGGGCATTCTCATCGCCCGCGTTTTCGGCCTCGGCAACTTCTGCCAGTTCTTCCTCGATCTTGGCGCGGACAGCTGGCAGGTCGGGCCAGTCGAAGCCGATCTTGGCGGCGCGCTTGGTGAGTTTTTCAGCGCGGGCGAGGGCAGGCAGCACCTGCGGGACGTCGTCGAGAATGGAAGGCTCAGCATCGCCCTTGCGTTCAGCCTTGGCGGCCCGCTCGTGCACCTTGATGGCTTCCCAGCGGTCCTGCGCATCCACAGCGCCATCAGCCACTACATCGCCAAAGACATGGGGATGCCGGCGGATCAGCTTTTCGGTGATGGCTTCGACAACATCGCCAATGTCGAAGTGGCCGGCCTCCTTGGCCATCTGGGCATGGTAGATCGGTTGAAGCAGCAGATCGCCCAGTTCCTCGCGCAGATCGCCGAAGTCTTCGCGCTCAATGGCGTCGGCGACTTCATAGGCTTCCTCGATGGTGTAGTGACGGATGGAGCGGAAATCCTGCACCAGATCCCAGGGGCAGCCGCCATCCGGATTGCGCAGCGCAGCCATAATCTCGATGAGGCGGGAAATGTCTCGGGATGGCTGCATGACTCAGGGTCCGGTGGTTGGGATTCGGTGCGTGCACCATAGCAAAGCGTGAGGGAAGTGGGACATTGTGGTCCGGCAAAGGGACAGATTTTCGCACACCTATCGTTCGCATAATATATATTATGGAACTTTTGGGTATTGGCATTGAGGGCAAATGTTGAGGTTTTGATGCCTCTACAATATCAGAGTCATGGAAGCGTTGATCGATTGTTCCAGACGCTGGCCGAGCTGACGAACGTCTCCCTTAGATTTGGTGCAGCCGCCTTCCTCACACGCTGCCAAGTCCGCTCAAAGATTGAGGATGCGTCCAGTCACGACGTCGATCTGCATGCCGTCAAAGGCCGGTGTGACGTTTGCAGGCGTCTCGGCTTCGGTTGCGGCGTAGTCGAGATCGATATGCATATTGGTGAGCACGGCTTGGCGCGGCTGGAAGCGTTCGATGAGTTCGAGCGTTTCAGGCAGGCTCAGATGACTTGGATGCGGCGTTGGGCGAAGCGCGTCGATGATCCAGATGTCGAGGTTTTGCAAGGCAGAATGCGCGGCGGCGGGTACCGCCGACAGATCGCAGCAATAAGCCAGGCCGCCGATGCGGTAGCCAAAGGCGTTGATGTCGCCATGTACGAGATCAAAGGCGTTGATGCTCAGTGTGCCGCCCGGGCCGTCCACCGGCACGGTGTCGCCAGTGGCGATTTCGTGGGCGTTGAGGATGGGAGGATAGGCGCTGCCCGGCGGCGTCGAAAAGCAGTAGCCAAAGGCTTCGCGGAGACGCGCGCCGCAATCCGCCGAAAAATAGACATCAACACGGCGCCGGTTGTGCAGCGCCAGAACGCGCAGATCATCGATGCCGTGAGTGTGGTCGGCATGCTCATGACTATAGAATACGCCGTCCAGCCGATCGACATGGGTTTCAAGCAATTGTTCGCGCAGATCGGCTCCGGTGTCGATCAGCACGCGGGTCGGGTGTTCGACACCATCGCGCCAGCCTTCGATGAGCAGTGAACAGCGGCGGCGGCGGTTCCGCGGCTCATGCGGATCGCAGGCGCCCCAGACATTGCCGATGCGCGGCACGCCACCGGATGACCCGCAGCCCAATATGGTCGCGATGATCCGGTCTGGTGCTGCCACGCCTAACTCACGCCGGTCTTGGAAAAGAGACGCCCGAAATTGGCAGTGGTTTCCGCCCCGAGCTGTTCGAGCGAAATGCCACGGATATCGGCCAGCTTCTCGGCCGTGTGGCGCACAAAGCTGGGTTCGTTGGACTGTCCGCGATGCGGGATTGGCGCTAGATAGGGCGCGTCGGTTTCCACCAGATAGCGGTCGGCCGGCACGATCCTGGCGACTTCGCGGATTTCCTCGGCATTCTTGAAGGTGATGATGCCCGAAAAGGACACATAGCCGCCAAGGGCCAAGGCACGCCGAGCCAGATCCATGCCGGCAGTAAAGCAATGCAGGACGAAAGGGAAGGCCCCCTGCCCGGCTTCGTCTTCAAGGATTGCCGCCATGTCGTCATCGGCCTGGCGGCTGTGGATAACCAGTGGAAGACCGGTGATGCGGGCGGCGGCAATATGGCGCCGCAGTCCTGTGGCCTGCGCGTCGCGCGGGGCATTGTCGTAGAAGTAATCGAGGCCAGCTTCGCCGATGGCAACGCAGCGCGGATGGGCACTTAGCCGGACAAGATCATCCGTTTGAATATGCAGCTCTTCATGCGCATTATGCGGATGGGTGCCGACCGAGCACCAGACGTTCTCATAACGTTCCGCCAGCCCAGCATAGGTGGAAAAGTTTTCCACCCTTGTGGAAATCGTGACCGTGCCCACGACGCTTGCAGCCGCAGCACGGGCCATGACGCCGTCCAGATCGGCGGACAGGGCTTCGAAATCGAGATGGCAATGGCTGTCGATCAGCATGGTCACTCAGCAGGCTTTTCCAGGCGGGCGAAAACGCCCTGTGGCAGGGGCAGCTCGGTTCCGGAGACGAGACGATTGGCGTCAGCGGCCGCCTCCAGGGTCCGATCGTTCTCGGGCACTTGCAGCTGATCGAGCAGTTGCGCGGCAGAGGCAGGCACAAAGGCCTGCATCGGGATCGCCAAGCGGCGCACCGTATCTGCCGTTACATAGAGAACCGTGGACATGCGCACAGGATCGGTCTTCTTGAGTGCCCAGGGCTCCTGGGCGGCGAAATAGTTATTGGCCGAACTCAGAGCGCCAATGATGGCGCCGGTGGCTTCATGGACGAGCTGCTGGTCCATGGCCTTCTGTGCCGCGGCGATTGCCTCGGTGACTTCGCCGATGATGGCCTCATCGGCGTCGGACAGGTCGCCCAGGGCAGGTACCCTGCCCTCGCAGTTCTTGTTGATCATCGAAAGCGAGCGCTGCGCGAGATTGCCCAGATTGTTGGCTAGGTCGGCATTGACGCGATTGACCAGCTTTTCGTGGCTGTAGTCGCCATCGCTGCCGAAAGAGACTTCGCGCAGGAAAAAATAGCGTACAGCGTCCTGGCCGAAGGTTTCGACCAGGGCAAAAGGATCGATGACATTGCCGAGCGACTTGCTCATCTTCTGCCCATCGACCGTAAGGAAGCCATGGGCGAAGACGCGGTGCTGAACCTCAAGTCCAGCGCTCATCAGGAAAGCGGGCCAATAGACCGTATGAAAGCGGATAATGTCCTTGCCGATGACATGCAGGTCCGCCGGCCAGAATTTCTCGAACAGTTCACTGTTCTCGTCCGGATATCCGACGCCAGTAATGTAGTTGGTCAGCGCGTCGACCCACACATACATCACATGGCCTTCGGCGCCGGGCACGGGAATGCCCCAGTCAAATGTGGTGCGGGAGATGGAGAGGTCCTGCAGACCGCTTTTAACGAATGATATGACTTCATTGCGCCGTTCCTTGGGCGCAATGAAGTCTGGATTAGCCTCGTAGAGATCGAGCAGTTTCTGCTGATAGGCGGAGAGGCGGAAGAAATAGGTCGGCTCCTCGACCCACTCCACCTCGGCGCCCGAGGGCGCAAAGCGCTTGCCGTCCTTTTCGGTGAGCTCGTCCTCGTCGAAATAGGCCTCGTCACGCACCGAGTACCAGCCCTTGTAGGTGGACTGGAAAATGTCGCCATTGCTGCTGGCGGCCATCTTCTTCCAGATAGCTTGCGAAGCCTCGTGATGGCGCTGTTCGGTGGTGCGGATGAAATCGTCGTTGGACAGGTTCAGCGCTTTGGCCAGCGCCTTGAACTCACCGGCATTGCGGTCGGCCAGTTCGCGGACAGGAATGCCTTCCTTGGCGGCGGTCTGCACCATCTTGATGCCGTGTTCGTCCGTGCCGGTGAGGAAATAGACCTCGCGGCCCTCAAGGCGCTTCCAGCGGGCGATGGCGTCGGTCGCGATCATCTCATAGGCGTGGCCGATATGGGGCGCGCCATTAGGGTAGGAGATCGCGGTGGTGACGTAGAACGGCTTGGGGGTCATGCTGGCTCGGCAGGATTGGCAAACAGGGCGCAATGCTTCCGGATCGCGTCGAAGATGACCGCCAGCGTCTGCTTCATGTCGAGATTGACGCTGTCGGCTTCGCCCAGAAGTGCGCTTGCCTTCTCCCATAGCTCGGTGGCCGAGGCAAGCCGCGAACGCCCCGCGGGCTGCATGGCGGCTTCCCGCATCTCATGGGCCAGCCAGTCGTTTAGAATTTCACGGGCAAAGGACATGTCCGGCCCCTGCGCATCGGTGCCCAGGACATCGGCAAGCTGGATCTGCGCAGCGACCGGCATGCGGTCAGGGCCCTGCAACCAATCGAGCAAGGCGCCGACCGGCGAATTTTCAGCCAGAGCGAGCGTTTCAAAGGCCCGGCGCGGCCGGCCGCCGGCGAGTTGTACGGCGCGCTCCAGCGTTTCGGCATCCAGGTCGGGATGGCTGCTGCTGACGACGGACCGGACCATATCATCGGCCAGGCCGCGCATGGCCAGGTTCTGGCAACGCGAGCGAATGGTGGGCAGCAATTGGCCGGGGCGGTGCGAGACGAGCAGGAATGTCGTATCGGCCGGCGGCTCTTCGAGCGTCTTGAGCAGCGCATTGGCCGCGGAGGGATTGCACTCGTCGATGCTGTCGAGAATGGCGATGCGGTGCCCTGACCTGCCCCTGGTGTGCTGGAGGGTTTCGCGCAGCTCGCGGACATCTTCGACGCGGATCACGGAATAATATCCCTTGGCATCCTTGGGACGGCGGCGGAGCAGCGCCAGATTGGGGTGGGACATGGCTGCCACCTGTTCGCGCACGCGTTTGGGGTCTTCGTCCCCGGTCGCGGTCAGAATGGCCGTGGCCAGCTCGAACGCCAGCGTTGCCTTGCCGATGCCCTGCGGGCCCTGCAGCATGATGGCACCGGGCAGGCGGTGTTCGGCGAGTTGGGTCAACACGGCCGTGCGGGCAGCATCATGGCCGATGGCCACCTGACGCTGTTCGGGCAGCGGCAGATCGGGAAGCGCGGCGGGATCGGTCACGCGATCAGTCCTTCAGGTGTCACGCGACCGGCCTGCCCTGGAGTTCGGGGAAGCGGGCGCTGACAACATCCCAGATGGCTGCTTCGAGGGCTTCTTCATCCTGCTCTGCGGAGATTACGACGCAACGCTCGGTATTGTGACGGGCGATGTCGAGAAAATTCTCGCGCAGCCGCTGGTGCCAGTCCAGCTCTTCCTTCTCGAACCGGTCGCCGGTCAATTGCAGGCCATCTTCGACGGCGCGCTGCTCGACGCGGCGGAAGGCAATGGCCGGGTCCATGTCGAGAACAATGGTCAGGTCCGGGGTGTGACCGTCCAGGGCGAGATTCTCCAGCGCGTCGATGAGCTTGTCATCGACGCCGCCCGTCAGCCCCTGATAGGCGCGCGTGGAGTCGCAGAAGCGGTCGGAAATGACCCAGGTGCCCTTTTCGAGATTGGGCGCGATGAGCTGGTTGACGTGATCGAGCCGGGCCGCGGCAAACAGCACGGCCTCGGAGCCGGCGCCCCAGGCTTCGGAACGTCCCTGCAGGATGAAGGAGCGGATCGCTTCGGCCTTTGGCGTGCCGCCGGGCTCGCGCGTGCGCACCGCCTCGATGGCATGATGGGCCAGATTGTTCAGTAGACGCCGGACCTGGGTCGACTTACCAACCCCTTCGCCCCCTTCGAAGGTGATGAAGCGAGCTGGGCGTCGATTTGGCGCTTCGAGCATGAGCAGGCTGATTCCTTGATCCGGGTCTCTTTTAGGACACCTGCGCACATGGGAAAAGGGAGGAGCCGACTTTGCCCGCTGTTCAAGCACGGCTCTCGTGGCCTTTTGAGCCTAGAACTGGTCTACCGGACTAATTTTGCCGCTACGCGGCACGGCTCAAAGCCAACCCAATGCCAGTTGCTTCAGGGCATCAGTGGCGCGACGGATCAGATCGCCCTGGCCAATGTCTTCAGCGGCGTAAAGAGGTGCGGCCTGCACAAGTTGGTCATTGCAGAAGACCCTGAGTTCTGCGATCCGGTCGCCCTGGCGCACCGGTGGCAGGAGCGGGGCCTGATAATTGACCGTGGCCGACAGGCACTGGCGCGAACCGCGCGGCAGATAGAGGGCGATTTCGCCCTGCCCGACAAGACCAACATTGGGTTTGGCGCCGCCATAGACATCGGCATAGGCGACAATCTGGTCATCAGCGAAGGGGGTGAAGCGCTCGAAAGCACGGGCGCCCCAGGTGAGCAGCTTGCGCGCCTCTTCTGTACGCTCACGCATGGAAGTGAGGCCATGGACGACGGCGATCAGGCGACGGTCACCCTGATCCGTCGACGTCACCGATCCGTAACCAGCCGCTTCCGTGTGGCCGGTTTTCAGACCGTCCACACCTATGCCCATTTCCACGAGCGAATTGCGGTTGGCCTGATTGATACCGTTCCACTCCATCTCAGGCTCTGAAAAGTAGTGATAATACTCCGGAAATTCGCGGATCAGGTAGCGGCCGAGTTCGGCCAGATCGCGCGCCGTGGAATACTCGTTCGGGTCGGGCAGCCCGGTGGAATTGGTAAAGTTCGAGCCTTCGAGACCGAGATCGTTGGCCAGCTCATTCATCATCAATGCAAACGTCGCCTCAGAACCGGCAATGCCTTCTGCCAGGACAATGGCGGCATCATTGCCGGATTGTATGATGACGGATCGTACAAGGTCTTCGACACGAATCTGCGAATTGAGCTCGGCAAACATGGTCGAGCCGCCGGAGGCGGCGCCACCGGTGCGCCAGGCGTTCTCGGAAACGAAGAACTCATCGTCCAGGCTGACACGCCCTGCCCTGATCTCATTGAACACGACAGCCAAAGTCATCAGCTTGGTCATGGAGGCCGGCTCAAGGGGCGCGTCGGCTTCCTTCTGGAAGATGACCGTACCGGATTCGTAGTCCATCAGGACTGCAAACTTTGCCTTGGTGTCGAATTCGGCCTGGGCCAGTGCTGCTCCGGCAAGTGAGAGCAGGGCAAATATGGCGATCAGCACTCTCACGGCGCAGTTCCCTTGCAATTGCGATATCGACGCCGAGATTATCGCGGCGCAATATAGACGCAATTAATAGAGAATTGCGTCAGTCAGGCCAAGGTCTCGGGCAAGATCAAGCGCGTCCTGACTTGTTGCACCAGCCTTGAGGTGGGTCAGTGTCAGTTTGGTTGCGGGGCGCCCGTTGACCAAGACTGGTTCTTCGGTGACCGCGCCGACACGGGCAAAGTCCTGCGCCAACGCGGCCGCATTGCCCGGATCAGCAAAGATGCCGAGCGTGAGATGAATTTTTCGTGCGTCGGCGTCGACCGAGCCCGCCCAATCGGCGAGTTCAGCATTGCCGCTTGCCATAGCGTTGGCGGCGGCATGAGCCGAGCCGACGGCGGCGTCGAGGTCCTGCGGGGACGCTTCCGCATAGGAGAACAGGCCACTAATGAAATTGGTGGTCATGCCGACGAGACTGCGATTGCTCTGCCCGCCGGAACTGGCGACGCGGATCGGGCCGCTGTCATAGTCGGCGGGGCCGCTATAGCTGGCCACCAGCATGCGGGTATCGTCACCCTCGAGCGGGGCCTGGCCGATATATTCGACATGAACGCTGGTCGAGCCCTTGTTGACATAGCCCAGCATGGAAGCGGCGCGATAACTCAAGTCGATGATGCGCCCCGAAACATAGGGTCCGCGATCATTGACGCGAACGATCAGCGAGCGGCCATTTGCCGTATTTGTCACGCGTACATAGGATGGCAGCGGAAGCGTGGGGTGCGCGGCGGTTATCGCATTTGCGGAAAAAATTTCGCCATTGGCGGTTTTCCGGCCATGGAAATCGGCGCCGTACCAGGAGGCCGACCCTGAAGCAGAATAGTTCGGGTCGTGCTGGGGCACATAGGTCTTGCCGCGCACAGTGTATGGCTTGCCAATCTGGTAGCGCCCACCGCCCTTGGGTGGGTTTGGATTGGACGTCACGCGCGGCGAGACGGCGACCCCATACTCGCTTGAAGTGAAGGCAGCGCGTTTGACCGTTGGGCCGAAATTGCCCGTGGCGCAGGCGGCCAAGGAAGGGGCGATCAGAGCGGCCAGGGCAATGGCTCGAATGGCGCTTCGCCAAGTGGTCGTCACGATACGCAATACCCTATATGAACAGAACTTTTCTGGCCGAAGGATAGCGGCTTTGTTGGCCGGCTCACAGAAAGGAACAATTTTACGGTTTAGGGGAGGTTAAGGCCAATGAACCGTTACTTTGCCGACCGAGATTGCTGGCGTTTTCTCCATCGGACCTGAGGGGCAACAAGGAATGTCACCCGGCGCGGGTTGACTGATATAAAGATATCTTTATGTGATTACGCAGCGCTGATAGAGTGCCCGCCTGTTGCAAGAAAGTGAGGACGGCGATGAGCCCCTCCCCCGATCAGAACACCGACACGCCCATTATCCCCGACTGGCACGAGGTCCGCGCCGCGCTGGCGCGTGCCATGGAGGAGCGAATCCTCATTCTGGATGGCGCCATGGGTACGATGATCCAGCGTCTGGGCCTGACGGAAGAGAACTTCCAGGGCGAGCGGTTCAAGGACTGGAGCCACCCGCTCAAGGGCAATAACGATCTGCTGGTGCTTACCGAGCCGAAAATGATCGAGGACATTCACCTCGAATACTATCTGGCCGGGGCTGATATCGTCGAGACCAACACCTTTTCCGCGACATCGGTGGCGCAGGCGGACTATGCCTGCGAGGAGGCGGTATACGACATCAATTACCACGGGGTGCTGTGCGCTCGGCGCGCGGCTTTGCGAGCCGAGGCCCAGGATGGCCGCCGTCGCTTCGTGGCTGGCGCCCTTGGGCCGACCAACAAGACTTCATCCATGTCCACGGACGTCAACAGCCCAGGTCACCGGGCCATTTCGTTCGACGAACTGGTCGAGGCTTATGGCGAGGCCATTCGCGGCCTGGTGGATGCCGGCGCGGACCTGCTGCTGTTCGAGACAATTACCGATACGCTCAACACCAAGGCCGGTATCTTTGCCGCGCAGAGGCTGTTCGAAGAGCGCGGCATCGATGTGCCGATCATGATTTCAGGCACGATCACGGATCTCAGTGGCCGCACCCTCTCCGGGCAAACGCCGACGGCTTTCTGGTATTCGATCCGGCACGCCAATCCGATCACCATCGGGCTCAACTGTGCCCTGGGTGCCGATCTGATGCGGGACCATATCTCCGAGCTCTCCTCGGTCGCCGACACCTTTATCTGCGCCTATCCCAATGCCGGGCTGCCCAATGAGATGGGTGCCTATGACGAGACACCGGAGCAGATGGCCGGGCAGTTGGAGACATTTGCCAGCGAGGGGCTGCTGAACATCGTGGGTGGGTGCTGCGGCTCTACCCCGGACCATATCCGGGCGATTGCAGAGACGGCCGCGCGTTATGCGCCGCGCAAGGTGCCCAATGCCGAGCGACTATTGCGCTTATCCGGGTTGGAGCCCTTCACGCTCACCAAGGACATCCCCTTCGTCAATATCGGCGAGCGCACCAATGTCACCGGCTCGGCCCGGTTCCGCAAGTTGATCACGGCAGGCGACTACACCGCGGCGCTCGATGTGGCGCGCGACCAGGTGGCCAATGGCGCCCAGGTCATCGACATCAACATGGATGAGGGCCTGATCGACAGCCAGCAGGTGATGATCGAGTTCCTCAACCTGCTTGCCGCCGAGCCGGACATCGCCAAGGTGCCGCTGATGATCGACTCTTCCAAGTGGGAGGTGATCGAGGCGGGCCTGAAATGCGTGCAGGGCAAGGCGCTGGTCAATTCCATCTCGCTCAAGGAAGGCGAAGAGGCGTTTATCCATCACGCGCGACTGGTGAAGGCCTATGGCGCGGCCGTGGTGGTGATGGCGTTCGACGAGACCGGACAGGCGGACACCAAGGCGCGCAAGGTCGAGATCTGTGCCCGCGCCTACAAGATCCTGACCGAGGTCGTCGGCCTGCCACCGGAGGACATCATTTTCGATCCCAATGTCTTCGCCGTGGCGACCGGCATTGAGGAACACAATAATTACGGCGTCGACTTCATCGAGGCGACCAAGGAGATCACCGACAGCTTGCCCCATGTCCACATTTCGGGCGGCATTTCGAACCTGAGCTTCTCGTTCCGCGGCAATGAGCCGGTGCGCGAGGCGATGCATGCGGTATTTTTGTACTATGCCATCCAGAATGGCATGGACATGGGCATCGTCAACGCGGGCCAGTTGGCGGTTTACGAGACCATCGACAAGGAACTGCGAGACGCATGCGAGGACGTAATCCTCAATCGGCGGCCAGATTCGACCGATCGGCTGCTGGACCTAGCCGAACGCTATAAGGGCCAGGGTGGCGGGGCCGGCAAAGCCAAGGACATGAGCTGGCGCGAATTGCCGGTGGGCGAGCGCATTACCCATGCGCTGGTCAACGGCGTGACCGAATTCATCGAAGCCGACACTGAAGAGGCGAGGCAGACCTTTGCGCGGCCACTCCATGTGATCGAAGGCCCGCTGATGGCCGGGATGAACGTGGTGGGGGACCTGTTCGGCTCGGGCAAGATGTTCCTGCCGCAGGTGGTGAAATCAGCCCGTGTGATGAAGCAGGCCGTGGCTTATCTCATGCCGTTCATGGAAGCGGAGAAGGACGCCAATGGCGATGCCGCTGGCCGCAAGAGCGCGGGCAAGGTGCTGATGGCAACGGTCAAGGGCGATGTGCACGATATCGGCAAGAACATCGTGGGTGTCGTGCTGAGCTGCAATAATTACGAGATCATTGATCTGGGCGTCATGGTGCCGACCCAGAAGATCCTGGAGACCGCGCGGGCGGAAAACGTCGATATCATCGGCCTCTCCGGTCTCATCACGCCCTCGCTGGACGAGATGGTGCATGTTGCTTCAGAGATGGAGCGCGAAGGGTTTGACATTCCCCTGCTTATCGGCGGGGCGACGACCAGCCGCGTGCATACGGCGGTAAAAATTCATCCGCGCTACGCGCGCGGTCAGGTCGTGCATGTCAATGACGCCAGCCGCGCGGTGGGCGTAGTCTCGAACCTGCTTTCGGATGAGACCAAGGTGACGTTCATCGAGCAGGTCCGGGCCGAATATGCCAAGGCTGCGACCGCGCATGAGCGGGCCGAGTCCGAAAAGCGCCGCTTGCCGCTGGAAACGGCCCGCAGCAATGCGTTCAAGCCCGATTGGTCCGGTTATACGCCCCCTGCCCCGAACTTTCTGGGCACGCGCAGTTTCACGGATTTCGACCTCTCAGAGCTGGCGCGCTACATCGACTGGACACCATTCTTCCAGACCTGGGAGCTGAAAGGGCGGTATCCGGCCATTTTGGACGACGAAAAGCAGGGCGAAGCGGCACGCGCCCTGTGGGCCGATGCGCAGAAAATGCTCAAGCAGATCATCGACGAGAAGTGGTTTGCCCCCAAGGCCGTGCTCGGTTTCTGGCCGGCCAATGCGGTGGGTGACGATGTGCGCCTGTTTACCGATGAAGACCGCCAGAGCGAGTTGGCCACCTTCTTCACGCTGCGTCAGCAGTTGAGCAAGCGTGATGGCAAGCCGAACATGGCCCTTTCGGATTTCGTGGCGCCTGCGGACAGCGGAAAACCCGACTATATCGGCGGCTTTGTGGTGACGGCGGGGATCGAGGAAGTCGCGATTGCAGAGCGCTTCGAACGCGCCAATGACGATTACTCCTCCATTCTGGTGAAGGCCCTGGCCGACCGTTTCGCCGAGGCTATGGCGGAATATATGCATGAGCGGGTGCGCAAGGAGTATTGGGGTTATGCCCCGGATGAGGCCCTGTCGCCCGACGAACTGGTGGGCGAGCCCTACCAGGGCATCCGTCCGGCACCCGGTTATCCAGCCCAGCCGGACCACACCGAAAAGACCACGCTGTTTGAGCTGTTGGACGCAGAGAATAGCGTGGGTGTGAGCCTGACCGAGAGCTATGCCATGTGGCCGGGGTCATCGGTCTCGGGCATTTATCTGAGCCACCCCGATTCATACTATTTTGGCGTTGCGAAGGTGGAGCGCGACCAGGTGCTGGACTATGCGCTGCGCAAGGGCATGGATGTGGAAGAGGTCGAGCGCTGGCTGGCGCCGATCTTGAACTATATCCCGGGCCGGGTGGCGGCGGAGTGATCGGTAACAACGATGTCACGCATTGACCCGATCCCGGTGACTTTGATCTCTGATCCCGGAAAACTGGTGCCGCTCGACGGCGACACAGCGTTGATCCGGCTGCCGGCCAATTCGGGACATGGGCACGCGGACGGAGAGGTTTGTATCGCGTGCTCCGGTATCACCGATGTGCGGGCACTGCTTTACAATTTGCTCGAAGAGCACCGGCGAAATATGCGCCCGGCGTTTTCGCGTGTGGTGGTGGATGCCAGCGCCGTGTCCGACCCAGCCCAGGTGGTGGCGGCGCTGACTGGCAAGCTGCCCGCGCAGGCATTGCGGGACCATACGGTCGCGCGGATGTTTTCTCTGGCGGGCTGAAAGCAAATCCATCGAGCCTGTGGAGCCTCCCCTCACCGTCTCGGCTGCGCCGGGCCACCTCTCCCCAAGGGGGAGAGGAATTGCCGCCTACCCCAGAAATGGCACCAGCGGTGTGTCGGCTCTGAGATAGAGTGGGTGCTTGGGTGAGCCGTCGGCATTTGTCCCGAAGCACCATAGCTCTATCCCGTCGGCTCTCAGCGCTTGGACCAGTTCCCGACCTGCCGATGCCAGCGCATTGTTTAGCTTACCGTGGCAGAGGACGACACGCCCGGCCTCGCCAGCAGCTTCGCGGATCGTGGGCAGGTTCGCCGGCGACACCGCCTCCACGCCGGGTTGAACCAGCATCTTAGGATGCGTTGCGCGGTAATCACCGACATTGCATTTGACCATGCCGGCAAAGCCCTCGCGGCGGGCGAAATTCCACTCGCGGGCGCAGGTCGGGTCGTCCACCGTGGCGTCGGCGGTGGATGGGTTCATCCCGATGAAGACGATGTATTGGTCCGGAAAAGTCTCGCCCAACCAGCGCCGCATGCGCTGGCGATAGCGGCCATCCTCACTCATCATCGCGTCGCCACGCACGCCCTCGCCGAGGCGCAGGCGAACCTTGCCGCCCGGATCGTGTGCCAGATCATTCATGCCGTCAGGTCACCCGGCGGGATGAGGCCATTTATCAGCGAGGCAGTGGTGATGGTGTTGGCGAGGAGGCACGCAATGGTCATGGGGCCAACGCCGCCCGGTACCGGGGTTATGGCAGCGGCGACTTCGGAGGCGGCAGCAAAATCGACGTCGCCGATCAGGCGCGTCTTGCCCTCACCTTTTTCCGGCGCCGGCATGCGGTTGATGCCGACATCGATGACCGTCGCCCCAGGCTTGATCCAGTCGCCCTTAATCATGTTAGGGCGACCGACCGCCGCAACCACGATATCGGCCTGACGGACGATTTCGGGAAGGTTTCTGGTGCGCGAATGGGCGACCGTGACGGTGCAATTGTCGCGCAAGAGGAGCTGCATCATCGGTTTGCCGACGAGATTAGAGCGGCCGATGATGACGGCATGCTTGCCCTCAAGCGAGCCGAGTGCATCGCGCAGCAGCATCAGGCAGCCCAGGGGCGTGCAGGAAACCGGGCCCGGCAGGCCGATCTGCACCTTGCCGACATTGGCGGGGGTGAAGCAGTCGACATCCTTGGCCGGATCGATGGCTTCGATGACCTTGTTGGGGTCGATATGCTTGGGCACCGGCATCTGGACGAGAATGCCATGCACGGCCGGATCGCCATTGAGCTGGTGCACCAGGGCCAGCAGATCGGCTTCCGGCGTATCTGCCGGCAATTCGTGTTTGAACGAATTCATACCGACTTCGGCGGTCTGCTTGGCCTTGGACGAGACATAGACCTGGCTGGCCGGGTCTTCGCCCACGATCACCACAGCAAGGCCGGGGGTGACGCCGTGTTCGGCCTTCAGGCGCGATACATGGCCGGCAATGCGGCCACGCAGATCTTCGGCAAAACGTTTCCCGTCGATGATTTTTGCGGTCATATCGGCCTCGATCTGTTTAACTGCCACTGGCGGGCGGAGGACCCGCTTTTGCGCTTCGACATAAGGGATGTAGGATGATCCGTCCATTGCTTTGGCTGCCACTATTGGCCGTTTGGACATTGCCCGCTGCGGCACAGGAGGCGTCGCCGGAGAAGCGGGCACAAAAGTTGCACGCCCTGTCCTTTGGGGAGCAATGCCATTCCAACGGCGGCTATCTGCCCGATGACCCGATCGAGAGCTGGACCTTCAGCTACGTGCCGAGCTGGAGCGAGGGAGCGGAGGAGGACAAGGAGGATGTGACCCTGGTGCGCATCTTCTGTTCGTCGGGCGCCTATAATGAGACGCACGTCTATTATCTACTACGCGAATATGAGGGCATGACATCGGTCGGCTTTGCCCAGCCCGCCTTCGACGTGAAGTATGAGAACGACGATTTCGATGGCGCGGTGGAGGCGATCACCACCGTGGGCATGAGCGCGACCGGGCTGCTGGTCAATTCGCTATTCGACCCGGAAACCCTGAGCATCGATTCATTCTCGAAATGGCGCGGGCTGGGGGATGCCAGTTCATCGGGGAAATGGGTGTTCCGCGATGGCGCCTTCGCGCTGGTGCATTTTGCCGTGGATGCCAGCTACGACGGGGAGATGAACCCCGAAGTCCTGGTGGACTATCCGGGAGACTGAAGGAGGCCCCCTTGGCTGATCAGGAAACCAAGCCGCATACGGGGGAAGTCGAGATGTTTCTCGGGCAGGTTGAGAGCGAGCGGAAGCGCGCCGATTCTCATGTGCTGATCGAGATGATGAGTGAGATCAGCGGAGAGCCGCCTGTTCTATGGGGCACGATGGTCGGGTTTGGGCAGTACCATTACAAATATCCCACCGGGCACGAGGGTGATTCTTTTCTGGTGGGATTCGCCCCGCGCAAGGCGGCGTTCAGCATCTATCTGATGGGTACATTTACTCCCGAGGAGAAAGCGCGGCGCGAGGCGCTGCTGGCGAAGCTGGGCAAGCATCGCATGGGCAAGGCCTGCCTTTATGTGAACAAGCTCAGTGACATTGATCTCGACGTGCTCCGGGAGCTGGTCGAAATCTCGATCCGCAGGATGCGCGCGACCTATCCGGCAAAATGAAGGCCGCCACAGCATTTCTGCCGGGCGGCCTCTTGGGGATGCGGTCCACCGCGCTGTTGAGGGCTTGGGGGACATGCGGCAAACCACTTCCCGCTCATCGGTTGCATGGGTCGTTTGCTATGCCGATGAACTGGGTGAAAGATGGTGGGCAATTGCGGCGAGAAAAGAGCGGGTCACCGAAGTGTGAATATCGTGACCGGCGCGATGGGCCCTGTTGCCAGTCCGCTAGATTCCGTCTGCGCCGCCGTCGCATTTCGGGCAGCGCCGAAGGTGAAAATCGGAGCCGTTTGCGCCATAGACATGGCCACACTCGTTTCGCTGACACTGCAAGGCCCAAATGTACTGATTGTGGTCAGTACCTTTGAAAGCTGTCTTGAGCAGCAACCGCTGCCCATTACGGTTGAGATCGCCAATTTCGGCCAAGCCCCTATCCTCCTAGTGACGTATTTGTCCGTTGAGCCTTAGGATGGTAGCCCCTCGTTGAGAAGCCGTCATGTGCCCCCTATATTGGCGGGCATTGAAAGAGACGATTCCAACATACCGCCGCCCGATCCGCGGGACGGCACCGAGGGGGGAGTGTCAGGATTTCCGTGTGTGGTCGGGCATAGTGGGTAAACAAGGAGTCCCCTATGTCTCGACGCAAAGAGCCTGCAATCCCCAATGAGCTTCTCGACCAACTGCTGGCAGGCGGCGCTGCCA
>NZ_PYVZ01000040.1 GCF_003056405.1 Devosia indica
TGTTGATTGTCGCCAGGAACTGACCCGGGATTGTCATTGAGAACTGACCCGGTTGGACGATAGTTTCCCGCGCTGCGGGGACGGTCAAGTGGCGGGTTTTTCCTTTCGTGTTTTGGGCGCCGCGGCGCTCGCCCTGAAGCGGAAGCTGTCGTTGCCGGTCTCCAGGATATGGCAGTGATGGGTGAGCCGATCGAGCAGCGCGGTGGTCATCTTGGCATCGCCGAACACACCGGCCCATTCGCTGAAGCTGAGGTTGGTGGTGATAACGACGCTGGTCTGCTCGTAGAGCTTGCTGAGCAGATGGAACAGCAGCGCCCCGCCTGACGGGCTAAACGGCAGGTAGCCCAGTTCGTCGAGGATTATCAGATCGAGGCGCAGCAGGCGCTCGGCCAACTGGCCGGCCTTGTTGAAGGCCTTTTCCTGCTCGAGCGCATTGACCAGATCGACGGTGGCGAAGAAGCGGACCTTCTTGTGGTGATGCTGCACCGCCTGGATGCCGAGTGCAGTAGCGATGTGGGTTTTGCCAGTGCCCGGGCCACCGATCAGCACCACATTGTCGGCGCCCTCGATGAACGCGCCGCGGTAAAGCTGCTGGACCATGGCCTCATTAATCTCGCTGGAGGCGAAGTCGAAGCCGGACAGATCCTTGAAGGCGGGGAAGCGGGCAGCCTTGAGCTGATAGGCGATGGACCGGACCTCCCGCTCGGCGAGCTCGGCCTTGAGCAACTGGGACAGGATCGGCACGGCGGTATCGAAGGCAGGTGCACCCTGTTCGAGCAGTTCGCCCACAGCCTGGGCCATACCATGCATCTTGAGGCTGCGGAGCATGACCATAACGGCGGCACTGGCAGGGTCATGACGCATGGCGAACATCCTTGCCGCGCAGCGTGTCATAGCGGGCAACGTTGGCCCTGGGCTCCTGGCGCAGCACCAGGGCCTGCGGCGCATCGATCGCTTCGACCTGGCTGGCCTTGCCATCGACCAGGCGGTGCAGGAGGTTGAGCACATGGGTTTTGGTGGGAACGCCGGCCTCGAGCGCGACCTCTACGGCTTTGAGCACCGCTTGCTCGTCGTGATGCAGCACCAGCGCCAGGATCTCGACCATTTCCCGATCGCCGCCTGGATGCTTGAGCAGGTGGCCCTGCAGGCGACGGAACGCCTCGGGCAGATCAGCGAAGGGGGCGCCATTGCGCAGGGCGCCTGGCTTGCGCTGGATCACCGCCAGATAGTGCCGCCAGTCATAGACCGTGCGCCCAGGCTGGTGATGGGACCGCTCGATAATGCGCGGATGCTCGCACAGGACCTGCCCCTCGGCCACGACGGCGATCCGCTCGGGGTAAATCCGCAGACTGACCGGCCGGTTGGCGAACGAGGCCGGCACGCTGTAGCGATTGCGATCGAAGTGAACCAGGCACGTCGGGGAGACGCGCTTGGTCTGTTCGATAAAGCCATCGAAGGGTCGCCCCAATGCCATCAGGCTCGAGACCTCGCCGGCATGCACGTCGGCGACGCTGCCCGGAAGGCCGCCATGCACGATCTGGCTCCATTGCGCGATGCACTGCTCTTCCAGCCAGGCGTTCAGACTGTCGAGGTCAGGGAAGCTGGGCAGCGGCTGCCACAGACGCCGGCGGGCATCCTGCACGTTCTTTTCCACCTGACCCTTTTCCCATCCTGAAGCGGGATTGCAGAACTCGGGCTCGAACAGGTAATGGCTGGCCATGGCCGCGAACCGGGCATTGATCTGCCGAGCCTTGCCCGAGCCGATCCGGTCGACGGCGGTCTTCATGTTGTCGAAGATGCCGCGACGGGGCACGCCCCCAAGAACCCGGAACGCCTGGGTCATCGCGTCGAACAGCATCTCATGGGTCTGAAGCAGATAGGCCCGCACGATGAAGGCCCGGCTGTGCGACAGCTTGGTATGAGCCACCTGCAGCTTGGTGCGCTCGCCGCCCAGGATGGCCCAGTCTTCGCTCCAGTCGAACTGGAAGGCCTCGCCCGCACCGAACACCAGGGGTACGAAGGTGCCACGACCGCTAGTTTGCTGCTCCTGCTGCCGCCCGGTCTTCCAGGCCCGCACAAACGCCGCGACACGCTCATACGAGCCTTCATAGCCCAGAACCACAAGATCGCGGTGCATCTGCCTGGCCGTGCGCCGCTGCTTGCGCGATTTACCCGCTTCCACGCGCAGCCAATCGGAAAGCTTCTGGGCAAACGCGTCCAGCTTGCTGGGCCGCGCCGGCACCTTGAACCTGGGCTCCACCGTGTCGGATCGCAGATACTTGCGGATGGTGTTGCGCGACAAGCCCGTGCGCCGCTCGATCTCCCGGATCGGCATCCCCTCACGAAAATGCCAGCGCCGGATTACGCTCAATAACGCCATGTCGATCACTCCTGGATCCCCCGACCAACAGCCAGGGGACGATCAAAACATGGGTCATTTCTCAGTGAAAACTTCTGCCCCTAGAGGGTCAGATCTCAGTGACATTCAACA
>NZ_PYVZ01000041.1 GCF_003056405.1 Devosia indica
GGCTCTGGCGCAGATTTGGTGCTGGCCATCAAGGTGCACCAATGAGCCGTGCTTCCAACAGATCGATCTTGCCGCGGCCATACATCTGACGCTTGACGAGCTTGAGCTTGGTGATTTGGCCCTCAGTTTGTCCGTTCGACCAACTTGAAGAGATTGCAGCCTCGACCGCTGCTCTGTCCCGATGAACCCCCTTCGCGAACGAGGCCATCAGGCCGTGCGAAGTCTGCTCGAGCCAATCGGCCAATCCGGCAGAATCCCGGGTCCGGATCATGGCGTGGAACGCATCGAGCTGACTGTGGGCAGTAACCAGATTGGGCACATCGGCTTCAATAGCGGCGATAATGACCGTTTCCGCCTTCGTCAGTCGGTCTCGTCCTGTGGTCATAAGCCTGGCAATAGTTCGCGCTGAGGGAATGCGTCGCAGGGCGGCGTCTGTCTGCTCAGCCCGCCGCCGGCGCGTTGCCCACTCTCCCACCACCCGGAGCGAACCCCTAAAGCCCTTTCTGCGCAGGCGACGCCAAAGATCGGCACCGTTTCGATCGCCCTGTTCCCAGCTCGCGTCCAGCCATTCGAGATAAGGCTCAAGCGAGCTCTCGCGGGTACGGAAAACGTCGGAATGCAACCCCCGTGTTATTTGGCGCACGAGGCCGCGGCTGTGACCAGTACGCCGGACGATCTCTTTTATCGGGACGCCCTCGTTGAACAGCGCCATAACCGCATGGTTGGTGTCCTCGCGGCGCAGAAAACCGTCATACTGGATCTTCTCAGCTGCCGTCAGAAGCTCAGGGTCGATACGCGCTACACCGATACTCCGCCTGATTTCCCGCATGGATTTGCGCACTGCCTCGAGAAAGGCCCTACTGGCGTTCTCCATCAGGTGCCAGCGGTCTGCGACTTGGACGGCATGTGGTAGGCCTCTGCTGATCGCGAGACCGTACCCGCCGCCCCGGTCTCGGGCAACGATCTCGACCTGGCCTTGATGAGAGAGCCAAGCCTGAGCTGTCGCGGGCTCCCGGTCCGGTAGCAGCTTGATCGGACGGCGGCGCTCAAGATCGCAGATCAGCGTCCCATAGCGATGATTGCGTCGCCAGGCCCAGTCGTCGATACCGATGACGCGAGGAGGCACCGGCACTGCCGTGCCATAGCGCCGGACGGTGCGGATCAAGGTGTCCTTACTGACAGGCACCATGAGCCGATCGGCAAAACGCGAGGCCGGACGCCCACCGAGCGCCAAGCCCAGATGATGGACGAGGAGGTTGAGACGCTTTGTCCTGCGCGCCCAGGGCGCAAGCACGCCATTCTCCAGCCGCTCGGCAAATATCTTCTGTCCGCACAGCACGCTGTTGCATCGAAATCGGCGGGCTTTGACGAGCAATCTGACTCGACGACCTCCAAGCGGGAGGTCGGAGGCCTTTCGCCAATAATGACTATGGACACTACGGCTGCTGCGCCCACAGGAGGGGCAAACACTTCCCGTTTGACGAGGGCGGACGCCGATCTCGAGATGACCGTCTATCTCCACCGTTGTCTCAATGATGAAGCCTGACGGTATAAGCGACGAAGTTCCAAGCTTTCGCGCCATTTCAGTGATTCCCTCTCAAAAGGAAATCACACCGCGCGATTGCACCAAATGTGAGTCAGAGCCAACGTTCCGCGCCGA
>NZ_PYVZ01000042.1 GCF_003056405.1 Devosia indica
ACGGAGGTGATGACTTCGACCCGTCGAAACGGCTCGTCAGAACTCTTGGACATAGTCGTACTCATAGGCGGATGCCTATGCCTTATCGGCTATGCCGGCTGTCCGGTCAAAATGGGGTGCGCTCCATCCACCTGGTCCAATAGTCCAGCGGCGGCCAAGTAGGCTCGTTTCTCTTCCAGCAGCGCGAACTCTCTCGTTAGGCGCAATTGATCCTTGTAACCACCTGCATTGACCTCGTTGATTAGTCGGGTGGGAAAGGTTTGATCGAGCTTTTGTGCTCGACTGGCGTATAGCCGTACAGTCGAAGTGACTCGGTTTGCGAGGTCTCTCGCATAGTTTGTTACAACGTGCTGTCGACGCTCAGGCTCGGATCGGCGACGCGGAGAAGCTGGCTCACTCATCAATACGAGTCGCTGTGTTTCAATGAGCCTGGTATCTAGCCAGCCCGTGATTTCTCTTAGCCATGCGGGTGGGGCGGCCACTCTAAATTGTTCAGGCAGGTTGTCTCGAAACTGATCGAGAACGTCTCCTAGGCTAAGATTTTCTCCTGACCTCATGTCGACCCAAGTGGATGGACCAACTTGATCAAGAAATGGCAAGATGCCATCAATTTGGGATATTTGGTGAACTGTTAATTCAGTTGAATTTCGCTCGTAACGCCAAACAGATGGTTCTGTGTTTGTTGAGAATATAATCCCATCTGAGGTTTCAAGTACCATTTCTTCTTCGAAAAGAGACGTCCTTCTGACTTTTTCTGCTAAGACTGAAGTTCCATCCTCAAACGACATTTCCAGTGAGTCAAAGTGCGCCGAAGACAATTTCTCAAACTGTCTGCGGAGTAGGTAATCGACGATTCGTAAAGTCTCGGTCTTACCGTAACCATTTGGCGCATGGATGATTACAGTCGGGGAATCAGGGCGAAAGTGGATCGTGTGATCGAAACGGCCATAGACCCCTTGTATCGTAATCTTTCTGATCTTTGGCATTACAATCCCATTCCTGTTCGCGGCAGATTAGCCGTAATTAGTTGGTGGTGCCAATACGGGCGATACGACAATGGCCTAATGGCGACACCCATTCCGTTCTTAAGCGAGGCAGAGCGGGCGCGACCCTGCCCGTACCCGGTTCGCTCAATTCACGGCTGGGGGACGAATTGCCCCTTCGGGTCGCTTCAAGCTCTCATGGTCCCGTGTATTCACGTCTCTCCAATAGAGAGATTTGCCCGACGCTACCGTGGCATCGAATGGGATCATCAACCGCCGGCTGTCATCCCGGCTGAAGCCGGGATCCATCTTGAGATCTCAGGATGGGCGCCGGCCTTCGCCGGGGTGACAATCGAGCGGGTTGGGGACGCGGTGGCTAGCGCCCTCGTGGTTCGAGGCTGCGCTGCGCTGCGCACCTCCCCACGAGGGCTGCGGAAGGGCGGTGGTGGCCGGGGAAGCTTTTTGATCGGATACCCCCACCTAACCGTAAGCGCCAAGGCGCCCCCGTCTGACGTGCCGGTGGTTGGTAGGGTATTGGCACCGTGGATTTGATGACGGTGTGAGTTCCTATGTCTGCGCATATGCCCAGTGATAGAAGTTTCCAGTTGTTGG
>NZ_PYVZ01000043.1 GCF_003056405.1 Devosia indica
GAGGCTGTGTGAAAACCCCTGAATATGTTATGATTTGGCACTGCTTCGGAGGTGCCATATGGGACGTTTCGTTGAAGGTGCAGACCGTGACCAGGCGAGTTTTTTGCCAGCGCGTCTTGAAGACTATGTTTCCCCCGACAACGCGGTTCGCGTGATCGATGCTTTTGTCGATGAGCTGGATTTAACCGATCTCGGCTTTGCCCGTGTGCAGCCTGCCGCAACCGGCAGACCCGGATATGCGCCGGGCACCATGCTCAAGCTCTACGTCTACGGCTATCTGCATCAACTGACCTCGAGCCGGAAGTTGGAGCGCGAAGCGGGCCGCAACATCGAGGTGATGTGGTTGACCGGCAAGCTGGTCCCCGACTTCAAGACCATCGCCGACTTCCGCCATGACAACCCTGGGGCGATCCAGATCGCGTGTCAGCGCTTCGTTGCCATCTGTCGCGCGCTTGGACTTGTTGGCGGCAGCATGGTCGCGATTGATGGGTCCAGGCTGCGCGCCGTAAACACGCACGAGAAGAACTACACCAAGGGCAAGCTGGCGCGCCGGAAGGCCCATGTCGAAGAGAGCATCACGCGTTATCTGGCCGAACTCAAAGAAGCCGATAGTGCCGAGACAGGCCCGGCGACTCCGCGCATCGACCGTCTGACCGAGCGATTGACGGCGCTGCGTGGGCGCCTCGGGGAACTTGAGGAGATTGGCCGGCAGTTGGAAGCTGCGCCCGACGGGCAGATCTCGCTCACCGATCCCGATGCTCGTGCCATGGCAACCGGGAGCGACCATCGCGGTGTGGTCGGCTACAACGTCCAGGCTGCGGTCGATACCAAGCATCATATCGTCGTTGCCAATGAGGTGACGAACCGCGGTCATGATCGCTCACACTTGCTGGAGATGGCCAAGGCAGCTCAGGCCGAGATCGGTGGCTCAGGGATGATCGCCCTGGCTGATCGTGGATATTATGAGGGCGAGCAGATCCGCTCCTGTGCCGAGGCCGGCATCATTCCGATGGTCCCCAAGCCCGATACGTCACCCGCTCAGGCGCGAGGCTTTTGGGGCAAGGCGATGTTCATTTATGAGCCCGAGACTGACACCTATCGCTGCCCGGCCGGCCAACATCTCCAGAAGCACCATTCCACTGTTGAGGCTGGCAAGCTCATCAGCGTCTACTACAACCAGAAAGCCTGCGGTGATTGCGCATCGCGTCCTCTATGCACGGCTGGTAAGGAGAAGCGCATCCGGCGATGGGAGCATGAGGCTGTGCTCGATGAGATGGAGCGCAGGTTCGAAGTGATGCCTGAAGCGATGGCCATCCGCCGCTGCACGGTCGAACACGTCTTTGGCACCATCAAGGGCTGGATGGGCGCCACCCACTTCCGAACGCGCGGCCTCAAGAACGTAGCCACCGAAACCAGCCTGACCATCCTGGCCTATAACATCAAGCGCGCCATCGCCGTTGCCGGCGTTGCTTCAACACTCAGGGCGATAACAGGATGAAGGGAGCCTAGGTGCTCCATCGCAAATTACCTGAGCCAACAGCCGCGCGGAGTTCTCACACAGCCTC
>NZ_PYVZ01000044.1 GCF_003056405.1 Devosia indica
GTGAAGATCCTATGGGGATGGAAAGCGGCGAGCGCTCTGCCAGAGTGAGGTCGCCAAACATCACCTGGAGGTCAGCATGCAAGCCAACAGCACCAAAGCCCCGGCCGCTATCCGCGTCGATCTTGCCGCAATATTTGTCTCGTTAGAACTGTCTCGTTCAAAGTGGCTTGTGACCTCCCTCACTCCGGGAGGCGGCGAGAAGATGTCGCGACACATTGTGTCGGCGGGCGACGTTTCGGGTTTGCTCGACCACTTCGGTGAGCTGCAACGCAAGTCGGAAGCACGAACGAAACAGAACTTGCGGATCATTTGCATCCAGGAGGCAGGTCTGGATGGATTCTGGATACACCGGGTTCTTGAGCGCGAAGGTGTCGAAAGCTACGTTGTCGACCCGGCATCGATCGCCACATCACGCCGCCGCCGCCGGGCCAAGACTGACCGGATCGACGGGGAAGCGCTCATCCGGGCTTTGCTGGCTTATAGCCGCGGCGAGCCACGCGTGTGCGCCATGTTGCGGGTACCGACGCCAGAAGAGGAGGACCGTCGCCGTCTGGTGCGCGAGCGAAAGGCGCTGACGAACGAACGGATCAGGCACGTCAATAGGATAAAGGGTCTGCTGTTCAGCCAAGGCGTGTCGGGATATGAACCATTGAAGGGCGATCGCCGCAAGTGCCTCGACGCGCTTATCACCGGGGATGGACGGCCGTTGCCGCCGGCACTCAGGGCACAGATTAGCCGCGAACTCGATCGGATCGAGTTGCTGATCCAGCAAATCAAGGCCGTCGAGGAGGAACGCGATGCTATGCTCGCCGCGGCCGATGCGCCCACACCGACGCTGTTGCTCAATCTCAAAGGTATCGGCCCGGAATTTGCGGCTGTCTTGTGGTCCGAGGGACTTTCTCGGAAGTTCGACAATCGAAGGCAGGTCGCCGCTTACGCCGGTCTCGCCCCAACACCGTGGCAAAGTGGTCAGATCGATTACGAGCAGGGGGTGTCGAAATCCGGCAATCCCCGGCTGCGGTCGACGCTAGTTCAAGTTGCCTGGCTCTGGGTGCGCCATCAGCCGAACTCGGCACTCAGTCAATGGTTCAGGACGCGCGTCATGCAGAATGGTGGTAGGTATAAGAAGACCGCCATCGTCGCCCTTGCCCGCAAACTGCTAGTCGCGCTTTGGAAATACGTGAACGCTGGCGTTGTCATAGAAGGAGCGGTTCTGACGAAATCATCGGCGTAAGGCCAGCTCAGATTAAGTAATCTTCGAGGGCCGATCGGCCTTCGGATGATCCTCGGCAGACGAACCGACGAAACTCATGGCTTAGTACAGCCGCCGTTGAAGAATGGTCTCGTCTTCTGGGTCCGAATCCGCCGCAAGCGGGATCATGGAACAGGTGCAGATGCCCTGACCGAATATAAGGTGGACTGGGTTCGCTCGCGAACCGCGTCGCGCAAACGGACCCGCCAAATGGATCTGCGATACTCAAAGACACCTGACAATGAGTAGGTAAGGCCAATATGCGGTTGACCATCCCCATATAAG
>NZ_PYVZ01000045.1 GCF_003056405.1 Devosia indica
CCCAGGACCGGGTGCTGAGTCTCGATGCTCTCTATGTCGTGGCCATGCTGTTGCTGGTGACCTTTGGAATGCGGGCGAGCACGGTCATCTATTTCGAGGTGGCGCTGCTGATTGGCCTCTTGGGTTTCGTCGGCACGGTGGCCCTGGCCAAATTCCTCATGCGTGGGGAGGTCATCGAGTGAGCTACGCAGACATACCTCTATGGGCTGCCATCCTGATTTCCGCGGCCGTGCTGATCGGTGCGGTGCTCACCCTCATTGGTGCTATCGGGCTGGTACGGGCAGGATCATTTTACCAGCGTATTCATATGCCAACGCTGGGCACCAGCTTTGGCGCCATCGGCATCTTGCTGGCCTCTGCAGTTCTCGCTTCGATCGGCGAAGGGCGCTTCATCGCCCATGAGATCTTGATTTTTATCTTCGTCAGCGTAACGACGCCGGTAACGCTGATGCTGCTGGCCCGTGCGGCACTGCATCGTGACCGCGTCGAAGGTTCGCCGGAAGTCCCCCCGGCGCTCGTCAAGCCAGCGGACCAGTAGGGGGTTAGAGCCCTTCGTCGACGCCCTCGATAATTTCGGTCACCTCGTCGACCGATTGGGCGCGGCGCAAGGCGTTCACCGCGGCTTCGTTGCGCGCCACCCTGGCAATGCGCGACAGCGCCTTGATCTGATCGCCGCCGGAGTGCTCGGGCAGAAGCAGCATCATCACGAGATCTACCGGTTCGCCGTCGACGGCTTCGAAGTTGATTGGCCTCTCAAGCGTTGCAATAAGACCGACAACTTTTTCGAGCCCCTCGACGCGAGCATGGGGGATGGCAATGCCGTTACCAAGGCCGGTCGAACCGAGTTCCTCGCGAACATGCAGCGCTTTGGTGCAGAGCTGGCTGTTGACCAGTCCAAGTTTTCCCGCACGCTCCGACAGGAATGCAAACAATTGCTCCCTGCTGGTGACGGGGACCTTGAGAAAGACATGATCGGTCGAGAAGAGTTCGGTGAGTTTCATCCGGGAGGCAGCTCTTTCTTCGCAAAGTGCCAAGCTCCTTAACGACGATGACCGTCGCTGTCCACTTTGACCCAAGACTACGTGGCCCACTCACGGATAATTGCAGGATCGGGGTAAGCGTACGAGGCAGCAATTCGCGCTCCTTTCTCGGTCATCCAATGGAGATAGGCGACACCGAAGAAGTCCGCCAAAGTCCAGTCGCTGTCCATTCATGTCCGGACTCCTGCGACGCGATCGGCACAGGAATAGCATCGATGTCCTGACGGCTGCCAGTGAGCCAGTGGGATTGGCGCATGGCCAATGGCTGCTGTTGATCAGGCCGCCGCTCGAAGCGGACAGTCCGCTTACGTGAAGATCCTATGGGGATGGAAAGCGGCGAGCGCTCTGCCAGAGTGAGGTCGCCAAACATCACCTGGAGGTCAGCATGCAAGCCAACAGCACCAAAGCCCCGGCCGCTATCCGCGTCGATCTTGC
>NZ_PYVZ01000046.1 GCF_003056405.1 Devosia indica
TGAACCGCGCCGGGACTGTCGGAGGCTCTAACTCCCAATTAGGATAGAGCCTGATGAGCAAGACAACGAACAAGTTTTCCCCTGAGGTGCGAACCCGAGCGGTGCGGATGGTGCTGGAGCATGGCGGGGAGTATCCGTCGCGCTGGGCTGCCGTGGTTTCGGTTTCCCAGAAGATCGGCTGTTCGGCCCACACCCTGAACGACTGGGTGAAGAAGGCCGAGGTCGATGGTGGCCGGCGGGCTGGCGTGCCCAGCGATGTGGCCGAGAAGCTTAAGGCTCTGGAACGGGAGAACCGGGAGCTGCGGCAGGCCAACGAGATCCTGCGCAAAGCCTCCGCATATTTCGCCCAGGCGGAGCTCGACCGCCCACTGAAGCGATGATCGCCTTTATCGACGAACATCGTGGGCATTACGGGGTCGAGCCGATCTGCAGAGTCCTGCCAGTCGCCCCATCCACTTACCATGAGCATGTCGCTCAACGCCGTGATCCCTCGCGGCTGTCGGCTCGTGCCCAGCGCGATGAAGCCCTCAAGCCTGAGATCATGCGGGTCTTTGCCGAGAACTTCTCGGTCTATGGCGTCAGGAAGGTGTGGCGGCAGATGCAGCGGGAAGGGTTCGATGTTGCGCGATGTACGGTGCAAAGGCTGATGCGGGAGCTCGGCCTGCAGGGTGTCATTCGCGGCAAACCGGTCCGCACAACGATCAGCGACAAGTCGGCTCCTTGCCCGCTCGACCAGGTGAACCGCCAGTTCCATGCCCCGGCACCTAACAGGCTCTGGGTCTCCGATTTTACCTATGTGGCGACGTGGGCTGGGTTCGCCTATGTGGCCTTCGTCATCGACGTCTACGCTCGCTATATCGTGGGCTGGCGGGTCAGTCGCACCGCCCATGCCAGCTTCGTGCTTGACGCCCTCGAGCAGGCCATCCACGACCGCCGCCCCGTCCATCGCGGCGGTTTGGTTCATCATTCCGACCGCGGGTCGCAATACGTCAGCATTCGCTATACCGAGCGCCTGGCCGAGGCCGGGATCGAACCATCAGTGGGCAGCGTCGGGGACAGTTACGACAACGCCTTGGCAGAGAGCATCAACGGCCTCTACAAGGCCGAGGTGATCCACCGGCGCGGACCCTGGCGAAGCATCGAAACCGTTGAGTTCGCCACTCTCGAATGGGTCGATTGGTTCAATAACCGGCGTCTCCTCGAAACCATCGGAAACATCCCACCGGCGGAAGCTGAGGCAAAATTCTACGCCGCACTGGAACAACAGGCCATGGCCGCATAACTTAAACCAAACAGCCTCCGGCAAACCCGGGGCGGTTCAG
>NZ_PYVZ01000047.1 GCF_003056405.1 Devosia indica
GGGAGTGTCAGGATTTCCGTGTGTGGTCGGGCATAGTGGGTAAACAAGGAGTCCCCTATGTCTCGACGCAAAGAGCCTGCAATCCCCAATGAGCTTCTCGACCAACTGCTGGCAGGCGGCGCTGCCAGTGCTGCCTTTGAGCAAGGTGGCTTGCTTGACGCGCTCAAGAAGGCGCTGACCGAGCGCGCCTTGAACGCGGAGATGGATCATCATCTGTCCGGCGAGGATGGCGCCGGCAACACGCGTAATGGCTATGGCCGCAAGACGGTGACGACCGAGACCGGCAAGCTGGAGATTGACGTGCCCCGCGACCGGCAGTCGAGCTTTGATCCGCAGCTGATCGCCAAGTATCAGCGCCGTTTCCCCGGCTTCGACGACAAGATCGTGTCGATGTATGCCCGGGGCATGAGCACGCGCGAGATCGCCGGGCACCTGCGCGAGCTATACGGCATTGACGTATCGCCGGACCTTATCTCAACGGTGACAGACGCGGTTCTCGATGAGGTCGCCACCTGGCAGCAACGGCCGCTCGACCCGGTTTATCCGCTGGTGTTCTTCGATGCGATCCGGGTCAAGATCCGCGACGAAGGCATGGTGCGCAACAAGGCGATCCATATCGCCCTGGGGGTGCGCGCCGATGGCGCCAAGGAGGTGCTCGGCCTCTGGCTCGAGCAGAATGAAGGCGCCAAGTTCTGGCTGCGGGTGATGAACGAGCTCAAGAACCGCGGCACCGAGGATATCCTGCTGGCGGTCGTCGATGGCCTCAAGGGCTTCCCCGAAGCGATTACCGCCGTATTCCCCGAGACGGTAGTTCAGACCTGCATCGTCCATTTGCTGCGCAACTCAATGGACTTCGTCTCCTGGAAGGACCGCAGGGGGCTGGCAAGTGCGCTCAAGCAGATTTACCGCGCCACCGATGCCGACGCTGCCGAACAGGCGCTGACGGCCTTCGAGGCCGGCTATTGGGGCCAGCGCTATCCCGCCATCGGCCAGAGCTGGCGGCGCGCCTGGAGCGAGGTCATCCCATTCTTTGGCTTCCCCGACGAGGTCCGCAGGATCGTATACACCACAAACGCCATCGAGGCGCTGAACTCAAAGCTGCGGCGGGCGGTCAGGGCCAGGGGCCACTTCCCCAGCGACGATGCTGCCACCAAATTGCTGTATCTGATCTTGAACCGGTCAGAGAAAGAGTGGAAAATGCCGCCACGTGAATGGTCCATGGCCAAGGCGCAGTTCGCTGTAATCTTCGGCGAGCGCTTCATCCGAGCCATGGCGGCGTAATATGCAATCGCCCGCCACACACGAAATTACTGACAGTCCC
>NZ_PYVZ01000048.1 GCF_003056405.1 Devosia indica
GGCAGCGCCGCCTGCCAGCAGTTGGTCGAGAAGCTCATTGGGGATTGCAGGCTCTTTGCGTCGAGACATAGGGGACTCCTTGTTTACCCACTATGCCCGACCACACACGGAAATCCTGACACTCCCCGACCGCACGGTCGCGCGCCAGCACAAGGACAAGTACCTGCAGGCCGAAATCGACCTGAGCCACGTCAATTTTCTGCTGTTGGCCAATGACCTCAGTCGCGTTGCGCGGCCAGTCGTTGATCGATGCCGTGTGATCCAGATGCAGCGGCCAACGGCGTATGAGATCGTCGCTATCGCAAAAAAAGAGATCGACCGGCGCAAGCTTGAGCCTGATCTGCTGACGGTTCTCGAGAGGGCAGCGCACAAGGGGCAGATCAGAAGCCTACGAAAGCTGCACAAGGCCCTCGACGCCGCCAGCGGGAGCCGCACGCGCCGGCTGCTGCACTAACCCCCCGACCACCCATCATCCAACCCAAACGATCTGGATCCGTCCAGATGTTGACCCCACACGCCATCAGAACGGAACACCACAATGACTCACTCGCACATTCAGCGTTCGATCCGCACCGTCATCAAAATAACCGGAACTGGGACCGTGCGCCTCGGTTCAGCTCAAGCCCTCTCCGATCTCACCGGCCTCACGGGGCACGCGTTGCGGGTCCAAAGCCGCGACACCCAGGCAGATCAGCGGACCGAATATCGCTGCGGCGCTTGCAATGCCCAGGTCGCCCTCCGGTTCCGGCGCAATCGTGTTGACGAGCTCCTGGCGCTGAAGGTCATGGCGCAAGCTGTACCTGCCCGCGCCCACCAGCGGATCCTGCACATCAAGGAGGCGCCCGTTTTCGCGCGTACCCAGCGCGCGGTAGGTCGTCCCTACCCCGCTGTCTCCATCATAGACGGCAATCGGCCACCCCTCATGCCGCCCCCACTGAACGAAGCTGCGGACGACAAAGGACTTGCCGCAGCCGCCTTTCTGGCTGAGCGCAAAGATCATTTTACCGGCGATCCGCTCTTGGACTTTCTTACTCATTCTCGAACTCACTTTCTTGCTTGGTGCCGAAGAGGTCGGGATTGAGCAGTTCGCGCAGAAGTTCGTCTGTAAGCGCGTAGCCGAGGCCGTTACTGCCTGAAGTTCCAAGGCATGAGGTCAGCTATCTGGCCGTTTGGCCAGCCGCCGGCGATGCGCTGCAGGGTCCGGGTCAGCCAGGCATGCGGATCGACGCC
>NZ_PYVZ01000049.1 GCF_003056405.1 Devosia indica
CCTCATCTCGTCACGGTCAGCCCGCTTGAACGTCTTCGCGCCGCGGGTGGTGCCGCGATCGGTATTTTGATCGTTGGCATTATCGGCATGCTGACGCTGCCGGCGCCCAGTGCGCCGCTGCTTATCGCTCCCCTGGGCGCTTCTGCTGTGCTTTTGTTTGCCGTGCCGGCCAGTCCGCTGGCGCAGCCGTGGTCCGTCCTCGGCGGTAACGTGATCGCCGCTGTGGTTGGCGTTACCTGTAGCCTGTTCGTGCCCGAGCCCTCCGTTGCTGCCGCGCTCGCTGTTGGCACCAGCATCGGCCTGCTCCTTACGCTTCGATGCTTACATCCACCGAGTGGCGCAGTAGCGCTTACCGCTGTGGTTGGTGGCCCTGCGCTTCAGGACTTGGGATATTGGTACGTTCTCTGGCCCGTTCTTGTCGGTTCGCTCGCCCTGTTGCTCGCAGCGGTCGCCTATAATCGGTTGACGGGCAAGGTCTATCCGCACGTCGTCCCGGCCAATCCTCTAGTCGTTTCAGCTGGCCAATCTGGCGGTCTCGGCGTCACCGTCGCGGATCTCACGAGTGCCATTCGCGAGCGCGACGAGGTTGTGCCCGTCGATCCACAAGACCTCGAAGATATGTTGCAGCGTGCCGAAGTCCTGGCCTTTAATCGCCGTTCCGGCGATGTTATCGCTGCCGCTGTGATGTCGCAGGGTGTTGCTTCTGTTGGCCCCGGCACCTCCCTCCGGGTCACGCTTAAATTGCTGCGCAGCAATGGTGTCAAAGCCGTGCCTGTGGTCAATGCCAGTCGCCGAGTCGTCGGCATCGTCACCCAGACCGATATTCTAGACAAAGCCGATTGGGGCCCCTCCGCTACCGGATCCGGTCTCGGCTGGCGCCTACGCTCGGTTACCAATTCGGACCGTCCGCTGCGTGGCAAGGCGCGCGACGTGATGACGAGCGATGTGCATTGCGTCCTTACCTCGACCCCAATCGCGAGGGTGGTGCAGGTCATGGCCGAAACCGGCCACCATCACGTTCCTGTCGTGGATAGCGAAGGCGTGCTCGCTGGGATGGTCACCCAGTCAGACGTCGTTGCCGCGCTTTTTAGGGTCAATCAGTCCGAATTGGCACTGTCAGCCTGAAGCACCCGAAGATTGCAGCCATTTGCTTTGTTCGACCAGTTGAAC
>NZ_PYVZ01000005.1 GCF_003056405.1 Devosia indica
ATCAAGCGCGCCATCGCCGTTGCCGGCGTTGCTTCAACACTCAGGGCGATAACAGGATGAAGGGAGCCTAGGTGCTCCATCGCAAATTACCTGAGCCAACAGCCGCGCGGAGTTCTCACACAGCCTCGGGCGCTTTGCCGATCGGCAAGTGTCAGCCCCATTTCTGCCGTTTGCGGGATAGCAAGACACGCCGACTGTAGCTTAATAAGGCACCGGTTCAGTCGTCCAATCCCTGCAATGCCCCTTCGCAGATCAGCGGAGATGATTGAAACGCGCAGCAGTCGATCAGGCGAGCTTCTTCCTGAACGCCTTGCTTGGTGTCGCCAGCGGAGGAAGTCTGCTGCCTTCGAACATCACCTAAAGAGTGTTCTCAACCCGAGATGAATTGGACTGTTCAGCCTCGGATTCTGCCTGCCGCGCCAGATCGTGCATTCGGCTCATGAGATCGCAGGTAATCTGGCGCTCCAGCGTCTCGGCAGCATTGCTGGGGCAGAACAGGGTGATGGCGACGCGGTACTTTCCGATGTCGGTGGTGCCAAAACGCACAGACACTAGTGCATCTTTGAGGTCGACAGCGCTGCGCCGCTCGATGGAGGCATTGACATGCTCGGCCTGCGCTCGGTGGGGAGCGTAGTGCTGATCGACGGTCGCCTCGATCATGTCTCGGTGCCCGAACACATTCGTGGTCGGCTCGAGCGTCAGCGAAAAACTATGATAGATGAAATCTCGCAAAAGTGAGAAATTGCGCACCGGCGTGTTGAGCAAGATGCTGTTGGGGATCACAACGGTCCGACCGGTGAACTGAAAATATTGGACGTTGCCATCGAATTCATGCAATGCGGTGACGAAGATGTTGTGGTCCACAACCTCGCCTCGCGAATTGCCGATTTCGATCCGATCTCCAATGGAGAAGGATCGGGTCGAGGCACGCAGGAACGACCCTGAAAAACACAGGATAAGTTCCTTGGTCGCCACCACAAGGGCAACTGCAACAGCGGTCAGCGAAAGGGCAAAGGTGCGAAGTTGCGGGGCCCAGATCAGCACCAGGCCAATCACGCCCAGGAGGAACAAGACGTTGCGGATCGTTGCGGACCAGCGACGCTGAATATGCGGACTGGCTTCCGTCTTGCTCCGGAGCAAGCGGGTGGCGACCAAGCGGATCACCACCAAGAGGCCGAGCAGGGCTATCGAGGCCGCGATGTCCAGCAGTGCGAGGCCGTCGAGTGCTGGCAGCGGCAATAAGAAATTGGTCGGGTCAGATCCCATTTATTCCTTCCATCATGAAGTCTGTACCCATATCAACCCAACAGCTTGCAAACCGAGCGGCGCGATCTTCGTGGCATAGTCGGCATACTTGTCCGCCCGCACCTGTGCTATCATAGCGATAGCCAAACATTCGAACCGATTGCATCTGGTCTGCGGAACAATGACGCTCACAAGGCACGCCCTCCCTGGGCCCGAAATTTCCGACGCAAAGCTCGATCCTTCGATCCAAGCTTTGACGTTGTCTGATGTTCGCATGCCTGGTGCACCGCTCGTCTACGTGAACCGCGGCTTTGAAAAAATGACAGGTTATGAACGCAGCGAAGTCATCGGGCAAAATTGTCGCTTTCTTCAAGGGCCAGATACGAGCTCAGACGCCATCGCGCAAATGAGGGCTGCAATCGCCAGTGGCGCCCCCTTGATCGTGGACGTGCTAAACTACCGAAAGAACGGCACTCCATTCTGGAACCGGCTCTCGCTGACGCCGGTCAAGGATCCTATGGGCAGAGCAACGCACTATATCGGCATCCAGAGTGACATTACACGAATGCGTTTCTTGCAAGAGCGTCTTCAGTTGATTGCACTTGACCTTGCGGCCACAGAAAAACACGAGCTCGACTGAGCCCCAATTTCGGAATTCGGCACGCGGTATCACCCTTTACCATAAAGGCCGTGCGGTCGATTCCCTGGACAGAGCCTTGGAATGGACTGGGATGCGTCCGGCGATATCGTGGTGGCCAGCTGGGCGTTCGGCTGCGGAAATGCGGTGAAAACTTCACGCGCAATCCTAAACCCGTTCTGCAAGGCCACATTGAGAGGATCTGCCGGTCGACTTGGCGAAATTTGCATGCCAAGTTTTTGCAGTATGCTTGATGTTCAACATACGCGATCCGGCCGTCGCGGAAAGCTCCTGCAGCAGGAAGCCCCAGTTTCGCCGACGCCGCGAGTTTGGCGACACGTTCCAAACGCTCAAATACAGGAGCACGAAATTTGATGGAGATCTGGGTACCGCTCTTTGGAGGGCTTGTCCTTTTGATCTTGGGCGGCGAACTGCTTGTGCGTGGCGCCGTGCAGGTTGCGACCCGTCTTGGTGTGTCGCCGCTAGTGATTGGACTGACCCTTGTCGGTTTTGGCACCTCTGCTCCGGAACTGGTCACCTCAGTGCAAGCAGCGCTCGCAAATGCGCCAGGCATCGCCTATGGCAACATCGTAGGTTCAAATATCGCAAATACGCTGCTGATCGCAGGTGTTGCAGCCACAATAAGCCCGATGATTATTGCCTCAACGGCGCTGAAACGCGATGGCGTTGTCATGCTTGCCGTCGTGACAGCCTTTGCCGCGATCGCATTTATTGTGCCGCTTGGCCGGGGCATTGGCGTCGTCTTTGTCGGTGCGCTTGTCGCCTATGTCTATCTTGCGTTCCGGCAAGAGCAATCATCAGCTCCCGATGGCCATGGGGCAATCTATGACAAGAGCCTCGCGCTACAAGAGACCGATACTGGCGTTGTACCGCCAGCGAAGATGGGCGGCTCCCTCCTCGTCTCAGGGCTGATCGCTTTGGGCGGTCTTGTCCTGGTCATTCTCGGCGGGCGGTTTCTCGTTGATGGGGCGGTATCACTGGCGCGCGGTTTAGGCATTGCGGAGACAGTCATTGGGTTGACCATTGTCGCGGTTGGCACGTCCATGCCCGAACTTGTAACCTCGGTTGTTGCCGGCCTCCGCAAGCAGGGCGATGTAGCGTTCGGAAACATCATAGGCTCGAACATCTATAACATCCTCGGCATCGGTGGCGTTACAGCCCTGATTGCACCTGGCGCAGTCCCCGCTGAGATTGTCGGCTTCGACAATCTCGTCATGGTCGGTGTATCTCTGGTGCTCGTACTCTTCGCGTGGACCGGACTGCGGATCGGCCGCAGGGAAGGGGCAGTTCTACTTGCCGGATACGTTGCCTATATCTATTTCGTCTGGCCGTAGGCTCTGGCTCCTATCTTCGCAGCATCGGCAGCCGAAGAGCGGCGACAAAGTATGAATCCTAGTCTGGCGGTCGCGCACATCGTGACAAAGGTTGTCTTCGCACGCAATTCAGCAGCGGCCAAACCACCTGACCTCTGATGGTCGCGCCCAGGCTTGGCACGCGCGCCGTCACGCTGTGGCACTCAACCTATGACCATATCTATTGGCGTGCAGACCGTGTCCTTGCTGACGGTAAGGGCAACGGGCGCATCTATGGTCGCGTATGCCTCATAGTGCGGGCCGCATCTTGCGGGCCAGGGGCAGTCCACCGCGGTTCGATTGGCGATTGGATCATGCGATGACGGCTGGCGCCGGGAGTAAGGTCGAAGCCCGGACCCGATTGCGTCCTTCATCCTTGGAGCGATAGAGCGCACGGTCAGCGCGTCCCATAGCATCATCTGGATTGTGATCGCCCTTTCGTAGAGCCGTCACACCGATGCTTGCAGTCAGGTTGATCGTTCCAGTTTCTACGTCCAGTGTAGATGAGGCGATCAGTGCGCGCAAACGCTCCGCGACCATGATGGCACCCCACTCATCAGTGCTGGGTAAAAGGACTGCGAACTCCTCCCCGCCAATCCGCGCTAACAGATCACGACGACGGATAGCGCACCTAAATTGCCCTGCAACGTGGCGAAGGGCTTCGTCGCCGGCCGCGTGTCCGTGTGTGTCGTTGATGGCTTTGAAGTGATCTAGGTCGACGATAAATAGACAGCCTCGCGCTCAAGCTTCCGGCTCGACGTCAGCTGATGCAGGTAGCCATAGACATAGAGCTTGAGCATCGTGCTGGGCGCGTAGCCGGGTCTGCCGGTCGATGCCGGCTGCACGCGGGCAAAGCCGAGTTCGGCCAGCTCGAGTTCATCCACGAAGGCGTCAATGATGCGGACCGGGTTGTCAGCATCCACATAGTCTTCCAGACACGCCGGCAAAAAGCTCGCCTGGTCACGGTCTGCAACTTCAACGAAACGTCCCATGCGGCACCTCCGAAGCAGTGCTAAATCATAGCATCATCGGGAGTTTTCACACAGCCTCCACCCCAAAGCTGACAGACCGCTTCCGGCCAAATCTGGTGCGTGGTTCGACATCGAAAGGTTCCTGACGGCCAGGCGTTCGACGAGTATGCCGCCAAACTCTCGCGCGACCTGCGGGACGAATGGACCAAGATCCACGGCCGTTTCGTCGACCTGCCGGTCAATGTCGGGGCCGAGGAGCAGATCGCGATCCTATCGCGGGCGGTCAACGGTTCGCCGTCGGATGATTCTCACACCTCGGCGGCTACTGCGGTGGCCGCTTCGATCTCTTCCGGGCGCCCCGAGTTCGTGAAGTCCCTGGCCGATCTTCTGGCCGGGTGCTGGCCGCTTCACTCCGCCACCGCGGCGCTTCTCGGTCCGATTTCCCGGCGCCGGTTCGGACAGAACCAGCGCAGTATCTTCGGCTTCCTCAACTCGGCCGAACCGTTCGGCTTCCGCGAATTCCTGCGCACCGCATCCGAGGGGATGTTCACGCCCGATCGGCTGTGGGACTACCTCCGCGTGAACCTCGAGCCGGCGATCCTGTCCTCTCCCGACGGGCACCGCTGGGCGGTGGCTGCCGAGGGGATAGACCGGTGTGCCGCCATGGGCGGGGACGAGCTGCACCTGAGGCTCCTCAAGACCATTGCGGTGATCGACCTTTTCAGGGAGCGGTCGGGGCTCGTCGCTTCCGAGGCCGTGATCGGTTCGTGCTTCCCCGGCACCGACCTGGCCGATGCCATGCGCCAGCTGGTGCAATGGTCGATCATCGTCTTCAAGAAGTTCATCGGCGCCTATGCCGTTTACGCCGGCAGCGACTTCGACATCGAGGCGGCCATCGAGCAGGAGGTCGCGGAGCGGCCGTCCCTCGATATGGCGCTGGTGCGGTCGCTTTCCGGCCTGCAGCCGGTGCTCTGCAAGAGCCACTACCACAGGACCGGCGCCCTGCGCTGGTTCGACATGGACATCGTGTTGTCGAGCGGGATCGAGAAGCACCTCGAAACCTACAGGCCGGCCGAAGGTACCATCGGGCAGTTCGTCCTCGTCGTCACGGACGGCGGAGAAACGACTTCCGCTCTCGGCAGGAAGCTGAGGGGGCTCGGCCGCAACGACGCCGAGTGGGACATGGTCTTCGGTGTCGCCGACAACACCGACTATCTGCTGAACCTTGCCCGCGAGGTGCAGGCACTCGGTCGTGTACGTGCCCATCCCGACCTACAGGGCGATCCGGTGGCCCGTCGCGAGGTTTCCGCCCGCCTTGCCGGCGCCCAGGGCATGTTCGAAACCGAGGTCAATCGCGCCTTCGAGCGGGTGACCTGGTATTCGGGTAAACACCCGCCCGAGGTCCGGCCGCTCCGGCAGGTCAGCCGGATGGCATCCGAATTCGCGGACGCCAGATACGTCGAGACGCCGTTGCTCCACAACGAATTGCTGAACCGCATCAAGCCGTCCAGCAACGCCGTGGCGGCGCAGAACGTGCTCCTCAAGCGCATGGTGTCCGACGGTCACCGCGAAAAACTTGGCATCGAGGGCTACCCCGCCGAGGGCGGTCTCTACCTGTCCCTGCTCGCCAAGACCGGCCTGCACGTCAAGGTCGACGGGACATACGGCTTCCATGACCCGCGAGCTTCGCGGAAGGATCCGGCCAGGCTGGGTCCGCTGTGGAACGCGGCAGAGAAATACCTCAAGGCGAACCATCAGCGCTCCGTGCCCCTTTCGGAGATCTACGACCTCTGGGCGGCCAAGCCGTTCGGCGTCAAACGCGGCGTGATGCCGGTCCTGGCGATAGCCTTCATGATGACCGCCCGGGCGTCGCTGGCCTTTTACCGGACCAGCATCTTCCAGCCCTTCGTGCGCGATATAGACATCGACTACCTCGTCAAGGATTCCTCCACGATCCAGCTGCGGTGGATGGACCTCAAGGAGGATGCTCGCGAGCTCCTCTCCGGGCTCGCCGGTGTCGTGCGGGACATCGACCGGCAGAACGCCCTGATGAACCTCGAGCCGATCGATGTCGGTCGCGGGCTCGTGGCCATCTACGACCGCCTGCCGCCTTGGACCAAGCGCACCCAGCGTCTGTCGTCGTACGCGGCGGCGGTCCGGGGCGTATTCAAAAAGGCCTCGGATCCGAACGCACTGATCTTCAACGACCTGCCGGGGCTGTTCGCTGTCGAAGGCAAGACCGACAGCGATGCCGTCATCGCCAATGTGCGCGAAGGGTTGGAAGAGCTCGTCTCCGCCCATCCCGACATGCTGCACCGGCTGCGCTCCAACCTGCTGGCCGAGTTGCAGGTGCCGAATGCCTCCCCTAATGCGATCGCCGATCTCAGGTCCAGGGCGGAGAACATCCGGGACCTCGCCGGCGACTTCCAGTTGGAAGCGTTCGTCGGCCGTATCGCCACGCTGCAGGGCACCGACGAGGATATCGAAGGCCTGGCGAGCCTGGCGGCGAACCGGCCGATGCGGGACTGGTCGGATGCGGATATCGACCGCGCGGCGGTGGGTCTGGCGGACCTGGCGCGCAGGTTCAACAAGGCCGAGGCCTTCGCTCATGTCAAGGGCCGTAAGGACAAGCGCGAGGCGATGGCATTCGTGGTCAATGTCGCGGGGCGGTCGGCGCCCGTTATGGAAGAGTTCGACGTCGGCGAGGCGGAAGGTGAAGTCGTCGACCGCCTCGTCGACACGCTTGCCTCGCAGCTTGCCGGCTCAGACCGCAAGCTCATCCTTGCGGCCATCACCCGGTACGGCGCAAGGCTCGTCACCGAGCGCGAGGCGGAAACGGACAGAAAGGCGGTCAGCTGATGGCGGAACGGCATGTGCTTGGTTTGTCCGGCGGGCGGGACAGTGCCGCCTTGGCCGTCTATATGTCCCGTGCACGCCTGCACTCAAAGACATGCTGGATCGTATGGACCGCAACGCGGCGGTAATCATGTCGACCAAGACAGGCCGAGCCTGGCAGAAGCGCTACTTCGCCGAGCAGTGGGATGAAGCGAGCAAGGCCGCTGGTATTACAGACCTGCATTTCCACGACCTCCGTGGCACCGCTGTGACCATGCTCGCTGAGGCCGGGTGCAGCGTGCCTGAGATTGCCTCCATTACCGGTCACTCCCTAAAGTCTGTGCACACGATACTCGAGAAATACATGTCGAGGACACGGGCGCTGGCGAAGTCAGCGATGACCAAGTTTGAGAACGCAAGCAGCACAGATTTTGCAAACCGGCTGCAAACCGTCGACCGCACTGAAGCGAGAAGAGCCACTAAGCTATTGAAATAATTGGCGCGCCCGAAGAGATTCGAACTCCTGACCCCCAGATTCGTAGTCTGGTGCTCTATCCAGCTGAGCTACGGGCGCGCAAACCGACATGTGCGGTAGGCTTATTGGATCGGTGCGTCTGGCGCTTCCGATCAAAGCGGGGCAACCCATACATGGGTGTTCTGGCCATTGCAAGCGGGGCGGTGACGATTTTCGTGGGAAGATATCAGCCTTCCTTGCGACGGACCGGCAGGGTGATGTCGAAGCGGGTCCCCTGCCCTTCGTCCACATGCGCCAGAACCCCGCCATGCGCTTCGGTAATCTCCCGGGCGATGGCCAGTCCCAGCCCGGTACCGCCAGAGCGGGCCGAGCCTTCAAAGGCCACGAACAGGTTTTCCCGCGCGCGCGGTGGCAGGCCCGGGCCATTGTCGCGCAGCGTTATGACCGTGCGGTCGGGATCGGCACTGGCGCGCGCCTCGATGCGAAAATCCTGGGCTTCGCCCGGCACGGCTTCCAGGGCCTCGCGCGCGTTCTTGAGCAGATTGACCAGCACCCGCCCCATCTGCCCCGCATCTACCTCAACCATCAACGAGGCATCCACGCCATTATCGAACGCGATCAGCGGATTGCCGGCGACGCGGGCGTCAAAGGCAGCATCATCCACCAGCGTGCGCAGATTGACCGGCGAGAATTGCGGTACAGTGGATGTTTCCCGGCCATAGTCGAGCACCGCCTGGGCAAAGCCGATCGCCTTGTCCAGCGTGGTCACCAGCCGTGGCGCCAGCCGCTGCACCTTGGGGTCATCCAGCGTCGCCACCTGGTCGGACAGCAATTGCGCCGAGCTCAGCGTGTTGCGCAGATCGTGATTGATCTTGGCCACCGCCAGCCCCAGATCAGCCAGATGCCGCCTTTGCCGCAACATGGAAAACAACTCCGTTTCCATATCGGCCAGCTCGCGCTCGAGAATGCCGATTTCGTCAGACCGGCTGGACGGGATCAGGATCAGGGCGGCATTTTCGGGCGCCTTGCGAAAGGCCAGCATATTGCCAGTCACCCGCAGCACCGGATCAATGAACAGGCGGCTGACCAACACATAGAGCACAAAGGCCGTCACCGCAGCGATGCCGAACGAGACCAGCGCAAAACTGCGCGAATAGTCGATCATGTCCCGCCGCAACGGCGTTTCGGGCATCAGCAACTCCACCAGGCTTTCATTGAGATCGCCCTCGCCCACCACCCGCAGCGTGCGTCCGGGCGGCGCAACCAGCGTATCGAGTGCGCCCCAGACCCTGCTGGGCAGGTCGCCCTGCCGCAGATCGGCGGTCACCACCGTGTCCGGCATCACCGGATTGGTCAATTCAATGAGCTGGCTCTGTCCGTCGCGCCGATAGACAATGGCATGGGCGCCGGCCGAATTGAGCAATCGGTCGGTCAGGTCGCGCGGCAGTGCCATCACGTCGGGTACCGCGTCCAGCACGCGGGCGGCCACCACCCCGACCTGCAGGCGGTCTTCCAGCCAGGTGGTTCGAAAACTCGCGACTGAGGGCAGAAAGATGACGATTTCGACCAGCAGGATCACCCCGATGATCGTGGCGATCAGCTTGCTTGAAAGCCCCGGAAACCGGCCGGCCATGGCATTGGGCTGGTCCTTCATCCTTGCAATCCTGCCAATCCCTCTCAGGCCCCCATTGGTCGCCGCTGCACAGCTTTGCCCGCGCGCAGCTTAAATACGGAGCCGCCGCCGCACCGCGCCGAGACGCCTTGCAAAGGAAGATACGGTTTCAGCCCCCCTATGGTTTTCACCCAAAGCAGCCAGAATGGCCAGCAGGCTTGGATGGGGCAGGCTGAGCTCGGCCAATTGCCCCAGCGCAATGCCTTTTTCCATTGCCAGCGCCAGCACGCCGGCCAGTTCGCCGGCTTCCGGCCCCACCAGGCTCGCCGCCAGTACCTGTCCCTTGGGATTAACCAGGACCTTGGCCAGCCCCCTGTCCTGACCGTGTGCGCGCGCCTTGCCGTTTTCGCTGAACCCGCTGCGCAAAATCACATGTCCCGCCGCCAGTGGCTTGGAGTCGGCTGGCCAGCGGCCAATCTGGGCCAGGCCAGGCTCGGTCTGCACCAATTGGGGCTGCTGGGTCGGCTGATGCCGCGGCGCCCCCAGCACCAGCGCCTCGATTACCGCCCGGCCATGGCTGAGCGCGTGATGCCATTGCCCGATACCCGCGCCGGCACCGACCACCCGGATCCGGCGATTGCTTGTCTGCCCCAGTGCACCAAGGGCAAATTGCCGCGCCTTGCCACGCAGTGGGCGCAGGCGCGCTGCCTCCAGCCCTATATCGTCAAGGCTGGCCAGCGTGCCGGCACAGACCAGCACATGCGATATGTCGAGTGCCTCGCTTGCCCCATCGGGTAGCGTGATCGTGGCACCAATGCCCTGCGACCGGGGCTGGATCGCATCGACCATGCCCCCATCGATGACCCGCACGCCCTCTTCGCCCAGGCATTGCAACACAATGCTGGCAGCCTCGATATCGAAGCCGGGCAGTGCCGCACCCTGTGGCACCAGCGTTACATCCGATCCCAGCCGCGCAAAGGCCTGTGCCAGAGCTAGACCTTCCGGATCGGAGCCAATCACCAGCAGATGGGTGAGCTTGCGGCTGTTCTCGAGAAGACTGTCGGGCGTGAAATAACCGGCTTCCTCAAGCCCTGGAATCTCCGGCAATATCGCAGCGCCGCCAACCGCCAGCACGATCACCTGCGGGCGCACCTGCACGTCGCCCACCGCAAGTGTCATGGCATCGACAAAGCGGGTTTCGCCCCGGAGCACCGATATGCCCAGCCCCGTCAATCGCTCGCGACTATCGAGCGGGGCCTGTTCGGCGGCCAGGCTTTGTGCCCGTTCCTGCACCGCGCGCATGCTGATCTTGGGTTCTATCCCGGCCAGGCCCAACTGACCGGCGTTGCGCATGGCCTGGGCCCGCGACGCGCTGGCCACCATTGAGGCGACCTGCACGGCCCGCTGCGGCCCGTCGCCGGGTTCGGCGTGTCCTCTGTCAACAAGCATGACGTGAGCGCCAAGGCGCCGGGCATGCTGGGCCAGCGCGATTCCGAGCGCGCCTGCGCCCACGATGCAAAGCTCGGGTCGAGTAATCTCAGCCATGTCCGCCACAGGCCAGAACCATTGCCGCTCTTATGCGGGGGAAAGCGCGGCTTGACAACAGGGCCACTCTGGCTGTTCCGCGTGCCAATGCGCGTTGACTTAGGCATGTCTTTTCCCTATAGACCCCACCAACGCGAAGGCGGCGCGCATGCCCGCCTCAGGGATTATTCTGCTTTCAAGCAGCACCAAAGAAGAGGAACCGTGCGACAGCGCGGTCTGATGTTATGAAGCGTACATACCAGCCTTCCAAGCTCGTGCGTGCCCGTCGTCACGGTTTCCGTGCCCGTATGGCGACCAAGGACGGCCGCGCGATTCTCAATCGCCGCCGCCGTGACGGCCGCAAGAAGCTCTCGGCCTAAGGGATTTGTGGCCGGATGACGGCCGAACAGTCCACGCGCCAAGCGACATTGCGCCGCCTCAGGCGGCGCGCGCAGTTCTTAAACGCCGCCCGGGGCAATCGCGCCGGGCGTTCTGCGTTTGGATTGCAGGTCGTGCCCAGCCCGGAGCCCGATCCCGGCATCGGCTTTACCGTCACCAAAAAAGTCGGCAATTCGCCTCAGCGCAACCGCATAAAGCGGCGTCTTCGCGCTGCTGCGGCAGCATGCGCGCGTGACTTTATGCCCGGACATGACTATGTCCTTCTGGCGCGGCGCGAGGCCATCAGCCAGCCTTTCACCAAGCTTGTCGCCGATCTCGGCGGCCTCATCGCTCGTGTGCATGACACAAAACTGAGCGACAATCGCAAATCACCCGGCCGCGGCCAACGGAACCCGAGACCATGAATTCTGACAATCGCAATGTGATCCTTGCCGTCGTGCTCAGCATGATCGTGCTGTTCGGCTGGCAGTTTTTCATTGCCGGTCCGCAACTCGAACAGGCCCAGCGCCAGGCCGAAATCGCCGCCGCCCAGCAAGCCGAGTCCGAACAGCTTGCCGTGCCCAGCACCAATGCAGACGGCTCCGCCGCCGCACCCGCAGCCACCCCCGGCGCACCACAGGTGTTCGCCGACCGCCAGACAGCCATCGCTGCCACCGACCGCATTGAGATTGCGACCGCTGATCTGGAAGGCTCGATCAACCTGACCGGCGCACGCATCGACGATCTTGAACTCAAGCAATACCGTGAGACGGTCGATCCCGATTCTCCGATCATTGCCCTGCTCAAGCCCGCCGGCCTGCCCGACGCCTATTTCGTCGAACAGGGCTGGGCCGCAGCCGCCGGCTCCAACGTCTCGCTGCCCACCAGCCAGTCGGTCTGGACCCTTGAAGGCGACAACGCCACGCTGACCGCCGATACGCCGGTTACCCTGCGTTTCGACAATGGGCAGGGCCTGGTTTTCCACCGCACCTTTGCCGTGGACGATTTCTATCTCTTTACGGTCACCCAGACCGTTGAAAACACCGGCGCGGGTGATGTGGCCCTGTTCCCCTATTCGCGCGTTGTCCGCCACGGCAATCCGCAGGTGCAGAACTTCTTCATCCAGCACGAAGGCCCGATCGGCGTGCTCGGCTCGAACAATTATGTCGCCCGCAAATATGGTGACCTGCAGAACGAGCAGCAGGTCGACTTCTCCTCGACCACCGGCTGGCTCGGCATTGCCGACAAATATTGGGCCACCGCCGTGCTGCCCAAGCCGGACACCACCATCAATGCCCGCTTCGCCTACACCCAGTCGGGCGGGACCAATGTGTTCCAGACCAATTACGTCGAGACCCAGCCCGTCATGGTGCCGGCCGGCGCTACGGTCAGCCATGAGGCCTATGTCTTTGCCGGCGCCAAGGAAGACCGCGTCATCGCCTCCTATCAGGAAGGCTACGGCTTCGACCGCCTTGAACTGCTGATCGACTGGGGCTGGTTCCACTTCCTGACCAAGCCGATGCACTGGTTGCTGGTCACGCTCTACGGCATTCTGGGCAATTTCGGCCTGGCCGTCCTTGCCGTGACCGTCATCGTCAAGGCCATCTTCTTCCCGCTGGCCAACCGCTCCTACGCCTCCATGGCCGCCATGCGCCGCGTGCAGCCGGAAATGAAGGCCATCCAGGAACGTCTCAAGGACGACCGCGCTGCCCAGCAGCAGGCGATGATGGAGCTCTACAAGAAAGAGAAGATCAATCCGCTCTCGGGTTGCTGGCCAATTCTCATTCAGATCCCGGTCTTCTTTGCGCTCTATACAGTCATCTTCATCTCGCTCGAAATGCGCCATGCGCCGTTCTTCGGCTGGATTCAGGATCTGGCGGCGCCCGATCCGACCAATATCTTCACCCTGTTCGGCCTGATCCCCTGGGATCCGACCGCGCTGCCGCTCCTGGGGTCCTTCCTGCATCTGGGCATCTGGCCGGTCATCATGGGTATTTCCATGTGGGTGCAGATGCGCCTCAACCCGCCACCGCCCGATCCGACCCAGGCCATGATCTTCAACTGGATGCCGGTGATCTTCACCTTCATGCTGGGCACCTTCCCGGCAGGTCTTGTGATCTACTGGGCCTGGAACAACACGCTCTCGATTGCCCAGCAATGGTTCATCATGAAGCGGCACGGTGTCGAGGTGAACCTGTTCGGCAACATCATGGACAGCTTCCGCCGCAAACCAAAGCCGGCCGAGCCAACCAAGAGCTGAGCCGTATTGAACGAATGAATGGGCCCGCCGCTTCGCCGGCGGGCTTCTCCTATCTGGGGTCACATATGACGCAACCCGACTATTCTCCCGACACCATTGAGCGCGGCCGCCTGCTGTTTGCCCGGCCCTTCCTGTTCGTGAAGGGTTGCGTGAAACTGGCCGACCTGCCGCCTATGGACCGGCTCGAAATCGCCTTTGCCGGCCGCTCCAATGTCGGCAAGTCCAGCCTGATAAACGCCCTGTGCGGCACTTCAGGCCTGGCCCGCACCTCCAACACGCCAGGGCGCACCCAGGAGCTCAACATCTTCGAGAGCCAGAGTGAAAATCTGCGCATCGTCGACATGCCCGGCTATGGCTATGCCAAGGCGCCCGAGCCCAAGGTCAGGGCCTGGACGGCTCTGATCCACCAATACCTCACCGGCCGCGCCACCCTGCGCCGTGTCTATGTCCTGATCGACAGCCGCCACGGCGCCAAGGACAACGACATCTCGGTGATGAACGAGCTCGACCGCGCAGCGGTCAGCTATCAGGTGGTGATGACCAAGGTCGACAAGCCCTCGGCCACCGATCTCGAGAGCGCCGTCGCTAAGACCCGCGCCGCCATCGCCAAGCGCCCCGCCGCCCACCCGGACATCATCCAGACCTCGTCCGAAAAAGGCACCGGCCTCAATCAGTTGCGCACCGAGATCGCATTGCTGCTGGAGAGCTGATCCGCCCCAAAAGAGAAAGGGCGCTCAGGGCGCCCTTTTCTATGGGTTGATTGGTCCGCCCTCATGCCGTGCCCTGCCATGTTCACCCCGCCTGGTGGCGGGTGCCAGCATCCTGCATGAACTGCGCAATATACTCGCGCAGACGGGCGCTGTCAGAGGCGCTTGAAAACGATCCCAAAGCCTCCTCGATCACCTCGTCTGTTGCCTTGCCGCGGCGCAGTTCTGTCAGCGCCGTGCCATAGCTGTCATCGAATTCGGGATGCGGCTGAAAACTCAGGGCCTGGCCGGTGCGATACAACAGACCCGCATTGGGAGTGAAGTCCGACGCCAGGATCACCTCGGCCTCATCGGGCGGGACGATCACCTGGTCCTGGTGCGAACACACAACCGATAAGGTGTCAGGCGCCAAATCCATGAAATCCGGGCGCCTGGTCACCCGATAATGGTGCCGCCCCAGCCCCCAGCCTTTCTCCGACTTGCGCACATCCCCGCCAAGCGCATCGGCCATCACCTGGTGCCCAAAGCAGATCCCCAGCATCGGGGTCTGCGCCGCATAAACCTGGCGGATGAAGTCGCGCAAGGGATCGAGCCAGGCATGGTCTTCATAAACGCCGGCTGAGGAACCGGTTATGGCGATGCCCTCCAGCCCCACCGGGTCAGGCAGCGGCTCGCCCTCAAGCACTTTGACCGCGTCATAGTCAAAACGCCGCCCGGTCGACGCGAACATCTCACGGAACATGGCAGAATAGGGAGCAAACTTGCCCTGGAGCGGCTCGGGAACCTTGCCGACTTCGATAATGGTGATCTTCATGGCCAACCGCCTGCGTGTACAACGATTGACATATCGGAGTCGCGCAGGCCCGATCAAGCACGGGTCTGCGCGAAGCAGCAATGCAACTGAAAACTAGTTGGTGCCGTCATTGGGTCGCGATTTGCGCCCACCCTCACGACGATCTTCCTTGGTCTTGGCATCCCCCGCGGCCTGGCCGAAATGGGTGCCGCCCAGATGGCCGCCTGTACTCACCTTGTCCAGCTTGGGATCGACATTGGTTTCGGCATGCTTGTCATCGGTCATTGTTGACCCTCCTTTCGAAGAGGCCAATGAACGACACCAATGATCGTTCCGTCACATCACGCCGCTGGCTCGAACCGCAATGACAATCCGTTGATGCAGTAGCGCAGACCGGTGGGCGGCGGACCATCCTCGAACACATGCCCCTGGTGACCGCCACAATTGGAGCAGTGCACCTCGATCCGGGTCATGAATAGCGAATTGTCTTCCTTGGTCCCGATCGAGCCGGGAATGAAATCCCAGAAGCTTGGCCAGCCGGTCCGGCTGTCATACTTCTTCTCGGATTCGAAAAGTGCCTGGTCACAGCCCGCACAATGGAAAGTGCCAGCCCGTTTTTCCTCATTCAGCGGCGACGTGTAGGGGCGCTCGGTATCTTCATGCCGCAACACCTGATAGGCGGCGGGCGACAGCCGCGCTTGCCATTCTTCATCGCTCAGAGTGAAGGGAAAATCCCCCTCCACCGCATTGGCCGTTCGCCCCAGCCCCAGGGCGGCGCCAAGCGCCAGCAGCGAACCGGAAAACAGTATCGAGCGTCGATCAAGGGTCATGGCAACCTCCTCAAATCGGCAATGCCCGGCAGATTGCCGGGCAGCACCAAGTCAACAAGAACGTGACCACATGCGCCCACGGGCGTCCACCAGGGTCACGTCAAGGTGAGGCTCCGCATATCGGGACGGGCGCATGCGGAGCCTCGGTTCCTGCACTATTCGTTGGCGTGCAGGGTTAGGTTACATCGCGGGGAGCAGAACCGCGTCGATGACGTGGATCACGCCATTGGACTGGTCCACATCGGCGATGGTCACAGTAGCCATGCCGCCATTGGCGTCGGTGATCTTGACCATGTCGCCGTCGAGGCTGAAGGTCAGTTCGCCGCCCTGCACGGTGGCAGCGCTATACTCACCGCCATTATCGTTGATCAGCTGCACCAGATCACCCGAGTGAATGTCACCGGCAATCACGTGATAGGTCAGAACGGCAGTGAGCTGGTCCTTGGCTTCGGGTGCCAGCAGGCCTTCGACAGTGCCTTCCGGCAGAGCTTCAAAGGCGGCGTTGACCGGAGCAAACACGGTGAACGGACCTTCGCTCGACAGAGTCTCGACCAGGTCGGCAGCCTGGACGGCGGCAACCAGCGTGGTGTGGTCAGCCGAGTTCACGGCGTTCTCCACGATATTGTTGGTGGCAGGCATGGCAGCGCCGCCGACCATCGGGTTTTCCTGGGCGATAGCGCCACCGGCAACCGAACCGAATGCCAGAACGGCAGCGACAGACAGAGCACGAAGAGAAAGAGTCATTGTGTAGTTCCTTCCTGTTTAATTCTGTTCCCATTCATCTCGATGGGACGCAGGAAGTTACGGGCCCTCGTCCTACCCAGTTTCGCTTGCTTCAAAAAAAACGAAAAAATCTGCACGGGCTAAAAAGTCGTTATTTTTCATAGGCTTGAGAGCCCATGAACGACTGAAACCGGCCCGCCGGAAAAGAAAAATTTGCGGTGATCCAAACGGCTCGCGCTTGCGTAAAAAGCCCCTTTTCCCACCCAGGTTCCCAGCCCAACAAAAAAATCCCTCCGACCGGCGGAGGGATTTCAGCATGATGCCAATAGGGAGCGATTTAGGTCCTCAGGCCCGACCAGGCCGGGTCCGACGCATAGCTTTCCGTCGGAACGGTCTGGGCCGCTCGCCCCCAGATATCCACGCTCATCAGGCGCGGGCCGTCATTGCCGCCGGGATCCTGGTAGAACATGATCACCCGCCCATTGGGTGCCCAGGTCGGCCCTTCGGCATGATAGCCCGAATAGAGCAGGCGCTCGCCCGAACCATCGGGGTTCATGATGCCGATATGGAACTGCCCACCCGACTGGCGGGTAAAGGCGATCAGATCGCCATTGGGTGACCAGACCGGTGTTGAATAGCTTCCTTGTCCGAAGCTGATGCGCTGGGCATTCCCGCCCCCTGCCCCCATCATGTAGATCTGCGGCGAGCCGCCCCGATCGCTCTCGAAGATGATACGGCTGCCGTCGGCCGAATAGGATGGCGCAGTATCGATCGCCGCGCCCGAGGTGAGCTGCAGAGGTTGTCCGCCGCTGGTCGAGATTGCATAAAGATTGGTGCTACCGCCCTGCTCCACCGAAAACGCCACCGTGCCCCCATCGGGCGAGAAGCGCGGGGCAAAGGTCATCGCCCCCACATTGGCCAGGCGCTGCTGCTGTCCGGTCGAAAGCTGCAGTAGATAAACCTGCGGGTTGCCCTCGGCAAAATTCATATAGGTGACCAGATCCCCATTGGGCGAAAAGCGCGGCGTCAGCGCCATGGTCTGCCCATCGGTGAGATAGCTCACATTGGCCCCGTCCTGGTCCATGATCGCCAGGCGCCGCACGCGATTGGCCTTGGGCCCGCTTTCGGCGACATAGAGTACGCGGGTATCGAAATAGCCCGTGCCCCCCGATAATTGCGAATAGATCGCGTCCGATACCAGATGGCCGATGCGGCGCGCCGAGCTGGGGTCGGTGGCGTAGCTGTTGCCGACAACCTGCGCTGCCTGCTGCGTATCCCAGACCCGCACCGAGGCACTGATCTGCCCGCCGCGCTCCACCGCGCCCATCACCACGCCATCGACGTTGGCCGTGCGCCACATGTTGAAATCGGGGGTGGCATTCACATCGCCCACCGCAACCGGCAGCGAGGCCGGATCGAGCGGCAGGAACAGGCCGGAGCGCCGCAGATTATTGCGCACGATGTCGGCAATTTCGCGCCCAAAGGCCGGGTCCGACGAGGCAAAGTCGGGAATGGCGATGGGCAATGGCTGAAAATTGGCGCCTTCCACCACGATACGCAATTGCGCAAGCGACATCGGGGCGGTGGCCAACAGGGCGCCGCCGGCCAGGCCGAGCTTGAGCGCCGCGCGTCTAGTGAACAGGGTCATCGGTCCTATTATACTCCGGTCTTGCCGTTTGCGCCGCAGTGTGGCCAGCAAACTGGCAAATTCAAGGTCAGGGTCTCAGTTCCACTTCAATGGAACGCCATTGGTCGTAGGAATCGGCAGACAAATTGAACGGTCCGTCCTGCGAAGCTGCCATGACGGCTCGCACGGCGGCGCGGGCAATCTGCCCACCGGCCGGCGACGGGTCTGCCGCCAGGATTTGCGGCGTCCCTGCCAATGTCCCGTCGCGATTCATATTGATCTGCAGCGTCACATTCATCCCGCTATTGAAGTCGCTCGGCAGCAATTGCCAATTATTCTTGATCCGGGCGATCAGCCCGTCGATCTCGTTCTGGCTCAGCCGCGCCGAGGTTCCCGTCGTGTCACCCAGCGTGGGCGAACCGCCCTGCCCGGTGGTCGCGCCGGTGGTCGGGGCATTATTGATGATCGAGGAGATCTCGTCAGCCGTCTCCGAGCTGATTTCGGTCGGCGGAGCCTGTTCCGCAGCCGCAGCCTGACGTTGACGCTCCTCCTCTTCCCGGCGACGCTGCTCTGCGGCCAGTGCCTGCTCACGCACCTGCGCCAGATCGCTCGGACGCGAGGTTGGCAGCGCAACATCCACCTGCGGTGGCGTTGGTTCCGGCTCTGGCTCCGGCTCAGGCTCGGGTTCTGGCTCCGGCAGAGGTTCCGGCTCCGGCTCGGGTTCTGGCTCTGGGACGGGCTCCGGCAAAGGTTCTGGTTCTGGTTCTGGTTCTGGCGCGGGCTCTGGCTCCGGCGGCGGCGCAAGGTCCTCCGGCCGCGTCTGCGGCAGGGTCACCGGCGTTGGTTCTGGCTCAGGCACAGGCTCTGGTTCCGGCGCGGGCGCAGGCTCTGGTTCTGGGGTTGGCTCCGGCTCAGGCGCAGGCTCCGCCTCTGGCGCAGGTGCGGTTTCGGTCACCGGGGCCGGCGTCGGTGTGTCCGCGGGCGAAGGGGTAACCTGGTCCTGCTCGGTATTCCCGGTAGGCTGTGCCAGCTCGGCTGGCGCCTCGCTCTCGACCACCGAAGGCGTATCGGTCTCGACCACCTCGCTGTCGAGCTGCCCCAGGCGGATGTTGGAATATTCCTCGATGGGCACAAGATCGACCGCAATGGACTGCACATTCGGCTGCAACGGCTCGGTCAGTCCCAGATTGACCAGACCCAGCACCAGCAGCAGAACATGAAGCGATATCGATGCGACCAGGCCCGTGCGCATATGCCCGGCCTACCTCTCGCGCTCGGTAACGAGCCCGATCTTGGTATAGCCGGCCGCCGAGAGCAGGCCCATTACCCGCATCACAGTGCCGTAATTTGCGGTAGTGTCGCCGCGCAGATAGATGCGGTCTTCCACCGTCGCCAGCGTGCCCATGGTGGAGACCAGCTCGGCTTCCGCGACCGGCGCTTCATCGACAAAGATCGCCCCCTCGGGCGAGACCGAAACCGTGATCGGCCGCGTCTGGCTCGGTAGTTCATTGGCCGCCGTGCGCGGCAGGTCCACCGGCACGCCCGACGTCATCATGGGCGCGGCCACCATGAAGATGATCAGCAGCACCAGCATGACGTCGACCATCGGCGTCACGTTGATTTCACTCATGACCGCACTGCGCTTGCGGCGCCGACGGCGCCCGCCGCCACCCCCGCCTGATGCGACACCCATGCCCATATCAGCGGCCCCGCGCTTCGAGCTGGCGGGACAGAATGGTCGAGAATTCGTCGGCAAAGCCTTCCAGCCGACCGGTCAGCTTGCCCGCGTCGGAAGACAGCTTGTTATAGGCAATCACCGCCGGAATGGCGGCCACCAGGCCAATGGCGGTCGCAAACAGCGCCTCGGCGATGGGACCCGCCACCACGGCCAGATTTGTGTCCGAAGAGGCCGCAATATTGGTGAAGGCGTTCATGATGCCCCACACCGTGCCAAACAGCCCCACAAAGGGGCCAGCCGACCCCACCGTGGCCAGAAAGCCCAGGCGCTTCTCAAGATACTCGCTTTCCCGCGCAATCGCCACGTCCAGCACCTTGTCCAACCGCTGCTGCATGCCCACGAAGCTGGCTGCATTCTGCTCGTGGCTGCGCTTCCATTCCTTCATGGCCGCAACGAACACCGAACCCAGCCCGCCCGACGGCTTTTCCGCCTGCTGCTGATACAGTTCCTCAAGCGACTGACCCGACCAGAACGTGCGCTCGAACCGGTTCATTTCCGATTGGGCACGCCGATAGGTAATGGTCTTGTCGATGATGATCGCCCAGCACCAGATCGAGGCCGCCAGCAGGCCCAGCATGACCGATTTGACAACGAAGTCGGCGGCCCAGAACAGGCCCCAGATGGAGAGGTCCGCATGCGGAGCGACTGCTCCCACTGCATCCATGGCTTCCATGTCGTGATCCCTTTTGGCCGGCCCGTGCGTATGGCCCCATTGCCGCTGCGATGGGGATGAAATCTGTCAAAATTAAGAGAAATGCCCGCAATTCCGGGCGCAGGGTGGTCCGGCGCGGCGCAAATCTGCCTAAGCGCCATTTATGGTCACCAAAGGGTTAATAAAGAGAGTCCGAGCCCTAGGCGCCGGGCACCAGCCGCGCGCGCAGATGGGCTGGCAGGCGCGCCGGGCCGCCGCTCATTTTGATGGCGACGACGGTCACGCGAGCCGATGTGATTACCTTGTCGTCACGCAAAATTGTCTGGTCCAGCACCAGCCGCACGCCGCCGGCGTTCGCCACTTCCGTCATCACCGTCAGCAGATCGTCGATCCGCGCCGCGGCCACAAACGCGATCTCCATGGACCGCACGGCAAAGGCAATGCCCTGCTCGGCCAGTTCGGCGTGATGCACGCCCAGGTCGCGCAGCAGCTCGGTCCGCCCGCGCTCGAAGAATTTCAAATAGGCCGCGTGATAGACATTGCCCGAAAAGTCGGTGTCCTCGTAATAGATGCGAACGGGAACACAATGCCTTGTCATGGCGCCTTGTAGTCCAGGCCACGCGCCTTCATCGCCGGATCCAGCTCGACAAAGCTCTTCGGGCCTACCCCGTGCAGCGCCGCAACGGCCGTGCGCGTCCACTGCGCCAGATCGGCAAAGGTGAAGATCCCGGCCGCTGCCAGCGCCCGCTGTGCTGGGCGGCTCAGCTTCAGCGTTGCAGCGATGGTGTCGTCTGCCGTACTCATGCCTGCCTCCGCTCGTCATGGGTGATATGGACCAGCCCCGACGGCAAGGCGCGCAGGAACGCCGGCAGCCAGCGCGGCATCAACTGGGCCGTCTCCAGCGCATCCCCCGCCAGCGGCACCCAGTCGAACGAGAGAATATGCCCTTCATCGGGCCGCTGCAGCCAGGGCGAAGACCCGTTCGGTCGCTGCCCGGGCAGTTCGGCCGCATAGAAAAACCCCAGCTCGTGGAAATCCTCATCATCCCGGCGATAGAAGCTTTCCGAGGTCGCGATCATCGCCCCGACAACGGCAGGCATCGCCAGTTCTTCTTCCATCTCGCGCTCCAGGCTCAGCGCGCTCGGCTCGCCCAGCTCGATCCGCCCGCCGGGTAGCATGCAATAGTCATCGTCATCCTCCCGGCATACCAGCACATGCCCATCCACGATGATGATGCCCGCCACGCGAAAATTGAACCGCTGTTCGCCAATGGGAAAGCTGATGACATGGCGGTCATTCATTGCCCGTCCTCCTCGAACAGGCTCGATTGCAGCCCGACAAAACCTTGTGGAACCACCTTGCCCATATGCTGAAAGGCAATCGAGGTCAGCATGCGGCCGCGTGGCGTCCGCTGGATAAAGCCCTGCTGCAGCAAATAGGGCTCGACGATTTCCTCGATGGCGTCCCGCGGCTCGCTCAGCGCCGCCGCGATGGTTTCGATGCCAACCGGCCCGCCATTGTAGAAATCCGCGATCTGGGTGAGGTAGCGCCGGTCGAGCTGGTCCAGCCCGCGCGCGTCCACATCGAGCCGCAACAGGGCTTTGTCTGCCACCGCCCGATTGACCTCGGCCACGCCATCCACCATGGCAAAGTCGATCACCCGGCGCAGCAACCGGCCGGCAATGCGCGGCGTCCCGCGCGAGCGGCGTGCGATTTCCATCGCCCCGTCCGGCGCCATGGCCATGCCCAGCAGCCGCGCGCCGCGGGTCACGATCAGCACCAGTTCCTCGGGCGTATAGAAATTGAGCCGCACCGGAATGCCGAAGCGGTCGCGCAATGGCGTGGTCAGCAGCCCCGCGCGCGTCGTTGCCCCCACCAGCGTAAATTTGGCTAGGTCGATCCGCACCGAGCGCGCCGCCGGTCCCTCCCCAATGATCAGGTCGAGCTGGAAATCCTCCATCGCCGGATAGAGCACTTCTTCGATGGCCGGGTTGAGCCGGTGAATTTCGTCGATGAACAGCACATCGCGCTCTTCGAGATTGGTCAGCAGCGCCGCCAGATCCCCGGCCTTGGCGATCACCGGCCCGGAAGTCGCTCGAAAACCCACGCCCAGCTCCTTGGCGATGATTTGCGCCAGCGTGGTCTTGCCCAGGCCCGGCGGCCCGACAAACAGCACATGGTCCAGCGCCGCCCCACGCTGCTTGGCCGCCTCGATGAACACTTCAAGATTGGCCCGCGCATCCGCCTGTCCGACAAAATCGGAAAAGCCGGAGGGTCGGAGCGAAACGTCCAGATTGTCGTCACGCCCGGAAATCGGGGAAGTCAGATCGGTCACGCGAGAAGTTCCATTCCGGCAATGCGTTTGGCGGCGTTTTTGTCAAAGGTCACGACTTTGCTCGCTCCTGCGGCAACCGCGCTCAACGCGATCAGGCTATCTGCGAGATCGGAACCATGCTCGTGGGCGGTCGACACGGCTGCTTGCACCATGTCTGCGTGCTCGATCTCGATATTTGCGCTTTCGAGTAGCGAGTCGACAGCCGCCAGAATGGCATTGTCATCGAACCCGTAGCTGCGCTTGAGCACCCAGGCCAATTCAATCAGTACGATCGTACCGACAAACGCCGGATTATCCTGCGACAACCCGCTGAGAAGGTGCAGCGCCGCGCTGGTCTGTTCCGGCGCTTCATCGACAAACACCCGCACCAGGACATTGGTATCAACACCGATCATCTGGTCGTCTTGCGCCGGAAACGGTCTGCGGCCTCATCGAGAACGGCCTTGTTCATTTCTTCGATACTGACGCGCCGGCCATTGGGCGGTTTACCGAGCAGACCCGCAAAATCTTCCAGCCGTTTGGTTTTGGCCGTCACGATCAGCACACCGTCCTTCAGCCTCCACCGCAAAGGCGTGCCATCCTTGATCCCGAGAGCATCGCGAACCGACTTCGGTATTGTCGTCTGCCCCTTGCTCGTCACGGATGAGGACGCCTCAAGCTGGGTGATCTCATTCATCTGGAGGACTCCAAATATTCCTTACCAATGCAAATTAGTAAGGAAACTCGTCTCAAACAAGGCTACTGGCTCAATTCCCGCAAGCCCAGCCGGATCAGTTTCTCTGTGGGCGTGTCGTCACCCTCCCGCGCCACCACCCGCGCCAGGGCCGAGGAGGCCTGGGCGCTCGAATAGCCCAGATTGGTCAGGGCGGAGACCGCGTCACTGACGTTGGAGGACGCAACACCGTCGCCCAGCGCGCTTTGCAAGCCCAGCGTACCGGCGTCGATCGCGCCAATGGCCGGCACTTTGCCCTTGAGCTCGGTTACGATGCGCACGGCCAGTTTCGGCCCCACGCCATTGGCCCGCCCGATCATCGCCTTGTCCTGCAGGGCAACTGCGCTCGACAATTCCGAGGGCGAGAGCACCGACAGGATCGCCAGCGCCACCCTGGCGCCTACCCCTTGTACGCTGGTCAGCAGCAGGAACCAGCTCTTTTCCGCCTCATTGGCAAAGCCATAGAGCTTGATGAAATCTTCGCGCACAATGGTCTCGATAAAGACCACCGCCGCCTCCCCCACCCGGGGCAGGGCCTGCAGCGTCCGGCCCGAGCAGAACACCTCGTAGCAAACCCCGCCACAATCGATCAGCACCACATCGTCGCCGAAACTGTCGACCAGACCTTTGAGCTTGCCGATCATGCCAATGCTCCCATACGGCGCGCGGAAACCCGATGATGCGCATGGCAAATCGCCACCGCCAGGGCGTCCGCGGCGTCCGCGCCCTTGACCACCGCCGAGGGCAACAACGTCTTGACCATCAAGCCCACCTGGTTCTTGTCCGCATGCCCAGTCCCGACCACCGACTTCTTGACCAAATTGGTGGCATATTCGGCCACCACCAGCCCCCGCAGCGCCGGCACCACCAGGGTTACCCCGCGCGCCTGCCCCAGGATCAGCGCGGAACGCGGTCCCGAATTGACGAAAGTTTCTTCCACGGCCGCTTCATCGGGCCGATGCAAGTCCAGCACTTGCCCCAGCCCTTCGGCCAGAGCGGCAAGCCGGTCCGCCAGCGCGCCGTCCGTTGGCGGTGTCAGCGTACCGCCCGCCACAAAGCTCAGCCGGTTGTCCACAGCTTCGATGATTCCCCAGCCGCATCGCCGCAGCCCGGGATCGATCCCGATGATTCGCACAGCCCTTGTCATGGTCTTCCTTGTAAAGGCGAGGCCCGACCTTACCAAGCGCCAAGTGAACAAATAGGCAACAAAATGCACCTGCTGGTCCTGTTCCCTAAAGTTTTAGCGTTTCGGCAAACCACCTGTTGAGAGCCGAACTCTACCTTAAAACCGGGAATGCATCGCAACGGGGCGCAAATGTCAGGGGCAAAACTTCGGTTGTCCCGCAGGTCGAAACTGCGGATTTACAGAGTAACCGGGCTTCTGACAGCCATTTCCATTGTTGTTTCGATCGCGACCACCAACTTTATCATGGAAACGTTTTCGGCCGGGATCAACATCCCCGGCCTGATGACGGCAATTGTCATGCCCATGCTGCTGGGCACACCGGCCATTGGCATCATCATGTTCAAGCATGAGCAATTGCGCGCCGCCAATGAGCAATTGCAGCGTCTTGCCGCCACCGATTGGCTGACCGGCTGCCTCAACCGCGGGGCCTTCACCAAACGGGTCAGCCACGCGCTGACCGAGCCGTCTGCCAGCGGCGCCCTGCTCATTCTCGACATTGATCACTTCAAGGCCATCAACGACAATCACGGCCACGACCGGGGTGACGATGCCTTGCGCCTGATCGCCCGCACCTTCACTTCGGTCTGTGGTCCTCAAACCCTTGTGGGCCGCGTTGGCGGCGAGGAGTTCGGGATTTTTCTGCCCGGAGCCAGCGCGGCCGAAGCCAGCAATTGGGCCGAGACCATCCGCAATGCCATTGCGCAACTGACCTTCCGCGCGACCGGCAGCCACTGCCCCCTTTCCGTCAGCGTCGGCGTGGCCACATTTCAGGGTCGCACCGATTTCCGCGCCCTCTACCGCCGCGCCGATGCAGGGCTCTACCGCGCCAAAAGCGCGGGGCGGGATCGTATCGAAATAGCTACTGCCGCCTGACCTGCGTTCTTTTTTCCAAGGGCATGACCATCTGCCTACCCCTTTTCAAACCGAGCTATTTGCAATGCCGCTTTTCAAGACCATCGCAATACCGGGTTTATCCAGCGTGGGACGCTGGACAGTGTTTGGCACCTTGGCCTGTGTCCTCGCCTCGCTCGGTCTGACCTGGCTGATGCTGCTCGACCTTGAGAGCGAGTTGACGCCCCGCATCCTGCTTGCCTCTGCCACGCTGCCCATCCTGATCGGCGCACCGCTCTTTTTCTATTTCAGCCTCAAGCTGCGCGGCCTGGCGATTGCCAATATGCGGCTCGACCGCGTGGCGCGTATCGATGGGCTCACGGCCTGCCTTAATCGCCGGGCCTTCACCGCGCGCGTCAATGCCTGGCTGCAAAATCCCGCCTCCCCCTCCTGCGGCGCGCTGCTGATGATCGACGCCGACAATTTCAAGTCGATCAACGACCTCTACGGCCATGAAAACGGCGACGAAGCGCTTACCATCATCGCCCGCGCCATTCGCTCGGTGTTGCGCAGTGGCGATATGGTCGGCCGCATGGGCGGCGAAGAATTTGCCGTCTTCCTGCCCGGCGTCACCCAGCATCAGGCGCAGATCGTGGCCGAACGCATCCGCATGTCGGTGATCGTGGCCTGCTTCGCGCCCGCCGGAGAGGCACACCCGCTTTCGGTCAGCATTGGCGGCGCCGCCTTTACCGAGACGACAAGCTTCACCGAGCTGTTCCGCATTGCCGATCAGCGGCTCTATGGCGCCAAGCATGCCGGACGCAACGCCGTCGTGGTGGCGGACACCATGGATCATCCCCGGCTCGTCCTCAAGCGCATCGCTTGAACACGTTGGGGCGGCCCATCGGACCGCCCCATAACCCTGGCCTGACCTGAAACGGGCTCTCAGCCTTCGAGCTTGGCCGCCTCTTCTTCGCTCATGTTGAAGTTCGAATAGACGTTCTGCACGTCATCGTCCTCTTCGAGCGTATTGAGCAGCTTCATCAGGGTCGCCCCCTTTTCCGCGTCGATCGGCGTCTCGTTCTGCGGCTTCCAGATCGCTTTCACCGACTCAGCTTCGCCCAGCACCGCTTCGAGCGCCGAAGAGACCTCGGCCATGGTCTCAAAGGTGGTGTAAATGTAGTGGTTCTCGTCATCGCTCTCGACATCGTCGGCCCCGGCCTCGATGGCCGCTTCCATCACCTTGTCTTCCGAGCCGACGGAGGCCGGATAGGTGATTTCGCCAACCCGGTCGAACATGAAGCCGACCGAACCGGTTTCCCCCAGCGCGCCACCATTCTTGGAGAAGTAGGAGCGCACATTGGACGCGGTGCGATTCCGATTGTCGGTCAGCGCCTCGACGATGACGGCAACGCCACCCGGGCCATAACCCTCATAGCGGATCTCGTCATAATTCTCTGCATCGCCGCCAGAGGCCTTCTTGACGGCCCGCTCGATATTGTCCTTGGGCATGGACTGCGCACGGGCATTGGCAATAGCCAGGCGCAGGCGCGGATTGAAGGCCGGGTCGGGCTGTCCCATCTTGGCCGCCACGGTGATTTCGCGGGCCAGCTTGGAAAAGATCTTGGACCGGATGGCGTCGGACTTGCCCTTGCGGTGCATGATGTTTTTGGCGTGGGAATGGCCAGCCATGAAGAACCTCGGATATGCAATTTGCGCTTTTTCGCGCTGCTTATAGGGGGCCGGAGCGCAAAAATAAAGCGCCCGCCCGGTGCTGTACCGGACGGGCGCTCCCAATCCGCCTTGTCGATCAACCCGGATCGTGCTTGTTCCAGATGCTCTGGTCGATCTTGCCGCTGAGTTCAGGATAGTCCGCCGCGTGGAACAGCGGCTCCTTGCCCGCCTTGCGCTGCGCCCGGTAGTCCTTGGTCAGCTTGGCCACCGTGCCCGAGAGCAGGACGATGGCAATGAGGTTGACCGTGGCCATCAGCCCCATCGAGGCATCCGCAGCGTTGAATACCGTCGCCACGCTTTCATAGGCGCCCCAGATCACCATCCCCAGCACGCCCAGCCGCAACACGGTCAGCCCCGGCATATTGCCAATCCTGAGGAAGGTCATGGCATTTTCGGCGTAGGAGTAATTGCCGATGATCGAGGTGAAGGCAAAGAACAGGATCGCAATGGCAATGAAATATTGTCCGGCCCCGCCAATGTGAACCGTCATCGCCGCCTGGGTCAGCGGCGTGCCGGTCAATTCACCGCCGTCCACCATCACGCCCGAAAGCAGGATCATCAGTGCCGTCGCCGTGCAGATCAGGATGGTGTCGATGAACACGCCCAGCGCCTGCACGAAGCCCTGCGAAGACGGATGATGCGGATCGGGCGTCGCCACGGCCGCAATATTGGGCGCCGAACCCATGCCGGCCTCATTGGAAAACAGCCCCCGCTTGACGCCATTGAGCAAGGCCCCGGCCAATCCGCCGCCCGCCGCATCAAGCCCGAAGGCAGATTGCACGATATGGCCCAGCATGCCCGGCACTTCGCCGATATGGATGGCCACCACGTAAAGCGCCACCAGCAGGTAAAGCACCGCCATGAACGGCACGACGATTTCGGCCACCCGCGCGATCTGCCTGATGCCGCCGAAAATCACGATGCCGGTCAGAATGGCCAGCGCCACGCCCACCCAGATTTTCTCGAACCCGAAGGCACCCTGCATGGCATCGGCAATGGAATTGGCCTGCACCGCGTTGAACACCAGCCCGAAGGCAATGATCAGGCAGACCGAAAAGATTGCCCCCGCCCAGGGCGCTTTGAGCCCCTTGGCGATGTAAAAGGCCGGACCGCCGCGATACTCGCCGTTCTCGTTCTTGGTCTTGTAGAGCTGGGCCAGCGTGGATTCGGAATAGGCCGTGGCCATGCCGACCAGCGCCACCATCCACATCCAGAAAATCGCGCCGGGCCCGCCCAGATAGAGGGCCACGGCCACCCCGGCCAGATTGCCGGTGCCCACGCGGGACGCCAGGCTGATGGTCAATGCCTGGAAGGGTGAAATCCCGGCACTGTCACCCTGGCGCGAGCCGGAGACGGCCCTGAACATTTCACCGAAATTGACGAACTGAATAAATCCCAGCCGGATGGTGAAGAACAACCCCACCGCCAGCAGGCCGTAGATGAGGACATAGCCCCAGAAGATATCGTTCAGAAAATTGATGACCGGATCGAGCATGGCCCCACTCCTCGCATGCATGGACGATTGATCGGCACTTCCTGCCGCGTCCGGGGCCCGTTCTTCCGTTTCAGCCAACCGTCAATATATGCGCCCCAGGCACAACATCGTGATCGGAGCCCAATTTGCAGGTTCCGGCAAGGGGGAAATCTGCCGATCAGCGCAGATAGTCAGAAGTCCGGGATGGCCTGTGCCAGCACGCCGCCGACCCTGAGTGGCGCGATCTTGGCGCACCGCCCGGTAGCCGGGTCCGTTTCCACCGCCACGCCACACAAGGTCGCCTCGCCTTCCGATGGCGTGAACCGTCCCCCCGGAATACCGGTGAGAAACCGATTGAGCGGCTCCTCGGTGTCGGTGCCGATAATACTGTCGAAATCGCCGCACATGCCCGCATCGGCCATGAAACCCGTGCCGCCCTTGAGCACGCGATGATCGGCTGTGGGAATATGGGTGTGGGTGCCCACCACCAGCGTCGCCCTGCCGTCGAGATAGTGCCCCATGGCCTGGATTTCCGAGGTTGCCTCGGTATGGAAATCCACGATCACGGCATCGGCCACCTCGCCCAGCGGACAATCGGCAATCGCCGCTTCAACCGCCCGGAACGGGTCGTCGATTGGTGGCATGAACACCCGTCCCAGGGCATTGACCACCAGCACGCGATGGCCCTTGCGGCTCTCCACCAGCATGGCCCCGCGCCCCGGAGTGCCGGGAGGGAAGTTCAGCGGACGGATGAGATTGGGTTCGCGCTCGATATAGCTCAACGCCTCGCGCTGGTCGAAGGCATGGTCGCCAAGCGTGACGATATCGGCCCCGGCATCGCGCAACGCATTATAGTGGTTCTCGATCAGCCCCTTGCCGTGGCTGGCATTCTCGCCATTGACGACGACAAAGTCGAAGCCATGGTCGGCAATCAGCCCCGGCAGGCGTTCGCTCACCGCGTCCCGGCCGGAGCGGCCCATCACATCGCCCAGAAACAGAAATCTCATTCGGGCGCGCCAAAAAAGCGGATGCCCGCCTCGGTAATGACCAGGTCGAGCGGCACGTCATGGGCATCGCGTGGAATATGCGCCAGTTCCTGAGCGGCAAAGGCGAGGCCCACCAGCAAGGGCTTTTTGGGCAAGACAGCCAGCGTCCGGTCATAATAGCCGCCGCCATAGCCGAGCCGTGTGCCCGCATTGTCAAACCCCAGCAGCGGCATCAGTACCAGGTCCGGAACTGAGCGCGGCGCCAGGTCTGACGGCGCTAATGTGCCGAAGCCAGCTTCATAAAGAGGCGCATCGGCCTCCCACACGCGCATGTCGAGCGGCTCGTTGTCGCCCTGCACCACTGGCAGCAGCACCTTCTGCCCGCTATCCATCAGCCGCACCAATATGGCCTGGCAGTCCAGTTCATCCCGAATCCGCCAATAGCCCGCGATCACATAGTCAGGCCCGAAAGCGACCGATTCAAAGAAATGTCCGGCCACCGCCTTGGCCGCGTCGGCACGGTCCTCACTGGAAAGGGCTGCGCGGGCGGCATGTGCCTCCGTCCGCAGCGCGGCCTTTGCCTCTTCGAATGCCTGGTCCGCCATAAGCCCTCTTCACCAACAAATTCGGTGCCGCCCTGGCCGTGGGACTACTGATCCCGGGAACCTACATACGTAGGTGGGCGCCGTATGTCCGAGCCCACGGGCCCGGTCAGGGACAGCTCCCTTAGGATCGATTAAGGCCCCGGGGATATGTGAGTCCTCACGCGCCGGGCAGCGAGACGAGATATAGGCGCATGTTTGAGGCCGTGCAAAGGGCACTCACACTAAATCGGGCCAGTTTTGCAAAGCGTGAACAACGCGGAGAATGACAACGTCATCATTCTCAAGCGTGTAAATAATGTGATGTCGACCACAGGGCATCAGGCGCACCGCCCCCCTCGACGAACTTCGCTCCATGCCCAACATCGGGTTTCTGGCCAGAGTATCGAACATATCGACAATCTTAGCGATATAGTTTCGCGACTGGCGGGTGCCGAACTGATCTATACCCGCGATAGCAATCCACTCCAGATCACGATCAGCAAGTTCGCCAGTTTTCCACGCCATGCCTCAGCGTTTCTCGCGCCCGGCGATGGCGGCTTCGGCCCTTTTCATGACTATGTCGAGTAGTTCATCCTTACCATAGCTATGCCGAGGGCTGTCCAGCGCCTCGCCCACGACGCGGTCAAAATCGGCTTGCTGCCGAGCCCGCTCCTGCTCCTTGCGCACTAGGTCGCGGACAACATCGCTGCTATTGGCATATCGCCCGGTCTGGACCTGCTCCTCCACCCACTGCTTCATCGCATCGGGCAGCGAAATATTCATCGTGGCCATGGCAGCCTCCTGACAAATTTTGGCAAACTTTGCCAATCCTTGCCAATTTAGGGCAGCGATGCCGTCCCGTCCAGCGTTTCGGCCACGCTCTCGAGCGCCTCGGCCGCATCGGCCAGTTTCTGCGCGAACTGGGCTTCGGTGCTTTCCAGCTCGGCCGCAATATCCTGCCCGGCCTGCGTCAGCTCGGCCACCTGCGCCTCGAGTGCCTTGATCCTGCGCTCGGCCTCGGACAACTCATCAAGCACGGCAATACCGGCCATCACCGTCAGCCGGTTGTCGCCGATCTCGCCCACGGCCCCCTTGAGCCCTTCGACCTGGGCATTGAACCGCTCGGCCAACCCGATCAGATGCGCCTGCTGCCCCTCTTCGCAGGCCATGCGATACTTGCGGCCATTGATTTCGACATTCACCTCGGGCACGCGTTTACTCCGCCTTTGCCAGTACAGAGCGCACCGTTTCCATCGCCTCGACCAGGCGCCTGGAGACTTCATGCGCGCTGTCGTCGAGCCGTTTGGCGCGGGCTGCCGTCTTGTCGAGTTCGGTGGCCAGACGCGCGCGCTCCTGCACCAGCCGCTGGGTATCCACTTCCATGCGCTGCTGACGCTGCAACCGTGTATTGAGATCGCGGGTACTCGTGGCCAATCGCGCCAAAGCCCGGTCAAACCGGGCCGTGGCCGAGATCAGTCCATCTTCAAGTTCCGTCTCACTCATGGCCGCTACTGCCCTCAAGACGCGACGATTCCATCTCGGGTCAGCCTGCCCCAGCCATTGTGTCATTGCAACTGCGTTGCAGGGCGAACCCCCGGAAATCCGGCCTCGAACCGAACGCTTGCGCCCCTGGGTGACATTGACAGGCAAGACGAACCTGTTATGCCTCAACCCCGCCTTTGGGAGGGGAGCGCCGAGCGCCCGCTCCCGCCAGTTCCAAGCCTTTTTCAAGCGAGCGGTCCCATGACGAACACAGCCCAGCAGAACGATTTGGCCAACGCGATCCGGTCGCTCAGCATGGACGCGGTCGAGAAAGCCAGTTCCGGCCATCCAGGCCTGCCGATGGGCTGCGCCGACATTGCCACCGTGCTCTTCACCAAGGTGATGAAGTTCGATCCCGCAGATCCCCATTGGGCCGACCGCGACCGCTTCATTCTATCGGCCGGCCATGGCTCGATGCTGCTCTATTCCTCGCTCTACCTGCTTGGCTATCAGGATATGACCATCGACCAGGTCAAGAACTTCCGCCAGCTCGGCTCGAAGACTGCCGGCCACCCCGAGTTCGGCCATGCAACCGGCATTGAAACCACCACCGGCCCGCTCGGTCAGGGCCTGGCCAATTCCGTGGGGTTCGCCGTTGCCGAAGCCAAGTTGGCCGCCGAGTTCGGCTCTGAACTTGTCGATCACCACACCTGGGTGCTCGCCGGTGACGGTTGCCTGATGGAAGGCATTTCCCAGGAAGCCATCTCGCTGGCCGGACATCTCAAGCTCAACAAGCTCACGGTCATTTGGGACAACAACTCCATCACCATCGACGGCGCCGTCTCCAATGCCGACTCGACCGACCAGATTGCCCGCTTCAAGGCCGTCGGCTGGAACACCATCGAGATCGACGGCCATGATCAGGACGCCATCGAAAACGCGCTCAATCAGGCCAAGGCCTCGACCGACAAGCCCACCCTGATCGCCGCCAAGACCACTATTGGGTTCGGCGCCCCCAAGAAGGCCGGCACCGAAAAGGTCCACGGCGCTCCGCTCGGCGCCGAGGAACTGGCCGGCGCCAAGGCCGCTCTGGGGATCGACTATCCGCCCTTTGAAGTGCCCGCCGGCATTCTCGAAGCCTGGCGCGCCGCCGGCACCCGCAGCCGGAATATCCGCGGTGAATGGGAAGCCCGCCTTGCCGCTTCGGACAAGAAGGATGAGTTCTCTCGCCGCATTTCGGGCAAGCTGCCGGCCGATTTCGCCTCGGCCATGGCCGACTACAAGAAGAAGCTCGCCGAGGACAAGCCCAAGGTTGCCAGCCGCAAGGCCAGCCAGATGGCGCTTGAGATCATCAACAAGACAGTGCCCGAGACCCTGGCTGGCTCTGCCGACCTCACCCATTCCAACCTGACCAACACGCCCGAGACCCTGCCCTTCCAGGCCGACAATCGCACCGGCCGCTACATGATGTATGGCATTCGCGAGCACGAGATGGGCGCCGCCATGAATGGCGTGGCGCTGCATGGCGGCTTCATTCCCTATGGCGGTACGTTCATGGTCTTTACCGACTATGCCCGCCCGGCCATCCGCCTTTCGGCCCTGATGGAACAGCGCGTCATCTATGTAATGACCCACGATTCCATTGGCCTGGGCGAAGACGGCCCGACCCACCAGCCGGTGGAGCATCTCTCGGCCCTGCGCGCTATTCCGAACCTTCTGGTGTTCCGCCCGGCCGATGCCATGGAAACCGCCGAATGCTGGGAACTGGCTCTTGAGGCCGAAAAGAACCCTTCGATCCTCGCCCTTTCGCGCCAGAACCTGCCGGCTGTCCGCACTGAATATTCGGCCGAGAACAAATCGGCCAAGGGCGCCTATACCCTTGTCGGCCCCGCCAATGCCGATGCGGTCATCTTTGCCTCCGGCTCGGAGGTCGCCATCGCCGTCGAGGCCCAGAAGGAGCTGAGCGAAAAAGGCATCAAGGCGCGCGTCGTGTCCGTGCCCTCCATGGAGCTTTTCTACAAGCAGCCCAAGGCCTATCAGGACGAGATCATGGGCAAGGGCGTTGCCCGTGTCGCCATCGAAGCCGGCATTTCCATGAGCTGGGACAAGATCCTGGGCCGCAAGGGCAAGTTCGTGGGCATGAGCTCGTTTGGCGCCTCCGGCCCGATCGACGCGCTCTATGCCCACTTTGGCCTTACGTCCAAGGCCGTTGTTGAAGCCGTCACCAGTCAGTTGTAAGAGAGCCGCGCCTCCCTTTCTCCTCCCCTCCCGCTAGGAGCTCAAAAACATGGCAGTTCGCGTCGCCATCAATGGATTTGGTCGTATCGGCCGCAATGTCCTCCGGGCCATCATCGAGTCGGGCCGCACCGACATCGAAGTGGTGGCCATCAACGATCTCGGCCCGGTCGAAACCAATGCCCACCTGCTGCGCTTCGATAGCGTGCATGGCCGTTTCCCGCACAAGGTGACAGTCGATGGCGACACCATCGACGTCGGCCGCGGCCCCATCAAGGTCACCGCTGTCCGTGATCCTGCCGAGCTGCCGCATGGCGAAATGGGCGTCGATATCGCGCTCGAATGCACCGGTATCTTCACCTCCAAGGAGAAGGCCAGCGCCCATTTGAAGGCCGGCGCCAGGAAGGTGATCATCTCGGCCCCCGGCGACGGCGCCGACAAGACCATCGTCTATGGCATTAACCATGCGTCGCTGACCAAGGACGATGTGGTGATCTCCAACGCCTCGTGCACCACCAACTGCCTGGCGCCGCTGGCCTATGTCCTGCACAAGGAATTCGGCATCGAAAAGGGAATGATGACCACCATCCATTCCTATACCGGTGATCAGCCGACCCTCGACACCATGCACAAGGATCTCTATCGCGCCCGTGCCGCCGCGCTGTCGCAGATCCCGACCTCGACCGGCGCTGCCAAGGCCATTGGCCTGGTGCTGCCTGAGCTCAAGGGCAAGCTTGATGGCGTCTCGATCCGCGTGCCGACCCCCAACGTCTCCTGCGTCGATTTCAAGTTCATCGCCAAGCGCGATGTCACCGCCGAGGAAATCAACGCCGCGGTCAAGAAATACGCCGATGGCGAACTCAAGGGCGTGCTCGGCTACACCGAGTTCCCCAACGTCTCCATCGACTTCAACCACGACCCCCACTCCTCCACCATGGCGCTGGACCAGACCAAGGTGATGGATGGCAATTTCGTCTCGGTCCTGAGCTGGTATGACAATGAATGGGGCTTCTCCAACCGCATGGCCGACACCGCCGTGGCGCTGGGAAAGACTCTCTAGGCGAATTGAAGACCTGACAATGAAGGGCGTCCTCCGGGGCGCCCTTTTTTGTCCGCCCCACCACCACCCACAATGTCACCCCGGCGAAGACCGGGACCCAACCTGAGATCTCCGGGCGGAGGCCGGCATTCGCCGGGATGACAGGCCTTGACGATTAAGGCATTGTGATGCCGCCCGAATTCAGCCCGCGCAGGTGGCCGCATTGAATCTCAACCGATCCATCCGCTGGCGCGGCCTTGACCTCGAAACCATCGAGCATTGCCATATTATCGCCAATGGCCGCGATACGCGCATCCGCGGCACCATAATCGGCCCCGATTTCGGCCTGTTCTATCGGCTCAAGCTCGACGAGAACGGCCATATCCGCACGGTCAGGATCGAGCGCACCGACGGGAAATCCCTCGAACTCTTCGCTGACGGCGCCGGCGGCTGGTCCGATGATCGCGCCGAACCCATCCCGGCCCTCAGCGGCTGCGTCGATGTCGATATCTGGCCCACCCCCTTCACCAATGCCCTGCCCATCTGGCGCAGCGAGTGGGCGGACGGCCAGCCCGTCTCCTTCGCCATGGCCTGGATCGACGCCACGGACTTTTCCTTCAAGCGCGCCGAGCAGATCTACACCCGCCTCGACGCCACCCACTTCCGCTATCAGTCCGCCGATTTCCAGGCCGTGCTCGAGATCGACGCGGACGGCATCGTCACCGATTATCCAGGCCTCTTCACGCAAATCTGATTCACGCCTCTGTCACCAAATCAGCCTAATGGCTGATATTGTGTCGGCAACGGAGCAGTGAAAAATGTTCCTCCTCACCAAGCGCATCTCGGCAACTCTGCCCTTGAGCTGGCTATTGCTCGGCCTCATGCAGATGCCCTGGCTGATCCCGCTGCCAGCCGCCTTGATGCTGGGCTTTCTGACCTGGCGCCACCGCCGCATTCTTACCCAGGTTGGCACCGCACCGCTCGCCAGCGACGGTTTTGCCAAGCATGTCATGGTCGACGATCTGCTGCGTCTGGGCGGTCAGGTGCTCGTCTCGCCCTTGCTCTACATGCTGGGTGCGAGCCTAAATCGCTCGCTGGGCGGTTAAGTCACGACAGACTTATCCACGGTCCCAAATCTTCCCGCATACTCCTTGTCATCTCTCCCGCGATGGGCGGACTGCAGCGAACAGTTGCGGGAGGAGCCGGTGAGACTGGATTCGCTCCAGGGCTCGTCTGCTAGTCGGGCCACCTTGCGACGAGCGATCAATAGGGGCCACGACAGCAGGAGAAACCCGGTGTCCCGAGGCGGCTTCCGTCTCATTTTTATTTTCGAGACTGAAGCCGTCTCGGGTCACGCTCTGTTCTCAAACCCGGAAGTGGCGACACTGTCCGGCCACAGGCCGTGGCAGATTGCGCCCCTCTGCCCAAACGAGAAATTTTCTGTCCCCGCTTCCGCCAAACGTGCCACTCTGCTACCCACGGCCCGATTGGACCTGACCGCGGAGGCAGCACGATGAGCATGAGCTTCAAGACCCTGGACGAACTCGATCTGACGGGCAAGCGCGTGCTCCTGCGGGCCGACCTCAATGTGCCTGTGGCCGACGGCAAGGTCACCGATGCCACCCGCATCGAGCGCCTGGTGCCCACCATCCGCGAAATCGTCAAGAAGGACGGCAAGGTCATTCTTCTGTCCCATTTCGGCCGCCCCAAGGGCCAGGTGAACCCCGAATTTTCGCTCGAGCAGGTTTGTTCGGCCGTCGCCGACCAGACTGGCCATCCGGTCGGCTTCGTTGCCACCGACTGGATCGACGTTAGCGCTGCCCAGGCCGCCATCGACGAGGCCCCCGCCGGCTCTGTGCTGGTCATGGAAAACACCCGCTTCCATCCGGGTGAAGAAGCCAATGATGTCGAGCTGGCCCAGCGCATGGCGAGCCTGGGCGATGTGTATGTGAACGACGCCTTCTCGGCCGCCCATCGCGCTCATGCCTCGACCGAGGCGCTGGCACGCCTGCTGCCCGCCGCTGCAGGCCTGGCCATGCAGGCCGAGCTCGAAGCCCTGGAATCCGGCCTCGGCAAACCGAAAAAACCTGTCGTCGCCATTGTCGGTGGCGCCAAGGTCTCCTCCAAGATCGACCTGCTCGAAAACCTCGTCACCAAGGTCGATGGCCTGGTCATCGGCGGCGGCATGGCCAACACCTTCCTGTTTGCACAAGGCTATGGTGTGGGCAAATCGCTCTGCGAGAAGGATCTGGCCGACACCGCCCGCCGCATCATGGACAAGGCCGACAAGGCCAATTGCGCCATCATCCTGCCCATCGACGCGGTCGTCTCCTGGCACTTCAAGGCCAATTCGCCCACCCGTCTCTATGGCGTGGACGCCATCGACCCCGATGGCATGATCCTCGATATCGGCCCTTCTTCCATCGAGCGCATCAATGCCGCGATCGACGACGCCCATACCGTGGTCTGGAACGGCCCGGTCGGCGCCTTTGAAATGGAGCCCTTCGACGCCGGCACCGTCGCCATCGCCAGGCACGTCGCCAAGCGCACCCATGACGACCTGCTGGTCTCGGTCGCCGGCGGCGGCGACACCGTCGGTGCCCTCGCCCATGCCGGCGTCAAGGACAAGCTCAGCTACGTCTCCACCGCCGGCGGCGCCTTCCTTGAGTGGATGGAAGGCAAGCCCCTGCCGGGTGTGGAAGCGCTGAAGAAGTAAATGAGAAGCGTCATCATCCGACCTGCAAGGCCGGACGATATCGCGGCCCTTGTCGGGCTTGACAGCTTTGCCGCTTCGGACAATGCGCGAGCGGCGGAAATTGCGCGCTGGGTAGACGCGGGCCAATGTGCCTGCGCCACACTGAACGGCAAGCCGGCTGGGTATGCCGTCATGCACCAGCACTTCTTCGGGCATCCCATGCTGGAAATGGTGATGGTCGGCGCAGAGTATCGGAGGCGGGGCGTTGGCGAAGCCCTGATCCGCCACGCCATCGAGACAGCTCCCGGTCCAGCCCTCTGGACCTCGACGAACCAGTCCAACGCGCCCATGCAGGCGATGCTGGCTCGCCTCGGCTTCCAGCGCAGCGGCATCATCGAGGGTCTGGATGAGGGCGACCCGGAATTAGTCTACCGGGTCGCCAAGAGCAATTAGATCAGAACGTCGCCGTCACCGGGTCCGACCCGATCCGGCCATCGGCGGCATCAAGCCCGGCAATCGCCGCCTTGTCCTCATCGCTGAGCGCAAAGTCGAACACGTCGAAATTCTCGACAATCCGGCTCGGCGTCACCGATTTGGGGATCACCACCAGCCCCAGGTCGAGATGCCAGCGGATGATCACCTGGGCCGGGCTCTTGCCGTGCCGCTTGGCGATCTCGCCGATCACCGGATCGGCCAGCACCTGGCCCTGCCCCAGCGGGCTCCAGCTCTCGGTCACCACGCCCAAGCCCGCATGCTTGTCGCGCATCGCCTTCTGCTGGAAGCGCGGGTGGAGCTGGATCTGGTTGATCGCCGGGGTCACCCCGGTGTCCCGGATCAGATCGTCGATATAGCTGCCCTCGAAGTTCGACACGCCAATGGACTTGGCCTTGCCCTCTTCGCGCAGTCGGATCATCGCCTTCCAGGTCTCGATGTACTTGCCCCGGAAAGCCGAAGGCCAGTGGATCAGGTAGAGATCGACATAGTCGGTCCCAAGGCGTTTGAGGCTCGCATCCATGGCTGTGAGGGTCTCGTCAAACCCTTGATCCTCGTTCCACACCTTGGTGGTCAGAAAGATATCCCCGCGGTCTATGCCTGAGGCTACAATGCCCTTACCGACGCCTTCCTCGTTTTTATAGACGGCAGCGGTGTCGATATGCCGGTAGCCGGTTTTGAGCGCAGTGCTCACGGCCTCGACCGCCACATCGTCCGGGGTCTGCCAGACGCCCAGGCCCAGTTGCGGGATCGAACGGCCGTCATTGAAGCTCACGTGCGGTTGCGTGCTCATCTTTCTATCCTGACTTTGCGTGATTTTTGGCGCTTGGGACGCCTTGGAGATATCGTTAACTTACGATGGAAAGGCGAAATCGCCAAGCCCCGGAACAGGTTCCATGTCAATCTACCATACAAGATTAGCCTTTCGTCTCATATCCGGAGGTCTAATCGAATCCCGGCCAACGAAAGTCTAATCTGGCGGCCAGTTCACATCCGAGGTTCCCACCGCCATGACCAAGTCGCTCAATGCTATTGCCCAGAAATTGATGACCCCCGGCATGGGCATCCTGGCTGCCGATGAATCTGAAGGCACCATCGGCAAGCGTTTCGACAAGATCAACCTTCCCAATACGCTGGAGCTGCGCCGCGACTACCGCGAAATGCTGTTCGGCGCCGCCGAGGCGATGAAGTCCTATATCTCGGGCGTCATCCTGACCGAGGAAACCCTCAAGCAGGAAGCCGCCGACGGCACCCCCTTCCGCGCCATTCTGGCCGATGCCGACGTCGTTCCCGGCATCAAGGTCGACCGCGGCGCCTTCCCCATGCCCGGCGAAGGCGGCGAGAAGATCACCGAAGGGCTCGATGGCCTGCGCCAGCGCCTGGCCCACTATGCCGAGCTGGGGGCCGGATTTGCCAAATGGCGCGCGGTCATCACCATCAATGACATCGCCCCCACCCGCAACAATATCCGCGCCAATGCCCATGTACTGGCCCGCTATGCCATGCTCTGCCAGGAGGCCGGCATTGTCCCCATTGTCGAGCCCGAAGTGGTCGGCGATGGCGAGCCGGGCAACCACTCCATGGAGCGCTGCGCCACGGTTACCGGCGATGTTCTGGAAAATGTGTTCAAGGAGCTGCGTCTCGCCGGTGTCGACCTTGCTGGCATGCTGCTCAAGCCCAACATGATCCTGCCCGGCATCAATTCGCGCGAGCGTCCCAGCGTCGAAGAGGTCGCCCGCCGCACCGTTGACGTGCTCAAGGAACACGTTCCTGCCGCCGTCCCCGGCATTGCCTTCCTCTCCGGCGGCCAGACCGATGAGGAAGCCACCGCGCACCTCTCGGCCATGAACCGCATCGCTGGCAAGCCCTGGCCGATGACCTTTTCCTATGGCCGGGCCTTGCAGAACGTCGCCTTGCGCACCTGGGCCGGCCGTCGTGAGAATTTCCAGGCCGCGCGCCAGGCCTTCACTCACCGGGCTCACATGAATTCCCTCGCTGCCACTGGCGAATGGAGCAACGACGTGGATCGGGCTGCCTAGCCCCGTCCCGTCTTCCCGCGGACCCAACGCCGCGGCTGGCGCGCACTTCCCTCCCGGGGTGCGCGCCGTTTTGTCCCCGGTCGAGCGCCATTGCCTATGATGGGGTCAATCCCCTATTGAGGCATGTCCCTTTATTGCCAAAATGACACTCTAGGGACCACGCCGCGAATATCGGGAACATCATGGCTCCGCAGCTCTATCTCATCACACCGGAAAATCCGCAGCTCGAGCAGTTTCCGCGCCAGCTCATGGGCGTGCTGTCCGGCCCGGAAATCGCGGCACTCCTGGTGCGGCGGGGCGCCCTGGACGATGCTGGCTATGCTGCCCTTGCCGAGCGTGCCATCCAGATCGGCCAGGCCGCCGGCGCAGCAGTTCTTCTCGAAGACGACGGTGAACTCGCGCGCCGCCTCGGCGCCGATGGTGTGCATGTCACCAGCGGCGGCACCAAGGCCATCCGCGATGCCATCGCCTTGCTCAAGCCCGACGGCATTGTCGGCGTCGGCAATATTCGTTCGCGCCACGATGCCATGAGTTTTGGCGAACTCGACGTCGACTACGTCATGTTTGGTCCGCTGGGCGGCACGACCGACCCCGCTGCGGCCGAGCTGGCAACGTGGTGGGCCGAGACCTTCGAAGTCCCGGCCATTCATTCCGACCCGCAGATCCAGACCGCATCCCTTGACCTGACCGGCGCCGAGTTCATCGCCCTGTCCGATTGCATCTGGTCGGCCAGCGACCCGGCTTCTGCGCTCAGCGCCTTCGACAAGGCCGCCAGGACAGTGGCATGAGGGACGCGCGCCTCCTGCCTGCATTGGCGTTCGCCGGCATGGCCCTGCCGGCCTTGGCGCAGGGCAATGTGGCCGACCAGATCAGCGATTCCGTCTTCGGCCCCCGCGCGCCGACTGACTACGCCTATGGCGCCTATCAGCGCGGCTATTTCCTGACCGCACTTGAGCTGGCCCTGCCACGCGCAGAACAGGGTGATGCTGCGGCCCAGACCCTGATCGCCGAAATCTATGCCCGTGGCCTGGGCGTGGCGCAGAATGCCGAGCGGGCCGCCGGCTGGTATCAGCTCGCCTCCAACAATGGCGACCGGCTCGCCACGTTTGAACTGGGGATGCTGTATCAGGATGGCGTTGGCGTCCCCCGCAACCGCCAGCGCGCCGCCGAACTGTTCACGGCTTCTGCCGAGGCAGGCTACATTCCGGCCAAGTACAATCTGGCTCTGCTCCACGTCGAAGGCGTCTATGCCGATCCGAACCTGACCCGGGCGGCCGAGCTGATGAAGGAGGCGGCCGACGCTGAACTGCCCGAAGCACTCTATGATTACGGTGCCATGCTGCTCGAAGGCGCGGGCCTTGCCCCCGATATCGAACAGGGCGCCGACTACATCCGTCGCGCCGCCGAAGCGGGCCTCGCCGACGCGCAGGTCGATTATGCAACCCTGCTCTATCTCGGCCAGGGCGTTGAGCGGGACATTGAAGCTGCCGCCTCCTGGTATGGCGTCGCCGCCGGGCAGGGCAATGTGGTGGCGCAGAACCGCTATGCCAAGCTCCTCGCCGTGGGTGAGGGGGTTACCCTGGATCTTGAGGAAGCGGCTATGTGGCGTGCCCTGGCCCGCCGTCAGGGCCTGACCGACCCGGATCTGGATCGCCTGCTGGTCTCGATCCCCGCCGAAGCTCTGGAGCGCGCTGAGGAGCGCGCTCGATTCTGGCCATCCACGCCGCCCAGCATAGAAACGGTTGCTACTGTTCCGACCGTCGTCGGACCCGTTCTGCCCAGCCCGACTGACGCGGACAACGCGCCCACCCAGGTGGTCGATCCCAATCCTGCGACCGAGGATGCGCCCAAAACCGAAACCACCGGCGGCAGCGCGGAAACGCAAGACCCTTGAACCAGCGCCGGTTCTGGGGCAATAAGCGCGCCACACTTCAATCCAGCGGCGGGGCCCTTCTCCCCTTGGCCGGCCGGCAGACCGATCTGCCCGCCCCGGTCAAACCGCATGAGCTAGCGAGCAGTTTACGTCATGGCCCGTTCCGCCCTCCTCAACGTTATGGTCAGCGCCGCCATCAAGGCCGGCAAGTCGCTGGCGCGCGATTTCAACGAGGTCGAGAACCTGCAGGTCTCCCGCAAAGGGCCGGCCGATTTCGTCTCCAAGGCCGATCTGCGCGCCGAACAGATCGTCTATGACGAACTGCGCAAGGCTCGTCCCACCTACGCCTTCCTCATGGAAGAAGGCGGCGAAGTGGCCGGCACCGATGGGCAGCATACCTGGATCATCGATCCGCTCGACGGCACCACCAATTTCCTGCACTCCATTCCTCTGTTCGCGGTCGCCATTGCCCTGCAGCGCGGTGACGAGATTGTTGCCTCGGTGATCTACAACCCGATCATGGACGAGCTCTACACTGCAGAAAGGGGCGGCGGGGCCTGGCTCGCCGACACCAAGCGCCTGCGCGTGGCCGGGCGCCGGCACCTGTCGGATGCCGTGGTAACCACCGGCATCAAGACCCAGGGCACGAGCAATGACACCCTCCAGCTCCGCCAGCTCGCCCAGATCAATCCCGCCGTTGCAGGCATCCGCCGCTCCGGCTCGATCGCAGTCGACATGGCCTGGCTCGCTTCCGGTCGCTTCGATGCGCTATGGGAAGCAGGCCTCAAGCCCTGGGATGTCGCGCCGGGCCTGCTGATGGTCAAGGAAGCCGGTGGCCTAGTCACCGATTTCGCCGGCCAACCCGGATCGGTCTGGAACGGCCAGATCGTAGCCGGCAACGAGACGCTGCAGGGTGCCCTGCTCAAATCCCTGCGCACGATCCAGTAGCGCTGCCGCATTCCTGTCATTCCGCACCGTTAACCTTTTTAATTGTCACGCCTTTCTACCGCCTCTAGACTCAGGGGTGGTTGATTTGCGCGCGCGAGGGGCAAGGTTCGGGACAGATGACGCAGACTTACGATCCCTATCACCTCGCCAGCCCGACCGTTTATCTGGTCAAAATCGTGATCTTTCTGGTGCTGGTGGGGCTGGTCGCCGCCATCCTGGTCACCAACATCGTTGCGTTCTTCTGGGCAAACCCCTTCATCAATTCGATGATCTTCTTTGCCCTGTTCATCGGCATCTTCCTCAGCTTTCGGCAGATATTCCGCCTCTTCCCGGAAGTGAAATGGGTCAATTCCCTGCAGGATGGCGACGCCAGCTCGGCCCGCCCGCCGGTGCTGCTGGCGCCCGTGGCCGGTATCCTGCGCGAGCGGATCGGCGAAGCCATCATCACCCCGGCCTCGATGCGCTCCATTCTCGATTCGGTGGGCAACCGGCTCGACGAGGCCAAGGACACTTCGCGCTATCTGACAGGCCTGCTGGTTTTCCTGGGCCTGATGGGCACGTTTTACGGCCTGCTCGAGACTGTCAGTTCGGTCGCCGGCGTGATCAATGCGCTCGACGTCACCTCGGCCGATAGTGCTGCCTTGTTCGCCAATCTCAAGGAAGGTCTTGCCGCGCCGCTGGGCGGCATGGGCACCGCCTTTTCGTCCTCGCTGTTCGGCCTTGCCGGATCGCTGATCCTGGGTTTTCTCGACCTGCAGACCAGCCAGGCACAAAATGCCTTCTACACCGATCTTGAGGACTGGATGACCTCGATGACCGAGTTGGACCATCCGGTTACTGCCATGCAGGCCAATTCCATGGGTGTAGCCGGCGCAGATATGCAGGCCATGATCGAGCGCATGGGCGCCAATATGCAGAACCAGAATTCCTCGCAGAACGCCATTCGTGCCATGGCCGAGCTGGCCCGCGGCATCGATGGGCTGGTCAAGCATATCCGCACCGAGCAGGAGGATTTGCGCCGCTACATCACCGAGCAGGGCGAAACCAACCAGAAGCTGCGCGACCTGATCCAGGCCATGCTCGACGAAGCCGACAACGAGCGCCGGAACTAGCCCATGCCCGCCGCGCGCGCCCGCCGCAGACAGGAAGCCAATTACTGGCCCGGCTTTGTTGATGCGCTTTCGAGCCTGCTGCTCGTCATCATCTTCATGCTGTCCCTGTTCATGTTGACCCAGTTTTTCCTCGGCCAGGAAATCCAGGGACGCGACACGGCCCTGGCCCGGCTCAATAGCCAGATTGCCGAGCTGACCGAGTTGCTGCAGCTCGAACGCGCCAATTCCGACGACCTCAATGCCCAATTGGCCACGCTGACCGCAACCCTGGCTGGCGCCCAGTCGGAAAACGAGGCCCTGTCCGACCAGCTTGCCGGCATCGGCGCGGGCCTGGGGGATCGCGACGACACCATCGCTGCGCTGGAATCGGACCTGCTGCAGGCCGAACAGCTCTCCGATGAGGCCAATGCTCAGGTGGCCCTGCTCAACCAGCAATTGGCGGCGCTGCGGACCCAGATTGGCGCGCTCGAGGCTGCCCTTGAGGCATCCGAGGCCCGCGACGCCGAATCGCGCACCCAGATCGCCGACCTTGGCCGCCGGCTCAACCTGGCACTGGCCCAGCGCGTGCAGGACCTGACCCGCTATCGCTCCGACTTCTTCGGCCGCCTGCGCGAAATTCTGGAAGGCCGCGCCGATGTCACCGTGGTCGGCGACCGCTTTGTCTTCCAGTCCGAAGTGCTGTTCGACGCCGGGCAGGCGGAGGTCAATCCGGCCGCTTTGCCCCAGCTCGATTCGCTGGCCGACGCCATTTTGCAGCTCGAAACCGAGATCCCCACCGACATCAATTGGGTGCTGCGCATTGACGGGCACACCGATAGCCGCCCGATTTCCAATGCGCGCTTCCCGTCCAACTGGGAGCTGTCGGCCGCCCGCGCCATCTCGGTCGCGCAATATCTGGTCACCCAGGGCGTGTCGCCCAACCGGCTGGTCGCCGCCGGCTTTGGCGAGTTCACCCCCCTCGATCCGGCCGAAACCGAAGAAGCCTATCGCCGCAACCGCCGTATCGAATTCAAGCTGACCGAGGGTTAGGCCGCCGCCAGGCGCGCCGCTGCGCCGCCCGGCCAGAACGGCGTCGCGGTTATGCGGTAGAGAGCGGTGTCCCGAGACGGCTTTCGTCCCTGAAACTAAAAACTGAGACGAAAGCCGCCTCGGGAACGCCGGGTTTTCTCGATAGGGGGTAACTTGGAAGGCTGTCCGGCGCGGCCGCCCCTGGGGCACCCGCTTTCAGCGACCGATCACAAGACCGGCAACAGGCACGAACTCTCACCGACCGACCCCCAGACCATGGCGGCACGCGACTGCCCCATGCCCGGCTGTCCCTCCCGCCACTGGTCGCTGCAGGCCGCCCTGACGCGAGAGGAATAGTGTGAGTATGCGGGAGAATTTTGACCCGGGGATAAGAAACTTGGTTGAGCCGCTCTTTCATCGGTCTTGAAGGGGCGAAGATAGCCCGGCGCAGGACCCCACAAGATCACGGGTTGATCTTAACCCTATCTCCCGATCCCCTCTCCCTGTTGCGCCACGGCAACGTCACAAAAAAGCCAGGATTTCCGCCACATCCGCGCCCCATTAGGCAGGGATTAACCACTCCGGCACACCCGGTTTTAAGATTAAGCGCGGTAAATGCTGTCCTTAAGATTTTAGCATTCCCCCTAGGAGTCCGCCTTGGCCATCCCCGCCCCCATCAACACCGCCCTGCGCGCCGCAGCCATGCTGCTGTTCGTCGTGGTCATCGCCGCCTGTTCGCGCAGCGCCACCGACAATGTCGGGCTGACCGGCGTTGGCAATACCGGAGCCGGCGCTCCGGGCAGCCAGCAGGAATTCATCGTCACCGTGGGTGACCGTGTCTTCTTCGAAACCGATTCCAGCTCGCTGACCAGCGAAGCCATGGCCACGCTCGACAAGCAGGCCCAGTGGCTCAACCAGTATGCCAACTACCGCATCATGATCGAAGGCCATGCCGACGAACGCGGGACCCGCGAATACAATATCGCCCTGGGCGCCCGTCGCGCCTCCGTGGTGGTGAACTATCTGGTCAGCCGTGGCGTCAACGCCCAGCGCATCACCAGCCAGTCCTTTGGCAAGGAACGCCCGGTGGCGATCTGCAACGACATCTCCTGCTGGAGCCAGAACCGCCGCGCGGTCACGGTGGTCCAATAGGCATCAGATCCAGTGGAAACTGGAGGCAAGGGCGCCCGGAACCAGAAAATGGTCCGGGCGCTTTCTTTTGACCAAAATTGCTCTTTATCGGCGGACGCATAACCCCCATCTTGGCCGGCATCGGCAGCATTTCGGAGGCAGGCGTGACGCTTAGGAATTTCAGGAAAATTGGCCGCGCGGCGCTGTGTGCGCTTGGTATCGGACTTTGCGCCCCGGCAGTGCAAGCCCAGACCGTGCTGCCACCGGGCGAACTGAGCGGCCTCAGCTTCAACAATGACGGCGGCCGCATTCTGGTGGCCCAGGCCGATAATGCCCAGCTCTTGGTGCGCATCCAGCAGCTCGAAGAGCAGATCCGCGTGCTCAACGGCCAAGTTGATGGCCTGACCTTCCAGCTCACCCAATTGCAGGAAATCCTCAACCGTTTCCAGGAGGATGCCGAATTCCGCTTCCAGGCTCTGGAAGGCGGTGACCCGGGAAACGGTGAAGCGGCAACACCACAGGGCGGCGCAACGCAGCCCCAGGCGTTGCCGCAGGACCCGGCAGTCAATGAAACCGATGTGCCCCTGACCGACATTCCCGAACAGGGCGTGCAGCCCCTGCCCGGCGAAATCGAATTCGACCCCACTTTTGACGATGGTACCGCGCCCATGGACGACCTGGGCCAGTCGGGCGACCCCCTGGTTGGCACCGGCCAGCCTGGAGGCATCGACCTGATCACCGGCGAGCCGCTGAACTTGAGCTATGACCCGGCCGCCGACCAGACCGGCAATCCGGATGCAGACGCCCAGTTCCGGGCAGGGTATGAGGCGCTGCTGGCCGGCGACTACGCCTTTGCCGAGCAGCAATTCGGCCAGTTCATCGAACTCTACCCGGACAATCCGCAGGTGGTGGATGCCGGCAATTGGCTGGGCGAAGCCATGCTGGCGCGATCCGCCTATGCCGAGGCCGCCGATGTGCTGGTGGACGCTTATCAGCAGGACCCCGAACACGAACGGGCGCCCGATATCCTGCTCAAGCTGGGCGTCTCGCTGGCTGGCGTGGATGAGCGGGAAACCGCCTGCCGCACCTTCGACGAAGTCTCGACCCGCTATCCAGATACCATCCCCGCCTTCCAGGCCCGTCTTGCCGAGGAAAAGGCAAAGGCCGAATGTCCACCGGCCTGACGCCCGATCTGGGCGATCCAGAGGTTCTGGCACGCCTGTTCGCGCCAGCGGCAGATCAGGCAGCGGTCGGGCTTGCCGTCTCGGGCGGGCCCGACAGCCTAGCCCTGATGTTGCTGGCCCAGCGCTGGGCCAGCGCACTCGATTCACCGCCCCGTCTGATCGTCTATAGCCTCGACCATGGCCTGCGCCCTGAAGCAGCAGGCGAAGTGCAGATGGTGTTGCACGAGGCCGAAAAGCTGGGGCTGGCCGCACGCGGTCTGAGCTGGACCGGCGAAAAGCCCGAGACAGGCGTGCAGGAAGCGGCCCGGCAGGCGCGCTATCGCATCATCGGCGAAGCCATGCAGGCCGATGGTGCAGGCTTGCTGCTGACCGCCCATCATCGCGCCGACCAGGCCGAAACGGTGCTGATGCGCCTGGCCCATGGGAGCGGCATTGAAGGTCTCAAGGGTATGAATGCGCTCAGCCAGGTCGAGGGTGTCGCCGTGTTCCGGCCACTGCTCGATGTCGAGCCGGCCAGCATGGCCCTGATTGTCGAACAGGCCGGACTGGCCCCGGTGACCGACCCGTCAAATACCGACTTGGCCTATGAGCGCGTGCGCTGGCGCAGGCGCCTGCCGTTGCTGGCCGAAGATGGGCTGGACAGCGCCACCCTCGCCCGTTTTGCCACCCGCATGGCCGAAGCCGATCTGGCCTTAACCCAGGTGGCCGACGCTGCCTTTGCCGAGCTGGTGACGCTGGACGGCTTTGGCGCGGCCAGCATGCCACAGGCCGCTTTTCATGCCCTCAGCCCCGCCATTGGAAGGCGCGTCTTGGCGCGCACACTCAACATTGTCGGCGGTCGGCAGAAGCCGCGGGCACTGGGGCAGGTCGAAAAGCTCTACGATCATATCGCCTTGGGGGACTTGCCCCGCGCCGCAACGCTGCTGGGCGCCGTGGTGCGGCTCAAGGGTCAGAACCTGACCATATCCCGCGAGCCCGGCCGCGCGCTGCCCGAGGCCTGTGTCCTGGGTCCGCACCAAAAACTGGTCTGGGATCAGCGCTTTCTGATCACCAATCTTTCGGACACCAGCGGCCTGATGGCTGGCGCCACCGATTTCATGCCGCGTCACCGGCTCGAGCATTTCCTGGGTTTCAAGGTGACCACGCCTGCCGAAGCCATCCGCACCGCGCCGCTGGTGCGCGACGCCGACGGCGAGATCTTGTCCCTTGGCGGCTGGTCGTTCGACGACCGGATCAGCGTGGAACTGCTGGTCGACTAGATCTGGCGCACTTCACCCAGGGCCACGACCGGACCGGTCGCCTTGCCTTCCGGCGACCCCCCCTTGGGTTCAAGCGTGATGGCCAGCACCGAGCCCTCGCCCCAGCCCGCCTGTACCTCATCACTCAGTTCCACCACCGAGCGCTCATTGACCGGGATGACGCCCATGGAAATAGGGTCCTGCTGGTCCTGGATCGCCCAGAGTTCCAGATCACGATCTGTCGGCACCTCGCCCGAAAGCGCGGTCAACCGCACCGCACCGGCACCATCGTAAAGGGCCAGGAAGCGCACATCGCTGCCTTCGGCCTCAAGCGCCGCAACGAGTTGGGTGGTGAGCGTCGTGACGCTGGGGGCTGGTTGCATCAGGTTGAAGCCGATCGCCGCGACGGCGACCGCCAGGGCGCCCGCAGTGATGCCGCGCCAGAGCGCCAGGCTATCCCAGATCGAGGCTTTCTGCGCATGGCCGAACAGGCGAGTCTCGACCCGGTCCAGTACATGGGCTGGCGCCGCCACCTCGGCAAACTCATCGTCCAGTGCGGCAAAGCGGGCGGCCCAGAAATCGCGTTCCGCCTGCAAGGCCGGGTTGGACGCAATCAGCGCTTCCACGCGCGCATGCTCGGCTTGTCCCAACAGGCCCAGGACATATTCAGCCACCAGCGCGCTGCGCTCGCCACCGCCAGTGCTGTCCTGTTCTTCGCTCATGCCGTCAGACACTCTCTCAGTTTAATCAGGCTGCGCCGCAGCCAGGTTCGCATCGTATTGAGCGGCACGGAAAAGCGCTGTGCCAGCTCGTCATAACTATAGCCGTCCAGATACGCGCCGCGTACCGCCTCGGCCCGGTCAGCCTCAAGTTCGGCAAGGCACGCTTCAATGCGCGCGCCCTCCTGGCTCGACTGCGTCAGCCGCTCGGGGCTGGGTCCAGTATCGGCAATTTCCATCGCCGTATCCAGATCATCACCCGCCGGGCGCCGCGCCCGGACCATGTCGAGCGCATGATTGCGCGCGATGGCCACCAGCCAGCTTATCGGCGAATATTGCCCAGCGACATAGCGATCCGAACGTTGCCAGACCTTGATATAGACCTCCTGAATGGCCTCTTCGGCCTCGGCCCTGTTTCTCAAGATACGCAACACCACGCCGAACAGTTTCGCGCTTGTGCGTTGATAGAGCGTCCGAAATGCTTTGCGGTCGCGCAGCGAACAGCGCGCGATTAGGTCCGCAATCTCGGCGGTTCCCGATTGATTTGGCATGGGCTTAGGCCCTCCCCGTCCATGAGGCCGTGCCGCGGCCTGTATCTGAGGAACGTGGCCAATGGATAAATGGATCACTGCTCTTCAAAAAAGCTGGGCAATGGCGTTTCATAGCACAGCAAAATGAAATAGACCCTTCACCCTGATGAAGGCCACGCCAGGGAGCTGCCCGCCACCATGACCGATCAAGCCTCCGACACCGACCGGTTCAGCCACGATGCCGGCATTCTCGCCCAGGCCTTGCCCTATATGCAGCGCTATGAGGGCAAGACGGTCGTGGTCAAATATGGCGGCCACGCCATGGGCGATCTCAAGCTCGGCCAGGCCTTCGCCCGCGACATCGCCCTGCTCAAGCAATCCAAGGTCAACCCGATCGTGGTGCATGGCGGCGGCCCGCAGATTGCCTTGATGCTCAAGAATTTGGGCATCGAATCCAAGTTCGAAGGCGGGTTGCGCGTCACCGACGCCCGGACCATGGAAGTGGTCGAGATGGTGCTGGCCGGCTCGATCAACAAGGAAATCGTCGCCTTGATCAATGCCGAGGGCGAATGGGCCATTGGCCTATGCGGCAAGGACGGCAATATGGTCTTTGCCCAAAAGGCCGAAAAGACCGTCAAGGACCCGGGCTCCAATATCGAGCGCGTGCTCGATCTCGGCTTTGTCGGCGAGCCGGTGGAGGTCGACCGCACCCTGCTCGACCTCCTGGCCCGCTCCGAGCTGATCCCGGTGATCGCCCCGGTGGCGCCCGGCCGCGATGGCAACACCTACAATATCAATGCCGATACCTTTGCCGGCGCCATTGCCGGCTCGCTCGGCGCCAAGCGCCTCTTGTTCCTCACCGACGTGCCCGGCGTGCTCGACAAGGACGGCAAGCTGATCCCCGAATTGACCGTGCGCGACGCCAAGGCGCTGATCGCCGACGGCACCATCTCGGGCGGCATGATCCCCAAGGTCGAAACCTGCCTGGAAGCGCTCGACAATGGTGTCGAGGGCGTCGTCATCCTCAATGGCAAGCAGCCCCATGTGGTGCTGGTGGAACTGTTCACCGAGTTCGGTGCCGGCACGCTGATCGTGCGCTGATCGCGCCAAGCGCTGAATGCAAGCCGGGCCGCCCAATGGGCGGCCCGCGCTGTTTCAGATCTCGACAGGCGCAGGCTTGGTCTGCTCCCCCTCGGTCACGCGGCGATTGCCCTTGAACACAAAGGCCAGCGCCAGCACGAGGGCGAACGAAACCACCTGATACCACATCGCCAGGGCGGCAGCGCCGCCAAAGGCGGCTTGCGGCCCGGCTCCAGCCGCTAGATTGCTTGCGAGCTGGGAAAAGAAAATCTGTCCCACCAGCGCCACGCCGAGCGCGCCGCCAACCTGCTGGAAAGCCTGCAACGCGCCTGACCCGGCCCCGGCATCACGCGGCGGCACATTGCGCAACACCAGCTGGAACAGCGAGGAAAAGCCGGTACCCAGGCCGATGCCGGCAATCAGCAGCGGCAACAGGAAGCTCCACGGGTCGATGCTGTTGCCCGTGCCGGCGATCACAAAATGCAGCCAGCCAATGCCAAAACTCACCATCGCCCCGGCTGCCGCAAGCCGGCTGCGCAGATAGTTCGATCCGAACCGCCCGGCAATGAAGGAGGCGATCAGCACGCCCACCGAAAAGGGCAGATTGGTCAGGCCCGATTGCAGCGGGGTGAACCCGAAGCCGGATTGCAGCAACAGCGAAATCACCAGGAACAGGCCCGGAATGCCCGAGGCAAAGACGGTGACGACAAAGGCCCCGAACATGTAGTCGCGATTGGCCAGGAGGTCGTAATTGAGCAATTGCGGCTGCCCCGCACGCGCCCGCCGCTTCTGCCAGAAATAGAACACCACCAGCAGCACCAGCCCCGCTGCCATCATGCCAAAGCTCCACGCCGGCCAGCCCAGCGCCCGCCCCTCGATGATCGGAAACACCACCGCGACGATACCCAGGCCAAACAGCGCGATGCCGGTATAGTCATTGCGCAGTTCCGCATGCCCCGGCAGGCGCGGGATGAGGAACCATCCGGCAATGATCGCGGCAATGCCGATGGGAATATTGACCAGGAAGATCGGCTGCCAGTCGAGCCCGAAGAGCTGGGCGTCGATCAGCAGGCCCCCCAGCACCGGTCCGCAGACCGAGGCCAGGCCAGCCGAAAGCCCGAACAGGGAGAAAGCCTGGCCCCGTTCATGCGGCGGGAAGGTCACCGTGGCAATCGCCAGCACCTGGGGCGTCATCATCGCCCCGCCCAGCCCCTGCAGCACGCGCGCGCCAATCAGCATCTCGATCGAAGGCGCCATGCCGCATAGCGCGGAAGCCAGCGTAAAGGCCGCCACGCCAATGAGGAACATGCGGCTGCGCCCCACAATGTCCCCCAGTCGCCCGAACGGCAGCAGGCCCAGGGCAAAAGCGAGGACATAGGCCGCCACCACCCATTCGATCTGGGCGTCGCTTGCCCCCAGATTATCGCGCATCGAGGGCAGCGCCACATTGACGATGGTCACATCGATCAGGTTCATGAAATTGGCAATGAGCAGGATGCCCAGCGCCAGCCAGCGGCGCGGGTCAGCGGGCGCAGCGGCTCCGGCTTCATTGGTGGACATGCAAATTCCTCAAAATACGGAAATGGGCCATATCGGCCCATTCAAGCGATCAAAAAAATACGCCCCCGCCAGAACAGCGAGAGCCAGACTCAATCGGCGACACCTTCGGGCAGAATGCCCGCCTTGAACAGCACCTTGGGCTCGTCATAGGTGTCGGCCTCGACATCCACATCGGCCGAATAGGCCCACACACCGGCGCGCATCGGGGCGATGCGCTCGGCGGATGCAATGGCCGCCTCTGCCGATTTGGACTGCTGCGGCTGATCAGGCTCCAGCTTCCGGCCCTTCTGTCGAAAGCCCTGCACATAATAGAGCGTCGCCACTGTTCGTATCCTTTGGTTGCCCGGTCGCGCACAGACTCGCCATGCCGGTAAAAACTGCCTCCATTTACGCCACAATCGGGCTCGTGTCGCAGGCCAAGTTCGACTTTGACCCAATCGGCGTGGCGCTGTGGACACCAACCGCCACCCCGCGCCACTATCGCCCGGCGTTGACATTTGCTGTCAGCAGGCGTCCATCACCGCCACACTCAAGAGCCGCCCGAGACCGACTGATGACTGACTATGTCCGCAAGATCCTGACCTCCTCGGTTTATGAGGTGGCTGTCCAGACGCCACTGGAAAAAATGGACCTGCTCTCGGCCCGGCTGGGGCAGACCATTCTGGTCAAGCGCGAGGACTTGCAGCCGGTCTTCTCCTTCAAGATCCGCGGTGCCCATAACCGCATCGTCCACCTCAGCGCCGAAGAACGGGCCCGCGGCGTGATCTGCGCTTCGGCCGGCAATCACGCCCAGGGCGTGGCGCTGTCGGCAACCCGGCTGGGCATCCGCGCCATTGTGGTGATGCCCACCACCACCCCGATCATCAAGGTCAATGCCGTCAAGCGTCTGGGTGGCGAAGTGGTGCTGTTCGGCGACGGGTTTGACGCGGCGCGCACTCATGCGGCAGGGCTGGCGGAAAAGCATGGCCATGTCTTTGTGCATCCATTTGACGACCCCGACGTGATTGCCGGGCAAGGCACGGTGGGGCTGGAAATCATGCGCCAGCACCCCGAGCCCATCGGCGCCATCTATGTGCCGGTCGGGGGCGGAGGCCTGGCTGCAGGCATTGCCAGCTTCGTTAAATTCCTGCGCCCCGAAATCCGTGTCATCGGCGTCGAACCGGACGAGGCGGCCAGCATGAAAGCGGCGATTGCCGCCGGAAGGCCGGTGCCACTCGACCAGGTGGGCCTGTTTGCCGATGGCGTGGCGGTGCGACAGGTGGGGGACGAAACCTTTCGCCTTTGCCGCGACCTGCTCGACGATATTGTCACCGTCTCCGCTGACGAAATCTGCGCCGCCATCAAGGACATTTTCGACGACCATCGCGCCATTACCGAACCGGCCGGCGCCCTGGCACTGGCGGGTCTGCGCCGCGACATTGAAAATGGCAATGCGCCAAAGGATGGCGCGCTGATCGCCATCAATTCGGGCGCCAATGTCAATTTCGACCGGCTGCGCTACGTGGCCGAGCGGGCCGAAATCGGCGAACGGGCCGAAGCCCTGCTGGCCGTGACCATTCCCGAACGGCCGGGCAGCTACCGTGCTTTCATCCGCCTGATCGGCAATCGGGCCATCACCGAATTCAACTATCGCTATCGCGCCGGCGACAGCGCCCGCATCTTTGTCGGCGTCAAACTCTCACGCGGCGATATCGAAAAGCGCGAAATCATCGACCTGCTCGAAGACAACACATTGTCGGTGACCGATCTGACGGACAATGAAGTGGCAAAACTGCATGTCCGGCACATGGTCGGCGGCCGCGCAGCGGGGCTGACCGACGAGCAGGTGTTCCGCTTCCAGTTTCCCGAACGACCCGGCGCCCTGCTCAAATTCCTTGAAGGGCTGAACGACGCCTGGAACATCACCCTGTTCCATTATCGCAATCATGGCTCGGACTATGGCCGCGTGCTGGTGGGGGTACAGGTGCCGCCCGAAACGCAGGCCGACTTCTTCGCCCATATCGACGCCATTGGGTTTCCCTATTGGGACGAAACCGGGAACCCGGCCTATCGCCAGTTCCTGCATATGGATTGATCGGGCGACTGACATTAGGCTGAAATAAACCGCATCTAAAGCGGGCTGACCTATTTCCGCCATGTCGTCATTGCATTTGCCGGAGCAAGGGGCAATCTGTCGACACATCAGCAAAACTGGACCGCTCCAGCACGCGCAAGACTATAAGAGGGACATGAACACGATGATCAGAATGATCAAGACCACCAGCCTGATGACCGCCACCGGGCTTGCCGCCTTTGGCTTCATGCAGCCCGCCATGGCGCTGGATGCGCAAACATTCGTAGATCGTATCGAAGCGGTCTATGCCGTCATGGGCTATGATATGAGCTTTGGCGCAGCCAGCCTGTCCGGCGACACCATTACGGTCGATGGCGTGACCATCACCATGGCTGGCATGGACCCCATGGCTCTCGATGCAGAACTGACCTTTTCAGGCGTCGTCGAAAATGACGATGGCAGCTATTTTGCCGACAGCCTGACCACGCCCGATCTCGACATCGAATTTGGCGACGAGCTTGTCGGTCGCCTGACCCTGGTGGACATGGTCGCAGAAGATCTCTGGCTGCCACCGGAGGGCGAGACCAGCGCGGAAGTGCTGGTGCAACTTATCGGCCGCATGGCCACCGGCCCGCTGACCCTGACGCGCGATGGCGCCGAAGTCATCAAGGTCGCCGGCATGGAGGCGGTTTCTGAATTTGCCTTTGACGCCGACGATGCCCTGGAATCGATCCAGTCGGACCTCGCGATCACCGATATCTGGGCTGACCTGTCGACCTTGGGCGAGGAGGAACCGGAAGCCGGCGCCATCGTCGAAGCGCTGGGCCTGACCATGATTTCGGGCAACATCACCCAGTCGGTGAGCTGGTCCATGGGTGACGGGCGCATGGTTATCGAGGAACAACTGCTCGACTTCGCCGATATTGGCGCCCTCAATTTCACGGCTGACATCTCCGGCTTCACGCTCGACATGCTCGACAAGATCTACGCCATGCAGGCTTCCGATCTTGACCCGATGAGCGAAGAGGCCCAGGCCCAGCAGATGATGGCCGGCATGGAAATCGCCCAGGCGCTGTCCATTGGCGGCGCTTCGCTGCGTTATGACGATGCCGGGCTCGCGCCCAAATTGCTCGACATGTTTGCCGCCCAGTCCGGCGTCGAGCGCGCCCAGTTCGTGGAGGGCCTCAAGAGCATGGTCCCGGCCATGATCGCTGAAAGCGGGGTGCCCGCCCTCAATGACGTCGTTGTCCCGCCCGTGTCGGCTTTCCTTGATGATCCGCAGAACCTGGAAGTGGCACTCAAGCCGGCTTCCCCGACCTCGGTTCTGGTGCTGGCCGCAGCGGCCGCCAATCCGGCAGGCCTGATCCAGGCGCTGGGCCTTTCCGTGACGGCCAACTCCAAGACCAAATAAGCTCATTGCGGGGCCTACAGGCCCCGCAGCCCTTTTTGCGCTGATGCAGGTTGCATCCTTTTATGGCATGGTGGGCCAATGACCGCATTACGCCGCCCCCACGAAAATCTCGACCATGTCACCGACTGGGTGTTTGATCTCGACAACACGCTCTACCCGCGTGAGTGCAATCTGTTTGCGCAGATCGATACGCTGATCACCCATTACGTGATGGACGTGACGCGCCTGGACTTCACCACGGCCCGCGCCTTGCAGAAGGACTATTACCGCGACTTCGGCACCACGCTGAACGGGCTGATGCACAAGCACGACATCGATCCCGATCACTTTCTCAATACCGTGCACGCCATTGATTACTCGCCGGTCGCCCCGCACCCCGACCTGGTCGAGGCCATTGCCAGCCTGCCGGGCCGCAAGTTCATCCTGACCAATGGCGATACCGGCCACGCCCGCTCGGTGCTCAAGCGCCTGGGGGGCGATCACCTGTTCGAACATGTGCACGATATCCGCGCCATGACCTTCGTGCCCAAGCCGCACAAACAGGCCTATGACGGGTTCTTCGCCAGTCATGGCATTGATCCGAGCCGGGCCATCATGTTCGATGACCTGGAAAAGAACCTGGTGGTGCCGCACGAACAGGGCATGGTCACCGTTCAGGTGGTGGCCAGCGAAGACTTCAGCCATGAGCAGGTCGAGGCCTGGGAGCTGGGCCGCTCCACCGGGCCGCATGTGCACCATGTCACCAGCGATCTCGCGGGCTTTCTGCGCAATTTGCCATGATGCGGACAATTCTGTCCAAAAGGTAATGCGCTCAGGGCTTTGTCCCTATTCCCGCTTGGCTGGGAACCCGGTACATTGCCGGTATGAGTGACCTGCCTGGGCGCCGTCCGCCGCCCATTCCCGAAACCGCCCCGACCCTTCGCGACCAGCTCGACAATCTCGCGCATCTGGGGCGGTTGGTGGCGCAGATCTGGCGCACCAGCAAGGGCCTGACCACGGCCAGCATCGTGCTGCGCCTCTTGGCAGCCGTGCAGCCGGTGGCCGTGCTTTATGCCGCCAAGCTGATCGTCGACGAAGTGGTGCGGCTCACGGCAATCACCCCGCCCGGCCCCACTATCCTGGACTGGTTCAACGCCGGCGCACTCAACGCCATGATTGGCTTCCTGGCGCTTGAACTGGCACTGGTGCTGGCCAATGACCTGGTCGCCCGGGCCACGGGCCTGGTGGACTCGGTGCTGTCCGAGCTTCATTCCAACCAGGTCAGCGTGGAATTGATGGAGCACGCCGCCCGGCTTGATCTGCAACATTTCGAAAGTGCTGAATATCAGGACCGGCTGGAACGTGCGCGCCGCCAGGCCGCCGGGCGCAATGCCCTGCTCAGCCAGATTTTCGGTCAGGCACAGGACATCATTACCGTCTTCACCCTGGCCGCCGGCCTGTTCTTCTACGCGCCCTGGCTGATCCTGCTGCTGCCATTGAGCTTCATCCCCTCGGTCTGGGGCGAGGCGCGGTTCAATTCACTGGCCTATATGCTGAGCCGCTGGCGCACCCCCGAGCGGCGCGAGCTGGAATATCTGCGCCATATCGGGGCCAGTGCCGAGACCGCCAAGGAGGTCAAGCTCTTCGGCCTGGGCGGCTATCTCGTCACCCGCTTCAAGAAACTGGCGCATCAGATTTTCATCGAAAACCGCCGCGTCGCCACGCTGCGCGCCAGTTGGGGCGCGGTGTTTTCCGCCATTGCGAGCCTGGCCTATTACGCCGCCTATGGCTTCATCGTCTGGCGCACCATTATCGGGGATTTCACCCTGGGTGACCTGGCCTTTCTCTCCGGCTCCTTCCTCAGGCTCAACGGCCTGTTCCAGCGCATCCTGCTCGGCTTCACCCAGATTGCCGGGCAATCGATGTATCTGGACGATCTGCTTTCCTTCTTCGAGATCGAACCCACAGTGCTGGCGCCGGCCGACGCCAAGCCCTTTCCGGCGCCGATCCGCTCCGGCATCGTGTTTGACAATGTCGGTTTCAAATATCCCGAGACCGACACCTGGGTCGTCGGCAACCTCTCCTTCGTGCTGCCCGCCGGCGAAACCCTGGCACTGGTGGGTGAGAATGGCGCGGGCAAGACCACCATCGTCAAGCTGCTGACCCGGCTCTACGACCCGAGCGAAGGGCGCATCACCATTGACGGGGTCGACCTCAAGGACATGGCGCCGGCCGATATCCATACGCATGTCGGGGTGATCTTCCAGGATTTCATCCGCTACAGCTTCACCGCCCGCGACAATATCGGGGTCGGCCGCATCGAGGCGCGCGAAGACCAGACGCGCATCGATACCGCCGCCGAACAGAGCCTGGCCGATGGTGTCATCGCCAAGCTGCCCAAGGGCTACGACCAGCAATTGGGCCGCCTGTTCCGCCAGGGCCGCGACCTCTCTGGGGGCGAATGGCAAAAAGTGGCCATCGCCCGCGCCTATATGCGCGATGCCGAGCTGATCATTCTGGACGAACCCACCGCCGCGCTCGACGCCAAGGCGGAAGCGGAAGTCTTTGCCCGCTTCAAGGGGCTCGCCGCGGGCAAGTCCGCTGTCATCATCTCGCACCGCTTTTCGACGGTGCGGATGGCCGACCGCATCCTGGTGCTCGACAATGGCGCCATTCTCGAAGCAGGGACCCACGAACAGCTCGTCGCGCTCAGGGGCCGCTATGCCGAACTGTTCGAGCTCCAGGCCGCCGGGTATCGCTGAGCATGGAGTGACCTTACCTGGGCGTGAGTTGATCCAAAACCGTCTTGCAACCGTCACAATATATCGATAAATCCAGATATATGGATGATACAGCAATCATTGACGCACTCTCTGCGCTGGCCCAGCCCACCCGGCTGTCCGCCTTTCGCCTGGTGGTCGAACACGAGCCCAATGGCCTGCCGGCCGGCGAAATCGCCCGGAAACTCGACGTCCCGCAAAATACCATGTCGACCCATCTGGCCCAGTTGAGCCGCGCCGGCCTGCTGGTGGCCGAAAAGCAGGGCCGCACCATCACCTACCGCGCCGAGATCGACCATATGCGCGCGGTCATGGGCTATCTGGTCAATGATTGCTGCGGCGGCCGCCCCGAGCTGTGCGCGCCGCTGATCGAGGATATCACCCCCTGTTGTGCGCCCGAGGAGGTTCGCCAATGACCGAAGCTGCATCTGACCGCGTCTACAATGTGCTGTTCCTGTGTACCGGCAATTCCGCCCGCTCCATTCTGGGCGAAGCGCTGATGAATGCCATGCCCGGCGGCAAGTTCCGCGCCTTTTCCGCCGGCAGCCAGCCCAAGGGCGACGTCCACCCGCTCACCCTGCATACGCTCAAGGAAATGGACCTGCCCACCGAGGGCTACCGCTCCAAGTCCTGGGATGAATTCGCCACCCCCGACGCGCCCAAGCTCGATTTCGTCTTCACTGTCTGTGACAATGCGGCGGGCGAGGCCTGCCCCTTCTGGCCCGGCCAGCCCATGACCGCCCATTGGGGCGTGGAGGATCCTGCCGCCGCCGAGGGCAGCGAGATCGACAAGGTCACCGCCTTCCGCAACGCCGCCAACTATCTGCGCCGCCGCATCGAAGTCTTTGCCGCCCTGCCGCTCGCCACCATTGATCGCATGGCCTTGCAGAACAAGCTCAAGGATATCGGCAAGCTCGACGGCGCGACCGACAAGGCCAGCAATGACTGATCGCCTGCGCAGGCTCGCCGCCGAGGCGCTGGGCACCGGCATTCTGGTCGCCACCGTGGTCGGTTCGGGCATCATGGCGCAACGCCTGACCGACGACATTGCCCTGGCCCTGCTCGGCAACACCATCGCCACTGGAGCCATTCTGGTGGTGCTGATCGGGGTCCTCGGCCCGCTCTCGGGCGCCCATTTCAACCCGGCCGTGACCCTGGTCATGGCGCTGCGGCGGCAATTGAGCGCGGCGGATGCCGGGCTTTATGTCGTCTCGCAGATCTGCGGCGCCATGCTGGGCACGCTGCTGGCGCATTTGATGTTCGACCTGCCCCTGGTTTCGGCCTATGCTGACCCGCGCAATGGTCCCAGCCAATGGCTGAGCGAGGCGGTGGCGACATTCGGGCTGGTGCTGACTATTCTGGTCTCGCTCCGTCACGCGCCCGAGCAGATTGCCATGCGCATCGGGCTCTACATCACCGCCGCATACTGGTTTACGGCATCGACCTCCTATGCCAACCCCGCCGTCACCATCGGCCGGGCATTGACGTCGAGCTTTGCCGGCATCGGCCCGGCCGACGTACCCGGTTTCATCATCGCCCAGGTGCTGGGCGCCCTTCTGGCCATGGCCCTGTCCGCCTGGCTGCTGCGCACGCAAACGGAGCAATCCACATGAGCGTCACCATCTATCACAACCCCGATTGCGGCACCTCGCGCAATACCCTGGCCATGATCCGCGGCGCCGGCATCGAGCCGGAAGTGATCCTCTATCTTGAAACCCCACCCAGCCGAGAACGACTGGTGGACCTGATCGATCGGGCGGGCCTCACCGTACGCGACGCCATCCGCGTCAAGGACACACCTTATTTCGAGCTTGGCCTCGACAATGAAGCTCTCTCCGATGAAGAACTGATCGAGGCCATGCTGGCCAATCCGATCCTGATCAATCGCCCCTTTGTCGAGACCAAGCATGGCGTGCGCCTCTGCCGCCCCTCTGAAGTCGTGCTCGATATCCTGCCCGAGGCGCTCGGCATTCCCTTCACCAAGGAAGATGGGGACGTGGTCATCAATGCCGATGGCCAGCGCGTGTAACGCCAGCGGACTGGTCAGCCCTGCCGAAGCACCCTAACTATTGGCCACTAAGCCAATGGGAAGCGCTGTGCCCCTGCCAGAAGACCACCACCTGACCGTCATCGCCGAAACCTACCGCCTGCTCGGCGATCCGACGCGCCTCAAGGTGGTGCTGACCTGCCTCGAAGGTCCCATCGCCGTTGGCGACATCGCCAAGGCCACCGGCGCCAGCCAATCTCTGGTCAGCCACCATCTCCGCCTGCTTCGCGCCGCCCGGCTGGTCCGCGGCACGCGCCGCAACAAACAGGTCTTCTACGAGGTCGAAGACGACCACATCGCCCGCATGCTGGCCGATATGATTGACCACGCCCTGGAAGATCATGAACCGGGCGAGGAAGACGAAATCCGCAGCTGACTGCCTGCCCTAGACCTCCGGAACCTACATATTCGCGCCTCGTTGGCAGAGAGAAGCATGTTGACATATCAATATATGAATGTATGTTCACATGTATATAGAGTGGAGAAGCCCGCGTGCCCGAACATCAGCACAGTCATGACCACAGCGAAAATGGCCACGACCATGCCGGGCACAGCCACGCCCCCAAGGTGAGCGCGGGCAATGAGCGGGCCGTGCTGATTGGCCTCTGCCTCACCGGCGGTTTCATGGTGGCTGAGGTGGTCGGCGGCTATCTTTCCGGCTCTCTGGCGCTGATTGCCGATGCCGGTCACATGCTGACCGACACGGTCGCACTGTTCCTGGCCTGGCTCGGTTTCCGGCTCGGCCGCCGCCCTGCCGACACGCGCCGCAGCTTTGGCTATTCGCGGCTGGAAGTGCTGGCGGGCCTCATCAATGCGCTCTCCCTGTTCGCGCTGGTCGGCTGGATCGCCTATGAGGCCGTGCAGCGCTTTCTCGCGCCCGAGGAGGTGCTGGCCGGCCCGATGTTCGTGGTGGCCGTGCTCGGGCTGATCGTCAATCTGGTCGTGTTCCGCATTCTCTCCGGCGCCGATGCCGATCACGTCAACATCAGGGGCGCCTTGCTCCATGTGCTGGGCGATCTGCTTGGCTCGGTCGGCGCCATTGCCGCTGCCATCATCATCTGGCTGACCGGCTGGATGCCGATCGACCCGATCCTGTCGCTCGTGGTGAGCCTCCTCATCCTCAGAAGCGCCTGGGCGTTGCTGACCCGCACCTTCAACATTCTGATGGAAGGCGCGCCCGACGGTATCGACATCAAGGCGCTGCAATCAGATCTGCGCAGCACCGTGCCGGGACTGGCCGATGTCGGGCACCTTCATGTCTGGTCGCTGTCCTCGGGCCAGACCATGGCAACGCTGGACATTGCCCTGGCACCCGGCGCCGATCCGGCAGTCGTCAGCCGGGAAGTGAAGGCGCGCCTGGCGCAGCAGCACGATATCGGTCACGCTACCGTCGAAATCGACTGGAGTGGCGATGGCGTGGAATGCCCTGCCGCTACCGCCCAGCATCAATAGGTGGCGCGTCCGCCCGAAAGGTCGAAGACGCTGGCGGTGGTAAAGCTGTTTTCGCGGCTCACCAGCCAGGCCACCATGGACGCGGCCTCTTCCACCTCGAGGAATCGCCCGCGCGGAATGCGCGACAGCATATAGGTGATGAACTCCTCGGTCAGGCTGTCGAGAATGCGCGTCTTGGCCGTGGCGGGGGTGATGGCGTTGACCGCGATATCGAAGCTGGCCAGTTCCTTGCCCAGCGATTTGGTCAGGCCGATGACGCCCGCCTTGGCCGCCGAATAGGCCGAGGCGGTCGGATTGCCCTCCTTGCCGGCAATCGAGGCGATATTGACGATGCGCCCGTAATTGCGGGCCTTCATTCCCGGCACCACGACGCGATTGACATAGAAGGTGCCATTGAGATTGATCTCGATAACCCGCCGCCATTCGGCCGGATCATAGGCATCCAGCGTGGCGTTGTTTCCTGCGATCCCCGCCGAATGCACCAGGATCGACACCGGTCCGAGATTCGTCTCCGTCGCCGCATGGGCGCGTTCAAGGGCTTGGAGATCGGTCACGTCGACGCTCTGCTGCGACGCGCCGGCACCCAGCGCTGCCACCGCCTTATCGAGCATGTCGCTATCCTTGTCCCAAAGGCTCACCCTGGCGCCCGACGCCAGCAGCCGATGGGCAATGGCAAAGCCGAGCCCCTGCGCCCCGCCCGTGACCACCGCCACCTGCCCCTCAAGATCAATCGTATTCATCGCTTTTCCCCTCCACTCGCATACGCAATTGCCGCCTGCCCCGCCGCCCGCCCGGTGGCAAAGCAGGCCGTCAGCAGATACCCGCCCGTCGGCGCTTCCCAATCCAGCATTTCACCGGCCACGAAGACACCGGGCAGCGCCTTGAGCATGAAATGCGGATCCACCCCGTCCCAGGCGATACCGCCGGCCACGGAAATCGCTTCCGCGATTGGCCGGGGTCGCTGCACTGTAAGCGGCACCGACTTGATGGCCACCGCCAGCGTATCGGTTGTCAGGGTTGCAAGGTCCGGCACGCATTCGCGCAACAGGCCCAGCTTGACCCCATCCAGCCCGGCCCCCTTGCGCAGCCTGTTAGAAAGACTGGCCTTGGCCGGCTGCCGCGCAAGATCCTGCGCCAGGCGTTCGACCGTACGGCCAGGAGCCAGATCCAGTTCGAGTTGTGCCGTCCCGTCTCGTTCCACGGCATCGCGCAGGGCGGCAGAATGGGCATAGACTAGGCTGCCTTCAATGCCCCAGCGCGTGACGACAAACTCGCCGGCAATATGACCGGCCGCACTGCTTGCCTGCACCGTCTTAACCGGCTGGCCCGCAAAGCGCTCGATCATCACCTCGGACCAGCCCATCTCGAACCCGCAATTGGCCGGACGAAATGCGGACACCACCACGCCGCGCTGCTCCAATACCGGCACCCAGGCCGCATCCGAACCCAGCCGGGGCCAGCTCGCGCCACCGAGTGCCAGAACGGTAGCATCAAAATCCTCCACCACCTGACCCGCCGGCGTATCGAATGTCAGACCATCGGTCGCGAACCCGGTCCAGCGGTGGCGCGTGCGGATTTCGACTCCCTGCGCCACAAGGCGGTTGAGCCAGGCGCGCAGCAGTGGCGACGCCTTCATGGCCTTGGGAAACACCCGCCCCGACGAGCCGACAAAGGTCTCGACGCCCAGTTCAGCGCACCAGTTGCGCAATTGGGGTGCAGAAAAGACATCAAGCGCGGCCTGCAATGGGGCCTGCGCCGCACCATAGCGCGTGTCGAACGCGCTCCTGTCCTCGGCATGGGTGATATTGAGGCCCGACTTGCCGGCCATCAGCAATTTTCGTCCGACCGTAGGCATGGCCTCAAAGACCACGACGCGCGCGCCCTGCTGCGCGGCTTGCTCAGCCGCCATCAGCCCGGCCGGCCCGCCCCCAATCACCGCGATCAGCCTTGTCACCATATCCGCCCGCCCCAATGCGTCAGTACACTGCTAACCAATAGTGCAAGCCATTGCCACGGCCCGATTCCTGTTAAGCTTCACCTAATTGTGCTTCTCATATGGTTGGTGCAATTCGGGCGGGGGCCGCAAGACAATGCGTTTGCTTATCGTCGATGATAGCCGCTCCAGTCTCGCGCTGATCGGCAGCATCGTCAAAGAAGCCGTGATGGGTGAGATTGAGCTGTGCCTCAATCCACTTGAAGCACTGGACAGATGCCAGTCCTACCAGTTCGATCTCATCATCGTCGACCACATCATGCCCGAAATGGACGGTGTCGCCTTCACCGCCGCGCTGCGTTCGCAGCCGTCCTATCGCATCGTCCCCATCATCATGGTGACCTCCGATCTCGACAAGACCGTACGCATCGAGGCCATCAAGGCCGGGGCCACGGACTTCCTGCACAAGCCCTTCGACCCGATCGAACTGCAGGCGCGCGTCTCCAACCTCTTGGCCCTGCGCCAGGCCCAGGTCGAACTGGCCGACCGCGCCCAGTGGCTCACCCGCGAAGTGGAACGGGCAACCGCCCATCTGCTGGCGCGTGAAGAAGAGATCATCTACCGGCTGGCGCGGGCGATCGAATATCGCGACGGCGATACCGGCGAGCACGTTTCGCGCGTGGCGCTGATCAGCCAGATGATCGGCGAAGGCATCGGCCTGCCGCCCGACCGCTGCCGCATGATCTATCTCTCGGCCCCCCTGCACGATATCGGCAAGATCGGCATCGCCGACGCCATCCTGTCCAAGCCGGGCCGGCTGACCGACACGGAAATGGCCATCATGCGCGAGCACGTCACCATTGGCGCGCGCATTCTGGAACGCGGCGGGTCCGAGCTGATCCGTACCGCCGAGCTGATTGCCCAGAGCCACCACGAGAAATGGGACGGGACCGGCTATCCCGACCGCCTTTCGGGCACCGACATCCCCATCGAGGCGCGGATCGTGGCCATTGCCGATGTTTTTGACGCGCTGTGCTCCGAGCGCCCCTACAAGTCCGCCTGGCCCATCGACAAGGCCTATGCCGAAATCGTCCGTTGCAGTGGCAGCCATTTCGACCCGCAATGCGTCGCCGCTTTCCGCGCCAAATGGCCCGAGATCTGCGCCATCATGCAACCCAGGGATCCTGCGCAGGTCGTCGGCCTCTAAAGCCCTCCCATTAGGCATTTTTTGTGTGAGCGCGTGCCCACAGGGCCGCCCGCCAGTCTTGCTCGCGCACAGCCAGCAGCGCGACAAGTGAATCAAAAAGTATAGAGCGCTGAATTCTTGCAGATAGACTCTGAGTCAATCACGCTGGATTCGCGCGCCAATTGCGATGATTCTCCAAGATTCTCGGCTAAATGACATATACATATTGATTAAAATCGTTACTATTCAAAGTAATATTTGATAGACACAATATAAATCTGACAAGGGTCAGGTCAGGTAACCATCGGTTAAGCCAGAAGTGCAAGTATAGTATCAAGCCGGATGGGAATACGGCGGACAGATTGGCAATAGAAACAGCATAGCGAGCACCGCACCCGCATCAGTCCTTTTCGCCTACCGACTTCCCAGCGTCCTTTGCGGTAGAGAGACAGAATGTCACCTTTAGTAATTTGCGTTCGGTCATGCCCATGACCGATGAACAGAAACACATGCTCGTATTGACGGGCGATGCAGGCATCAAAAACGCGACCGAAGTTGCGACGAACCTGCGCCAGGCCATCGAAAACCACTCAGCCATCGCCATCGACACGCAGGCTTTGTCTGCGGCCGATGTGACGACCGTGCAATCCCTGCTCGCCGCCCGGGTCAGTGCCCGCGCGCTCGGCAAGGAATTGCGTTTGCTCGCGCCCTTGGGAGGGCCATTGCAGGCCGTGCTGAATGAAGCCGGTTTTCTCACCCCCGGACAGGAGCATGCCGCTTTCTGGTCCGTCCACCCCGACAAGCCAGCAGGACACTGAGCGATGACCAAAACCATTCTGACGATCGACGACAGCGCCTCCATCCGCCAGATGGTGGCCATGACGCTGACCGGTGCAGGGCTGGACGTCCTGGAGGCCGGCAACGGCCAGGAAGGTTATGAGGTGGCGACCGCCAATACGGTTCACGCCATTCTGACCGACCTCAACATGCCGGTGCTCAACGGCATCGAATTCATCAGGAAGTACCGCCAGCACCCCTCCTCCAAGGGCATCCCGATCATCCTGCTCACCACCGAGTCCGATGATGAGCTCAAGCGCCAGGCCAAGGAAGCCGGCGCCACCGGCTGGATCGTCAAGCCATTCAAGCAGGACCAGTTGCTGGCCATTATCAAGAAGGTCACCGGGGCATGAACATTTCCGACCCGACCGAAACCTTCCGCCAGGAAGCGCGCGAACTGCTCGACGAGCTCGAAGCGGGTCTTCTCGATCTTGAGCAGGATCCATCCAATAGCGATCTGGTCAATTCCACCTTCCGGGCCCTGCACACTATCAAGGGTTCGGGGGCCATGTTTGGCTTCACCGCCGTGGCCGAATTCGTGCACGAGTTCGAAACCGCCTTTGACCAGGTGCGCAAGGGCCAGACCCAGGCCAACGCCGCCCTGATCGGGGTGGCACTCGACGCCAAGGACCATATTCACCTGCTGATCGAGACGCCCGAAGCCAAGATCTTGGGCGGCGATGAAATCCTGGCCAGTCTGCGCGCCATCGTGAACGGCGAAACCAGCGCCCCGGCCACCCCCAAGACCGAGCCAGCACCGGCACCGGCCAACAAGAAATCCGCAGCACCGGCCCCCAAGGCCGAAACGGCGACCTGGCGGCTGGAATTCTACCTGCCTTCGGATGCGCTGATCTACGGCACCAACCCGGTCTTGCTGCTCGAAGAACTGGCCGAAATCGGACCGGCCAAAATCACCGCGCTGACTGATCGGGTTCCCGACCTGACCGTGCTCGATCCCGAAACGCCCCATATCGGCTGGCGCGTCGATATCGAGGCGGACGATCCCACGGCAGCCATCGACGACGTCTTCCTGTTCCTGCGCGACAATATGGAATTGAGCCTGAACCGGCTGGATGCCGCCGACACGCTTGCCCTAGACGCAGAAACGGCTGAAGAGCCGGCGCCAGCCGCCAAGGTGGAAGTCCAACCGGCGCCCGCAGCCGCCCCCACTACACCCCAGTCTGCCGCGCCGCGCGCCAAACCGGCGAGCGGGGCCGACACCGCCGACCGGGCCGCAGCCTCCTCCCTGCGCGTCCCGGCCGAGCGGCTTGACGAGTTGATGGATCGCGTTGGGGAACTGGTGATTGCCCAGGCCCGCCTGAGCCAGATTGCCGGGCTGAGCGCAGATACCGCGCTCAAGACCATTGCCGAAGAACTCGAACGCCTCTCCTCGGGGCTGCGCGACACCACGATGGGCATTCGCATGGTGCCCATCGGCACCCTGTTCGGCCGCTTCCGTCGCCTCATCCATGACCTCTCGAGCGAATTGGGCAAGCCCATCGAGTTCATCACCACCGGCGAAGACACCGAGCTCGACAAGACCATGATCGAGCGCCTGGCCGATCCGCTGGTGCATCTGATCCGCAATTCGATCGATCACGGCCTGGAAAGCGCCGACAAGCGCGCCGCTGCCGGCAAGCCGGCCAAGGGCGTGGTGCGGCTCTCTGCTGTCTATTCAGGTGCCGAAGTCGCCATTTCGGTGACCGATGACGGCGCCGGGCTCGATGCCGTCCGTATCCGCGCCAAGGCCGAGGAAAACGGGTTGATCACCCCTGACACCAAGCTGACCGACCAGGAACTCTACCACCTGATCTTTGCCCCGGGTTTCTCGACCGCCAAGGAAGTGACTTCGCTTTCGGGCCGCGGCGTCGGCATGGACGTGGTCAAGCGCACCATTGACGGGTTGCGCGGCACCATCGATGTCACTTCCCGCCCCGGCGAAGGCTCGACCATGACCCTGAGACTGCCGCTGACCCTGGCCATCATCGATGGCATGTTGGTGCGGGTCGGCAATGGCCGCTACACCATTCCGCTGGCTGCCGTCGAAGAATGCGTGGAACTGCCGGAGGGCATCGAGGCCCATGCCAAGGGCCGCAACTTCCTCGATATTCGCGGGGCGCTGGTGCCCTATCTGCGGTTGCGCGAAGTCTTCGGCACCAAAGGCGAGAGCGAGCCGCACCAGAAGGTGGTGATCGTCTCCTCCGGCGAAGGCCGGGTGGGCTTGGTGGTCGACCAGATCATCGGCAACAACCAGACCGTCATCAAGCAGCTCTCCAAGCTTCATTCGGGCATCAAGTCCTTCTCGGGCGCCACCATTCTGGGTGACGGCTCGGTGGCCCTGATCCTGGACACCGCCCATCTGGTGGCCGCCGGCCAGGGCTATGTGGATCGCAACCTTACCGGGAGGGCCGCATGAGCCAGGCCATGAAACTGGTCGAACTGGCCGAGACCGCGCCAGCCGACGCAATGAACGCCCTGACCATCCGCCTGGATGACGAGCTGTTTGCCGTCGAGGCCCACCATGTGCGCGAAATTCTCGAACTGGTGCCCATCACCGAAGTGCCCAATGCACCCGAATTCGTCGGCGGGCTGATCAATGTGCGGGGCCGCGTCGTGCCGCTGGCCGATCTGCGCGTCATGTTCGGCATGAACCGGGCTGAACCGGACGAGGACACCCGCATCGTCGTGATGGAAGTCGACATGGATGGCGAGCCCGCCATTGTCGGCATCCTGGCCGACAAGGTGCACGACGTTACCGATATCGAGGCCGCTTCCATCGAGGAAGCGCCCAAGGTCGGCATGCGCTGGCGCCCCGAATTCATCAAGGGCATCGGCAAGCGCAATGGCGGCTTCATCATCATTCCGAACATGGAACGCATTTTCGAAATCTCGGGCGCAAGAACCGCACCCGTCGCAGCATCAGAAGAAAGGTCTGCATCATGAGACTGACTATCAAGACAAAACTGGCGGCCGTCTTCGGCGTTGTCGTCGCCCTTTCAGCGGGCAGCATGTTCATTGCCTTGCAGAATTTGGGCACCCTCAATCAGAAGCTCGAAACCATTGTAGAGGTACGCTCGGCCAATCTAGTGCGCTCATCTCAGATGCAGACCAGCCTTGAAAGTCTCGGGTCGCGCGTCAGGGCCCAGATTATTACCAAGGACCAGGCCGAGAAAGAAGGCTATGTCGACTCGCTGCGCGAGGACTACGACGAACTCGTCGATGGCCACGCCTTTCTCGATGCCAATGCGATGGACCCGGCTGTGCGTGAGCAGCTTGCGCCTTTCAACGCCAAGGTCGAAGAGCTTTGGTCGGCCGTACAGCGGGCCCAAGAACATACCTTGAAGAACTCTGATGCCACAGCGTTGGCCATCAGCCGCAGCGAAGGCAGTGGCTCGCTTGGCGTGTTCGAGGAAACCATGGCCGCCCTGCGTGCCTCGCTGCAGCGTAAGGTCGACGGCGGCGATCTGTCCGCCTTCCCAGCCTATCAGGCCGCAACTGAAATGTTCCTGACCGGAACAGACATGTTCCGCCAGCAGCGCAATGTCCTCCTCGCCGCTTCACAGGACCGCGAATTGCAGGAAACCTGGAACACGGATTACTTGACGGGCGTCGAAGCCAATGCTGAGCGCCTGCCCGTACTGCAGCGCACCATGCCGGCCTCCGACACTGTACTCTTCAATGCGGCCCGCGCAGCCTATGATGACATGGTCGCAGCCATGGACAAGGCCGTCGCCGTGTCGATGGAAAATGGCGACTATTTCGCACTTCAAGAGATGCAGACAGTCAATACGCTGCGCCGTGAAGCCGATGCCATGCTGCAGGCCATGATCGACCGCAACACTGTCATCATGGACGACGCCAAGGCAGAGGCCGCACAACTCTATCAGACTTCGACGATGCTGCTGATCGGCCTGCTGGTTGGCTCCGCCCTGATCGCCCTGGTCGCCGCCACCTGGATCGTGGTCTCGATCTCCCGTGCTCTCACCAGCGCCGTGCGCCTGGCCGACGACGTGGCCGGCGGCAATCTCTCTGCCACCGCCGATGTCAAGTCCGACGACGAAGTGGGTGACCTGATCAAGGCGCTCAACGCCATGACCCAGAAGCTGCGCGAAGTGGTCGGCGAAGTCACCGCCGCCACCCGCAATGTGGCCGCCGGCTCCCAGGAAATGTCCGCCACAGCCGAACAGCTCAGCCAGGGTGCCACCGAACAGGCCTCGTCCACCGAAGAGGCATCCGCCTCGATGGAAGAAATGGCCGCCACCATCAAGCAGTCGGCCGACAACGCTGCCCAGACCGAAAAGATCGCCCGCCAGTCCGCTGCTGACGCGATTGCCTCAGGCGAGGCGGTCAACAATGCCGTCGCCGCGATGCAGACCATCGCCGAAAAGATCATGGTGGTGCAGGAAATCGCCCGCCAGACCGATCTACTGGCGCTCAACGCGGCGGTGGAAGCCGCCCGTGCCGGCGAGCATGGCCGCGGCTTTGCGGTCGTGGCCTCCGAAGTGCGCAAGCTTGCCGAGCGCAGCCAGGCCGCGGCGGGCGAAATCTCGACCCTCTCGGGCACCACGGTCAAGGCCGCCCAGTCGGCTGGCGACATGCTCTCCAAGCTGGTCCCCGATATTCAGCGCACCGCTGAACTGGTGGAAGAGATCTCCGCAGGTAGCCGCGAGCAGAATGCGGGTGCCGCCCAGATCAACACCGCCATCCAGCAGCTCGACAAGGTGACCCAGCAGAACACCTCCGCTGCCGAGGAAATGTCGGCCACCTCCGAGGAACTGGCCAGCCAGGCCGAGCAGCTCCAATCCGCCATCAGCTACTTCCGCATCGATGCCTCATCGATCACGGCCGTGGCCAATGACGGCGCTGGCGACAAGGTCGACCTCAAATCAGCCATTCTGGCCAAGGCTCCGCATATGGCCCAGCGCAAGCCGGTCAAATCCAAGGCCCCTGCCAAGAGCAGCGGCGGCGGCTTCGACCTCGATATGGGCGATGCCGGTGACGATCTCGACGGTGACTTCACCCGTCGCGGCGCCGCCTGAGCTGACACGCACATGACAACCGGCCGCCAGAATGGCGGCCGGTTCAGGCCGCCAATCACCAGACCCGCTAAAAGGCGGCATAGGAAAACGCCATGGCTGAACAATTGCAATATGTGACCCTGGGTGTCGCCGACGAACTGTTCGCCGCTCCCGTGACCAAGGTTCAGGAAATTCTCGACATGCGCCCCGTCGCGCGCCTGCCACGGGCACCGGATAACCTGCTCGGCATGATCGATGTGCGCGGAGAAGGAGTGCCGGTGCTGGATCTGCGCCTGACCCTGGGCATGGAACCGGCCGCCGACACCGAGAACACCCGCATTGTGGTCCTCACCATCAACGGCGCGGACGGGCTGCTGACTATCGGCCTCAGGGCCGACCGGGTCTTCGAGGTCACCGTACTCGATCATGAAGCGCTCGACCCGCCGCCGCCGGTTTCGTCCGGCTGGGGCGACCAGGTTATCCAGGGCATCGGCCGGCGCAATGGCGAATTCGTCACCGTGCTCGACCTCGACCGCATGCTGGGCAGCATCCCGCTGCCGGCCAACCGCGCAGCTTGACCCTACAAGGCCGGCTTGCCTGCCGGCCTTGACCCGCCTTTTCGGAGTACCGCACTTGGCTGCCCTTGCACACCGCCTGGACGACGACGATCACCTGTCCGACGCCGATTTCAGCAAGATTTCAAACCTGATCGGCCAGCAGGTGGGTATCAAGCTGCCCCCCGGCAAGCGCCTGATGGTGGAGGGGCGCCTGCGCCGCCGCCTGCGCGCACTCGGCCTGACCAGTTTTTCGGATTATGGCGACTATCTGTTCCGGCGCGACGGGCTGGAGACCGAAATCACCTATCTGATCAACGCGGTCACCACCAACAAGACCGACTTCTTCCGCGAACCCGAACATTTTGAACTGATGCAGAAGAAGCTGGTGGCCGAGCTGATCGCGCAGCGCCGCGACCGCCTGCCCCTGCTCAAGGTCTGGAGCGCGGCCAGCTCGACCGGCGCGGAAGCCTATACCACGGCCATGGTGCTGGCAGACATGGTGTCCCAGCGCCGTGACTTCCGCTTTGCCGTGCTGGGTACCGATATCTCCACCGATGTGCTCGAAACCGGGCGCCGCGCCATCTATCCGGCCGAACAGGTCATGCCGGTCCCGCCCGGCATGCAGGCGCGCTATCTGATGCAGGCGCGGCGCCCCGGCGCCCGTCCCGAAGTGCGCATCGTCCCCGAATTGCGCCGGCTGGTACGCTTCGACCAGCTCAACCTGATGCAGGAGAGCTACCCCTATGATCGGGACGTCGACATCATCCTGCTGCGCAATGTGCTGATCTATTTCGAAAAGACCGACCAGGCGAAGGTCATTTCGCGGCTGATCGGACATTTGCGCCCCGGCGGTTATCTTCTTCTTGGTCATTCGGAGTCCATGATCGGCACATCGATCACCATGCGGCAGGTTGCGCCTGCCGTGTTCCAGAAGACCTGAGGCGAGACGAAGCGATGAATGAGAAAATCCGCGTTCTGATCGTTGATGACAGCGCCTCGGTGCGCACCACGCTTTCCGATATCATTTCGGCCGACCCCGACCTTGAGGTCATGGCCACGGCGGCCGACCCCTATGTGGCCGTGGAACGCATCCGCCAGGAAGTGCCCGATGTGATGTTTCTCGACATCGAATTGCCGCGCATGGACGGGATCACCTTCCTGCGCAAGATCATGTCGCAGCGCCCCATCCCCGTGGTGATCTGCTCGAGCCTGGCCCAGGACGGCTCGGACACCTTCATGCAGGCCCTCGAGGCCGGCGCCGTCGATGTGGTGGCCAAGCCGCGCGTGGACACAGCCCAGTTCCTGCAAGAATCGCGCATGCGCATCTGCGATGCCGCCAAGGCCGCGGCTCATGCCAAGATGCGGGGCCTTGCCAAGGCCAGCCCTGAACTGCGCGCGCCCGCGCCTGACGTCAAGGTCGAGGCCAAGCTGACCGCCGACGCCATCATCCCACCCATTTCCGATGCGCGGCGAGAGAGCCTGATCGCGCGCCTGCCCGTCACTGAACCAATTGTGGCCATCGGCGCTTCGACCGGCGGCACCGAAGCCTTGCGCGAAGTGCTCGAAGCCCTGCCCGCCGACGCCCCGCCCATACTGATTGTCCAGCACATGCCGGAAAAATTCACCACCGCCTTTGCCCGCCGGCTCGACGCAAGCTGTGCCGTGCGGGTCAAGGAAGCCGAGGACGGCGATCTGGTCCAGCCCGGCCAGGTGCTCATCGCCCCTGGCAATCTGCACATGCTGCTGGTCCGCAATGGCGCGCGCTATACCGTTTCGATCAAGGAAGGGCCGCATATTTCGCGCCACCGCCCATCGGTCGATGTGCTGTTTCGCTCGACCGCCCAGGCGGCCGGGCGCAATGCCATGGGCATCATCCTGACCGGCATGGGCGATGATGGAGCACGAGGCCTGCTCGAAATGCGCCAGATGGGCAGCCCTACCATTGCCCAGGACGAAGCCAGTTGCGTGGTCTTTGGCATGCCCAAGGAAGCCATTGCCCGCGGTGGCGCTGGCCGCACCCTACCCTTGTCCAAAATGGCCGGCGAAATCGTTGCGCATGCCCGCGCCGCCACTTCCGGAGCAAAGACGTGATCCCTTCTGCCGACCCCCGCGCCATGCGCCGCCTCGCCGACGATCTGGCCCGCCCGCGCCAGGACATTGAAGCGGCTTTCGTTGCCGTTGGCGGCCGCCTCACGGACGGCGCGGCCCTGCTCAACACGCTTTCCAAACTGTTCGAGGCCCTGCCCCAGACCCTGGGCGGAGAAGAGGTCGAGGAAGCCAGCGGTCATTTGCGCGCCGTGGCCACTCGCGCCGGGCAGCTTGCCACCACCTTTGCGCAGGAAAAGTCCGATCTCGCGCGCCTGGCGGAGGTGGTTGCCGCCGCCAATTCGCCGATCTCCGACCTCAAGCGCGCCGTCAAGATGATGGGCATTGTCTCGGTCAATGCGCGCGTTACCGCCGCCGGCATTGTCGGGGACAGCGATGATTTCGAGGTGTTTACCACCGACATCGCCACGCTCTCCGATTCCGCCAGTCGCACCATTCAGGACTTTGCCCAGGTTTATCGCCAGCTCACCGCCGAAGTGGATCGCGCCACCAGCCAGCGCGCCCGCTTCGAAGCGGCCCATGCCGACACGCTCAATCATCTGGGCACCAGCCTGAGCTCGACCCTGGCCGCGCTTGACCAGCAGCGGGCCGTGGCACTCGAGAGCAGCACCGAAACCGGCCGCGTTTCGCGTCAGATCGTGGGCCGTATCGGCAGCGCCGTGATGTCTCTGCAGGTGGGCGACGCCACGCGGCAGCGGATCGAGCATGCCGAACTCGCCCTGACCAGCATGGCTGACCTCATTGAGGGGCATACAGCCTTCGACCAGACACTGCCCGGCGAACAGCATGATACGGCCCTGTCGGCCCTGGCCGCCCTGCAGCACCAGCAGATTGCCGGCACCGCCGAGAGTTTTGCCCAGGAGGTCGAACAGGCCGAAGCCGACCTCTCGGCGCTGGCTGCCGATGCCGGCACCATCATGGCCCGCAGCCGCGATTTTCATGGTGATGAGCGTGGCACCAGCTCCGCCGTCGCCAGCCTCAGCGCCCAATTGCGCACCGCCGTGACCATTCTGGCCGATTTCGAGGCCGAACGCGCCAAGCTGGAAATCGTCGCCCATGCCGTGCAGGAAACGGTCAAGACGCTGCTTGAACATGTCGCAGCGGTGCAGGAGATCGAGGCCAATATGCGCCTGGTCAGCCTCAATGCCGCCGTACGCTGTGCCCAGCTCGGACCGCGCGGCGCCTCGCTGACCGTCATCGCCACCCAGTTGCGCGAACTGACCAGCGAAACCGTCATTGCCGCCGAGGCGGCCATGGCGCGGCTCGGTGAATCCTCGACGCTGGCCGGCTCCTTCGGTGCCGCCTCGGATCAGGGCAGCGGCCAGATCGGAGAACTCGAAGACCAGGCCAATCTGGCGCTCGACATTCTCTCCAGGCTCGATCGCGGCCTCGCCGATGCTTTGAAACGCCTCAACAGCGACGGCCCCAAGGTGATCAAGCTGCTCGAAGCGGCCGCGGATGGACTGTCGGGTCAATCGGCCATGGCCGAAACCCTCGACGATATCGCCATCGCCACCGCCGCACTCAGCACCCAGGCACCGCCTGCACATCTCACCCCTGAACTGTCGGCCATCCTTGCGAACCTGCGCAAGAGCTACACCATGGAGGCCGAGCGCCAGATTCATGACAGGCTGTTTGCCGCCGCCGGCGCGGCCAATGCCGAGTCAGCATCCCTGGACGACACCGAAGCGGGCGAGGATCTGGCAGCGTTCATGCTCTGACAGGTTGACCAGCCAAGGCCCGTCGCCCTGCCCCCCCCTTGAGACGGCCTACGATCGACCACCCCGCCTTTTGCTCACGATGCGCGGTGCCTGAGAAAGACAGGGGCGCCCAATGACAGGACCTTCAGCCCTTCCCGCTGCCACAACAGGACGGCCAGGGCCACGGTCCGGCATGCCATGGCAATGGCGCTGGCGATAGCAGCGCCAAGGGCGCCCAGCGCGGGCACCAGAGCCAACGCCCCCACCACGGTGACTGCAACCACGCCCAGCGCGACAAGCAGGCCCTCGCGCTGCCGTCCGAGCACCACCAGCGCTTCGGCGGACTGACCTGACATGGCCCTTGCGACCATGCCCAGGCCCAGCACGACCATGACGGGCTGGCCCGCCAGATAGTCACTGCCGAACGCGGCGAGCAGCCACGGTGCCGCAAGAAGGGTCACGCCAACGGCAGCCAGCGTGGCCCAGAAGGTCAAGCGGGTCGCCTCCAATATGCTCGATTGCAACTCGGTGCGGTTGGACGATGCCAGATCCATGGCGAAACGGTGGCCCGAAACCAGTGTCATGGCGTAGGCAACAAAGCCAGCCAGAGCCAGCGTTCGCGCCGCCGCAAAGTAGAGGCCGACCACTTCCGGCTCAGACAGGAGGCTCAGCACCAGGATGTCGGAATAGCTGGTGAGGTCCTCGAGCCCCGACAGCAAGAGGAGCGGCAGCGATGCCCGCAACCAAAGGTGGCGTTGCTTGTTCGAAGCGCCCCGCGCCCCTCCGGCCAGCCTGTTGAGGCGCCGGGTCACAAGGCCGAGCAGCAACAGGGCAATCATGCCCATGCACCCGATCAGCACGCCGCCGACAATTGGCAGCGTCAGGGTCACGCCCGCCGATGACAGCCCAAGGCAGCTTCCTCCGATCAGGATCGGCCGCAGGATGTAAACCGGCACGGCAGCAAGGCGGAACCAGCCCATGCTGCGCGCGATGCCTTCCAGGTAATATTCAAGGCCAAGAACAGGCAGGCCAAAGGCGACAAGGACGATGGTCAGCAAGGGCCCGTCAAGGCCCGCCCCCAGCCAGATGCCAAGCGCGATGGCAATAATCGCCGCCCCGACAATGAGCACGACGGCCAGGCCGAACTGCCAGTATCCGAACAGCGCCTGCAGGCGGTGGCGCTGTGTATAGCGCGGCAGAAACCGGACGGAGGATTCTGCAAAACCCATCGCGGCGAAGCTGCCCAGCGAAAGCATCCAGGTCCAGACTGTGACATAGCCACCATATCCTTCGCCCGGCAGCAGTCGCGCCAGCAGCACCTGCAGCCCGAACACCAGGCCGGCCCCCAGAACGCGGATGAGCAGCGCAATGGCCGCATCGATTGCGCTGCTGTGCCCCCTAGACATAGAGCAGCAGACAGGCGGCAGGCTGCAGCCAGGCGCGAATGCGCTCGAACGTGGCGGGCAGGCGCGCATGAACCCGCTTGAGCATGGGGCGGAAATTCTGCAACCAGGCCGTCGCATAGAGCCGCCCCCGCCAGCTCAGGGCTTCGACCTGCTGGGCGATCAGAATTTCCGTGTTCGTCCAGCTCGCCTTGTAGTCTGCCGGATTAATGAGCAGGTCGTAGCGCTGGACGTGATGCTCGATCAGCCATGCCACGGTGTATTCCATTTGCACCTTTCCCGGTGACAAATGGCGCAAGCTCCAGTCAAATCCGCCCAGATAAGCGTAGTAATGGCCCCGCCGGATGAAGCCCAGTTCCATCGCAACCACGCGACCGCCAGCCCGAAGCACCGAAAGGCAGGCCCCGGCGGGCTTCGAGGCATCGCCGTCCAGCGACTGCAGGAACGCTTCGACGCCGCTCATTGAAAAGCCGGTACTGAACTTGCCGGTTTCCTTGAGCCAAAGGCGCTTCATTGCCACGCAGTGTTCCACCAGCGGCGCGAACTGCTCGTCATCAGGCCACAGGACTTCAAACTGCAGCTCCCCCAGCCGCGCCAGATGATTGCGCCGCCTGTTGCGGTTGCGCTTCTGCCGCTTGCCAAGCTGGTCGGTATAGTCCTGCACGCAAGAGAAGCGGGACAGGTCGAGCATCGAAGCCACATTGGCCGCTGACTCATGCCCCTCGCCGACCACCAGATCCAGCGTACTGCCACTGAGAACCGCACGGGAGAGCAGGACATCGCAACCCGAGCTCTGCATGGCGGCATTAAGGCATTGCGCCACGTCCGGATCGTTGCGCAATGCCGGGTGGATCAGCAGGCCACAATATTGCGTGTGCGGCACGCCCAGCGTCTCCAGGCGTTTGAGGCCAAGACTTTCAACGATCATCCGCGGCCACAGTGCCACCAGCGTCTCGCCTTGCCAGACAGTGACGACATAAGGCGTGCGGCCACCATCCTTGCAGAACCGCGCCACCCAATTGCGGCACCAATCATAACTCTGGAAGTATGAGAGGGGATCGCCGCAAGCCGTCTCCAGTTCGGACCACGCCTGGGCGGTCTGCTCAATCTGTTCCAGGGTGCAGAGCACACGACTTTGAAAATGATGTCCGCTAGACAATGTCGTACTCCTTCTGTGGCGCAGGCCTGGAATAAAACATTGCCCGCCTCAACAGGTCGTTGCCCGGTACGGCAAATAAAGTCTTGCGACCGAAACCCGAACTCGCCTCAAAGCATCCCAATCCGGCGGCACATGACGAGAAAAGTCACCGACGGCGCCCGACAAATGCTGGCCATCGCGGTCTTCTGATTTCTTTTTAGATGAGGGGATTTTGGTAGCGGAGGTCCGTTGCCGGCAATCCCCCCAGGATGTTCGCTTCACATTTCTCAGGCTCTCGGCCTAAGTGACAAGGGTCCCTTGGACGCCTAATGTCGCGAATGGGGTGGGTTGCGGACTGGCGGCTTTCAGGCAGAATTGACGCCAAACGGAAGTAGGCGGGTCTGTAGTAGTGAGACGTACCCTTTTTGGCGTAGTGCTGGTGCTACTAATCCTGTCCATCGCACTTGCCAGTGTGCTTGGGTTCTTGACGGCATCCCTCTTCATCCGCGTTGGCGAAATCTGTCCGGATTTCTTTGACTGTGAAGACGCGATGAGTGCCACTTGGATATTCGCGGCGCTTACTGTGCCAGCTGCTATTGTTTCGGCCGTGCTGACGAGGGTCTTAAAGAAGTTGGCGCGGCCAATCCAAACTGACAGATGAGTCTGTCCGCTTTGGGTCAATTTCAGACTGACCGCAGCAGCGGGGTCGCAATCGGCCACCAAGAGAAGCTGCTTGCGAAAACTAACTATATGAAATATAATAAGAATTTTGGTAGCGGAGGAGGGATTTGAACCCCCGACACAAGGATTATGATTCCTCTGCTCTAACCAACTGAGCTACTCCGCCCCAAACAGGCCGTCGGTGGTTGGCCGACGCGCGCCTTACTAAGGTTTGCCGGCTCATCCTGTCAAGCGGTGCCTTCAGCCTGTGTGCGAAAACTGTGTGACACTGTCATTGACCACCGATTTGTTCGAAAATCGGCATCAGTGCGTTGCGATTGGATTGCTTTTCGCCTGTGAATTCAGGCCCTACATTGCACACAACACCAGCGCCCATCGGCGCCCATGAGGAGAATTGGACATGACTCTCGAGCTTGGCGGCATCCATCACCTGACCGCAGTAACGGCCGATGCACCGAAGAACCTGAAATTCTACACCCAGACCCTGGGCATGCGCCTGATCAAGAAGACGGTGAACCAGGACGACACCTCGGCCTATCACCTGTTTTATGGCGATGGCGTGGCCTCGCCCGGTGCCGACCTGACCTTCTTCGATTTCAACACATTGCGCGAGACGCGCGGCAACCACACCGTGGGCCGCACTGGCCTGCGTGTCGACAGTGCCGAAACCCTGCAATGGTGGAAGGACCACCTGCAGGAGAACAATGTCAGCGCCAGCGGCATCAAGGAGCGCTTTGGCCATCTCTCGCTCGATTTCGAGGATTTCGAAGGCCAGCGCTTCCGCCTTGTGGTTGACGACAAGAACAAGGTCGTGCCCTGGGCCAAGTCGCCGGTTCCCGCTGACAAGCAGATCATCGGCCTCGGGCCGATCACGCTCTCAGTGCCCAAGCTCGAGCCGACCGACGCCATGCTGACCCGCGTGATGAACATGCGCCAGGTCCGCAATTACCCGGCGCGCGAACGCAATGCCGAGGTCTTCGTCTATGAAATGGGTCCGGGGGGACCGGCTGCCGAACTGCATGTTTCGGTCGATCCCAGCCTGCCCCAGGCCCGTCCGGGCGCCGGTGGCGTGCATCATGTCGCCTTCCGCACGCCCAATCAGGACACGCTGCGCGAGTGGATCGAGCGGGTGAACAGCTTCGGCATTCGTTCCTCTGGTGAGGTTGAACGCTTCTACTTCACCTCGCTCTATTTCCGTGAGCCCAACGGCATTCTGTTCGAACTGGCCACCGACGTTCCCGGCTTTGCCACCGACGAGCCGATGGAAAGCCTGGGCGAAACCCTGAGCCTGCCACCCTTCCTCGAAGACCGGCGCGCCCAGATCGAAGCTGGTCTGAAACCGCTGGACTGATGCGAGCAGCAGCTTCCCACTCTCCGATGCAAGGAGAGGGGGAAGCGCACAGCGCGACCCGGGCAAAAGGTTCAAGCCCGCCCACGCACCCGATGCGTCCGCCGACATAACACCCAATTCGACCCGGCCAGCGCAAGAAGCGCCGGTCTTGGCGCCTCCGAATTCTCGGGAGGGGGTGCGGCGGTCAGTCCCATCGCTTCTGCATGCACTTGCCGCCGCTCCGGGCTATTCTGGTGCGCAGGGCGAGCGGCCTGGCCCGTTGCCTTGGTGCTATCGAATCTTTTCTGGAAGGCTCAGAGCCATGTCGGACGAACCGAAAACCGGGCCCTTCGGGCTCAATCCAATCCGGATCATGATCCTCCTGATGGGCGCGCTGGTACTGCTGATTTCCATCGGCATGTTTCTGGGCGGCCCGAACTCCTACCAGGCGCTCAGAGACGCCTCCAATGCGGCCAAGGAACCGACCGCGGAGCAGTTGAGCGGGGAGTAGAGGGCGGATTGCACCTATGCCTCTCCCCCTCGGGGAGGGGACATCAGGCCACCAGCGCCTGCGGTACGGCCTCGGCAATGAAGCCGCCACCCAGCACTTGGCTCATCTCGCTGTCATCGGCGTAGAACACACAGGCCTGGCCCGGCGAAATGCCGTATTCGCCGCTCACCAGCGTCACATAGACTTCGCCATTCCGCATTTGGATAACAGCCGGCTGCGGACCACGGGTCGAGCGTACCTTGACCTCGACCGGCGCCCCATTGCCCGCGCTGACCTCTGCCAGTGGCAGGCTGCCGAGCCAGTTCACATCACGCAGCCGGACCGTGTGGGTCTTGAGCGCCTCGCGCGGACCGACGATCACCCGGCCGCTGCGATGGTCGAGCTTGACCACATAGAGCGGTTCGCCGGCGGCAATGCCCAGGCCCTTGCGCTGCCCGATCGTGTAATGAACGATGCCCTCATGCTCGCCCAGCACCCGGCCATCCATATGGACAATCTCGCCCTTGGCGAGGGCCTCGGGGTGCATTTTGGCAATGATGTCGGCATATTTGCCCTGCGGCACAAAGCAGATGTCCTGGCTGTCGTGCTTCTCAGCGATTTCCAGACCCATTTCGCGCGCATGCTCGCGCACGTCCGCCTTGCTCATGCCGCCCAGCGGAAAGCGCAGGAAATCGAGCTGGTCCTGGGTTGTGGCAAACAGGAAATAGGACTGGTCCCGATCATTGTCACGGGGCCGGAACAGGTGCCGCCTGCCATCCTCACCCAGCCGCGTCTGCACATAATGGCCTGTGGCCAGCACATCGGCACCCAGATCCTGCGCCACCGTCATCAGATCGACGAACTTGACCGACTGGTTGCAGGCAATGCAGGGCACGGGCGTTTCGCCCTGCTGGTAGGCATTGGCAAAGGGCTCGATGACCGCGTTTTTGAAGCGCTCTTCATAGTCGAGCACATAGTGGGGAATGCCCAGCTTGGCCGCGACGCGGCGCGCATCGTGAATGTCCTGCCCGGCGCAGCAAGCGCCCTTGCGATGAATGGCTTCGCCATGATCGTAAAGCTGCAGGGTTACGCCCACCACTTCATAGCCCTCGCGGGCGAGCAGTCCGGCAACAACGGAGGAATCCACGCCCCCGGACATGGCGACGACGACGCGCGTGTCCTCTGGGCGCTTGGCAATATCAAGCGAGTTCAACATCTCTTCTCGTATCCGGTTGGGGTCAAGGGCCAGCGGAAACTGTGAGCGGTTCCATACTCCGAGATGGCGGGTCTGTCCATTGCCGCACCCGGCAGCTTTTGCCGCCTGCCCGGCAAGCTCGACCCGGTCCGCACTGGACTCCAGGCCATCACGAACGCTTAAACAACTGAAAACAAGAGCGAATTACCCCGCACCCAATCTGGCAAGCCTTTTGCATTGCACTGTCCGGATGAGTGTTTTGTTCAAGGGCGCCCCAAGTTGGCATCACATCTGACGATAATCAGCGGCACCAGCGCCTCCGGTGCAATCGGCAAGGCGTTCGCCGGCCAGTCCGCTGCTGCGCAGGACGCAACCAGCCCGCCCACCGGTCTGCTGGGGCTGTTTGCCGCTCTGCTGGACAATGCCGGGGTGGACACCAGCGCAACCATGCCGGCGCCCGTGCCCGGAGCCAATTCCGGCCAGCCCAATTCAGCGTTCGATCTGGCCGAACTGTTCCGCCTGGGTCTGGCGGCCAATTCGGGTGAGGCCCCATCGGACGATGAAGCCGATCCCGAGGCCCTGGCCGCCGCCATAGATCAGCCCAGCCAAACGGCAATTCCCGTCAACTCAACGCCCATGGTGGACTTTGTCGAGGCGCTGAGTGCGCTCAAGACCAGCCTGGATCAGGGCGAAGCGCTCGACCCGGAGCTGCTTGAAAAGGTTGAAACCGCGCTTGCCGACCTGGCCGAAGCCTTGGGCCTTGATATCGAGGCGTTGCCCGTTCCCGAAGACTTTGCCGCTCTGCTCGAAACCACTGGCGAGGCTGACACGGGCCTGGCCGGCGCGCTGACCCAATTGCTGGCGCCGATTGCCCAGTCACTCTCGACAGCACAGCCGGCAACCGATGCCGAAAAGGTCCACGCGGCCTCTGAGGCCAGCGCGCAGCTCAAGGCTCTGGGCGATAGGCTCGGTGCCCTGCTGGCAGCCCTGGCAGACGGCGATGTGCCGGCCGAGAAGCTGACCGCCCTGGGCATGACGCCGGGGCAGCCGCTCGATGCCGACATTGAGGCCGCGCTTGGCCGCTTTGCCGCCGGAATGACCCAGCAGGCTGCCAGTGTGCCCGAAGAGCCAGTGCTGGCCACGCCAACGCTCAAGATCAGTGAGCCGGTGCTGTCCGGCAAGACTGCCGACGCGCCGGACACATTGGACATGTCCAGCCCGGCTACGACCACAACCCCGGCTGAAGAATCCGACACATCGGGCCAGCAGCGCGAAAACAATGGTCAGTCCGCCGCCGATCGCGGCCGGGAGCGCGTAGAGCCCGCCAGTCGCGATGCCCGCACTGGCAATGCGATGGCCACCGCACCGGTCGATGCTTCGAACACGCCGGCGCCTTCCGCTGACGCCAATGCACAGGCAGTAAGCGCCTCCCGCGTCGATGCCGCAGCCAATCCGCGCATCATCCAGGCGGGCTACCAGACCAGCCAGCAACAGCTCAACCTGCCCCAGATTGCCTTTGAACTGGCGCGCCAGGTTCAGGACGGCAATACCCGGTTTCAGATCCGCCTCGACCCGCCCGAACTGGGCCGCATCGATGTCCGCCTCGACATCAATGAATCAGGCCAGGTCAATGCTCGTCTGGTGGTGGAAAAGTCCGAAACCCTGGACCTGATGCAGCGCGACCAGCGCGGCCTGGAACGCGCATTGCAGCAGGCTGGGCTTGATGGCGCCAAGACCAATCTTGAATTTTCGCTCAAGCAGAACCCCTTCGCCGGCCAGCAGGGCCAGATGGGGGATGGCAAGGACGGCAACGGCTCGTTCGGGACAAGCGATGACAATGGCCTGGCTGCCGAGGCGGATCAAGAACCGCCCCCCCTGGTCAATCTGTATCGCGGCGCCCTGACGGCCAGCGGCGTCAACATCACGGTGTAAGGAGTAAAGGTCCATGGCAGTCGATAGCGTATCTCCCAGCTCGTCCAACGGCGCGGTGTCATCCTCCCGTTCAACGATTGCCGGTAATTTCGACACCTTCCTGTCGATCCTGACGACCCAGCTCAAGAACCAGAATCCGCTCGATCCACTCGATACCAATCAGTTCACCGCACAATTGGTGCAATTTTCTGGTGTCGAACAGCAGCTCCAGACCAACGAGTTTCTTGAGGCACTGCTGCTCAACACCCAGACCAGCTACCGCGCCGATGCCGTCTCCTATATCGGCAAGCAGGTTTCGGCCTCAGGAGAGACCGCCGAGCTGGTCGATGGCGGCGCCTATTGGGCCTACAATGCCGAAGCCAATGTCGCCAATGCCACGGTGAGCATCAAGGATGCGGCCGGCAATGTGGTCTATACCGAAACCGGTTCGCTCAACTCCGGTCCTGGCGCCTTCCTCTGGGATGGCGTGGGCTCGGACGGCAACACCAAACCCGATGGCATTTACACCATCGAAATCAAGGGCACCAATCTGGCCGGCAATGAAGTCAAGGTGTCCACTTCCTCGGTTGGCATTGTCACCGGCGTGGACTTCTCCGGCTCCGAACCAATGCTGACCGTAGGCAAGAACAAGGTCGCCCTGTCTGACGTCACCGATATTCAACTGGTCAGCGAGACGCCAGCCGAGGACGGTGAAGGGGACGAGGACTCCGACACAGAGACCGAAACCTGACCGTGGCTTGCTTTTCACCACGATTTCGGGGCGGTCCGTGCGGCCGCCCTTTTCCGTTATGCTGCAATCAATTGATTGAAACCGCTGGCGTTTCTTAACCTGTTGTAAGTTTCCCCTTAGGGGTATCTTAAGCTCACTGCCCTACTCTCAGGCTCATATGGTCAGGTTTGAGTAGAGAGTAAAATGACCGTACAGATGCGTCCTCGCGTGAAGTACGTTATTGGCCCCGACGGCAGCCCGCTGACAATTGCGGATCTTCCTCCAGCCAATACGAGACGGTGGGTAATCCGCCGCAAGGCAGAAGTTGTCGCCGCCGTTCGCGGTGGCCTGCTCAGCCTCGAAGAGGCGTGTGAGCGTTATACGCTCAGCGTCGATGAATTCCTCAACTGGCAGGCCGCCATCGACAAGCATGGCCTTGCCGGTCTCAGGACAACCTGGATTCAGCACTACAGGGAAGGCTGACGCCTCCTCTGGCCGCTTTCAGGCTGCCAATCACAAACCCGCCGGACACGTCCGGCGGGTTTCTTTTTTTCGTCAGGGCGTGGCGTGCGTCAGCCACTCGGCCGCCGCCGGGCGGGCCTTCATGCGATTGTAGTAGGCTTCGCAGGCCGGCATGGGTGGATGATCAAAGGGAATGGCGAACCAGCGGTGCAGCCCTAGCGTGATCGCTATGTCGGCCAGCGAGAAGTCATTGCCCACCACGAAATCGCCGCTCTTGGCCAGATGGGCTTCGATGATGTTCATCTTGCCCGTCCAGGCCGCAATATTGTCCGCCACCTTCTGGCTGTCATCAAAGCCGGGCGCCTTGCGAATGATCGACATCAGCGGATAGGCCCAGTTGGAGCCCATCTCGTTATTCTGCCAAAGCACCCACTGCATGACGAGCCCCTGCCGCCGTGGCTCCTCGGGCAGCAGCGAGCCCCCTGCCTTGCGGTTGAGATAGAGCATGATCGCCACGCTCTCCCAGAGCACGAAATCGTCCTCGACCAGCACCGGCACCTGCGCATTGGGGTTGAGTGCCATGAATTCGGGCACCTTGGGATCGCGATTGGGCATGCCCCAGTCTTCATGCTCGTAGGCAAGGCCCAGTTCGCCCGCCGCCCAGGTGGCCTTCCGCACGTTGATGGACGTCACCCGCCCCAGAATCCGCATCATGTCCATTCACCTCTTGTTAACCCGACCCGGCAGTTCTTGCCTAAAATCGCAAGTTGCAACAGCCAGTTAATACATTGTTTACCATCCACTAGGTAATTTTTGCCCATCGGTCATGGGGGCACCTCGACCGTTTAAAAACGGACCGGGTCTGCCGCGTGGAAAGTCTAACACAACTCATCAACCGCATCGGCCTGCCGCGCATTGCCGCCATGGCTCTGGTCGCCGTGTTGATGCTCGGCTTCTTCGGCTTCCTGATCATGCGGGCGCAGACGCCGAACCTGGCGCCGCTCTATTCGGGACTGAGCCTGGAAGATTCCTCGGCCATCGTCACAGAGCTGCAAACCCTTAACATTCCCTACGAACTGCGGGGCGAAGGCGACACCATCCTGGTGCCGCGTGACCAGATCACCACCATGCGCATGACACTAGCCGGCGAGGGTCTGCCGACCCGCGGCCAGGTCGGCTACGAGATCTTCGACCAGCAATCGACCCTGGGTGCCACCAGCTTCGTACAGAACATCAACAATGTCCGGGCGCTCGAAGGCGAGCTGGCCCGCACCATTGGCTCGCTCAACCGAATCACCGGCGCCCGCGTGCATCTGGTGCTGCCCGAGCGCGAATTGTTCCGCCGCGAACGCCAGGACCCCTCCGCCTCCATCGTCCTGACCACCCGTGGCGAATTGTCCACCGGAGAAATCCGCGCCATCCAGCATCTGGTGGCCTCGGCCATCGAAGGGTTGACGCCGAGCCGCGTTTCCATCGTCGACGAACAAGGTACCCTGCTGGCCTCAGGCACCGGCGAGGACGTTGCCGGCGTCATGACCGCGCAGAATGACGAGCGCACCCTGGGCTTCGAAAACCGGATGCGGACCCGCGTCGAGGACATGCTGGCCAATGTGGTCGGGGCCGGCCGGGCGCGGGTTGAAGTCGCCGCGGAGCTCGACTTCAACCGCTCCACCACCACCCAGGAATTGTTTGATCCTGAAAGCCAGGTGGTGCGCTCGACCCAGACGCGGGAAAGCGAAAACCTGGCTGGCGGCAATAATGGCCAGGTGACGGTGGCCAACGAACTGCCCGGCGCAGACCAGAACAATGGTGCCGGCGGCGTGACCGAGCAGGGCACCTCGACCGAGGAGGTCATCAACTACGAAATTTCCAAGACCACCCAGACCGATGTGACCGAGGCCGGGGCCGTCAAGCGTCTGTCTGTGGCCGTGGTGGTCGACGGCACCTATGCCGATGACGGCGCAGGCAACATGACCTACACCCCGCGTTCCGCCGACGAAATCGCCCAGATCCTGACACTGGTGCGCTCCGCCGTCGGTTTTTCAGCCGAGCGCGGCGACAGTGTCGAAGTGGTCAACATGCAGTTCGCCGAGCGCCCCGAACTGGCGCCGCTGGGCACCGAGGCCGATGCAGGCCTGCTCGACTTCACCCGCGACGACCTGATGAACGGCGCCGAGATGGCCGTGACCCTGCTGATCGCCCTGGCCCTGGTGTTCTTCGTCATGCGCCCGCTGCTCAAGAAGGCCCTGACCCCCGAAACCCAGCCCCTGGCTCTCCCCGAGGCCGCCGAAGTCAGCCATCACGGCGTCCTGGGCGCCAATGGACAGGTGACGCCCGAAATCGAAGAGACCCCGCGCGACAAGACGCCTGCATGGGTGACCAACGCCAAATCCATGGGCGAAACCCAGCTCCAGACACTTCGGACCGTCGGGTCCCTGGTTGAAGAAAACCCCAGACAGGCCGCGCTGATCGTGCGTGACTGGCTGGGCAACGCGGCATAGTAGCAATGGCCCTGGTATCTCAATCCAACGACGAAAAAGCTGCCGCAGACACTGCGGCGCCGATGGGCGCCCAGCTTCAGGTCGGCGGCGAACAGCGTGTATTGACAGGCGACGAGAAGGCTGCCGCGCTCCTGCTGGCCCTCGGTCCCGACTACGGCAAGCCGATTTTTGACGAGCTCGACGAACTCGAGGTCAAGCAGCTTTCCCGCGCCATGGTGCGGCTGGGACCGATTACCCAGGAAATGCTCGATGACCTGATGATCGAGTTCGTCACCACCATCTCGTCCAATGGCTCGCTCTCGGGCAATACCGACTCGACTGAGCGCCTGCTCCTGAGCTTTCTGCCCCAGGACAAGGTCGACGCCATCATGGAGGAAATTCGCGGCCCGGCCGGCCGCAACATGTGGGAAAAACTCTCCAATGTGCAGGCCGATGTGCTGGCCGCCTATCTCAAGAACGAATACCCCCAGACCATCGCCGTGGTGCTGTCCAAGATCGCTACCGAACATGCCTCCAAGGTGCTCGCCGTGCTGCCTGAAGAGCTGGCCATGGACGTGGTCACCCGCATGCTCGGCCTCGACCCGGTACAAAAGGAAATTCTCGAAAAGATCGAGATGACCCTGCGCACCGAGTTCATGTCGACCCTGAACCATACCAAGCGCCGCGACAGCCACGAACAGATGGCCGAAATCTTCAATGCCTTCGACCGGCAGACGGAAGCGCGCTTCATCACCAATCTCGAAGAGGTCAATCGCGACGATGCAGAGCGCATCAAGCAATTGATGTTCACCTTCGAGGATCTGGCCAAGCTCGACATGTCGGCGATCCAGACCCTGCTCTCCAAGCTCGACAAGCGCGAACTCGCTTTGGCGCTCAAGGGGGCAAACGACTCGGTCAAGGACAGCTTCTTCAACAATATGTCGAGCCGTGCCGCCAAGCTCTTGCAGGACGACATGGCCGGCATGGGTCCCGTGCGCCTCAAGGATGTGGACGAGGCCCAGACCCGCATGGTCGCCACCGCCAAGGATCTCGCCGCCAAAGGCGAAATCCTGATCATGAAGTCCAAAGCCGACGATCAGATGATTGCGTGACACCATGGCCCAACCCGCGCGTTTCACCTTCGACCTGGACCTTGAACCCCGCTCCACCGCCAAGCGGCCGGCGCCGGCGCCCGTCCCCTCAATTCCCGAGGACGTGGTGGCGCAGCTAATCGCCAATGCACGCGAGGAAGCCTACGCAGAAGGTCTCAAGGCCGGCGAGCAGAACGCGGCCTCCATGGCCGCCCAGACCATTGCCGCGGCCGCTGGCACGCTGGCAACCCAGAGTATGGAATCGGCCAAGGCGCTCGATGCCGCCCGCGCCGACCATCACCAGCAGGCCGTGGAATTGGCCTTGAGCGTTGGCCGCAAACTGGCGCTGCATTTGTTGGCTCGCTTTCCGCTGACCGAGCTCGAAGCGCTGATTGCCGAATGCCTTCCCAGCCTCAATGGCGTGCCTCATCTGGTGATACGTTGCCATCCTGACCTGGCCGACGCCATCCGTGACACGGCCACCGCCCAGATGTCCCATTCCGGCTTTACCGGCCGTCTGGTTGTCATGGGTGACCCCGAAATCCGCCTTGGCGACGGCCGTCTCGAATGGGTCGATGGCGGCCTGGTGCGCGATATCGCCGACATCGCCCGCCAGGTCGATCACCAGATCGCAACCTATCTCGCGGCGCGCGCAAGCAGCCAAAGCAAGGAGAACGGTCAATGACCGAGCCCGAAAACGACATCACCGCCGCCGAAGGCTTCAACCTCAACGAGATGGATGCCCCCGAGCGGAACGGACGGGGCGAGGCGCATGTCGAGCGCTCTGCCGCCGATCTTGAAGCGGTGTTCGACGTGCCGGTGCGCGTCTCGGTCGTGCTGGGGCGCACCAAGATGCCGGTTTCAAATTTGCTCAAGCTCGACACCGGCACGGTGATCGAACTGGACCGCCAGGTTGGCGAAGCCGTCGAGATCTTTATCAACGAGCGTCTGGTGGCGCGCGGCGAGATCGTGCTGGTCGAAGACCGGCTCGGCGTCACCATGACCGAAATCATCAAGCCGCAATAAGGGAAGACCACGATCATGCGATTGCTCATCATCGGGGCCCTGGAAGGCCAGCTTTCAACGGCAACCAAGATGGCCATGGATGGCGGCGCCAAGGTGGCCCATGCCCCCTCGATCGAAATCGCGCTGGCTTCGCTGCGCGCCGGCAAGGGCGCAGATCTGCTGCTGGTCGACGTGATGATGGATATTGCCGGGCTGATCGCGGGCCTGGAAGCCGAGCGCATCGCCATTCCCGTTGTCGCCTGCGGCGTCGAGACCAATGCGGCAGCGGCCGTCAACGCCATCCGCGCCGGTGCCAAGGAATACATCCCGCTGCCGCCAGACGCCGAGCTGATCGCCGCTGTGATCGCCGCCGTCGCCCGTGAAAGCTCGGATTTCCTCTATCGCGATCCAGCCATGGAGCGTGTGGTCCGGATGGCCGAGCAGGTCGCCGGCTCGGAAGCCTCCATCCTCATCACCGGCGAGAGCGGCACCGGGAAGGAAGTCGTCGCCAAATATGTGCATGGCCGCTCCAAGCGGGCCAGCAAGCCGTTCATCTCGGTCAATTGCGCGGCCATTCCCGAAGCGCTGCTGGAAAGCGAGCTGTTCGGCCATGAAAAGGGTGCCTTCACCGGCGCCATCGCCCGCCGCATCGGCAAATTCGAGGAAGCCTCGGGGGGCACCTTGCTGCTCGATGAAATCTCGGAAATGGATGTGCGCCTGCAGGCCAAGCTGCTGCGCGCCATTCAGGAGCGGATCATCGACCGCGTCGGTGGTACCAAGCCCGTGCCGGTCGATATCCGCATTCTGGCGACCTCCAACCGCAATCTGAACGAAGCCGTACGCGAAGGCAGCTTCCGCGAAGACCTGCTATTCCGGCTCAACGTCGTCAATCTCAAGCTGCCGCCCCTGCGCGAGCGGCCCGGCGATATCATTGCCCTGTCCGAGCACTTCGTCGCCAAATATGCCAAGGCCAATGGCCTGCCCCCACGCAACCTGTCCCCCGAGGCACGCGACGCGCTGGTCAAGGCGCCCTGGCCCGGCAATGTGCGCGAGCTGGAAAACACCCTGCACCGCGCCGTCCTGCTCTCCTCGGGCGACATTATCGGCCCCGACGCCATCGTGCTGCCCGACGGCATGGGCCTAAGCGAAGCAGCCAAGGCGGCCTCCCCGGCAGCCCAGCTTGCCCAGACTGCCGAAGCCATGAACCGCGCTTTGGTGGGCCGCACCGTGGCCGATGTGGAACGCGATCTGATCCTGGACACACTCGATCACACGCTGGGCAATCGCACCCACGCTGCCAACATTCTGGGCATCTCGATCCGCACCTTGCGAAACAAGCTCAACCAATATGCCGATGAGGGCGTGCATGTGCCCGAGCCCGGCGACAAGCGCGGCGCCGCGTGAGGCAGACAATTAAATGACCGACGTCCCGTCCGGCAAACAACCAGGCTTTTCATTGCCTTCGATCGCGAAGGTAATCGAGACCCTGCGCTCGGGCGATATCGCGCTCGCCACTGGCGTCATGGCGCTGATCGTCATCCTGATCGTGCCCATGCCGCCGATCCTGGTGGATATGCTGCTGGCCATCTCGATCGTCTTTTCGGTGATGATCTTGATGACGTCGCTGTTCATTCAAAGGCCGCTGGAATTCTCGTCTTTTCCAACTGTCTTGCTGATCGCCACCATGCTGCGGCTCGGGCTCAACCTGGCTACCACGCGGCTTATCCTGTCCGACGGGCACAATGGCACCGGCGCCGCGGGCAATGTCATCGAGGCTTTCGGCAGCTTCGTGACCGCCGGTAATTTCGTCATCGGCATCGTCGTCTTCATCATCCTGGTGATCGTCAATTTCATCGTCATCACCAAGGGCTCGGGACGTATCGCCGAAGTCGCGGCGCGCTTCAGCCTGGACGCCATGCCCGGCAAGCAGATGGCCATTGACGCCGATCTTTCCGCCGGCCTGATCGACGAGGACACCGCCAAGAAACGCCGTGCAGACCTCGAAGGCGAAAGCGCCTTCTTCGGCAATATGGACGGCGCCTCCAAATTCGTGCGTGGCGACGCCATTGCCGGCCTGATCATCACCTTCATCAACGTTTCCGCCGGCATGCTGATCGGCATCATGCAGCAGGGTCTGGGCTTTCAGGAAGCGGCCAACAACTACACCCTGCTCACTATCGGCGATGGTCTGGTCAGCCAGATCCCCGCGCTGATCGTCTCGACCGCCGCCGGTATCCTGGTGTCGAAATCCGGTGTCACCGGTGCCGCTGACAAGGCCCTGTCGCTGCAGTTCACCGGCTATCCGCGCGCCCTCGGCATGTCCTCGGCCGTCATGGTCGCCCTGGCGCTGCTGCCCGGCATGCCCATGGTGCCGTTCCTCGCCCTGGCCGGTGGCGTCGGCTACGCCGCCTACCGCGCCGGCAGGTCCAAGGCGGTGCGCCAGGGAGAGGAACAGGCCGAGGAACTGGCCAAAACCGCCCCCGCGCCGCAGCCCTCCGAACCGCCGATCACCGATAGCCTCAAGATCGACGATCTCAAGCTGGAGCTGGGTTATGGCCTGTTGAGCCTGGTCAAGGAAGACGAGCATGGCAATGACCGGCTGACCGAGCAGATCAAGGCGCTGCGTCGCCAGCTTGCGCTTGAACTGGGCTTCGTCATGCCGCCCGTGCGCATTCTGGACAACATGCAGCTCGAGCCGAACGACTACAAGGTGCGTATCAAAGAGGTCGAAGCCGGTGCCGGGGAGGTCTATGCCAACCAGCTCATGGTGATGGACCCCTATGGCAACCAGATCGACCTGCCGGGCAACCACACCACAGAGCCCACTTTTGGCCTGCCGGCCACCTGGATCGAACCGGCACTGCGCGACGAGGCCGAACTGCGCGGCCTGTCAATCATCGATCCCTCGACGGTGATTTCGACCCATCTGACCGAAATCCTCAAGGCCAATGTCTCCGATCTGTTGAGCTACGCCAATGTGCAGTCCCTGCTCTCGGGCCTGCCCAAGGATCAGCAGAAGCTGGTCGAGGACCTGGTGCCCGGCCAGATCACCGTGTCCGGCCTGCAACGCGTGCTTCAGGCCCTGCTGTCCGAACGCATCTCGATCCGCGACCTCTCGACCATTCTTGAAGCCGTGGCCGAAATCGCCGGCAATGGCCGCTCCGTCGCCACCATCACCGAACATGTCCGCGCCCGCCTCGCCCGGCAGATCTGCGCCGCCAATCTGGGGTCTGACGGCAATCTGCCGCTGCTCACCCTCTCCCCGCAATGGGAGCGGGACTTCGCCGAATCCATGGCTGGTGACGCAGACAACCGGCATCTGGCCATGGCGCCAAGCAAGCTGCAGCAATTCATCGGCGCCGTGCAGTCCGCCTATGAGCGCGCTGCCCAGCAGGGCGAACTGCCGGTGCTCATCACCTCACCCTCGATCCGCCCTCATGTCCGCTCGATCATCGAGCGCTTCCGCCCGCAAACCGTGGTGATGAGCCAGAACGAGGTGCATCCGCGCATCCGGCTCAAGACCGTGGGCAGTGTCTAGGAGCCGTCCCCCGGGCGCGGCGCCAGCACGGGCGCCTCAGGCGACGGCGGGTTGCCTTCGAGATCGGCAATCAGGGCTTTCATCTCGTCGATCTCGCGTATCTGGGCGGCGATGATTTCGTCGGCCAGTTCGCGCACTCGCGCATCACGAATATTGGCATTGGTGCTGGTGAGCACGGCAATGGAGTGGTGCGGGATCATGGCGCGCATGTAATCAGTGTCGCCTACCAGCGCTTGGCTGCGCACCAGAAACAGAGATCCGGCAAAGACCGCAATCGCCCCAGCGATGATGGCAAAATTGACGGCATGCCTCTTGTACATGGTCCACATGAACGCGAGCATGATCACGGCCATGACCGCGCCCATCAACAGCGCCATCCAGAGCCGGGTCTGGCTATAGAACACATGATCGGACTGATAGGTATTGAGATACATCAGCCCGTACATGACCACGGTTGAAGTCGCGATCATCGCGGCAAAACGCACATAGCTCATAGGGTCCTCCATAGGGTACGAAGGACCAACGCATGCTGCGTGGCTTTGTTCAGGCCCTAGTGGCGATGCACCAAGTCATAGCGCGCCAGCTCGTCCGCATCAGGTGCCTGGAACAGACCGATCCATTCCTCGATCTGCGCCATGGTGATGGGCGGGTTTTCGCGGCCGCGCCGGGTAACGCGCTCCAATATGACTTCCGCCGGCGCGCTCAGCCAGATCAGCTCGACCCGCGCGCCAAGGGCCCGCGCGTCTTCCAGCAGACCAATCCGCTCGTCGCGCCCCCAGGTGCCCCATTCGATGATGACGCTGACGCCCGCCACCAGGAAGCGCCGGCCCAGCCGCCATTGCATGGCCTCGATGCTGGCGCGCCGCTCCTCGTCCCAGAGATCGAGCTTTAGCTCGTCCATCCAGCCATCCGGCTCCATCCGCACCGCGCCGGTTTGGGCCTCCAGCGCGGCGGCGCGGGTTGATTTCCCAACCCCGGGCAGGCCGGCAATGATGAACAGTGTCGCGCTCACCGCTGGGTCAGCGCCAGCTTTGCCCCCAGCATCACGAAGGCCGCGGCAAAGCTGCGCCGCATCCAGGTCAGCACCGCCGGGCGCGACATCACCTGGCCGCGAATGGCAGCGGCAAACAGGCCATAAAGCGCAAACACCACGAAGGTCATGGCCATGAAAACACCGCTCAACTCGAGCATGCGCATGACCGCATTCGGCGTGCCCGTCGGCACGAATTGCGGCAGGAAGGCGAAAAAGAAAATGGAGAGCTTGGGATTGAGCAGATTGATCAGCATGACTTCTGCGGCCATGGCACCAAGCCGCTTTTTCTCCTGCCGTGCCTCGACCGAAAGAGCGCCAGATTCGCGCAATGTCGACCAGGCCATATAGAGCAGATAGGCCACGCCGAGATATTTGATGATATCGAAGGCCAGCGCACTGGTGTGGAGCACCGCGGCCAGCCCGGTAATGGCCGCCAGCATATGGGGCACAATGCCGAACGTGCAGAACAGGGCCGCCCAGAGGCTGGCCCTGCCGCCCCGTCCAAGCCCGGTTGCAATGGTATAGATTGCCCCTGCGCCTGGCGAAATGACGACGATCAGCGTGGTAATCAGAAATTCTATGCTCATCCGGCCCTCCCGCCTGAGCAGGCACTATGCCTGGCTCAAACGGGTTAGGCCAGAGGAGCGAACCTAGCCCAGGCCGCCCGGCACAACGGGCGGCAGATCAAGCTTTGACGCCTCTGCCGAGGTATCAACCTCGTCTTCCTCAGCCAGCTCGCGCTCGGCCTCGTACCAGAATTCCTGTTCCCGCCCCTCGGGTTGGCCAGCCTTGTCCCAGAGCTGATAGGCGCGGTCGCGAATCTTGTCCTGCTCGACACTATGCATCTTGTCCTCCTAGGTCATGCCCATAAAACGCACGCCAACCCATACAGTTGCTGTGGAACAAGCATGTGACCGGGCGCATTATGGCTGCGAAGTCGAGGGCGATCGATGAAACTGTTTTCCTGCACCCATTGTGGCAACACGGTCTATTTTGAGAACGCGGTCTGCGAGCGTTGTGGCCATCAACTGGGTTATCTGCCCGATCGCTCCGCACTCGTCTCCCTGGTCGAGGATGGTGGGCTGTGGAGTTCGCCGGCCATTGCCGACGACGCCTTCGTGTTCTGCGCCAATGCCGCGCACGGCGCCTGCAACTGGCTGATCCCGGCCGAGGCGGGTGGCGACATCTATTGCGCCGCCTGCCGGCACAACGAAACCATTCCAGACCTTGCCAATCCGGCCAATCTGCGCCGCTGGCAGACCATTGAGCGCGCCAAGAAGCGCCTGTTCTATTCCCTGATCCGGCTGGACCTGCCGCTCCATACCCGTGACGAGGATAGCCAGCATGGCCTCGCCTTCCGCTTCCTCGCCGACGATGCCCAGACCAGCGAGCGGGTGATGACCGGCCACGACAATGGCATCATCACCATTGCCCTGAGCGAAGCCGACGATGCCGAGCGCGAATATCGGCGCACCAGCATGAACGAACCCTACCGCACCCTGCTGGGCCATTTCCGCCACGAGATCGGCCATCATTTCTGGGATCTGCTAGTCGCCGAAGGACCAGCCCTTGAGGCCTTCCGCAGCCTGTTCGGCGACGAGCGTCAGGACTACGCCCAGGCACTGGACGCCTACTACGCCCATGGCGCGCCGCAGGGCTGGTCACAGACCCATATCAGCGCCTATGCCACGGCCCACCCCTGGGAGGACTTTGCCGAGACATTCGCGCATACCCTGCACATCATCGACACCGTCGAAATGGCGGCCGCTTTCGGCATTGGCGCGCGCACCCGCACCGGCGATGCCGGGCTCGACATGGCGCCGGTGCAACTCGACCCCTATCGCGAGCCGGACATGGCGCGGATCATCGACAATTGGGTGCCCCTGGCGAGCCTGATCAACAATCTCAACCGCGCCGTTGGACAGGCCGACGCCTATCCCTTTGTCCTGTCGCCATCGGTCATCGAGAAGCTGGCCTTCATCAACACGCTGGTGCGCCAGAAACGCGACACTTTCAGCCCCGCCGTGTGACTTGGTCATAGGGCGCCAGCGCATCCTCGAGCGCCTGCAGGTCTGCCGGCAGCTCGGCAGAGAACAGCATTTCTTCGCCCGTCGTCGGATGCTCGAAGCCGAGTTCAGCCGCGTGCAGGGCTTGCCGCCCCAGCGCCTGCACTGCCGCTGCGACCTCATCGGGCAGTTTGTTGACCTTGGTCGCAAAGCCGGGCGCATAGAGCAGGTCGGACACCAGCGGATGGCCGATATGGGCCATATGCACGCGGATCTGGTGGGTGCGTCCGGTTTCGAGCTGGCACTGGATGCGGGTGACATCCCAGCCCGGCGCGCCATAACGCGCTTCCACGGCATAATGGGTGATCGCCTCGCGTCCCTGCTTGATGACGGCCTGCTTCAACCGATTGCCCGGATCGCGGCCCAGCGGGGCATTGACTGTCCCCATGCCTGACTGGGTCGAACCCCAGGCATAGGCGACATAGGCGCGGTGCAAGGGTCCCGTGCGCCCGTGATCGGCAAATTGTTCGCTCAAATGCTTGTGCGCCTGCTCGGTCTTGGCGGCGACCATCACCCCTGAAGTGTCCTTGTCCAGCCGATGCACGATACCGGGCCGCTTGACCCCGCTAATGCCCTTCAGGCTATCCCCGCAATGAAAGATCAGCGCATTGACCAGCGTGCCCGAAGGTGAGCCGGGCGCGGGATGCACGACCATGCCGACCGGCTTGTTGATGACGATCAGGTTCTCGTCTTCAAACAGGATATCAAGCGGGATGTTCTCGGGCTGCGGATCCGGATCTTCAGGGGGTGGGGCGACAAGGACGATTGTCTCCCCGGCCTTGAGCCGGTATTTGGGTTCGGCAACCGGGCGGTCGTCGATAGTTACGGCGCCGCCCAGGATCAGATCCTTGATGCGATTGCGGCTTAGCACGTCATGCGCTTTGGCCAACATGGCATCGAGCCGCCCGCCGCTCATTTCGGCGTCGACCACAATCTCAATGGGCTCGCCCTCCAAATCGAAATCGGTGTCATCCGCCATGAGCAATCCTGAACCAAATACGCCGGACGCCGCCGACACCGAATTGTCGCCGGAAGCCAAGGCCATGCTGGGAAAAGCCCGCCGCTCCTTCGCGGTATCCATGGGCATTCTGTTGCTCGGCTTTATGGCGATTGGCTTTGCACTTGTCTATCGCGTCATGCGCGACAGCCCGCCGCCAGCCGTGGCGGAAAGCGTCTCAATCCCCGCCGGTGCCGAGGTGATCTCGGCGCTGAGCACCGATGGCACCATCCAGGTGACCTTCGCCGCCGGTGGCGCGACCATGCTCAATGTGTTTGATGCCGAAACGGGCGAATTGCAGCGCAGCGTGCGGATCGGGGCGGAATAAGCTGCAATGGGAGCCGGCGGAATTCGGCTGAGCCCCGGCTAGCGCCCCTGGATTTCCTTGAGGGCTGCCAAACGGTCCGACACCGTGCCGCGCTGGGTATTGGCGGGCGTAGGCAACACGTCCAGCCCCTCCCCGTCATCGGCAAAGCGCTGCACCCGGTCGAACAGGCTCTCTTCGGGCTGCTGGGCCTGGGCCGGCGCCTCGTGATCAACGGCATAGACCAGCCGGCTGACGCTGGCGGCGATGTCATTGAGTTTTTCGCGCAAGTGCGCTTCCTCGAACCGTTCGGTCTCCCAATCGGCCATGATCGAGGCTTCCACATTGCTCACCTTGGCGCGCAGGCGCTCAAGCTCTTCTTCCATGGAGAGCCTGTCGGCCAGCAATTGCTCGACCCGGCCTTCGCTCTTTTCCACCACCTGGCTGGTTTCGGCCAAAAGGGCATTGAGGCGGTTTTCCGCATTGGCGATGCGCGCCTCGGCGGCCACCAGTTCCTCGGCGTCGATCTCGCGTTGCGCTTCACGCCCGGCCAGGGCATCGCGCATCTGGGCAATGGCGGCGCTGGCTTCGGCACTGCGCCGGTCGGATTTTTCCAGCCGATCAATCAGGCTATGCGCCTGGTCTTCAAGAAAGGCCGCCCGTTTGCGCTCGATCGCCAGCGCTGCGGTCAGCCGGTCGATATCGCCTTCATAATCGCCAGAGAGCGAAATGCCGTCGACCCTGGTCGCCTTGGCAAGCCCGCCGCGCAGGGAGTTGCGCAGCGTCTCAACCTCTAGGGCCCGGCTTTCCAGCTCCCGATCCCGCTTGCGCAGCCGATTGCCCAGATCGGCGCCTTCCTTCTCCAGTTCGAGAATGCGCGCCCGCAGCTCGACTTCGCGCTCTTCAAGCTCACGAACCACAACGAGGTGTTTTTCGCGCTCGGCCCGGAGCGCGCCCAGATCGGTGCGCTTCTGATTGGCGTCGCTCAACTGCTCGGCAAGTCGCTTGCGCAGCGCCTCGACATTCATCTCAAGCCGCCGGGTCGAAAGAGCAAACTCGGCCCGCAACTGGTCCTTGTCGGCCCGGAATTCGGCCATGGTGATGGGTGTAGCCGCCTCGATGCGGCGTTTGGTCAGGCGCACGGCCCGCCGCCAAACCGCCGGCATGATGATGAGCGCCACCAGCCCTGCAACGAGCAGGCCCAGCGCAAAATACATGATGTTTTCGATCAGCATCGATGCGGCCTCCGGCGGCGCAGGCGCCAGCCTTGGGACAGTCCCTTATCCGGTTTTGGCAGCAAAGACGGGCACAAACCATCTTTGGCACTGGTTAACCCTAACGGGTTTGTGGCCCGCCGTCACGACAAAGCCGGGGCGGTTGACCCCGGCTTGGCAATGAATTGATTGAGAAAAGCCCGTCAGAACGGGTTCCAGGTCGGCTCGGCGGTAAAGTTGAGATAGCCAACATTGATGCCCAACCGTGCGCCGACGCCGGAGCGGATCGGCACCACCACGACATTGCCGCGTTTGGTGACGGTCATGCCCACGCCACCAATGACATAGGCAGAGCCATCGACGCCCGGATAGCGCCCCAGAATGTCCTGGATGGTGGAAAGGTTATAAACCAGCATCATCACCTTGGAGCCGTCCGCACCGATATCAAGGCCAACACTGGGCCCTTGCCAGAAGATCGAAAACTGACCGGCATTGCGGGTGTAAAGCGTCCCCTCGCCATATTTGGCACCGATGAACAGGGCACCGCCCGCTTCCTCGCCCAGGATATAGCCATTGGGCTGGCCATACTGGCCCACGGCCCGCTCAACCACCGAGGCCAGGCCCTGGGCGGCAGAGCCGAAAAACTCGCGGCCGCTATCCACCAGCTCCTCACCCGAAAATGTATCGCTCAGCGACCCCTGGGCGAGCGCAGGGGCGTTGAAGGCCACAAGGGCACCGATCAGGGCGGCAAACTGGGCAAGGCGCTTGAACATGGCATATCTCCCGTGTCGATCGCTGCCCTTACGAAGACCTTAAGGTCTTGGCCCCTAGTCTTGAACCCGGCATTCCCGATCATTTGGGCCAATCATGCAGCATATCTCTAAACAAATCTTAACCATGATCGCCCTTGTTCTGCCGCTTTTCGGGCCACTTCCGGCCACGGTTCAGGAAAGCCTGGCCCAATCCATCGTCACCTATGTGCTGACCGACCCGCTGACCGGGCAGGCCATCGGCGGCATGGATCCGGTCTCCTATTTCACCGAACCGGCCCCCCTGCCCGGCAGGCCCGATTTCGAGCTGGTCTGGAAAGGTGCACCCTTCCAATTCGCCAATGCCGCCAATATGGAAATCTTCCGGCGCAATCCGGAAGTCTATGCGCCCCAATATGGCGGGCACGGTGCCATGAGCATGTCCCGCGGCTTTGTGTCCGACGCCGACCCGCTGATCTATACCGTGTTCAAGCAGCGCCTCTACATGTTCTATTCCGCAGCCAATCGCGAAGCGTTCCTGTTGGCGCCGGACGCAGCGGCCCTGCGCGGTCAGGAACATTGGACCACTCTGTCCAAAACGCTCTCGACCCGGTAGTGCACCGCCCTCTGGCGCTTTATTGTCCCCTAGACTGATTCTCGCCGCCATTCTGCGCATTGCGCCTACGGAGACCCGCACCATGGATATTATTGAGCTCAAGGCCACCGACCTCGCCGCCATGTTGTGCTCGCGGGTCTGCCACGACCTCATCAATCCCATCGGCGCCATCGGCAACGGCCTGGAAGTGCTGTCCGACCCCAATCAAGGCGAAATGGCCGAAGGTGCACGGGACCTGATCGCCAGCGCCGCCAGGCAGAGCCGCGCCAAGCTTGAATTCGCCCGTCTCGCCTATGGTGCCTCCTCGACCGCCGGCACCGATATCGACACGCGCGAATGTGAGCGCGTAGCCCGCATCCTGTTCGAAATCGAAAAAGCCGATCTCGAATGGACTGTGCCGCTGATCCTTCTGCCCAAGCACAAGGCCAAGTTGTTCATGAACATGCTGCTCATTGCAGCCGGATCGGTTCCACGCGGCGGCACGGTCACGGCTTCGATCACGGGCGCCACGGGCGAGGAAAAGTTCGAGTTCACCTCGAAAAGCGACCCGGAAAAGCGCCAGAAGACGCTGGTCCCATCAGGGTCTGCCGGACTGCTCTCCGGCATGCCCGAAGACGGTTCGGTCGATGCGCGGGGCATCCAGCCTTTCTATACGGGCCTGCTCGCCCGCATGACCGATATGGAACTCAATATCGGTCTGGAAGATGACATGTTCTTTTTCACGGCCACGCCCAAACCAGGTGCTGCAATCGCCGAATAGGGCGTAAAGACCTGCCATCATGGGATATTTCACAAGGCCAATCGGCCCTGGGCCGCAATTTCACGCCTGCGTGCTAACCATTCGCCAACCTATTGGGCGGCATAGTCGACACAGCGTCTCAACCGTCCCCAGGGGCCCCCTTCCATGCGTAGCTGCCTGATCGTCGATGATTCAAGCGTTGTGCGTAAGGTTGCGCGCCGCCTGCTGGAAGATCTCGACTATATCGTGGACGAGGCCGAGGACGGTCAGGAAGCCATCGACAAATGCCGCCAGGAAATGCCTGACGCCATTCTGCTCGACTGGAACATGCCCATTATGAGCGGCCTGGAGTTTCTCAAGCTGCTGCGCGCCTATGTCGGCGGCGAAAAGCCCCGTGTCATCTATTGCACGGTTGAGAACGATGTCGGCGCCATTGCGCTCGCCCTAAAGGCCGGCGCCGATGACTATATGATGAAGCCGTTCGATCGCAGCGTGCTCATCAGCAAGTTCCAGGACAAGGCCGAAGCCGCCTAGCGCTTGCACGCTGGGGCGCAATCATTCCCGTCCACTCCCCTGCCGGCCGCTCGGTCAGATGGCCTCTGCCGCGCGCCCTTCGAGGAAGGCCTTTTCACGCGCATTGCGCGTCAACTCGGCGGCCCGCCTGAATTCGAGATTGGCTTCGGTGTGACGCCCCAGCTTGCGCAGCATATCGCCGCGCACCCCATAGAGCAGATGGTAGTTCTCAAGCGCCGGGCTGGCCTTGAGCGCATCGACCAGCGGCAGCGCCGCCGCCGGGCCCTCGGCCATCGAGACTGCCACCGCGCGATTGAGCTCGATCACCGGCGAGGGCGTCACCTGGTTGAGCAGCCCATAGAGCGCCGCAATCTGCCGCCAATCGGTCTCTTCGGCCTTGCGGGCGCGCCCATGGCAGGCGGCAATGGCGGCCTGCAGCGTATAGGGTCCGGCAATACCGCCCAGCCGCTGCGCTTTTGCCAGCCCATCGAGGCCGCGCCGGATCATCATCTGATCCCATAGCGCCCGGTTCTGATCGGGCAACAAGACCGGCTCGCCTGCTGCGTTTGTGCGCGCCCGAACCCGGGCATGCTGCAATTCCATCAAGGCCAACAGGCCATGCGCCTCCGGCTCCTCCGGGATCAGTGAGACAAGAATACGCCCCATGCGCATCGCTTCTTCGCATAATTGCGGCCGCATCCAGTCTTCGCCGGCGGTGGCGGAGTAGCCTTCATTGAAGATGAGATAGAGCACGCCCAGGACCGAAGCCACGCGCTCCTCGCGCTCGGTTCCGCGCGGCACTTCGAAGGGAACGCCGGCCTCGGCTATGGTCCGCTTGGCCCGTACGATGCGCTGCCCGATTGTCGTATCATTGGCCAGAAACGCGCGGGCGATCTCCTCAGTGGTCAATCCGCCGATCAGCCGCAGGGTCAGTGCCACCCGGCTTTCGGGCGGCAGTACCGGATGACAGGACGTAAAGATCAGCCGCAGCAGATCATCGCCGACCTCATCGTCCAATTGCTCATGGATCGCCGTTTCCGCGTCCAGCCGTTCATCTTCCATCTCCCGGCCAAGCGTTTCGAGCTTGCCGGCCGCCATCTTGCGATGCCGGAAATAGTCGATGGCCTTGCGCTTGCCCGCCTGCATCAACCACGCACCGGGATTGTGCGGCACACCAGCTTCCGGCCAATTCTTCAGCGCCGCCATCAGCGCTTCCTGCGCCAGTTCCTCGGCCAGCGAAATGTCACGCACCATCCGGGTCAGACCGGCAATGACACGCGCCTGCTCCACCCGCCAGACAGCGGCAATGGCGCGGTCCGTTTCCTGTCGCCCCTTGGTTGTCCCATCACCCAAACCGGCCATCCTCCCGATAGTGGTGCGCCCAAATCGGGGAGAGCATCTATGCTGGGGCCACAAGGTCAAGTCAAAATACAAACGTCTTCCGCAAGCGGCCCGATAGCGGAGGACAACCTGCCAGGAGCCTGGGCTCCTTCCGCCTTACTCCCGCACCTCAAATCGCAGTCCACCGATCACGCAGCCTTCCGCCATGCCGATGGCCAGACCGGCAGCATCATCCTGGACGGGGCAGGTCATGGGGAAGCTGGCGGTGCCGACATATCCGGTGACTTCGGAGAGCACCAGTTCGCCATTCCCGAGCGTATAGTCACCTTCGACGAGGGTGCCCGTACGGTCCTGCATTTCGAACCGGCCATCTTCGCCAAGGGTGAGGCGCAATCCATTGGCCTCACCTTCAGTCATGACCTCGAAAGTCCGAGCCTGCTGGGCCCGTTCGTCATCGTCCTCAGGCACTTGCGATGCGATGCGCGCCTCGATCTCTGCCAGCTCGCGCGAACGTTCGGTCAGGGTCTGGGTCAATTCCTCAACCTGTGGCTGCAGGTCTTGTAACTGTTCCTGATACCCCTGCACATCTTCCTCAAGGCGATTGCGCTGAGTTGTCAGTTCATCGACCTGCTCTTGCAAAGCGGCCAGATCGGCATCCGCTGCCTCCGCCTGCTGGGCAAGTTCTGCCCGCTCGTCCTGTGCGGCCGTCAGCTCTTCGCGCGCCGACTGCAGGCGGCTCTGCGTTTCCGCCAGGCTGGCCGTGGCCTCGGCCGCCTCATCGGCGAGCTGCGCAACATTGGCTGTGGCCGTCTCCTCCTGTCGGCGCGCCTCTTCCAGACGCGAACCAACATCGTTCAATTGCCGGCTGGAACTCTGTATCTCGGACTGCAGCGCCGCCTGACGCGCCGCCAGTTCCTGAACCGAGGCGGTGGCCTCCTCGGCGCGCGCCTCAAGGGCAGCGACCTCTTCCTGTGTCGCTGTCAACGACTGCGAAACGCTTTCAAGCTCGCCATTGCGGGCCTCAAAATCCTGATTGGCCGCTTCGAGCTGGTTATTGGCAGCCGCCAGTTCCGCCTCGACACTTGCCAATTCGGCCCTGGCACTGTCCAGCGCGCCGGACGTCTCTTCCCGTTCGGCGAGGTTCTGCTGGGCAGCATCCCGCTCGGCGGTCAACGTCGCCATGTCGGCCCGCAATTGCTCGTTCTGCCCGGTGCTGTTGATCCACATGGCCACGAAGGCCAGCCAGCCAGCGACGGCGATGATGAGCACTGTCAGGACAAGCGGCTCGCGCAGGCGATTAGAGAGGTCGGCCATATGAGTTCCCCCTGAAATTGTATCAGGACGAAACGTGGCGCAGCCGGGCCGGTTCCGAATACCGTGCGCTTTGTCCGCGCCTATTGCTCACACAGGCAAAGAAAAGCCCCGCGCGACAAGGCCACGCGAGGCTCAGAGACTGATCCGGCCGATGGCTCAGGCGACGTTTTCGGCGTAGCCTTCAGCGTCATCGGGTTCACGCAGCACATAGCCGCGGCCCCAGACGGTTTCGATGTAGTTCTTGCCGCCGGTAGCAACGCTAAGCTTTTTGCGCAGCTTGCAAATGAAGACGTCGATGATCTTCAATTCCGGCTCATCCATGCCACCATAGAGGTGGTTGAGGAACATTTCCTTGGTGAGCGTGGTGCCCTTGCGGAGCGAAAGCAGCTCCAGCATCTGGTATTCCTTGCCGGTCAGATGCACGCGGGCGCCCTGGACCTCGACGGTCTTGGTGTCGAGATTGACCATCAGATCGCCGGTGGAGATGACCGACTGGGCATGGCCCTTGGAACGGCGGACAATGGCGTGGATGCGGGCCACGAGCTCGTCCTTGTGGAAGGGCTTGGTCATATAGTCATCGGCGCCGAAGCCGAGACCACGAACCTTGTCCTCGATGCCGGCAAGGCCGGACAGAATAAGAATGGGCGTCTGAACCTTGGCGACGCGAAGTGTCCGCAAGACTTCGTAACCGCTCATATCCGGCAGGTTCAGATCCAGCAGAATAATATCGTAGTCGTATAGTTTCCCGAGATCCACGCCTTCTTCACCGAGATCGGTGGTATAGACGTTGAAACTTTCGGACTTCAGCATCAATTCGATGCTCTGCGCTGTCGCGCTGTCGTCCTCAATAAGGAGTACCCGCATTATATTCCCCTTGTCATTCGTTCCTGCTGGAACCCGCGGGAGGCCGAGCCAATCTGCCCTTCCCGCTCCAACCCTACTGGATATGACTTCAAGCCTAAGCCCAACTAGTTAACAAAGTTTAATTCTGATCCGCAATACGCAAACGCCGTTAGGATGAATTAATCTTAACTTATTGAAAAATAAAGATAAATGACCTGAAAATTTCTTAAGGTACTACATTAAGAAAGAGTTCCAAGAGACTCTCAGGACTCAGGCATTCAGGGCATTTGGAGGGAGTTCGGCCACATTTGCGCCACAGGACACAATCCACCGATCATCTCAGCCAGTAGCGCTTTTGCGTTAATGATCGGTTACCATCCGATTCGTCAGTCGGCGCGATTCGAGCACCCGAAGAAACCATAATTGTGGCACCCGGGTCACCTCCTGGACCCCCAAGATGAACGATTTCTGGAACGCGGCATGAACATGAAGGCCCTGATCTCGGCCATCGACGCCATCGACGACGTGGAAGTGTTTGGACGGGTCAAATCCGTGCAGGGGCTGCTGATTGAAATCGTCGGCCCGGTGCGCGAACTGCGCGTGGGCGGACGGGTGATCATCGAGGCCACCGACGGTCATCATCTTGGCGCCGAGATCATCGGCTTCCGCGACGGCCATGCCCTCTGCCTGCCCTTCGGCGAACTGGGCGGCGTGCGCCTGGGCTGCAAGGCGGTGTTTCGCCGCCATGACGGCTCGGTCAACCCTTCGGAGGGCTGGCTGGGCCGGGTGGTCAATGCCAGGGGCGAACCCATTGACGGCTTGGGCCCCCTACCCTTGGGCGAGACATCCTATCCTCTGCGCCAGTCGCCCCTGGCCGCACACGACCGGGACCGCGTCGGCAAGCCGATCGAACTGGGCGTGCGGTGCCTCAACACCTTTGCCACCATGTGCGAAGGCCAGCGCATGGGCATCTTTGCCGGCTCGGGCGTTGGCAAGTCGGTACTGATGTCGATGCTCGCCCGCAATACCGATGTCGATGTTTCCGTGATCGGTCTGATCGGCGAGCGCGGGCGTGAGGTGCACGAGTTCATCCAGGAGTATCTTGGCGAAGAGGGGCTGGCGCGGGCCGTCGTTGTCGTGGCCACCAGCGACGAAGCCGCGCTGATGCGCCGCCAGGCTGCTTTCATCTCGATGTCGATCGCCGAATATTTCCGTGACAGCGGCCGCCGCGTGCTTTGCATGATGGACAGCCTGACCCGATTTGCCATGGCCCAGCGCGAGATTGGCCTGGCCATTGGCGAGCCGCCCACGGCCAAGGGCTATCCGCCGACCGTCTTCACCGAACTGCCGCGCCTGCTCGAACGCGCGGGACCCGGCAAACCGAATTCTGGCTCCATTACCGGACTGTTTACCGTTTTGGTGGAAGGTGATGATCACAATGAGCCCATTGCCGATGCCGTGCGCGGCATTCTCGATGGTCACATTGTAATGGAGCGCGGCATTGCCGAACGGGGACGCTACCCGGCCGTCAATGTGCTCCGGTCCATCTCGCGGACCATGCCAGGCTGTGTGCCCGAAGATGTTCGGCCCACCCTGTCTCGGGCGCGGGAGCTCATGTCCATATTTTCGGACATGGAGGAACTGATCCGGCTGGGGGCTTACCGGAAAGGGTCAGATCCGAATGTGGACCGCGCCATCGCTATCTTCCCCAAGCTGGAAGCCTTTCTGGGCCAGCAGCGGGACGAGACCACGACGATTGCCGAGGGCTATGCCATGCTCGCCGGACTGATCGCCGAGGCGGATGCGCGGGACTGAAGGGCTGGCTGAATGTGTATGGGCCGGTCCGGAACTGACTTGATGTGTAAGGAGTACAGGTCTTGAAATCGCGCAGCGAGAGCCTCATTCGGCTCAAGAAGTTCCAGGTTGACGAGAAGCGCCGACAGGTTGCGCAGATCGAAATGATGGTCGCCGACTTTGAGCGCATGGCGTCCGAACTCGACCAGCAGATCGAGATCGAGCACACCAAGACCGGCATTTCTGACACCGCTCACTTTGCCTATTCGACCTTTGCCAAGGCCGCGCTGACCCGCCGCGACAATCTGCTGGCGTCCGCCAATGACATGAAGGCCAAGCTCGAAGCCGCTCAGGACGCTCTGGCCGAGGCCCTGGAAGACCTCAAAAAGGTCGAGTTGCTCGACCAGCGCGAACACCAGCGCGAAAAAGACGAGCAGGCCAAGATCGAACAATCCGAATATGACGAAGTGGCGCGGATGCGCTACCGCCGCCAGTAGTCAATGCAGCAGACACGAAAAGGCCCGCCGAAGCGGGCCTTTTGCTATTGGCATATGGGGATGCCTTACATGTCGGTGGCGCGCTGTGCCGGATCGTCGGCATAGGTTGCCTCGTCATATTCCGGCTGCGCTTCGAGCTGCTCGCGGGTGAAGTCGCTGTAGATCAGGAGGTCGCCAGCGTCATTGGAGGCGAACTCGAGATTGTCCAGCGTCACGGCAACGCGCTTTTCACCAATGCCCAGGAAGCCGCCGAAATCGATCAGCATGGCATCGATCTGGCCATCCTCGGTGAGCAGGATATCGCCGACAACGGCAATGTCCTCTCCATCCGGGCCGACAACGGTGGCACCGGTCAGATTCTCGGCGGTCAGGGCATCAGTCTCGACAGCGACATAGCCTTCACGCGGCATCATACCCTGATCGGTGGCCATGGCGTCATCGGCCGGGGCCATCGCTGGCTCTGCGGGTGCCATTGCCGGTTCAGCCGGTGCCATGGCCGGGTCAGCCGGTGCCATGGCCGGATCACCGTTCAGGTTTTCCTCCCAGACAAATTCCGGCGCGGCGTTCAGCGCGTCGGCCGTAGTGGCCAGCACCCAGCGCTCGGTCTGGTCGAAAGCAATAGTGTGTTCAAGCTCAGCGAAATCAACGGCGACATTCTTTTCGCCGATACCCAGGAAGCCGCCAACACCGATCACCACGGCGTGAATCTCGCCATCGGCGGAGATCACCAGATCATTGACGGTACCAATCTGCTCGGCATCTTCAGCGCCGCTCGAGAAAATCGTTGCGCCCATCACTTCCGAGACCAGGGCATCGCCTTCACCGGCGGTGTAGCCAGCGGACATGTCCCAAGGCGCATCTGCCTCCATGGTGTCCATGGCGCCGTCATCGGCAGGGGACATGGCGTCGTCGGCCGGCGCCATTTCGTTCGCCGGGGCCATTTCATTGGCGGGCGCTTCCGTGGTGACAGGGGTTTCGGTGGTGGTGGTATCCTGGGCGACCGCGGCCGTGCCAAGCACCAGGGCGAGGGCCGAACTGGTAAGAAGGGTGCGGATCATAGTAAGCTCCAATGGTTCATCGTTACGTGAACAGGGCCGTACGGCGCAAAACTTGCCGGTAGCGCGTCGTGCGGCCCGTTGATGAGCGATGAACGCAGGCAATGGGCGACCCGTTCCGCAGCTTTTTTTGCACCCGGACCGGGAACCAATAGAAAAAGCCGGCGACTGAATAACAGCGCCGGCCTTATCTGCCTCCCGGTTAACCGGGTTATGTTATTGTGGCCCTTCCATGCGTGTCTGCGCTCACGCCGGTCGATCCTTCGGCCTCCGGCGGCGCGGCATGGGGCGCGCAAGAAGGCCGACAAGCCCACCATAGCGCAAGCCTATTGGCCGGCCAGTCGGACCCGAGTTAATGCGTTAATGAAATGCTAATCGACCAGCACGGCACTCTGCCTGTCATAGTCACGCATGGCCCGATGCGGCATGCCGCCATCCATGAATTCGGGGCCAAAAGCGACAAAGCCCAGGCTTTCGTAGAAACCGAGTTTGTCCGATTGCGCGGTCAGATAAAACCGATCCTGCCCGCGTTCGCGCGCATGGGCCATGGCCGCTCCGATCATCCGCCGCGCAATGCCCTGGCCGCGATAGCTCTTGCGGACGGCCACGCGGCCGATCTTGACATGCTCGGGCAAGAACAGCAGCCGCAACGTCCCGACCACTTCCCCGTCGGCAATGGCGACAAAGTGAGACGCAGTGACATCATGTGCGTCATGTTCTTCCTCGATCGGAACATTCTGCTCCTGCACGAAAACCTCCCGCCGCAGCGAGAAAGCCGCATTGCAGAGGCTGGAAAAGACGGGAACGGGCATGATGACAGGATCTGACATGAGCCCAGATTAATCAGCTTGGTGCAGCCGCGAAAGGGCGCTGTCACACCAAAGTGTCTTCTCTTCGACAGGCTTTTATCGTATAAAGACGATGAAAGGCGAAGTGCTGGCGGGAACACTGTCCAATTTGTAACGTTTGTTTCCTCCTGGCCTCTTAAATTCGCCAAACTGCAACTTATATAGTCCTCATATGCCCGCGCTGTGCCTAAGGGACAGCGAGGCGTTTTCCGCCCGCGCGATGCGGGGGAAGCTGAAAAGGGGGTGCGTCCATGGCCCAAACGAATTTGCCGGTCCTCTCGTCCGAGGGTGGCCTCAGCCGCTATCTTCAGGAAATCCGCAAGTTTCCCATGCTGGAAGCGGATGAAGAATACATGCTGGCCAAGCGCTACAAGGAGCACGCCGATCCCGGCGCGGCCCAGAAGCTCATCACCAGCCATTTGCGCCTCGTGGCCAAGATCGCCATGGGATATCGCGGCTATGGCCTGCCCATTTCCGAGGTGATCTCGGAAGGCAATGTCGGCCTGATGCACGCGGTCAAGCGTTTCGAGCCCGAAAAGGGCTTCCGCCTGGCGACCTACGCCATGTGGTGGATCCGTGCCGCCATTCAGGAATATGTGCTGCGCTCCTGGAGCCTGGTCAAGATCGGCACCACCGCCGCCCAGAAGCGGCTGTTCTTCAACCTGCGCAAGGTCAAGGGCCAGATCGCGGCCCTGGATGAGGGTTCGCTCCATCCCGACCAGATCAAGCAGATCGCCACCACCCTCAATGTTACCGAGGACGAAGTGGTGCAAATGAATTCGCGCCTGTCGGGCGACGCCTCGCTCAACTCGCCCATGCGGGCCGATGAAGGCGCCTCCGAATGGCAGGACTGGCTGGTCGACGACACGCCCGACCAGGAAACCAGCCTGGGCGAAAGCGAGGAATATTCCGAGCGCATGGGCATGCTGAACAAGGCAATGGATGTGCTCAATGAGCGCGAACGCGCCATATTCCAGGCCCGCCGCCTCAAGGACAATCCCTCGACCCTCGAGGAACTGGCCCAGCAATATGACGTCAGCCGCGAACGCATCCGCCAGATCGAAGTGCGGGCGTTCGAGAAGGTGCAGGAAGCCGTGAAGGAAGCGGCGGGGTCCTAGTCAACGCTGCAAATCCAATTTGACGGGCCCCGGTGATGAGCCGGGGCTTTTGTTTTGGGCGGCTATGGGGTGGCAAGTAGTCAGTCAGGTATTGGCAGATGGCTGCCCAAAGGAGGCAGTAACCTGGAATGATGCAGCTCGGGATGCAGCGTTGTAGGTCGCAAGCCCCGCCCTTGTCATGTTAACTGGGCTCGATAGGGAAGTAGGTGTGTGCTGCAGCATCATTATAGGCACGCGCCGCCCTGGTGAATGGTTGCGGAAGTCAGTCGATCACCAGCATCATATGTGAGATCAAGGAATAGCTCGTTCCCACATACGATGCCCCGCGCCCCCGCAAGAAAACGAAAGGTTTGCATCGAAGCAGCGCCCGGCGGTAGTTCCCGGTAAGTTGTATTCCACGCGTCGAGCCCTGCCGAGATAAGTTTCCGCTCAATGTTCGATTTGTTCTCGCCGCCGGAGAAGAAGCTAGGAATTAGGTCAACGTCCCCATCCCTCCGGGTGACTTCTCTATATCGATAAAGCGCTCGTGTTGTTTCGTTCAAAAGCTGATGCGGCATGTAATTTATGTAGGTAAAATACAATACCGGAGCGACGATCACCGCGACGATAGCTAAGAGAAAGAGTTTGGCCAATTTCTGAAACACGTCGCTGCGCCCCAAACGTTTGCTCAAGTGGCTGGTCGAGGATTGATACTTCAACGAGATTCCTGTTGCATAGAGTTTCAGTGGGCTGACCGTCTGCTTAGTGCCCTGTGGGCACCGTCGTCGAATGACCGACTTGGGGTCGGCTCTTGCCGCCACCAAAAAGTAATCCCCGCACCCAAAAACCTTCCCCATAATACACCCATCACTCCCGCGCGGACGGACTGCAGCGAACTTTTGCGGGGGGAGCCGGTTGGGCACTGGGTCGCTCCAGGGCCTGCCTGCCAGTCGGGTCACCTTGCGACGAGCGATCAATAGGGGCCACGACGGCAGGAGAAACCCGCTTCGATCTGTCCCGACAGGGCAAATCTCTCCGGTGGAGAGATTTGAAGTGAGAAGGCCATGAGAGCTACGCTCGAATGGCGAGAGGCGGCGACGTCTCTATTTATTCTAGTTTACTGAGACGCACGCGCCTCGGAACACGTCCATTTTCAAACCCGGAGGCGGAAACGCGGTCCGGCGCTTGGTCATGCATCCTTTGTCTCGCCACCGCGTATTAACCCCATCGCGACAATATGACTGGACGGGAAGGCCGGAACAGCACAGGTCTTGCCCTTGTAACGCCCCATTGAGGGTCTTACATTCGCCCCAATACTGGCGCGCCCCGTGCGCCGGCCTCTCCGGGACAGGATTTGATGAACGGAAACTTCCGCAACTTTGCCATCTGGCTGGTCATTCTCTTCATGCTGATGGGCCTGTTCCAGGTCTTCCAGTCGTCCACGCGCACCATGTCCGTGGCCGAAAAGAGCTACAGCCAGTTTGTAACCGACATCGATGCGGGACGTGTTTCCACCGTCACCATCACCAACAACGTGGTGTCCGGCCAGCTCAATGACGGCACCCGTTTCGAAACCATCATTCCCGATGGCGCCGATGTGATCACCAAGCTGGAAAACCGCGATGTGAGCATCACCGCCCGCGAGCCGGAATCGAGCCCCTTCTGGTCCATCCTGCTCTCGAGCTGGTTGCCGTTCCTCGTCATCATCGGCGTGTGGTTCTTTTTCATCCGCCAGATGCAGGGCGGCGGTCGCGGTGGCGCCATGGGCTTTGGCAAGTCGCGCGCCAAGCTGCTCACCGAAACCCAGGGCAAGGTGACCTTCGAGGACGTCGCCGGCGTCGACGAGGCCAAGCAGGACCTTGAGGAAATCGTCGAGTTCCTGCGTGATCCCGGCAAGTTCCAGCGCCTGGGCGGCCGTATTCCGCGCGGCGTGCTGCTGGTTGGCCCGCCGGGTACCGGTAAGACACTGCTGGCCCGTTCGGTCGCCGGCGAAGCCAATGTGCCCTTCTTCACCATTTCCGGTTCCGACTTCGTGGAAATGTTCGTCGGTGTCGGCGCGTCTCGCGTCCGCGACATGTTCGAGCAGGCCAAGAAGAACGCACCCTGCATCATCTTCATCGACGAAATCGACGCCGTCGGCCGCCAGCGTGGCGCGGGCCTCGGCGGCGGCAACGACGAACGCGAGCAGACGCTGAACCAGCTTCTGGTCGAGATGGACGGTTTTGAGGCCAATGAGGGCATTATCCTGATTGCGGCCACCAACCGCCCCGACGTGCTCGATCCCGCCCTGCTCCGTCCCGGCCGTTTCGACCGCCAGGTCGTGGTGCCCAACCCCGACGTTTCGGGCCGTGAAAAGGTCCTCAAGGTTCACGTCCGCAAGGTGCCGCTGGCCCCTGATGTGGACCTCAAGGTTCTCGCCCGCGGCACGCCCGGTTTCTCCGGTGCGGACCTGATGAACCTGGTCAACGAGGCGGCCCTGATGGCGGCGCGCAAGAACAAGCGCTTCGTTACCCATCAGGAGTTCGAGGACGCCAAGGACAAGATCATGATGGGCGCCGAGCGCCGCACCATGGCCATGACCGATGACGAGAAGAAGCTGACCGCTTATCACGAGGCCGGGCATGCCATCATCGCGTTGAAAGTTGCCGGCATTGATCCGATCCACAAGGCTACCATCATCCCGCGCGGCCGCGCGCTGGGCATGGTGATGACCCTGCCCGAGAACGACAGCTATTCCTTCTCCCGCGAGAAGGCACTGGCCCGGCTGACCATGCTGTTCGGCGGCCGCGAGGCCGAGATCATCAAGTTCGGTCCGGAAAAGGTCACCTCGGGCGCCTCGGGCGATATCCAGATGGCCACCAGCCTGGCCCGCTCCATGGTGATGGAATGGGGCATGAGCGAAAAGCTGGGGCGCGTGCGCTACAAGTCGAACGACCAGGAAGTGTTCCTGGGCCATTCGGTGACGCAGTCCCAGCACATGTCGGATGACACGGCGCGCATCATCGATCAGGAAGTGCGCAAGCTGATCGAGGATGGCGAAGCCTCCGCCCGCCATATCCTGACCACCTATCACGACCAGTGGGAGGCCATTGCCCAGGCCCTGCTCGAGTTCGAGACCCTGACCGGCGACGAATTGCGCGCGCTGATGGATGGCAAGCAGCCCGAGCGTCCGGACGATAGCGGTCCGGCTGCGCCCAAGGCCAGCGGTGTGCCCTCGGCCGGCAAGACCAACAAGAAGCGCCCCGACTCCCCGCCGGAACCGGGCATGGAGCCGCAGCCCGAAAGCTGAGGCAATTCGGCATCACTATTAAGGGTCGCCGCAGGCGGCCCTTTTTTCTTGTCAAACACTCCGCTATTTCCAAGCCGAAGTGGTATTATCCACTCAACACCACTGAATCGGGGGACGAACCCATGGCCCGCAAATATTTCGGCACCGACGGCATTCGGGGCCTCGCCAATGGCACCAAACTGACCCCGGAACTGGCGCTCAAGGTGGGCATGGCCGCCGGCACGAAATTCGTCCGCGGCGACCACCGCAATCGCGTCGTCATCGGCAAGGATACAAGGCGCTCCGGCTATATGATCGAGCAGGCCCTGACCGCCGGCTTCACGGCGGTGGGCATGGACGTCTACCTGCTTGGCCCCATGCCGACCCCGGCCGTGGCCATGCTGACGCGCTCGCTGCGCGCAGATCTGGGCGTGATGATCTCGGCTTCGCACAATCCCTATGACGACAACGGCATCAAGCTGTTCCGGCCGGACGGATACAAGCTCAGCGATCAGATCGAGCTCGAGATCGAAAAGCTGATCGACAGCGATATGACGCGCTATCTCGCCAAGGGCCGCGATATCGGACGGGCCCATCGCGACGAGGAAGCCCGCACCCGCTACATCGAATATGCCAAGCGTACCCTGCCCCGGAACATCGACCTGTCGGGCCTGCGCGTCGTGCTCGACTGTGCCAATGGCGCCGCCTACAAGGTCGCCCCGATCGCGCTTTGGGAGCTGGGCGCCGAAGTCTTCACCATCGGCGCTGAACCAGACGGTTTCAACATCAACTACAAGGTCGGCTCGACCGCCCCCGAGGCGGTAGCCGCCAAGGTCAAGGAAGTCCGCGCCGACATTGGAATCGCGCTCGACGGCGATGCCGATCGGGTCATCATCGTCGACGAGAAGGGTCATGTGGTCGATGGTGACCAGTTCATGGCCGTCATCGCGGAAAGCTGGCTGGAACGGCAAATGCTCACCGGTGGCGGCATCGTGGCGACCGTGATGTCCAATCTGGGCCTGGAGCGGCACCTGACCAAGCTCGGCCTGACCCTGGAGCGCACCCAGGTCGGCGACCGCTATGTGCTCGAAGCCATGCGCTCGAAAGGCTTCAATGTCGGTGGCGAACAGTCCGGCCATATCATCCTGTCCGACTTCACCACCACGGGCGACGGCCTTGTCGCGGCGCTGCAATTGCTGGCCGTGCTCAAGCAGATGAACCGTCCGATTTCCGAAATCTGCGCCCGCTTTGAAAAAGTGCCGCAATTGTTGCGCAGCGTGACGTTCAAGGCCGGCAAGCCGCTTGAGCACAAGCAGGTCATTCAGGCCATTGCCGATGGCCAGGCCATGCTTGGGACCGGAGGGCGCCTGGTGGTTCGCGCCTCAGGCACCGAACCGGTGATCCGGGTCATGGGCGAGGCGGACGATGCCATGCTGGTGGAAACCGTTGTCGGCCAGATCGAGGCCGCCATCCGCCAGGTGGCCTGACACCCCGCCAAATATTGCCAAAGCAATAACGCGCAAGGGCGCGCGTAATACTTCGTAAACGATCAAATTTTGCCTGAGGTTAGGGTTAAATCTTTAGGTTAAGTGGGCCTTAAGAAGTTTGCCGGATATTGGTCGCAATCGACTTGGTGTCGTGGCAACCAAAGGACCTTCGTTATGCGTAACCTATCCGCCGCAGTACTGGTCGCAGGAGCGACCATGATTGCAGGGCAAGCTGTAGCTGCCGATCTGCCCTACTATCCCCCTGTCATCGAAATTCCCGATGTCGACCATGGCTATTCCGGCTCGTTCTACCTGCGCGGCAGCGCCGGGTTGAACCTGATGTGGGCGCACCGGGTCAACCACCCGACGGCAACCCCCTCGACCTACAGCATTACCGAATTCGGCTATGGCTACTCGATCGGTGCCGGTGCCGGTTTTGAGACGGGTACGGGCCTGCGCTTCGACGCAACCTATGACTATCTGAGCAATAACGGCATGACTGCCGCCATCGACGATGGCGCCGGTCCCCTGGTCGAGGGCAATCATAGCCTTTCGCTGCGTTCCAGCGTGCTCCTGGCCAATGCCTATTATGACTTCAGCTTCAACGATAGCGGCTACGGCGCCGCCGGCGGGGCCTTCGGCTATGTTGGTGCAGGTGCCGGTGTGGCTTTCAACAACGCCACCGTCACCGATCCGAATGGCGCAAACTCGCACAGCGAGAACACCAGCCTTGCCGCCGCCGGCATGGTCGGTGTGGGTTATGATTTCGGCCAGGTGGTTGCCGATGTCGGCTACCGCGCGCTCTATATCAACCGCATCCAGAACACCACGGCAACCTACCCGTTCTCGGTCGACGACAATTGGGTCCACGAAGTGCGCGGCACGGTCCGCTACCGCTTCAACTAAGCGGCTTGTGGCGGACCGCCACCTCCGCCCTGGCAATTTCGGGCCGGTGTCAGAAGACGCCGGCCTTTTCCTTGCGCCACTGGACCTTCCACGCCGGTCAATGCTCAATAGCGGGTGGAGGAATTTTGACGATGCATGTTCTGATTATTGGTGCCGCCGGCATGGTTGGCCGCAAGCTCACTTCGGCCCTGCTGGCAGCAGGCGGAGTTGGCGATGCCCCCATCGAAAAGGTCACGCTGGCCGATGTTGTGGCGCCCAACAGCCCCGATACCACCATTCCCTGCGATACTCTGGCCGCCGACCTCTCGGCGCCCGGAACAGCCGAAAAACTGGTCACCGACAGGCCAGACCTGATCTTTCACCTGGCAGCGATTGTGTCGGGGGAGGCCGAGGCCGATTTCGAAAAGGGCTATGCAATCAATCTCGATGGCACGCGGTTCCTGCTTGAGGCCATCCGCCATCAAGGCACAAAGCAACCCTATTGCCCGCGCCTTGTGTTCACCTCGTCCATCGCGGTTTTTGGCGAGCCCCTACCCGCAGCCATTCCGGATGACATGGCCCATACGCCCCTGACCAGCTATGGCACGCAAAAGGCCATTTGCGAGCTATTGCTGGCCGATTATTCGCGCCGTGGCTTTGTGGACGGCATCGGCATTCGTCTGCCCACCATCGTCGTGCGCCCCGGCAAGCCCAACAAGGCTGCCTCGGGCTTTTTCTCCGGCATTATCCGTGAACCGCTCAATGGCGTGGAAGCCGTGCTTCCGGTTGACGACACTGTCCGGCACTGGTTCGCCAGCCCCCGTGCAGCCATCGGCTTCCTGATCCATGCCGCAACGCTCGACACGGCCCCGCTCGGCCAGCGCCGCACCCTCACCATGCCGGGCCTGTCGGCAACCATTGCCGAGGAGATCGCCGCTCTTGAACGCTTTGGCGGCCCTGCCGCCAGCCGGCTGATCCGCCGTGAACCCGATGAAACCATTGCCCGCATCGTGGCTGGCTGGCCGCAGAATTTCGACGCCAGGCGCGCGTTGGAACTGGGCTTTGCCGCCGAGGCCAGCTTTGACGATATCGTCCGCGCCCATATCGAGGACGAGATGGGCGGGGTGACGGCCCGGACCTGATCGAAACGCTGTGCACCAACAAAAAAAAACGCCGCGGATGACCGCGGCGTTCTCGCATTGATGGGCCCGACGATCAGGCGCCGGTCACGCGCCAGATGACATCGCCCACATCGTCGGCCATCAACACCGACCCATCGCTGGCCAGCGCAACGCCGACCGGGCGGCCATAGGAATATTTCTCGTCGGGCGAGAGGAAATTGCCCAGGATTTCGCGCGGCATGCCGACCGGCTTGCCATTCTGGAATTCAACAAAGGCCAGTTTGTAGCCGGAAAGCTTGGACCGGTTCCATGAGCCATGCTGGCCAATGGCCATACCGGCAGGAAAGCCGGGCAGCGTGCCCTCGGGCAGCCAGCACAGACCCAGCGATGCGGTGTGACCGCCCAGCGCGTAATCGGGCTGCTTGGCGCTCGCAACCTTGGCCGCATCTTGCGGCACACGGTCGTCGACAACGCGGTTCCAATAGCAATAGGGCCAGCCATAGAAACCGCCATCGACCACCGAAGTCAGGTAATCCGGCGGGGTCTCGTCGCCCAGACCATCGCGCTCATTGACCACCGTCCAGAGATGTCCGCCCTCGGGTTCCCAGGCCATGCCGACCGGGTTGCGCAGGCCGGAACCGAAGATGCGCGACTTCCCTGTCGCCAGATCCAGCTCGTGGATGCAGGCCCGGTTTTCTTCCGCCGCCATGCCATGATCGCCGATATTGCTCAGCGAACCGACAGCGACATAGAGCTTGGAGCCGTCCTTGGAGGCAATCAGATTACGCGTCCAGTGTCCGCCCGGGATCAGGTCCATGATCTTCTTGCCGGGCGTCGTGATTTTGGTTTCACCGGCCACATAGGGATAGGCCAGGACCGCGTCGGAGGCGCCGACATAAAGCGTGTCGCCAATCAGGGCAATACCGAAGGGCTGGCGGACATTCTCGATATAGGCATGGCGCTCCTCGGCCACGCCGTCACCATCCGCATCGCGCAAGAGCGTGACACGGTTGGGGCTTTTGCCCGCCGCCCGCGCCCGTTTCATGGTCGCATGCATGGCATGGTCAAAAATGGAGCGTGGGCCTGAACCCTCTTCGCCCATGGATTCGGCCACCAGCACATCGCCATTGGGCAGCACATGCATATTGCGCGGATGCACCAGGTCACGCGCAAAGGCATTGACCTTGAGCCCGGCAGCCGGGGTCGGCATGTGGTTGCCTTCCCAGCCCTTGGCCGTCGGCATTTTCAGCGTCGGAATCTTGCCCTGTGGCTTGGGGTCCGGAATGGACGGCGTTGTCCCGAAGGCATGTGGCTTCGGGCCGTCGCCCGCATGGCGGATGGCAACGGCGGCGCCGCCGACAAGGGCTACGAAGCGGGCGAATAGGGTAGGCTCAGCCATGGATCGTCTCGATTGTAGGGGTTGAATCTGGAAGGTGCCGCCAAGCTAATGGCTTTGCCCGCCAAGAACCAGACATTGGTATGATTTATTTGACAGCTTCGACAAATTCGACGCCTCCGCCACAACAAAAGGCGGGGCCTTGCCCTAAGGCACAGGGTCTGTCGCCTCGTCTTGCGCGGTGATGGGTTCCTCGATGACCAGATCGCTGAGATGGATGGCCTCGTCGTCCGCCACGACGGAAACCGCCGCACTGGTACCAAGATCGAAGTTTTGCTTTTCCTCCTCGGGCAGGCCCTCGCGGCGCGCCAGCCGCACGGTCACGAACCCCACCAGGATGGCGAACACCAGCCCATTGGTAACAAAGATCCCGGCCGGGCCAAGAAGCTCGAAACTGAGCGAGGACACCAGGGGGCCGATGGTCGAGCCAATACCGTTGATCAGCAACAAGCCCGCAGACACTTCGACATAATCCGCCCGGTCCGCAAAGTCGAAGATATGAGCGGCTGCAATAGCATAGCAGGGCAGTAGCCCGGCCCCGAAGGCAAAGCCGATGGCCAGCCAGGGCCAGGTGGCATAGGGCAGGACAACCAGCGCCCCGCCGGCAACAATCGAGAACAGCGCCAGCCCGATCAGCACCTGGCGGCGGTCCATGGAGTCGGAGATCTTGCCGGCCGGCCATTGCAGCACCGCCCCGCCGAGCACGGCGGCACTCATGAACAGAGCTGCTTCGCGGATACTGCCGCTGGCCGCGCTGGCATAGGCGGGCCCCAGCGACCAGAACGACCCCGTCGCCATGCCGATCAGAAAGATGGAAACCGTGCCGGTCGGTGACAGTCGGAACATGCGCACCGGCCGAAACCGCACAATGGTGATGGGTGCTGGCTGGCTCGAGCGGGTCATCACGATGGGCACGGCCGCCAGCGACACCAGCACCGAGGCGATGGAAAACAGCACGAAGCTGTCGGGCTGGAACAGCGTAACCAGCATCTGCCCCAGGGTGATGACGGTGAAATTAACCGTGACATAGATCGAAATCAGCGCGCCGCGGGTTTCATTGGTCGCCTGATCGTTGAGCCAGCTTTCCACCACCAGGTAAAGTCCAGCCAGGCAGAAGCCGGTGATCATGCGCAGGACGATCCAGACCATCGAGTCCACCCCGATGGGATAGCCAAGCGCCGCCGCCGAGGCGATTGAAACCAGCGCGGCAAAGGTTCGGATATGCCCTGCCCGCATGATCAGGCGCGGCGTCAGGACGCACCCCACCACGAAGCCAAGAAAATAGCCCGAACCCAACAGGCCCACCTCAAGGGCGGAAAACCCCTCCAGCCCGCCTCGGATAGGCAGCAGCATGACCTGCAGGCCATTGCCCATGATCAGCAGCGCCACGCTGAGCAGGATGGCGCCCGCGGCCAGCATTGGAGAAAGGATCGTGCTACCGGGCATGTTTGCCTGCCTTTGTCCGCCCGCTCAATTTGCCCCTGTGTTCCGGCCGGGCGATGCACCAGCACAGGTTCTTTGCATTTTGATAATGCCTGTTTCGGGCCGATGCACCAAATCTGGCCCGAAACCAGCTTTGGCGGCAGCGTTTCATGCTTTGAAGTCAACGATTTGACATTGCACGCAAAAGCGGCGGCCCGCTTCGTCCTGCAGGAGAAACAGCTCAATGTGGCGAGAATCCATTTGACGTCGAACGGAGCCGGGCGTATTTGCGGCCTCAGGACATCTCGCCCTAACGCGAGACAATAGGCCTGGGAGGGCCGCTAGATATGGCTGATACGCCCCAAACCGCACCGGCGGTCAAACCGGCTAATCCCAATTTCTCGTCGGGTCCGTGCTCCAAGCGTCCAGGTTGGACGATTGATGCGCTTGCCGCTGCGCTCACCGGCCGCTCGCACCGCGCCAAGCCCGCCAAGGCGCGCATCCAGCAGGCCATCGACCTGACCCGCGAACTGCTCGAAGTCCCCGCCGACTATCGCATCGGCATTGTCCCCGCCTCCGATACCGGTGCGGTGGAGATGTTCCTCTGGAGTGCCCTGGGCGCCCGGGGCGTCGACATGCTCGCCTGGGAAAGCTTTGGCGCCGGCTGGGTCACCGATGTGCAAAAGCAATTGAAGCTCGAGGACGTCCGCGTGCTCGACGCGCCCTATGGTGAATTGCCGGACCTGACCCAGGTCGATTTCACCCGCGACGTGGTCTTTACCTGGAACGGCACCACGTCGGGCGTCCGCGTGCCCAATGCCGACTGGATCCCGGCGGATCGTGAAGGCCTGACCATCTGCGACGCCACGTCGGCGGCCTTCGCGCAGAACCTCGATTTTGCCAAGCTCGATGTGGTCACCTTCTCCTGGCAGAAGGCGCTCGGTGGTGAAGCGGCCCATGGCGTGCTGATCCTCTCGCCCCGCGCTGTCGAACGGCTCGAAAGCTACAAGCCCGACCGTCCGCTGCCCAAGATCTTCCGCATGACCAAGGGCGGCAAACTGATCGAGGGCATCTTCAAGGCCGAAACCATCAATACCGTGTCGATGATCTGCATCGAGGACGCAGTGGATGCCATGCAATGGGGTATCGAGATCGGCGGTTTGCAGGCCATGCAGGCCCGTGCCGATGCCAATGCCAAGGTGCTGGCCGATTGGGTGGCCCGGACCGACTGGGTGGATTTCCTCGCCAAGAACGAGAGCGAGCGCTCCAATACCTCGGTCTGCCTGGTCATCTCCGATCCGGACATCAACGCGCTCGACGCCGACGCCCAGGCCGCCTTTGCCAAGGCCATCGTGTCGCGGCTCGACAAGGAAGGTGTGGCCTATGACATCGGCGGCTATCGCGACGCCCCGACCGGCCTCCGCATCTGGACCGGCTCGACGGTCGAAGCATCCGACCTCGAAAAGCTGACCCCGTGGCTGGACTGGGCCTTCGCCCAGGAAAAGGCCGCACTCAAGGCCGCCGCCTAACACAATACCCCCACCCTTGATCCCTCCCCACAAGGGGGAGGGAAACGATGAACTCGGAGCGCCGTGCTTGCGCATCCCTCCCCTCGATTGGGAGGGCCGAGGGTGGGATGATCCCGCAACGCACGTAAAATTCCAAGGATTGCCCAAATGCCCAAGGTTCTCGTTTCTGACAAGCTGAGCCCCACCGCCGTCCAGATCTTCAAGGACAATGGCGTCGAGGTCGACTATTTGCCCGATCTGGGCAAGGACAAGGACAAGCTGTTCGAAGTCATCGGCCAGTATGATGGCCTGGCCATCCGCTCGGCCACCAAGGTGACCGAAAAGATCCTGTCGGCCGCCACCAATCTCAAGGTCATCGGCCGCGCCGGCATCGGCGTCGACAATGTCGATATTCCGGCCGCGACCAAGAAGGGCATCATCGTGATGAACACGCCCTTCGGCAATTCCATCACCACCGCCGAGCACGCCATTGCCATGATGATGGCCCTGGCCCGCCAGCTTCCCGAGGCCGACGCCTCGACCCGCGCCTCCAAGTGGGAAAAGAACCGCTTCATGGGCGTGGAAGTCACCCACAAGACGCTGGGCCTGATCGGCGCGGGCAATATCGGCTCGATCGTGGCCGACCGCGCCCAGGGCCTCAAGATGAAGGTCATTGCCTATGACCCGTTCCTGACCCCCGAGCGCGCCGTGGAACTGGGTGTGGAAAAGGTGGAGCTCAATGACCTGCTCGCCCGCGCAGACTTCATCACTCTCCACACCCCGCTGATCGACGCCACCCGCAATATTCTCAATGCCGAGACCCTCAGCAAGACCAAGAAGGGTGTGCGCATCATCAACTGTGCCCGTGGCGGCCTGATCGATGAAACAGCGCTTTATGAGGCCCTCAAGTCTGGCCAGGTCGCCGGTGCGGCCCTCGACGTGTTCCTCGAGGAGCCGGCCCAGAACAACCCGCTGTTCGAGCTGCCCAACGTGATCTGCACGCCGCACCTTGGCGCGGCCACGACCGAAGCGCAGGAAAACGTCGCCCTGCAGGTGGCCGAGCAGATTTCGGCCTATCTGATGACTGGCGAGATCACCAATGCGCTCAACTTCCCGTCCATTTCGGCCGAGGAAGCCCCGATCATCACCCCCTGGGTCAAGCTTGCCGAGGCCCTGGGGTCCTTTGCCGGCCAGCTTACCGAAACCGCCATTTCCGGCATCAAGCTCGAGTTTGAGGGCACTCCGGCAGGCCTCAACACCCGCCCCATGGTGGCCGCTGCGATCAATGGCGTCTTGAAGCCCTCGCTGGGCGACATCAACATGGTCTCGGCCCCCCAGATCGCCAAGGATCGCGGCATTGTGGTGGAAACCACCAATCGCGACCAGCAGGGCGCCTATGAAGGCTATATCCGCCTGACCGTGACCACCGAGCGCCAGACCCGTGGCGTTGCCGGCACGCTGTTCGCCAATGGCAAGCCGCGCATCATCCAGGTCAAGGACATTAACATGGAAGCGGAAGTCACCCCGCATATGCTCTATGTCACCAATGAGGACAAGCCGGGGCATATCGGGCGCCTGGGCACCATTCTGGGCACGCTCGGGATCAACATCGCCAACTTCAACCTCGGCCGCGCCGAAGTGGGTGGCGACGCCATTGCGCTGGTCTCCATCGACGGCACTCTGGACGACGCCCAGCTCGACCAGATCGCCAAGCTCGAAGGCGTCAAGCAGGCCAAAGCACTCAAGTTCTAAGCTGCGGCGGCCTCTTAAAGTACACCTATTGGGCGTCCCGCCATTCATATCGCGGGGCGTCCAACTTATCCTTGTAGTTATTACGAACGCGCCGCGCCTCGTCGAGGACCTCTACTGGCTGCTGCACCTTGGCCTCTTCACCGTCAAAGACGACTCCCCCGGTTACCCGCGCATAGCTGCCTGCCGCCGCAAGGACCGAAATGAGCTCTCGAAAATCCCCACCAAAATAGAAGGACATGGCGTACTGCCAGGGGCCCCCAACATCCCAACCTTGCTCGCTGAGTTCGCTGACAAGGGCGGCACAATCTTCGTGGTAGACTTCAAATCCTGTTCCCGCCCCATCCAGTCGAACAGGGAGGAAACCACTCAACTCCTCGAAAACCGCTGATTGGTGGAGCAGCAGATCAAAGCCGTCCTCTTCAAGTCCAGCCTGCCACTCGCGCATGGACGCGGTCCGATTGGAAAACACAATCATCATCATCGACATGAGCATCTCCTTCGAACAAAGAAGGAACACAGAGACAGGCCATTGGCAATTACGGAGATCTGCTTAGAGAGCCGCGCCGCGCCGCCCATTCGGCCAGCAGGATGCCGCTGACGATGATGGCGGCGGCGATGAAGTGGTAGGCCTGCAGGGTCTCGCCCAGAATGATCACCGAGCCCAATGTCCCGAACACCGGGATGAGGTTATGGCTCGGCGCCGCGCGATTGGCGCCGACCAGTTCGACCCCGCGCGCATAGGCCACCTGGCTGAACATCGATGGGAAGATCGCCACATAGGCAATGACCGCCCAGACCACCGGCGGTGCCGATGTGAGCGTGGCCACCTGCCCCAGCCCGCCCGGGGAAAACGCCAGCATGACGACGGAGGTGATTGCCGCGCCCGAAAAGCTGACGGCCATGAAGCTCAGAATGTGCATTTTCGGGCGGAAGCGCAGCGCCAGCGTGTAGCTGGTATAGGCCAGGCAGGCCAGCATCACGAAGCCGTCGCCCGCATTGATGTCGAGCCTCAGGATGCGCCCCAGATCGCCATGGGTGGCCGTCAACACCACCCCGGTGATGGCCAGCAACACCCCCAGGATCTGGATGAACTGCGCCCGCACCCGGAAAATGATGAAATTGGCCCCCAGGATCAGCATGGGCAGCGAGCCCTGCTCGATCGCCGAATTGACCGCCGTGGTGGTCTGCAGTCCGAGATAGAGAAAGCCGTTGAACAGCGCATAACCGACCGTGCCATAGGCCATCAGCACCGGCCATTGCCGGCGCACCACGCCCCAGTCGCCCTTGAGGTGCGGCCAGGCAAAGGGCAGGATGAAACTGGTGGCCAGGACACAACGGCTGGCCAGCAGCAGGAACGGGTCGATTTGCCCCACTGTCAGCTTGGCCGCCACCACATTGCCTCCCCAAAACAGGGGGGCCAGGACCAGGAGCAGATAGGGTTGTTCCAGAATGCGGGCGAAAAAGCCGCTACTTTGCTGTGGTTGCGGCTTTGTCATCGTCGCCCGGGTGATGTATGGACAATCGGACTTATCAGTTATTCGGCCATAATCAAACCCGACAAAGGTGGCCGGGGGGACGTCACGTCCAATCATCGTGGGGGCCGGCGCTCAAGCTGCGGTCCCGTTTGTGTGCCTGCTTTGGGGAAGACTGAAATATGGCGAATGTGGTTGTCGTCGGCTCGCAATGGGGCGACGAGGGCAAGGGCAAGATCGTGGACTGGCTTTCGGAGCGCGCCGATGTCGTGGTGCGCTTCCATGGTGGCCACAATGCCGGCCATACGCTGGTCATTGACGGGGTCAGCTACAAGCTGGCGCTGCTGCCCTCTGGCCTGGTGCAGGGCAAGCTGTCGGTCATCGGCAATGGCGTGGTGGTGGACCCGCACCACTTTGTCGAGGAAATGGCCAAGCTGCGCGCCCAGGGCGTCAACATCACCCCAGAAGTGCTGCGCGTGGCCGACAATGCCCCGTTGATTCTCTCGCTGCACCGCGAGCTCGACGGCATTCGCGAAGACGCCAATTCCGGCCTCAAGATCGGCACCACCCGCCGCGGCATCGGACCGGCCTATGAGGACAAGGTGGGCCGCCGCGCCATTCGCCTGATCGACCTTTCCGAGCCTGAAACGCTCATGCCCAAGATCGAGCGCTTGCTGACCCACCACAATGCGCTCCGGCGCGGCATGGGGCTGACGGAGATTTCGGCCGAGACCATCCACCACGAACTGACCACCATCGCTGCCGAAATCCTGCCCTTCATGGACCAGGTCTGGCGCGTGCTGGACCAAAAGCGCCGCGAGGGGGCACGTATCCTGTTCGAAGGCGCGCAGGGCGCCCTGCTCGACAATGACCACGGCACCTACCCCTTCGTCACCTCGTCCAATACCGTTGCCGGGCAGGCCGCGGCCGGATCTGGCCTGGGTCCTACGGCCATTGACTATGTGCTGGGGATCACCAAGGCCTATACCACCCGCGTGGGTGAAGGCCCCTTCCCGTGCGAACTCGATGATGAAATCGGTAAGCACCTGGCCGTGGTCGGGCGGGAAGTCGGCGTCAATACCGGGCGACCGCGCCGCTGCGGCTGGTTCGACGCGGTTCTTGTGCGCCAGACCGTCAAGACCTCGGGAATCACCGGCATTGCCCTGACCAAGCTCGACGTGCTTGACGGCCTCAAGGAGATCAAGGTCTGCGTCGGCTATGAGCTCGATGGTTCACGCATTGATTATTTGCCTGCCTCAATGGGGGCACAGGCGCGGGTTAAGCCGATCTATGAGACGCTCGAAGGTTGGTCCGAAACCACAGCGGGTGCGCGAAGCTGGGCCGAACTGCCCGCCCAGGCGGTCAAATATGTCCGCTATATCGAGGAACTGATCGGTGCCCCTGTCGCCCTGTTATCCACCAGTCCGGAACGTGCAGACACCATCCTGGTCGTTGACCCATTCCAAGACTGACAAATTTTGCTAAAAGACTGCGCTGTCAGAGTGAGTACCAAGTAGCCAATGGCGGATTACAAGGAGCTGTTGCGTCGGGCCATCTCGGCGCTGCCGGAGAATAACGGGGCCGCGCGTCGCGCGGTCTATGAAAAGGCGCGTTCGGCCCTTGTCGGGCAATTGCGCGCCATTCAGCCACCCCTTCCGGCACGCGATATCACCCAGCATCGCCTGCAGCTTGAGGATTGCATTCGCCAGGTCGAGCAGGAAGCCAGCGAGGCGGTCATCAGCCTTGGGCGCGATGGCCCTCTGGCGACGCGCCCGGCCGCACCCCAACCGCGCACGGCAGCCGCCGCGCCGGTTGAACCCGAGGTCGAGGCGGAGGACGAGCCCGAAGCTGAGCCCGAGCCGGAAGCCCAGGCCGCATTCACACCGGAAGCCGAGCCGCTGGAGCCCGAGGAGGCCGACGCGCCATCGCTCGAAGATGACGCGGCTGATCTGGATGCCGATGAACCCATTGCCGGCTCCGCGCCGGAGCCCGTTTCCAGTGTGGCCCAGGAACCGCCGTCCGCCCCGGCACCTGCGGCAGATCCCATGCCTGAACCGGCATCGGCCAAGCCCCCATCTATCGAGGATATCATCGCCCAGGCCGCTGAAACCGGCGGCGTAACCGTTTCGCGTGACCCGGACACCGGGCGCGACGACAAGGCGCCGGCGGCCGAGACGCCGCAAGGGCCCGTCGAACCGGAACGGCTTGGCAAGACCTTTTCCTTCTCCCGCCGCGACGCTGTCACCAGCGAGGCTGCAGGCAAGAGCAGCACGATCACGCCGTCCTCGCTCGCGCCGCGCATCGAACCCGTCATGGGCAGCACTGCGCTCGCCAGCCAGCCGGCCAGCGCCGAACCGGTGCTGATTGACCCGCCTCTGCCCGTTGACCCGGCGCTCTCCAGCGTGCGCGAAGTCGAGGTGGAACAGGATGATGCCCGCGCCGCCGAGGGAGCCATCGAGCGGGCCATAGAAACCCTGGATCGTGAAGCACGCGGCGAAGCAACGCCGTCCCAGCCGCATCAGGCAGAAACAAGTCTGCCTGCCGAGGAGCCAGGCCCGGATAGCGATTCCAGCTTTGCCCCGGCGGATGCGGAGCGGCGCACCGGGACCGGGCTGACCATTTTCCTGATTGTCTTCGCCTTGCTGCTGGCCGGTGTCGGCGGAGCCGGGTTCTGGGCATGGCGCGAAGGCTATGTCGATCTCGACCAGATGTTCGGGCGCACCCAGACAGCGGCTGTGCAGCCCGAAACCACCGAGCAGCCCACCGGCCTGACCATGGACAACACGCCCACCGAGCCGGCAAACACGGAAGAAAGCGCGTCGGGGCCGGGCAATACGGCAACCACTTCTGCCACCGAGCCGACGAGCGCGCTCGAGGCCGGGGACGAAGAGCGGCTCGAGCCGACGCCAGAACCGGTCACCCCGACCGGCGATGAAACCGTGCTGCCATCGCTTGGCAGCGGCGAGGTCAAGACCGAAGAGCGCCTCTCGGGCGAAGACACCACGATCGCCGCGCCGGAAGATCCGGCAGCCAGCGTTGATCCCGCCGAACTGGCAGGCAATCAGTCGCTCCTGCTCGAAGCATCAACTGGCGGACAGGCCAGCACGGTTCCCTTCTCGGGCACGGTGGAGTGGACCCAGGGCACGGACGAGATCGGCCAGCCCACGCTTGTGGCCGAAGCCAGCATCCCGGCGCGCAACATGAGCGTCTCCATCCTTATTCGCAAGAATATCGATCCCAGCCTGCCTGCCAGCCACCTGATGGAAATCAGCTTCGACATCCCCGACACCTTCATTGGCGGGTCGATCGCCACGCTGGCAGGTGTTCTGCTCAAGGATGAGGAACTGGTGCCGGGCACAGCGCTGGCCGGCGCTGCAGCGCGCATTGTGGGCAATACGTTCCTGTTCGCCCTCAGCGCCGCGCCGGACGATCTGACCGCCAATACGGGCCTGCTCGACACGCAGCGCTGGATGGATCTGGCAATTGTCTATGGCACGGGCCGCAACGCTATCCTCACCCTGGAAAAGGATGAGGAGGCGCAGGCCCTGTTCGACACCGTTCTCGCCGCCTGGAAAGAGTAGACTGCGCTAGACGCGCTCCAGCCGGCCCGCGACGATCCGGTAATGTACGCTGGCGAGCGCCGCAATGTCGTCGGCATGGTGGCTGACCAGAACGGTGTGCCATTTGTGCCGGCGCGTCAGGTCGCCAACCAGTTCCCGCGTGGTCCGGCGCGTGTCGTCGTCCAGCGCCGAAAACGGTTCATCGAGCAGAAGGACAGGCCGATTGCGCAGCAGCGTCCGCGCCAGGGCAACCCGCTGCTTTTGTCCGCCCGACAGATTTGCGACTTGCTTGGCTTCGAAGCCGGCCAGGCCGACCTCGGCCAGGGCTTCCGCGACCTGCTGTAGACCGGTTGCCTTTGGCGTGCCGCGCGGCAGGCCCAGCGCCGCATTGTCCTGGGCGCTGAGATGTTCAAACAGATTGTCCGCCTGCAGCAACAGGGATACGGGACGCGCTTCGGGTGGGAACGACAACAGGTCTTCCCCATCCAGCGTCAGCGTGCCGCTCACCGGCGCAATGAAGCCGGCCAGGAGATCGAGCAGCGTCGACTTGCCCGAACCACTGGCACCGGAAATCGCGGTAACCTCGCCCGGCCTGGCCTCCAGGCTGAAGTGATAGGATTTCTGCTGCCCGGGATGGGCAAAGACCAGGTCATCGGCGCGGAGCATGGGAAATCCTTTCGATCAGGCGCGGCAGGCCGACAAAGGCGAGGATGGTGAAGATCAACAGCAAAGCTGCGATCGCCGCCGCATCATTGGATCTGTACGACCCAAGCGCCCGATACATCATCAGCGGCAAGGTCTGGAAATCCTGGGTGCCGAACAAGGCAATCACCCCCAGATCGCCCAGCGAGAAACAGAAGGCCAGCGCCAGCATCAGCCCGATATCGCGCCCGAGCAGCGGATATTCGATGCTGACGAACTGCCTCCAGCCCGACAGGCCCAGCGAGCGGATCAGCTTGCCCCGCGTCCGTATGATCGCATCAAGCGGCGGACCGAGCGTAGCAATCGCGAAGGGCAGGGACAGCAGGCTATTGGCAATGACCACCACAATCGGTGCGGCTGTACCCACCGGCACGCCCATCGTGCGGACCAGCAGGAAGAACCCCAGCGACAGCACCACCGCGGGCACCGCCAGATAGGCAAAGGCCGGAATGCCAAGCAGGACACGCGCGCCCTGCCGATGCGCCGCGCTGCGGCCAAGGGCCAGCATGAGGGCCAGGGCGAGCGTCAACAGAGCCGAACTGGCCCCGATGATGATACTGGTCGCGGTCGCACGCCAGAAACTGGCCTGGCCCAGCACCCGCAGCAAGCCGCTCGCCAGCCCGTCATAGAGCACCGACAGCAATGGCAGCGCAAAGCCGATGGCCCCCAATACCAGCACGGCCCATTGCAGCACGCGCACCCCGGCGCTGTCGCGCCAGCGCGGCTGGGTGGAACGGCTGAGGGCCGAGGGCACCGGGGTGAAGGCCGATGCCAGAAGAATAACAAGTGAACAAACGCCAATCTGCGTCAGCGCCAGGCGCACCGCCCCAACCAGATCGAAATCGAGCCGCACGGCCGTGTAGATGGCGACTTCCAGCGTCTGGTTCGCCGGCCCGCCACCGAGCAGCAACACGATGGGAAAGCTGGTAAAGGCCAGAAGGAAGATGATGGCACCCAGCCCCGGCAGGCTGCCCCGCAGCGCGGGCCAGTCGATCAAGGCAAAGCGTTGCCAGGCCGACAGGCCCAGCGACTGCCCCATCTTGAGCCGGCTTTGCGGAATGGCGTCGAGCCGGGCCAGCAGGATGCGTCCGGCAAAGGCCCCATCGAGAATGACATGGGCCAGCAGGATGCCCGAAAGACCATAGGCCGGGCTTTCAAAGCCAATGCCGAACAGGGCCTCGCTTGCCTGGTTGATCCAGCCGTTTCGCCCCCAGATCGAGAGCAGGCCGAACGCCACCACCATGCCCGGCGTGACAATGGCGGCCGCAAACAGACCCACCACCAGATCCCGCCCGGCAAAGCGCAGCCGGTTGAGCGCCCAGGCCAGCGCCGTGCCCACCAGCAGCGACAGCACCATGGTCAGTCCCGCCTGCAGCGCCGTCATGCGCAACAGGTGCGCAATATCCACGCGCGATCCGCCCGACGCATCCGTGGCGGCATCCAGAATGGCCCAGAGCACGGCGGCGATGAGCGCCGCAATGATGAGGGTCAGTGTCGCTGCTGCGGCAACACGGAACGGGCGGCGGGGAAGGGTCAGCATCGTCCAGAGCCCAGGTCTGCCACCGGATCACCCCCACCCTTGATCCCTCCCCACAAGGGGGAGGGAGACGATGAACGCAAGCGCCACAGCCCTGCGCCTCCCTCCCCTCGACGGGGAGGGAAAGAGGATGGGGTGACGCTCGGCATACGGGGCATTCTACTGCACTGCCGCCAGCATCTCGTCGATCCAGGCCGCCGAATTGGCCGTGATCTCGGCTTCATCCAGCACCAGGGTCTTGTCGGGCTGCGTCAGCCCCTGGAAGGCCGGGTCGAGTTCGCCCCCCAGGTCCACCACCGGGAACATCCAGTTGGTGGTCGGGATATTGGCCTGTCCCTCGGCCGAGGTCAGGAAGGCCAGGAAATCACGCGCCAGATCCTGCTGGTCGGAGGACTTCAGGATCCCGGCCACCTCGATCTGCGGGAAATGTCCTTCCTCAAACAAGGCCGCCTTGATGGTGTGATCGCCCTCATCGAAGATGTGATAGGCGGGCGAGGTGGTATAGGAGAGCACCATGTCCGCCTCCCCGTCGAGGAACAGCGCGTAGCTCTCGCTCCACTCGCGGGTGATGGTCAGGATATGCGGAGCAAGCCCTTCCCAGATTTCCGGCGCCCTGTCGCCATAGGCGGCCTTGACCCAGAGCAGCAGGCCCAGGCCCGGCGTGGCCGAACGCGGATCCTGAATGGCGATCTTGATATCGTCGTCGAGTGCGATCAGCTCCTCGAACGAGGCCGGTGGCGCGTCCATGGTGTCGGTGTCCCACATGAACGCGAAATGCGAATAATCGAATGGCACGAATTGCGCATCGGTCCATTCACCGGGCAGGTCGAGATGGGTCATGTCGAGCCCGTGATCGGCAAACAGCCCGGTTTCCCGCGCTTCTCCGGCAATGGCGGTATCGAGCCCGAGGATCATGTCGGCCTCGGTGCTTTCACCTTCAAGCTGCACCTTGCGCAGCGTACCGATCGAAGAGTCGGCGGCCACCCAGTTGACGATGCATTCGCAGGTGGCTTCAAAGCCGTCCTTCAAGGGGACACCCGGCCCCCATTCCGAGGCAAAACCGTCATAGGTGTAGATGGTGAGGACAGGCTTGTCCTGTGCGTGTGCCGTGCCGGACAATCCGGCAAGAAGGACCGCAAGCGCCAGTGAGCAGGATTTGACCATATCGGTCTCCCTTCAAGTGGTGTGCGGCCATGGGTGAAGGGATGTGTCAATGGTCAAGGACGCGCGAAGGCACCCCTTGCCATCTCGAACTTCCTCCGCCAGCATGACCTGGTTCAGGTTCTATGGGTAACTCTCAGCTCCGGCAGCAACCGGAACACCCCAGCGAGACGATGCGGACCTTATTGAGAGTGAACCCAGAGTGCAATCCCCCATCCCATCAACCGAAAAAACCCTGCTCAAATTTGACCGCCCGCTTGCCATTGTCGGCGGCGGCACCGTGGATGCAGGGCTGTTGCACGACCTCGTGGCGCGCAATGTCGCCCTGATTGGTGCCGATGGCGGCGGCAATACCATTGGCGCGGCCGGCCTGGTTCCCGAGGCCATTCTGGGCGATCTCGATTCGCTCGAGGATCGCGCCGTGTGGGAAAAACGAACGCGCGTCATCCATATCCCCGAGCAGATCACCACCGATTTCCAGAAGGCACTTTATTCCACAAGCGCACCGGTCACCCTGGCCCTGGGCATGACCGGCAAACGCCTCGATCACACCCTGGCGGCCCTTGCCGCCCTGCTCGAAGTCGCACCCCATCGCCATGTGCTGCTGGTCGATGAAACCGATGTGGCCCTGGCCATTTCGGGCCCCTTTTCATTCGAAGCCGCGGCCAAGGAGCGGATTTCGGTACATCCACTTGTGCCGATTGTCTTCGAGCGGACCCAGGGCCTCTATTACCCGATGGATGATTTGTTGCTCGATCCCGCCGGCCGGCTGGGCACCTCCAACCAAGGCACCGGCGGGCGCGTCGAGATCGTGCCCAAGGACAACACGCCCTGGCTGCTGATCCTGGGCCGGGAACGCCTGTGGGATCTGGTGGAGGCCTGCCTGAGGGCGGACTAGACGGCTTCGCCCAGACGGAACTGCAGCTTGGCCAGTTCGGCGTAGCGGCCGCCCTTGGCCACCAGCTCGTCATGTGTGCCCTGGTCGATTATCCTGCCGCCATCGAGCACCAGGATCGTGTCCGCATCCCGGATGGTGGCGAGGCGATGGGCGATGACCAGCGTGGTGCGCCCTGCCATCAGATGCTCCAGCGCCACTTGCACCAATTGCTCGGATCGCGCATCCAGCGCCGATGTTGCCTCGTCCAGCAGCAGGATGGGCGCGTTTTTGAGTATGGCGCGGGCAATGGCGAGACGCTGCTTCTGCCCGCCCGAGAGCATGACGCCGCGCTCGCCCACCACCGTCTCATAGCCCTTTGGCAGGTCCGCCACGAAATCGTCCACCAGCGCCGCCTTGGCTGCCGCCGTCACCTCATCCATGCTGGCATCGGGTTTGCCGAACAGGATGTTCTCGGCAATCGTACCGGCAAAAATGATCGGCTCCTGCTCGACATAAGCGAAGCGTTGCCGCAGTTCAGCCAGCCGCACATCGCGAATATCGACCCCGTCGACGGCAATCGTTCCGCCGGTCACGTCATAGAAGCGCTGCAACAGGGACAGCATGGTCGACTTGCCCGAGCCCGAGGCACCGACCAGCGCCACTGTGCGGCCCTTGCCTACGGCAAAGCTGACATCGTCGAGGACCTTCTCGCCGGTCGCGCCGTCATAGGAAAAACTCACCCTGTCGAAGGTGACTGTGCCAAGGGCCGGATCGGGCAGCGCGACGGGGTGAACCGGATCGATGATTTCCGCCTTGGTATCGAGAATTTCCACCAGCCGTTCGGTCGAGCCGGCGACCGTCTGCAACGAGCCCAGCACTTCCGAGACATTGGTCAGCGCGCCCGACGCCATCAGGGCATAGACCAGGAACTGGGCCAATTGCCCCGCCGAGACCGAACCTTCGAACACCGCGCGGGCGCCCCACCACACCAGGCCCACCAGTGCCGCCGTGCCCAGAAAGATCACCATGCCCACAAGGAAGGCCCGGGCACTGAGCCGCCGGACCTCCGCCCGATAGCTCGCCTCGCTGCGCGCATCATAATGCGCGGCCTGTCCGGCTTCCTGGGTAAAGGATTTGACGGTGCGGTTGGCCCCCAGCATCTCGGTCGCCATGGCCGAAAGGTCGGCCAGTGCATCCTGGGTTATGCGCGACATGCCGCGCAGCCGGCGCGAATAGATCATCACCGGAGTGAGGATCAGGGGAAGCGCCACCACCACGGCCAGCGTCAGAACCGGACTGGTCAGGATCATCATGATCAGCGCGCCGGCAATGGTCACCAGGGAACGCAGGGCCAGCGACAAGTTGGACCCCACAGCGCTGCGGATCACGCTGACATCGCCATTGAGACGGCTGGTCAACTCCCCCACCCGATGAGTGTCGAAGTAGCGGGACTCCAGCGTGAGCAATTGCGCAAAGACCGCTTGCCGCAGGTCGGCGACCACGCGCTCGCCAATCAGCGAGATGAAATAATAGCGGGCGCCGCTGGCCACCGCCATGATCGCGGCAATGCCGATAATCAGCCAGCCATAGCGCCCCACCATGTCCAGGTTCTGGGTGATGAAGCCCTCGTCGATCGCCCCGCCCAGCACGGCCGGAATGGCGAGCGAGGAAATGGCAGATACCAGAAGAAACAGCACGGTCAGGCCCAGGCGCACCGGGTACCGCAGCAGAAACGGCAGCAGCCGGCGCAGTGGCTTGAGTTGACGCGGCGCCGCCTTCACCTCTGAGACGAGCTTTTCGGGGTCTGTCTCTGAGGAAATGGCCTGGTCTGTCATGGCTGAAACGCGCCGTTCTTGCTATTGGATCGGCCAGCGCCGAAGACCGCCCCCATATAAGGGCTGGTCTGACAGCCCGCAACCGCGCCGGGCAAAGCCATAGTGCCGCGCCGCATGTGTCGAACAACCGATTCTGTGGTCTTGCAGAACCCGCGCTTCTGCGCTAGGAAGCCGCCCAACACCAGTTTGATGCTCTCCGGGCGCTGCGGCGCCCGTTTGATTTGAGGCAAGGCCATGAAGACCGATATCCACCCCGACTACCACACCATCAACGTGGTCATGACCGACGGCACCACCTACCAGACCCGCTCGACCTGGGGCAAGGAAGGCGACACGCTGCAGCTCGACATCGACCCCAAGACCCATCCAGCCTGGACCGGTGGTTCGGGTCAGCTCATGGACCGTGGCGGTCGCGTTTCGCGCTTCAAGGAGCGCTTCAAGGGCCTTGGCATCTAAGCCAGTCCGAACCGTTTTTCCGCAGAGCCCGGCCATCGTGCCGGGCTTTGTGCTGTCTGGAGCCACGCCATGTTCATATTGTCACTGACCTATACGGCCCCATTGAGCGAGGTGGACGCCCATATCGAGCCGCACCTGGCCTGGGTCGCCGGGGGCTATGACAGCGGCACTTTCCTCGCGTCAGGCCGCAAGGAGCCGCGCACCGGCGGGGTCATCCTGGCACGAGGTGAGCGCAGCCAGCTCGAAGCCTTCGTCGCGACCGACCCTTTCGTTCTCGCCGACGTGGCCGACTATGAGATAACCCAGGTGCAACTGAGCCGGACGGTCCCGGGTCTGGAAGGGCTCCAGGGGTAATTTCGGAGGTGGCTGACCATGGCCTTCCTGCTGTTTTTCGGCGCCGCCGTATTTGAAATCGGCGGCTGCTACCTGATCTGGCTGGCCATGCGCAATGGCCAGCCTTGGCTCTGGGTGCCGGCATTGTTGGCATTGGGCCTGTTCGGCTATCTGCTCTCACTGGCCGGCACAGACAGTGCGGGACGCGTCTTCGCCATTTATGGCGGCATCTATATCGTGGCGTCAGTGGCCTTCATGTCGGGATTTGAAGGGATCCGTCCGGACCGCTGGGATCTGCTCGGCGTAGCCCTGGCCCTGGCGGGGGCCTCGGTCATCTTTTTCGCGCCGCGCGGCTGAACCGGTCAGTCCGGCCGTCCAAAGGCAGCCTTGAGGCGAGAGAGCTGATCGGCCACGCCATTGATCAGGCCCGGCGTCGTCTCGGGAAGATCGCCCTTTTCCAGCGCATCGAGCTGCATCACGCGATCAAACAGCCGATCACCCTTGTCGATGAAATCGCGCAGAGCCTGGGGCAATTCGTCATAACCCGGCCCGCCGCGCTCTGACGGCGTTGCGGAGAATTTGACCTTTTCCTTTTCCGAGCGCGCGTTCTCGCGGGAGATTTCCCCCTCGTTGACGGCGCGTTGCAGCAAGAGCCAGGAGGCGAGCTGCATCAGGCGGGTGGTCAGGCGCATGGATTCTGTGGCGTAGAGAAACCCGGCCTCACGCGGCAGCACCCGGCTTTCGATCCGGCCCTCGGCGTCGAGATAGGCGGCGACGTCCTCGATCAGCCCCATGCCCTCGCGATAGAGCGCATCGAACCCGCCCGACGCCACAATGCGCGGACCGATTGCTACTGCCTGCCTGGTCTCACCGCTTTCGGCCACGCAAATTCCTCCGTTGGGACATGCTACTCCCAAGCCTGTTTCGGGTCACCCATACGGTCGCAGTATTGTTAATTTTGTGGTTGAAGCGTGACGCGCCAAACCAAAGCCTGAAAAGAAAAAAGAGCCGCAGTGTGCAGCTCTCGAAGTTAACAGGGAGGCGTCAAACAGAGGGAGAAACCACTCTGAAAAATCCAGAACAAATCTGAATAATGAGACGTTACCGCCCAAAACTTAATTTGCGCTTAACAGGGAGCGATTTCTTAACCCTGCGCTTTGACCTTACCGCAACCCTGTTGGCGGGTGGTCAAGCAAGGTCCGTCCGGTCAGCGTGATGATCGGCTGGTCCCCGGCCAGCTCCACCCAGCCCTTGGCGCAGAGTGGCGCCATATCGCTGCCCTTCGCCACCGGCTCACCGCGCGCCAGCGCACTGAGCGAGGCCAGTTCCACTGCCTTGACGCCTTCCAAGATCATGTCGTCCTGTCGCACCATTCTTCCAGCTCCTCCGTGGATGGCTGCGAAATGAAGACTAGAACCCGACTTTGTCCATTGGCCAAAGGTTGGATCGACGATGCCGCGCCAACTGCAATTGACGCATGAACACCTGTAGCGGCTCGGCAAGCCAGGCCCGCTCCAAAGCTGTCCGTGCCGGCTTTAGTGCCCGCACTGTTATTGTCTGCTCTGACGCCCGGACACGTTCGGTCTCCAGAAAATAGAGCCCGCTCAGGGTCAAAAGCAGGGCAACGCCCAAAACATTCCAGTCCATTCCGCAAATCCTTTCGTGCCAGACCAACCTGCCCGACCCCGAAAGGCGACGAAACCATAACCCTTTGTTAAGACTAACAAGGGCTCGGATCATAACGGCATCAGTCCCGAAATGGTGCCATCACGAATTGCCCCGGTTCAGATTTTGAACGCAGCCTCTGCGGCCCGCCGCGAATCGCTTTTGGCCGCGATCGCCTGCTTGATCCGCGCGATCTCCCCCTCCAGCAGAGCTATCCGGTCCTGCAGTTCCTCGACGGAAAGCACATCAAGCACCATGCCAACTTCATGGCTGCTGGGCCGCTTGCGGTCTTCTTCTTCCATTGCACGGCACTCCCACCAAATATGTTGCCATGAGTTTAGCCCAGCCATCTTGCCGGGCAAGCCGGCTTGCGCCAGCATTGGGCCATGAATTTGCCAGAGCACATGACTGCTGTCTGCATTGCTGAACCCGGTGGGCCGGAGGCGCTGACGCCCTGCACCAGTCCGGTCCCCCAACCGGGCCCGACCGAGGTGTTGGTCCGGGTCGCCGCCGCCGGCATCAATGGCCCCGACCTGGCCCAAAGGCGCGGTCTCTATGCCCCGCCCCCCGGCGCATCGCCCCTGCCGGGGCTGGAAGTTGCCGGCGAGATCGTGGCGATGGGCGAAGCGGTGACGGGCTTTGCCCTGGGCGACAAGGTCATGGCGCTGACCAATGGCGGCGGTTACGCAGAATATGTCGCCGTGCCCTTTGGCCAGGTCCTGCCGGTGCCAAATAACTGGAGCCTTGCCGAAGCTGCGGCCCTCCCGGAAACCTGGTTCACCATTACCCAGACCCTGGTGATGCGGGCAGGTCTCGAACCGGGCATGCATGTGCTGGTCCATGGCGGTGCCGGCGGCATTGGCGGCGCCGCGATCCAGATCTGTTCCATTATCGGCGCCAACGCCATTGCCGTGGTCTCGGACACGGACAAGGCCAGCTATTGCGATCGCCTTGGCGCCATCGCCACGATCGACCGCACCAGGGAGAACATTGTTGATCGCGTCATGGCCCTGACCGATGGACATGGCGCCGACCGCGTGGTCGATCTGATTGGCGGCGCCCTGGCTGCGGTCAATATCGCCGCATCGGCCCGTGGTGGCCACATCGTCCAGGTCTCGACCCTGGAAGGCGCCACGGCCAATGTACCCCTGCGCACCATGATGGCCAGGGACCTGACCCTTTCCGGCTCGACATTGCGGCCGCAGACCGCCGCGACCAAGGCCGCCATCGCCGCCCATATCCGCGACAACTTTCTTTTGCCCTTGTCCGCTCCCGGCTGGATCAAGCCCGCAATCACCACCTATCCGCTGGCCGAGGCTGCGCGCGCCCACGCGGAAATGGAAAGCCGGCGCCATCGCGGCAAACTGATCCTGCTCACGCCATTCGGGGCTGCAGAACCGGCCAGTTAGCCGTTGCGATCAGGCGGCATTTTCCCTATATTGGCACGCAGTTCCCCTCAGCATTTGGCCAAGAGGCGGAGCGGCCCGGAGGAAGACCGGCCGCGCCAGCAGGAGAAGTTTAACCATGTCCCAGTCCCTTCTGATGCCCAAGGCGACCGCCGTGTGGCTCGTGGACAATACCGCCCTCTCGTTCGAACAGATTGCCGCCTTCTGCACGCTGCATCCGCTCGAGGTCCAGGGCATTGCCGATGGCGATGTTGCCAGCGGCATCATGGGCGTGAACCCGGTGCAGAACGGCCAGTTGACCCGCGAAGAGATCGAAAAGGCAGAGGCCGATCCGAACTATCGCATGAAGGTTTCCGAGCCCAAGGTTCGCGTCGCAGCCGTCAAGCGCAAGGGTCCGCGCTATACCCCCATTTCGCGTCGCAACGAGCGTCCCAACGCCATCAAATGGCTGGTGCGCAATCACCCCGAGCTCAAGGACGCGCAGATCATGCGTTTGGTTGGCACCACCAAGTCGACCATCGAATCGGTGCGCGAGAATACCCACTGGAATGCGGCCAATCTGACCGCCATGGACCCGGTGACGCTGGGCCTGTGCAGCCAGATCGACCTCGACCTCGAGGTCAAGCGCGCCTCCAAGGATGCCCCGGTCCAGGCCGAGCTCAATGAGGGCACGACCCTGCTGACCGCCGAGGAAGCGCTGGCTCGCGCCACGGCCCGCCAGTCGAGCGATGGTGAAGGCGGCTTTGAGGGCGATCACTCCGGGCATTCCGCGCCCCAGCACGAGGAAGAGCTGGACGCCGATTCAGTCTTTGCCAAGCTCAAGTCGATCAAATCCGACAACGACGAATAGAAAAGAAAGGCCAGCAGGGTGGAAGACAATATTCTGCTGGCCATCTTTGCCCTGCTCGCCGCCAGCGCCGCCTTGGTGCCGCTGGCCAAGGCGTCCGGCCTGGGCACCGTTCTGGGCTATCTGGCCGCCGGTATCCTGATCGGCCCCTATGGCCTGGGCCTGCTCACCGACACCGACACCATCCGTCACATCTCCGAATTCGGCATCGTCCTGATGCTGTTCCTGATCGGGCTCGACCTGCAGCCCCGTGAGGTCTGGCGCATGCGCAACAAGGTGCTCGGCCTTGGCCTGCCGCAAATGCTGCTGACCGCTATTGTTGTGACGCTGATCGTTCAGCTCTTCGGCTTTGCCCTCAACACGGCGATCATCGTGGGCATGGCCTTTGCCATGAGTTCCACCGCCATTGCCATGCAGACCGCTGAACAGCGCGACATTACCCGCACCGATGCCGGGCGGGCCAGCCTTGCCGTCCTGCTGGTGCAGGACGTGGCGGTCATCCCTATTCTCGCCATCGTACCGATCCTGGCCCTCACCGGCGCCAGCACCAGCCTTGAAGCGGAAGTCACCGAAGCGATTTCCGAGGTTGAAAACCCCGTCTTCTGGCAGACCTCGGCCCTGCTGCTGGCGACCTTTGCTGCCGCCATCATTGGCGGCCGCTATGTGGTGCGCCCGCTTCTCGCCTTTGTTGCGCGCACCGCCGTGCGCGAGGCGTTCACCGCGCTCGCCCTGGCCCTGGTGATTGGCGCAGCGCTCGCCACCCAGGCGCTCGGACTGTCGCCGGCGCTCGGCGCTTTTATTGGCGGCGTTCTGCTGGCCGACAGCGAATATCGCCATGAACTGGAAAGCAATCTGCAGCCCTTCAAGGGCCTGCTGCTCGGCCTGTTCTTCGTCTCGGTGGGCATGTCGATCGCCTTTGTCGAATTCCTCGAAACCCCATGGCTGATCGCCGCGCTCGTCCTGATCGTCATCGCGGTCAAATTCACCATTCTCTTTGGCCTCTGCACGCTGTTCCGGATGACCCGGGCCGACCGTCTGCTGGTGGCAATCCTGCTCAGCCAGGCGGGCGAATTCGCCTTCGTCGTGCTGCAGTTTGCCAGCAATCGCGGTGCGCTGGCCGAAGATGCCTATGCGCTCTTCACCGTTGTGGTTGCGCTTTCCATGGCCACCACGCCTCTCTTGCTGCTGGGCTTTGACAAGCTGATCGCGCCCCGCCTCGACGCCCGCAACCAGAGCAGCGAACGCAACCCCGATACCGTCGAGGAACATCGCCGTATCGTCGTGCTCGGCTATGGGCGTTTTGGCCAGATCATCACCCGCATGCTGCGCCGTCACGGCTATGACATGACGCTGATCGACGACGATGCCGCCCAGATCGAGCTGGTCCGCCGCTTCGGCATAAAGGTTTATTATGGCGATGCTTCACGCACCGACCTGCTCCACTCCGCCGGTGTCGGCCACGCCGATCTGGTCATCATCGCCGTCGGCGGCGCCGACCGCATCCTGCAGATTGCCCGCAATGTGCGCCGCCACTTCCCTGATGTGGCCATTGCCGCCCGCGCCACGGACCGGGAACATGCCCACGCCCTGATGGATCTGGGGGTTACCCTGTTCGAGCGCGAGACCTTTCATTCTGCGCTCCATCTGGGCCGCCGGGTCCTGGTTCACCTCGGCCATGATGAGGACGAAGCAGAGCAATTGGCGCGCGAGTTTCACGCCCGCGACCAGGACCTGCTCGAACGCGCCTTCGCCTTGCGCGACGACCGCGAGGCCTATTGGGGCATGACCCGCCAATCCATGACCCTGCTCGACGAAGCCATGCAGGCCGACACGCCCCAGACCACGCCGGAACAGAAAAAGCCCGGCAAGGTTGACAAATCACGGCTGCCAAGGTCGGGTTAGGCCGATTTCCCGCCGGACCAATAATTTCCCATGATCGATCCAGTTTTTGTCACGATCGCCGTGATCGCGGTGCTTGTCGTTGGCCTGTCCAAGGCCGGCCTGCTCGGCGGACTTGGCGTTGTCGGCGTGCCGCTCCTCACCCTGGTCATGGCCCCGCGCGAAGCCGCCGGTATGATGCTGCCGGTGCTGCTTTGCATGGATGCGGTCGCCATCTGGATGTATCGCAAGGAATGCGACTGGATCCTGATCAGGATCATGCTGCCCGGTGCCGCCATCGGCACATTGTTGGGCTGGGCGCTCTGGGCCGTGGTCAGCGATGCGGTTGTGCTGCTGATGGTGGGTGTGGTTACCCTGCTCTTCGTGCTCGACGCCATCTTGCCGCTGCGCAAGAAGCTGGAAGGCCTGCCACCCTCAAAGCCCTGGGGCGTGTTCTGGGGCGGTGTTGCCGGCTTTACCAGCTTCATTTCCCATACCGGTGGCCCGCCATTTCAGATCTACACCCTGCCGCGCCGCCTGCCCCCGGCCGTCTATGCCGGTACCACCGCCTTCTTCTTCGCCATCGTCAACACCGCCAAGCTGGTGCCCTATTATTTTCTGGGCCAGCTCAACGTGCAGAACCTGACCTTGTCCGCAGCCCTGGCCCCGATTGGTGTGCTGGGCGTATTCATCGGCATCTACCTGGTGCGCCGCATCGACGCCAAGCTGTTCTACCGCATTGCCTATTGGTTGGTGTTCCTGCTGGCCCTGAAACTGGTCTGGGATGGCACCTCCGGGCTAATGGCGGGCTAGGTCACGCATTCAACTCTGGTACTGTCATTCTTTTCCCCTCGGGCAGAGCTGGGTGAGGGGGTGCTGCGAGAGGCAGGACAGCCCGCTCGCAACCACACGGCCTTCACACGCCGACTCCTGCTCGCTAAGGTCCGCCCCGTAACAGTTTTCCGGAGTCGTCCATGTCCACTGCCGCTCAAAAGGGCCACAACCAGTTCGGCAACCTGCCCGTCTGGGACCTCAACGATCTCTATCCCGGCAAGGACAGCCCCGAATTCAAGGCCGCAATGGACCAGGCCAAGGCCCTCGCCACCGAATTCGAGGCCAAATACAAGGGCAAGCTGGCCGAACTGACCAAGTCCGGCCGTCTGATCGAGGCGATTAAGGACAGCGAGACGCTGGGCGATCTCACCGGCCGCATCGGCTCGTTTGCCTTCCTGCAATATGCGCAGAAATCGACCGATCCGGACCGCGCCAAGTTCATGGGCGACACCAATGAAGCGCTGACCAATCTTTCGACGCGCGTGCTGTTCTTCGAGCTTGAGCTTAACCGCATTGCCGATGCCGATCTGGACGCCGCGCTCGAAATGAATGCGGAACTGGCCCGCTACAGGACCTGGTTCGCCGATCTGCGCAAGGCCAAGCCCTATCAGCTCGACGACAAGCTCGAGGAGCTGTTCCACGACAAGTCTGTCACTGCCTATTCAGCCTGGAACCGCCTGTTTGACGAAACGCTGTCGAGCCTTGAATTCGCGGTGGACGGGGAAACGCTCAATCTCGAATCAACCCTGCATCTGCTCTCCGAAAAGGACGAGAACAAGCGCGAGGCCGCCTTCAAGGCACTGGCCACCACGTTCAAGGCCAATGGCCGGCTGTTCACCCACATCACCAATGTTTTGGCCAAGGACAAGGAGATCTCCGACCGCTGGCGCGGCTACAAGGATATTGCCGATAGCCGCCATATGGCCAATTCGGTCGAACGCGAAGTGGTCGATGCGCTGCAGGCCGCCGTCGAGGACGCCTATCCGCGTCTTTCGCACCGCTATTACAAGATGAAGGCCAAGTGGTTCGGCAAGGACAAGCTCAATGCCTGGGACCGCAATGCGCCCCTGCCCACCAGCGACGAGCGCATCTGGGATTGGGACAGTGCGGTCACCACCGTGCTCGACGCCTATGGTCGTTTTTCCCCTGAGCTGGCCGACGTCGCCAAGCCCTTCTTCGATTCAGGCTGGATCGACGCGCCCACTGGCAATGGCAAGCTCTCGGGCGCCTTTGCGCACCCGACCGTCCCCAGCGCCCACCCCTATCTGATGCTGAACTATCTCGGGCGCACCCGCGATATCATGACGCTGGCCCACGAACTGGGCCACGGCGTGCACCAGCGCCTGGCGGCGGAACAGGGCCCGATCCTGGCCAATACACCCCTGACCCTGGCCGAAACCGCCTCGGTCTTTGGCGAAATGCTGACCTTCCGCGCCCTGCTCGATAAGACCACCGATCCGAAGCAGCGCTTTGCCCTTCTCTCGGGCAAGGTCGAGGACATGCTCAACACCGTCGTGCGGCAGATCGCCTTTTATGCCTTTGAACGCAAGGTGCACACCGCCCGCCGCCAGGGCGAATTGCGCACCGAGGAGATCAACGCGCTCTGGCTCGAAGTTCAGGCCGAGTCCCTCGGTGACGGCATTATTGCCAATGAGGGCTACGAGACCTTCTGGGCCTATATCCCCCATTTCATTCACTCGCCCTTCTATGTCTACGCCTATGCCTTTGGCGACTGCCTTGTGAAGTCGCTTTACGCACAGTATGAGAAGGCCAGTGATGGCTTTGCGGAGCGCTATTTCGCGCTGCTCAAGGCCGGGGGGAGCAAGCATCATTCCGAACTTCTCGCGCCGTTCGGGCTCGATGCCAAAGATCCCCAATTCTGGTCGCTCGGCCTGTCCATGATCGAGCGGTTGATTGACGAGCTGGAAGCCACCGCACCCTGAGTGGGACTTTCGGCGTAACACGAATAGACGACTATACTTTCGAGGACCCAATGGCCAAAACGCGCCCCGAACACCACCCCGAGCCGGTACTGGAATCTGGTATGGACTACGCCGAACACGAGAAGACCTATAATGGCTTCATCACCGGCGTGAAGTGGTCGGTCTATGCCACCGCGGTGCTGATGATCATCCTCTATTTCGTGATCAATCCCTGATCGCAGCATAATCCGCAGGCACACGAAACGCGCCTGCCCCCGGGCAGGTGGGCAGGAGAGTTTCCATGAAGATTGCCGTCTTGCGCGAACGGTTCGAAGGTGAAAGCCGCGTCGCGGCGACACCCGAAACCGTCGCCAAATATATTGCACTGGGCGCAGAGATCGCCGTCGAAAAGGACGCCGGTACCGGTTCGCGCATTGCCGACGAACAGTTCAAGGAGGCTGGCGCCACCATCGGCGCTACGGCGGCAACCACCCTCAAGGGTGCCGATATCGTGCTCTGCGTGCGCCGTCCGGCGGCCGCTGATCTCAAGGGCGTCAACACCGGCGCCCTGTTGATCGGCGCGCTCGACCCTTATGGCAATGACAAGGACGTTGCAGCGCTCGCCAAGGCGGGTGTGGCGGCCATCTCCATGGAATTCATGCCGCGCATCACCCGCGCGCAGGTCATGGATATCCTCTCCTCCCAGGCCAATCTGGCTGGCTATCAGGCGGTGATCGAGGCGGCTGCGGTGTTCGACCGCGCCATGCCCATGATGATGACCGCAGCCGGCACGGTGCGTCCGGCCAAGGCCTTTGTGATGGGTGCCGGCGTGGCGGGCCTGCAGGCCATCGCCACCGCCAAGCGCCTTGGCGCCGTGGTTTCGGCCACCGACGTGCGTGCCGCAGCCGGTGAGCAGGTGGAATCGCTAGGCGGCAAATTCATCATGACCGACGCGCTCAAAGACGCGTCGGGCACCGGCGGCTATGCGCGCGAACTGACCAAGGACGAGCAGGCGGCCCAGGCCGAACTGGTCGCCGGGCACATTTCCAAGCAGGACATTGTCGTCACCACCGCGCTCATTCCCGGTCGGCCTGCTCCCAAGCTGGTCACCAAAGCAATGGTCGAGAGCATGGCGCCGGGTTCGGTGATTGTCGATCTGGCTGCCGAACGCGGCGGCAATGTCGAATTGACCCAGCCGGGCAAGGTCATCACCCATAATGGCGTGACCATTATCGGCTACACCAACCTGGCCGGTCATATCCCGACCACCGCCAGCCAGCTCTATGCGCGCAATCTGCTCGCCTTCATCGACACCCTGGTCGACAAGAAGGAGAAAAAGCTCGCCATCAACTGGGACGACGAACTGGTCAAGGCCACTGTGCTGACCCGCGAGGGCGCCGTGGTGCATCCAGCCTTCGCTGCGCCCCAGGCAGATACGGCACACGACCCCGAAGCCAAGCCGGCGCCAGCCAACAAGCCTGCCGCGAAAAAGGCTCCGGCCAAGGCCGACCTTGCCCATGATCAGGAGGCCAAACCGGCACCGGTCAAAAAACCTGCGACGCGCAAGCCGGCAGCAAGCAAATCCACGGCAAGCAAATCCGCTGCGGCGCCCAAACCCGATGTCGCCCACGACCCGGAAGCCAAGCCGGCCCCGCGCAGGACAGCGGCCCGCAAACCCGCCGCCAAAGCTGCTGCTGCCGAAGCGCACCCGCAGACGGATACGGCGGCCAAGGCACCCGCAGCCAAAAAACCGGCTGCCAGAAAGCCGGCAGCCAAGAAGCCCGCCGCCAAGAAACCTGCCGCCCCCGAGGGAGGAGACAAGTAAATGGAAGCTACAGCAGAAACTGTCGCCAACGCTGCGGCCGTGGCCCATGGGGCCATCGGCGGCGCCATCGACCCCTTCACCTTCCGCCTCGCCATCTTCGTGCTGGCAATCTTTGTGGGCTATTTCGTGGTCTGGAGCGTCACTCCGGCCCTGCATACCCCGCTGATGAGCGTGACCAACGCCATCTCCTCGGTAATCGTGGTGGGCGCCCTGCTCGCCGTCGGCGTGCAACTTGCCAGTGATGCCAGTTGGGTCAGCAAACTCTTCGGCTTTATCGCCCTGGTGTTCGCAAGCGTGAACATCTTTGGCGGGTTCCTGGTGACCCAGCGCATGCTGGCCATGTACAAGAAGAAGGGCTGATCGAAATGATCGACGCAAATATCGCCGCCCTTCTCTATCTGGTTTCGGGCGTTCTGTTCATCCTGGCCCTCCGGGGCCTGTCCCACCCATCCTCATCGCGCCAGGGCAATCTGTTTGGCATGATCGGCATGGGCATTGCCGTGGTCACCACGCTGATGGTGGCGGCCCCCGGCGATTTCATGAGCTGGCTGCTGATTATCGGCGGCCTCGCCCTCGGCGGTGGCATCGGCGCCTATATCGCCCGCTCGGTCAAGATGACCGACATGCCCCAGCTCGTGGCCGCTTTCCACTCGCTGGTCGGCCTTGCTGCCGTCTTCGTGGCCGCCGCCGCACTCTATGCCCCCGAGGCCTTCGGCATCGGTGAAGTCGGGGCTGTTCATGCCCAGGCGCTGGTTGAAATGTCGATCGGCACCGCCATCGGCGCGTTCACCTTTACCGGCTCGGTCATCGCCTTCGCCAAGCTCAACGGCAATATGAGCGGCAAGCCGATTATCCTGCCCATGCGCCATCTCATCCATATTGCGATTGGGCTGGCCATCGTCCTGCTGGTCTGGGCCTTTACCGTCACCGGCAATCCCTGGCTGTTCTGGCTGATCACCATTCTTGCCCTGGTTCTGGGCGGTCTGATGATCATCCCCATTGGCGGCGCCGACATGCCCGTCGTGGTGTCCATGCTCAATTCCTACTCGGGCTGGGCCGCCGCCGGCATCGGTTTCACCTTGGGCAACACCGCGCTCATCATCACCGGCGCCCTGGTGGGCTCCTCGGGTGCGATCCTGAGCTACATCATGTGCCGGGCGATGAATCGCTCGTTCATCTCGGTCATCCTGGGTGGCTTTGGCGGTGACACTTCTGGCGGCGCTGCTGCCGGCGAGGATGATCGTCCGGTCAAGCAGGGCGCCGCCGACGACGCAGCTTTCCTGATGAAAAACGCCGGCAAGGTCATCATTGTGCCAGGCTATGGCATGGCCGTCGCCCAGGCCCAGCACGCCCTGCGCGAAATGGCCGACCTGCTCAAGGCCGAGGGTGTCGAGGTCAAATATGCCATCCATCCGGTGGCCGGCCGTATGCCCGGGCACATGAACGTGCTCCTCGCTGAAGCCAATGTGCCCTATGACGAAGTCTTTGAACTCGAAGACATCAACTCCGAGTTCGCCCAGTCAGACGTGGCTTTCGTCATCGGCGCCAATGACGTGACCAACCCTTCGGCCAAGACCGACAAGACCTCACCGATCTACGGCATGCCGGTTCTCAACGTCGAGGACGCTGGCACGGTGCTGTTCATCAAGCGTGGCATGGCGGCCGGCTATGCGGGCGTGCAGAACGAATTGTTCTTCCGCGACAACACCATGATGCTGTTCGGCGACGCCAAGAAAGTCACCGAAGATATTGTCAAGGCATTTGGCCACTAGAGCCTTGGATCTGCAACACAAAATCGAAGAAGCGCGGCCATGAGCGCCGCGCTTCTTGCCTTTGCGCTGGCGAGCCTGCTGATCGAACTCACCCCCGGCCCCAACATGGCCTATCTTGCCATTCTGGCTGCCAATCGGGGCCGCCTCGCGGGCCTGGCGGCAGTCGCTGGCGTTGCACTGGGCCTTTCCGGCCTTGGCCTGTTGGCCGTTTTCGGCCTCGGCACGCTGGTGCTCGAGACGCCCTGGCTTTATCAGAGCCTGCGCTGGACCGGCGTGGCCTATCTGCTCTATCTCGCCTGGGAAGCCTGGCGCGATTCCCGCAAGCCCATTGAGGCCCTTGATCCAAACGAGGGCACCAGGCGCTTTTTCCTGCGCGGACTGATCACCAATCTGCTCAACCCCAAAGCCGCCCTGTTCTACGTCACGGTCATGCCCGGCTTTCTCTCGACCGCCACCACGCGCGAGGCCATGCTCTTCGGCGCGGTCTATGTGGTCGTGGCGACGCTGGTACATACCGGCGTGGTTCTGCTGGCCGGCACAGTCCAGCCCTTGTTGACGGCTCCCGCGCGGCGTCGGGTCATGGGGGCGGCCTTTGCCATATTGTTGATCGGCGTGGCCGGCTGGGTCGCTTATTCGACAGCTCTATAGGGCAGCCGGTTTTCTCATGGCCTGGCTTGGCATAGTCTCGCCTTTTCAAGGGGGAGTACGATGGCCAGAACAACGCGCAGACGCACCGCAGCGCCCGAGCCGGAGCCAATCAGGCGCCAGGCAATCGTCATCGTTCACGGTCAGGGTGAGCAGCGCCCAATGGGCACCATTCGTGACTTCGTCCACGCCCTCTGGCAGGACAATCCGCAGCTTGATACGCCAAACGAGGCCTATCCGCGCCCCCGCCCGATCTGGATCGTGCCCGATGACAAAAGCGGCCTCTATGAGCTGCAGCGCATCACCACCCCCGAGCATAACGGCCGGCGCACCGATTTCTTTGAGCTTTATTATGCCGATCTGCTCAACGCCACACCGGTGCGCAACCTCTGGCGCTGGATCCGGCGGCTGCTCTGGATCGATCCGGCCCATGTGCCCAGCCACATGCGCTGGCCCTGGGTCGTGTTCTGGATGCTCACCGTGCTGGCTGTCATCAGCGCCCTCGCCGCCATCCTGGCATTGCCCCAGGTCCTGGACACCCCATGGTACGACCATTTTGTCTCGCCCGATGCCTGGCGCGGCCATGTCATCAGCATCACGGCCCTGGCCCTGATCCTGCTCCCGAAATTTTTCAGCCCGCTCGCCTTCATCAAGCGGCTACCACGGCAATTGCTGGTGCTCGTCATTGCCATCGGCATTCTCGACAGCTTCGGGTGGAACGGCCATGTCGCCAATCTGATGCTGCTGGGCACGCTGGCCTATCTGGCCGCGACGCTGCTACTGCCCTATTTCGGAGACGCGGCCAGCTATCTCTCGGCCCAGACCGAAACCGTGCAGAGCCGACAGGGTGTTCGCAATCGCGGCCTCGCCCTGCTCAAGGCCCTGCATGAAGATCCCGAATATGACCGCATCGTCGTGGTTGCGCACTCTTTGGGCTCGGTGCTGGCCTATGATCTGCTGCACATCCTCTGGCGCGAGGTGGGGCCTACCAAGGACAACCCACCGGGCCCTGACGCCCTGGCCGCCTTCGCCGCACTGGACGCGTTTGTGTCCGACGCCCCCTCGCAGGCCTGGAACAGCGCGCAGATTGCCCAATACCAGACCTTGCAATGGAAGGCTTACCAGGCCCTGCGCCTGCAGAAGGGACAGCCCGGCTCCGAGACACAGTCAGGATGGAAGATTTCCGACCTCGTCACCCTTGGTTCGCCTCTCTCCAGCGCCGAATTTCTTGTCACCGACGGCAGCGCCGATTTTGCCCGCATGAAGACAGAGCGCGTCCTGCCCACTTCGCCGCCACAGGCCTATGACGAAACGCGCGGCACCATATATCCTGACCCGCAAAAGGGGCCGGTCGCCCACCACGCCGCCGTGTTCTCGGTGGTGCGCTGGACCAACCTTTTTGATCGCGTCGACTCCCCGCTGTTTCTTCTGGGTGACGCAATTTCCGGCCCCCTGGCCGGTGCCGATCGATTCGGCCCCGGCATCAGCGACCGCAAGGTCGAAATCACCTGGGGGCGGCTGGGTTGGCGGCTGTTCACCCACAATTTCTACTGGACGGACACCGCTGCGGAGGGCGAGCCACCGGCCGATCACATCACCGTTTTTCGCAACGCGGTGGGACTGGAACGGTCCACACCCGATCAATAATGCGGCGGTGGTCGCTCGGTCGCCGGATCAGCGATGTAGCTACCCGAACGCATTTGTTCTTCCAGCATCGCCAGCTTCCTGGTCAATAGATCAATGCTCTGCCACTGCGCCGTCAGCGCCGCATTGAGCTCCTCGATGGTCTGGTCCTGATAGGCAACGCGCGTTTCCAGCGCCTCAATCCGCTCATTGTGTTCAACGCCGCTCATTGGCCTTCTCCGTGCTCGGAATCCCCGCAATACGGGGCTTTCCGCGCATCTTCAAGGGGCGAGACGGCACCGGCAGATTGACGTATACGGAACCCTTCACGCCTGCCAGCCATTGATAGAGCACGATCCGCCAATGGGGAGCCGCGCAAATGGCCACCACTGCAATGCTCGATCAGGCCGCTCACGGCCACCAGGACACCAACACTGCACCGCAGGCCGCTGCGCGGCTGGTGGTGTGTACCAGCCTGCCTCTGGGCATGTTTGGTCTGGCCCATCTTGGAGCCAGCGCGATTGGCCTGTTTCCCGTCTTTTTTGCGCCCTTCGGCCTGCCCAACTGGGGCGGCGCGGTCATGCACCTGGTCCAGCTCGCGCTACTGGGCAGCGCCTTTTGGGCGCTCACCGAACGGCTGACCCGTGGCACGGCGCGCCAGTGGCTGATCGGTCTGACGGCATTTTACGTCTTGCTGCCTTTCTTCACGCCCCTGCTCGACTCCCTGCAACTGGGACTGGTCTGCACGGCCCTGTTTCTGGGCACCATGGCCACAATGCGGCGCATCGGACCTGCCGCCCCCCTGGCCGGCTGGCTGATGGCGCCGATGCTGGCCGCTACCGGTATCAGCGCGGCCCTGGGCCTGACCATTGCGGCTGCCTATAGCCCGCCCTTTGCCCTCATGCAGTCGGGCCACACTCAGCCACCAGCCGGATAGTTACCTCAAAGTTCCCTCTTGCCAGCTTCCGCCCGGACCGCCATCTGGGCGGAAGGTGTTTGTTTGCCCGGAGGCTGTCCATGTCCAAGCTGCTCAAGATCGACGTCTTCACCGATGTGGTCTGCCCCTGGTGTCTGGTTGGCTCGGCGCGGCTTGATCAGGCGCTTGCCGGTCTCCCCGACGAGGTCGAGGTCGAGATCGAGAACCACCCCTTTTATCTCGATCCCACCGTGCCGCCCGAAGGCGTCGATGTTGGCGAAATGCTGCGTGAAAAATACGGCCGCGACCCAGCCGAAATGTGGGCCCGTGTCGAGAGCGAAGCGGCAAAGGCCGGTATCACGCTCGATCTCAGCAAACAGCCGCGCATGTTCAACACTGCCAAGGCCCATACGTTGACCCGGCTTTCCAAGCCCAATGGCAATCAGCACGAGCTGGCCAACACCATTGCCGAGGCCTATTTCCTTGAGCATCGCCAGATTAATGACGACAATACGCTGGTCGATATTGCCGTCGAGCATGGCTGGGACCGTGGCGACGCACTCGATGCCATCAATGATGAGCACGAACTCGAGGTGACTGCACAACTGGCCAAAAGCGCGGCCGAGCAGGGAATCCGCGGCGTGCCCTTTTTCGTCTTTGGCGGCAAATATGCTCTCTCCGGCGCCCAGCCCGACGAGGTTTTTGTCCAGGCTCTCGACAAGATCCTTTCCGAACTCTGACAAGCCCTTGCGGCCTGCTATAGTGTTCACAAATCGCCTTGTTCGGGACTAAACGCTTGAAACTGCTTCGCCGCCTGCTGCTTGCCCTGCTCATCCTCATCGTGGCGGGTTACGCCAGCGTTGTGGGCTACATGTATGTCAACCAGCGCGCCCTGCAATATGACGCCCAGGGTGAGGTCTTCGCTCTGGGCAACACCGCCCTCACCGGCGCGCGGGACGTGCTTTTTGCCAGTGACGGCGAGGCCGTCAGCGGCTGGTATGCCCCGCCCCGTCCCGGCATGCCGGTCATCCTCTATTACAAGGGCAATTCCAAGAGCTTTACCGAAGAGAACGAGCGCTATGAGCGCTTCACCGCTGGTGGCTATGGTTTCCTCGCCTTCGACTATCGCGGCTTTCCTGCCTCGCCCGGCGAAATCTCGGAGGCCAATATCCTGACCGACGCACTGGCCGCCTATGACTGGCTGAACGCCGAGACCGACGCCCCTATCCTGATCTGGGGCCGCTCGCTGGGGTCAGGACCGGCCACCTACGTCGCCAGCCAACGCGAGGCGGCCGCCCTGCTGCTCGAAACGCCCTTCCTCTCGGCCGTCAATGTCGCAGCCGAGCGCTATCCGATCCTACCGGTCGCGCTGGTCATGCAGGACCAGTTCCGCAACGATCTCTGGATCGAGGAGGTCACTGAGCCGGTCCTGGTGGCCCATGGCACGGCCGATCGCACGATCGACGTTACCAATGGCGAGCGCCTTTATGCGCGCGCCCCCAATCCCGAAGAACTCTGGATCGTTGATGGTGCCGATCACTCCGACCTCTGGGACGCCGGTATCTGGGACCGTGCCAAACCATTCTTCGACCGCGCGTTGAACCGGTGAAGCCCCCGCGCCCGCTGGGCATGTCCGCGAGGCGGACCGCCATTATCGGCGGGCTGATGGTGACAACCGGCCCGCTCAGCCTGACGCTGTATGGCCCCGCCTTGCCCTCAATCGTAGCGGATCTGGGCACCACGGACGCAGGCGGCAAGCTGACCATGACGGTCTATTTTGCCGCCTTTGCCATTTCGCAATTGCTGTGCGGTCCGCTATCGGACCGTTTCGGCCGCCGCTGGGTCGGGGTGGTATTCTTTGCCGTTTATGTTCTCGGCTCGCTGGTCTGCGCGCTGGCACCGACCCTGGAAATGCTGCTGCTCGGACGGCTGCTGCAGGGGCTGGGCGTTTCGGCCGGTGTGGCTCTATCACGGGCGATGGTGCGCGACCAGTTCGTCGGCATGGATGCCATACGGATCCTCACCATGGTCAATCTGATCCTGACCGTCGCGCCCGCCATGGCGCCGACCCTGGGCAGCGTCATCCTCGTGCTGGGATCTTGGCACCTGATGTTTGTCATCATGGCGGGATTTGGTCTGGCCGTGATTGCCTTGCTGGGCCTTGGCGCCCGCGAAACCCTGCCTGCTAAAGCGCGTGTCCCCCTGCATCCGGGACAGGTGCTGGCCAATTATGGCCGCCTGCTCGCAGCGCCCGCCTTTCTCATGCCCGCATTGGTGCTGGCCCTGTCCTTTGGTGGCTTTTATGGTTTCGCTGCGCTCCTGCCCTTCATCCTCATTGATCAGATCGGGCTGACGCCATTCCAGTTCGCCATGGCCTTGCTGATCCAGACCGCCTCCTTCATCACTGGCAATATTATCGCTGGCCGGCTGGCGCGGCGCCTCGATGGCCCGGCACTCATCCTGACGGGGTTGGGCTTCCTCGCCCTGGGCGGCGCGGGGTTTGCCATTGCCCCGCGGCTATATCCCGACGCGGTGCTGGCCACGATGGTTCCAGTGAGCCTCTGGATGCTGGCCCTTGCCGCCGTCGGCCCCAGCGCGACGGCCAGCGCCATGGCACGATATGGGCATATCGCGGGCGCTGCAGGCGCGCTGACCGGCTTCTTCCAGATGGGCGGTGGCTTCGTTGCCTCCGTCCTGGCCATTGCGCTCTTCCCCGACGCGCGAACGGCAATGGTCAATGTGCTGCCGGCCCTGGCCATACTGACGGTTATTGTCGCACTCTGGCACCGACGGCTTTATCCCGGACAATAAAAAACGCCGCCCCGGCAGGGGACGGCGTTCTATTCGACAATGCTTTGAGCGCCTAGCTGCGGCCGGTAGCCACAATGCCGCCTTCGCGCTGCGCACGCTTGCGGGCCAGCTTGCGCGCACGGCGCACAGCTTCAGCCTTCTGGCGAGCCTTCTTCTCGGAAGGCTTTTCGTAATAGTTGCGCAGCTTCATCTCGCGGAAGACACCTTCACGCTGCAGCTTCTTCTTCAGTGCGCGCAGCGCCTGGTCAACATTGTTATCGCGAACGACTACTTGCAAAGGTCAACCGCCCTTTCAAAGCTATGCAAACTGTTTGGATAAAAACGGCATGGCCATAATAACCACCCCGCCGACCAGCCTAGCCGGTCACCGTGGCGGGCTCTATAGCCCAACAATAGCAAGCTGTCCACACTCGTCGCGCGGAAAAATGCAGGCATCTTGTGGGTTCAGTTGCCAGAGACTACCCCTGAGGCATCGATTGTATAGGAGGCCAACATGTATCAACCCCTCGTCATGGTGCCCGGCTTGCGATGCGATGGCTTTCTCTATCAGCCGGTCATCACGCGCCTGGGGGATGATATCGCCCCGGCCATTGCCGATGTATCGCTCGACGATTCCATTGCCGGCATGGCTCGCCGCATTCTGGCAGCCGCTCCGCCACGCTTCGCCCTGGCCGGGCTGTCAATGGGGGGCTATGTCGTTCTCGAAATCGTGCGCCAAGCGCCGGAACGCGTGACCCATCTGGCCCTGCTCGACACCAATGCCCGCCCTGACAGCGACGAACGCAAACAGGCGCGCCTGGCGGAAATGGACCTGGTGCGGCAAGGCAAGTCGGCCCTCGTTTCGCGTATGGCCCTCCCCGGCCTGCTGGCACCGGCGCACCTTGATGGTCCGGTGGCCGATCAGGTCCATGACATGGCTATGCGCGTTGGAACCGACACCTATCTGCGCCAGCAGACAGCCATCATGGCGCGCATCGATTCCCGGCCTTTTCTCAAGGACATCGCAGTGCCCACACTGGTCGGCGTTGGTGCAGAGGACAAACTCATCCCCCTGCCGCTCTCCGAGGAGATGGCCGAATGTATTCCCGGTGCCGAGCTGGTGGTCTTCCCCGATGCCGGCCACGTTCCGACGCTGGAAAATCCCGGCGCTGTGGCCGACGCGATGAACGCGTGGCTGAAACGATAACGTCTTAGCCGCGCACGATCCTGTTGATGTGCCCCATCTTGCGGCCGGGCCGGGCTTCGGCCTTGCCGTAAAGATGTGGCTGGGTATCGCCATCAATGCTAGCCGGCACCTGATCGACCTCGTCGCCGATCAAATTCTGCATCACCACATCGGCCATGCGCTGCGGATCGCCCAGCGGCCAGCCAGCGATGGCACGGATATGCTGTTCGAACTGGTCGGTCAGGCACACAGCCTCTGTCCAGTGCCCCGAATTGTGCACGCGCGGGGCAATTTCGTTAACCAGCAACGATGGTCGCTCACCGCCAACCACAAAGAATTCCACTCCCAGCACACCCACATAGTCGAGCGCCACGACAATCACCTTCGCCAGCATGGCCGCATGCTTGGCGACACCTGGCGCGATGTCACCCGGCACGGTCGAGGTGAACAGAATATGGTCCCGATGCACGTTCTCGGCGGCATCGAAGGCTCGCACAGAGCCATCGAGACCGCGTGCCACCACCACCGAGATTTCCTTCTCGAAGGGCACAAAGCCCTCCAGCACCAGCGGGTGTGGTTTGAGTTCTGCAAAGGCCGTCTCGGCCTCCTCGGGCGTGCGCAACACGCGCTGCCCCTTGCCGTCATAGCCCAGCCGCGTGGTCTTGAGCACCGCCGGCAGGCCCAGTTCGCCAATGGCGGTGTTCAAGTGCTCAAGACTGTTCACGGCCCGATAGGGCGCCACCGGAATATTCTTGGACGACAGAAAGCTCTTTTCGGCCAGCCTGTCCTGCGAGATGGCCAGCGCATTGGCGCCAGGCCGCAACGGTTTCAGCCCCGCCAGCACTTCGGCGGTGGCTGCGGGCACATTTTCGAACTCATATGTCACGACGTCGACCTGGGACGCGAAGGCCTTGAGCGCTTCGACATCGTCATAACCGGCCACGGTCTTGAGCGGCGTCACATCAAAGGCCGGGCTCTGCGCGTCGGGGCAATAAATGTGGCTCTTCAGCCCCAGACGAGCCGCGGCCAGGGCCAACATGCGCCCGAGTTGCCCTCCGCCCAGAATGCCAATGGTGGAGCCGGGAGCCAGAATGGTCGGATTGTCAGTCAAGGCACTACTCAAGATCGGACGGAAACAGCGGTACGGCCTGGGTCTGGCGGGCGCGGTGGGCATCAAGCCGGTCAGCAAGATCATCATCACTGAGGGCCAGAACAGCCGCCGCCAGCAAAGCCGCATTGATTGCGCCCGGCTCGCCGATGGCCAGCGTGCCCACCGGCACACCGCCCGGCATCTGCACGATGGAATAGAGGCTATCCATGCCCGAAAGCGCCTTGGACCGCACCGGCACGCCGAACACCGGCAAGCTGGTCATTGCCGCAATCATGCCCGGCAGATGCGCCGCACCACCGGCGCCGGCAATGATCACCTTGACGCCTTCATCCCGCGCATTGGTGGCGAAATCCACCATACGCTCGGGTGTGCGATGCGCCGAAACGATGCGCGCCTCATATTCGACTTCGAGATTTTCGAGGGTTTCGGCGGCCAACCGCATGGTGGGCCAGTCCGATTGGCTGCCCATCACGATGGCAACCGGTGGCTTGAGCATGGCGATTCCCCCGTGCCGCTCCGCAAAGCGCGGAACTAGCCTAATTCCTGCCACAACTCAAGGCATCTGGACACTCAGGCGATGATATCGGGCAAGAGAATATTTTCGAGTTGGACGATCCGGTCCTTGAGCGAAAGTTTCCGTTTTTTGAGCCGCTGCAACAGCATCCGATCTGCCATTTGCGACTGCACCAGAGTGTGGATCGCCGCATCGAGATCGGCGTGTTCCTGGCGTTTTGTGGCCAGTTCGATCCCCAGTTGGGTTTCCTGTTCCTTGGTCAGCGACAGCATGGTGTACCGGACATTTCAGACGCCAATTCTCAGCCTTGGTTAACCGATCACGACAAGTTTTGCATCTCAATTCCGGGGCCATCGCAAACGGCGTCGACAAAGCATGAAATATTTGTGACGATACCTGTGTCCAACACGCTGAAAGGAGTTGTTATGACGACTGAAGGCCACATCGCAGCGCTTGAACGCCGCCATCAGGAATTGGATCGGATGATCCAGACCGAAACGCAGAACCGGCTTGCCGACGACCTCATGGTCGCCGCACTCAAGCGCAAGAAACTCGAAGTGAAGGACGAACTCTACAAGCTCCAGGGCGCCACGCGGCAATAAGGCAGCTTCAACCAATCATCATACGCTCTGGAGGGTCACGGCTTTGTGCCGCGACCCTTTTTCTTTGGAAGCCTGCTTAGCCAAATCTCTAGGATTAACATCCTCTTAAGAAGCAATGGGCATCGTCATTCCCAAAACGGCACAACTCGATTCGTGCCGGCAGAACTTCTGATCTGGGGTAAATATGACGCGTGTTCTGGTCGTGGACGATGATCCGGTGCAATTGCGATTGACCTCGGAAGTCGCCAACCGCGCCGGCTTCAAGCCGATTACCGCAACCGGCGGCGAACAGGCGCTCTCCATTCTGCGTGAGGATCCACAGCTCGGGGCCATGATCCTCGACCTGGTCATGCCCGATCTCGACGGCATGGGCGTGATGGAAGCCATGCGCAAGGAAGGGCTCACAACGCCGGTCATCATCCAGACCGCCAATGCCTCACTTGAAACCGTGATTTCGGCCATGCGCCAGGGCGCGGCCGACTACTTCGTCAAGCCGGTAGCGCCCGAAAGACTGATCATTTCGCTGCGCAACGCGCTGAAACTGGATGCCCTCGAAGCCGCCATTCGCGCCGAGCATGCGCGCAAGGCCGGCACTTTCAGCCACAAGGACATGATTGCCGCCGCGCCCGCCATGGGCCGCGTCATCACGCTTTGCGCCAAGGCCGCCAAGAGCAATATCCCGGTGCTCATTGAAGGCGAGAGCGGAGTAGGCAAGGAACTGGTAGCCCGCATCATTCAGGGCACCGGCGACCGGGCTGGAAAACCCTTCATCACCGTCAATTGCGGCACCATTCCACCCAATCTGGTGGAATCGGTGCTGTTCGGCCACAAGAAGGGAGCCTTTACCGGCGCCCATGCCGACCAGCCCGGAAAATTCGCAGAGGCGCATGGCGGCACCCTGTTCCTCGACGAGGTAGGCGAACTGCCGCTCGACACCCAGGTCAAATTGCTTCGTGCGCTGCAGGATGGCGAGATCGAGCCGGTCGGGGCCAGCAAGCCCGAAAAGGTCAATGTGCGGCTGATCTCGGCCACCAATCGCCGTCTGCTCAACCTCGCCAAATCCGGCGAATTCCGCGAAGATCTGTATTACCGGCTCAATGTTTTCCCCATCTATGTGCCGCCCCTGCGCGAGCGGCTCGAGGACCTGCCGGCCCTGACCAATCACTTCATCGCCCGCTTCTCGGCCGAGGCCGGCAAGCGCGTGCTGGGCGTCTCCCCTGCAGTCACCGAATTGCTGGGCACGTATGATTGGCCGGGCAATGTGCGCCAGCTCGAAAACGCCATCTATCGCGCCATCGTGCTCAGCGATGGTGCCTTTCTCGAAACCCAGGACTTCCCGCAAGTGCTGGCCCAGGCCGCTGGGCGTGAGGAAGCCATGCGCGCAGTCACCAGAGTGGTGGAACTGACCGAACCGGTTCATATCGATGCGGCAACCGCCCGCCCCCCTGTGGAACACGCGCCCCCCGCCGTGCGTGATCGGTTTCTCTCGGACAGCGGTGACCTGCAGCCGCTCTCGGACATCGAGCGCGAAGCCATTGCCTTTGCCATCGAACATCACGGCGGCCGCATGTCGCGCGTGGCCCGGGCACTCGGCATCGGCCGCTCGACCCTTTACCGCAAGCTGCACGAATACGGCATGGCGGAGGGGCTGATCAACGACGCCGCCTGACGCCGATCGCAAATTGACTGGAAAGCTGCCCCGTTAACCGTGTTGCTTACCGGGCCGTTAAGACATTGGCGCGAAATGTCGCCAATGTCTTAACCAGCGAGGCTTTCATGCGACACTCAGCCATTGCCCTTCTTGCCCTTATGGTGGCGTCAACTGCAGTGCAGGCCGCCGACGTCAACTGGAACAGCAATGCCACCTCGCCCATCTATGGGTCGACCAGCGCCACCCAATGGACCGGCTTTTACGCAGGCGTGAGTGGCGGCTACGCCTGGGGGTCGACCACCAACAGCCCCGCTTTGGCCGGAGGCCAGGCCAGCAATAACAGCGCCGGCTGGAGCCTGGGCGGCCAGGCCGGCTACAATATGGACATGGGCGGCTTCGTGCTCGGCGGCGAAGCCGATCTGCAATGGGCCAGCATCGGGTACAACGAAGCCATTGCCGGCGGCACTTTCGAAGCCAAGACAGATTTCTTCGGCACCGTGCGCGGTCGCGCCGGCGTCACCGTAGGTCAGGTCATGCCCTATGCCACGGGCGGTCTGGCGTTCGGCCGTGGCGTGGCGCAGGAAAGCACCGGCGTCATCACTTCGCAATCGGCCAACCATTTCGGCTGGACCGCTGGCCTTGGCCTTGAGGCGCAAGCCACCGCCAATATCTCCATCAAGGCTGAATATCTCTATGTCGATCTGGGCGAGCAGTCCTATGCAGGGCTCCCCACCGGCAATCGCGACATCGCACAGCGCTTCTCGCTGGTCCGCGCCGGCGTCAACTACAAGTTCTGATAACTCGCTTCAGCCTGGTAGAGACGGCTCATGCGTCCGCCCAAGGCGTCGTTGTGGTTGCTCCTGACACTGCTTCATGGGCAAGCCCTGCCCCTGAAGCCATATGAGCCGACAGGCGCACGGAGCTAGCCATCTTCCCGCAGGAGATCAGCGGGCCTTGCGGACATGGCGGACCAGGTCGTGGCAGCGCCCGTCGCGGTGGTGACAAGAATAATACCAGCAGCCAGCAGGCCCAATTGCATCGGTTGCAGGGCAAAACCGATTTCGAGCAGGAAGGTCGAGGCAGACCAGGCCCCGACAACGGCGATGAGGCCCGCCAGGATCGCCGCGATGGCGCCCAGGAGAGCATACTCAATGAGAAACGCCTGGATCACGAAAGCACGTCGGGCCCCCAGCACTTTCATGACAACCGCATCGGCCTCGCGTTGCTGACGGCCGACGCTGAGTGCGCCCGCCAGGACGAGCACGCCGGCAATAACGGCCGTACCACTGACAAGCGCGATGGCGCTGATCAGCCCGTCAAACACGGACTGGACGCGCGCAAGAGCATCCCCCACGGGCACGAAGGTCAGTTGCGGCAAGGCCGCAATCAGGCCCGCCTCAATGGCCGGCGCGGCGCCAGGTGACGTCTTGATGGTGCCGAAATAGGATTGCGGCGCGCTTTCGATCAGGCCTGGCGAGACGATGATACGGAAATTGAACTCCGGGCTGCGCCAATCGATGGCGCGGAAGCTGGCAATGGTCAGGGTCAGCGGCCTGCCGGCGATCGAGAGGGTAATCGTATCACCCAGTTCAAGATCCAGCGCGTCCCGCATTTCGGCACTCAGAGAGACCTGCGGGTCGCCCGCATAATCTTCCGCCCACCAGTTGCCCTCATCGATCACGGTCCCGGGTGGGACCGTTGCAGACCAGGTCAGGGCCGTATCGCCGCGGAACATGTCGGCAATGTCGCGAGTTACCTCGTCACTTGAGGGCGCAGGATTTCCGTTCAGTTCGGTGACAACGCCCCGCAACATAGGAATTGTCGTCAACGCCTCGATCTGCGGCGTCCCGGCGACGAAGGCCTCGAGTGCGGTGAGTTCGTCTCGATCCATGTCCAGCAGCACGAAGTCGGGCGCCTCAGCGCGAACCTCGGTGGCAATCTGGTCATTGATGTTGGACTGGGTGGTGACGATCAGCAGGAGCAGCGAAAGGCCCATCCCCATTGAGACCAATACGGTCGTGGTCGGCGCGCCGGGGCGGATGATCGCCGAGATCGCCTGACGCAATAGGCGCTGGCGTGGCGCCGGCACCCGGATCAGGAAGCGCCGCAGCAAGGCGGCCGCGAGGCGCAACAAGGCGAAAGCAATGAGCGTTCCGGCAAAGTAGATGGCCACCAGCACAAAATCGTCGGCAATCAACAGGGTCAGGCCGAACAGGATGGCGAAGCCGGCCAGCAGCGGCGCCATGAAGCCGAGTCGAAGCATGGCCCGCCAAGCCAGTCCCTCCATGGCGCTACTTGAGCCGGCACGGAACAGCAGCGCAGGCCGGACGGCGCGCGCCTGCAGCAAGGGCACCCACGAGAAAATCAGCGCCGTGACAAGACCAATGGCCGCGGCGACCAGCATGGACCGCACATCCAGCACCGGCGGCAGATCGATGCCAATCAGTCCCGAGAGCAAAGGCAGCAGCGCCAAAGTCGCCCCGGCGACAATCACCAGACCTATGCCAACGGCGATGAGCGAGAGCAGTGCGATCTGAACCAGAAAATGAAACAGCACGCGTCCGCTCTTGGCACCCAGCGAGCGCATTGTCGCTATGGCCCCCTGGCGTTCACCGACATAGGCTGCCACCGCATTGGCTGCGCCCAGACCGCCGACCACCATGGAGGAAAGTGCCACCAGCAACATGTAATTGCCGAAAACGCCGATGAACCGCGCAATGGTCGCGGTCGCCTGACGAGGCGAGCGGATCTGCCAGTCCCCGTCCGGAAACACGTTTTCCAGCGCAGTCTGCGCCGTCCCGAAATCGCCTTCGGCCAGCAACACCTTGTAGCGGAACTGGCTGAGCACCCCCTCCTCGCGCAGCCCGGCCGGTGCCAGCGCCGCGCTTGAAACCAGTGCGGGGGCGCCGAGCTGGAAGCCCGCTGTCGCCTGATCCGGCAGGGCGTCGATGATGCCGCGCAGTTCGACATCAAGGGCGCCGATGCCGACAATCTCGCCGACCTTCACGTCAAGGCGCAGCGCCGCCTGTTGGGAAAGCAGCACCCCGAAAGTCCCGTTCCGCTCAGCGAGCAAGCCGGCAATACTGCCCTCTTGGGCGCCGGCAGCAAGGACAACGCTTCCCACCAGCGGATAAGCGTCGCTAACCGCCCGCAGCGAGAGGAACGCACTCTTGCCATTGGCCGTGGCCTGGGAATTAAGCTCGACTTCCCGGCTGACCTGCCCCAACTCCTCAAGCGCCATCACCACCGCATCATCGACATCGCTGCGCTGGGATCGCAATTCCAGATCGCCCCCCAGGATCAGCCTGGCGTCACGTTCTATGGCAGCCTCTACGCTGCTGCGCACGGCGCTGACAGTCCCGATGGCAGCGACACCCAGTGCAAGACAAGCTATCAGAATGACGAACCGCCGCGCGCTGCCGCGCAGGTCGACCAAGGCAACGCGAAGCCAACCCTGCAGGCGCCTCATGATAGTGTCGCTTCCAGTTCTTGCAGTTCTCCCCGGTTCATGCGCATGCGGCGGTCAGCCCGCATGGCCAGATTATTGTCGTGAGTAATCAGCAGCACCGCCATATTGTTGCGCCGCGCCAGAGTGAACAGCAGGTCGATGGCCGACGCAGCCGTTTCCTGATCGAGATTGCCGGTCGGCTCATCAGCCAGAAGAAGCCTGGGTTGCGTGACAATGGCACGGGCCAGCCCCACCCTTTGCTGCTCGCCCCCTGAAAGGGCGCTGGGCAAATGAGTTTCGCGCTGCGCCAGCCCCACCTCGGCAAGAGCCGTCTTTGACCGTGCCATGATCTCCTCCACTGGCAGATCGTCAAAGGCGATCTCAAGCGCCAGGGCGACATTCTCAAGCGCCGTCATTGAGGGGATGAGATGGAAGTTCTGGAACAGGATGCCGATGTTCTGCCGACGCATATCGGCCAATTGATCCTCGTCCAGACCTGCAAGATTGGCACCACCGATGGCGACAACCCCATCGCTGGCCTTTTCGAGGCCGCCCAACACCATCAGCAGGCTGGTCTTGCCGCTGCCAGACGGCCCAACGACGGAGACGACCTCACCCGGATTTATCGCAAACGTGATGGACTTGAGGATATGAAGCGCGCTGCCGCCCGAATTAAGGTGCAGGTTCATGTCCCGCGTGCGGGCGATGGTATCGTTCATGAGAGCGGGGCCAGGACTTGGTCGGAATGAATACGGCGGTGAACTTGATAGGGACAAGATGGTGGCGGCGCCCGATCCGCGCAATGGCCTTGATCGGCACGATTGCGGCATTGGCACAACCGGCACTGGCCGAGGAGCCCACGATCCTTCTGTATGGCGACTCTCTTCTGGCCGGGCTGGGCTTGTCGGCCGATGAAGGCTTTATGGGTCAGTTGCAGGCGGCAATGGAAGACCAGGGGCTCGAGGCCAACGTGGTCAATGCCAGCGTCTCTGGTGACACCACGGCCGATGGATTGGCCAGGCTGGACTGGACCTTGGGCGATCCACCCGACGCAGTCATCCTGGGGCTCGGTGCCAACGATATGTTGCAGGGCCTCCCGCCTGCCGAAGTCCGCTCGAACCTTGACGCGATCATTACGCGGCTCGAAGCGCTCGGGATGCCCGTGCTGCTTCTTGGCATGATGGCCAATCGCGGGCTGGGGGGCGACTATGTCAAAGCGTTCGACGCCATCTACCCCGACCTTGCCCGGGAACACGGCGCTTTGCTCTACCCGTTCTTGCTTGAAGGCGTGGCGCTGGACCCGGCGCTCAACCAGCCCGACTTGCGCCACCCCAACGCTGAGGGTGTCGCAGTGATCGTGGCCGGGGTCATGCCGCTGGTAGAGGAGCTGGTTCAACGGTTGGACCCCTGATGCTTCACGGCAGAATTTTCTGAACCAGACCGACCCAGGCTTTTGGCAGGCGCCCGAACAGCTTGGGTTTGAAATAGGTACTGGCAGCGCGCTTGGATATTTCCGCCAAGGTCGGGTAGGGCGCAATCATGGTCGCCACCGCCGAGAGCTTCACCTTGCCCGAAATCACGAGTCCCCAGAGGCTGATCATTTCGCCTGCATGGGGCGCTACGATAGTAACGCCGAGAACCTTACCCTTGCTTGTCATGATCAGCTTGATGAAGCCTTCCGTACGGCGCTCCGCCTGTGCCCGGTCATTTTCGTCCATGTGTTCGACGACAACGACCACCTCCCCATGCGCCTTTCGCGCCTCGGCCTCCGTCAATCCGACATGGGCCACTTCCGGATCGAGATAGGTGACCCAGGGCAAAGCCGAGTAATCCACCTTGGCCGGCAGGCCGAACATGGCGTTGCGAATGAAGATCCCGGCGTGGTAGCCGGCGATGTGGGTGAATTGCGGCCCACCGGCCACATCGCCGAGCGCGAAGATGCGGGGATTCGACGTCCGCAGACGGCCGTCCACCTCGATCCCCTTCGGACCGAATTTTACCCCAGCCAACTCCAGACCCAAATCCTCGACATTCGCCTTGCGGCCGGCAGCGACCAGCACATGGCTTGCGGTAATTTCGTAGCGATCCGTGGCCGTTTCGATGGTCGCACTGACGCCCTTCTCGCCCTTCCTAGGATCGATCAGCTTGGCATGTTCATGAAGCACGATACCGTCATCGCGCAGAACGCCACGGATTAGCGCAGCAGCCTCCGGTTCGTCGCGTGGCAGGATGCCGGCCACATCGACGAGCGTGACGTCCGACCCCAGGCGCCTGAATGCCTGTGCCATCTCCAGCCCGATGGGCCCGCCACCCATGACCAGCAAGTGATCAGGGCGCTCGGTGAGGTCGAAGATAGTCTCGTTGGTGAGCGGCTCAAGTTCGCGCAATCCCGGCACCGGTGGGACAACCGCCCTCGAGCCGGTGGCAATCACGAAACGGCGCGCCGTAATGCGGTGGCCGCTAGCGACCAGTTCGGTCGGACTTGTGAAGCGAGCGGTCTCCTTGATGACCTTGATGCCCAGCCCTTCGAAACGCTCGACACTGTCATGTGGCGCAATGGCGCCGATCACCCGATGGATATGATGATGTATGGCCTCAAAATCGATCCTGGGCGCAATTGCCTCGCCGACGCCAAACGCCATCGCCGAGGTGAACATATGTGCGGCATGCGCCGCTGCAATCAGCGACTTGGAAGGAACGCAACCGGTATGGAGGCAGTCCCCGCCCATGGCGCCCCGCTCGATGAGCACAACCTTAGCGCCGAGCTGCGCCGCGCCCGCCGCCGCACTCAGGCCGGCTGAGCCGCCACCGATCACGCAGACATCGCAGGAGAGACTTTCGTGGGGCAAGTTCGCATGCATGACTTGGCTCATCTGGCGCTGGGTTCCATCTTGGTTTGTCGGGTCGGTCAGGCGCTGCGGCCTGCCAACTTCCTGCGAATGAATCCAGAGAGCGGCGCAATGGCTGCAAGAAGGGCCAGTCCCAGCAGTCCGAATGTCATTCCAGGCGTGACGAGCTCGCCCACGCCAACGGGTCGATCGAGCGCAGCCGCTTCAGCAAGTATGGTTTCCAGACCCTGGCCAATGCAGGCATAGACCAGCGCGCCGGGCAGGATGCCGAGGAGCGTTGCTGCGACATAGGTGGTGAGCGGAACCTTGAACAGGGCAGGCACGATATTGACGACGGCAAAGGGCAATACGGGGGCGAGCCGCAGCGCCAGAAGATAGCTGAAGGCATTGGCCTCGAAACCCTGCGCCACCTTGCCGGCAAATCCGTCCACGCGCGAGCGTAGCCCCTCTCCGAAGGCGGTCTGCGCGGCCCAGAACAGCATTGTCGCGCCGATGGTGGCACCCGTGGCGGCCAGCAGACCGCCTATCCAGATGCCATAGAGAAAGCCACCCGCCAGCGTGAGCAGCCAGGTTGCGGGGAAGGCCACCGCCACCGCAACGGCATAGGCGAGCACATAGGTCAGAATGGCCAGCCAGCCATGGTCTGCGGCAAACGCCTTGAGCGTCGTGCGGATCGCTGCCAGATACTCAAGGGTCAGATATCGATGCCAGCCTAGCAGGAGGCCGGTGACCAGCACCACCAGGATCAGCGCCAGGGGCACGAAACGCAGCAGCGCCTTGCCCGCCTGAGTTGATGGTTCAGGGTGCCGCATTTCAGCGTCTCCGGAACGGCAGCAACAGCGACCATCCGAGCCGCGTCGGCGCGCTGTCACGATAGTCCGCCAGCCCGATATCCATGTCCTGGTGTCCCTTTGCGGGCTGATCCGTATATGTCGCAAATATCCGGTCCCAGATGGCCAGATTGAAGCCATAATTGCTGTCAGTCTCGCGGCGATCTGTAGAGTGGTGGACGCGGTGCATGTCCGGTGTCACCACCAGCAGACGCACAATGCGATCTATCCGGGCAGGCAGGCTGATATTGGCGTGGTTGAACATGGCCGCGCCGTTGAGCACCACTTCGAAAATCAGCACCGACCAGGCAGGCGCACCAAGCGCCACAACGATGGCCGCCTTCCACAGCATCGACAGCACGATTTCCAGCGGGTGGAAACGCAATGCCGTGGTGACGTCGAAGCCGGTATCGGCATGATGCATACGATGAATGCGCCACAGGATCGGGATTTTGTGGCTCAACAGATGCTCAAGCCAGACCGCGAAATCCAGCACGATGATAGAAATCAATGCCGCCAGCCAGAGCGGCAAATCGAACTGGTTGAAAACCCCGATCTCCAGGCTTTCCGCCCACAGGGCAGTACCCACCGCGGCCGCGGGAAAGAGAACGCGCAGCGTCACGGACGAGATCACCAGCATGCCCACATTGGTCAGCCAGCGCCGCGTCTTGAGCGCGGCAAGCATTTCGGGGCGTTCGAGCCGTGGATGGGTCAGTTCGATGACGACGAGTATTCCAAAGATCAGTACGAAGGAACCAAACCGAATGACCGGTTCGGGCAGAAAGAGTGCGTCATTCATTATGCGCTCTGCCTTTGCATTTGAAGCTTGGTCTTCTGACCTGTCTGACCATTACGCATGCTCGTCCGTGATGGGCGGCGCTGCGCGCAGTTTTGTGAACAGGCCGCGGCGCATGAGGCCGGTCATCCGCGATGGCGCCGCAAGGCCGAAAAGCCCCAGCAGTGCTTGTGCCGCAGTTCCGTACACATAACGGCGCGCTGATGGGGAGACAATGTTTCAAGAACCGGCACGACAAGGCCCATAATCGCTCTCCTGCCACCATCCGTTCCGGGTTGATTTCCGATCATTGCCAGGGTGGGGGGAGCCAGGACCGAACGCGTGACCTGCAGTCTTTTTTCGGGTTGCTTCCTCGTTCGCATCATTGTGACCACAGGTTACAAAAAAGCGGCGGCACTGTAGCAAGAGGCAGGCTCAATGTACCAAGTCGGGCGTGCTGCGGCCGTCAGCTCTTTTTGTCCAGGAAGTGATTTAAGCGTGCTCGACAGTTACCTCATTCCAACGCAGGAGCGGCTGCTGCGCCCCCTGGCGGGGTGGCTCCTGGCACGGGGCGCCACCGCGAACCGAATTACAGTCATCGGCTTTGCCGTGGGATTGGGAGCTGTTCCGGCTATCGCGGGCGGCCAGTTTCTGCTCGGCCTGCTGCTCATCGTGCTGAACCGCATTCTGGATGGACTCGATGGCGCGGTGGCACGACTGGCCGGTCCGACCGATCGGGGCGCCTTCCTTGATATTGCGCTCGATTTCTTCTTTTACGCTGCCATTCCATTTGCCTTTGTCCTGGCCGACCCTGCAGTGAATGGGCTGGCTGGATCTTTGCTGTTGTTTTCCTTCGTCGGCACGGGGTCGAGCTTTCTGGCGTTTGCCGTAATTGCCCAGCACCGAGGCTTGAAATCGCTGACAATGCCCAAAAAGGGTCTCTACTATCTTGGCGGGATAACAGAGGGCACAGAGACCATCGCCTTGTTTGTCCTGATCTGCCTTTTCCCCCAGCACTTTGCTGTCCTGGCCACCGTGTTTGCGACCCTCGCCTTCCTCACCACGCTGGTTCGCTGGTGGTGGGGCTGGAAAGCCTTTGCAGACTGAGCCCCGTTTTCATCGAATTCCCCTTGGCGAGCACAGAGACCAAACAATCACGTCGACGGAGCGCATGACATCTTGCGGCTGGGGACCATGTGCAACGGTTTCCCCGTCGGCCTGCAGGCGGGCAAATGCAGCGCTTTGCTCTGGCATGCACCTTGGTCAGCGCTTCGTGTGCTGTGGACAAGCCAAACCGCGCTCATCTGTATTTCAGCGATAGCTGGCATGCCTCAGCCTTCTCTTGCCGCATCACGTTGTCGTGCCGATTAACCGAATAAAAGTCACTTCCGCCTAAGCCTTGCTACACAATGACGGAGCTGGCCGTGGCAGTCACGATAGCAATGAGAGGTTATCGTGCCGTACTGGGCGCCCTGATTGTGGCAAGCTCGGCTCTGGTTTTCACCGCAGCAGGATGGGCTGGGCTGGAGAGCCTTCGCGGCCAGCGCAACCTGGCGCAGCTCGAAGAGCTGAGTGGCCAATTGCTGCAACGCGCCGAGTTGGCGATTGACTATGCGGTCATCACGCTGGGTGACTACACCGCGCCCAGCAATGACTTGTGCAATATTGAGGCGCTCCGGACCCTCCGCCAGCAGACATTCGTCCGCGGTGCCATCAAGGACATTGCAGTGCTGGCCCCGGACGGGCAATTGATGTGTTCCACCGCGCCTGCCCAGTTCGATTTGCTGACCTCCGGGAGCGCCCGGTTGGCCGAATATGAATCACGCAACACATCCATCGTCCTGCAACCAAGCCATACGGAGGGAAGCGGGCTCTTTCGCGTGCTCTGGCGCATTGGCGAGACGCACTCGATTGCTGCGACCCTCAATATCGACATGCTGATGTTTGACATCTTCCCCGCACAACTACGTGATGAGGCGCTCGCCGAAATCCGCATTGGCCCGGGCGACGTGGTTGCACGCTTCGGCGATGAGGCGAGCACGGCACCCAGCCAGACGGCGCGTGCGTTCTCAGCCGCCTCGGACCGTTATCCGGTCAGCGTCGCCTTGGCGACCAGCCAGACCAGCTTTCGAAACTGGAACCCCTGGCCGTTGGGACCCGTGCTCGCTATCGGGGCCATTGCCGGCGCGCTGATCGGATTGCTGGTCGCCCAAACCGTCATGCGGCCGCCCAGCCCGGTGGAGGCATTGCGCTCGGCCATACGAAGGGGGGAACTCGTTCCCTATTATCAGCCAGTCTTTGACCTGGTGACGTTGCGCATTGTCGGCTGCGAAGTTCTGGTCCGCTGGCGGCGGCGGGACGGTGAACTGGTCTTTCCCGACCGCTTCATTCCCATTGCTGAAGCAAGTGGACTGATCGTCCCAATGACGGAGCGGCTGGTCGAGCAGGCACTGTCCGAGATGGCCCCTTTGCTTGTCGAGCATCCAGAATTCAAAATTGCCTTCAATATCGACCCGTCTCATCTGGTGCAGCCAGGATTCCTCGACACCCTTGACCAGATTGTCGCCCAGGCCGGATCGCCCAATTCCCGCATCGTGCTGGAACTGACCGAGCGCAACGCCTTCCCAGACATGAAACAGGCTGTTGCGGTAACCAGTGAAGCGCGCAAGCGCGGATACCGAATTTCGCTGGACGATACCGGCGCAGGCCACAATGGCCTGGGGCATATTCAGGACCTCAAGCCAGACGTCATCAAGATCGACAAGAAGTTCATTGACGTCGCCGGCACGGTTGAAGCCGCAGATGCGATTATCGAGGTGCTGGTCAATCTGGGGCAGCGCATGGGCGCCGTCGTGGTCGCCGAAGGCATCGAAACCGAAGACCAAAGGGCTACGCTGTCACGCGCCGGCGTCGCCCACGGTCAGGGCTACCTGATATCCAGACCCGTGCCCCTCGCCACCTTCCGCGCCTTGATCAACGATCTTGAGCGTCTCGCAAAACCGGCCAAAAACGATCCGCAAATGGCTTAGCCCTTGCAGCACGTGCGAGCGTTCTGAGGCCGTCATTGACCATCACCATACCGCCCTCACCGTCAATTTGCCCGCTGCTCCAACCAGAACCGGGCAGACCGCCACCTTTAGGGCTTTCGCCTCGCCCGCAGGAACAGCAGTTTCGCACGGTCGGCCTTTGAAACATGTCTCCACCCGGCGACCGCAGGCACCGCTTCTCAGTGCACGATTGGCCGTCCGGAATGCCCTGCTAGATCGATTTCTTGGCAAGTTCGTACCGGGCTTCCGCTTGCTCCATTGCCGCAACATTGTCGAGCGCCCATGCACACAGGGCATGGAACGGTGCCCGCAAGGACAACCCTAATGGTGTAATCGCATACTCAACGCCAATTGGGGTTGTCGGCAGGACGGTCCGCGTGACCAGCCCATTGCGCTCCATTCGCTTGAGCGCATCGGACAGCGCCTTGTGCGTGATCTCCAACTGGCGCTTGATTTCATTGAAGCGCTTTGGCTCGGTGCTGACCGCGGTCAGGATCAGGATGGTCCACTTGTCCGCTATCTTGTCGAGCACAGGGCGTGCATAGGCAAGGTTGGCCGACGAGCAAAGGTCGACATCCGCTGAAGAGGTATCGTTGCGTATATCTAGGCTATCCATGGTGCGTAATTGATATCAGATTTAACTCGTATATCTAGAGGAAAATCTGAAACGCTTGTGGATTGTTAGATGACTCACATGACTAAGAAGGTCGCCCTGGTTGTCGGAGGTGCTTCGGGCATTGGCCTGGCAATTGCGACTCGCCTGGTAGCGGAAGGCGCAATCGTCTACCTGACTGGCCGCGATGCTGAGGCGGTCGCCAATGCGGCGCGGGAGGCAGGCCAAGGCACGCAGGGCCTGGTTGCGGATGCGGGTGTTCCCGAGCAACTCGAGCACGCTATCGAGGCGGTGCGCCGTGCCGAAGGCAAAATCGATGCTCTGGTCTTCAATGCCGGAATCTCGGAATTCGCGCCGCTCGAAAACCTCTCAGCCGATCAATTTGACCAACATTTTTCGATCAATGTTCGTGGCGCCGTGTTGGCCCTCAAGTCGGCAGTCGCCATCATGCCCATTGGGGCATCGGTCGTGCTCATCGGCTCGGTTGCTGGCCAGGCTGGGGTCGCAAATTTCAGTACCTATGCCGCAACCAAGGCCGCCCTGCGGTCTTACGTGCGCAGCTTGACCGCGGAACTGGCACCTCGCGGCATTCGCATCAACATGGTCAGCCCCGGACCGACGGATACGGCCATGTTCGCTTCGGTTCCTAATGAGGTTCGGGCCGCAGTTGTCTCAAGCATACCTCTGGGCCGGATGGCACAGCCCAGCGAAGTGGCCGCCGCCGCGGCCTTCCTGCTTGGCCCGGATGCCTCCTTCATCGCCGGTGCCGAACTCTGCGTCGACGGCGGCGCCAAGCAGGTCTGAAGCCTGCCTCGACATCCCCTCTATCGCCCATGCCAAAGCCACGCTCCGTGACGAACGGGAACATGCGGCATGGGATCAACTCAGGAAAACAAGACAATGCATATTCGAAATCTATCACTTGCCGCCTTGGCCGTCGCAATGCCGACCCTCAGCACGCTTCCTGCGCTTGCAGATGCCTACAATATCGTACTGGTCCATGGCATGAACATGGATGGGGCAAGCTGGCGCCCGGTCTATGACATTCTCACCGAGCAAGGCTACAAAGTCAGCATCGTACAGGAACCACTCAATGGCTTTGACCGCGATCTGCACGCGACGCAGCTAGTCCTGGACAGACAGGACGGGCCGGTCGTGCTCGTCGGCCACAGCTATGGCGGCGTCGTCATCACCACGGCCGGCAATGATCCCAAAGTCGAAGCGCTCGTCTACGTCGCCGCTTTTCAGCCGGCTGCCGGAGAAACCACCGGCACATTGAATGCCGCGACCCCACCACAACTCGACCCGGCGTCAGTGACCATCAGCGAGGACGGTTTTGTCAGCATCAGCGAAGACGGCTTCCTCAAGGACATCGCGCCCGACCTACCGGAGGTCGAGGCCCGATTCCTGTTTTCGTCGCAAACGCCGACCACGGCGAGTGTTTTCACGGCGGAGACCCACGATCCGGCTTGGCTGCACAAACCCAGCTATGCCGTATTGGCGACCGAAGACCGCGTTATCAACCCGGAGCTGCAAAGGATGATGTACGAGCGCGCAGGCAGCCTTGTCACCGAGATCGACGCAGGACACTTGGTTTATGTCAGCCAGCCCGAGGCGGTGGCTCAAGTGATCATCGAAGCGGCGCAGTCTGCGGACTGAGGTCTGACCAACCAGGGCGCGGATGTGGACAATGCCTCTGCGCCCTTCCTGGATGGCGTCCCCGCCCTGTGGCAACGGCTACTTGCCGATGGCAGCGCCATAGCGGAGGCCATCCAGCAGCAGCATGACCATGCGCTCGACATGTGCGGCTCCATCCTCGCCAGTGGCCACAGCCAGATTGCCGATCGCGCGCAGAAGATCATATGGCGCCACATCAGCGCGGACCTCGCCTGCATCGGCGGCTGCATGCAGCAGTTTCGACAGGGCCGGTTCAAAACGGCTTCGGAAGTAATCGGGCAAAGCCGCGAATGCCGGATCGCCGGAATGAAGTGCGGCCGCCAGCCCTTGCTTGGTGGCGAGGAAACGCGTGTAGAGCATCAGCCATTCGGCCAAAGCCTCGGCGGGCCCCTGCCCGGCGGCCAGCGTCTGTGCCGCATCAGCACAGGCATCGACCTCACGGCGGAACACCGCAGCGACCAGATCGGCGCGAGTCGGAAAACGGCGGTATAGGGTACCCAGTCCGACACCGGCTTGTGTCGCTATCTCCCGGATTGGGGCATCGACCCCTGAGCGCGCGAACACAACTTTCGCGGCCTCAAGGAGCGCGCCCTCGTTTCTGCGGGCATCGGCGCGCAGCCGGGGCGCGGGCGCCACGGTATCGTCTGCCGTTGGTGACGCGGTCCCAGTCATTGTCTCGGGCTTTGGCAATGCCATTCTCACCCCCTTGATAAGTGGATCATTGATCCGTATATGACTTTCCGGATCGATGATCCGTTTGATATCTAGGAGGCTCGCACTTCAATGTCCAGTTCAATGCCTCAAGGCCGTTCTCCTGCATCCGGCCTGCCTGCAATTGCGTCCGTCACTCCCCTTGTCTTGCCAGCCCGGGACCGGGGCAGCGACCTGCACATCAGAATATCTGCCCCGATCATGGGCGACGCCCTGCCCGTCATCATTTTCTCGCATGGCAATGGACAGTCGCTTCATGCCTATGGTCCCCTCGCCGATTACTGGGCCGCCCATGGCTTTGCGGTCATCCAGCCAACCCACCTTGACTCGCGCATGCTCGGCCTTTCCCGGGACGATCCCCGCCGCCCGCAGTTCTGGCGCTTCCGCGAGGAAGATCTTGTGGCCATCCTCGACGGCCTCGATGACATCCAAAGCACTGCACCGGTGATCCAGGGGCGACTTGATCGCTCCCGCATCGCAGTGGCTGGGCATTCATGGGGCGGGCAAACCGCCAGTACCCTGCTCGGTGCCACCCACCCTGATCCTGGCAATGGATCGGTGGTCAACCGGAAGGATGCTCGCATCAAGGCGGGTGTTCTGCTGGCCACCCCGGGTAATGGCGGCAAGGACTTGAGTGCGTTTGCGGCCCGCTCGCTGCCGTTCATGCACCCGGATTTTTCCGGCATGACAACGCCCACGCTGGTCATAGCCGGCGACGCGGACAAGGGTGGACTGTCAACGCGAGGACCGGACTGGTGGCGCGACGCCTACGACCTGAGCCCGTCGCCAAAGGCGCTGTTTACTGCCTTTGGAGGCGAACACGCACTGGGCGGCATACCCGGTTACGAGGCGCGGGAAACAACGGACGAACGCCCCCAGCGGGTTGCGGAGATCCAGCGCCTTTCGACCGCCTTCCTGCGCACATCGCTCTATCCCGGCGACCCTGCCTGGGCCGATGCAGTCGCCGCGCTCTCGGCCAGCACCGTGCCGGAAGGCCGCATCGAGACAAAATGAGCCGGGCGCGTCGTCCCCCATCTACTCACAACCACCAATACACTGGTTCAATCACATGAACACGATTCTCATTACCGGCACATCGTCCGGCTTCGGACTTGAGACGGCCCGTTATTTTCTCGATCGCGACTGGAGCGTCATTGCCACGATGCGCACGCCGCGCAAGGATGTGCTGCCCGTGTCCGAGCGCCTGCGCATTGTCCCGCTCGATGTGACCGATGCCGCGAGCATCGCTCGCACAGTGGAAGAAGCAGGGCCAATCGACGCCCTCGTGAACAATGCGGGTGCCGGCATGATAGGGGCGCTGGAAGGCGTGACCATCGCTGCAACGCGCCAGCTTTTCGAATTGAACACGCTAGGCCCTATGGCGATGGCACAGGCCGTACTGCCCGGCTTGCGGGCGCAGGGATCGGGCGTGATCGTCAACCTGTCGTCTGCCGTCACGCTCGAACCACTGCCGATGTTGTCGGCTTATACGGCCAGCAAGGCCGCCCTGGAGGCGTTTAGCGAGGACCTCGCCCTCGAGATCGAGCAATTTGGTGTGCGCGTGCGGCTCGTCATTCCCGGCCGCGCGCCGGAAACCTCGTTCAGCACCACCGCCCGTGCCCGCTCGCAGAATGGCGTGCCCGAGGCCTATGCTGACTGGGCCAGGCAGGTGTTCTCCCAAATGTCGAAGCCGCAGACTGGCGTCACGACCACCAGGGATGTGGCGGAAGCGGTCTGGCAGGCGGTGACCGATGCATCCTCTCCGTTCCGTATCCCGGCTGGCGCCGATGCGGTGGCGCTGGCTGCAAAGGCCGCTTGACCGCGGGCACTGCCCTTTGACTGGCTGCATTATTTCCTGCGCCCCGGCTTTCCCCAGCAGCGGCAACCAGATGAGCGAGATGACGGATCGGATGGCGACCCCGCCGCTCAGTCATCTCTCTCGTGGTCGTCCTGCCCGAGGAGGTGCGCTCCGGCGGATGCGCTGACGAATTTACGCAAGACAGCAGCTTGGGCACCGGCGCAGCAGCTTCTGCGCCGCGCGGCAGCAGCAAACCTCCTAGCATGGCATGAACAATACGTTTGCATGGACGCCAGCGAGCCCCGGCCAATGACCGCCGGATCGCGATCGTCCGCGCCATGCGGCAGTTTGGCATTCGGTCAAATGGGTCGCGAGGAGATGTCCGTTGATGAACCAGACAAGTGACTTTGATGACACCGACCGGGGTCATGTGACGGGTCAGGTACGTCAAGTTCTGCGTGGCGAAGCATTGGTCATACTGGGAGCCAGCGCGACGCTCTACTTCTTGTTGGGCGGAGAGCTCTGGCTTTTCGCTGTGCTGTTCCTTGCTCCAGATCTCAGCCTGGTCGGCTATGCAGCGGGCAGAAAGGTCGGCGCAGTTCTCTACAACACCATCCACAGCTACGCCCTGGCTGCCGTGTTGGCCGTCGCCGGGGCGCTGACCGACCGCGAAATTCTCTGGCAGGTCGGCCTGATATTCGTCGCACATGCCGCTTTCGACCGGGCCCTGGGCTACGGCCTCAAATATGCGGCCGGCTTCCGCCACACTCATCTCGGGCCAATCGGCAAGCCTGCTGGTGAAGGCCACTGAACCGCCCCGAATGAATATAGACGTCGGATGGAACGCCCCCGCAACGCGCTTGGACGTGCGAAGGATCGCGATCACCCACGACGTTCCTGACGGCCTGCCAGACCCCTGGAATCCAAGTTCAGATCAGCACGCCCCGAGGCTGCAAGCGGGAGCCCGCAAGATCGGCACCTCTGCGGCAGCTTCCGCGCCGCGGCAGGTTCGTCACTCTGCTAGATTGGCCATGTAAGAAACAGGCGCGCGTTTCGGTCAGGTGAGACGGCTGCCGCGCAAGACGACCATGGTTTGGAAGATCCGCTCAACCCAGTTTGCAAGGAGGCATGCAATGCCGACCATCACAACACCCGACGGGACCAACCTATTCTACAAGGATTGGGGACCGAAAGACGCGCAGCCCATCGTTTTCCACCATGGCTGGCCGCTCAGCGCCGACGACTGGGACAACCAGATGCTGTTCTTCCTGTCCGAAGGCTATCGTGTCATCGCGCATGACCGGCGCGGGCATGGCCGGTCCGACCAGACCGACACCGGCAATGACATGGATACCTATGCGGCAGACGTAGCCGAACTGGCCAAGGCGCTGGACCTGCGCGACGCCATCCATATCGGCCATTCGACCGGCGGCGGCGAGGTCACCCGCTATGCAGCCCGCGCCGAACGTGGCCGGGTGGCAAAGGCAATATTGATCGCCGCAATCCCGCCGGTGATGGTTCAGTCGGCCGCGAACCCGGATGGCGTTCCCATGGAGGTCTTCGACGGGCTGCGCTCGGCCCTCGAGACAAATCGCCCGCAGTTCTATCGTGACCTGCCGAGCGGCCCTTTCTATGGCTTCAATCGGGACGGCGCGAAGGTCATCCAGGGCCTGATCGACAATTGGTGGCGCCAGGGCATGAATGGTGGCGCAAAGGCGCACCATGACTGCATCGAAGTATTTTCAGAAACCGATTTCACGGAGGATCTGAAGGCCCTTACTGTTCCCGTGCTGATCATCCATGGCGAGGATGACCAGATCGTGCCAATCGGCAATTCGGCTCACAAGGCAATCAAGCTCGTCAATGATGGCACGCTGAAGACCTATCCGGGGCTCTCCCATGGTCTGTTTGCCACGCATCCGGAAGTGGTGAACCCAGACATGCTGGCCTTCATCCGCGCCTGACCAGGCATCGCCAGAAGCAGTCGACGGCCGCGTCAATCGCGACCGCCGACAGCTCGCTGTCGGGCCGAGCCCCGGCTAACCCCGTGTTGCACCGCCACCGAAGTCACGGCATCGCCACGAAACTGCCATGCGCGCGGACCGCCCGGCGATAGTCAGTCGGGCTCATATGCTGGTGCTTCATGAACACGCGGGCCAGAACCTGATTGGACGAATAGCCCACCTCCTGCGCGATCTCGGTGACCGACAGGTTCGTCGTCTCAAGCAGTTCGCAGGTTCTCTCCATCCTGAGCTGCGTGAGATAGACCCGGGGCGGCACGCCGACGCTCTGCTTGAACATGCGCGCAAAATGAAACGGAGAAAGTTGTGCATCGGCCGCGAGGTCATCTAGGCTGATATCTTCCGAGAATCGCTCTTGCAGCAGCTCCAGGCATCGCCGTTCCACCTGAGGGGCAAGGCCGCCCTTGGCCGGCGTAAACGGTGCTCCGCCAAGCCGGCACAGCTCGGCCAGGATCTCACAGCCGGCGGCCTGCGCCAGCAGGCGCGATGGCGCGCCCTCATCATCGCACAAGATCCACAGGCTCCGGATCGCGGATCGGATAGTTGGTGAGGCGAAGGCCCCCTTGCAGAGTCTGTCGTAATCAAGAGAAGACCGCCCTTCGGCAGCTTCGTCCAGAATGCGTTGCCATTGTGCCAAGGGAAACGACAGGCTGCGAAGCTCGTGGGCGGCATCGACTATGACCGTGTTTGCAAACCTCGGAGCAGAGAGAAAGAAACTGCCCCGTTCGCTCCTCACATTGAAGCGCCCTCCTCCCATGTCGCCACTTACTCTGCAGCCGCCATGCAAGTCCTGGTACAAGACGATGTCCGGCACTGCCGGATCGGACATGTCCCCGGCCGGCTGCGCGGCCTCCAGCAGATGGATGATGCCACCAGTGGACTTCATCGTGCGCACATAGTGCGCGAGGTGACCACTGCTGTACCATTGGGCAAATGAGGGATAGGCCGGGACGCTCATGCTAGGCCTCCAAGGATCCCCGGTGGAGCAGAACCACCGCCAGGATTGGCGGACCAGTCAAGCGCGATTGGGCAAAGCCTGCGATCTTCTTGCACATGGCTGACGAGACACCCTGAGCCCACCGACGTGAAACGTCTAGGCTATCGTGACCGCAGCATCTCTATGAGATGCATGACCAGGGGTGCTTCAGACCCTTCGCGCTCTTTGGTCGAAACACTACCGTTTCATTGACATTGGAGAACTTCTGGATCGCGCGCAAGAGTGTCGGCCGCATGAAGAAGCGAAATCCGGCCGGGGTAACGGACACGAGCTCCTGCCGCCTCGTCACGCGGCATGGATTTCGTTCTGACAAACCACGACCGATCTTTGATCGGCGACACTGAGCAATTCTTCGCAAGAACGGCATCTTCACCGCAGGGGCAGCGACGCCCCGGGGGGCACAGTCCCCCAAGGTGTTCCGCGATTGCACCGCCAATCGGTGCACGGTGTGGAACCAAGCAAGGATTCATGATGCCTCCGCAGGATAATCGGAATGCACGCCTGACGACAACCGGCGGTGCACCTGTCCCCGACAACCAGAACAGCCTGACCGCAGGTGAGCGGGGACCCGTGCTCATGCAAGACTGGCAGTTGATCGAGAAGCTTGCCCACCAGAACCGGGAACGGATTCCCGAGCGGGTCGTCCATGCCAAGGGCTGGGGTGCGCACGGCATGCTCAGGATAACGGGCGACATATCGCACCTGACCTGCGCCAGGGTGCTGCAGCCCGGCGCAGAGACGCCCATGATCGCGCGGTTCTCGACGGTTGCCGGAGAAATGGGCGCTGCCGACCACGAGCGTGACGTTCGGGGCTTTGCGCTGAAGTTTTATACAGAAGAGGGCAATTGGGATCTGGTGGGCAATAACACACCGGTCTTTTTCGTACGTGATCCGCTCAAGTTCCCCGATTTCATCCACACGCAGAAGCGCCACCCGCGCACCAATCTGCGCTCGCCAACGGCGATGTGGGACTTCTGGTCCCTCTCTCCGGAAAGCCTGCATCAGGTAACCATCCTCTTCTCGGACCGCGGCTTGCCGGCCAGCCCGATGCATATGAACGGCTATGGCAGCCACACCTACAGCCTGTGGAACGACACGGGCGACCGGGTCTGGGTCAAGTTCCACTTCAAGACATCCCAGGGGCACCGCCACTACACGAACGCCGAGGCTGAAGAAGTCGTCGGAAGAACCCGTGAGGGGTATCAGGAAGCGCTGTTCGGCGCGATTGAGCAAGGCGAGCATCCGCGATGGACCGTGCAGGTGCAGGTCATGTCAGAAGCACAGGCAGACGCCCTGCCCTTCAATCCGTTCGACGTGACAAAGGTCTGGCCCCACGCCGATTTCCCGCCGGGCGACATCGGCGTGCTCGAGCTCAACCGCAATCCGGACAATTACTTTGCCGAGATCGAACAGTTGGCCTTCAGTCCGTCCAACGTTGTCCGCGGCATAGGCCATTCGCCAGACAGGATGCTCCAGGGCAGGATCTTCGCCTATGCGGACGCCCATCGCTACAGGCTGGGCACGCATTACGAAGCCCTGCCGGTCAACCGCCCCCGATGCCCGGTACATCATTATCACAAGGACGGGGCGATGCGATTTTTCGACAACGCGCCGAACGCCGACGCCTATTATGAGCCGAACAGCTTTGGTGGCCCGATCCAGGATCGTTCGTTTGCAGAGCCATCGCTCGGCATTGCAGGTCACGCCGCCCGCTTTGATCATCGGGACGGAAACGACGATTTCAGCCAGCCCCGCGCGCTGTTTCTACTGTTTGACGATGGCCAGAAAGCAAGGCTGTTCGCCAACATCGCCGCGGCGATGAGCGGAGTGCCCGATTTCATCATCGAACGCCAGATCGAGCTTTTCCGGCAGGTCCATCCGGATTACGGTGCCGGTGTCTGCGCCGCTCTGGATGCCCTGGACCCGCAATTCTGATCATGTCTGAGGCGGCCATCCCGCCGCCCGTAACCTACGCGGTGACGGGCCCGGGCACAGTAGGAATGGCCGTCACCGATCGGGCGCGCGAGCAACTCGCACGCTCAATCAGCTTCTGCGCATCAGGATCATCTTTTCCTGTGTCATGTCGCGCATGGTGTAGGGGATGCCGCCAGTGCCGTATCCGGACTCCCTGCGGCCGGCAAAAGGCATCCAGTCGGTGCGGAAGGCGGTTGGATCGTTGATCATCACGGCCGATGCATCTAGCCGCTCCGCCGCGCTCAGCGCAACATCGATATCCTGGGCAAAAACACTGGCCTGAAAGGCGGTCGGCAAAGCATTGGCCTGGCGGATCGCTTCATCGAGCGCAGTGTAGCGATAGACCGCGACCACCGGACCGAACACCTCAAGCATCGAAACCTTCGCATCGGCATCCGGGTCGAGCAGGACCGTCGGCTCAAGCGTTGTCTCGGAGAGACGCCTGCCACCGATGGCCAGCGCGGCCCCACCCTCGACTGCTTCGGAGATCCATTGCCCCACCCGGTCGGCTTCGCGTGGCAGGATCAGCGGCCCGACTTCGGTATCGCCAAGAGCAGGGTCGGCCGTGCGCAGTTTTTCCACGCGGGCGACGAGCCTTTGCGTGAAATCATCGGCAATCTCACCATGGACAAAGATGCGCTGCGTCGACACGCAGACCTGACCTGCATGATAGTAGCCACCCTTGACGATCGGCTCGATCACCTTGTCCAGATCGGCGCTGCGGTCAACGATAGCGGGCGCGGCCCCGCCATGCTCCAGCGCAGAGCGTGCGCCGGCTGGCAACTTGGCATGCAATGACCAGCCAACCCGCGCCGAACCGATGAAGCTGAGAAAGGCAATGCGCCGGTCAGTCGCCAAGCTTTGGGCCAGTGCGTTGTCGTCCGTGACCAAGGTCTGGCACCAAGGCGCGGGCAGGCCCGCCTCCCGGACCATCGCCACGAAGTCCAGACAGGACAGCGGCGTCGTGGCCGCCGGCTTGACAATCACCGGGCAGCCAACCGCGATGGCCGGGGCGACCTGATGAACGATCAGGTTCAGGGGATGGTTGAAGGCTGAGATCGCCGCGACAACGCCGATCGGCTCCTTTGTGGTGAAGGCCCAGCGGTTCTCGGCGGCAGCGGAAAGTCCCATGGGAATTTCGCGGCCGGCGAAATTGCGCAGCTCGTCGGCAGCGTTGTGGACACCGTCGATGGCGCGGTTCGTCTCAACAATGGCATCGGGCAGCGGCTTGCCGCCCTCGCGTGCGATCTGCATGGCGAGATGATCGCGCTTGCCCTCCATCAGCGTTGCCAATTTTCGCAAAATGGCAATGCGTTCATGCGGTTTCAGCCAGCCGTCACGATCGGCGAAAACGCGTTCTGCCGATTGCAGCTTACGCTCCAATGCGGCCTCGTCATCCGTCTTGATCTCGGCGATCAACGAGCGATCGAAAGCCTGCATGACACTGAGCATGGTTGGCATCCCTTCCTGGTCAGGCGCATTCCACGTCGGGCTTGCGATTGCGCAACTCGTCGACAAGCACGCGCGTATTCTCGGAATAGTCGATCGGCACATCGACCAGATGCACGCCACCGCCTGCAAAGGCCGCTTCGAGCGTGGGCACAAGATCCTCGATAGCCGTCACGCGCGAACCCCTGGCGCCATAAGCTTGGGCATAGCGCACGAAGTCGGGATTGCCGAAGCTCATGCCGAAATCCGGAAACCCGTCGACCGCCTGCTTCCAGCGGATCATGCCATAGGCGCTGTCGTTGAGGATCACGACCACAAGGTTCAGCCCGAGCCGCACCGCCGTCTCCATCTCTTGCGAGTTCATCATGAAACCGCCATCGCCACAGACCGCCATGACCCGGCGATCAGGATTGAGCATGGCCGCCATCATTGCCGATGGCAGGCCGGCGCCCATCGTGGCCAGGGCATTGTCGAGCAGCAGCGTATTGGCGACATGGGTGCGGTAATTGCGCGCGAACCAGATCTTGTACATGCCGTTGTCGAGACAGACGATACCATCCTCCGGCATCACCTGGCGGACATCGTGGACAAGGCGCTGAGGCGTTGCGGGGAAACGATCCTCCTCGGCGCGATCATTGATGCGGGCGAGGATACGCTGGCGCAGATCGAGCATTCCCTGGTCAGGCTGCAGCTTCCCCTCAAGCCGCCCGGCAAGCCCTTCGACCGTGGCGCCGATATCGCCGATCACCTCGATATCCGGGTGATAGACCTGCTCGACATTGGCGGACTGGTAACCGACATGGATGACCATTTGTCCGCCAGCGCCCTTCATGAGGAAGGGCGGCTTTTCAACCGTGTCATGGCCAATTGCGATGATCAGGTCGGCGCGTTCCACGGCTTCGTGGACGTAGTCCCCCTCCGAAAGGGCCGCCGTGCCCATATAGAGATTCGACCCGCCAGTAACCGCGCCCTTGCCCATCTGGGTATTGAAGAACGGCAGCCGTGTCCGCCTCACAAAACTTGAAAGCGCATCAACCAGCGCTGGCCGATTGCCCGCCGCGCCGATCATCACCAGCGGTCGCCTGGCCGCCAGGATAATGTCCGCGCTTGCGTCAAGCGCTGCGGCATGGGCAACGGGTCGCTCAGGCGAATGGGCCGGAATGACCGCTATCTGCTCGACCTCCTCGCTTGCGACATCCTCCGGCAATTCCAGATGCACAGGCCCCGGCCGTTCCTCTGCCGCTACCCTGAAGGCGTCGCGCACTGTGGACGGTATGGCCGCAGCGCTGACAATCTGCCGCGTCATCTTGGTCAGCGGCTTCATCGATGCGACAATATCAACGATCTGAAAGCGGGCCTGCTTGGCACTCATCACCGGCTTCTGACCGGTGATGAGGATCATCGGCATGGCACCAAGATGGGCATAGGCCGCCCCTGTCGAGAAATTGAGCGCCCCGGGCCCGAGCGTTGCCAGACAAACGCCGGGCCTGCCGGTAAGCCTGCCGTGCGTCGCCGCCATGAAGGCAGCGGCCTGCTCATGACGGGTCAGAACCAGCTTGATGCTCGAGGTTCGAAGGGATTCAAGAAGGTCGAGGTTCTCCTCGCCTGGCACGCCGAAGATGCGATCCACGCCTTCGTTCTCCAGCGCGGCGACAAAAAGATCGGATCCTTTCGGCATAGCCTAAACTCCCAGCTTCATGATTTGGACGTGACTGCGATCAACCTGAACCAGCGGGCGCAAGCGCCTCTTGTTGTCCATGCCCTACAAGATTGGCGGCCCGCAGCCGTTTAGCCAATCACGATGTCGGAATATTCAGGATGACGCGCATAATAGGCGCCCATGAACGGGCACCGAAGCACGACCTTGCCCTCATCCCTACGGATCGCCTCGAAGACGCCGTGCGCAAGCTGTGAACCGATCCCCTGCCCGGAGAATCGGGATGGCACCTCGGTATGGGTAAGGACATAGTGGCCGTCCTCAATACGATAATAGGCGGTCGCGATTTCGCCATCGCTGCCCTCAATTGGCAGCTCAAACCGGTGTGCGCCGGGGTTATTGATCACTGTGCTCATGTGTTTTCCTAAGCCAAGGGTGAATCTGCCCCCTGAGGTGCAGGCGAGAGGTGCGACCTTTTTTGCGAGCCCGCCGGACGAAGCGCGCGACGTCGGCCGGCGATGGTTTGGCCCGCTCCGGCAGGACGCCGGTGGCATCACCCTGCTCCCAGGATTTAATCCAAGGTCCGTGGCGCAGCGGTGCCGTATCTGCCCGGCGGGTGCCGATCTTGCTCTGTTATTGCCGCCTTGCGGCAGCGCCGCTTGAGTTGCTCCGGTTTCACGCAGACGGTACCGCTTGGCCCTGAGCGCGACGCCGGGAAAGCGCGGCACCATACTGCCATGGCTGGAAATGATGACAGCACAATCCGCAGCAAGGTAGATCGTGTTTTGGCTACACTGTGTCGCCAGTTGGAGAACGCCGGATGGATATCGACGATCTGCGGACATTCGTGGAAGTGGCAGATGCCGGAGGCGTATCGCCCGCCGCACGCCGGCTCGGCGTGTCAAAGTCGGTGGTTAGCCGCCGCCTCTTCCGGCTTGAGGCGGAGCTTGGAGTCCAGCTTCTGGCCCGGACCACGCGCGGCGCGGCGCTGACCGAAGCCGGGGTCGCGTTTCGCGAGCATGCCGCCAGAGCGGGCGCTGAGATCGATGCGGCACGGGAAACGCTCCAGCCCTCGGGCGATCTTTCCGGTCGCCTGCGTGTCGCTTTGCCCCTTACATTCGGCCCGACGCATCTCGCGCCGGTGCTGGCGGATTTGGCGCGCCGCCACCCAAGAATGCACATCCATTCTTCCTACAGTGACCGCTTCGTCGATCTCATCGCCGAAGGTTTCGACTGTGCAATCCGGGTCGGCCATCTGCAAGACTCCAATCTGGTTGCGAGGCGCGTGGGCGAGATCGGCGGAAAATTTCTCGCCAGCCCCGGCTATATCGCCGAACATGGTGCCCCCGAGGAGCCGTCGGACATCGCCTCACACCAGGCCCTGATGCAGGGCACCGAAGCCTGGCAGTTCATGGACGGCGACAGGATCGTCACCATCAATCCGCAAGGACGCTACAAGGCCGACAATGGCATCGCACTTGCTGCGGCCGCCGCCGCCGGGCTGGGGGTTGCGTGGCTGCCTGACTGCGTCACCGACCCCTATGTAGCCTCAGGTGCGCTTGTTCCGATCATGACGCGCTACCCGGTGCCCTCGGCAGGGGTCTTCGTCATTCGACCGCCAGGCCAGCACCCATCGCGAAAGGTCCGGGTTCTGACTGAATTGGTAATCGAGAGCCTGGGAGGAAAGCCTGCACGCGACGACCACTAAGTGGTCGCCATGAACGTGAGCGGTCGCTGTGCCGTTCCGCTTTTCGCGACACAGCTCGGCGGATCACAGGTCTAGCGGCAAGGTCGGTCGACCGATACCACAGTCAAGGGCCGGATTGGGCCATCGGGCGGAGAAGGATAACGGCATGAGTTGGAACCCATCAATCGAGCCGGGCTGTCCCGATGACGTTGGTATTGATGCGATCGAAACCCTGATCGTTCCGCGCTCCCGCGACCTGGGCGACTTCCAGGTCCGGCGCGCCTTGCCAGCACCGAAGCGGCAGATGGTCGGGCCGTTCATCTTCTTCGATCAGGCTGGGCCCGCGGAGTTGCTGACCGGGCAAGGTGTGGACGTCCGGCCGCATCCGCATATTGGTCTGGGCACGGTGACCTATTTGTTCAAGGGTGACTTCCATCACCGCGACAGCACCGGCGCCGACCAGATCATTCGCCCTGGTGCGCTGAACTGGATGGTCGCAGGGCGCGGCGTCACGCATTCTGAGCGCACCACCGCAACGGCCCGAAGCGGCCCGAACAGCCTGTTCGGGATCCAGACCTGGCTGGCCCTGCCGGACAGTCATGAGGATGTGGCACCCAGCTTCGAGCATCATGGCAAGGACGCGTTGCCAGTGATTGAGGACAACGGCGTTTCCGTGCGGCTGATCCTGGGCAATGCCTACGGAAAGGTCGCACCCGCAACAATGCTGTCCGAGACGTTCTATGCTGACGTAAACCTTGCACCCGGTGGTCGGCTGCCATTACCGGACAACCACGAGGATCGCGGAATCTACATCGTGGAAGGCTCGATCTCGGTTGCGGGCCAGGACTTCGAGGCTTCGCAGATGATGGTGTTTCGTCCGGGCGATCGCATCACGGTGGCTGCCGGGGAACAGGGCGCGCGACTGATGATCCTGGGCGGCGCAACCTTCAACGGACCGCGCTACATCTGGTGGAACTTCGTCGCCTCATCGCAGGAACGCATCGAACAGGCCAAGGCCGAATGGCGGGCCGCCAACTGGGGCACGGGACGCTTCGACCTTCCTGTCGGTGACCGCGATGAACACATCGCCCTCCCCTGAACGACAGCAACCAGCCTTGAGAGGTGAAAATGAGTACCTGGCCCCATCTCGACTATCTCGGCTGGCGTGAAACCTGTTCCGCGCTGCATCTCTATCTCCAGGTCGCCGGAAAGTACCGGTTGGCGCATACACCCTGGCTCAACCATTCCTGGAACGCGACCTTCTATGTCACGCCACGTGGCCTGGCGTCTTCGCCCATACCCGACGGGCCGGGCATCGAGATCCTGTTCGACCTTTTGGAGCACAGGGTGGTGGGCACCTGCGGCAGTGGCCGCAGCCTGTCGTTCGACCTCGCGCCAATGACGGTGGCCGCTTTCCATGCGAACTTCGTGCGACTGGTTTCCGATCTTGGTGGCACCCCCACGTTTAATGGCAGCCCCAACGAGGTCCCCTTTCCGGTTCCTTTCATCGAGGATAACCGTGACCGCCCCTATGACCGGGACGCCGTGCGGCGCTACCATCAGGCCCTGATCGCCATTGACCGGGTCTTTACCCGGTTCCGCACTGCTTTTCTGGGCAAGGCCAGTCCGGTTCATCTGTTCTGGGGAGCTCTGGACCTGGCCGTCACCCGGTTTTCAGGGCGGCGCGCGCCGCTCCATCCCGCCGGCATCCCCGCCTTGCCGGACGACGTGGCGCAAGAGGCCTATGACCGTGAGGTGTCGTCGGCAGGCTTCTGGCCGGGCGGCAACGGAATAGACTACCCGGCCTTTTATGCCTACGCCTACCCGGCGCCCGGCGGCTATCGCATGGCCGCGGTACAGCCCGACGCCGCCTTCTGGCATGAGGAGCTGTCCGAGTTCGTGCTGCCCTATGATGCCGTCAGGTCTGCCCCCGATCCCGACGCAGCCCTGATGGCCTTCCTGGTATCGACCTACGAGGCTGCTGCCGATCTGGGTGGATGGGATCGCGACCTGCTCGAATGCGCTCATGGCCAGCCGCGGCAGGTGCGCCCGCCGGACGCCGCACGGGCAAAGGCCGCTCCGGCTCTGGATGCCGCAACGGTCGAGCGGCAGGATGGCAGGCCCAAGGGGCGATACCGCCTGGTCCTTGATGGCGTTGAGGCACAGATGACCTATAGCCGGGCGGGCGATGGCCTCATCATCATCGATCACACGGAAGTGCCGGCCGCCTTGCGTGGCCGCAAGGTCGGCGAGCGGCTGGTGCGTCAGGCGATTGAGGACGCGCGCCGCGACGGTGTCTCCATCACGCCGCTTTGCCCCTTCGCAAAGGTACAGATTGAGCGCCATCCGGAATGGCAGGATGTGGTGCAATGGTGAAGGAACATCTCGCGACGGGAGCGATGCAATGAGAGATCTAACCTATCAGATCGTCGAACATGATGGCGGCTGGGCCTATCGGGTCGACGGAACCTATTCCGAGACTTTTCCGAGCCATGACACGGCTTTCGGGGCAGCACGACGGGCGGCCTGCAAGCAATTGCGGCCCGGAGAGACCACGGGCATTGTCTGGGAGGACGCGAGCGGTCACTGGCATGCAGAACTCTCGCGCGCCAGCGACAGGCCCCAGACACATGTTGTGGGCTGATCCAGCACAACGGCCATGGCGCGGCTCTGGAGGCATCCGCATGCCTTGCTCTGCTGCAGGTCTTTTCCAGACGGTGGCGGACCGCTAGCGCACCCGACATTGCGCTGTGGCGGCATCCCGACCCTATTTAGCGCCCCCGCTTTGCGCAGCGCATCGGAGACCGGGTTCGCGCCGAAGCTCGCGCCGCAACCGCCAGCTTTGAAAATCATGCCGACGTGGCAGGTTTGAGACAACGGCCACCGGGTCCGGACGATCCTTGTTCACCTGGGGCGATCCGCTGGACCGAGCTCGAGCAGACGCCTGAGTTCGCCCGCCGAAAGATTGGCGCCGAATGCCGGCCACCCGGGCTGCAACTTGCGGCTATCGACCAATGACCCAGCAAGAACGGGATCAAAGCCCATGGATTCAACAAAGCCCTCGACGGTTTCGATATCGGCCCGCTCGGTGCCGGCAACGGCGATGGCTTTCCGCCCGGCCTGCCCCGAAGGACGCGCTTGCTCGTCGAGGTCGTGATAGCCCATATGGTTGAACGCCTTGACCACCCGTGAGGTGGGCAGGAAGGTCTGGATGATCTGGCTGGTAGGGGTCTCGGGATCTGCGAGATCGGTCCTTTCGCCATCGGTTTCCCACCAGTAGTTCATGGCATCCACCACCAGCTTGCCTGCCATTTCGTCGATCGGCAGGCTTCGATACTTGCTCAGCGGCAATGCCAGGATCACCAGGTCGGCATGGCGTGCCGCTTGCGCCGGCCAGGCGGGAACGGCCCCTGGGGCAAGGACATCGATTGTCAGCGCGATCTTTTCTGGATCACCCGAGCCGGCAATCAACACCTCGTAGCCGGCGGAGATTGCCAGCCGCGCCAGTACGGTACCTACCTTGCCGGCTCCCAATATCCCCACGGTCCGAATTTTGGTCGGCGCCATCTAGCCGCGCGACGCCAGTTTGCCGCTCGAAAGCAGATCACGGACCATAGGTATGACTTTGGTGCCATAGAGCTCCACGGCGTGCAGGCGTGCGCCTGCATCCACAGTTCCCGCGGCCGAATAGATGAGATCGAACCGGCCCACATCCAGTGCCTGGATAGCATCGGCCATTTTGCGGGCCACCGTTTCGGGTGAGCCGACATAGAGCGAGCCTGTCGCAACGTCGGCGTCAAACTCCGCCCGCCGCAATGGCGGCCAGCCCCTCAGCGCACCAATGCGATCGCGAATTTCCCGATAGCCAGGATAGAAGAGCTCTCTGGCTTCCTCATCGGTATCGGCGACAAAACCTGGCGAGTGCATGCCCACGGGAAGCGCGGCGGTGCCGAACTGCTCGGTGGCACGACGATAAAGGTCCACATATGGGGCAAAGCGTGCCGGCTGCCCACCAATGATCGCCAGCATCAGCCTGAACCCATAGCGAGCCGTCCGGACAACCGACTGGGGGGAGCCGCCCACGCCCACCCAGGTGGTCAGGCGCCCGGATTGTGTCTTCGGGAACACGTCGGCCTGGTCCAGTGCCGCACGCGTCGTGCCCTTCCAGCTCACGGGCGTTTCGTCGAGAAGCTTGTGGAAGAGATCGATCTTCTCCTCGAAGAGGATCTCGTAATCCTTCAGGTCATAGCCGAAGAGGGGAAAGGACTCGGTGAAAGAGCCACGTCCCAGGATAACTTCGGCGCGCCCGTTCGACAGCGCATCGACGGTGGCGAAACGCTGAAAGACCCGAACCGGATCGTCGGAACTCAGGACTGTTACCCCGGAAGCGAGCCGGATCCGGGAGGTTTTCGTTGCGATACCAGCCAGAACTGTCTCCGGGCTCGAGATCGAATATTCCGGGCGGTGGTGTTCGCCAAGGGCGACGACGTCGATGCCAACCTGATCGGCCAGAACGGCCTCATCGACCACATACCGGATGGCTTGCGCATGGGAAACGACATTGCCATCAGCCCCTCGCGGCAAGTCTCCAAAGGAGTCGATCCCGAACTCAATGCTCATCTTGAACTCCTGACCATCGTGCCGCAGCAAGCGCTGATGGTTTCACTACGCCCATAGCGGTGGCTTTTCACTACGGGCATTTCTATCAACTGGTCACCAATATCGATCCGGACATCACCATCTGGTCGTTCCCGTCTGCCGATCTCCGCCACTGCGACCCTCGAGGCAAGAAGATGAACCCGGATGCCCCGCTTCGGGCGCCGGCATATCCGCATCAAAGCGCGCCAGCATTGCCGGGGCTAGCCTTGCACAATGTCCAACTGTGTCGCGCAATGGGGAACGCTAGCGGGAGCGCTGGACGTCATGCGCAGGCGCAGTTTGAAGCGGCACTGCTACCTCGCACCACGGGAACGGACGCATCGAACGCCAAATCAGAGCGTTCAGGGCAAACCAATGCTTTCCGGGCGTGCGAAACGCCATAAGGCGGCGGGCTGCTCCAACATCGGCGCGGGCGTGCTCGGCAAAGTTGGTCCGGGCTGCCGCAGTCGGGCAGCCAGCCGGCGGCACTGCCGGGCAGATTTGCCCGCATGCCTCATCGACGGGCAGGACGAGCCGCCGGGCCAGGCCAAGCTCCGTTCCTCCCATCGCGACACAGCGTCCGCTTTGCCGGCTCTATCGCGCCGGCTTGGATGGTGACAAGATCCACTCAACCGGCGGTCGGGCCTTGCGTCTTGCGCGAGGCCGCTTGGTCGGCAGCGCCCCATGCCATCGGGTCGGATTATCCAGGTCCAACAAGCATCGAGAAGGAATATGTCATGAGCGAACTCTCGAATATCGCCAAGGGAATGACCGTTGTGGGTGCCGACGGCGCCAATATTGGTGTTGTGGCTGCCGTCGTGGACAAGCGTATCCAGCTCGAAGCCAATGATGTCGGCGATCATGCTGGCAAGAGCCACTTCATACCCTCGGGCCTTGTCGCCGAAGTTGAAGGCGACATCGTGCGCCTCTCGGCAACGGGCGCAAACGCTGTTCTGTTTGATGAAAACGAAGACGGTTCGATGGCTGACTGAAGTCGGCCGGAGCAGTCTGCAGACAATCCATTGCAATTACTGGCTTCCGATTCCGGGATGGACGCTGCTCTTCTGTCTTGCGGCTGCCCTCAACATCTGCCGGAGCGCGCGCGGGATCAGTTGTGCCGTGCGATCTCTGCTGCCCAGGCGGTGTCTGCCGCATCACCTCAGTATTGGGGACACAGACCTCTGCTAATCGAGGCCAGGCTGACGTGGTGACACGCTGCACGGGCTGCATTCACGCGCAGGCAGGGGACCTCCCCTTCACACCTTGCGGCAGGAAGTGCCCGGCACGAACCTGGGTGCCAATACGAAGTCCTGCGCCGGCTCCTGGACTGCCTCGGGGCTGGTCATCCGATGCAACAGACGGCGGGCTATGATATTGCCGAGCTGGATCGTGTCTTGCACCACCATGGTGATGCGCGGCGTAATCACGCTGCTCCACTGCACATTATCGATCATTGCCAGCGAAATATCGGCTGGGCAGGAAAATCCCAATTCCTGCATCGCCTGTAACGCAGCCAGCGCCACGGCATTGTTTGCCCCGATAATCGCTGTGGGCCGTTCCGGCTGGATCAGCAGGCGCATCGCGGCTTCATACCCCGCTGAACGAGTGAATTGCCCGTCGACCACGTAATTTGGATTAACCTCGACCCCGGCACTGGCCATGGTTTCTACAAACCCGCGATGGCGTTCCGAGGCGGTATGCATGTGCTGCGGGCCGGCAATGAAGGCTATGCGCCGGTGGCCCAGTTGCAGCAAATGCTCGGTGAGCATGGCGCCGGCCAGGAAATTGTCCGAGCCTACGAAGTCGCGCTCGATCCCGGCCACCTTCTGGTCGAAACACACCATGGGCACTTTGATCGAGCTGATGAAATCCACATAGTCCGGGCCAAAGCTGGACGGCGCCAGCGCCAGCCCTGCAATCTTGAGCCCGATCAGATGCTCTATCAGGGCCCGCTCCCGAGCGGTCTTGCCCGAAGAGTCGGTAATAAGAACGAAGTGCTCGTGTTCGAGCGCATAATTTTCGAGCTCGCGCCTGATATCGCCGAAAAAGGGATTGCCCACATTGCCCACAACAAAGCCGATCATGCGGCTGCGCCCACGCGCCAGGCTTTGCGCCAGGGGGTCTGCGACATAGCCGACCTGTGAGGCGGCGCCGCGAATCTTTTCGAGCGTCCGGGCACTCACCCGCCCCGGATTGCTAAAGGCCAGAGAGACGGTCGAAACGGACACCTCGGCTATTCTGGCGACATCTCGAATGTTTGCCATCGACTCCTTCTCGAACCGTTTCTATTCCTCGACGGGCCGACTGAGGCACGCACCTCAATCGCAGTTTCTGTTTTATTCCTAGCATTTGCTGGTGTTCATGCAATGAAAATATGAGCGCGCTTGAGAATTTCCGCAGGGGGTTGACATCTCGCACGAGGGAATCGAGGATCACTATCGAACCGGTTCGATTATCGGCAGGGAGGATGAATTGGAAAGCGCTCTTATCACCGGCGGCAGCGTCGACGCGACAGATGGCAAGGCCTGGTTCCCCCAGGACCGGTTTGGCATGTTCATTCATTTCGGGCTCTATGCGCTGGCAGCGCGGCACGAATGGGTGCAGCACCGCGAGGAAATTTCACCCCAGGACTACTCGAAGTATTTCGAGAATTTTGATCCCGATCTCTATGACCCGAGAGAATGGGCGCGACGGGCCCGGGAAGCCGGCATGAAATATGTGGTGCTGACCGCCAAGCATCATGAAGGCTTCTGTCTCTGGGACAGCCAGTTCACCGACTACAAGGCCACCAACACCCCCTACGGCAAGGACCTGCTCAAGCCCTATGTCGAAGCGTTTCGCGCCGAAGGCCTCAAGGTCGGCTTCTATTACTCGCTGATCGACTGGCACCACCCGCAATTCCCGATCGACGGTATTCACCCCCTGCGCAATCACCCCGATGCGCCGGAGATGAACAAGACCCGCGATATCCGCCAATATGCCCAATATATGCGCGACCAGGTCACCGAACTGCTGACCGGATTCGGCGAGATTTCGGTAATCTGGTTCGACTTCTCCTACCCCAACCGAGAGCATCGCGGCATGCCGGGCAAGGGCCGCAAGGACTGGGAAAGCGAAGAGCTGATTGGCCTGGTGCGCAAGCTGCAGCCCAACATCATCGTAGGCGACCGGCTCGATTTGCCCAGCGACGGCAATTTCCCCAAGGACCTGGCAACGCCCGAGCAATACACCCCGCGTGTCGCCCCGACTGTCAATGGCAAGCCGGTGCGTTGGGAAGTCTGCCACACCTTCTCCGGCTCCTGGGGCTATCACCGCGATGAGACCACTTGGAAGGATGCCAATCAGCTCATCAATATCCTGGTCGATACGGTCGCATTGGGCGGCAACCTCCTGATGAATGTGGGGCCCACTGCGCGGGGGACCTTCGACGCCCGTGCCAACGCCGCCCTCGAGACCTATGGCAAATGGCTGCACCTTAACGGTCGCGCGATCTATGGCGCCGGCCCCTCTGAATACCAGGCCCCCAACGGCACCAGATTCACCCAGAAGGGCAACCGGCTCTATCTGCACCTGCAGACCTGGCCTTTCCGCCATGTCCATGTCGCGGGGCTTGGCCGCAAGGTCAAATATGCCCAGTTCCTGCACGATGCGAGCGAAGTGCACTGGCTCGATCCGGATGCCGACGTGGATTCCAATATCGGCGTCGCTGTCGGCGACGGCATGCTGACGCTGGAACTTCCGGTGCTCAAGCCGGACGTGGTGTCGCCGGTCATCGAACTCATCCTCAGAGACTGAGGTGGAACGCTCAGCAAGCCTGGTGAGCCCGATGGCACACGAAGCAGATCTCATCGCCGCGATGACGCCACTTATTGCGGACCTCGCCGACAATGGCAGGGGCGCCGTCGCCCTGGCCGGTTCCCGCGGCAAGGGGCGGGCCGATGCGCAGTCAGACTATGACTTCCGCGTCTATGCCGATGCCTATCGCGGGCCGGAGATCGAGGCCACCCCACAATGGCACCGTTTCGAACAGACCATGCGCCATTGGGAGGCCAAGGGCTACCGTATGGACGGGGTCTGGATGCGTTCCTATGCCGGTGTACATCGCGATCTGTCGGACTGGATCGCCGGCGCACTGGTCGACAAGAGTTTCGAATGGACCATCTGGGGCTATCATCTGCCCACGGATCTGGCCAACCAGCAGATCGTGTCTGATCCCGACGGGGTGCTGGCCGGTTGGAAGGCGAAACTGGCCTGCTATCCCGAAGCCCTGCGCCAGACCGTTTTGCAGCATTATCGCGAGATCCTCGCCTATTGGGCAAAGGACTATCATTACGAAAGCAAGGTCGAGCGCCGGGATCTCGTCTTTCTCGTCGGCCTCACCGGCAAGCTGGCCAACGCCATCCTGCAGGTCGTCTTCGCCTTCAACCGGGTCTATTACCCCGGCGATGGCTGGAACCTGCCCATGGCGGCAGAGCTCGAACGCCTGCCGCCCGACTTCATTGCGCGCATGACCCAGATACTCGAGCCGGGCAGCGGAGCCGATGCCTGGCGGCGGCAGCGCGCCGAATTCATCGCCATGGTCCGAGACCTGGAGGTGCTGCTTGCGGCCTGAACAGGTCGCCCGACCAAACCGGGCCGAAAATCCGGATCGAACCGCTTTTACCGATCAACCCGTAGTTACTGAGGAGAGACTACCGTGAAACTATCGACTGTTCTGGCTGCCGCCTTCTTCGCGAGCAGTGCGTTCATCCCGACCGTCCAGGCCCAGGATCAGGTGAACCTGACCTGGCAGATGTGGGGTGACGAAAACGACACCGCCCTGTGGCAAAGCCTGGCCGATCTGGTGACGGAAGAATATCCCAACATCACCGTGACGCCGCAGATCTCCGGCTGGACCGACTACTGGACACGCCTGCCAGTGCTGGCGGCATCAGGTCAGATCGCCGACCTAGTGGCCATGCAATCCATGCGTATGCCCAGCTTTTACGCCATCCTTGAACCGCTGGATGCCCATTTTGCATCCGACGATTTCGACACATCGGTCTTCGAGCCTTCGATCATTGCGGGACTTGCGCATGACGGTACGCAATATGCGCTGCCTTACGACGTCGGTCCCTGGCTCGTTTTCTACAATCGCGACAAATTTGCTGAGGCCGGTCTGGAAGAGCCTGCTCTGGACTGGACCTTCGACGAGTTCAAAGCCGCTGCCGTCGCACTCACCGAAGGCGACAATTATGGCTTTGCCGGTCAGGCCTTCGATTTCATCGCTGGACCTGTTGCTCTTGGCGCTGAATATTTCAACGATAGCAACGAGTTCGCAGTGACCAATGAAGGCTATGTCGATGCCGTGGGCAAATTCGTCGACCTCACCGCCGTCGACAACGCCTCGCCGGTCTTTGCCTCGGGCGCCGGCGCCGTCACTGCCAGCGGCCGCTTCGCTTCGGGCAATGCAGCCATGTACATCGATGGCCCGTGGTCGCTGATCTCCACCCAGGGCGCGGTCGATTTCCAGATGGGCGTGGCCCCGTTGCCGCGCGGCGACGGCGACTCCCGGTTTATCACCGCCGGCTCAGGCTGGGGCATTTCCGCCGCCAGCCAGCACAAGGAAGAAGCCTATAAGGCCCTGCAGATCCTGACCGGTCCCAAGGCCGCCGAGATTCTGGCTTCAGCCGGCCGTGCCCTGCCGGGCCGGCTTGCCGAACAGACCTATTGGTATGATGTCGCGGCCAAGGATGTGAGCGGCACGCGCGAGGTGCTGGCCTATATGTTCGACCATTCGACCCCGTTCCGTCTCAATGAATACTGGAACGAGTTCGAAAACCTCATCACCCAATACATGCCGCTGGCCCTCAACGGGGACGCAACCACCGAAGCCGTATTGGCTGACATCCAAAGCCAATTGCCCTTCTAAGGCCGAGATCCGGCCGGTTGTGAAACCGGCCGGTCCCAATAAGACGCTGGACGGGAGGAGCCCATGGCGGCGATCGATCAAGCAACTGAGCTGGCCGCAAAGCCACGCGCGCGATGGGGCAACCGGCTCGAGCGGGCGGAGGCCAGGACCGCCTTCTTCTTCCTCCTGCCCGGCCTGATCGGCATGGTGCTGTTTCTGGTGGTGCCGATCATCGCCTCGGTTGTGCTGAGTTTCACCAATTGGAAATTGCTCGGCACGCCCGAATTTGTCGGCATCTCCAACTATCTCCGGCTCTTCACGGCCGATCCGCAATTCTGGCCGGTGCTACGCAATACCCTGTTCTTCACCGCCGAATATCTGGTGCTGAACATCGTCATCTCCTTGGGGCTGGCGGTCTGGATCTCCAGCCTCAAAATGGGACAGCGATGGTTTCGGGTGGTCTTCTTCCTCCCGACCTTCACCCCGGGCATCGCTGTCGCCATTGTCTGGATGCTGATCTTTGCACCCGGCGGGTTTTTCGACTTCATCATGGGTGCCCTCTCGATCCAGATCCCGAGCATGCTCACCGACCAGACCCTGGCCATGCAGGCCGTCATCATCGTCTCGCTCTGGGCCGGGGTCGGCTACAATACGGTGCTGTTCAACGCGGCCCTCGACATGGTCCCGCAAAGCTATCTGGAAGCGGCGCGCATCGATGGCGCCAACGCCTGGCAGCGCTTCTGGAAGATCCGGCTGCCACTGATTTCGCCGACCTTGTTTTTCGGCACGGTGATGACCGCAATCACCTCACTGCAGGTCTTTGACCAGATCTATGTGATGACCCGCGGCGGACCGGGCAATGCAACCGCCACGCTGGGCTACGCCATCTACCAGCGGGGCTTCCAGAACTTCCAGATGGGTTACGCCTCGACCATCGCCTGGGTGATGTTCGCCATGATCATGGCTTTGACCGCCCTGCAATTCTGGCTTCAGCGCAAATGGGTGCATTATGACAACTAGGTCCCGGTCCCGGCTTTCCCTGGCGCTCGACATCCTCAACCATGGCGGATTGTTGATCGTCGCATTGATCTTCCTGTTTCCATTCTTCTGGATGGTCAGCAATGCGGTACGCAGCAATGCCGAGGTCCTGGCAATCCCGGTGCGCATCCTGCCCAATGCCTTCGAGTGGGACAATTTCGCCAAGGCGTGGACACAACTGCCCTTCGGTCGCTTCTTTCTCAACAGCCTGTTTATCTCGACCAGCGTCACCATCATCACCGTGATCGTGTCATGCCTGTCGGGCTATGCTTTCGCGCGGCTCAAATTTCCCGGTCGTGAAGCGCTGCTGATGGCCTATCTTGGCACGTTGATGGTGCCAGCGATCATGCTGATCATCCCGCTGTTCCTGATCGTGAACAGCCTGGGCATGGTCAATACCTTCCAGGGTGTCATCCTGCCGGTGGCCTTCGGCACTTTCGGCGCCTTCCTGATGCGGCAATTCTTCCTCTCCATCCCCATGGAGCTTGAAGAAGCAGCCCGGATCGACGGCGCCTCGCGCCTGCGCATCCTGCTCAGCATTATCGTGCCGCTATCCATGCCGGCAATCGGCCTGCTTTCGCTTTTCACGTTCATAGGCCAGTGGAACAATTTCCTCTGGCCGCTAATCGTGATGACGGGTTCGGAAAACGCCACCCTGCCGGTTGGGCTGACCTATTTCCAGACGCAGGCCGGGACGCAATGGAATTTCATCATGGCCGGCGCGGCCCTCTCCATGCTGCCCGGCATCGTTCTCGCCATTCTGCTGCAAAAGCTCATCTACAGCTCCATTGCCCTGAATGCAGGCATGGGCGGTCGTTGATGTTGTCGCGTTTTCAAGCCGGAGAATCGGAAACCCCTTTTCTTGGAACACGCTCTTGGAGGAGCCTGACATGGCCAGTGTAACCATTCGCAATGCGGTAAAATCCTACGGCGCCATGCAGGTCCTGCATGGCGTGTCGCTGGAGGCCCACGACGGAGAGTTCGTCGTCCTGGTCGGCCCCTCGGGCTGCGGCAAATCCACCTTGCTGCGCATGATTGCCGGGCTCGAGACGATTACCGACGGCCAGATCGCCATTGGCGAGCGGGTGGTCAACGAGCTCGAACCCAAGGAACGGGACATCGCCATGGTGTTCCAGTCCTACGCGCTTTATCCGCACATGACCGTGCGGGACAATATGGCCTTCTCCCTCAAGCTCTCGCGGCGCAGCAAGGCCGAGATCGCGGTCGAGGTCAATCGCGCAGCCGAGATCCTGGCCTTGGCGCCCCTGCTTGAGCGCTATCCGCGTCAACTCTCGGGTGGCCAGCGCCAACGCGTGGCCATGGGACGCGCCATCGTGCGCAACCCGGCTGTCTTCCTCTTCGATGAACCGCTCTCGAACCTGGATGCCAAGCTCCGCGTGCAGATGCGCGGCGAAATCAAATCGCTGCACGCGCGGCTCAATTCCACCATGATCTATGTGACCCACGACCAGATGGAAGCCATGACTATGGCGGATCGGATCGTGGTGATGCGGTCCGGCAAGATCGAGCAGATCGGCACGCCACTCGACATCTATGACAACCCGGCCAACAGCTTTGTAGCGAGCTTTATCGGTTCGCCCTCGATGAACCTGATCGAGGGGACCGTAGAGGACAGGGGCGCTCAGGTTGTGCTGCGCGACAGGGCGGGCGTGGAATGGACCTTGCCAGCGCGTGCACGCGCCCATATCGGACGCGACGTCACCCTGGGTGTGCGGCCTGAACATGTCGCCATCACCGAGGGGGCTTCCAATGCCAGGATCGACAATATCGAGCCGACCGGCGCGGATACGCATGTGCAGGTGGACGTCGGATCCAACATTGTCACCCTCGTTCGCCATGAGCGCCTTGATCTGCCGGTCGGCGCCGAGATTTCGGTTCGCAATGATCCGGATAGGTCCATGCTGTTTTGCCCAAGCAGTGGTGAGCGGCTGACCTGATAGGAGCGAAGAAATTCCCAAAAGGAGACAGGCAATCAGGGCATTGCGGGAGACCGCCCACCTGTCCCAGCGGTTTCGGCAAACAACTATTGCACCTCACCGCCACCGGATCCCGTGCCTGTCGCCGGCACGGCCGCTTTGGGCGAGAACGGATACCAAAGCGGCAGGGAACGGGCGACGGAAGCGGACCGGCAGGTCACGACACAATGCACCGCATGGCGTGATGCCAGAATTCGCGTCAGTAGAACGCTGACTTGAAGGGAACGACCGCGGCGCCCATGGCCGATGCGTCGGTCGCAATCTCTGAGATGATAAATTTGGGGCTGGGCCGGTGCACGCCATAGCGCGGCCTGTCAAATATCCGGGTGCGATCAATAAGCATCTGCGCCAGATCAGCGGGAACCTGGCCACCAAAGACGATCGCCTGGGGATCAACTACGGCCCGAACCGCATTGATCATGCGGTTATAGGCGGGAGTCACCTCTTCCACCCACTCTGTCACGCCTGGCCAGTTTCGATCAAAGTTCTTCCGCATGTAGCTGATCGAGGGCACCTCGACGCCATTCTGGTTGAGGCGCTCGATAAGATATTGCAATGCGGGCCGTCGCTTGGACTCCTCGACGTCGAAGATGCCGGAGAACTCTCCAGCATTGCCATTGCCCCCTACCAGCAGCTCACCGTCGCTGATCAACCCGCCGCCAAATCCGTAGTTGAAACTGAGATAGGCAAAATGGCGAACATGTCGGCCAACGCCAAACATGGACTCGGCAATGGTGCCGGTATTGGCACCATTGTGAACCCAGACGGGCCTGTCAAAATACTCGGAGAGAAGAGGCCCCAACTCGATGAGCGACCATTCGTGCAATGGTAACGGGGCGTTATAGCGCGTGCCGCCGACGTGATAGCCGGCAATGGCAAACCCGATCCCGAAAAACGCCCGTCGATCAAGGCCAGCGCGTTGTTCCAGTTGTGCGAGCGCAATCTTGACCTCGTCGAGCGCCTCGGCCATCGACAATTCGCGCAAGGCGATACTCGCTTCTCCCAGAATTCGCCCGGACAGGTCCATCAGGCAGATGCCGACAACGTCGGTATTGGCCGAGATACCACAGGCATAAGCGTGCTTGCCGTCAAGGCGCAGTGTCGGGCTGGGCTGACCGCGTCCATGTCCGGGCTTGGGCGCACCCAGAGCAATAATCCCCCGGGCCGTCAACTGGTCCACGATCCGATAGACCGATTGCTGGGTCAGATCGATATGTCCGGTGATCTCTGAGCGGGAGATGCCGGGATTGCGCCAGATCAGACGCAGCAGAGCCCGTTCATTGGGCGACACCACCAAGCCCTCCGGACTGCGAACGAAGTGGGGCGCGATCAGCGCCTCAGCCGAATACTGCATGGCTCCAACCACCCTTAAAGTACCATCAAAGTGTAATTACAACACCAGCTTAGCTTGTCACACTTACCGTGAACACCACAAGCAGAAGCCTCGTCGCGCAAAATTCGACGTACTGTCATGCTTATGTTACACGCAAAGTGTAATTAATCCTTGCTCGATCGGTCCCGTCGTCATCCCGGTCATTCTCACAGGCGAGGCAATCATGAAATCTCTTTCCCTTTCGGTCGCGACCGCGACCTTGTTGGTCAGTGCCGCGGCAGCTCAGGCTGCCACTATCGAATTCTGGTACGGAAATACTGGCAATGTTGAAACGGCCATTCAGGCACAGTGCGACTCTTTCAACGCCGCCCAGTCCGACCACGAGGTCACTTGCGTGGGCCAGGGCAGCTACGAAATCGGCATGCAAAAGGCGATCGCAGCCTACCGCTCAGGCAATGCGCCGGTCTTGATCCAGTTCTTTGATGCCGGCACACTGGACCTGATGCTGTCCGATGCCGTTGTTCCCGTGCAGGACATCATGCCCGACGTTGCCTGGGACAACTACATTACAGGCGCGCGCGCCTACTATGAAACCTCCGATGGCCGGCTGTACTCCCAGCCCTACAATTCCTCGACACTGCTGTTCTACACCAACAAGGCCCAGCTTGAAGATGCTGGCGTGACGGAAACGCCCCAGACCTGGGAAGAGGTGATCGCTGCTGCCGAGAAGCTGCAGGCCACTGGCCATGCCTGCCCCTTCGTCACCGATGGCAATACCTGGCGCGTACTCGAACAGTTTTCCGCCCGGCATGGTCTGCCCATTGCATCGAACCACAATGGTTATGACGGGCTGAACGCCGAATATGTTCTCAACTCCACATTCGTGGTCGATCACCTGACCAACCTCGTCGAATGGCGCAAGCAGGGCCTGGTGCGCCTGGACGTTGACACCAAGGCAGGCCGGTACACTGAGGCGTTCAACGCCGGCGAATGTGCCATGATGGAAGGATCGTCCGGGTCTTATGCTGCAGCGGCGACGGCCTTTGGCGATGCCGGCAACCTGAGCGTCAGCATGGCCCCGATGTATGAGGGCTATGATCGTCACAACACTCTGGTGGGTGGCGCCTCCATCTATGTGATGAAGGGCCATGGGGATGAAGAAGTGGCGGCCGCCAAGGCCTTCCTCGATTTTCTCCGCACGCCCGAGCAGCAGATGTTCTTTACCGCGGCCACGGGCTATGTGCCCGTAACCAATGATGTCATGGACGCCATTGAGGCCAGCGGCGAAGCGGACGACGCCAAATATGCCACCGCCGCCATCGGCATCGATTCGATGAACCAGCCCAGCACCGAGGACAGCCGCGGCATTCGCCTGGGCTTCTACGTTCAGTTCCGCGAGGTCTTCATGGAAGAGACCCAGAAAGCCTGGAACGGCGAACAGACAATGCAGGTCGCTCTCGACAACGCCAAGGCCCGCGGCGACGAGCTGCTCCGCCGCTTTGAACAGACCTATCAGGGCGTTCAGCTCCCCTGATTAGCCGACATTGCCGGCACGCTGCCCTGCGCACCGTGCCGGCTCCAATCGAGGTCTTTGCCATGTCTCAGCCCGCCCAGGCCCTCTTCGGCAATCGCTGGCTGCCGGTGTTCCTTGTCGCACCGCTTGCCCTGCTGATTATCATCTTCTTCTATGCACCGATCTTTCAGGCCTTTTACTGGTCTTTCTTCCTTGAACGCCCATTCGGCGGAGGATCGCTGTTTGTGGGCTGGCAGAACTTTGCCCGGGTTCTGGCCGACGCCCAATTCTGGGAAGCGGGCCGGCGCACATTGATGTTCATGGTCGTGGGCTCGAGCCTGGCAGTGCTTGTGCCGCTCGTGCTTGCCCTTGCAGCAGATCGCGGCCTGAGGCTCAGCCGGCCAGCGCGCAACGTGTTGATTTGGCCCAAAGGCGTGGCCGGCGCTTCGATCGGGGTGGTCTTTGCCTTCATGTTCAACCCTTTCGTGGGCATTCTCGCACCGCTCAACCAGTGGTTTCCCGGAATTTGGGCCCCTGGTGTTGATTGTCGCCAGGAACTGACCCGGGATTGTCATTGAGAACTGACCCGGTTGGACGATAGTTTCCCGCGCTGCGGGGACGGTCAAGTGGCGGGTTTTTCCTTTCGTGTTTTGGGCGCCGCGGCG
>NZ_PYVZ01000050.1 GCF_003056405.1 Devosia indica
TAAGGTGGACTGGGTTCGCTCGCGAACCGCGTCGCGCAAACGGACCCGCCAAATGGATCTGCGATACTCAAAGACACCTGACAATGAGTAGGTAAGGCCAATATGCGGTTGACCATCCCCATATAAGGGTTTCGGGCGCTGTTTGGCGTACGAAAGCCACCCATGCAGGAACCCGCGGTCCGCATGCGCCGGGCTATGGGGTTTTCTGATTTGGCGTGGTCGGGCGGCGGCCGTGAGCCGCAGCATATGGCGTGGCGCGCCTGCCTGTTGAATGCCGTTCGAACTGCATCCGGGCATCAACGACGACGGCGTCGGTGAGATTGGCGTACGTGATGATGGTCGCCGTGGCGCCTGGCGCGAACCATCGCGTCGGCCCACGATGTGGCGCGGCCGTTTGAACGAGCGGATCATGCCGGGTCATGGATGGTCTCCCGGGCTGATGGTCGCGCGGTCGGCGGGCCCCGCGGCTGGCACCATGCCGCGAAGGTCTCGATGATTACCATGGTGCCACCGCAGCAGGGACAAGGCGGGCACGGGACTGGGGCGGTCTCGGCGGCCGGCGGTTCGTCCGTCGCCGGCGCCACCCCCAGCATGTCGCGGGCCTGGGCGAGGCAGTCCTTGCGGGCGGAACCGGCGAGCAGGCCGTAGCGCCGGATGCGGTGGAAGCCGCGCGGCAGTACGTGGACCAGGAAGCGGCGAATGAACTCGTCGGCGGCCAGGGTCATGACCTGCTGCCGGTTGGCGCCGGAGCTGCGATAGTTCTTGTAACGGAAGGTGACCTCATTGTCGTCGAAGGCGATGAGGCGGCTGTTCGAGATCGCCACGCGGTGGGTATAGCGCGAGAGATAGGCGAGCACCGCCTCGGGTCCGGCAAAGGGCGCTTTGGCATAAACCACCCAACGCTTCTTGCGGACCGGCGCGAGATGACGCTGGAAGGCACGGCGATCGCGGAGCCCTGCCAGCTTGCCAAAGAAGGCGAGTTTTCCGGCGGAGTGCAGTTCGATCAGGCGGTTCATAAACAACCGGCTGTTGATTGTCGCCAGGAACTGACCCGGGATTGTCATTGAGAACTGACCCGGTTGGACGATAGTTTCCCGCGCTGCGGGGACGGTCAAGTGGCGGGTTTTTCCTTTCGTGTTTTGGGCGCCGCGGCG
>NZ_PYVZ01000051.1 GCF_003056405.1 Devosia indica
ACTGAGGGCCAAATCACCAAGCTCAAGCTCGTCAAGCGTCAGATGTATGGCCGCGGCAAGATCGATCTGTTGGAAGCACGGCTCATTGGTGCACCTTGATGGCCAGCACCAAATCTGCGCCAGAGCCCAAAATTGACCCCTTTATGGGTCAATGTTCCGCGCCGATTGACAGCCCTCGTTGCGGCGACACGCGCTGCGATTTGTTCTGGAGTTTGTTTAGTGCCACGTCGTGCATTGCCAATGGCGGCGCGATGTTCAGCCGAGCGTTTGCGGCCCCGCTGGGCGTCTCCGATTTTCTTCCGTGCGCTTTCGCTATGGGTCTCCCCGGCCTGAAGATAAAACCGACGACGACTGGCCTCTCGGGTCAGAATGCGGGCCGTCGTCGCATCCATTACGCCATTGGCTTTGTCCGCCTTTGATCGCCAGGAGAGCACGAGACCGCTATCTGGGTGCTTCATGGCTTGATCAATGCGATTGGACTTTTGCCAGTAGATGAGCTTTTCAATCTGTTTTGGCGTCCAGAGCAATTGGTATCGCGACCGCGCGGGCCAATGCGGTCAAATCCTCGATCCGCGCCCGGATCGAGCACGTGTTTGCTCACCAGAAAAACCGGTTCGGCCTGTTCATCCGCACCATCGGCGTCGCGCGGGCCGAAGCGAAACTGACGCTGGCCAATCTGGCCTACAACTTCGATCGCTTGGTCTTCCACGAAAAGCGCGCGGTCACGGCATGAGTCTGCCCGGGAACGGGGAAAATGCCCTTTGTTGGGCACCACAGGCGGTCAAAAACAGGGTCAAATAACGCCCAAATATGCCAAAGCGCTGAAATCAGCCGGCCATCACGGCAGCATCAATCCTAAAGACACAGTTTTTGCGGGTCTCCACCTCATAGCCGCGTCCCCAAGTCGCCCTCCCTTAACGTTCAACTGGTCGAACAAAGCAAATGGCTGCAATCTTCGGGTGCTTCAGGCTGACAGTGCCAATTCGGACTGATTGACCCTAAAAAGCGCGGCAACGACGTCTGACTGGGTGACCATCCCAGCGAGC
>NZ_PYVZ01000052.1 GCF_003056405.1 Devosia indica
TGGAGTGGACCCCATTTCACCGGACAGCCGGCGGTTGGGTTTAGGCACTGAGGCGCAGGAACTCGCGTGGTGAGCGATACTTAAGCCCGGAGTGCGGGTGGACCTCACAGTAATCGTCGATCCATTCGGGCAGCAAGGCCAGGATGGTCTCGGCGTCTGGAAGGATGACGGTTGAGGCGTAATCCCTTTTCAGGGTTTTGACGAAGGCCTCAGACATGCCGTTGCTCTGCGGGCTTCGAACCGGGGTGAAGAGGAGGTCGATGCCCAGAGCGGCGGCCACCTGTGCGGTCTGCCTGGCGATATAGGCACTGCCATTGTCCGAGAGCCATTCCAGCCGGTGTGGGACCTTGAGGGCCTGGAAGCGGCGCTCGACGGCAGCGATCATCAGATCACAGACCATCTCGCCGGAGATGCCGGCATTGGCCACGGCCGACCAGGCGATGATCTCTCGGTCACAGGCGTCGATAACGAAGACGATGCGCACCACCTCGTCATTGCGGGCGTGGATCTCCAGATGATCTGAACACCAGCGGATATTGGAGCGCAGGGCAACGACAACACCGTCGTGGGTCCGCGTGGGCCGCAGGGCAGTATGCTTTTGAAGGGTGAGCCCGTTCTGCCGCATGATCCTGAGGACACGCTTGGTGTTGACGATGGGCCTGCCCTCCTTGCGCCGATGCCTGTTGAGCAATGCGGTCACACGGCGATAGCCATAGGTGGGTCGCTGGTCGATGATCGGACGCAGTTCGGCAAGAAGAGCCAAATCATCGGCCTTCCGATAAGGTCCGCGCGGCTTGGATGGCTTGCTGGCGCGCTCGATGAGGTTGGACCTGGAGACGCCCAGAGTGCGGGCAATAACGCTCATTGGGTATCGTCCTCGGGATTGCTCCACGACAGCAAGGGCGAGATCCGTTTTTTTGGGCGCGCGAGATCC
>NZ_PYVZ01000053.1 GCF_003056405.1 Devosia indica
GCTTCCGGATGCTCAAGATCGGTCTCAGTATCGGCTCGACCGCCCTGCTGGTCGTTATCGCGCTGCTGCTGGTCGTGCCGACCATACAGGTTGGTCCGTCCGACACTGAGCTGATCAAGGCCTATCCGCTGGGCAATTGGCCCATGCCTTTCGGCATCGTGCTGGTGGCTGACAGGCTCTCGGCGCTGATGGTGCTGGTGACCAGCATTCTCGGCATGGCGACCCTGACATTCTCGCTGGCCCGCTGGTATGCCGCCGGCCCGCATTTTGCAGCGATCTTCCAGCTCTTGCTGATGGGGCTCAATGGCGCCTTCCTCACCGGTGACCTGTTCAATCTCTTCGTCTTTTTCGAGGTTATGCTGGCAGCGTCCTATGGATTGCTGCTGCATGGTAGTGGCAGCGCCCGGGTCAAGGCGTCGCTGCACTACATCGCGATCAACCTTCTCGCGTCCTTCCTGTTCCTCATCAGCGCGGCGATCATCTATGGCGTGACCGGCACGCTCAACATGGCCGATCTTGTGGTGCGCATTCCGCAAATTGCCGCCGCCGACCGGCCATTGCTCGACGCCGGTCTGGGGCTGCTCGGCCTGACCTTCCTGATCAAGGCCGGCATGTGGCCGATCAGCTTCTGGTTGCCGGGCGCCTATTCTGTGGCGGCGGCGCCGGTCGCGGCCATGTTCGCCATCATGACCAAGGTGGGCATCTATGCCCTTTTGCGGCTCTCCTATCTGCTCTTTGCGGCAGAAGCGGAGGGTGTGCTCGGCTTCAACCACAATGTGCTGTTTG
>NZ_PYVZ01000054.1 GCF_003056405.1 Devosia indica
GCTTCCGGATGCTCAAGATCGGTCTCAGTATCGGCTCGACCGCCCTGCTGGTCGTTATCGCGCTGCTGCTGGTCGTGCCGACCATACAGGTTGGTCCGTCCGACACTGAGCTGATCAAGGCCTATCCACTGGGCAATTGGCCCATGCCTTTCGGCATCGTGCTGGTGGCTGACAGGCTCTCGGCGCTGATGGTGCTGGTGACCAGCATTCTCGGCATGGCGACGCTGACATTCTCGCTGGCCCGCTGGTATGCCGCCGGCCCGCATTTTGCAGCTATCTTCCAGCTCTTGCTGATGGGGCTCAATGGCGCCTTCCTCACCGGTGACCTGTTCAATCTCTTCGTCTTTTTCGAGGTAATGCTGGCGGCGTCCTATGGATTGCTGCTGCATGGCAGTGGCAGCGCCCGGGTCAAGGCGTCGCTGCACTACATCGCGATCAACCTTCTGGCGTCCTTCCTGTTCCTCATCAGCGCGGCGATCATCTATGGCGTCACCGGCACGCTCAACATGGCCGATCTTGTGGTGCGCATTCCGCAAATTGCCGCCGCCGACCGGCCATTGCTCGACGCAGGTCTGGGGCTGCTCGGCCTGACCTTCCTGATCAAGGCCGGCATGTGGCCGATCAGCTTCTGGTTGCCGGGCGCCTATTCTGTGGCGGCTGCGCCGGTCGCGGCCATGTTCGCCATCATGACCAAGGTGGGCATCTATGCCCTTTTGCGGCTCTCCTATCTGCTCTTTGCGGCAGAAGCGGAGGGTGTGCTCGGCTTCAACCACAATGTGCTGTTTG
>NZ_PYVZ01000055.1 GCF_003056405.1 Devosia indica
CTGAAAGCTGCCGTAGCGAAGATCCATCTCCGAACCCATCGGCTATCACCCTCTGGGCGAGAACTAGTTGGTTTGCAAAGGCGGATGGAGCGGAGGCCCTTGCTCAAACCGAAATCCCCTACGAAGCGCAATTAACTCCAAGATCCGAACAAGTTCTTCGACCTCAACAGGAGCAAGCTTGGGTACGCGCAGGATCCGCTGACGACCATCGCGAAAGTTCAGCTCCAGATTCAAGTTGTCGAGCGCAAAGGCCCAGGGCGCAGGACGAAGTACCGCCTGGCTGATATCTGCCCAATCAAAGGTGACCGCTCGTTCAGCTAGCACATTCTGCCAAATCGGTGGCCAGTTCACATGGCCCATTACACTGGTTATGTTTCCGAGCAGATAGTTTTCGACAGCCAGTTGCCCAGTGTTCCAATGGAAGAGAAGCGGAATCGCACCCATAGAACCTAGCGCAACGCCAAGGGCGACTGCGGCGCTCAACCAGGCCTCAAGTCCGGCCTCCCACCCACCGGCAAATGTCAGGATACCAAGTACCGCTGCAACCACGACGACATGCTTGATTTGAGGGTAGAATTTGCGCGTCGCAAGTATGAACTCGCAATCCTCCACGGAGAAGCGGTGACTCTTGTAGGGTATCGTCATTCCAGCTGCCCTGTAATCGCTACAGATCGGACAAAATCACAAACTTGCCGACACGCTCACCCAAGTTCAGGCCTCCTGCCATTCCCATCCACTCGACAATTCTCTCCGTTTGGTCAATGTCCGTTATTG
>NZ_PYVZ01000056.1 GCF_003056405.1 Devosia indica
ATGGAGCGCACCCCATTTTGACCGGACAGCCGGCATAGCCGATAAGGCATAGGCATCCGCCTATGAGTACGACTATGTCCAAGAGTTCTGACGAGCCGTTTCGACGGGTCGAAGTCATCACCTCCGTGCAGCGCCGCCGACGCTGGTCAGTGGCCGAGAAGGTTCGGTTGGTGGAGGAAGCCATGCAGCCGGGTATGAGCGTTTCCTACGTGGCACGCCGCGCCGGCATTTCTCCCTCCCAGCTCTTCGCCTGGAAGCGCCGCATGCTCGAGGGCGGCCACGCAGCCGTTCAGGCCGATGAAGATGTCGTTGGCGCTTCCCAGGTGCGCGATCTGGAAAAGCGCGTGCGTGACCTCGAGCGCATGCTCGGCAAGAAGACCATGGAAGCCGAGGTCTTGAGGGAGGC
>NZ_PYVZ01000057.1 GCF_003056405.1 Devosia indica
GAACCGATCCTCGTCTGCATCGAGATCATCGAAGTCCATGAGGTCGCCCTCGCCACTTGGCGGGTGCATCTCCGGCTCTTCACGGTCGGGCCCGAACATCCGTGCTTCATTTGAAGTGGATGCGGGCTTGGGTTCATCCGCCTTCTGCGAGGCGGGCTTCTTTTCGTTTTTGGTCATGATTTCGAATCCAGCGCGAGCGCCATCGAGGCCGGGACTTTGCCAGGCACGAGACGATCACGAACAATGGGAAGGACGAGGCATCAGCCGCAGACGAGCGGCATCACCGTCCCGTTACGGCAAAGCAGTCGGACTAGCTGCGATCCCTGAGAACCGGGGCTTTGCTCGGATTGCCAGAGCCCAGTACGGGCACCCTGAACGCG
>NZ_PYVZ01000058.1 GCF_003056405.1 Devosia indica
GGGGTGGTTATCGGACTGTCTGCTTTACGTCAGTAGTGGGCGAATGCAGACGTGTAGCTTTGGCACACGCTTAGCGGTCTTGTTCGTCGCTCCAACCTTTAGACCACATAAGTCCGATTATGGCCCCTTTCGAGGAGGGTAGGATTGCCATAGTGCCAACAAGGGTCATAGGGACAAGAATGTACAGGTAATAGAGTGGATTTGATGCCCCGCTCAGTTCCATGTGGAGCATTACAACAGCCACCAAGTGGATAACAAACGTCACGACCACGAAAGGCAGGAACAAGCCAGCCTTATAATAGGCAAGCGGCTCACCGCAGACGGCACAATTGTCGTGCTGCTCAAGGTAGTGATGAAAGAGCCAGCCTTTGCCGCAGTT
>NZ_PYVZ01000006.1 GCF_003056405.1 Devosia indica
AAAATGCCGCCACGTGAATGGTCCATGGCCAAGGCGCAGTTCGCTGTAATCTTCGGCGAGCGCTTCATCCGAGCCATGGCGGCGTAATATGCAATCGCCCGCCACACACGAAATTACTGACAGTCCCCACCGAGGGAACACCTTAATGACGACACTCAGCCCGCCACGCCTGGAAACCCAGGCATTTACCGATCCGGCAGCGGCCTGGGCGCATATCGCCCATATCTACCACCGCAATTGTGATTTCATCCGCAACCATCTCAATGGCCTGACCACGGGGACCATTCCGGCCGGGCGGGTGCGCGCCTGCTATCCTCAGGTGGAAGTGCGGTCCACCAGCTATTCCAAGCATGAGAGCACCCTGCCCTATGGGTATCTGCATAGCCCGGGCATCTATCGGACCACGGTGACTGCGCCGGACCTGTTCCAGGGCTATCTGCAGGAGCAGTTCGAGGTCATTCTCAAAAACCATGGCGGGGTGATCGAGGTTGGGGAGTCCGATACGCCGATCCCGCTGCACTTCGCTCTGGGGCCGCATGATCATCTCGATGGCAAGGCGATAAATGCCATGGAGGTGCCGCTGCGCGACCTGTTCGATGCGCCGGACCTTGGCAATACGGATGATGAAATCGCCAACGGCACCTATGTGCCACCGCGTGGCGGGCCCTACCCGCTTTCGGCCTTTACCGCGCCGCGCGTCGACTATTCGCTGTTCCGGCTGGCTCACTATACGGGCACCAACGCAGAGCATTTCCAGAACTTCGTGATCTTTACGAACTACCAGTTCTATATCGACGAATTCTGCCGCATGGCCAAAGGCTGGATGGCCGAAAAACATCCGCATTATCAGCGCTTTATTGAGCCGGGCAACGTTGCGACCAACAATATGCTGACCGGCGGCGGTGTCACTGGTAATCCACCGCCGCGCACGCCGCAAATGCCGGCTTACCACCTGGTGGGGGATCGCGGCCGTGGCATCACCATGATCAATATCGGGGTTGGACCCTCCAACGCCAAGACGATCACCGACCATATTGCGGTGCTCAGGCCGCATGCCTGGATCATGCTGGGGCATTGTGCGGGCCTCAGGAACAGCCAGGAGCTCGGCGACTACGTGCTGGCGCATGCCTATGTGCGCGAGGACCATGTGCTCGATGCCGATCTGCCGCTTTCCGTGCCGATCCCGGCGCTGGCCGAGGTGCAGGTGGCGCTGGAGCAGGCGGTGGAGGAAGTAACGCAGACCGAGGGGCTGGAAACCAAGAAGATCATGCGTACCGGTACAGTGGCAACCTTCGACAATCGCAATTGGGAGCTGCGCGACCAGACCGAGATCACACGGCGCCTCAGCCAGTCCCGCGCCGTGGCGCTGGACATGGAGAGCGCGACCATTGCCGCCAATGGTTTCCGCTTCCGCGTGCCCTATGGGACGTTGCTCTGCGTGTCGGATAAGCCACTGCATGGGGAACTGAAACTGCCGGGCATGGCCTCGGACTTTTATCGCACCCAGGTCAACCGGCACCTGCAGATCGGGCTCAGGGCGATGGAGATCTTGCGCGACCAGCCGGCGGAACGGCTGCATTCGCGGAAACTCAGGAGCTTTGCCGAGACGGCATTTCAGTAGGTCCGTTCGGGTTTGCGGCGGACCCTCTCACCCTTCTCAGCCTTTGGCCGATCCCCCTCTCCCCAAGGGGGAGAGGAAAAAGGGGACCAATCGATAGAAAAAAGCCCGGGATCGCTCCCGGGCTTTTTGCGTAACGTTTGGGGGACCGATCAGCGGCCCTTGACCACCGAATAGCCAGCATATTTGGCCGAGGAGCCGAGCTGTTCCTCGATGCGGATAAGCTGGTTGTACTTGGCCAGGCGGTCCGAGCGGGAGAGCGAGCCGGTCTTGATCTGACCGCAGTTCAGCGCCACGGCGAGGTCAGCAATGGTGGAATCCTCGGTTTCGCCCGAGCGGTGCGACATCACCGAGGTGTAGCCGGCGCGGTGCGCGGTATCGACGGCGTTGAGGGTTTCGGAGAGCGAGCCGATCTGGTTGACCTTGACCAGGATCGAGTTGGCGACGCCCATCTTGATGCCGGACACCAGGCGCTGGGTGTTGGTAACGAAAAGATCGTCGCCGACGAGTTGTACCTTGGAGCCAATGGCGTCGGTCAGAGCCTTCCAGCCGTCCCAATCGTCCTCGGCCATGCCGTCTTCGATGGTGATGATGGGGTAGCGATTGGCGAGGTCTTCGAGGAAGCGGACGTTTTCGTCCGATGAGAGCGACTTGCCCTCGCCCACCATCTCGTATTTGCCGTTCTTGTAATATTCGGTGGCTGCACAATCGAGACCGAGGAACACGTCCTCGCCCGGCTTGTAGCCGGCCTTTTCGATCGACTTCATGATGAAGCCCAGGGCTTCATCGGCCGATTTCAAGGCGGGCGCAAAACCACCCTCGTCGCCAACCGAGGTATTGTAGCCGTCGGCCGACAGGCCCTTCTTCAGCGTGTGGAAGATTTCGGCACCGATGCGCACGGCGTCGGCAATCGACTTGGCGCCGGCCGGCAGGATCATGAATTCCTGCATGTCGATGGGATTGTCAGCATGCTCGCCGCCATTGATGATGTTCATCATCGGCACAGGCAGTAAATGGGCGTTCGGGCCGCCGATATAGCGGTAGAAGGGCAGTTCACTCGATTCCGCGGCGGCCTTGGCCACGGCCAGCGAAACACCAAGAATGGCGTTGGCGCCCAGATTACCCTTGTTGGCAGTGCCATCGAGGTCGATCATTGCCTGGTCGATCGCGAGCTGATCGAGCGCGTCCATGCCCTGGATTTCGTCGGCAATGGTCGTGTTCACGTTCTCGACGGCCTGGGTCACGCCCTTGCCCATGTAGAGCGAACCGCCGTCGCGCAGTTCCACGGCCTCATGGGCGCCGGTCGAGGCGCCTGAGGGCACAGCGGCGCGACCGAAGCTGCCATCGTCCAGCACCACATCGACTTCGACGGTCGGGTTGCCGCGGCTATCGAAAATCTGGCGGCCATTGACGTGGATGATTGAAGACATGCGTGCCCTTCCCGGAATGCTACTTGGGTGTGAGTGCCTGTCTAGACGGGCCTTGTGACAGTGAAAAGAGGGAACGCGCAAAAAAGGCGCCGTCCTCGTCTCCTAGAGCGCAAGTTTTCCGTTGCCCAGCAGCCAGGACACCGACTCCTGCACAGCTTCCAGCGAGGTGTAACGTGGGGCATAGCCCAGCAGGCGGCGGCCCTTTGCGATACTGGCATTTGGACTGCGGGCAATGTGTTCCCAGGTGGCGGCGGCGTTCTCGGGCTTCTGCATGGATTTCCAGTCCTCCCAGGTTTGGAAGCTCAGCGAGGGTTCCTTGCCAAACCAGCGATACATGGCCTCGGCATAGCCCCGGAGTGTGATGGCGCCAGGCGATACGGCATGGAAGGCTTCCCCGACCGAGACGCTCCAGTTGGCCATGGCCTGCGTGAGAAGGATGGCGATGTCATCGGCATGGATATGATGCACCGTTTCCATGCCGAAATTGGGCAGGGCCAGGGTTTCGCCGCGGGCGATGGTTTGGAAGGCAGCATTGTCGAAGTGACCGGCCGGATTGAGCGGCGACCACCCCTGCCCCACGATGTGGCCGGGATGGAGAATGGTCACGGGGAAACCGTCACGTCGCGCCAGGTCGAGCAGGTAGTCCTCGATTGCTGCTTTCTGGACGCCATAATCGCCGAAGGGCCGCTTGGTCACGTCTTCGAGTGTCGGCACCACTTCAGAGAAGCCGTGGGTCCAGATCGTACCGATATGGAGGAAGTGGCGAATCTTGCCGATGAGAGCCTCAGCAAGCTGCTGGGCGCTTTCAAGTGTGAAGCAGATATTGTCGATGACGATATCGCCCTTGAGATCGGCGATCGCCCGGCCGAAATCTCCATTCGCCTCTGCAGCGGCGCGGTCGATGGTGACCCGCTCTACGTGGTTCCAGGCCGTGTCCGGGAGGTAAGGCTGCGCGGCGCCGCGCGAAACCGCCACCACGTCATGGCCCGCGCGCACCAGGCGCGGCACCAGATATGTGCCGATATGGCCCGTGGCTCCGATAACAATTATGCGCGCCATTTTGACCCCTCCCGCTGGTTTGGATGTACTTCCTGTCCTAACATGTCAGCGCGAACTGTCCAGTTCGCGCGTTCCGGAGGAGAAAGCCTTGACCAAACCCCTCGTCAAACAGGTGGCGCATACCTGTATTTTTGCCCGTGACCTCGACGCCGTCGAAACGTTCTACCGTGACGCGATGGGCGCGGCACCCAAGTTCGACTTCAAGCGCGGCGACGAGCGGATCGGCTTCTATCTAGATTTCGGTAATCGCACCTTTGTCGAGGTGTTCAAGAAGGGCGAGAGCCGGTTCGAGGAAAGCAACCAGATCAACCATATCTGCTTTGAGACCGACGATATCGATGGGTTCATGGCCAATGCCAGGGCCAAGGGCCTTGCGGTGACGGACAAAAAACTGGGTGTCGACCATACCTGGCAATGCTGGCTAGCCGATCCGAGCGGGGTGAAGATCGAGATCTTTCAGTACACACCGGACAGCAGGCAGTTCGGGCCGGACGGGGCGGTCTGCCAGGTGGACTGGTAGTCGATCACGAAACTGTGGAGGCGCAAGGCACCGCCTCCACATGTTTTCGCCGCAAGTGGCCGCGAAGCATGGGACATGAAGACATCACCTGCCCTTCTCGCCGTCCTGTTCGTCCTTTCACCCTTGCCCGCCCTGGCGCAGACGCAAGATCTCGCTGCCGTTCTTAACGCCGCCGATGCCCTTGAACCGCTCGAAGTGGTGGTTGTCGCTCAAGAAGGCGACATCCTGGCCGAGCGCGGCTATGACCGCCATGCGCCGGGCGATCCGACCAATATCAAGTCGGCCTCCAAAAGCGTTATGTCGGCCCTGGTCGGTATTGCCATCGACAAGGGACTGATCGAAGGGGTTGACCAGCCGATTGCCGATTTCCTGATCGATGATTTTCCTGCCGATGCGGATCCTCGACTGGATATGGTGACGGTTGGGCATTTGCTGTCGATGCAGGCCGGACTCGGTCGCACATCCGGGCCGAACTATGGCCGCTGGGTGGCCAGTGACAACTGGGTGCGCTCGGCACTTGCACAGGCTTTCGAAACCGATCCGGGCGGCCCGATGCAGTATTCGACAGGTTCGAGCCACCTGCTGTCGGCCATCCTGACACGGGTTAGCGGGCGTGCCACCCTGGATCTTGCCGAGGACTGGTTCGGGGCCGTCCCGGAGTTTGATATTGCCGGATGGGAGCGCGATCCGCAGGGGATTTACCTGGGTGGGAACCAGATGGCGATGAGTCCACACTCGCTCCTGGGCTTCGGGGAGGTGTTTCGCACGGGCGGGCTCGCGCCGGATGGAACGCGGGTGGTATCCTCAGACTGGATTGCGCAGTCCTGGGTGGAACGGACCAATTCCCGATTCAGCGGCGACGGCTATGGCTATGGCTGGTTCCTGCGGGAGATCGGCGGCGAAGCGGTGCGCTACGGCTGGGGTTATGGCGGGCAGATGATCTATGTCGTGCCGGCACTGGACCTGACCGTGGTGATGACGTCGGACGAGTTCTCGCCCTCCGCCGGGAACGGCCATCGCGACGCGCTGCATGATCTGCTGGCGGAGATTATCGGGGTGGTCGATGTGGAAGAAGCAAGCGCTGCCCAGGATTAGCGCCCTGGTATCCTGATTGGCGCGGGATCCGCGCTACTCCTCGCGCTTGTGCCCATCAACGTGCTTTTCTGCACGTGACTTCTCTCTCGCGCCCTTGAGCTTCTCGGCCTTGGTGCGGCCGAATTTGGCGCGGTTCTGTTCGGCCGTCGCGACCTTTTCGGCGCGGGTCTTGTTCTTGCGGGCGGTGCGGAGGTTGATGATCTCGGCCATGGCGTTTTTCCGATGTCGGGCACCTGGTGCGCCTGACGGCCTTTCCTAGCATATTCTTCCCGCGCGGTCACAGGCGCATTGGGCAGGCGGCGGAACCGTGTTTTGCTCTCGTCAATTGTCTTGAAGGAACAGGAGAACTGACATGCCGAAATTTGTGACCATCGGCTATGGCGACCGCCAGGGCTATGACCGCACACCGCAGGCCGTGCGGGACGCGGCGCATGCCCATGACGAGAAACTCAAAGCGGAAGGGGCGCTGATTGGCATAGCGGGGCGGCCGATTCAGGTCCGTAATCCCGAGGGTACGGCGATGCAGGTCACCGACGGCAGTTTCATGGCCGCATCCCTGCCCGTTGCCGGATTTGCCATTATCGAGGCCGACACTCTGGAAGATGCCATCGAGAAAGGTGGCCAAGGTGCCATGCGCCGTGGCGCATGGCGTGGTCGAGGTGTGGCCGCTGGAATACCCGGCCTAGACCAGCCGGCTCTGTTCCATCGCCGCGGCAATGAAGCTGGTAAAGAGCGGATGCGGCTCGAACGGCTTTGATTTCAGTTCTGGATGGAACTGGACGCCGATGAACCAGGGGTGGTCGGTGCGCTCGACGATTTCGGGCAGCGTGCCATCGGGTGAAACGCCAGAGAACAGCAGGCCATTGGCCTCCAGCCGCTTGCGGTAGTCCATGTTCACCTCGTAGCGATGACGATGACGCTCGGAAATGCGGGTGGTACCGTAAATATCGGCAACCCGGGAGCCTCGGGTGAGCTGGGCCGGATAGGCGCCAAGACGAAGCGTTCCGCCGAGATCTCCTTCGGCGCCCCGAGTTTCCTTTTCGTTGCCCTTCACCCATTCCGTCATCATACCCACAATCGGCTCCTTGGTGGGGCCGAATTCGGTGGACGAGGCATTCTTGATGCCGGCGGTGTTCCGCGCGGCTTCGATACAGGCCATCTGCATGCCGAAACAAATGCCGAAATAGGGCACGTCCTTGATGCGGGCGAAGCGAGCAGCCTCGATCTTGCCTGCCGAGCCGCGTTCACCGAAGCCGCCAGGCACCATGATGCCGTGCACGTGTTCGAGATAGGGCGCCGGATCGTCACGCTCGAAGACTTCCGAATCGATCCATTGCAGGTTGACCTTCACCTTGTTGGCGATGCCGCCATGGGTGAGCGCTTCGGAGAGCGACTTATAGGCATCCTTCAGGCCGGTATATTTGCCCACGATGGCGATGTTCACTTCACCTTCGGGATTGTGATAACGGCGGGATACTTCTTCCCAAGAGGACATGTCGGGTTCGGGCGCATCGGTGATGCCAAGCGCGGCGAGGACTTCCCGATCCAAGCCTTCATTGTGGTAGGCGACGGGTACATCATAGATCGAGCCGACATCGAGACCCTGGATAACGGCGGTTTCGCGAACGTTACAGAACAGCGAGAGCTTTTTCTTCTCGCCTTCCGGAATGGGGCGGTCGCAGCGGACCAGCAATACGTCCGGTGCGATACCAATCGAGCGCAGTTCCTTGACCGAGTGCTGGGTCGGCTTGGTCTTCAATTCCCCTGCAGAGGGGATATAGGGCATCAAGGTCAGATGAAGGTAAGCCGCGTGATTGCGCGGCAGTTCATTGCCAAGCTGACGGATGGCCTCGAAGAACGGCAGTCCCTCGATGTCGCCGACCGTCCCCCCGATCTCGACCAGCACGAAGTCGTAATCCTCGTTGCCGTCGAGGACGAATGCCTTGATCGCGTCCGTGACATGCGGAATGACCTGGACGGTGGCACCGAGAAACTCGCCTTTGCGCTCCTTGGCCAGCAAGTCCGAGTAGATGCGGCCGGAGGTGACATTGTCACGCTTGTTGGCGGCGCGCCCGGTGAAGCGCTCGTAGTGTCCCAGGTCAAGATCGGTTTCCGCCCCGTCGTCGGTGACGAACACTTCACCGTGCTGGGTCGGCGACATCGTGCCGGGATCGATGTTGAGATAGGGGTCGAGCTTGCGCAGGCGGACCTTGTAGCCACGTGCCTGCAGCACGGCGCCGAGCGCCGCCGAAGCCAAACCTTTGCCAAGGGAGGAGACCACGCCTCCGGTGATAAATACGTACCGAGCCATGGGCGATCACCATAAGCACATCAGACATGATTCGCAGAGCAGCTTTTGCGCTCTACACAAAAAGAAGAAGGGGATGTTGCCATCCCCTTTTCTCGCGGACGCCTTGCGGCGGATCAGTTGCCCGCAGGCACTGCGGGCGTTTCTTCGGTATCGGTCGATACTTCGGGTATGGGCAATTCGCTGTCCGATGCCGCTGGTTCTTCAGCCGGCGTCTGTGCCTCTGAAGGCAGCAGCAGATCGGAGGTCTCATCGCCCTGAAGAGCGTTGAGCGCGTCGAGCACCGTCGAAGGCTGGGTGCCATCTTCAAGCGAGGTCGCGTTGTCCAGAATGCTGGAAGTGCCACGATCAATCTCGTTGAGAATGGTCAGACCGATGGCAGAAGCGAAGAACAGGACAGCCAGAATGGCCGTTGTCCGGGTCAGCAGGTTTGCCGAGCCACGGGCGGTCATCAAACCGCCGCCGCCACCGCCACCACCGATTCCAAGGGCGCCGCCCTCAGAGCGCTGAAGCAGGATGACGACAATAAGCGCCAGCACAATCAGCAAATAGGCGACGAGCAGTACGTTGGCCATGAATCTCTTGTCTTCGCGTCAGTCCGGACGCGCCGATACGGCCCGCCCGGTTTGGAAAGGATGCGGGGTCATACACCCCCCGAACGGCAATTGCCAGCCGCTTGCGGCGCTTTTTCGCCACAGGCGGCTGCCTGTCCGGATACTCTTATACGGCCGAGATAATCGTATAGAAGTCCTTTGCCAAGAGGCTTGCACCTCCCACAAGGCCGCCATTGACGTTGCCTATACCCAAAATCTCGCGGGCGTTCTGGGGTTTTAGCGAGCCGCCATAGAGAATGCGGATGCTTTCACCCTTGGACAGACCGAACCGATCCACCAGCCGGGCGCGAATTGCATTGTGCATTTCGTCGATTTCATCGAGCGTGGGGGTGCGGCCGGTTCCGATGGCCCAAACGGGCTCATAGGCAACAACCACTTCGTGCTGCTCGGCAGCGTCAGGGATAGACGCGGCCAATTGCGCAGACACCACCGATTCTGCCTCTGCGGCATCGCGCTGTGCTTCAGTCTCGCCGACACAGATGATCGGTTTCAGGCCTGAGCCGATGGCGGCTTCGGCCTTGGCGCGTACTGTATCATCGGTTTCACCGTGATTTGTTCGGCGCTCGGAGTGGCCGACAATGACATATTGTGCACCGGCATCAGCGAGCATGCTGGCAGAGATGTCACCGGTATGGGCGCCGTGCGGTTCCTGATGACAATCCTGCCCCCCGGCAATGATGCCGCTCGAGGCGCCCTGCGCCGCGACCGCGGCCAACAGGGTGGCCGGCGGGCAAACCACGACAAGGGCACGGGGCGACTCGCCAGTGGTGAGCAGGCGGGCAAGTTCACTCAACTCATCAAGAGAGTGGGTGAGCCCGTTCATCTTCCAGTTTCCGGCGATCAGAGGTGATACGGTCGACAATCTTGGTACTCCTGCCTCTTGCGCCGGACAAGGCTTTGCCCTAACCCCGGCTGTCGTATTTGTCTTACTAGTCTGACCTTCGCCTCACGGTAAAGGATTGGACCCGAAAGTGGAACGCTTCAGATGCTTGATGGTTTGCGTGATTTTGCAAAATCCTGGCCGGGAAAAATCCTGGGCGCGTTTCTGCTTGTCGGTGTAGCTGGTTTCGGCATCAACAACGTGATCGTCGATCTGGGCAGCAATACCGTGGCGCGGGTTGGCGACGAGGAAATCACTTCGCGAGAGTTCCTGCGTGCCTATCAGAACCAGGCCAACCGGATCGCCCAGCAGATCGGTTCTGTGCCCACGGCCAGCCAGGCCGAAGCGATGGGCATTCCCACGGCTGTTATCTTGGGCTTGTCCGAGGGGGCCGCGCTCGACACTCTCTCGGCCCAGTTCAACATGGGCGTCTCGGAAAGCAAACTCGCGCAATTGCTGCGCGAGGACCCTTCATTCCATGGGACGCTGGGCACGTTCGAGCCGGCCCTGTTCACCCAGGTGCTGCAGAGCGCCGGTTGGACCGAGGCCGAATATTTCGAGGCGCGGAGCGACGAAGCTCGCCGCGACCAGCTCACCACGGCGCTGTTTGCCGATACAGATATGCCCGAAGTGGCGGCTGACCTGATCAATGATTATGCCACGGCAACGCGCACCATCGACTACATCGTTCTGAGCGGGACGAGCATTGAGACCCCCGAGGCACCAACCGAAGACGAACTCTCCGCCTATCTGGAGGAGAACCAGGCCGATTTCCGCACGGTGGAAACGCGTACCGTCAAATTGCTCGACCTTTCGCTAGCTTCGTTGGCGGCCACTAAAGATATCTCGTCGGAGGCGGTGCAGGCAGAATATGAGGCCACAAAAGCCTCGCTGACCACGCCTGAGCGTCGGACCATCGAACAGGTATCGCTGGCGACACCCGAGTTGCAGGCCCAGTTCGAGGCTGGTCTCGCAGACGGCACTGATTTCGCCACACTGGTTGCCGAGGCCGGGCTGACAGCATCCAGCCTTGGTACGCTCACGCAGGCGGAAATTACCGATACGCGTCTGGCCTCGGCGGCATTCGGCCTGCCCGAGGGCGGTTTCGCCATTATCGAAGGCATTGGCGGGCAGCGCGCGGTGCATGTTGCCGAGATCGAAGAGGCACGCGAGCCCACGCTCGAAGAAGCCCGGGACGATATTGTGGCGCGGCTGGCGCAGGACGAGGCCCGCGACGAGATCAACGACGTGCTAGACCAGATTGAAGAGCTGCGTGCGGCCTTCCAGCCCATCGACCAGATTGCCGAGCGCTTCGGCCTGCCGGTCTATGAGGCAAACGTGACTGCGGGGGGTGCTGAACTGGCCGTGTTGCCGAATCTGGCTGCAGAGGATTACGCCAGCGTCTCGCAGGCTATCTTTGCGGCCGAGCAAGATCGCCTGATCCCGTCCATTCCCTTGTCTGGCAGCGCGCATCTCTGGTTCGACCTCGAACAGGTCGAACCCGCCCGTGACCAAACCCTGGACGAGGTGCGGGCCGAGGTCGAAGCGGCAATTGCCGCGGAGCGGATAGATGCGGCGCTGGCGGCCAAGGCAGAAGACATTGTCGCGCGGCTCGAAGCGGGCGAAGCGCTGGCCGATATAGGCTTTGAGCTGAGCGCCTTTCCGCAGTTGAGCGCGCCCTTTACCCGCTTCGGATCCGAGGATGGGCTGGTGGACGGCACCGTGGCGTCGGCAGCGTTTGCTGGTGGACCGGGCCATGCTGGTGCGGTTCTAAACGAGAGCGGCGAACAGGTGGTCTTCCAGGTTGTCGACACCGCTGAGCCGACCACACCGCTTGATGATGTCGCCCTGGAAAGCATCAATGCCGAGGCGCGGGCCGGCCTCACCTCTGAATTTGTGGCGGCGGTGCGTGAGGATGCGGGCCTTCGGATCAACCAGCAGGCTCTCAACCAGCTTCTCGTGCAGAATTACGGCCAGTAACCGGCAGCTTTACCAACGGAACCAGACCAAAATGGGCGACGACACTTCCAAGACCTTTGCCGCGCAATATGATGCCGGAAAGTCTGGACTGCTGTGGCGTCGAGTCGTGGCGGATCTGGAAACCCCGATTGGCACCTATCTCAAGCTGGCGGCGGGCCGCAGTCACTCCTTCCTGCTCGAAAGTGTGCAGGACGGCACGACGCGCGGCCGCTATTCGATGATCGGCCTCTTGCCGGACCTGATTTTGAAGGTCGAGGACGGCAAGGCCTCGATCAATCGAACGGCGCAGACAGCACCTGACGATTTCGAGTCGCTCGACGACCTGCCGCTTGATGCTTTGCGCAAGCTCGTTGCCGAAAGCCAGATCGAGATGCCTGCGGGCCTGCCTCCGCAGTCGGCAGGAATCTACGGCTATCTCGGCTACGAGATGGTCCGCTACATGGAAGTGCTGCCCAACGAAAACCCTGACGATCTGCAGACGCCAGAAGCACTGCTGATGCGTCCCTCGTTGCTGGCGGTCTTCGATACGGTCAAGGACGAGCTCTACCTGACCGCGCCGATCTATGTGCGCGAGGGGGTGACGGCGGCACAGGCGCATGCCGCAGCCGAAGACCGGATCAACGATGCCATTGTCCGGCTGACGCGGGCGACGCCGGCCGCCCCTGCCCTGCCCGATCTGGAAACCATCGCGGTGACCAGCAACACCTCGCGGGACGAATATTTCGAGATGGTTGCGCGGGCCAAGGACTACATTACAGCCGGCGATATCTTCCAGGTGGTGCTGAGCCAACGGTTTTCCGCCGACTTTACACTGCCGCCAACGGCGCTCTATCGCGCGCTGCGCCGCACCAATCCCAGTCCCTATATGTACTTCTTCGATTTCGGCGGCTTTGCCGTTGCCGGATCGAGCCCGGAAATCCTGGTGCGGGTGCAGGACGGCCAGGTGACCATTCGGCCTATTGCCGGCACGCGCAAGCGCGGTGCTACGCCAACACGCGACAAGGAACTGGCCGCCGAGCTGCTGTCGGACCCCAAGGAGTTGAGCGAGCATCTGATGCTGCTCGACCTTGGCCGCAATGATGTCGGGCGCGTCACCAAGTCCGGGACCGTGAAGGTCACGGACAAGTTCTTCCTCGAATATTATTCCCACGTCATGCACATCGTCTCGAACGTGGTTGGCGAGCTGGATCCGCAGTATGATTTCGTAGATGCGCTTTCGGCTGGGTTCCCGGCTGGCACGGTTTCGGGTGCACCGAAAGTGCGTGCCATGGAAATCATTGATGAGCTCGAGAAGTCGCGTCGCGGCATATATGGCGGCTGCGTCGGCTATTTTGGCGCTGACGGCACGATGGATACCTGCATTGTGTTGCGCACCGGCATCGTCAAAGACGGCAAGCTCTATGTGCAGTCCGGTGCCGGGATCGTCGCCGACAGCCAGCCTGAGCTCGAACAGCTCGAATGCGAAAACAAGGCCCGCGCTCTTTTCAGCGCCGCCGAGGAGGCGCTACGCTATGCCGGAGAGGCCGGATTGGGGCAATGATGATGCTGAGGGACAACGATTTTCGATGGCGGGGCTGGTTCTGAACACCAAGTCACGGAACCAACGCCCAGAGGCAGTCTAGAAATGACCAAAACCCTCGTTATCGATAATTACGACAGCTTTACCTACAACCTCGTCCATTATCTGGGCGAGCTGGGTGCCGACATCATTGTCAGGCGCAATGACAAGGTTACGCTTGAAGAGATCGCCACCATGGCGCCGGACGCCATCGTGCTCTCGCCTGGCCCCTGCACGCCCAATGAGGCGGGGATTTGCCTGGCCGTGATCGATCGCTTCAAGACCACCATTCCCATGCTGGGCGTATGCCTGGGGCACCAGGCCATGGGCCAAGCGCTTGGCGGCGACGTGGTCCGGGCGCCGAGCCTCTTCCACGGCAAGACCAGCAAGATCAATCACACCGGCAAGGGCCTGTTCTTCGGGCTCAATTCAGGGTTCGAGGCGACGCGCTATCATTCCCTGATCGTCAAGGCGGACACCCTGCCCGCTGACCTGGAGGTGACGGCAACGACCGATGATGGCCTCATCATGGGCATGCAGCACAAAAGCCTGCCGATCCATGGCGTGCAGTTCCATCCAGAGAGCATCGCCAGCGAGAATGGCCACGCCTTGCTGCAAAACTTTCTCAACATTGCACGCGACTTCAACGGACGGAAGGCAGCGTGATGGATATTAAGCAAGCTCTGAACAAGATTGCTGACGGCAAGGACCTGACTGGCGAGGAGATGCGCGGTGTCATGCGCATCATCATGGCCGGTGAGGCCACGCCTGCGCAGATCGGCGCCTTCCTGATGGGGATGCGGATCAAAGGCGAAACGGTGGGCGAGATTGCCGCCGCGGTTTCGATCCTGCGTGAGCAGATGGTGCCTGTTAGTGCACCCGATGACGCCATCGATATCGTTGGCACCGGTGGCGACGGCGTTGGCAGCCTCAATATTTCAACGGCGACGGCGCTGGTGGTGGCGGCGGCCGGCGTGCCGGTGGCCAAGCATGGCAACAAGGCGCTTTCGTCCAGATCTGGTTCGTCGCAGGCGCTCGAAGCACTCGGCGTGAAGCTTGACCTGACGCCGGAGCAGATCGGCCAGACCATCGCCGGAGCCAATATCGGTTTCATGTTTGCGCCCAGTCACCACCCGGCGATGCGTCATGTGGGGCCGGCACGGGCCGAAATGGGTGTGCGGACGCTCTTCAACCTGCTCGGGCCGCAATCGAACCCCGCTGGTGTCCGGCGCTACTTGCTTGGCGTTTATGCACAGGAATGGGTGGAGCCGGTTGCCGCGGCCTTGCTCGCCAACCGCGCGACCAAGGCCTGGGTGGTGCATTCGAGCGAAGGGCTGGACGAGCTTTCGACCTCTGGCCCCAATTTTGTGGCCCAGATTGCCAATGGCGATCTGCGTAGTTTCGAGCTGCACCCTGAGCAAGTTGGGCTCAAGCTGACCGATCCCAAGGACCTGTTGGGCGGTGAACCGAGTGAAAATGCGGCGGCTATCGTGGCGCTGCTGGACGGGGCACCGGGTGCCTACCGCGACACGGTGTTGCTCAACGCCGGCGCCGCGCTGCTGGTGGCCGACAAGGTGGAGACCATCGAGGATGGCATTGCCCTTGCCCGCGACACCATCGATAGCGGCAAGGCCAAACAAACTCTCGCGCGCCTGGTGGCGGTATCGAACGGACGAGCCTGATGAGCGATATTCTCAAGCAGATCGAAGCTTACAAGCGCGAGGAAATCGCGGCGGCCAAGAGCATGCGCCCCTGGGCTGAAGTCGTGGCCGAGGCGCATGACCAGCCGGCGCCGCGCGGTTTCCTCAGGGCCATCAAAAACAAGCGCGCCAAGGGCGACTATGCCCTGATCGCGGAAGTGAAGAAGGCCAGCCCTTCCAAGGGGCTGATCCGCTCCGACTTCAACCCGGCCGAGATCGCCCGGTCCTATGAGCTGGCAGGCGCTGCCTGCCTCTCGGTGCTCACCGATCGCCCAAGCTTTCAGGGCTCGCCGAGCTATCTGATCGAGGCGCGTGCTGCGACCAGGCTTCCGGTTTTGCGCAAGGACTTCCTGTTCGAGACCTATCAGGTGGCCGAGGCCCGCTCCTGGGGTGCCGATTGCATTCTGATCATTCTGGCGGCGGTGGGCGACGATGTTGCGCGCTACCTGCTCGATGCGGCAGAGGAATGGGGCATGGATGCCCTAGTGGAAGTGCATGACCAGCTCGAGCTGGACCGGGCGCTGGCGCTCGGCGCCAAGTTCATCGGCGTCAATAACCGCAATTTGCGCACCTTCGAGACCACGCTGGAAACCACGGTCAATCTGGCGGCCGGCGTGCCGGACGATGTGGTGCTGGTCAGCGAAAGCGGCATTGTTACCCATGAGCACGTCAAGATGCTCGACGAGCGTTGCCATGTCGGCACGTTCCTGGTGGGTGAAAGCCTGATGCGCCAGGACGACGTGGTTGCGGCCACCCGCGCCCTGCTGATGGGTGCGGTGGAAACGGTGCGCTGATGGCAAGCGGCCTCACCCATCTCAATGAAAAGGGCGAGGCCCATATCGTCGATATCGGTGACAAGCCGGTTACCCGACGCCGCGCCGTCGCGCAGGCGGTGCTGAGCGGTCAGGCGGAGACGATCGCCACCATATTGGGCGGCGGGCTCCAAAAGGGCGACGCTCTTGCCGTGGCGCGGATTGCCGGGATCCTGGCCGCCAAGAAGACGGCGGAGCTGATCCCGCTTTGTCACCCGATCCCGCTGACCAAGGTCAGTGTCGAAATCACCGGGACAAGCGACACCAGCATTCGCATTGTGGCGACCGCCGAAACCACCGGACAGACCGGCGTAGAAATGGAGGCCCTGATTGCGGCCTCGACTGCGGCGCTGACGCTTTACGACATGGCCAAGGCGATTGATCGCGCGATGGTGGTGTCCGAGATGTGCCTGGTGGAAAAGTCCGGCGGCAAGTCGGGTGATTTTGTGCGGACGCCATGAGCCTTCTTCCGGTCGACGAGGCCTTGCGGGCCATTCTGGATCGAGTCCCAGCCGTCACTCCTGAGCAGGTGCCGCTGGGCGAGGCCAGTGGTCGTGTCCTGGCTGCTCCGGTCATCGCGGGACACAACCAGCCCCCCTTCGATGCCAGTGCCATGGATGGCTATGCCATGCGGGCAGAGGACGTTGCAGAGGGGGCACGCCTGCGCGTGATCGGCACATCGCAGGCCGGTGCGGGCTATGGCGGTGGGGTGCACCGTGGGGAGGCGGTCCGCATTTTCACCGGCGCGCCGGTGCCGCCTGGCGCAGATACCGTCATTATGCAGGAAGAGGCCGTTCGCGACGGTGATTTCGTGCAATTCACGGCCCCTGCCCGACCCGGCCACAGTGTGCGCCCCAAGGGCAATGATTTTTCAACCGGTCAGAGCCTGATTGCGGCGGGAACGCGCGTGACGCCGATGCAGATTGCAGTAGCTGCAGCGGCAAACCAGGCCCGCCTCACTGTTGCGCGGCGCCCAAGCATTGCGCTTCTGGCCACAGGGGACGAGCTGGTTCTGCCCGGCACGCCACTCGGGCCAGATCAAATTGTCGCCTCGAACAGTTTCGGACTCTCCGCCATGCTGACGCCCTATGCCCGGCAGGTCACCGACCACGGTATTGTCAGCGACGACGCGGATCGGCTGCGGGAGCGGCTGGAGGGTATTCTCATTGTGGGGCCGGATGTCCTCATCACCACGGGCGGCGCCTCGGTGGGTGAGCACGACCTGGTGCAGGACATTCTCAAAGGGCTCGGCGTGTCGCTCGATTTCTGGCGCATAAACATGCGTCCGGGAAAACCGCTGATGTTCGGCACTCATGGGCGGACTCTGGTGTTTGGACTGCCAGGGAACCCCGTTTCGGCCATGGTGACCGCAATGGTCTTCATCAAGCCGGCCTTGCGCGCCTGGGTTGGTCACGGCGAGCCAGCCCCCTGGCGCCTGCCGCTTGCAGGCGCCACCCCACCCAACAGCGCGCGCCGGCATTTCATGCGAGCGCGACTTATCCCAGGGGCCGATGGCATGCAGGCGCTGCCCATTACACAAACAGATAGCGGCCACACCTCGTCCCTGGCGGCGGCGGACCTGCTTATCGTGCAGCCGGAAAACGATCCCGGCCAGTCTATTGGGACCATGGTCGAAGCCCTGCCGATCGACGCCTTCTAGTTTGCGCCTGGCCGCAGGAGGCTTCGGCAGCGCCGCGTGCTCAAGGCCGTTGCAGAACATAACTGGAACATGTATGGTCGTTCCGTCTATGTTCCGATTCTGGGGTAGTGGGGCCAATGCTGACACGCAAACAACACGAGCTGCTAATGTTCATCCATGAACGGATGAAGGAGAGCGGCATTCCCCCAAGCTTCGATGAAATGAAGGATGCGCTGGACCTGGCGTCCAAATCCGGCATTCATCGACTGATTACGGCCCTGGAGGAGCGCGGCTTCATCCGGCGCCTGCCCAACCGAGCCCGGGCGCTGGAAGTGGTAAAGCTGCCCGACTCGATGAACCCGTCGCTAGGCGGGCGTAAGGCGCGGTTCGAGCCGTCGGTGATCGAGGGTAATCTGGGCAAAGTGGCCAATCCACCAGCCCGCGGCCATTCGGGCGGCGGGGACGACTATGCCCGTCCGGTTTCGATCCCGGTCATGGGGCGCATTGCGGCCGGTACCCCGATCGAGGCTATCCAGTCTCATTCCCATACTATCTCCGTGCCGCCTGAAATGCTGGGCGCAGGCGAGCATTACGCCCTTGAAGTGCGCGGTGACTCGATGATCGAGGCGGGCATTTTCGATGGCGATACCGTGTTGATCAAGAAGCAGGAACACGCTTCGACCGGCGAAATCATCGTGGCACTGGTCGATGATGAGGAAGCGACCCTGAAACGTCTGCGCCGCAAGGGTGACACTGTGGCCCTGGAGGCCGCGAACCCGGCGTATGAAACCCGCATTTTTCCGCCCGACCGGGTCAAGGTGCAGGGTCGGCTTGTGGGTTTGATGCGGAAATATTGAGATCAGTCTCGCTAAATTTGAGAGGCCCGCCGAAATGGCGGGCCTTTTGTTTTTTGATCAGCGCGAGCCTTAGTGATTGTCGCGCGGCACGCCTTCTGTTTGAGCGATGCGCTGGTACTTCTGGGCGGGCTTGAGGATGGCTCCTTCGCCCAATTGCCCCACGATCCCGCGCTGGATTTCCTGCCAGGGCGTCTGGTGCTTGGGGTATTTGTAGCCACCCTCGGCCTCAAGGGCTGCGCGGCGGTTTGCGATTTCCTCGTCGGAAATGAGGATGTCGGCTTCGCCCTTGTTGAGGTCGATGCGCACCCGATCGCCGGTCTTGAGAATGGCAAGATTGCCACCTGCTGCGGCCTCGGGGGAGGCATTGAGGATCGAGGGCGAGCCGGAGGTGCCGGACTGGCGACCATCGCCAATGCAGGCCAGCGAGGAAATGCCCTTCTTGATGAGGTAGTCGGGCGGCCGCATGTTGACCACTTCCGCGGCACCCGGATAGCCGATCGGTCCGGCGCCGCGCATGAACAGCAGGGTGTGTTCGTCGATCTCAAGAGCCGGATCGTCGATCCGGTGGTGGTAGTCTTCGGGGCCATCGAAGACCACGGCCTTGCCCTCGAACATGCCTGGATGGGCCGGATCGGAGAGGTAGCGGTCCTTGAACTCTGGGCTGATCACGCTGGTCTTCATAATAGCGTTGTCGAAAAGGTTGCCGCGTAGCACGAGGAAGCCAGCCTCGGCCTTGAGCGGATTGTCGAAGTGGCGGATGACTTTGTCATCCTCGATGACAGTGGTGCGGCAGTTCTCACCAATGGTCTTGCCGTTGACGGTAGGCGCGTTCTCGTGGATCAGCCCCTGCCCCATCAGCTCGTTGACCACTGCGGGTACGCCACCGGCGTGGTAATAGTCCTCGCCAAGATATTCGCCAGCCGGTTGCAGATTGACCAGCAGAGGTACCTTGTGGCCGTGCTGCTGCCATTCATCGATTTCGAGTTCGACGCCGATATGCTTGGCAATGGCATTGATATGGATCGGCGCATTGGTCGAACCGCCAATGGCAGAATTAACGACGATAGCGTTGAGGAAATTTTCCTTGGTCAGGATGTCTGAGGGCTTGAGATCCTCATGCACCATTTCCACGGCGCGCTTGCCGGTGCGGTAGGCCATTTCCTGACGGTCGCGATAGGGTGCGGGGATGGCGGCGGAACCGGGGAGCTGCATGCCCAGTGCCTCGGCCAGCGAATTCATGGTCGAGGCCGTGCCCATGGTGTTGCAATAGCCGGTGGACGGCGCGGACGACGCGACAAGCTCGATGAACTTGGGATAGTCGATCTCGCCTGCGGCCAGCATCTGGCGGGCCTTCCAGACGATAGTACCCGAACCGGTACGCTCACCTTTGTGCCAGCCGTTGAGCATGGGGCCGACTGACAACGCGATCGCTGGAATATTGACCGTTGCCGCGCCCATCAGCATTGCCGGCGTGGTCTTGTCGCAGCCAATGGTGAGGACCACGCCATCGAGCGGATAGCCATAGAGCACTTCCACCAGGCCCAGATAGGCCAGGTTGCGGTCGAGACCCGCAGTCGGGCGCTTGCCGGTTTCCTGGATCGGGTGCACCGGGAATTCGATGGCGATGCCGCCCGCCTCGCGAATGCCCTCGCGCACGCGCTCGGCGAGCACCATGTGATGGCGGTTGCAAGGGCTGAGATCCGAGCCGGTCTGGGCGATACCAATGATCGGTTTTCCAGACTGCAATTCCTCCCGCGACACGCCAAAATTCATGTAGCGCTCAAGATAGAGCGCGGTCATGTCGGGGTTTTCGGGATTGTCGAACCATGCGCGCGAGCGAAGCTTGCGGCCGCCGGCGCCGCCATTGTCTGCAGTCATCTTGCCTGTTCCTTGCTTGTCCGCCGGGCGCGGATCAGAGGGCCTTGGTGGAAGTGTTCTATCACGCGAAACCGCGCTGTGAATGGGTTTGGGATAAAAAATCATACAAATCAGCCAAAGCTGTGCCATGGATGTTAGAAATCTGGTCAAAGGGCCTGCTGAGCTTACCCTGGGAGAAGCTGGCAGCGCAGCTATCGCGTAGGAAAAGGTCCGGAGTTGGAATCGAACTGGCCAGCAGGCGCAGAGGCCATTAGGGTCGCGCCGCATCGTTCCGGGATCGAGGGAGAGGGTTCAGATTGACCGAGTCAGTTGCATGGGTTGGGGTGGATTGGGGAACATCCAATCTGCGCGCCTGGGGCATTGGGGGGGCTGGCGCTGTGGTCGCAAGCGCCGATTCCGACCAGGGGATGGGCAAATTGGCACGCGAGCAGTTTCCGCAAGCGCTCGGCGCAGCGCTCGGGCAAATGCCATTGCCAGCCGGGCCGCTTGATGTGGTCATTTGCGGTATGGCCGGAGCGCGGCAGGGTTGGCTCGAAGCCCCCTATCTTGAGGCACCGACCGATCTTGGGTCGCTTGGCCTGGGCGCGGTAAGCCCGGCTATGCCAGATGAACGGTTTCGCGTGTCTATCCTGCCCGGCGTCTGTCAGCGGCAGGGCGGCGAGAATGTCATGCGTGGCGAGGAAACCCAATTGCTTGGTCTGGCCAGCCTCTACCCCGACTATGCTGGTCTGGTCTGCATGCCGGGCACGCATTCAAAATGGGCCAGGCTCGAAGGTACTCGGATCGCGCACTTCTCGACGGCCATGACCGGGGAATTGTTCGCCCTGCTCAAGAGCCAATCGGTACTACGCCACTCGCTGAACGGACCATTGGACGGCCCAGGCCAGGATGAGGGTTTTGTTGCCGGTGCGCGTGACGGGCTGGACAATCCTGCAGGACTATTGGGCCAGTTGTTCACCGTTCGCGCGGCCTCCCTGCTTTCGGGCAAGGCGCCGGACTGGTGCGCGGGCTATCTCTCGGGCCTGCTGATCGGCACCGAGATTGCTGCGAACCGTAACGAGATCAGCACAGATCCGGTGCCGCTGATCGGCTCTGACAAGCTCTGCGCGCTGTATATGCGCGTGCTCCACATGGCCGGCGCCTCTGGTCGCCTGGTCGACTCAACTGAAGTCGTGCTTGCCGGTCTCAAGGCCGCGCGCGCGTCCATTGCCTGAGGATTTGCCCGTGACCCATCGCCATATCATCGCCATTCTGCGCGGCATGACGCCCGATGAGGCCGTGCCCGTCTGCACGGCACTGGTGGAGGCCGGTATTACGCTGATCGAAGTGCCGCTCAACTCACCCAATGCGGTGGATAGTATCGGCCGCGCCGCCAAGGCTCTGTCTGAGCGGGCTGAGATTGGTGCGGGCACGGTGTTGACGCCAGAGGATGTGCGGGCCGTTGCCGGTGCCGGGGGTACTTTCATCGTTTCCCCGGACACCAATGTCGAGGTGATCGCGGAGACAGTGCGACTGGAGCTGAAGTCCTATCCCGGAGTGTTTTCTCCGACCGATGCCTTTGCCGCCATTCGCGCCGGCGCGACCGGGCTCAAATTCTTCCCGGCCGAAGTGCTGGGCGCCAAGGGAATCAAGGCGATGAAAGCCGTGCTGCCGCCCGCCCTGCCGCTCTATGCGGTGGGCGGCGCCAATCCGGATAATTTCCACGAGTTCTTCGCCGTGGGCTGCGCCGGATTTGGCTTGGGCACCTATATCTTCAAGCCGGGCATGAGCGTGGCGGAGGTCAGCGAGCGCGCGAAACTGGCCGTTGCGGCCTATGACCAAGGAGCCGCGAAATGACCGAGACCGCCAAGCTGCTGATCGACAGCCAATGTGCATTGGGTGAAGGGCCGTTCTGGCATGCGGGCCGCCAGCAATTGTTCTGGTTCGATATCAACAACAAGACCCTGTTTGCCGCCAATGCCGAGGGCGCCGTGCAGAACCAGTGGCAGTTCGACGAGATTGTCGCGGCGGGCGCGATTATCGATGATGCGACGCTGGCACTGGCCAGTGAAACCGGGCTGAAGCGTTTTGACATGGTGACCGGTGAGACGGTTCACCTGGTCGATATCGAGCGGGACGTGCCTGCCAATCGTACCAATGACAGCCGGGTGCATCCCTCCGGTGCATTCTGGATCGGCACCATGGTCAAGGATGAGGGTCCCAAGGACGGTGGGGTCTATCACTATCGCGCGGGCGTTCTGACCAAGATCATCTCCAACGCCGCCATCCCCAATGCCACCTGTTTCTCGCCCGACGGGCGCACGGCCTATTGGACCGACACGCCGGACCAGAAGATTCTCAAATGCGCCGTCGATCCCGAAACGGGGATGCCGGTTGGCGAGTGGAACCTGTTTGCCGATGTTTCAGAGCATCGCGGCTATCCGGACGGGGCCGTGGTCGATAGCGCGGGCTATCTGTGGAACGCCCGTTGGGGCGGCTCCTGCGTGATCCGCTATGCACCTGACGGGTCCATCGACCGAATCATCGAGGTGCCTGTGAGCCAGGTCACCTGCCCCGCATTTGGCGGCAAGGACCTGAAGCGCCTGTTCCTGACCAGCGCCAACAAGACCCTGTCGGCCGAGCAATTGGCGGAGGAGAAGGTCGCTGGCGGGGTCTTCTTTATCGACCTCGATGTGGCCGGACAGCCCGAACCCAAGATCAAGCTTTGAGACCTGCAATGAAGCCCTGCCTTGGCGTCTGCTACTATCCCGAACACTGGCCAGAGTCCTTTTGGGAATCCGATGCCATGCGGATGGCCGAGGTCGGCATTCGATTCGTCCGGATCGGTGAATTCGCCTGGTCGCGGCTTGAGCCAACTGACGGCAATCTCCAACTCGACTGGATGATTCGCGCCATGGACGTGCTGGGGCGCCACGGCCTCAAGGTGATCGTCGGCACGCCGACGGCGACGCCGCCGCGCTGGATGATCGACAGGCATCCGGATATGCTGGCAGTCGATCGTGAGGGGCGAAGCAAGGGCTTTGGCTCACGGCGGCACTATGATTTCTCGCATCTGGGCTATCGCGAGGAAAGTGCGCGAATCACGCGGATTCTTGCCGAGGCGCTGGGCGATCATCCGGCACTCGGTGGCTGGCAGACCGACAATGAATATGGCTGCCACGACACGACCTATTCCTACTCATCGGCCGCGCAGGACGGTTTTCGAAAGTGGTTGGCCGAGAGATATGAAAATATCGGCGCGCTGAACCAGGCCTGGGGCACTGTGTTCTGGTCGATGGAGTACAACAACTTTGACCAGATCGAGCTGCCAAACCTACTGGTCTGTGATGCCGCTCCTGCCCATGAGCTGGATTTCCGGCGCTATTCGTCCGACCAGGTCGCCGCGTTCAATGCGGTGCAATATGAGATATTGAAGGCCCGGCGGCCTGACCTGCCGGTGATCCACAATTTCATGAGCCGGTACAGCGAGTTCGATCACTACAAGTTGGGTGAGACGCTCGATATTGCCAGTTGGGATTCCTATCCCATCGGGCACCTCGCTGGCAGCGATGAAACCGCGGAGCACAAGGCCCTCTATATGCGCCAGGGCGATCCGGACAATGCAGCATTCCACCACGATCTCTATCGCAGTGTCGGGCATGGCCGGATGTGGATCATGGAGCAGCAGCCCGGCCCGGTGAACTGGGCAGCCGCCAACCCCGATCCTCTGCCCGGCATGGCGCGGCTTTGGGCCTGGGAGGCTTTTGCGCACGGTGCGGAAGTCGTGTCCTATTTCCGCTGGCGCCAGGCGCCTTTCGCGCAGGAACAGATGCATGCAGGGCTAGTGCGACCCGACAGCGAACCGGCGCCCGGCTATGGTGAAGCCAGCCAGGTGGCGCGGGAGCTTGCCGAAATCGGGCTGGAGGGCACGGTTTCACAAAGCAGGATTGCGCTGATCTACGACTATGAAAGCGAGTGGGCCTGGGAGGTCCAGCCGCAGGCGGCCGGTTTCAAACATGGCAATCATGTGCGGGAACTCTATTCGGCATTCCGCAAGCGCGGGCTGGATGTCGATGTGCTGCCCCCATCGACAAGTAGCTTTGCAGGCTATGACATTGTCGCCATTCCCGCCCTGCTCGCCTGGACGGACGAGCTGCGTGACGCAGTGGCCAATTTTGATGGTCACGTACTGATAGGGCCGCGCACTGGCTCGAAAACAGAACACTTTGCCATTCCCGACCGGCTGGGTCCCGACCTGCCGCAGAACCTGCTCGACGCCAAGGTGGCCAGGGTGGACAGCCTGCCCGCAGGCGTCGAGGTGGCCGTCAAGGGCGGCGGCGCGGCGCGACTTTGGCGCGAAAAAGTGGAGGGCAGTGCGAAAGTCGTGATGGAGGATGTCGAGGGCGTACCAGTGCTGCTCTCGCAGGGGAACCTTTTCTACCTCACCGCCAGTGGCGACCAGGCACTGGTGCAGCGTGTGGCCGACTATCTGATTGCCGAGGCCGATACGCCAACACTGGCCCTCCCCGCGGGCGTTCGCTGCCGGGTGCGCGGCCAGTATCGCATCTATGTCAATTACGGGACCGGCACGCAGACACTGACCCCGGCCCAAGACGAAATTGGCTATGTACTGGGTGGTGCCACCATTCCGGCAGCCGGTGTCAGCGTGGCGCAATGCGCCAGGGCCGATTGAGATTCTCAATGGCCGGGCGGATATCGAACCGCCCGGTCGCCTCATTCCAGACCAACCAGTGCACACCGCCTTCGAGCAGGTTTCGCGGTCCGATGACCTGCCCCGTAGCGTAGCAGAATTGTGGCGGGTAGATGCGCGCGATCAACAGGTCATGGCGACCACAATCTTCGGCGAAAGCTGCCGCATTGCGGATGACGGCTACGCTATAGGCCGGGTTGGTCAGAATGCAGCCCAGACCGTCGCAATTGGCCGCCGGGTGCGGGGCTGTAATTTCGGCCTGGTAGTGGTCGCTCCAGACATCGACGGCAAAGCTGCCGGTTCGGCCAGTCACCAGCGCCATTGCCTCACCATTGCGAATTGCGACGGCCTGGGTGGTATCGGCAATCAGGATGTCCGGGCGCGGTTCGAACCCAATTGCCAGGATTACGGGGAGTGCCAGGGCCGGCCCCAGCAAGCGCCAGCGGGTTTCAAGGAAGGCGAACCAGGCAAGAGCGATCAGCCCCACGCCCAATGTCCAACCTGCGAGCAGCGGATTGCCTGTCCAACCCTGGCTCCAGGCGGCCACCAGTTCGGCGACATCGATCATGCGGTCAATGCCCCAGCCCATGATGGCCAGGAAAAGCCCGTCAATGCCCAGTGGCATGGCAAGAACCGAGACGACGCCGAAAGGCATGATGACCAGGCTGACAAAGGGCAAGGCCAGCACATTCCCGATAACCCCCAGCGGGGCAGTCTGCTGAAAGTGGTAGGCAGAAAACAGGAGGGTCGCCAGACCCGCGACAAGGCTGGTCCATGCGGTAGCGGCAACAACACCGCCGATGCGGGCCAAGCGCCCTCTCGATGGCGTTCCATGAAGGCGCGGCAGTTCATAGATGCCGATGAGACCGACGACTGCGGCGAAGGAGAGCTGGAAGCTGGGCCTGAAGATGCTCGCCGGATCGATGAGAATGATGATGATGGCCGCGATGGCGACATTGCGCATGGTCAATGCCTGGCGTCCCGCGAGGACCGCGCCGAAGATCAGAGCGAGCATCAGGGTCGAGCGGAAGGCCGGCACATTGTCCATACCACCGGCTAACAATAGATAGAGAAAGGCCGCGACAATGCCGACCGATGCAGAGATCTGCTTGATGGGCCAGGCCACAAGAGCCGGAATCGAAGCCAGCGCCAGGCGCAGGAGCCAGTAGATGCCGCCTGCCACAATGGACAGGTGCAGGCCCGAGATCGAATAGATGTGGGCCAAGCCCGAGGCGGCCATGACGTCGCGCGTTTCATCGGTGATGTCGCTTTGATCCCCGACCACCATGGCCTTGCCGATCGCGGCTGTAGCGCCATCCAGAACCGTATCGATGCGGTCACCAATGACGGTGCGCAGGCCCTGAACCTGACGGGCCAGGCTCCAGATGTCGCCGGCGGCAAGGACCTCAAGCGTCCCGATGGTCGAACCATAAGCCCCCACGCCAACGAAATAGGAGTGAAACTGCCCGTCATGAGCACCGGGCAAGACCGGCCCTGGAATGGGTGCCAACCGCAGGGCGGCCCGGAAGCTGTCGCCCGGCGCGAGCTTTAGATCGCCCGGCAGGACGATACGGGCGCGGCGGATCGGGACTGGTCTGGCGTCTTCGATCGGCACAAGTTGGGACGCAATGATCCGGATCCGGTTCTCATCGGCGGACAGGACCTCGTCGACCTGGGCTTCATAGGTACCATAGGCCGGGTAGGCCAGCATCGGGGTGCCAAAGGCCAAGCCATGCAGGGGCAAGAGGCAGAAGCCGAGCCAGAACGCGGAGATCTGAACGACGCCCCGGAGCCCATTCAGTGCAAGCCGAACACGAGACACCACCATCAGGACAGCCAGAGCAATCGCCACGCCAGCGAGCAGATAGGCTGACGGCTCGGCTGGCATGGTTGCGTAGCAGATCAGCCCCGCGATCATGGAAAACGGCAGCAGGACAAAGAGCCGACGCATTTCAACGGCACTTTGTATGGCGTTGCGCAGGCTATCCCCTGCTGCAGGTTCTCCAGGAGCAGGCCAGTCCGCCCGCTTGCCGCGCGCGCGCAACCATCTGGCCAGCCTCGACGTGCCCTCGACAACCCTTTGCCCAGCCCCCATGCGCCCTGCCCTTGCGCTCAAGCCCGCCTATGCTACACACAGCCCGCAATTTCTCAAATCCTTCCGGTTTGCCATGTCTCAGGTCGTCACGCGTTTTGCTCCCTCTCCCACCGGCTATCTGCACATTGGCGGTGCGCGAACGGCGCTGTTTAGCTGGGCCTATGCGCAGAACAAGGGCGGCAAAATGCTCTTGCGTATCGAGGATACGGATCGGGAAAGGTCCACTGAGGCCGCCGTCACCGCACTGATCGATGGGTTGAAGTGGCTGGGCTTGGACTGGGAAGGCGAGCCGATCAGCCAGTTCTCCCGCGCTGCGCGGCATGCTGAAGTGGCTCACGAGCTGGTGAAAAAAGGGCACGCCTATTATTGCTATTGTTCCCCCCAGGAGCTGGAACAGATGCGCGAGGAGGCCCGCGCCGCTGGCAAGCCGCCACGCTATAACGGCTATTGGCGGGACCGCGACGCTTCGGAGGCCCCTGCCGACATCAAGCCAGTGATCCGTATCAAGGCGCCGCTGGAAGGCGAGATCGTCGTGCGCGACCATGTGCAGGGTGAGGTGGTGTTCAAAACCGAGAACCTGGATGACTTCATCATCCTGCGATCGGATGGCACCCCGACCTACATGCATGCCGTGGTGGTCGATGACCATGACATGGGCGTCACCCATATCATCCGCGGCGACGACCACCTGACCAATGCGGCCCGGCAGATCATCATCTACAATGCCATGGGCTGGACCGTGCCGGAAATGGCGCATATCCCGCTGATCCATGGGCCGGATGGCGCCAAGCTGTCCAAGCGGCACGGCGCGCTCGGCGTCGAGGCCTATCGGCAGATGGGCTACCTGCCCGCAGCCTTGCGCAACTATCTGGCGCGCCTGGGCTGGAGCCATGGCGACGACGAATTCTTCACCACCGAGCAGATGGTGGAATGGTTCAGCCTTGAGGCCCTCAACAAGGGGGCTGCGCGCTTCGACTTCGTCAAGCTCGAGAACATCAACGGTCACTATATCCGCGAGGCCGACCCCGCCTATCTGTATGACGTTATGGTTGAAACGGCCAGGGAAGTCGGGCGCGACGAGGATGCCAAGGGCCTGATGGCCAACCACAATACGGTTCTGGCCGCCCTGCCCGAATTGCAGCCGCGCGCCAAGACCGTGCTTGAACTGATCGATCTTGCACAGTTCATCTATGCCCTGCGCCCAATCCAGCCGGACGAGAAAGCTGCGGCGTTGCTGACCGATGAGGCACGCATTGTGCTCCAGAGCGTTGCCGATACGTTAGGGGGCCTTGCCGATTGGTCAGTGCCAAGCATTGATGCGGCCATGCGTGCCCTGGCTGAGGAAAAGGGGCTCAAGCTGGGCAAACTGGCACAGCCTTTGCGTGCGGCGCTCACCGGACGCACTGTTTCTCCGGGGATTTTCGAGGTCATGGTGCTGATCGGACGAGAAGAGAGCCTTGCCCGACTCGGTGATCAGACGGCTGCTTGAGACACGATAGGCAAGCCTGTCGCCAGCCTGTCGGATAGATAAGTCATACTCACCTATCGGTTGCTTGCGATGGGCAAGACCTGATACCTCTGCACCGGAAAATCGGCGCTTTAAGGGCGCCGCCCCCGGGGCCGCATTTCCTGTCCTTTCCTGCGGACGAACGGGGTGAAGCGAGGAGAGCTCAATGACCGAAAAAGTCGCCAAACTCGTCATCGGAGACCAGACCCACGAATTCCCCATATTGAGTGGTTCGGTGGGTCCGGATGTGATGGATATCCGTTCGCTCTATGCCAAGACGGGCCTGTTTACCTACGACCCCGGGTTCACCTCGACGGCAGCGTGCGATAGCGCGATTACCTATATCGATGGCGACAAGGGCGAGTTGCTCTACCGCGGTTACCCCATCGAGCAACTGGCCGAAAAGTCCAGCTATCTCGAAGTGTGCTACCTGCTGCTCTATGGCGAGCTGCCGACCCCGACCCAGTTCAAGGAATTCGAGGCCCTGGTGACGCGCCACACCATGGTGCATGAGCAGATGCACTATTTCTATCGTGGCTTCCGCCGCGACGCGCACCCAATGGCCATCATGACCGGCGTTGTCGGCGCCATGGCGGCCTTTTACCATGACAGTACCGACATCAACGATCCGCAGCAGCGCGAGATCGCTTCGATCCGCATGATCGCCAAAATGCCGACGATTGCGGCCATGGCCTACAAGTATTCAGTGGGCCAGCCCTTCGTCTACCCGCGCAACGATCTCGATTACGCAGCGAACTTCCTGCATATGTGCTTCTCGGTGCCCGCCGAGGAATACAAGGTCGATCCCAAGATCGCCCGCGCGATGGACCTGATCTTCACACTGCATGCCGATCACGAGCAGAACGCATCGACCTCGACGGTGCGTTTGTCGGGATCGTCGGACGCCAACCCGTTCGCCTGTATCGCGGCTGGCGTGGCGTGCCTCTGGGGCCCCGCTCATGGCGGCGCCAATGAAGCCTGCCTCAACATGCTGCGTGAAATCGGCACGGTGGATCGTATCCCCGAATTCATTGCCCGCGCCAAGGACAAGAACGACCCGTTCCGCCTGATGGGCTTTGGTCATCGCGTCTACAAGAACTTCGATCCGCGCGCCAAGGTGATGCAGGCCACGGCCAAGGAAGTGCTGGAGATTCTCGGGGTGGGCAATAATCCCACGCTGCAGGTGGCCCAGGAGCTGGAGCGCATTGCGCTCGAGGACCAATACTTCATCGACCGCAAGCTTTACCCGAATGTCGACTTCTATTCGGGCGTGATCCTGGATGCGATCGGCTTCCCGACCTCAATGTTTACCGTGCTGTTCGCCGTCGCCCGCACCGTTGGCTGGATCAGCCAGTGGAAGGAAATGATTGGCGACCCGCAGAAGAAGATTGGCCGCCCGCGCCAGCTCTACAATGGCGCCACTGCACGGGACTACGATCCGATCAACAGCCGCTAAGTGCGCCAGATTTCGAGGATCCGGTCTGCCGGGTCCTCGCGGAGGTGCGGGGGCAGCCCCGCCTCCATAATCCGAAAAAGCTCGTCAAAGGCCAGTATCTGGTCCTGGCGGGCTTTTTTGTTGTCCAGCAGATTGCGCATTGCTGACTTTGCAGGGCTCGCCAAAAGTGGTGCTGCGACAAATTCGGGCACAATCTGTTCGCCGAGAATGATATTGGGCAGGGATACCCAAGGCCGACCGAGTTTTGCGTAGACATGGGATTGGTGGCTGTCGAGCGCGTAAATGACCACCATAGGAACACGCGCGAGAGCTAGTTCGAGCGTCACGGTGCCCGAGACGCAGATGGCGCCAATGGCCTGCTGATAAACTTCGCGACGCGCAGCGCGCGATTCAACGACACGGACTGGCGCCGGCCAACTGGCGGTTTCCCGGATCAGCCTGTCGCGCAGCCGGGGCAAGGTCGGGATGACCAGTTCAGTCACCACCTCATGGCGCGCGAGGTCGGCTGCCATTTCGGCCAATACGGGCATGTGGCGGCGCAGCTCGCCATCGCGGCTGCCAGGCAGCAGAACAAGCGGCCCTCGATCAGGTGGCGATAGCGAAGGGATGGCCTCGGCAAGGGCCGGATGGCCGACGTAGCTGGTGGGGGGACCGCCAAGCCGCTCCATGGCCTCAGGCTCGAACGGGAGCACGGCCAGAACGGCATCGAAGAGCGGCGCAAGGCGTTTGGCGCGCTCCGGGTGGCGGGCCCAAACCGATGGCGCCACATAGAGGACCAAGTGACCAGCATACCCGCGCTTGCGCAGGCGTGCCGCCAGAAGGCGCGAGAAGTCCTGGGCATCGACAAGCACCACCATGTCAGGGTTTGCGGCCAGGATGGCCTGCGCTGTCTGCTTGAGCCGCCAGAGCAGGCGTGGCAGGTTGAGCAGCACATCGGTGATGCCCATGACCGCCAGATCGGACATCGCATAGAGCGTGGTCAGCCCCTGCCCCGCCAATTCGTCGCCGCCAACGCCAGACAGCTCCAGATTCACCTGGCCGCGCAGCCGCGCCACCAAATCTGCAGCAATCCGATCTCCGGACGGCTCACCGGCCAGAATAAAGAGGCGCAGCTTCTCGCTCATGGTTGCCTCCGGATCGGATGGCTATTCTGTCTCGTGGCCGTTGCGCGGCAGCAGGATGGGGCGATCCTGGGCGTCTGCAATGAAACGCACCACGTCCTGAACCAGAGCATCCTGGCTGAAGATCTCGGCTGCGTCTTCCACGCGTTCCCGCAGCGTCCCCTCACTCGCAAAAATCTGCCGATAAGCGGCGCGCAGGCGGTGGATGGCTTCGCGCTCAAAGCCCCGGCGCTTGAGGCCAATGAGGTTGAGGCCAGTCAGGGTCGCCCGGTTGCCGACCGCCATGCCGTAGGGAATGACGTCGCCATCCACCATGGATTGGGCGCCGATAAAGGCGTGCGCGCCGATGCGGGTGAATTGATGGATGACGCAGGTGCCGCCAAAAATCACATTGTCACCGACCTGAACATGGCCGGCTACGCCGACATAGTTGGCCATGATGACATTGTTCCCCAAAATCGCGTCATGGGCGACGTGAGCGTTGGCCATAATCAGGCAATTATTGCCAATGCGCGTGACCATGCCACCATTTTCGGTGCCCGGATTGATGGTCACGGATTCCCTTATGGTGCAGTTCGCGCCAATTTCGAGGCGTGAGTTCTCACCATGAAACTTGAGATCCTGCGGCTCATGGCCGATCGAGGCGAAGGGAAAGATACGCGTACCGGGGCCGATCGTCGTGTTGCCTTCGACAACAGCGTGCGACACCAACTCGACCCTGTCGCCAAGCGTGACATTGCTGCCAACGATGCTATATGGCCCGATGCGTACATCCGCGCCGAGCCTGGCCCCATCGGCGACAATCGCCGTGGGGTGAATCATAGGGGCTGTCACGCCTCGGCCCCGACGATCATCGCGGTGATCTCGGCTTCGGCAATCACTGTGCCGTTGACCTTGGCCTTGGCCTCGTAGCGTCCCACATTGCGGCGGCGGTGCATCTTGGTGATGTGGAATTCGATTGTATCGCCAGGTCCGGCAGGCTTGCGGAAGCGGGCATTGTCGACCCCGAGCATCAGAACGATGTTTTTCCGGCCACCGGTCGAGTCGTGCTTGATGACAATGGCGCCGGCTGTCTGGGCCATGCCTTCTATGATCAGGACGCCAGGAAAGATCGGGTTGTTCGGGAAGTGTCCGAGAAAGATCGGTTCGTTGAACGTGACGTTCTTCACCCCAATGGCCGATTCGTCGCCGTTAATCTCAACGATCTTGTCGATCATCAGGAAGGGATAGCGATGTGGCAGCGCCTCAAGAATTTCGGCGATGTTCATGGCATTGAGTTCGGTGACGGCGGTGGTTTCGTTCATCCCCGCTTCTCCCCCTTCGACAGTTTCCGCACAACGGCGAGTTCTCGCCAGAAATCTCTTATATCCTGCGCTGGAGCGCCAGCAAGCTTGGACCCGGCGGGCCAGTCCTTGGTCACGGCCGCCCGGCCATGAATGACCGAGCCGGCGCCAATGCTGAGATGACCCGAGGTGCCAACCCCGCCGCCCATCAATACGCCATCCCCCACGATAGTGGAGCCGGACAGGCCGCTCATAGCTGCAATCAGACAGTTGCGGCCAATACGGCAGTTGTGACCGATCTGGACCAGATTATCGATCTTTGACCCTTCGCCCAAAACCGTGTCACCCAGTGCGCCCCGGTCGATGGTACTGTTCGCGCCAATCTCGACGCGGTCCTGAATGACCACCCGACCCAGTTGCGGGATCTTGCGATTGGACTGGCCGAAATCGAGCCAGCCGAAGCCTTCCGTGCCGATGCGCACGCCGGAATGCAATACGACTTCATTGCCCAGATGAGCGCAGTCGATGGTGCAATTGGGGGCAATGATGCAGTTTCTGCCAATGGTTACACCGGCGCCGATCACCGTGTTGGCGCCAATCACAGTGCCTCGGCCGATTTCAACGCCGGCGCCCACCACAACATTGGTGCCAAGGGTGACATCGCGCTCGAACACGGGCGCACCAAGATCCTCTCGCCCGGCCGCGATGATTGATCGGGTGCTTGACGGATAGAGCGCGTCGAGAATATCGGCAAAGACGTTGTGGGGCTTGTCGATCACGACGGCGATGCAGCCCACGGGAACGGCGTCCTTGAGAGCGGGCGACACCAGAACGGCACCAGCAGTGGTGGCGCGCAGTTCCTCAATGTAGCTGGGCTGGGCCGCAAGGGCCAGTTCACCCGGCCCGGCCAATTCGAGTTCGGCGACCCCGGTAATTGTGAGCTCGGGATTCCCAAGGCCCGCCGCCAAGTCTGATTGACCAACCAGAGCAAGCAATGCGCCCAAGGTCTGCGGACCGGCGAAGCGATGGAAACGGGTATCGACCATGATATCACTTAAACAGAAAGAGCCGCGGCGCTACCGCCCCGCGGCTCCAAAAAACTATTCACGCCGGCCAGACTAGAGCAAGGTCGAGATGGTGAACTGGAACATCTGCGTGCGGTCGTCGGTCGACTTGTTCAGGACATGAGCAAAGTCGCCGCGCAGCGGGCCGAACGGCGAATCCCAGATAAGGGATGCACCAACCGAAGTGCGCCATGGCTGGTCGTTGCTTGTGGCAACCGCACCACCGCCACCGATGATGTCGCTGCTGTCACCAACCCAGGCAGCGTCTGCCCAGACCGCACCGCTCAGACCGTAGCTCTCCGGAAGGCCGGGGATCGGGAACTCGATTTCACCGGAGATACCGGCAAACATAGTGGCCCCGACATATTCGCCAGTCCCCAAGCGCGGGCCAAACCCACGGGGTTCAAAACCGCGAATGAGCTGCGAGCCAGGCGTAAAGGCCTCGACCGAATGAACGGCGCCGCCATTCATGCTATTGATGATGCCAGCCTGGCCGCGGATGCTGCCCACCACGCCGCTGTCCGGGATCAGCGGCACAAAATAGCGTGCGCGCGCCTCGGAGCGCAACAGATTGTGGTCCCAGCCAATGTAGCGCTGGGTGAAGGTGGCATAGAGCCCTTCTGTCGGGTTCTGGACATCGTCCACACCGTTCCAGGTCAGCGTGTAGCCAATAAACGCCTTGTTGAACTCCTGACCATTCGCGACCAGCGTCGAATTTGGCGCATCTGTATCGTCAACGACCATCCGCTCATAGCCACCGAAGAACTGCGCGTTCAAGGCGCTGGTCAGCGGCACACCCACCCGAAGCTGCCCACCGGTTGTCTGCGTCCCGTAGAAGCTGGTCGAGGTCTCGTCGTTGATGCGATGATAGGCATCCACGCCAGCAGAGATCTTGAGACCCATGAAGCGGGGCTCGGTGAACGAAAAGTCGAAGGTGCGGCCCGACTGCGAAGCACCAATGGCCGCCCGCAGATACTGGCCGCGGCCAAGGAAATTGCGCTCGGTCAGCGACAGCTCGCCCAGAATACCGTCGGTGGTGGAGTAACCGGCTGTGGCCCCGTACTCACCGGTGGACTGTTCTTCGACATTGATGTTGAGGACAATCTTGTCCGGCGAAGAGCCAGGCGCAGTCGAGATATCGATCCTGGAAAAATAGCCAAGAGCGTCGATATTATTGCGACCGCGGATCACCATGGAGCGGTTGAACGGGTCGCCTTCAGCAAAATCGAGCTCACGACGAATGACGAAGTCACGTGTCTTGATGTTACCCGTAATGTTGATGCGCTCGACATAGATGCGCGCACCTTCATCAACCAGATAGGTGACGTTGAAGGAATTGGTGGCCGCGTCGCGATCCAGGCGCGCCCGGACGTCGGCAAAGGAGTAACCCTGGACTGTGGCCTCGTAGGCCATATCCTCGATGGACTTTTGCAGATCAAGCGCCGAATAGGTCGCACCCTGCCCCGTGCGCACAGTGCTGCGCAGCACGTCTGTGTTCAGGCCGTCAATGCTGGTTTCGATACCAACATTGCCGAACTCATACTTCTGACCTTCGTTGACGGTCACATTGATGAAGTAGGCATTGCGAGCGGCATCATATTCGGCAACCGAATTGACCTGCGCATCGGGGAAACCCCGATTGGCGTAGTATGCCCGGATCCGCTCACGGTCGACGGCCATTTTCTGCTCGTCATAGGTGTCGTCCCGGAGCAGCCAGCTCAGGATGCCCGACTCCTTGGTGAGCATGGCGCCCTTGAGATTGCCTGCGCCGATGGAGTTGTTGCCGGTAAAGTTGATCGCGGCGATCCCGGCGCGCTCACCTTCATTGATCTCGAAGATCACCCGCACCCGACCATCTGTGGTCTGCTCGGTCCGGGCCGTTACCGAAACGGAGTTGAACCCGTCACGATCATAGGCAAGGCGAATGCTCTCGATGTCAGCGTTGAGACGCTGCTGGCTGTAAATTCCCGAGGTCGAGATATCGACCATGGTCAGGAGCTGACTGTCAGGGAAGCGGCGATTGCCTTCGAACAGAACGGAAGCAACCAGTTGCTCCTGTGCCTGTGCCGTCACGACGCCAAGGACAGGCACGCCAGCAACCATGGGGGCTGCCCCCAAAATGGCTATCGCCGAAACCGCGCCACGCATCAACTTGGTGGGGTGAATCATATTGTTATTGCCTTCTGCGACCCGCTCGAAGAATCGCCATGCACAGCGCTCCCCCAAGCTAACTCCATTGAAGTGTTTTACTGTTTTTTTAACCAGGAACAAGGCGTGACTGCTCACGCGGTTAGCAATTCATTGGCGACCTTGTATTCGTGCAACACCTTGCGAACCAAGGTTAACAATGCGTTAGCGCAAAATACCGAAGTGGTCGAACACCGTGTCGTTGAACAGGGTAAACACCATGAGCGCAAGCACAAGGGCAAATCCGAAGCGGAAGCCGATTTCCTGTATGCGCATGCTGAGCGGGCGCCCGCGAGCTGCTTCGATAAAATAATACAGCAGGTGCCCGCCATCGAGCATAGGCACCGGCAGCAGGTTGAAGATCCCGATATTGAGCGAGAGCAGCGCCATCAGGTTGATCAGGGCCACAAAGCCCAACGTAGCAACTTCCCCTGAAACCTTGGCCACCTTGACCGGTCCGCCAAGCTGCTCGACATCCCCTCTGCCTACGAAGAAGTCGCCAAGGAAAGCCGCCGTGCGCTGCACGATGAACCGGATCTCCTCGAAGGTCATGCCCACGGCCTCGACAGGACCGGGGCGATAAAGTGTCACATCGGTCTCCTCGACATCTCGGGAGACCCCGATCCGGCCAATCCGCTGGTCATTGCCGAATCGGTCCTCGATTTCAACAGCTTCGGGGACCAGGGTAAGCGTTCGTTGCGCACCGCTGCGCACAAGGTCCACCACCACCGCGCGCTCTGGACTGGTGGCGACATAGCGCTGGAAATCCTCAAAGCCGCGAACGGCATAACCATCGACTGCCAAGATTTCATCGCCTGGCAGGAAGCCCGCTGCCTCGGCGACCGAGCCGGAGACGACTTCGCTGATGACAGGCGGGATCGTGTAGCGGCCATAGCCGAGCAAGAGAGCATAGAGAATCAAGAAGGTCAGCAGGACATTGGCAAGCGGGCCGGCGGCGACGATCGCAATGCGTTGCCAGACACTCTTGTTGACGAAGAGGCGCGGCGCCAGGGCCGGATCCACATTTGCGGCGGCCTCAAGGTCGGGCACGCTGGCCGGATTCATGTCGCCGACAAAGCGGACATAGCCCCCCAATGGGATAGCTGAAATACGCCAGCGCGTGCCGTGCCGGTCGTTCCAGCCCACCAGCTCGCGCCCAAAGCCAACCGAGAAGGTGTGGATGGCCACCCCGTTCCAGCGCGCCACCAGATAATGGCCCATCTCATGGACGAAGACGATAACCGTCAGAACGACGAGGAATGGAACGAGATAGGACAGCAGCCAGTAGGCGAAATCAAACATTGGGTTCCAATACTCTCACAGTTCGGCACGGGCTGGCGCTACTACCAGTGGAGCAATCCCGTCGCTATCGCCCCGAACCCGGCATGGGTTGCGCCCACTATTACGACCAGAAACACGCCGAATGTGAGACTGTCCAGGCGATCCATCAGCCCGCCATGTCCGGGAATGATGTCGCCGCTGTCCTTGATGCGGAAGAACCGCTTGATCGCACTCTCGGCCAGATCACCGGCCTGAGCGAGTACGCTGATCGTCGCAGAGAGCAGGATGCCAATCCAGATCGGTGAGTCGGTCAGCCACAGCCAGACCAGCAGCCCCGCACCAGTACCAAGAGCGAGCCCACCCAAGGCGCCCGACCAGGTCTTGGATGGCGAAATGTCGGGAGCGAGCTTTTCACCGCCAATCTGGCGGCCTGCAAAAAAGGCTGCAGAATCGGTCATCCAGACCACGGTACCAAGATAAAGTCCGGCCCAAATTCCTGCCGTCCCGGTGCCGCGCATGGCCATGAGAGAGGTTATCAGCGCACCGAACAGCATCAGCCCGACAATCCGCCAGACCATGTGCTCGCGCTCCATGGTGAATGTCAGGCCACACGCCAGGGCAATCGCCCCTGTTGGCCCCCAGAGTCCGACAAGTGGGTATAGGAGGCCGGACAGCGCCACGAGCCCGATCAGCACCATGCCCTGTTGGGTCAGCGGCGCACGGGTCACCATGGTCTCCCATTCGCGGTAGGCAAGGGCATAGACCCCACCTACAACCGCAGCAAAGAGATAGCTGCCAACGACAAGCGCCGTCGCGGTCAGCGCAATCAAAACAGCGGCAGAAGCGAGTCGCGGCCCTACATCGGCCCAGGACCGCCGGGCTGGGACCGGCTGATCAGTATTCGGATCCCCCTGCCCGCTCAACGCGCGTCCGTCCCAATACCGCCAAAGCGCCGGTCACGCTGAGTGAACATTTCAAGCACCCGAACAAAGCTGGCTTCGTCAAAATCGGGCCAGTGTTCATCAACAAACACGAACTCCGCATAGGCCGCCTGCCAGAGCAGGAAATTGGAGAGGCGCTGTTCGCCACTGGTCCGGATGATAACGTCCGGATCTGGCAGACCAGCGGTGTAGAGCGCGTCGCCAAGCCGTTGCTCGTTGATGTCGTCAGGGCTTAAACGCCCCGCAGCCACTTCACCTGCCAGGTGACGGGCCGCAGCGACAATCTCGGCCTTGCTGCCATAGTTGAACGCGACCACCAGGGTCAGTCCCGTATTGGCCTGCGTCTTGGCCTCGACATCGTCGATCAGCTTGACGAGGCTCGGTTCCAGCCCAGCACGCGAACCGATGATACGAACGCGCACATTGTTGCGTATCAGCCGCTGCAAATCTGATGCAACAAAGCGCCGCAACAGGTTGAAAATGAAGGACACTTCATCAGAAGGTCTGGACCAGTTCTCCGACGAGAAACTAAATACCGTCAGGCAGGGCACGCCATAGGCGATGCAGTGTTCGACTAAACCGCGAAGGGATTTGACACCTTCTACATGACCTTCGGTCCGCCGCTTGCCGCGTTGCCTGGCCCAGCGGCCATTGCCATCCATTATGACGCCGATGTGGCGCGGGATTTTCAACCCCGCACCTGGCTCAACTTTCATGCTGGCGGCCGGTTCCCCTGCCATCAACGCCCTCCCGGCGCGAGATCATGTGATCCTCTAGACCTGCATGATCTCCTGTTCCTTGGTCGCCACGATGGCATCGATCTCAGCGACGGAGTCATCGGTGGCCTTTTGAACCAGATCGGACTGCTTCTTGGCGTCGTCCTGGCTCATGTCGCCGTCTTTCTCCGCCTTTTTCAAGGCATCCATGCCGTCGCGTCGAATATGGCGCACGGCGACGCGCGCCTGCTCGGCATAGGTGTGGGCAACCTTGGCAAGCTCCTTGCGGCGCTGTTCATTCAGCTCGGGCAATGGCACGCGGATGATCTGCCCTTCACCCATCGGGTTCAAACCCAAGCCGCTGTCACGAATGGCCTTCTCGACAGCATTGGCGTTGGACCGGTCCCAGACCTGCACAGAGAGCATCCGGGGTTCGGGTACGGTCACTGTCGCTACCTGATTGAGCGGCATGCGCGAGCCATAGACTTCCACCGTTACGGGATCGAGGAGACTGGCGCTGGCGCGCCCGGTCCTCAGGCCACCCAACTCATCCTTGAGAGACGCGACGGACTTCTGCATACGCGTCTTGAGGTCGTTGAGATCGTAGCTCGAGGCCATTGCTGTTTCCTTCCAGTCCATTGCCGGCCCGGGTCTTGTGCCCGTTCTCTGGCGTTCATCGGGTTCATCAACACCCATAGTGCGGGGCCGACGGCACCTGCAAGCAGGTGTCTAGAGCGGATTGCCCACGCGCGTAGACAGGCCCTTGCCCTCCAATACACCAGCAAGGCCTGCCTTGTCGTCCAATGCATATACGATTATCGGCATGGCGTTGTCGCGGGCAAGTGCGAATGCAGCGGTATCCATCACCTTCAGGTTTTGATGGATCACGTCGTCATAGCTAATCTGTGTGTAGCGGGTTGCGGTCGGGTCTTTCATCGGGTCGGCCGAATAGACCCCGTCGACCTTGGTCCCCTTGAGCACCATGTCGCATTCAAGCTCGATGGCACGCAGGGTCGCTGCGGTATCGGTTGTGAAGAACGGATTCCCCGTTCCGCCGCCCAGGACAACGACAAAGCCTTCTTCGAGCGCCAGCTTGGCGTCGCGCGCGGTAAAAGTATCTGCAACAGAAGGCATGGTTGCTGCACTGAACGGCTTGGATTTGACGCCGTGGCGGGTGATGGCATTGCTCAGGGCCAAGGCGTTGATCATGGTGCCCAGCATGCCCATCAGGTCGGCGGTCACGCGGTCGGTGCCATCAGCCGCACCGGCCATGCCTCGGAAAATATTGCCCCCGCCCACCACAATGGCAACCTCAACGCCGGTGCGTGCCACGTCAGCAATCTGGCCGGCAATGCGCTGCAGGTATGGCGGTTCAATGCCAAAGGAATTGTCTCCCGCCAGCGCTTCACCCGATACCTTGAGCAAGATGCGCTTATGTGCGGATGGCATTGGTGGGGACCCCTTGATCTTTGATGAGCGGGCCACCGATTCCGGCGGACCCGGCAAACCCTATGGCAAATTGCCCGGCAAATGAAGCCAAGGCTGCATGCTGAAGTAATTTGAAGTGGAATAGCTCAATCCAGAAAAGCGGCCTATCCGGAGAGCGTGGGAACGGGCGAAATCGCCCATTCCCCCAAATTGGTCTGGCTTATTTGGTGCCAGCAGTAGCCGCGACTTCTGCGGCAAAGTCGCTTTCGACCTTCTCGATACCTTCGCCCAAAGCATAGCGCACGAACTTGGTGAGCTTGATCGGGGCGCCAGCGTCCTTCTCGGCGTTCTTGATCGCGTCGCCAACCTTGGTTTCACCGTCGATGACAAAAACTTGGCTGAGCAAGGTCACTTCTTCGAAGTACTTGCGCATGCGGCCTTCAACCATCTTTTCGGCGATGTCAGCAGGCTTGCCACTTTCCTTGACCTGCTCAAGGATGATGGCGCGCTCACGGGCGACAACTTCCTGATCCAGCTCGTCGGGCGAGATGGCCTGAGGCTGGGCAGCCGCGATGTGCATGGCAAGCTGCTTGCCAAGAGCCGACAGAGACGCCTTATCGCCGGTCGATTCGAGGGCAACCAGAATACCGATCTTGCCCATTCCGGGCTTAACAGCATTGTGGACGTAGCTTTCGACCACACCGTCGGTGACCGAAACGGTCTCGGTGCGGCGCAGGTTCATGTTCTCGCCGATCTTGGCGATGGCTTCGGTCAGTTCAGCGGAAACCGAGTGGCCGGTGCCGGGGAACGGCATTTCACCGAGCTTGACGACATCGCCATCAGCATCGAGCGCCAGCTTGGAGACAGCTTCGACGATGTTCTGGAACTGCTCGTTGCGGGCAACGAAGTCGGTTTCAGAGTTGACTTCAACGGCAGCGGCCTTGGTGCCGGCAGTGATGACGCCGACCAGACCTTCAGCAGCGACGCGGTCGGCCTTCTTGGCGGCCTTTGCCAGGCCACGGGTGCGCAGCCAGTCAATTGCTGCGTCCATATCGCCATTGGTTTCAGCCAGGGCCTTCTTGCAGTCCATCATCCCGACACCTGTCGAGTCGCGGAGCTGCTTGACCATTGCAGCAGTGATTTCCATGGGTTCACCTCTTGGCGGCCCCTCGCGGGGCGGCTTATTCGAGTGGGTACTTGCCCGGAATCGGGCGGAGCGTGCCTCCCACAGGAAGGCACGCCTGCACGAAGATTAGTTGACGGTTGCGTCGCCTTCGGCCGGCAGGTCCTCGGCGGGCGCCTCGGCAGCCGAGCCCAGATCGGCGCCGAGCGCGCTCGAAGAGCGGCCGATGCCGTCGATGGCAGCACGCGAGATCAGCGAGACATAGAGCTCAAGAGCGCGGCTGGCGTCGTCATTGCCGGGGATGGCGTAGTCAACGATATCGGGATCGCAATTGGTGTCGACGATGGCGACGACCGGGATGCCCAGGCGACGGGCTTCCTTGATTGCGTTCTCTTCCTTGTTGGTGTCGATCACGAACAAGAGGTTTGGCAGGTTGCCCATGTCCTTGATGCCGCCCAGGTCGCGCTCAAGACGCTCCTGCTCGCGGGACATCATCAGGCGTTCCTTCTTGGTGCGCAGGGCCAGGTCGGCCTCGCTCATCGACTCGAGCTCGCGCAGGCGGGCGATCGAGTTGGAGATGGTCTGCCAGTTGGTCAGCGTACCGCCGAGCCAACGGGAGTTGACGTAGTACTGGGCCGACTGCTTGGCCGCGTCAGCCACCAGCGGGGCGGCCTGGCGCTTTGTGCCGACGAAGAGAACGCGGCCGCCATCAGCCACGGTGTCGGATACGAGCTGCAGGGCGCGGCTGAGGGCCGGCACGGTCTGGCTCAGATCGAGAATGTGAATGTCGTTGCGAACGCCGAAAATGTAGCGTTCCATCTTCGGGTTCCAGCGATGCTTCTGGTGGCCGAAGTGCACGCCAGCTTCGAGAAGCTGACGCATGGAGAATTCTGGCAGTGCCATGATGGGCTGCTCCTTTACCGGTTGATGCCTCCACGAAGCCTTGCAGCGGAACCCGCCACCGGTTGGATTTTCCGCAAGGGAAAAGCCTGCTTCGTGTGTGAAATCACGTTCGACCCGTGCCGAACGCGTGGCTGCTATATGCCAAGGCGGTGCGAGAAGCAACCCAGAACAGCAGGCAAAGCGGGCGCCTGCGGCATTCACGACAATTTCAAGCAACCGGCGGCGCCGATGTGGTATTGATTAACCATAGACCCGCGCCCAGACGCGGGGACAAGGGTGAGAACCCCTGAGCGAGGGAGGAAGGGCCCCCAAAGGCTCGCCTCCCCCGCGTTTTCGTTTACGCGAAGCGAACATCGGTCACACCTTCAAGCGCCTTGATGCCGCCGGCGACTTCGGCCGTGACGTTGTACTTGCCGGGCAGTTCGATCTCGTATTCGCGCGCCCCCCCATCCCGGATCACCACGAAATTGACCGTGCCATTGCCGCCGCGCTTGAGTTGCGCGCTGGTCGGGCCCAGGGCCTGAGGATCGGCAAGGAATACGGTCAATTGCCGGTCGATCCGCTCGGCCATGCCTTCAATGGGTTCAGCGGACATAAGGCGCACGCTGATGCCTTCGGCACGCTCATCGGCCCCGACCTGCAGAATGACCGAATTGCCTGGCTGCAGGATAGCGCCGAACTCGTTGATCTGCTCGGAAAAGGCAATGCACTCATAGGTGCCGCTCTGATCCGACAGGGTCAGGATCATCATCGGCGTGCCCTTACGTGTTCGCCTGTCGTTTCGCGAGGAAATCGTGCCAGCGAGGCGCCCTGCCCCGGCCCCGTCCTTCACGGCGCGTTCAAAGTCGCTCCAGCGTTGGACGCGAAGCTTTTCGAACAAGTCGGCATAGGCGTCGAGCGGATGGGCTGAAAGATGGAAGCCGATGGCCGCCAGTTCGCGATCGGCCCGTTCGGTTGAATTCCAGACCGCAACCCCGGTCGGCAGGCGGAATGGCTCTTCCTCCACGCCACCAAACAGCGAGACCTGGCCGGAGCTGCGATCGGCCGTGAGGGCCTGAGCCGTGCCGATGACGGATTCGACTGCGGCAAAGGCAATTTCCCGGCGCGGAACGAGACAATCGAATGCACCCGCATTGACCAGGGTTTCGAGCGTGCGCTTATTGAGCACGCGCGGATCTACGCGGCGGGCAAAGTCCCCCAGATCCTTGAAAGGCTGGTCGCCGCGCACTTCCACAATGTGCTCGGCCATGGCCCTGCCGACGCCCTTGACCGCCGAGAGGCCGTAATGGACCCGGTCATCCTTGACCGAAAACACCACCTCGGACTGGTTGACGCAGGGCGGGACCACCTCAATGCCCTTCTTGCCGGCCTCGCGCCGGAAGTCGGAGAGCTTGTCGGTCTGGGCCATATCGAGGGTCATTGAGGCCGCATAAAATTCGTGCGGGAAATGCTCCTTGAGATAAGCAGTCTGGTAGCTGACCCAGGCGTAGGCAGCAGCGTGGCTCTTGTTGAAGCCGTAATTGGCGAACTTGGCCAACAGGTCGAAGATTTCGTCGGCGAGCGCCGCACTCACCCCGTTGGGCCCCGCGCCCTCGCGGAAGCGGATGCGCTGGTTATCCATCTCCGCCTTGATCTTCTTGCCCATGGCGCGGCGCAGCATGTCGGCCTCGCCGAGCGAGTAGCCCGAGAGAAGCTGGGCGATCTGCATCACCTGCTCCTGATAGACGATGATGCCATAGGTCTCGTCCAGCACTTCGGACAGCGCTGGATGGGGGTAAACAACCTCCTCGGTGCCGTGCTTGCGGTTGATGAAGCTGGGAATATTGTCCATCGGGCCTGGCCGATAGAGCGCGTTCATGGCGATCAGGTCTTCGATGCGGTCGGGCTTGAGATCCATCAGTGCCCGGCGCATGCCCGCACTTTCAAACTGGAAGATGCCGTAGGTGTCGCCCCGCGCATACAGCTTGTAGGTGGCTGCGTCCTCGATATCGATGGCGTCGATATCGAGCTCGACGCCCCGCTGCTTCACCATGTCCACGGCATAGCGGATGGTAGTCAGGGTCTTGAGGCCCAGAAAATCGAACTTGACGAGGCCAGCCGGCTCGACCCATTTCAGGTTGTATTGGGTAACCGGCATGTCGGAGCGCGGATCGCGGTACAGCGGCAGCAGTTCCTGGAGGGGCCGGTCGCCGATGACAATACCGGCGGCATGGGTCGAGGCGTGGCGGAACAGGCCTTCGAGAGCCTTGGCGATCTCGACCAATTGCCCGACCGTCTCGTCCTCATCGGCCATCTGCTTGAACTGGGGCACCTCTTTCATGGTGCGCTCGATGGACCAGGGATCGGCCGGGTTGGCAGGCACGAGCTTGCAGATGCGGTCGACCTGGCCATAGGGCATCTGCAGCACGCGGCCGACGTCGCGCAGCACGGCGCGGGCCTGCAACGTTCCGAAGGTGATGATCTGGGCGACCTGGCTGGATCCGTATTTGTCCTGCACGTAGTCGATGACTTCCTCACGCCGATCCTGGCAGAAGTCGATATCGAAGTCGGGCATCGAGACGCGTTCGGGATTGAGGAAGCGCTCGAACAGCAGATTGTAGCGCAGGGGATCGAGGTCGGTGATGGTGGTGGCATAGGCCACCAGGGAGCCGGCGCCCGAGCCGCGCCCCGGCCCGACCGGGATATTGTGGGCCTTGGCCCATTGAATGAAGTCGGCCACGATCAGGAAGTAGCCGGGGAATTTCATCTTCTCGATGATACCCAGCTCGAAATCGAGCCGCTCGCGATATTCCTTCTCTTCCTTGCCCGGTGCCAGGCCGACGATTTCGAGGCGCTTGTCTAGACCCTCGACCGCGATCTTGCGCAGGGCGGCGGCCTCGGCGGCAACCACTTCGTCTTCGGTAGCGTGCGAGCCGGCGGCGAATTTGGGCAGGATCGGCCCGCGGGTGCGCGGACGGAACGCCACGCGCCTGGCGATCTCGATGGTCGAATCGAGGGCCTCGGGCAGGTCGGAGAACAGCTCGACCATCTCAGCGCGGGTCTTGAAATAATACTGGTCGTTGAGCTTGCGCCGCTCGGTCTGGGCGAGCACGGAACTGCCAGCGATGGCCAGCAGCGCGTCGTGGGCCTCATATTCCTTCTCGGTCTTGAAGAAGGGTTCGTTGGTGGCGACCAGCGGGATGCCCTTGCGATAGGCGTAGTCGACCAGACGCGGCTCGACCGTCGTCTCCATGGGCCGGCCGTGACGCTGCAATTCGATATAGAAGCGATCGCCGAACAGATCGGCCAGACGGTCCAGCCGGCGGGTTGCGTTGGCGTCCTGTCCGTTGGCAAAGGCCATGTCGATGCCGCCTTCGGGCCCGCCGGAGAGGCAGATGAGGCCCGAAAGGCTTTCGCGTGTCATCCAGTCCAGACTCGCCCGGGCCAGGCCGTCCTCGCCCTCAAGATAGGCGCGCGAGACCAGGCGCGAGAGATTGGAAAAGCCTGTTTCGGATTGCGCCATCAGGACGATGCTGGACTTGCCGGTCCAGGCGATATGCCCACGTTCGCTGACCCGTTCTTCGGCGGCGGCAAAATCGACGGCAAGTTCGACGCCAATCAGGGGCTGAATGCCCTTCTTGGCCGCTTTCTCGGAGAACTCCAAAGCGCCGAAGAGATTGTTGGTGTCGGCGATGCCGAGAGCCGGCTGTTCGTCTTCAGCGGCCAGCTTGAGAATGGTCTCAAGCTGCAATGCCCCTTCGAGCAGCGAAAAGGCGGAATGAACGTGAAGGTGAATGAAGCCAGGGCCGCGCATATGCATCTCCTGATCTGACCCTGCGGCACGGCTTGGCCGGGGTCAAACCGCCGTTGCGTCAATCCACAGCCGATCACACGATGTGGGTGATGATATCCATCCAGGTCAGCGAGCCGATGGTGAAGGCGCCCAGGGTAACGAAAGCGGCGAGGTCTTTGACAAAATCGAGCATTCTGGTCTCCCGTGTTTCTGTAATGTTCTTGTATATTCTCTTTTTGTTCTCGTCCAGACAGGAACAGCGGTGAAACCGGGGACAGCGGTTAATTGGTTAGGATTTCGTTAGGAGGTGTTTGGCGGGTGTTAAGATTCGGGACGTGCCGAAGATCCGGGTGACGCTGACGACCCCGGTTGCAGATGTGGACGTGTTCCGAGGCGCGTGCGTCTCAGTAAACTTAGATAAATAGAGACGTCGCCGCCTCGGAACACCGGGTTTCTCCTGCTGTCGTGGCCCCTATTGATCGCTCGTCGCAAGGTGGCCCAACCAGCAGGCAGGCTCTGGAGCGACCCAGCACCCAACCGGCTCCCCCCGCAAAAGTTCGCTGCAGTCCGTCCGACGCGGGAGTGATGGGGAGGAGTATGGGGGAGGTTTTGCAGGCGGGGATATCTTTTCAAACAGAAGGCACACCCCTTCCCAGCTTCGCTATGCCTGCCGGCTAAGCTACGCGACCTCCCCATCAAGGGGAGGTCGGCGCGGTATTTGGATTGGTATCGTGCCAAACGAAGATAACCCTTGCGGTCGTCTCAATTGTCCCGGCCCCATTGGAGCCAAGCGTTCGCTGCGCGAACCGCCTGCGAGGTCACCAGTTCGTTTCTTTATGCGCTTGCCCTGCGGCAAGCTTCAAAGACTGTGCGGCACCACCAGGCCGCCCTTGAGCGTGACAATGCGGTCGGCGCGGCGGGCGAGGTCGTGATTGTGGGTGGCGATGAGGGCGGCAGCGCCTTCGTTCTTGATCAGATCCTTGAGGGCCTCGAACACCAGGTCGCTGGTTTCGGGATCAAGATTGCCGGTCGGCTCGTCGGCCAGGATAACGCGGGGATGATTGGCGGCGGCACGGGCGATGGCAATGCGCTGCTGTTCACCTCCGGACAATTCGGCGGGGCGATGGGCCGCGCGGGGTGCTACGCCGAGCAGGTCGAGCAGTTCCATGGCCCTGGCCTCGGCCTTGTTCTGGTCATGACCGGCAATGAGCTGCGGCATAACCACATTTTCGAGCGCGGTGAACTCGGGCAGCAGGTGGTGGAACTGGTAGACATAGCCGACGGTCGAGCGCCGGAGCTGGGTGCGGGCCCGGTCACCAAGCTGGCTGGTGGGCTGGCCGATGATCTCGATCTCGCCGCCCTGGGGGGATTCGAGCAAGCCGCAGAGATGCAGCAGCGTGGACTTGCCGGCGCCCGACGGCGCGACGAGCGCGACCAGTTCGCCGCTTTCGACGGTCAGATCGGCGGCTTCCAGCACGCGAACGAGGCGCTCGCCTTCGCCATAGTGGCGATGGACGCCGGAGAGCTTGAGATGGGGTTTACTCATAACGCAGGGCCTCGACCGGGTCATATTGCGCGGCCCGCCAGGCGGGATAGAGCGTGGCCAGGAAGCTCAGGCCCAGGGCCATGCAGACCACCACGGTGACCTCCATGGGGTCAGTGCGGCTGGGGAGCGAGGAGAGGAAGAAGACTTCGGGCGGGAACAGGGTCACCCCGAGCAGATTGGAGATTGACGCACGCAAGGCCTCGGCATTGGCGGCGACAATCAGGCCGACAACAGTTCCCACCAGCGTACCAATGACGCCGATGGCGGTGCCGGTGATGGAGAAAATGCGCATGATGGCGCCACGGGTCGCGCCCATGGTGCGCAGCACGGCGATGTCGGCACCCTTGTCCTTCACCAGCATGATGAGGCTGGAGATGATGTTGAAGGCGGCCACGAGGATGATCATGGATAGAATGGTGAACATCACCACGCGCTCGACCTGAAGGGCCGAGAAGAAGGTTTCGTTGCGCTGCTGCCAGTCGGTCAGGACCAGCGGGCGGACGTCCGGCGCCGATTGCAGACGCTGGCGCATCAGGGACACTTCATCGGGATCGTCTATGAACACTTCGACGGCCGTGGCGCGGGGAACGCGTTCATAGGCGGCGTCGATTTCGGCGTCGCTGGCGAGCGGATCGAGCCGTTCCATGCCGGGCTTGAGGACCTCGTCGACCATGCGGAAATAGTCCTGCGCGGCCTCGAGCGGCATGTACATGAAGAAGCTGTCGAACTCGACCATGCCCAGATTGTAGATGGCGTTGACCGGGTAAGAGCGGATCTGCGGGGTCGAGCCGAAGGGCGTCATGGCGCCATCTGGATTGATGATCTGCACCTGATCACCGATGCCGAGGCCCAGCGTCTGGGCCAAGCGATAGCCGATGGCGACGCCCCGGCTGCCGTCCCACTGGTCGAAGCCGCCCTGCTCTGCCGAGTTGTAGAGCAGATCGAGCTTTTTGAGATTTTCCTCATCCATGCCGCGCACGGAAACGCCGGTGGACGAGCCGCGGCCGGAAGCCAGCACCTGGCCTTCGACGAAATATACGGCGAAGGAAACGCCATCGACCTGCTCAAGGGCGGCCACGGTTTCCTTGTAGTCGGTGAACTGGCTCTCGATGGGATGGGCGGTGAAATGACCGTTCAGGCCCAAGATCTTATCGAGCAGTTCGCCGCGGAAACCATTCATCACCGACATGACGACGATGAGGGTCGCCACGCCAATGGCCACGCCGACCATGGTGAGGCTGGCAATGACCGAGATGAAGGCTTCCTTGCGGCGGGCGCGCAGATAGCGCCCGGCGATCAACCATTCGAAGCGGGCGAATGGCCGGGTTGCCCGGCCTCCCCTCGGCATTGGCGCGCTGTCGGTCAAATGTCGGTCATCCGTTGGGGTTCGATCAGGCCCTTGAGACGCGCGACCGCCTCGGTGAGCGGCAGCGATTCGCGCTCGCCGGTCTTGCGATGCTTGATTTCAACTTCGCCCGATTTAAGGCCACGCGGCCCCAGGATGAGCTGATAGGGAATGCCGACCAGGTCAGCGGTGGCGAATTTGGAGCCGGCCGGCTGGTCGCGATCGTCATAGAGCATGTCGAGACCGGCGGCGGTCAGCTCGGCATAGAGCTTGTCGCAGGCCGCGTCGGTGTCGGCATCGCCGGCCTTGAGATTGATCAGGACGGCCTCGAAGGGCGCGACCGAAACCGGCCAGATGATGCCGTTTTCGTCGTGGCTGGCCTCGATGATGGCCGGCACGACGCGGGTCAGGCCGATGCCGTAGGAGCCCATATGCACGATGGTTTCCTTGCCATCCTGGCCGGTGACGCTGGCCTTCATGGGCTCGGAATATTTGGTGCCGAAATAGAAGATGTGTCCAACCTCGATGCCGCGGGCGGAAACGCGCTTGTCCTCGGGCACGGCGGCTTCGTATTCGCCCTGGTCGACCATTTCCTCGGTGGCGGCGTAGAGCGAGGTCCAGTCGTTGAAGATGGGCTTGAGGTCGCCCATGAAATCGGTGTCCTGGCCGGGAATGGGCTTGTCGAGCAGGTCGCGGTGGCAGAAGACCTGGCTTTCGCCGGTTTCGGCCAGGATGATCCATTCATGGCTGAGATCGCCGCCGATGGGGCCGGTATCGGCGCGCATGGGGATGGCGGTCAGGCCCATGCGGGCATAGGTGCGCAGATAGGCCACAAACATACGCTCATAGGCCTTGACCGCGTCTTCCTTGGTCAGGTCGAAACTGTAGGCATCCTTCATGAGGAATTCGCGGGAGCGCATGGTGCCAAAGCGCGGGCGCACCTCGTCGCGGAACTTCCACTGGATGTGGTAGAGATTAAGCGGCAGGTCCTTGTAGGACTTCACATAGGTGCGGAAGATGTCGGTGATCATCTCCTCATTGGTGGGACCATAGAGGAATTCGCGCTCGTGCCGGTCCTCAATGCGCAGCATCTCCTTGCCATAGGCGTCGTAGCGCCCCGATTCGCGCCAGAGATCGGCGGACTGGATGGTGGGCATGAGCAGCTCAATCGCGCCGGAGCGATTCTGCTCCTCCTCGATGATCTTCTGCACCTTCATCAGCACCTTGTAGCCGAGCGGCAGCCAGGAATAGAGGCCGGAGGCCTGCTGGCGGATCATGCCGGCGCGCAGCATCAGGCGGTGCGAAACGATCTCGGCTTCCTTGGGCACATCACGAAGCACCGGCAGAAAATAGCGGGAAAGGCGCATGGGAACTCCGACAAAAGGGCTTATTGGAGCATGTTCTTGTCGGAAAACCGGCAACCACTTTTCCGGAACATGCTCACGTCGACTCGCAGGATTTGTTGATGCACACTCAAATCGCAACCGTCCATTCGATGCAAGCATGCAAGCTATGCAGAATCTACTTGGCAGAGCGATTTTCTGTTGTTAGGGTCCGCCCCAATAAAACAAAGGTGGCCCAAACCGCCGGACGTCGACAACGTCAAGGGAGGAGCGTTGGCAGCCGCTTCGTAGCGCGCCTAAGACCAACGTATTGTCGAACAAACTCATTCCAGCAGGGCCTTGTGCCCTGCTTTTTTGTTTGAGGAACAATTTACTATGGTCGATGCCGCAACATTCACGCGAATTGCGTTGAGTCTGCCGGGGACGACCTCCGCGCCGCATTTCGACAGGGTCGCGTTCAAGGTGAAACGCACCTTTGCGACTCTGGCGGCCGACGGCCGGAGCGCCAATATCAAATTCACGCCAGAAGAGCAGGAATTGAAGTGCATGGTCGCGCCGGAGATATTCCGGGCCATCGACAATGGCTGGGGACGCCAAGGCTGGACGACCATGACCCTCGCATCGGCCAATGAGGCGGACATCGTAGCCGCGCTTGGGCTGGCCCATATGCACGCGGTGGCAAAGAAGTAGTGTCGGCACCATTGCGTTGAGTGGGCCCATTTTCCGCGACCGCGGAGACAGACAGGGACGCGCCCAGCAACAGCTATAATTGTGGAAGCGGCCCCTTACCGACCTACGCTTCGCTCCAGCCATCTCCCCCGAAAGGAGAGAGGAATACACGGCGCAGCGCCAGGAGAAGCGATGCTTCTCCACCCACGAAGTGCACGAGACCTCAGCGGTTCCAGTAGGCCTGCAGGGTTTCGTTGCTGAGGCCCCACAGCAGCAGGGCGGTAAACAGGGCCGCCAGCGCAGTGGTGATCAGCATCTTCGAGATCAGGCGCGGGGCAACCGGCGCGCCGGGATCGGAACCCGCGACGATTTCAGCCCCCTTTTCATGGTGGCTGTGACTGCCAATGGGCAGGACGGCCACAAAAGTGAGCCACCAGACCACGAAATAGACGGCGATGAGGGATCCGATTTGCATGGGGCTACCTAACGCGGAATTGGGGTCAGTGGGAAGTGGCGCGGTGTCGCGGCGGGAATCTCGCATAAGATCCGCTGTCACCCCCACCCCTACGCTAAGGACGCCAGGCGTCCAGCTTCGCTAGCCTCTCCAGAAGGGGGGAGACGATGAACACCGGCATCGCAACCTGCGCCTCCCTCCCCTCGATGGGGAGGGAATGAGGGTGGGGTGACGAACAAGCTGGATGATTTGCCTCTGCGCGTGACATCAGACCCGATGCACGAAGACCGAGACGTTGGGCTTGCGGCCCCAGAAGGCGTTGACCTCGTTGCGGATGGCCTTGAACAGGGCGGAGTTGAGCACTTCGGTGTCGCTGCGGCGCTTGGCGGGCATCGACTTGATGACGCCGGTGATGGTGTCTTCGATGAGGTCGGTGACCGATTCTTCGTCGGTTTCGGGCAGGCCTTCGACGACCAGATCGGGGCCGGAGACGACCTGGCCACCGCCATTGACGCAGAGGCTGACAATGACCATGCCGCCAAAGGACAGGCGGCGGCGGCCCTTTACGCCGCTTTCCTCGGGGGTGCAGAGCACCAGGCCATCGAGATAGAGTTCGCCGGTGCGCACTTCGGCCGGATAGGCCATGGGCTCGGGGAAGAGCCGGACCATATCGCCATTGCGGGCCTCGCAGACATTGGGAATGCCTTCTTCGCGGCCGAGCTTGGCGTGCGCCTGCAGATGTACCGATTCGCCGTGAACAGGCACCAGAACCTCGGGCTTGACCCAGGAATAGAGCTTTTGCAGTTCGCCGCGCCGGGGGTGGCCGGTGACATGAACAAGTGCGTCATTGGCGGTGATGAGTTCGACGCCCTTGTCGATCAGCAGGTTCTGAATGTCGATGACTTCGCGCTCATTGCCCGGAATGGCCCAGGACGAGAAGATCATGCGGTCGCCGGCATTGAGGTCGATCACCGGATGATCGCCGCGGGCGATACGGGCAATGGCGGCACGGGCCTCGCCCTGGCTACCGGTACAGATCAGCACACACTTGTCGCGCGGAATGGACTTATAGGCATCCTGGTCGTGCAGCGTCGGCAGGCCTTCGAGCATGCCCAGTTCGCGGGCAATGCCCATGATGCGGTGCAGCGAGCGACCCGAGAGGACCACTTCGCGGCCGGCCTTGTGGGCAGCGCGAACGATGGAGACCACGCGTCCGACATTTGAAGCGAAGGTGGTGACGGCGACGCGGTGCGGTGCATCGGCGATGAGCTTGGCGAGATTGTCGCCGACTTCCTGCTCGCTCGGGCTTTCGCCTTCCTTGGTGGCGTTGGTTGAATCGCAGATCAGGGCCAACGGTGTAGAGGTGTCCTCGCCAATCTTCTTGAGGCGATCAAAATTGGTTGGTGCGCTGATCACCGGGGTCGGATCGAGCTTCCAGTCGCCGGTATGCAGAGCGCGGCCAATTGGCGTGGTGATCAGGATGGCGTTCGATTCCGGGATCGAGTGCGCAACATTGATCGGCTCGATGGTGAACGGGCCGACGTCGAACGGTTTGCCCGGCTGCATGATGGTCACATCGACATTTTCAACGATCCCATCCCCTGCCCGCTTGGCGGCGAGCATGGCGGCCGTAAAGGGGGTCGCATAGACCGGCTTGTCAAAGACCGGCCAGAGGTCGAGCACGGCGCCGTAATGGTCTTCGTGGCTGTGGGTGAGGATCAGCGCCAGCACATCGTCGGCGTTCTCCTCGAGAAATTCGGGATTGGCCATGATCAGTTCGATGCCGGGCAGATCGGGACCGCCGAAGCTGACCCCGCAATCGACCACGATCCACTTGCGGCGATGGGCTGGGCCGAAGCCATAGGCGGCCATGTTCATGCCGATTTCGCCAACGCCGCCAAGCGGCACAAAGACGAGTTCATCCCTTTGGTTCTTAGCCATGGGTATTTTTCCTTTATCTGGCAGAACGCCGGACGATCTCAAGGTCGCCGGCCGCCCTGCCGTTTATGTTGTGGTCAGCTTCGGGCGCTGGCCGTTGCCCCAAAATGCACATCGCCTGCCGTGATCGGATGCCGCGCGCCGTCATCGTCGCGAATGATCAACCGACCCGAGGAGTCGATGGTTTCAAAAATGCCCCGGCGCACCACGCCGTCCTGGCTGATGGCCACCGGTGCGCCTATGCCTGCCGCTGCACCCCGCCAGCGGGTGAGAACCGCGCCGACGCCCTGACCATCGTTCCAGAGGCTGAAAGCGTCCACCCAGGCGTCGGACAGGGCCTCGAACACGTCTTCTGCCGAGCGCGCGACGCCCAGGGCCTGCAGCGAGGTTGCTGGATAAGGCACCCCTTCGGGCGCCGCAACCACATTGACGCCAATGCCGATGATGACGGCCTGGCGTCCATCGGCTGTCTTGGTGGTTTCGAGCAGGATGCCGGCCAATTTGGCACCGTCCGCCAGAACGTCGTTGGGCCATTTGAGCGCAATGCGCGACCGGCCATCGGCGCCGTCGGCCCCATCAATGCCGATGCGGACCATGCCGCCCGGCAGAATAGCGGAGAGACCGGCGTTGAGCGCCACGCCAGCCACAAAACCCAGCGTGGCGATGGTGTCAGGCGAAGCATCAGGCACAACCAGGAGGCTGGCGGCCAGATTGCCGTGGGGGCTGTGCCATTCCCTACCCCGGCGGCCACGGCCGGCCGTCTGTTGCAGAGCGGCAAACCAGATGCCGCCGGGATCGCCTGCGGCGGCCGAGGCCAACGCCTCGCTATTGGTTGAGCCGATGGAGTCAAAGCCCGCAAGCCGGTATCCGGCGTCACGGGCTTTTGCACCCAAGGCGAACCTTGCCACCTAGATCACCACATGCCCCGACGGGCATGTCCGGTGTGATCCAGGTGAAATATGATGCATCGGCTGACCGAAAACCGGCAACCACTTTTCGGACCGATGCACTAGAACAGGCTTCCGGCAGCTGTCTGCGCCCAGGAGGCGAGCGGATTGCCGACCGTGAAGTAGTAGGTGACAACCAGGAAGCCGGAGGCCGCCATGATGATGTTCAGCTCTCCGGGGACAGCGGCAAACTGCTTGATCGGTGCGTCGAAGAACATCACCTTGACCACGCGCAGATAGTAGAAGGCGCTGACGGCCGAGGCGAGCACGCCGATCACCGAAAGCACGTAGAGGTTGGCTTCGATAGCGGCCAGGAATACGTGCCACTTGGCAAAGAACCCGGCAAGCGGCGGCAGGCCGATCAGCGAGAACATGAGAATGGCCATGATGGCGGCCACGAAGGGCCGGGTCTGGGCTGCGCCAGCCAGATCATCGATGGTTTCGACATAGCCGGTGTCGGTGCGGAACGAAAGAAGGCAGGCAAACAGTCCCACGGTCATGGCCACATAGATCGCCATATAGATGGCGACGCCTTCCACCCCGACCTGGGTACCCGAAGACAGGCCCACAAGGGCAAAGCCGACATGGCCGATGGACGAATAGGCAATCAGGCGCTTGAGCGACTGCTGGCCGATGGCGGCAAAGGCGGCCAGAACCATGGAGGCAATCGAGAGGAAGATGACGATCTGCTGCCAGTCAGAGGTGATGGGCGCGAAGGTATCCATCACCAGACGGATCATCAGCGTCATCGCCGCCACCTTGGGCGCCATGGCAAAGAAGGCGGTAACCGGTGTGGGTGCGCCTTCATAAACGTCGGGCGTCCACATGTGGAACGGCACCGCCGAGATCTTGAAGGCAACACCAGCAAGCAGGAACACCACGCCGAAGATCAGGCCGACCGAGCGACCTTCATTTGCGATGGCAATGACGATCTCGCCCAGATTGGTATGGCCGGTGAAGCCATAGATCAGCGAGGCGCCGTAGAGCAGCAGGCCCGAAGACAGCGCGCCGAGCACGAAATACTTCAAGCCCGCCTCGGAAGCCCGTGGGTCATCGCGCTTGATCGCCGCCATGACATAGAGCGAGAGCGACTGCAGCTCGAGGCCGACATAAAGGCTCATCAGGTCGTTGGCGGACACCATGACCATCATGCCGAGCGTGGCGAGCAGCGCCAGCACGGAATACTCGTACTTGTGGACGCCGTTTTCCTCAGCATTGGACATGGCAAGGATAAGGGCCAGGCCGGCGCCGCCAATGACCAGTACCTTCATGAACCGGCCGAAGCTGTCGGCGATGAAGAGGCCATTGAAGATGACGCCGTCGGTCGGCTGAAGCATGACCAGCAGGCCGGTGGCGGCCAGCAGGCCCACGGCGAGCCAGGACACGAGCGCCGAGCGCTCCTTGTTGATCACCACGCCGACCAGCAAGAGCACGAGAATGCCCAATGCCATAAGCACTTCGGGATAGGCAGGAGCCAGGCTCGCGAAATCGGTAACGTCAGAGTTCACGTCAGTCTCCTAATGCGCAGCGGGCTCGGCCGCGTGGTCGTCGGCCGGCTGGGCCGCGCCTTCGGCAGGCGCGACATATTCAAGGGGGGCGCGGGCATCGGCCTGGGCCACGGCCGGATCAAGGCCATTGGCAGCCGAATATTGCGCGACCAGATTGTCGACCGCGGCGGCGGTCGTATCGAGGATCGGGGCCGGATAGAAGCCGAACACCACGGTGAGCACGATGAGCGGATAGAGCACCACCTTTTCGCGCAGGTTGAGATCGAGAATGCCCTTGAGGCTGTCCTTGGTGAGGGCGCCAAAGACCACCCGGCGGTAAAGCCAGAGGGCATAGCCGGCCGAGAAGATCACGCCGAAGGCCGCACCAAAGGCCACCCAGGTATTGACCTGGAAAACGCCGATCATGGTGAGGAATTCACCCACGAATCCCGATGTGCCCGGCAGGCCGACATTGGCCATGGTGAAGACCATGAAGGCAAAGGCATATTGCGGCATGCGCTCGACAAGGCCGCCATAGGCGGAGATCTCGCGGGTGTGCATGCGGTCATAAATGACGCCGACGCAGAGGAAGAGCGCGCCGGACACGATGCCGTGGCTGATCATCTGGAACATGGCGCCCTGGATGCCCAGAGCATTGCCGGCAAAGATGCCCATGGTGACAAAACCCATATGGGCCACCGACGAATAGGCAATCAGCTTCTTGATGTCGGTCTGCACCAGAGCGACCAGCGAGGTCAGAATGATGGCCGCGACCGAAAGCAGGAAGACGAAGTTGGCGAACTGGGCCGAAGCATCGGGGAACATGGGTAGCGAAAAGCGCAGGAAGCCGTAGCCGCCGAGCTTGAGCAGGATCGCGGCCAGGATGACCGAGCCGGCTGTCGGTGCTTGTACGTGGGCCTCAGGCAGCCAGCGATGGAAGGGCCACATGGGCATCTTGACCGCCAGCGAGGCAAAGAATGCCAGCCAGAGCCAGGTCTGCATGCCGACCGGGAAATCGTGGCCAAGCAGGCGGACGATATCGGTGGTGCCAGCGTCCCAATACATGCCCATCATGGCGAGCAACATCAGCACCGAGCCGATGAAGGTGTAGAAGAAGAACTTGTAGGCCGCCTGGATGCGGGCCGCGCCGCCCCAGATGCCGATGATGAGGAACATCGGCAGCAGGGTGCCTTCGAAGAAGACATAGAACATGGCCAGGTCGAGCGTGGTGAAAACGCCGATCATCAGCGTTTCGAGCACCAGGAACACGATCATGTATTCCTTGACGCGGGTCTCGACGTCCCAGCTCGCCAGGACAGCGGCGGGCATGAGCAGCGCGGTCAGCACGACAAAGAGCACCGAGATGCCGTCGACGCCGACGCGGTAGCCGATCGAGTCACCGATCCAGGGCATGTTGACCACGAACTGGAAGCCGGCGCTGGAGGCGTCGAAGGCCTGCCAGAGGGCCAGGGACAGTACGAAGACAACCAGGGTGGTGGCCAGTGCGATCCAGCGGATGGCGTTCAGCGCGGTCTTGGGCGTGAACAGCAGGATTGCCGCGCCGAAAACCGGCAGCCAGGTCAGGAGGGTGAGGATAGAGTTCTCAAAGGTCATCAGATCAGTCCCCCGGCCGCGATGGCCCAGGTCAACAGTGCCGCGATGCCGATGAGCATGGCGAAGGCATAGTGGTAGAGATAGCCGGACTGGAGCTTGACGACCCAGCTCGTGACGTTCTGGACACGACGGCCCAAGCCTTCGGCAATCTTGCCGTCGACCAGCCAGTCATCAAAGCCCTTCCAGACCGCATTGCCGATCCAGAGCGCAGGCTTGACGAAGATCGTGTTGTAGAGCTCGTCGAAGTACCACTTGTTGAGCAGGAACTGGTAGAGCCCCGGATTGGTCGCCGCGAGCCTGCCGGGCACGTCCGGGCGGCGGATATACATGTACCAGGCCGCAACGAAGCCGATGATCATAGCGATGGTCGCGCTCCACTTGACCCAGGTCGGGACATGATGGGCGTCTTCGATGATCTGGTGATCGACATAGATCGATCCGGCGAAGAAGTGCTCGATATGCTCCACGTCGTGGAAGAACATGCCGTAGAACACCACGCCGGCCAGCACCGCGCCGACGGCCAGCACATAGAGCGGCACCAGCATGACATTGGGCGACTCGTGCGCATTGTCATGGGCCGAACCATGATGCCCATGATCGGCGTGGTCATCATGGGCATGGTCATCATGTCCATGTGCCGCCTCGCGCGGGGTACCGTGGAAGGTCAGGTGCACCAGGCGCCAGGAATAGAAGCTGGTGAACAGCGCGGCCACGACCAGCAGCCAGAAGGCGAGCGAGCCGACATTGCCGCCGAACGCATAGGCGCTTTCGATGATAGCGTCCTTGGAGAAGAAGCCGGCGAAACCGAAATTGGTGCCCGGAATGCCGACACCGGTGAGTGCCAGTGTGCCGATCATCATCATGGCGTAGGTGATGGGGATCTTCTTGCGCAGGCCGCCCATGTTCCGCATGTCCTGCTCATGGTGCATCGCATGGATGACCGAGCCGGCGCCCAGGAACAGCAGGGCCTTGAAGAAGGCGTGGGTGAACAGGTGGAAGATACCGGCCGAATAGGCCCCGACGCCGAGTGCCACGAACATGTAGCCGAGCTGGGAACAGGTCGAATAGGCGATGACGCGCTTGATATCGTTCTGGACGAGGCCAACCGTTGCCGCAAAGAAGGCGGTGATGGCACCGATGACGATGACGACGGTCAAGGCGATCGGCGAGGTTTCGAACAGCGGCGACAGGCGCGCAACCATGAAAACTCCGGCCGTCACCATGGTGGCGGCGTGGATCAGCGCCGACACCGGGGTCGGGCCTTCCATGGCGTCCGGCAGCCAGGTGTGCAGCAGGAATTGCGCCGACTTGCCCATGGCACCCATGAACAGCAGCAGGCAGATAACCGTCATGGCATCGAGCTGCCAGGAGAGGAACTGGATTACGGGCAGGCCGGTGGCGGCGAACTCGTCGGCGGCGTGGAAGGCCCCGTCGAAATCGATGTGGCCCAGCACCAGGAAGGCGCCGAAAATGCCCAGGGCAAAGCCGAAGTCACCGACACGGTTGACGATGAAGGCCTTCATCGCCGCCGCCGTGGCGGAGGGCTTGGTGTACCAGAAGCCGATCAACAGATAGGAGGCCAGCCCCACGCCTTCCCAGCCGAAGAACATCTGCAGGAAGTTGTCGGCGGTCACCAGCATCAGCATGGCGAAGGTGAAGAGCGAGAGATAGGCGAAGAAGCGCGAGCGATGCGGATCTTCTTCCATGTAGCCAATGGAATAGAGGTGCACGAGCGCGGACACGGTGTTGACCACGACCAGCATGATGGCGGTCAGCGTGTCGACACGCAGGATCCAGCGCAGATCCATGTCACCAACCTGGATCCAACGCATCACCTCGACCTTGACCACGGCCGCGTGGCCATCGCCTACGGCGCCGACCAGGCCGTCACCAAAGGCAACGGGGATGAACACGATCCAGCTCAGCACGGCCGCGATGAGCAACAGACCGGTGGTGATGAACTCGGATGGCCGGTGGCCGATGGTGCGGCCGAGCAACCCGGCCACAAGCGCCCCGATGAGGGGCAGGAAGACAATCGCCTGAATGATCATAGCGGTGCTCTTAGCCCTTCATCATATTGACGTCTTCAACCGCGATCGTCCCGCGGTTGCGGTAGAAGATAACCAGGATCGCCAGACCAATGGCGGCCTCGGCGGCAGCCACGGTCAGGATCATCAGCGCAAAGACCTGACCCTGAAGGTCATTGAGATGCGCGCTGAAAGCCACCAGGTTGAGGTTCACCGCCAGCAGGATGAGTTCCACCGACATCAGGATGACGATGATGTTCTTGCGGTTGATGAAAATGCCGAACACGCCGAGCGTGAACAGGATTGCTGCTACGGTCAGGTAATGACCGAGCCCGATTTCCAGACCCATAGTAACCCCCTATAGCCCCTGACCGCTTTTGACTTTGACGTTGCGAACCGTCTCGCTGGGCTTGCGACCCAGTTGCGAGGCGGTGCTCTGCCGTTTGATGCCCGTCCGGTGCCGCAGCGTCAGCACGATGGCGCCGATCATGGCGACAAGCAGAACTGCAGCAGCCCCCTGGAACAGGAAGACGTAGCGCGTGTAGAGCACCAGCCCGAGCGCCCTTGTGTTGTCCATGGTAGCGTCGATCGGCAGCCCCCCGGCACCCACCACATCGGGCGCAATCACAAAGCTGCCGGCCACCAGCAGAAGTTCAAGAAAGAGGATAGCGCCGACCACCATGCCGATCGGTGCATAAGACAGCAAACCAGATTTCAGCTCGGCAAAATCCACGTCGATCATCATCACGACGAAGAGGAACAGCACGGCCACGGCGCCGACATAGACCACGATCAACAGCAGAGCGAGGAATTCGGCTCCGGCCAGCATGAACAGACCTGCTGCGTTGACGAAGGCCAGGATCAGGAACAGCACCGCATGCACGGGATTGCGCGCGGATATGACCATGAAGGCCGACGCCACGGTAATGGCGGAGAAGACGTAGAAGAAGAACAGCGGAAGGGTCATGCTCTTCCCTCTCAGCGATAAGGCGCGTCGGCGGCCAGATTGGCAGCGATTTCACGCTCCCACCGGTCGCCATTGGCAAGGAGCTTCTCCTTGGAGAAGTAGAGTTCCTCGCGCGTTTCTGTTGCGAACTCGAAATTCGGACCTTCGACGATGGCATCGACCGGGCAGGCTTCCTGGCAGAAGCCGCAATAGATGCACTTCACCATGTCGATGTCGTAGCGCACGGTCCGGCGGGTACCGTCATTCTGACGCGGGCCGGCCTCGATGGTGATGGCCTGGGCCGGGCAGATGGCTTCGCACAGCTTGCAGGCAATGCAGCGCTCTTCCCCATTGGGGTAGCGGCGCAGCGCATGTTCACCCCGGAAGCGCGGCGACACGGCGCCCTTTTCGAAGGGATAGTTGATGGTTGGCTTCGCCCCGAAGAAATAACGCATGGCCAGGAAGAAGGCCGTGACGAATTCGGTCAGCAGCAGCTTGTTGATCAGTTGTCCGGCGCGCATCAGGCGATACCCCCGTGCCAGCCCCAGCCGGTGAGCTGGAGAACAAAAGCGACGATCACGACCATGAGCAGGGAGAGCGGCAGGAACAGCTTCCAACCGATCCGCATGAGCTGGTCGTAGCGATAGCGGGGCACGATGGCCTTTGCCATGGCAAACATGAAGAAGACGAGACTTACCTTGATAAAGAACCAGATGACGCCCGGAATCCAGGTAAAGGGCGGCAGGTCAATCGGCGCTGCCCAACCACCCAGGAATAGGATGGTGGTCATGGCGCACATGAGCAGAATGGCGATGTACTCGCCCAGCATGAACAGCAGGTAGGGCGTCGAGGAGTATTCGGTCATGAACCCGGCAACCAGCTCGGATTCGCCTTCGACCATGTCGAAGGGTGGGCGGTTGGTTTCAGCCAGAGCCGAAATGTAGAACACTACGAACATCGGGAAAAGCGGCAACCAGAACCAGTTCAGGAACGAGAGCCACGGCACCCCCAGAGCATGGGCCAGGCCCATTTCAGACTGGGCGATGACGATGTCATTGAGGTTCAGCGAACCGACGCAGAGCAGCACGGTGATGATAACGAGACCGATGGAGACTTCGTAGGACACCATCTGGGCAGCGGCGCGCAGCGCACCGAAAAACGGGTATTTCGAGTTAGAGGCCCAGCCACCGATGATGACGCCATAGACGCCAAGCGAGGAAATACCGAGCAGGTAGAGAATACCGATATTGATATTGGCCATGGCCCAGCCATTGTCCACCGGCACAACGGCCCAGCCGGCCAAGGCCAGGGTCGCGGTAATCAGGGGCGCCAACAGGAAGAGCACCTTGTCAGCGCCGGCGGGAATGACCGCTTCCTTGACACCGAACTTGATCAGGTCGGCGAAGGATTGCAGCAGACCAAAGGGGCCGACAACGTTGGGACCACGGCGCATCTGCACGGCGGCCCAGACCTTGCGGTCGCCCAGAAGGATGAAGGCGGTGAAGATCAACAGGCCAACAAGCAGCGCGAGCGCTTTATAGACAAAGCCGATCTGCTCACCCCATCCAAGGAACGGGATGCCCAGCAGATAATCGAGGGCGGAGAGAATAAAGTCCATTGTGCTCCCCTACTCCGCCGCCTGCCGCAAACCAGCGGCCATCTGGGCGCATTCAGCCATTGTGGCCGAGGCGCGGGCAATCGGATTGCTGAGATAGAAGTCTGCGACCGGCGACACGAAGGGCGCAGACTTGGTCTTGATGGCGGCTTTGCCGAGCTTGGCGATTTCCGCTGCCGAGCCGGGTGCGATTTCATCGATGCGCGCCAGATGCGGGAACTCCGCATAGAGCGCGGCACGGAGCTGGGCCAGCGAATTGTAAGCCAGCGGCTTGCCGATGGCGCCCGAAAGGGCACGAATGATGGCCCAGTCTTCCCTGGCATCGCCCGGCGGGAACACGGCACGGGTGGTGACCTGCACGCGCCCCTCGGTGTTCACATAGGTGCCGGACTTTTCCGTATAGGTCGCGGCCGGCAGGATGACGTCGGCGCGGTGTGCGCCCTTGTCGCCATGCGAGCCGATATAGACCACAAAGGCCTTGCCCATCGCGGTCATGTCGTATTCGTCGGCACCGAGCAGGAAGAGAACATCGAGTTCACCCTTGCCAGCCAGAGCGATCTGGTCGGCCGAGCAGACGCCGCCGTCATGCGGCACGAAACCGATATCGAGCCCACCCACACGGCTGGCCGCATTGTGCAGCAGGGCAAAGCCGTTCCAGTCGCCTTCGACATTGGTGCCAGTGGCGAGCTTGGCGGCGAGTGCGATGGTGTCGCGGCCGGCCTGCTTGCCGAGATCGGCATGCGAAACAGCGCCTTCGCCCACAATGATCAGGGGGCGCTTGGCGTTCTTGAGGGTTTCGGCAAAGGCACCCTTGCCAGCGGCAAGATCGGCCAGGGTTTCGAAGCCTGAACCGAGATAATCGTAAGCGTATGTGAGATCAGCCTGCTCGCCGATGACGGCGATGGGCAGGTTGGTGGCGCGCCAGGTCTTGCGGATGCGCGCATTGATCAGCGACGCTTCCTTGCGCGGGTTGGCGCCGATGATGAGGATGGCGTCGGCCTGCTCGATCCCGGCAATGGTCGGGTTGAACAGATAGGCCGAGCGCGGCATGGACGGATCGATGCCCGACATGGCGGGGCGCACATCAGTCATGCCCGAACCGATCGAGGCGAGCAGGCCCTTGAGGGCATACATTTCCTCGACAGCGGCGAGATCACCGGCAATGGCGCCGACCTTGCTGCCGGCCTTCTTAACCTTGGTGGCAACCGCGGCGAGTGCCTCTTCCCAGGTGGCGGCCTGCAACTTGCCCGACTTGCGCACATAGGGGCGGTCCAGGCGCTGGCTCTTCAAACCATCCCAGATGAAGCGGGTCTTGTCCGAGATCCACTCTTCGTTGATGGCCTCGTTGATCCGCGGCAGAACGCGCATGACTTCGCGGCCACGGCTATCGACGCGGATGGCCGAACCGACAGCGTCCATCACGTCGATGGATTCGGTCTTGGTGAGCTCCCAGGGGCGGGCGTTGAAGGCGTAGGGCTTGGACGTCAGCGCACCGACCGGGCAAAGGTCGATGACATTGCCCTGCAATTCGCTGGTCAGCGCACGCTCGAGATAAGGCGTGATTTCGGCGTCTTCGCCGCGACCCAAGAGGCCCAGTTCGGAAATGCCGGCGACTTCGGTGGTGAAGCGAACGCAGCGCGTGCAGTGAATGCAGCGGTTCATCACCGTTTTGATCAGCGGGCCCATATATTTGTCTTCGACGGCGCGCTTGTTTTCAGCGAAACGCGAGCCGGAAACGCCATAGGCCATGGCCTGATCCTGCAGATCGCACTCGCCGCCCTGATCGCAGATCGGGCAATCGAGCGGGTGGTTGATCAGCAGGAATTCCATCACGCCTTCGCGGGCCTTTTTGACCATGGGCGTGTTGGTGAACATTTCGGGCGGTTCGCCGTTCGGGCCGGGACGCAGATCCTTGACCGACATGGCGCACGACGCCTGCGGCTTTGGCGGGCCACCCTTCACCTCAACCAGACACATGCGGCAATTGCCGGCGACCGACAGGCGCTCATGGTAGCAAAAGCGCGGAATTTCAGCGCCGGCAGCCTCGGCAGCCTGCATCAGGGTGTAGTGATCGGGGACTTCGATGAGCTGCCCGTCGACTTTGAGATTTGCCATGGTCTCTTACTCCGCCGCGATCGACGGAACGGCGCCGTCGCTGGTGGATGAATAGGTGTATTGCTCGATCCGCGCCTCAATGGTGGGGCGGAAGTTGCGGATCAGGCCCTGGATCGGCCAAGCTGCCGCGTCGCCAAGGGCACAGATGGTGTGGCCTTCGATCTGCTTGGTCACTTCGAACAGCATGTCGATTTCGCGCTTCTGGGCGCGGCCCTGAACCATGCGTTCCATGACGCGCATCATCCAGCCGGTGCCTTCGCGGCACGGCGTGCACTGGCCGCAGCTCTCGTGCTTGAAAAAGGCCGAGATGCGCCAAATGGCTTTGATGATGTCGGTGGACTTATCCATGATGATCATGCCGCCGGTGCCAAAAGACGACTTCTTTTCGCGCATGCCGTCGAAGTCCATGATGGCGTCCATCATGTCCTCGCCCTTGACGACGGGGCACGAAGCGCCGCCGGGGATGACGGCGAGCAGATTGTCCCAGCCGCCGCGAATGCCGCCGCAATGCTTTTCGATGATGTCCTTGAAGCTTTCGCCCAGGGCTTCCTCGAAGGTGGCCGGCTTGTTCACATGGCCCGAGACCATGAAGAGCTTGGTGCCGACATTGTTCGGGCGGCCGATGGAGGAGAACCAGGCGCCCGAGCGGCGCAGGATTTCGGGCACAACGGCGATGGATTCGACATTGTTGACGGTGGTCGGATTGCCATAGACGCCCATGCCGGCCGGGAAAGGCGGCTTGAGGCGCGGCTGGCCCTTCTTGCCTTCCAGCGATTCCATCAGCGCGGTTTCTTCGCCGCAGATGTAGGCGCCGGCGCCGTGATGGACGATGATGTCCAGGTCCCAGCCGTGGATATTGTCCTTGCCGATCAGCTTGGCGTCATAGGCTTCCTGAACGGCCTCTTCCAGGCGCTGGCGTTCACGGACGAACTCGCCGCGCACATAGATGAAGGCCAGATGCGCATCCATGGCGCGGCAGGCCAGAAGGCAGCCTTCGATCAGGTGGTGCGGATCGTGGCGCAGGATTTCGCGGTCCTTGCAGGTGCCGGGCTCGGATTCGTCGGCGTTGACCAGCAGGTAATGCGGGCGTCCGTCGGACTGCTTGGGCATGAAGGACCATTTCAGGCCCGTCGGGAAGCCGGCGCCGCCACGGCCACGCAGGCCGGACGATTTGACTTCATTGGTGATCCAGTCGCGTCCGGAATCGATGAATTCCTTGGTTCCAACCCAAGAGCCGCGCTCGCGCGCGCCGTCCAGCCGCCAATCGTGGTGGCCATAGAGATTGGTGAAAATGCGATCCTTGTCAGCGAGCATGATCAGCTTTTCCGCTTCAGCAAAAAGACAAACCAGGCAGCGATACCGATCGCTGCCCCCACCGCCGCAGCCACGAAGCTGGGCAGTGCGATATTGAGAACCATTTCAAAACCGGTGACGATGAACGTGCCCAGCACCGCATAGACCACGCCAACGGCGTAGTCCGCGATCGTCAAAGCCCGAAAATCGATGCCACCAATGGTCATTTAGCGCGGGTCCTTCCCGAAGACCTTGCGATATTCCTCGGCGCCGCCCTTGGCCAGTGCCTTGGCCTGCTTGAGCCAGTCGTCCCGCTCGATACGACCCTTGAAGTTCAGGACCTCGTCGACACGGGTAATGTCGGCCTTCTTGAACTTTGCGACCTGGTCATAGCGCGTGATGCCCAGGGCATTGAGTTTGCGCTCGATCACCGGACCGACGCCCGAGATCAGCTTCAGATCATCAGCAGGGCCTTCGGGACGCTCGAACAAGGGCGTCAGTTCGCCCCCCTTCTCGGCGGTCGGGGTGACTTCCCTGGGATTGGCCGCAGGGGCCTTTGCCACGGGCTTTGACTTCTTGACCGAAGACGATGCGCCGCCCTCTGCGGGCTCAGCGGCCTTCTTCTTGCCTACCGCCTTGCCGTCGTCCACAGCTTCGGCGTGGGACTCGGCGCCGGTGGCACCTTCGCGCATGGCAGTGTTCGGCTTACCGGTGGCCTTGGCCGCGGAATCGGCCGATTTGCGTTCGGCTTCGGCCTTGGCCTGGCTGACCTTGGCTTTCTTCGGGGTGCCCTTGATGGCCGGCGCGTTCTCGGCGGCCACATCCTTGGGCTTTGCAGCAGTGTCGGGCTCAGTCTTGGCTGCCGGTGCAGCAGCGGGTGCCGCTTCTGCCTCGGGCGACGGTGGCGGCACGAACTTTTCGCGCTTGGCTGTCGGCTGCTCGAGCAATGTGGTGCGACCGCCGATGGCAGCAGACGTCATGCGATCGATCTGTGGGCCGGGGGCAATCGTGTCACCCTTGCCAGCAGCGAAGGCATCCACGATCTCTTCCATGCGCTCGGGTGTCAGGTCTTCGTAAACGTCGTGGTAGATCATCACCATGGGGGCGTTCACGCAGGCGCCGAGGCACTCGACTTCTTCCCAGCTCATGGTGCCATCTTCATTGAGATGATGCGGCTCGGGATGGATCTTGTTCTTGCAGACCTCGATCAGCCCCTCAGCCCCACGCAGCATGCAGGGCGTTGTGCCACAGACCTGAATATGGGCGTTCTTGCCCACGGGCTGGAGCTGGAACTGGGTGTAGAAGGTCGCCACTTCGAGCACGCGGATATAGGGCATATCCAGCATCTCGGCGACCTTTTCGATGGTCGCACGGGTGACCCAGCCATCCTGATCCTGCGCACGCATGAGCAGCGGAATGACGGCGGATTGCTGACGACCGGCCGGGTAAAGCGCGATGCGCTTTTCGGCCCAGGCCTGATTTTCAGCATTGAACGCAAAGCTCGCCGGCTGCACCGACTCGTCTGCAAGGCGTCGCGTAGACATCAGCGATCCACCTCTCCGAACACAATATCAATTGACCCCAGGATCGCGGTCACGTCTGCCAGCATGTGTTTGCGGCAAAGGTAGTCCATGGCGCTGAGATGGGCAAAGCCCGGCGCACGGATGTGGCAGCGATAGGGCTTATTGGTGCCATCGGACACCAGATAGACGCCAAACTCACCCTTGGGGGCTTCGACGGCAGCGTAGATCTCGCCAGCCGGCACCTTGTAGCCTTCGGTGTAGAGCTTGAAGTGGTGGATGAGCGCCTCCATGGACTGCTTCATCTCACCGCGCTTGGGCGGAACCACCTTGCCGTCCGTTGAGGCCACCGGGCCCTTACCGTCCGGTGCATTCAACTTCTTCACGCACTGGCGCATGATTTCGTTGGCCTGGCGCATCTCTTCCATGCGGATCAGGTAGCGGTCATAGCAATCGCCATTGGAGCCAACAGGAATGTCGAACTCCATTTCGGCATAGGCGTCATAAGGCTGGCTCTTGCGCAGATCCCAAGCCGCGCCGGACGCGCGCACCATGACCCCAGAGAACCCACGCCCCCAAGCCTCTTCGAGCGGCACGACGCCAATATCGACATTGCGCTGCTTGAAGATGCGATTGCCGGTGAGCAGCGTATCAATGTCCTTGAGGGCGGCCGGGAACTCGTCGCAGAACACGGCGATATCGTCGATCAGCGCCTGCGGGAGATCCTGGTGGACTCCGCCGGGGCGGAAATAGGCAGCATGCATACGAGCGCCAGATGCGCGCTCATAGAAGACCATGAGCTTTTCGCGCTGCTCAAAGCCCCACAGCGGCGGGGTAAGCGCGCCAATATCCATGGCCTGGGTGGTCACGTTCATCAAATGCGCCAGAAGGCGGCCAATTTCGGCATAAAGCACGCGGATGAGCTGGCCACGACGAGGCACCTCAAGCCCGAGCATGCGTTCGACAGCCAGGGCAAAGGCGTGCTCCTGATTCATCGGCGCCACATAGTCGAGGCGGTCGAAATAGGGAACGGCCTGCAGATAAGTCTTGTACTCGATCAGCTTTTCAGTGCCGCGATGCAGCAGCCCGACATGCGGGTCGACGCGCTCGACCAGCTCGCCATCGAGCTCAAGGATCATGCGCAGCACACCGTGTGCCGAAGGGTGCACGGGGCCAAAGTTCAGAGTGAAGTTGCGAACGTCGACTTCAGACATCAGTTCTTCGCCTTCTCGTCACCCGGCAGCACGTAATCCGTACCCTCCCAAGGCGACAAATAATCAAACGAGCGGAATTCCTGAGCCAGGGTTACTGGCTCATAGACCACGCGCTTGCGCTCTTCGTCGTAGCGCACCTCGACGAACCCGGTCAGCGGGAAATCCTTACGCAGGGGGTGACCGTCAAAGCCATAGTCCGTCAGGATCCGGCGCAGATCGGGGTGGCCGGAGAAAAGGACACCGTAGAGATCATAGACCTCACGCTCGAACCAGTTGGCGCCGGCAAAGACATCGCAGATGGAGGGAACGGGCGTCACATCATCGGCTTCCAGCTTGACCCGGATGCGATGATTCAAGTGCGGGCTCAGGAAGTGATAGACCACATCGAAGCGGAACTCGCGCGCAGGATAATCCGCGCCGCAAACATCGACAAAGCTGATGAAACGGCATTTCGGATCATCGCGCAGGAATGTCGCCACATTGACGATAGAATCACGCGCAACAGTGACGGTCAGGTCACCATAAGCCACTTCAAAGCCCAGGACAGCATCACCCAGGGACGCCGCGACATGCTCGCCAAGCGTCACCAGCGGGTCGACAGCAATCGGCTCGACAACAGTTTCGTCCATGCCCCTGCCCTATCGTTCGATCGTACCGTCGCGGCGAATCTTCTTCTGCAGAAGAAGAATGCCGTAGAGAAGCGCTTCCGCCGTCGGCGGGCAGCCCGGAACATAGACGTCGACGGGCAGCACCCGATCGCAACCGCGCACCACGGAATAAGAATAGTGGTAATAGCCGCCGCCATTGGCGCAACTGCCCATGGAGATGACGTAGCGCGGCTCAGGCATCTGGTCATAGACCTTGCGCAGAGCGGGCGCCATCTTGTTGGTCAGCGTGCCGGCAACAATCAGAACGTCGGACTGGCGCGGCGAGGCGCGCGGAGCCGTCCCGAAGCGCTCAATGTCGTAGCGCGGCATCGACATCTGCATCATTTCGACGGCGCAGCAGGCCAGGCCGGTCTGCATCCACATCAACGAGCCGGTACGGGCCCAGGTAATGAGTTGCGACACGGTGGTCACAAGAAAGCCCTTGTCGGCCAGCTCATTGTTGACGCCAGCAAAGAACGGATCATCCGCGCCAACAGGCTTGCCGGTTGCCGGATCGATCGCGCCCGTGGGCTGCGGAGTAACCAGTGTCGAACTGGACGGGCTCAATCCCATTCCAGAGCTCCCTTACGCCATTCATAGATAAAGCCGATGGTCAGCACGGCCAGAAAGATCATCATGGACCAGAAGCCGAACCAGCCTACATCCCGGAAAGCCACCGCCCATGGAAACAGGAAGGCGACTTCAAGATCGAAGATGATGAAGAGAATCGCCACGAGGTAGAACCGGACATCGACCTTCATGCGGGCGTCGCTGAAGGCATCGAAGCCGGCTTCAAAGGCTGAAACCTTCTCCGGATCAGGACGCTTCACCGCAACCAGGAAAGGCGCCACCAAAAGGGCGCCCCCAATGAGGGCGGACAAGGCGATGAAGATGACGATGGGCAGGTAATTGCTGAGCAATTCAGTCATGCGGCAGCCTAAAGTTCAAACCGGCCAGAGGGGACCGAGAAGCGCGCGGGCCACAATGCGATTGGGGCAAACAGGCCGATGCGCCGGTGATGGGCAACGGCTTAGACCTTCCCCCCAAACGTTTCAAGGGAAAGAAAATATGAGAAAAACATTCATGTAACTTGGGGGCGTCTTTTCGCGTCTCCAGCCCCGGCTCGCGGCCCAAAAAGGCAATAGATTTGCTCCAGACGCGGGTTTGCTGGCATGCCCTGTTTCAGGGCCGCGTGCAGGACATCCAATTCTGAGTGAAATTGTGACGCAAGACGGAGGCCCGATTCAGATGGCCAGAAAGTCAAAACGGCGGACCGATAGAATCGGTCCGCCGCGATGGGTTGCAAGATTGAGAGCTTCGGGGCGATAGCCGTCCCGAAACGCTGCAAACTTAGAAGTGGTAGAAGACGCCGACGGTGGCCTTGGCCGACTCGAAGAACGTGTCGCCGGCTTCAGTGGCGAAGTCGCCCTGGCCAACAACTTCACCGCGAACGGTGATGACGTCGTTGACGGCGAATTCAACGCCACCACCGAGCTGGTACACACCAACCGAGCCAGCGGTGGTGTTGTTGAAGCCAACGCCGCCCAGGGCATAGATCAGGGCGTTGTCGGTGACGATGGCACCGGCGCGGAGGTTCGCGAAGAACTCACCCGAGTTGGTGACAGCAGCAGTGGTGTTCCACATGTAGTCAGCGGTGACTTCAACGCCGAGCAGAACCGGGTCCATCGGGATGAAGTTCACACCAACGGCAGCACCGACGACACCGTAGGTGGTGTTGTTGGTGACGTTGGCATAGTTACCAGCGTTGGCGCCGACGAACTGACCGCCGAGACGGGCACCGACGTAGAGGCCTTCCCAGTCGAAACCGGCCGGAGCATAGATCGGCTCCGGAGTGGTCGGGATGATGAGGTCAGCGGCCTGAGCGCCACCAACCATGAGAGCCGCGGCAGAAACGCCAATGGCCAAAGAACGTACAAACATGTCTTGCACTCCCATAGAGTTAACCGTAGTCGACCGATAGATGCCTGACGGGCGCGTGGCTGACAAGAGCGCGCGCCACCAAATTTGGCAGCGCGGATAAGATTTGATGACCATTTCCGGGCAGGTGTTGCACGAACACACCGGAATTGGTTCAATTTGATACAATTGCCATGTTCTGCCCCCTGCCCGCGCAAATGGCGCTGACAATTGTGACAGCCAAAACCTCACTTGCCATCTAGCTGACACAATTTCGCCAAAAACACAATCGGCCCCGAATGCCTGCACCCGGGGCCGATCGCATCAATTTGGAGCTGCCTAGAAGTGGTAGCTGGCACCCAAAGTGAACTGATTCTTGTCATTACCGCCCTGGAGCGGGAAGCCATGCAGATATTGGGCGCGCACGGACACGTCTTCAGTCACTGCCAGTTCGACGCCGCCACCGAGAAGGGCGTCTTCCTCATCGGGGGGCCCCATATCGATGCCGTATCCGCCGGCGGCATAGACAACCACGTTATCGGAGACCACCAGGCCGGCCCGACCAAGGATCTGACCGTAGGACGTTTCGCCCACTGTTCCGTTCTCCAGCAGGCCGCTGACCGCCACTTCGGCTCCCAGCAGATAGAAGTCGAACTGGGCATTCACGCCGGCCTGAACGCCCAGGCCATATTGGGTGCCACTGGTCGAACCGTTCTGCGCAGTGCCATGCACGCCGGCATAAAAGCCGGTCCAGTCGAAGCCTGCGGCGTCAACCATGGGCAATTCGGCCTGGGTCGATGTGGGCACGGTGATAAGGTCGGCCGCCATGGCAGCGCCGGCCGGAAGGGTGGTGGCAAAGGCCGCCAGGGCGAAGGTTGCTGCAACACGCATTGCTGTCATCCTTGTACTGTACCATCTGATGGAGCCGAAACGCCCCCTGCATGCGGGAGTTCCGGGATGGTTTTCCTTTGCGGCGACCACCGTCTCGGCCGTCCATACAGCCCTGGACGGGGTCACCATAAGACCGGTTTTGCAGGCCTTTGAGGGCCAAACGCTGACGATCAGAAGGCCAGAACAGGGCAACTATCCAATGTGGCCACAAGGCCACACTCGGCCATCAGCTTGCCGGCAGCATCCCCACAAGCACCGGCTCGGCGCGGAACTTGTCAGGAAAAATCTCCTCGAGGGCCGCGATCTTGGGCAGGTCGTGCACCACGATATAGGGCCAGTCCGGATTGAGCGTCAGGAAATCCTGGTGGTACTGCTCGGCCGGGTAGAAGGCCTTGAAAGGCTCGAGCGTCGTGACGATCGGACCCTCGAACAGGCCGGTCGCGTCCAATTGCTCGATGTAGGCCTGGGCGACGCGGCGCTGATCCTCATTGAGCGGGAAGATGGTCGAGCGATATTGCGTGCCACGGTCGGGGCCCTGGTAGTTGAGCTGGGTAGGGTTGTGCGCGACCGAGAAATAGATGTGCATCAATTCGCCGAAGCTGACGATCTGAGGGTCGTAGGTGATCTCGACGGTTTCGGCATGGCCGGTGTCGCCGCGGTTGGTCCTGTCATAGGTAGCGGTGGCCGCCTCGCCCCCGGAGTAGCCCGAGACCGCGTTGGTGACACCCTTGACCCGCTGGAACACGCCCTGGACGCCCCAGAAGCACCCCCCGGCGAACACTGCAGTCGCGGTGGTATTGCCCGTTTCGTCCAGATCCAGCGCAGGGGCCGGAATAACCACAGGCTCTTCCTGTGCTTGCGGGGACATTGCGGCAAAAGGCAAGGCGAGAGCAGACAAGGCGGCGAAGCCTGCCAGCAAGCGGCGGCGTGGCAGGCGACCTGCAAATGCGAATTGTGGTGACCGGCTTTCGGGCATCTTGAAACCTCATGCTGAATAACTGCCAGCATATACGGTCATCATGCGCCCGAAGTTACGCCGGATCACCCGGCTCACGACTATATGATAAATGGCAGCGCCATTGCGCGGCAGCGCCAACCTAATCCGAACCAACAATGTTATGGAAAAGGTGGCGCGAGAGACGGGGCTCGAACCCGCGACCTCCGGCGTGACAGGCCGGCGCTCTAACCAACTGAGCTACTCCCGCAGCGCTTGCGAACAAGTCTTTCGCGCAACGTGGCGTCCATGTACTGGGCGCCTAATGTGAAGTCAAGCGCCCTGCCCGCATTCTGTCGCAGAAAATGCGCATTCGCCTGACGGGGCTGTGGATAACTTCTTAAGATCAAAGGATAGGAGCGAAAAGCTGATGCGTTGGGTCAGCTCAGCGCAATCGCGGGACATTGGGTAGGGACGACGCTTTGCAGGTCGGGCGGGACGGGTCCCGCTTGTGGCCCGCGCTGATCGGCCTATTGTGCAATTGCGGGGGAATGGTGGGCGATGACGGGCTCGAACCGCCGACATCTTCGGTGTAAACGAAGCGCTCTACCAACTGAGCTAATCGCCCGCAGCGGCCGGAGCCGACTGATTGGCGCCCTGATTAGGGCGCAAGCCCCTGCCCGTCAACTGACATTTGCAGGAATAGAAACGGCCCCGGCGAAATCGCACGGGGCCGATTGCCAAAGTCCGGCAGAACGCAATCTTAGTTGATGGCGTCCTTGAGACCCTTACCGGGCTTGAACTTGGCCTGGTTCGAAGCCGGAATCTGAATCTCGGCACCAGTGGCCGGATTGCGGCCGGTCGAAGCCTTGCGCTGGGAGACGGCAAAGGTGCCGAAACCGACCAGACGAACTTCGTCGCCGCCCTTGAGAGCAGCAGTAATGGCTTCGAACACTGCGTCAACCGCTTCGGCGGCCTGTGCCTTGGTGATCGTAGCCTTGTCGGCAACGACGCCAACCAGATCGTTTTTGTTCATAGCGTTTCCTCACAGTGAATGCCCGCCGTCTCTGGCGAACGAAAACGCCGACAACCTTTTGTGATTCTGCGCTTGGCGCAAGGAAATCCGGGGGTTTTCGGCTGCCCGACGGTGCAAAGCTGTTAATGAACTGGAAAAAACGCCCCCGCAAGCCCGCATTGGGCAAAAAGCCCCGTATTCCGGGGATTGTCCCCGTTTTGCCTAGCCAGGGTGCACCGTTTGCACAGTCAATGTGCGTCGAATGCCCGTCATCAGCGGTACGGCCATGAGATAAATGCAGATGGCGACCAGCCAAATTGCGCCCGGCCAGCTCGGGCGCAGGCCATGATAGGTCAGTGAGAAGAAGAGTGGCCCGAACACGGATGCGAGGCTGACCAGGCTCGCCAGGACGCCCTGCAGCTGGCCCTGCCGTTCCGAATCGACTTGCCGGGTCAGCAAGGATTGCAGGGCCGGCATGCCGATGCCGCCCAGGGCGAATATCGGCATGATGACAAAGACCAGCCAGCCTTGTCCGGACAGGGCCATGACCAGCATGGCGCTGATCTCGCAGGCCATGCCCAGCAAAAGGGCCCAGCGTTCACCCAGGCGCGCCACGGCGGGGCCGGTCAGGAAGGCCTGCGCGATGGCATGCAACAGACCATATGCCCCCAGGGACAACCCGATCATCATGCCGTTCCAGGCAAAGACGTCCTCGCCAAAGATAGCCCAGATGCTGCCGTAGACGGTGCCGACGAGGTTCATGACGAGATAGATCGCCATGAGCGGAATGAGCGCTTTGAACGTCAGCGCCCAGGCCAGGGGCTTGAATGGGTTCAGCGTGCTCCAGGTGAAGCGTGTACCCTTCTGGCCGGGACGAGATTCAGGCAGCAGAAACAGCGCCAGGGCGAAGTTGGCAGCGTTGAGAAGCGCGGCGATCAGGAAGGGCGAACGCAGCCAGATATCGCCAAGTATGCCGCCCAGCACGGGGCCGACGATGAAGCCGATTCCGAACATGGCATGGAACAGGCCGAATCGCCTGGCCCTTTGTTCTTCAGTCGAGATGTCGGTGATGTAGGCGGTTGCCACCGCCATATTGGCGCTGGTGATGCCGGCAATGGCACGACCGATCACCAGCAACCAGAGCTCGGGTGCAAAGGCCATGACCAGATAGTCGATGGCCGCACCCGCCAAGGAGACCAGCAGAACCGGCCGACGGCCGAATCGGTCGCTCAGCACGCCAAGGATGGGCGAAAACAGGAACTGACAGGCAGAGTAGAGCGCCAGCATGACACCCAAAAGGGTGGCGATGTCGGTGGTGTGTCCCACATCGCGCAACAGCGCGGGCAGAATCGGGAAGATCAGTCCGATACCCACGGCATCGAGCATGACTGCGGCGAGAATGACGACCAGCGCCTTGTTCATTGGGCAACTCCAGACATACGCGCCGCATGGGATAGGGCCTCAAGCGCGGCTCAGGCCAAGCCAGGTCGATCCGCGATTTAGTCAAACCGCCCTTGTGCAGCAAGACAAAGGCGGCAATGGCCCGAATAAGTGACAAGGCATGTCAGGAGCCCGCGCCGCCTTCAAATAGGTGTGTGGCGAGCAGGTTGGGCAGCAAGGGAGGCAGGTCCTCGCTCAGCATGCCCGGACCGCCGAAGCGGCTGGCCGCCTCGGCGTGCAGCCAGACGGCCGCGCTGGCCGCTTCAAATCCCGGCATGCCCTGGGCGAGCAGGCCGGCGACCATGCCGGCCAGAACATCCCCTGCCCCCGCTGTTCCGAGCCAGTATGGAGCATTGTCGTTGATTGCAGCATGGCCATCGGGTGCGGCGATGACGGTGTCGCGTCCCTTGAGGATTACATAGGCCCCTGACCGGTTGGCTGCAGTGCGCGCGCGCGCCAGCTTGTCGCCCTCAAGACCGGGAAAGAGCCGGGCAAATTCGCCTTCATGGGGCGTCAACACAACTGGCGTGGCTCGCCGATGGATCTGAACGAACAGTCTGTCCGGCCAGTCGGCGAAACTGGTCAGGGCGTCGGCGTCGAGCACCAGCGCCGCTTTTGCAGCAAGGCCCACTTCGACATGCGCCATGGTTGCCGGTCCGATACCGGCCGCCGGGCCGATGACACAGGCATTGTGCCGCTCGTCCGCAAGGATCGCCGCTGTGTCTTCGGCAGATGACGCCGATCGCAGCATGATGGCGGTGACATGCGCTGCGTGTACCGTGAGTGCCTCTTCGGCACCAAAAAGCGTAACGAGACCCGCACCGATCCGGAAGGCACCCATCGCCGCCAGACGCGCAGCACCCGTCTGCAACGGGCCGCCAGAGAGCACCGCCACATGTCCCCGATCAAATTTGTGACCATCGCTGACCGGGCTGGGCAGCACCCACAAACCGGGTGCGTTGCGCCAGGTCCTTGGCCCGATAGCATCAAGGACGCTGGCGGGTATGCCGATGTCGGCAAGGGCCAGCCTGCCGCACAGGTCGCGCCCCGGCATCAGCAGGTGGCCGGGCTTGCGTCGAAAGAAGGTCACGGTCGAATCGGCGTTGATGGCGACGCCCCTGACCGCACCCGAGGCGCCATCGACGCCACTGGGCACGTCAATGCTGACAACGGGCAGTGCGGATTGGTTCACACTTTCTATGACCGCTCGAAGTGGCCCGGTAATGTCCCGGTCGAGGCCAGCACCGAGCAAGCCGTCCACGATCAGGGCAGCCCCCTCGAGCGCCAACTGACCTGTCTCGCATGATCCTGTCCAGCGGGCCGCCATTTCCGCAGCATCGCCGTGCAGGCGTGTCTGGTCCGTGGACAACCAGAGTCGCACCGACCAACCCATGCTCTGCAGCAGGCGGGCGACGACAAAGCCATCGCCGCCATTATTGCCAGGCCCGCACAGCACCAGTACGGGCACGCGTGAGTACGTGGCGGCGATCCAATCGGCCACCGCCCGGCCGGCGTGCTCCATCAGGTCCTGCGAAGCAATACCGGACTGCACCGCCAAACGGTCGGCTTGTGCCATCTCCGCAGGGGTCAAAAGAGCATCACGGTGCTGAAGGGACATGTGGGTGGCCGAAATTGGAAATGTGAACGATTGGAAACTTCAGATTAAGAACAAATTTACATCAGATGCGCCAATTGATTATCGATTGGGAAAACTCCTTAAGGGGTAATATTCGATTGGTTCTGATAGTGACAGCTGGGAGGGGGGCCCATGTCATTGATCGCCACAGTAGATGGCAGCGGCCTGGGCGCAAAGGCCAGCACACATGATGTCCGGTTCATTGGGGCGCTGGCAGGCCGCTATGCCCTGCCGGAGCGCCGCCAAGGCGAGAATGGCAAGATTCCGGTCTATGCCTGCCGGCTTTGCTCAATCTCCACCCGCATACTGGTTTCGGTGGGTCCGGTGGTTGGAAAAGAGGGCGAGACAGTCTCCTGTCACTTCAACGAATTCGGGATGCTGCGAGGGCGCATAACGCGCCGGCTGGCGTCTGGTTTCGTTGCCGACCTGCATATGAATGACAATGAGCGCGAAAAACTGGCAGCCAAGATCGACTGGCGGAAAAGGCATGTGCATGCGCAAGTGCCGGACAAGCGCGAGCACAAGCGCGTCCAGCCACGCGATCCGCGCAGCACAATCGTCTTGGCGGACGGTCAAAGCCTGCCCTGTTTCGTGATCGACATGTCGCGGTCGGGGGCGGCCGTTTCGGCCCACTACTGGCCAGAGTTGGGCACGCCCATGGCGCTGGGCCGCATAGTCGGCCGGGTGGTCCGGCACCTTGAAGTCGGGTTTGCATTGCAGTTCATCCAACCCCAAGCGTTCGAAGAGCTCGAGCACCTGATCAAGCCCGCCATTGCGCCCACGCCGTAACGTAAGCCATTGGTCACCGATCTCGATAAAATGCGAATAATCAGTGCAATGCCGCGTTGACGGGGCTGATGCATGCTCTTTCGACCACCAGAGGGAGGTCGGAATTGCCCGAAGTTCTGGAACGTCCAACAATTGCCTTGCACGGTATCGCCAGCGTGGCGGGACGCTATGTCATCGGCGAACAACCAACCCACCCCGGAATCAACCTGTTCGCCTGCCGGCTGCGCATGATCGGCAGCGACAATCTGCGGCTCACGGCCCCGGTCATTCCGCAAATGGGTGAGCAGGTTACAACCAGCTTCAACTCCTTTGGCACCCTGACTGGCCGGGTCACCCGCCAGTTCGAAGACGGGTTCGAGGTGAGCATCGAGCACGACGCAGCGGGGCGCGATCGCCTCAATGCCCGCATCACCAGTTTCAGCGAGAAGCTCTGGACGGCGGAGACGGACCGGCGAGCGGCCCAGCGCGTTATGCCGAGCAATCCACGCACCGTGATCGCGCGTCCGGACAATTGGTCCCAGCCCTGCCTGATCGTTGACTACTCGATCTCCGGGGCGGCCGTCTCGGCGGCTTTTCAACCCGAGGTCGGGGAGATCGTTACCGTCGGCCGGGTCACTGGCGAAGTGGTGCGCCTGTTCGACTTCGGCTTCGCGGTGCGCTTCTTCGAGCCGCAGAATGCCGATCACCTGGAGGGGCTCCTGGAGGCCCCGGATGAATGGCGCGAGGTGATGCGGCGGACCTTCAAGGCGGTCTGAGAGGGCTTCGACCCAAAAGGCTTCACAGAGCCAAAAAGAAAGGGGCCCGAAAGGCCCCTTCCCTGTTCTTTGTGTCTGCCCGCCTTAGGCGGAGTAGTACATCTCGTATTCGACCGGATGCGGGGTGTGCTCGAACTTGACCACTTCCTGCATCTTGAGGTCGATATAGCTATCGATGAAGTCGTCATCCATGACGCCACCCACCTTGAGGAAGTCGCGGTCGGCCGAGAGGCTTTCCAGGGCTTCGCGCAGCGAACCGGAAACGGTCGGGATTTCCTTGAGCTCTTCCTTGGGCAGCTCGTAGAGGTCCTTGTCCATCGGGTCGCCCGGGTGGATCTTGTTCTTGATGCCGTCGAGGCCGGCCATCAGCAGCGCGGTGAACGCCAGATAGGGGTTGGCCATCGGATCGGGGAAACGCACTTCGACGCGCTTGGACTTGGGCGACTGACCAAACGGGATACGGCAGGAGGCCGAACGGTTGCGGGCCGAGTAGGCCAGCAGCACAGGCGCTTCGAAGCCCGGCACCAGACGCTTGTAGGAATTGGTGGTCGGGTTGGTGAAGGCGTTGATGGCCTTGGCGTGCTTGATGACGCCGCCGATGTAGTAGAGGCACTCCATCGACAGGCCGGCATACTGGTCACCGGCAAAAAGCGGCTTGCCGTCCTTCCAGATCGACTGGTGACAGTGCATGCCCGAGCCGTTGTCGCCATAGACGGGCTTGGGCATAAAGGTTGCGGTCTTGCCATAGGCATTGGCAACCTGCTGCACGGCATATTTATAGAGCAGGACGTCGTCGGCCGACTGGATCATCGGCTTGAACTTCATGCCGAGCTCGTGCTGGGCCGAGGCCACTTCGTGGTGGTGCTTCTCGATGATGACGCCCATCGAGCCCATGGCTTCGAGCATCTCACCGCGCATGTCCTGGGCGCTGTCGAGCGGCGGCACCGGGAAGTAGCCCTTCTTGAGGCCAATGTGGTGACCGTTGTTGCCGCCTTCATACTCAGCATTGCTGTTGACCGGCAGTTCGCTGGAATCAACCGAGAAGCCGACATTGTAGGTCGAGGTGGAGTACTTCACGTCGTCGAAAATGAAGAATTCCGGCTCAGGACCGAACACCACGGAGTCGCCGATACCGGACGACTTGACCAGGGCTTCGGCCTTCTTGGCGATGCCGCGCGGGTCGCGGTTATAGGGCTGGTAGGTGGCCGGCTCGAGAATGTCGCAATTGACCGCGAGGGTCGGCGCCGCAAAGAACGGATCCATATAAGCGGAGTCCGGATCGGGCATCAGCACCATGTCGCTTTCGTTGATGGCCTTCCAGCCTGCAATCGAGGAGCCGTCGAACATCACACCTTCTTCGAACATGTCGGCGTCCACCACCGAGGCGTCCATGGTGACGTGCTGGAGCTTACCGCGCAGGTCGGTGAAGCGCACATCGAGGTATTTGATGTTCTCGTCCTTAATACGCTGAACAATATCGCTTCCGGTGGTCATTAGGTCTTCCCCTGTCAAATGCGGAATGCTTGTTGTTGAGTTTGGCGCGGTGCGTCAGAGAGGGAGGGTCTCAGAGCGCGTCGTCGCCGAATTCGCCGGTACGAATACGGATGGCCTGCTCGATGGAATAGACAAAGATCTTGCCGTCCCCGATGCGGCCGGTCTGCGCAGCAACGCGGATCGCCTCAATGGCCTTTTCGGCCAGATCATCTGGACAGACGACTTCGACTTTCACCTTGGGCAGGAAATCCACCACATATTCAGCGCCGCGATAGAGCTCGGTATGCCCTTTCTGGCGCCCGAAACCCTTGGCCTCGGTCACGGTGATGCCCTGCAGACCAACTTCCTGCAGCGCTTCTTTGACTTCGTCGAGCTTGAATGGCTTTACGATAGCCTCGATTTTTTTCACTCTTGCCTCCACAGGCCGTTTTCGGCGGTTACCGGCCAGATTGTATGCATGGGCTGTGCCAGCCTGCCAGAAGGCCAAAACGCACAATTTTTCCAATGCTTTAACTGGCGCAGTGGACACTGCGCCAACGAAGCGCCACACAGCAACTGATTAAAGATTAGGCGAAACGCTTACTTTCTGCTCATTTTTGTCAGAACGCAAATTCGCAATTGCCGCACAAATGGGCGGTCCGGTAGCGTGACCGCACGCCAATTCAAGCTTTGACTGGCTTACACTCTTCATATAGATGCATCGCCAACCCGGCCGACGGGGACCCTTGCGGGTGTGGCGGAACTGGTAGACGCACTGGATTTAGGTTCCAGCGCCGCAAGGCGTGGAGGTTCGAGTCCTCTCACCCGCACCATATGGCCTTCGGCCAACACTATTAATCAATACGGGATCAGACCCCAATGCAGGTAACAGAAACCCTCAACGAAGGCCTGAAGCGCAAGCTGAGCGTCACAATCCCGGCCGCGGATCTCAATTCGCGCCTGGACGTCAAGCTCGAAGAGCTCAAGGGCCAGGCCAATATCAAGGGCTTCCGTCCCGGCAAGGTGCCCACCTCGCACCTGAAGAAGGTGTATGGCCGCTCCGCCATGTCGGAAGTGATGACCGACGCGATCAATGCGACGGTTTCCGACACACTGGACAAGCGCGAAGAACGTGCTGCTGCACAGCCCAAGGTTGACCTGCCGGACGATCAGAGCGTCATCAATGACGTGCTCGACGGCAAGGCCGATCTCGCATTCGAAGTCGAATATGAAGTGCTGCCGCCCGTCACGCTGATGGACATCAAGGGCGTCAAGCTCAACAAGCCGGTGGTTGACGTTTCCGAAGAGGAAGTCGATGCCGAAGTGAAGCGCGTGTTCGCGCAGAACCGCGGCTATACCGACAAGGGCGAAGACGCCGTTGTGGCCGATGGCGACCGACTGGGCCTGAGCTTTGTTGGCAAGATCGACGGCAAGGAATTCGAGGGCGGCTCGTCCGACCATGCGCACCTTACTATCGGATCGGGCGAGTTCATCCCCGGCTTCGAAGAGCAGCTTGTCGGCATGAAGAAGGGCCAGACCGGCGAAGTGAACGTAACCTTCCCGGCGGACTACCAGAACGAAGACCTGGCCGGCAAGAAGGCGACCTTCGAGGTCACCATCCTGCATGTCGATGGCCCCAATGAAGGCGAACTGGACGACGAGTTCGCCAAGCGCCTGGGCCTGGAAGACGTGGCAGCGCTGCGCAAGGCCGTGCGTGACCAGATGGAAAACGCGCTGGCATCGATGGGCCGCCAGCACATGAAGCGCCAGGTGCTGGATGCGCTGGACGATGGTCACAAGTTCGAGGTTCCGGCCCAGCTGGTCGACGCCGAGTTCAACACCATCTGGCAGCGCGTCGTGCACGAGATCGAGCATCACGGCCGGTCCTTCGAAGACGAAGGCACCACCGAGGAAGCTGCCAAGGAACAGTATCGCCGGATCGCCGAGCGTCGCGTGCGCCTGGGCCTGGTCGTTGCCGAAATCGGCAACACCAATGAAGTCCAGGTGACGGACGAAGAGCACCAGCAGGCTCTGATCGCCGAAGTGCGCCGCTTCCCGGGCCAGGAACAGCAGGTCTACGATTACTACCGCAAGAACCCCCAGGCCCTTGCCAGCCTGCGCGCCCCGATCTTCGAAAACAAGGTCGTCGACCACATCATCTCGTTGGGCGAAGTCACCGACAAGACGATGACCCGCGACGAACTCGCCAAGCTGATCCAGGCTGACGAGGACGAGGTTCCGGAAGAGCACCACCACTAAGGCAGTGCCATTCCAGACTTGAAAAGGCCGCCTCCGGGCGGCCTTTTTGTTTTTGCTCGCAACTAGTCCGCGCTAGCCTGCCATTTCGGCGAAAAACCCCTCGGGGCCATCGACCTCGACCAGTTTCCGGCGTTCGATGTGCAGGAAGCGCGTACCGATAGCCTTGAGAAAGGCGCGGTCGTGGGTCACCAGAATAGTGGTTGCCCCCTGCTCTCTTATGTCGGCCTCGAGTTGCTCCTGCCCCGGAATGTCGAGATGGTTGGTCGGCTCATCGAGCAGGTAGAAATTGGGGCGCTCCAGGCGCAGGGCGAGGAGCGCAAGCCGCGCCCGCTGGCCCAGTGACATGGTGCGGATCGGTTTGGATTGCCTATCGGGCGGAAACCCGGCCCCGGCCAGCAAGGCAATGATGCGGCGATCGCCTTCATCAAAGCGATGCAACAAGTAATCGAGCGGTGACGGGTCGAGCGGCAGCCAGCCCAGTGCCTGGTCCATATAGCCCGGCGAGAGTTGCGGGCTGATCCGTAACCCCTGTGGCGCGTTTCCTGCCAGGGCCTCGGTGACTACCCGCATGAACTGGGATTTTCCCGTGCCATTGCGCCCAAGCAGGACAATACGATCACCCTGAAAGATGTGGAGCTTCTCGACGGCAAAAAGCGGCTTGCCGTCCGGCGTGGCGATGGCGACGTTGTCGAACGCCATCATTACGCGTGCCTCGGCGCCGGAATTGCCAAGCTTGACGAGACCGATACGATCCTTGTGTGCCTCCTGTACCTGGGTCTCAATCTTTTCGGCGCGATCGCGCAGTTGCTTGGATTTGACGGTCAGCAGGTCGCTGCCGGAGTTGATGCCGATATTGGTCAGCTTGGCCGCCTGCTTGCGCAATTGTGCGGCCTGCTTGAGATCGCGGTCACGCTGGGCGGCGATGGCCGCATCAATCTGGTCAAGTTCGGCACGGGCTGCCGAATAGCTCAGGGGCAGATAGACCTGCTCGCTTGGCCTGAGGAACAGAGTGCGATTGGAGACTTTGTCGAGGAAGGCCCGGTCATGGCTGGCGATGACCAGAGGAATGTTCCGGGCGGCGTAGGCCAGCCAGTCTTCAAGCATCAGAATGCGGCCGAGATCGAGATGATTGGTGGGCTCGTCCAGCAGCAAGGCATCGGGCTGAGTCACCCAGGCGCGCGCAATCAGGGCCATGCGCTGCCAACCGCCACTGAGTTCCTGCAGCGGCCTGTCGCGCATTTCCTGTGGAATTGAGAGCTCTTCCATGACCACGTCAACGCGCCAGCTCTCGCTGGCCAGGATCTCGGTATCGAGCGCAGATGCCACGAACTCCATTGCGGTCTGGCGCAATGCGGTCTCCGGCACTTCCTGAGGCATGTAGCCGATGGTCAGGCCGCGCGAGCGCGTCACCTCGCCGTCGCTGAGTTCTACCTGGCCCGCCAGGGCGCGCAGCAGCGTGGTCTTGCCGCGGCCATTTGGCGCGACAAGACCGACACGGTCCTGCTCGCCAATTGTCAGGGTCAGGTTTGAAAAGAGAATTTCGCCTGCCCGATGGCCGGCATTGCGGAGATTGATAGTGCCCATGAAAGTCGCTCACTGGTGCGGCGCCAGCAAAGGGCGCCAAATGCCTTGAAATCAGCGTCCTGGGTGAAACCAGGCCGCCAAGAAGGGCAAACCAGAGAAATGAGAACGGGGAATTGGCGTCCGGACCTCGTCTGGTCAGCCCTGCAGCGTCTGCCACAGGGCACAAACGGGACCACGCGTGCGATGCGTCTGAAACAGGATCATCTGCAGCCTCCCCGTTTGAATGAACAACACGACACACCTAACCGCGTTGCCGAGGCAACGCAAGTCAGGTCAGACCAGATAGAAAAGCAGGCTGACACCCAAAAGGGCGCCCAAGCGCGAAATACGGAAACTGGCCAGCCGGTACGCAATACTATCAAATCCGGCGATCGGCCAATATCCGAGAGACGCTGAACCAACCTTGACCGATTGATACGCAATACCCGGTTGTTCGGTTCGCATACGGCAACTCCAGACAAAAACCGTATGTCCATAGGTCTATCAGCGCGCGCTTAAGAAAGTGCTTTCAAGAAGGAAACGAGGGGTAAACCTGCCGCCCTATCTTGGGACGAAACTGTTCCTTTCTTGCGCAGGGGCGCGTTCACATCCGTTCCGCTTGACGAGGCGTGATCACCTTGGCTGTGGGAATTGGCTGGACGGCCAGACCCTCGGAAATGCTTGCTATATGCTAGAAGTTGGACTTGCCTGATTCGGGCACGAACCTTACGGAAAGTGCATGTCGCCAGATCTCTTCGGAAGCGCCGCTCCCAATCCGGAACCGCCCAAGGAAACGAAGCCAGCCAAGCCGGCTGCCCGTTCCGGTGCGGAGCCACCTGCGGAATATGGCGCCTCAGACATCGAAATCCTCGAAGGGCTCGAACCGGTCCGTCGACGCCCCGGCATGTACATCGGGGGCACCGATATCAATGCCTATCACCATCTGTTTGCCGAGGTGATCGACAACTCGATGGACGAGGCCATTGCCGGCCACGCGACGCGGATCGAGGTGCATCTGGGTGCCGACGGATACATCACGGTTACCGATAATGGTCGTGGCATCCCCGTCGAGAAGCACCCGAAATTCCCTGCCCGTTCAACGCTGGAAATCGTCCATACGGTCCTGCATGCCGGTGGCAAGTTCGACAGCAAGGCCTACGAAACCTCCGGCGGCCTGCATGGTGTGGGCGTCTCGGTGGTCAATGCGCTGTCCGACGACATGGTGGTCGAGGTGGCGCGCGACCAGCAATTGTACCGGATCCAGTTTTCGCGCGGTCTGGTGGTCGAGGATGTGGTCAATGTCGGACGGGTGCAGAACCGGCGCGGCACGACCACGCGGTTCCACCCAGATCCGGAGATTTTCGGACCGACGGCGCATTTCTCGGCAGGCCGCATTTTCCGCATGACCCGGGCCAAGGCCTATCTGTTTGGCGGGGTGGAACTGCGCTGGAGCTGCGACGAGGCGCTGGCCAGTGACGAAGTGCCGGCCAAGGCGGTGTTCCACTATCCCGATGGCCTGAAGGACTACATGACCGCGCGGATCGAGGGCGAGACGCGGATCACCGAGGATATATTTGCCGGACGCAGCGGCAGGCCGGGCAGCCATGGCTCGGTGGAATGGGCCATTGCCTGGACCATTGGCGATGGTGGTGTTCAGTCTTATTGCAACACCGTGCCGACCCCCGATGGCGGCACGCATGAAGCAGGTCTGCGCATGGCGCTGCTGCGCGGCCTCAAGAACTACGCCGAACTGACCAAGAACAAGGGCGCGGCAAACCTGACGGCCGAGGATGTGCTGACCAGTTGCGCGGCGATGCTTTCAGTGTTCGTGCGCGAGCCGGAATTTGTCGGTCAGACCAAGGACAAGCTGGCTTCGGGCGAAGCGACGCGCATCGTCGACAACGCTTTGCGCGACGCGTTCGACCATTGGCTGGCGGCCTCGCCGCAGCAGGCAGGCAAGCTGCTCGACTGGGCACTGGAGCGTGCCGAGGAGCGCCTGCGCCGGCGCAAGGAAAAGGAAATCGACCGGGCCAGCGCCACGCGAAAGCTGCGCCTGCCCGGCAAGCTCGCCGACTGTACGCAGAACGCAGCGCAGGGCGCGGAGCTGTTCATCGTCGAAGGCGATTCCGCCGGTGGCTCGGCCAAACAGGCTCGCAACCGGACCAATCAGGCCGTGCTGCCGCTGCGCGGCAAGATCCTGAACGTAGCTGGCGCCAGCCGGGACAAGCTGGCGGCCAACCAGTTGATCGCCGATCTGGTGCAGGCCCTGGGCTGTGGCACGCGAGATCGCTATACCGAGGATGATCTGCGCTATGACAAGATCATCATCATGACAGACGCGGATGTCGACGGGGCCCATATTGCGTCGCTGTTGATCACTTTCTTCTTCCAGGAAATGCCGCGCCTGATCGAAAACGGGCACCTCTATCTCGCCCTGCCCCCGCTGTACCGGATCAGCCAGGGCGGCAAGACGCTTTATGCACGCGATGATGCGCATCGGGCCGAATTGCTGGCCAGCGAGTTCAATGGCAAAGGCAAGATTGACACAACCCGCTTCAAGGGCCTGGGCGAAATGCCTTTCGCGCATTTGCGTGAAACGACAATGTCGCCCAAGTCACGGACCCTGCTGCAGGTGAAAATTCTCGATGATCGCGACGTGACGCGCAATACGGTTGACCGCCTGATGGGGACCAAGCCCGAGGCCCGTTTCGAGTTCATCCAGGAGAATGCGGCCTTTGTGACGGACCTGGACGTCTGAGGCCGCCTTAACCGCGTTGCAGTGTGAATGGCCCATGACCGTTGACAGTCAAGGGGTTTGCGCTATGGTCCGCGCCGCTGGGTAATTCCATTGGACCCATTTTTTTCGGGGCCAGATTGGTGTTCTATCAGCGCGACATTGACCCCGGCGCGATGCACTTGCCGCTGCAATGTCACTACGCGGATGCGCAACAGTATTTCATAGCCCATTCGCTCTCATGCAAGGGACGCGCGCCCTAAGGGCAGAACTTGCGCAATTCCAATGACCGGCGCACCGGCCCGAACCCTTCGGTCCGGACAGGCATCGGACAGACCGCTGAGTGGAACGACCGACTTGACCGACGACTTTTCTGGACTGGGCCTTTCGAGCAAGGTCACCGATGCGGTGGCCGCAGCTGGCTATGACAAGCCAACCGAAATTCAGGCACAGGCCATCCCACACCTTCTGGAAAAGAAGGACCTGATCGGCATCGCCCAGACCGGCACCGGCAAGACAGCATCTTTCGTGCTGCCCATGCTGACGCTGCTGGAAAAGGGACGGGCCCGCGCGCGCATGCCGCGGACGCTCATTCTTGAGCCTACGCGCGAGCTGGCCGCACAGGTGGCCGACAATTTCGAAAAATACGGCAAGAACCACCGTCTCACCATGGCTCTGATCATTGGCGGGGTGTCCTTCGAGGATCAGAACAAGAAGCTCGATCGCGGCGTCGATGTACTGATTGCAACGCCGGGGCGCCTGCTCGACCAGTTCGAACGCGGCAAGATCCTGCTGACGGGCGTAGAAATCCTGGTGATCGACGAAGCCGACCGCATGCTCGACATGGGCTTTATCGACGACATCGAAAAGATCGTGTCCCGCCTGCCGCCGCGCCGCCAGACGATGTTGTTCTCGGCCACGATGGACAACCAGATCGAGCGCCTGACCAAGAAGTTCCTCAAGGACCCGGTGCATGTGCAGGTTTCGCGCGCCGCATCGACCGCCGACACAATCGACCAGAAGCTGGTCAGGGTCCCGTCCAAGCCGGACGAAAAGCGCGCAGCCCTGAGAGCCCGAATTGACGCCTCGGTGGGTCTGACCAACGCTATTATCTTCTGCAACCGCAAGCGTGACGTGGCGACACTGGCCCGCTCGCTGCAGCGGCATGGCTATTCCGCCGGCGCGCTGCATGGCGACATGGACCAGAAGAGTCGGACGGAGACGCTGGACGCGTTCAAGACCAACAAGCTTACGCTGCTCGTCGCCAGCGACGTTGCCGCGCGGGGTCTCGATATTCCGGCTGTCAGCCATGTGTTCAATTTCGACGTGCCGGTACATGCCGAGGACTATGTGCACCGCATTGGCCGCACGGGGCGCGCCGGAAGATCCGGCGTTGCCTACACCTTTGTGGGCCCGTCCGACAGCAAGCATCTGGATGCCATTCTCAAGCTGATCCAGAAGCCGATCGACTGGCTGGAAGGGGACAAGCCCAAGCCGGCGGCGGCGGCGGAGAGTGATGTGTCCACACCGGATGCAGACAAGCCCAGCCGCGGCCGGCGCGGGCGAGCCGCCGTCAAGCCAAGGACCGCGTCCCGGACGCGAGCCCAGGCTGAGGCCGAGGCCGCACTCGAAACGCCAGTGGAGACAAAGGACAACGCAGAACCTGCGCCCAAGAGCACCAGGAAGCGTGCACCCAAAAGGACAGAAACGCCGCCGGACGATTCGCCTTTCGGCGATGCGGGTCCGATCCCGGCATTTTTGTTGCGGCCAGCGCGAATCTCGCAATAAACAGCGCAATAAAGGCCCCAACTGGCAGCAATGTTACCACATGGAGCTTGTTAGAACGGGGTGCGGGGCTGTATTTATTGGCCACGACTCAATTAACGTAGATCGATACGATCGGGGCGCAAATTTGCGCGGGGTGGGTAGTGTCGGACCAGGAATTTACGCGTACGCTGGGATATGCGAATGCCGCGTTTGACTTGCTCAAGCGCAGCGGAATCCCGCCTTATCCACAATTCTATGAGCTGCTCTACACTTACGCGACCGGTGTTAACCCATCGCTGAACAATCGCATCAACGCGATTTTCCGTAGTGGAACAGTCCCCTCCTCCGAACTTGCGGAAACACTCTACAACGAGTTTCTCAAGTCCGACGTCAATGACCGCATGTCGAGCGTGTCCGAGCGGATGCATGCCCGGATCGAGGCTGTGCATGAGGCCATCGACAGCGCGATGACCACGGCAAACGCCTATTCCGGCTCGCTGCAGTCAGCTAGCGGTGATCTGGAGCGTGAGCTCGATGCCGAAGGCATGAAGGCATTGTCCCTGCGATTGCTGGCCGAGACGCGCCGGATGCAGGATACCAACCGGCAGCTTGAGAGCAAGCTGGAGGCGTCGCGCGAGGATATCGCCGCCCTGCAGCGCGACCTGGACGATGTGCGGCGCGAATCCATGCTCGATCCGCTGACCAAGATCGCCAATCGCAAGAGTTTCGATGAAGGCCTTGCCGATGCGATTGCGGTGGCGGCGGAAGGCGGCACGCCGCTTTGCCTGATGCTGCTGGATATCGACCACTTCAAGAACTTCAACGATACCTATGGACACCAGACCGGTGACCAGGTGTTGCGCCTGGTGGCGATGACGCTCAAGTCCAATATCAAGGGCAAGGATCTGGCGGCCCGCTATGGTGGCGAGGAATTCGTCGCTGTCCTGCCCTCCACGGACCTCGATGGCGCCGTCATCGTGGCGGAAAATATCCGCAAGGCGATCCAGGCAAAGGAATTGCTCAAGCGCTCGACCAATGAGAAGCTGGGCCGGATTACGGCCTCCTTCGGTGTTGCCGCCTTCACGCCCCAGGATAATGCCATGTCGCTTATCGAACGGGCCGATCGGTGCCTCTATGCGGCCAAACGGGCGGGCCGCAATAGAGTTGTCAGCGAGACCGAGCTGGTCGAGATCGACGACGCTTCCGAAAGGGATGCGTCGGCCGCCTGATCAGCCGGCTTCTGGCGTCAGTTCGACACCCAGATCCGTGAGCATCTGCCAGTATTCAGGATAGGTCTTGCCGGTGCAGGCCGGGTCCAGAATGACGATATTGGGCACGAGCAGCCCAGCCAGCGCAAAGCTCATGGCAATACGGTGGTCGTGATAGGTCTCGATCTTGATACGCGAATTCCGCCCCTGGAGCCTAGTGGCCAGGTCTGGATCTGCTGCAACGATCAGGTCGTCGCCTTCTTCTCTGGCCAGTCCCGGCAGGATGCGATTGAGCTCATTGGCAACAGCTCGGATGCGGTCGGTTTCCTTGACCCGCAAATTGGCAATGCCGACAAAGCGGACTGGGCGGTTGTTGAAGGCGGCGACGACAGCGATGGTCGGCACGGCGTCCTGCATCTGAGAGCCATCAATGACTTCAGGCATATTGGGGAACTGCGCAAGCACGGCCTGTGCGGCCGCATCCGGCTGCGAGAACGCGTTTGCGGCGATGCCCAGGTCGATCTTGCCACCAGTGAGGGCCTCAATGCCCCATAAATAAGTCGCGGCAGACGCGTCTGGCTCAATGTGGAAGTCAGTTGCTCGATAGCCGGTGGGCTGCACCAGCCAGGAGCCGTCTTGCTGATCTTCGACCTGAGCACCAAAGGCTCGCATGGCACTCAAAGTCAGGTCGACATAGCCGCGGGCGCCGATATCCTTACCAGCCAAGGCGACTTCGATCGGACCGTCTCCGCGTGGCGCGGCCATTAACAGCGCCGACACATACTGGCTGGACAGCGAGGCATCAATTTCCACACGGCCGTGACCGAAAGAGCCCCTGCCCTGAATAGTCACCGGTGGGCAGCCCGTCGGGCTTGCAGCGTCAATCCCGAGCACGTGCAGGGCATCCACGAGCGGCTTGATCGGACGAAGGCGCATGTCTTCATCGCCATCGACAATGACGGTCCCGTCAATCGTGGCGGCGGCGGCGGTGAGGAAGCGCGTTGCGGTTCCGGCATTGCCCAGAAACAGCGGCGCATCGGGAGCGTCCAGCCAGCCTTTGCCGGTGACCAGAAAGGTGGTGGCATCAGGTTCGTCGACTTGCACGCCCATCTCGCGCAAGGCGCGGGCCATCAGGTCCGTATCCTTGCTCTTGAGTGCCCCTGTCAGCCGGCTGGTGCCCTCAGCCAATGCGGCAAGCAGCAGCACACGATTGGTGATCGATTTACTACCCGGCGGCGAAACGCGACCGGACAGTGGACGATCTGGAGGGGTGATGGTCAGAGCAGGCGGAAGGTCGTTTTGCATGATGCCGGATCAATGCCTTACCTGAGCGGCGTGCGCAACTGGAGAGATACCGGCCGGAAGTGCTCGCCAGTCGCCGCCCGCGGGATCGCTCTGGGGATCAGGCGTTCGTTCGTGCCTCGGCCAGAGCTTTCAAGTCGGCTGGTGCCAGGGTCACGCTTTCGCCACAGCCGCAAGCGCCCGTCTGATTGGGATTATTGAAGGTGAAGCTGGAGCCCATCTTGCCCGCTTCAAAATCCATTACGGTGCCGAGGAGGTACATGGTCGCCTTGGGATCGACCCAGACATTGACACCCTTGTCCTCGACATGGTCGTCGCCAGCATTCGGGGCCTCGACATATTCCATGGTGTAGGACACGCCCGCGCAGCCCGCATTCTTGATGCCGACGCGCAAGCCAATCACCGGCTTGTCGGAATCCTCTATGATCTCGGTGATGCGCTCAGCGGCTGCATCTGTCAGCGACATGATCTGGAACGGCATGGCCTAAACTTTCATCGGCGTTTCACGATATATAGGGCAAAACGCGCTAAATTACCACCAGTTCAAAGCAACTTGCGCTTCCTCGCTCATTCGTGAGGCGTCCCAGGGCGGGTCGAACACCATGTTGACGGTGACGTCCTGAATGCCTTCGACACCCCGGGCGGCATTTTCAACCCAACCTGGCATTTCGCCGGCTACGGGGCAACCGGGTGCCGTCAAGGTCATGTCGATGGTCAAATTGCGCTCGTCATCCAGGTCCACCCGGTAGATCAGGCCTAACTCATAGATGTCGACCGGTATCTCGGGATCATAGACCGTTTTCAGGGCCCCGATGAGATCGGTCGTGATGCGTTCGACTTCGCCTTCAGGCAGGGTTGTGGGCATGCTGGGCGCGATACGGGTGTCCGTTTCGGCTGCAGTCTGGTCGATCTTGGTCTCTTCGGTCATATCAGCCTTCCTCAGGCGAAAAATTTCTGGGCACGCTCAATGCCGTCCACCAGCGCATCCACGTCGTCCTTGCCGTTATATAGGGCGAAGGAGGCGCGACATGTAGAGGTGACGCCAAATCGGGCCAGTAGCGGTTGGGCGCAATGAGTGCCTGCCCGCACGGCAATGCCATAGCGGTCGAGAATGGTGGCGATGTCGTGGGCATGCGCGCCGGCGATCTCGAAAGAGAAAATGCCGCCCTTGCCAGGCGCGGTGCCGATCTGGCGCAGAGAGTTGATGCGGCCGATCCGCTCCTGCGCATAGGCAGCAATTTCGTGCTCATGGGCAGCAATGGCGTCGCGGCCAACGCCCTGCATGTAGTCAAGCGCGGCGCCGAGGCCCATCGCCTGCACGATGGGCGGCGTGCCGGCCTCGAAGCGATGGGGCGGCTCGTTATAGGTGACGCCTTCAAGCGTGACGGATTCGATCATCTCGCCGCCGCCCTGGTAGGGCTGCATTTCGGCCAGCAGATCGTATTTGCCATAGAGCACGCCGATACCGGTGGGCCCGTAGAGCTTGTGACCGGTCATCACGTAGAAGTCGGCGCCGAGGTCCTGCAGATCCACGCTGGTGTGAACGGCCCCCTGCGAACCATCAACAAGGACGGGAATGCCGCGCGCATGGGCGATCTCGACGATCTGCTTGATCGGGTTGACCGTGCCCAGCACGTTGGACATATGCGTAACAGCGACGATACGGGTGCGATCCGTCAGCGATGCCTCGAAGGCCGCCATGTCGAGGACGCCATCATCATCGACATCGATCCATTTGATCAACGCGCCCTTGCGCTCGCGATGAAAATGCCAGGGCACGATATTGGAGTGGTGCTCCATGATCGTGGTGACGATCTCATCGCCCTCGCTGACCCGTGGGCCGACAAAAGATGATGCGACCAGATTTATCGCTTCGGTGGCAGATCGAGTGAAAATAATCTCTTCGACACGACCGGCATTGAGGAAGCGGCGCACGCTTTCGCGGCCGGCCTCATAGCCTTCGGTGGCCCGATTGGCGAGCGTATGCAGGCCTCGATGCACATTGGCATATTCGTGCCGGAATGCGTGGTCCATGCGGTCCAGAACCTGGACCGGCTTCTGGGCCGAGGCACCGCTATCGAGGTAGACGAGCCTGTTTCCGTGGATCTGTTCGGACAGGATCGGGAAATCGGCTCGGATTTTGTCGAGGTCGAAGGTCATAGGGGTTACCCCCTCCCTAGCTTTGCCACGGCCCGGCGGGCCAGGCGACGCTACCCTCCCCTCGAATGGAGAGGGTGTAGTTGTGCGTGTGATGAGCTTACTTGCCGCTCATCAGCCAGCCGTCGACAATGCCCTGCAAAGCTTCATTGAGCTCCTCATCCTCGATCGGGTCGAGCAGCTCGGCGATGAAGCCGCGCACCAGCATGGTTTCTGCCTCTGGCTTGGGAATGCCACGGCTCATCAGGTAGAACAGGCTATCCTCATCGATCATGCCGCAAGTCGAACCATGGCCGCAGACGACGTCGTCGGCATAGATCTCGAGTTCGGGCTTGGACAGGATTTCGGCTTCGTCCGAGAGCATCAGGCCCTGATGCATGAATTTGGCATCGGTCTTCTGGGCGTCGCGGGCGACAACGAGCTTGCCCTGCACGACGGCCTTGGCGCGGCCGCGCACAATGGACTTGAACAGCGGCTGCGACGAGGTGTGCGGCACCGCGTGCAGGGTTTCCATGGTGATGTCGGCGTGCTGACCATCGGCCACCAGATTGAGGCCAGTGAGATCAGCATGGGCCCCTGCACCGGCCATGCGCGGGAACACATGGGTACGGGCGAGCCCGGCACCAGCATGGATCACCAGGGTGCGCAGCTTGGCGCCATCGGCGAGCTGATATTCATTGGTGGCGAAGTGCGACACGGCGCGGGCGCTGAGGTCGATGGTGATATGGGTCACCACCGCGTTCTTGCCTGCCGACAGATAGGTTGCGTGATTGCCAACATGGGCCGCGTCGGAGCCCGAGAAGGTTTCGACAATGGTCGCCGAGGCGTCGTCTGCCACGAAGATCTTGAGCGCATCGGCGACATGGGCCGCCTCGCCTTCGATGCGACGCTCCACCTGGATGACCGGATCGACGCTGTTTTCCAGCGTGAGAGTCAAAGCTTCCCTGGCCAGCGCCCCGTTGACATGCACCAGCACGTCGTCACGGGTGGTCAGTACGCCACCCTCGGCCTTGCCAACAATGACGCCGGCCGGGGCCGTGGCGGCATTCTGGATAGCCCCATTGGCGATCATCAGGTTGAAGGCGCCGGGAATGCGCAGCGCCGGGGCGCTGGCTTCATTGGCGGCGGTTGCCAGCGGCGGGATCGCGCGCAGCAGGGTTTTCAGATCGGTATAGTGGTAACTCTCGACGCGACGGGTCGGCAGGCCGGCCACGGTGATGCGCTCGGCGGCAGCATCAGCGCCGGCAGCCTTGAGCTGGGCGATAAGAGCGTCCTCGGCGGGGCCAAGGCGGACTGGAAAGTTTGCGCGCATGATTAGGCAGCCTCTCCGCCGTAGCTGGCATAGCCCTTGGCCTCGAGCTTGAGTGCCAGGTCCTTATCGCCGCTCTCGACGATCTTGCCGTCCGAGAAGACGTGCACGACATCAGGCACGATGTGATTCAGCAGGCGCTGATAGTGGGTGATGACCAGCATGGAGCGCTGGCCATCGCGCAGGGCATTGACGCCCTTGGAGACAACCTGCAGCGCGTCGATGTCGAGGCCGGAGTCGGTCTCGTCGAGCACGGCCAGCGAGGGCTTCAGCAGCGCCATCTGCATGATCTCGGCGCGCTTCTTTTCGCCGCCGGAGAAACCGACATTGAGCGGGCGCTTGAGCATGTCGTTGTCGATGTTGAGCTGGCTGCCAGCCTCCTTGACCAGACGCATGAAGTCGGGCGTCTTGAGCTCCTCCTCGCCACGCGCCTTGCGCTGAGCGTTGAGTGCGGCCTTGAGGAAGGTCATGGTCGCTACGCCGGGAATTTCGATCGGATACTGGAAGGCCAGGAAAAGGCCGGCGGCCGCGCGCTCATCGGGCTCCATCTCCAGGATGTTTTCGCCATTGAGCAGGATTTCGCCCTCGGTGACCTCATAGTCTTCCTTGCCGGCGAGCACATAGCTCAGCGTCGACTTGCCCGAACCATTGCGGCCCATGATGGCATGGACTTCACCAGGCGGGATGATGAGATTCACACCCTTGAGGATTTCACGCTCGTCGATACGGGCATGCAGGTTGCGGATTTCAAGAACGGGAGTGGTCATTTCTTCTACCTTCTTCAGTCTGGGCGGCGTCGCGGCCGGCTCTCAGGACTGGTCATCAATTTCGTTCAGGCCTTTGGCGGGCGTGGGCAGTTCGATACTTTCGTAACCGCCCGGTTTCCGGTCATGGACGCGCAGAACACCTTGCTCAGGCAATTCGACCACGTTGGTCTCTGTCTGATTGGCGACGCAGATATATTTCAGCACGCCCGTGCCGGTATTGGTGAGCTGGTGCGCCAGCTCTGCCCGGCCGGCAGGTGCGCCGAGCACGTCGCCCACGGTCACCTTGTGGGACGTCTCGCCGAAGCGATAGGTCCCCTCACCTTCCAGAATAACGATGATCTCGTCTTCCAGATAATGGACATGAAAGGGGAAGGCCGATTCGCCCGGCTGTACTTCGAAGTAACTGGCGCCAAGCATGGTCAGGCCCATAGCCCGGGTGAAGTTGGCGCCGTTGGCCCCGATCCCGGGGCCCCGGTCGTGCCGCTTGAGCGTCAGACCGGACAGGGCAATGACTGGTGCAATGGTCTTGTCCATCAGCCAACACTGCCTTCAAGGCTGATCGCGATCAGCTTCTGGGTTTCAACCATGAATTCCATGGGCAGGTGCTGAAGCACATCGCGCACGAAGCCATTGACGATCAGGGCCACAGCATCCTCTTCGGAAAGGCCGCGCTGCATGCAGTAGAACATCTGGTCGTCGGAAATCTTGGACGTGGTCGCTTCGTGTTCGAAGACGGCCGTGCCATTGCGGCTCTCGATATAGGGCACGGTGTGCGCGCCGCACTTGTCACCAATCAGCAGTGAGTCGCACTGGGTGAAATTGCGGGCGTTTTTCGCCTTGGCGTGGGCCGAGACCTGGCCGCGATAGGTGTTGTCCGAGAAGCCGGCGGCAATGCCCTTGGAAATGATGCGGCTGGACGTGTTCTTGCCCAGATGCAGCATCTTGGTGCCGCTATCGACCTGCTGGTAACCGTTGGAAATGGCGATCGAATAGAATTCGCCGCGCGAACCGTCGCCGCGCAGGATGCAGCTCGGGTATTTCCAGGTAATGGCCGAACCGGTTTCGACCTGGGTCCAGGAAATGTGCGAGTTCTTGCCCCGGCAGTCACCACGCTTGGTGACGAAATTGTAGATGCCGCCCTTGCCGTTCTTGTCGCCGGGATACCAGTTCTGGACCGTCGAGTACTTGATTTCGGCATTGTCGAGGGCCACCAGTTCCACCACGGCGGCGTGCAACTGGTGCTCGTCGCGCATCGGGGCGGTGCAGCCCTCGAGATAGGATACGTAACTATCATCGTCGGCGATGATCAGCGTGCGCTCGAACTGGCCGGTCTTCTTTTCGTTGATGCGGAAATAGGTCGAGAGCTCCATGGGGCAACGGACGCCCTTGGGGATATAGACGAAGGAGCCATCGGTGAAGACAGCGCAATTGAGCGTGGCGTAGTAATTGTCCGAGACCGGCACCACCGAGCCCAGATACTGCTTGACCAGATCGGGATATTCACGAATGGCGTCAGAAATCGAGCAGAAGATGATGCCCTGCTTGGCCAGTTCCTCACGGAAGGTTGTGACCACTGAAACCGAGTCGAAGACCGCGTCGACCGCGACATTGCCCGAGAACGGCGTGCCGGTCGGTTCGCCCGCGCCTTCGACGCCAGCCAGAATGGCTTGTTCCTTTAGTGGAATGCCGAGCTTCTCATAGGTGCGGAGCAGTTCGGGATCGACTTCGTCCAGGCTCTTGGGGCCGCTGAAAGACTTCGGCGCAGAATAATAGCTGATCGCCTGAAAATCGATCTTGGGATAGTGGACCTTGGCCCAATTGGGCTCTTCCATGGTCTGCCAGCGGCGGAACGCCTCAAGACGCCATTCGAGCATCCATTCAGGCTCGTCCTTCTTGGCCGAGATGAAGCGGATCGTGTCTTCCGTCAGGCCAGCAGGGGCGACGTCGGACTCGATATCTGTTTCGAAGCCGTATTTGTACTTGTCGACGTCGAGCGCCAGCACCTGCTCGACCGTCTCCCGGTCGATTTCTTCCTTGAGGGTCGGAATGTTGTAATCCGCCATGCGGCTTCTCCTTTGTGTCCCTCGGCGGTTCAAGGCCGCCGCGAACGAATAGTCTGATGTGGCGGCTAGGCCGCTTTCCCTGCCCGCTTCTGGCGGGAAAGGAGCGTTTCAAATCCGGCAAGGAACGCGTCCGCGTCCGCCATGGTCGAGTTCCAGCCGAAGCTGACGCGCAATGCGCAATTGGCGAGATCCCTGGGCACGCCCATGGCGGCAAGCACATGGCTGGCGCCGACCTTGCCCGACGAACATGCCGAGCCCGAGGAGACCGACAGTCCCATAAGGTCGAGCGCCATCATCGCGGTCGCATTGCCCACACCCGGTACGGCGAAATTGGTCACATTGCCGATACGGTTCGCGCCTTGGCCGAAAATGACCACATCCGGCGCCAATTTCCTCAGACCGGCCTCGACGCGCTGCACAAGGCCCGAGAGTGTTTCGGCATCATAGTCGTTCGCCGCTGCTGCCGCCCCGAAGGCCGCGATCAGCGTTGCCGATTCCGTGCCGCCTCGGCGACCCTGCTCCTGACCACCGCCGGGAATGAGCCGCACCGTGTCGGCATGCGATTTCACCAGAAGTGCGCCAATGCCGGCGGGTGCGCCGATCTTATGGCCGCTCACTGCCATCATGTCGGGAGCCGAGGTGGCAAATTCCAGAGGGCGTTTGCCAATGGCCTGCACCGCATCAATGAAGAGGGTGTGACGGGTGGGGCCAACAAGCGCGTTGATCCGCTCAATAGGCTGGATGACGCCGGTTTCGTTGTTCACCCAGTGCAGAGCGACCAGAAGGGTCAACCCCTGTTCTTCGGCCTTTTGCAAAGTGACAGTCAGTTGATCGAGATCAATGCGGCCTTCGCCATCCAGTGAGATGGTCCAGACAGGCAGGCCCGTGGCTTCTGCTGCCTTGCCGACAGCAGCGTGCTCCCCCGCACTCAGAGCAACGGCGCCTGCCGAAAAAGCCCTGGCACCGCCCAGGATGGCCTGGGTGATGGCTTCGGTTGCCGAACCGGTAAACACGACCTGCTTGGGTTCGGCGCCCGCCAGTTCGGCCACCTGGCGCCGTCCTGTTTCAACAAGGTTGCGCAGGGCACGGCCATGGGCGTGCACGGACGAGGGATTGCCCACCAGGTCAAGCGCAGCAAGCACGGCTTCCCGCGCTTCGGGGCGAAGCGGAGATGATGCATTGTGATCGAGATATGTGGCCGCTCTCGTCATTGCGCTTTCCGGACGCATGTGCGTCCCATATAGCTTCCATGCCTGCAGCGGGACGCTTCTTGCGTCCACGCAGTCAAACACTTCTTGAAATTTTACGCCCAACTTCATTACAAGGGGCGCTCCATTGGGCCGTTTCGCGGCTCAAAACCGAGTTTCGAATAATTCTAAACTGGTGTTTCGGACCCATGTTTTAGGGAGCAGTCCGCGCTTAGTCAAGCCGCGAACCGCTTTCCACCAGAGGGCCCGCAAGACCAAACGGACAGAGCCAGAAAAGGCCGGAACAAACTTATGCCAGAAGTGATCTTCAACGGCCCGGAAGGGCGCCTGGAAGGCCGGTACCAGCCGGGTAAGGAACCGAACGCGCCCGTAGCGATCGTGTTGCATCCTCACCCGCAATTCGGCGGGACGATGAACAACCAGATCGTCTACAATCTCTTCTATATGTTTGCCGAGCGTGGCTTTTCGGTTCTGCGCTTCAATTCGCGCGGCGTCGGCCGTTCGCAGGGCGTGTTCGATCATGGTATCGGCGAACTCTCGGATGCGGCTGCGGCGCTGGACTGGCTGCAGATCATCAACCGGGAATCGCGCGGGTGCTGGATTGCCGGCTTTTCCTTCGGCGCCTGGATCGGCATGCAGCTTTTGATGCGCCGTCCGGAAGTGGAAGGCTTTATCTCCGTATCGCCACCGGAAAACCTGTACGATTTCTCGTTTCTGGCCCCCTGCCCGTCCTCTGGCCTGATTATCCATGGCGACAAGGACCGCGTGGCCCCGCCCACTTCGGTGCAGAAGCTGGTGGACAAGCTCAAGACGCAGAAGGGTATCACCATCGAGCAGCAGATCGTGGAAGGGGCGAACCACTTCTATGAAGGCAAGGTCGACGAGCTGACCACGCGTTGCGCCGAATATCTCGACCGTCGCCGTCAGGAGATCGCGGACGGCGGCGGGCGCTAACGAGAGCGCAATTGAGACGGTCATTCGGAGGAACCTCATCCCGAGCACGTCGAAGGATGAGGTTCCGGATGTACCGACCCCGTGGATCGACGAGCTCGCCACGCGGTCTCACAAGGCTTCAGTGATTCAAATGACCCAGTTCAAATCCGACTTCCTGCGCACCCTTTCCGAGCGCGGCTTTATTCATCAGACCTCCGACGATGAGGGGCTGGACAAGCTGTTCGCCACCGAAACCGTCACTGCCTATATCGGGTTCGACCCCACCGCTGCCTCGTTGCATGTGGGGAGCCTGATCCAGATCATGATGCTGCACTGGCTGGAAAAAACCGGCCACCGGGCCGTTGCCCTGATGGGTGGCGGCACCGGCATGGTCGGTGACCCGTCCTTCAAGGACGAAGCCCGCAAGCTGATGACGCCTGAGATGATCCAGGCCAATATCGACAGTATCAAGCGGGTGTTCTCCAACTACCTGACCTTTGGCGATGGACCAAAGGACAGCCTGATGCTGAACAATGCCGAATGGCTGATGCCGCTCAACTACCTCGAATTCCTCCGCGATGTTGGCCAGCACTTCTCGGTCAACCGCATGCTGAGCTTTGACTCGGTCAAGCAACGGCTGGATCGCGAACAGTCGCTGAGCTTCCTTGAGTTCAACTACATGATCCTGCAGGCCTATGACTTTGTGGAGCTTAACAAGCGCTATGACGTCAAGCTGCAAATGGGCGGTTCGGACCAGTGGGGCAACATTGTCAATGGGATCGATCTCGGGCATCGCCTGGGGACGCCGCAGCTTTACGCGCTGACCTCGCCGCTGCTGACCACGGCTTCGGGCGCCAAGATGGGCAAGTCGCTCAACGGGGCCATCTGGCTCAACGAAGACATGCTCTCGGCCTATGATTTCTGGCAATACTGGCGCAATACCGAGGACGCGGATGTGGAGCGGTTCCTGAAGCTTTACACCACGCTGCCGCTGGACGAGATCGCCCGGGTCGTGGCCGGCGACGTCAACGAGGCCAAGAAGCGGCTGGCTACTGAGGTGACCGCAATGCTGCGCGGTCGAGAGGCTGCTGAGGGCGCTGCGGAAACGGCGCGTGCGACGTTTGAAACTGGCAAGCTTGATCTGTCCCTGCCCACCGCCGAGATCAATCATGCCGAGCTTAATGCTGGCATTGGCGTACTCAATGCGCTGGTCAAGGTCGGCCTCGCAGCCTCGAATGGCGAGGCCCGGCGGCATGTCTCCTCAGGCGCAGTTCGGATCAATGATGCGGTCATTGACGACGACAAGCTCGTTCTGGCGGACAATGCCTTGCTAGCCGAAGGGGTTATCAAGCTTTCCATCGGCAAGAAGCGGCATGCGCTGCTCAAGCCGGTCTAGAGCGTTACCAAAGTCCCGAAACAGCGATGTCTAGTCGAAAGGCACCCTGGCGGGTGCCTTTCTTATTGAGCGGCCTCCGGGGGCAGTTCGCGGGCGCGGAATTCGAACATTTCGCGGAAGATGCCCGGCGCCAGGATCGAGAGCGGATTGACGAGGAATTGCGGATCTTCAAGTGGCCCGCGCACCGCGAAGGTGACGCCAACAAGCCCCTCACCATCGCGGCCACCGAGAAGCGGTCCCAGGATGGGCAATTGCTGGAAGATATTGTTGAGGCCAAAGAGCGGCACATAGGTGCCACTGAGATCGTATTGGCGCTGGTCGGTATAGATGAAGCCGCGCATGGTGCCGCCAACGGTATCCCCAGCCAGTACTGCATCGGTTACCTCAACCCGGTCACTTTTGCGGATGAAGTCCACTTCCCCGGCCCGGAAGTCCAGCCTGTTTCTGGCGGCAATGGCTGCCCGGGAGTCGGAGTGATTGCCAAGAATCTGGACGACGTTGTTCTCGTCGACGATGGCGAAATTGCGCAAGACCAACCGCCCGACTTCCTGATCGGCCTGTCGATCGATCGTCATCACCAGGCTGCCCGATCCACCAGCGAGCTGGGAGTAGATGCCGAGCAGGCGCAGCACGGTACCCGCATCGTTGAAAGCCATTGAGAGCGTGCGCCCGTTGGGGGCCGGATTGGTGGTGATCGAAACTGCGTTGCCCTCATCGAACTGGGCCGTGAGATTGACCCGCGAAAGGTTCTCACCGCGCAGCGACAGATCGAGGTCCAGGTTAAAGGCGGTGGTCGCGTAGTAGCCAATGGCGCGATCAAGCTGCACATCAAGGACGATAGACTGGTCAAATTGCGTGGACTGCACGCCGCCGCTGCCCTGACCCAGGCTGAAGAAGCGGCTCAACACAGGCTTGAGATCGAGCTGGCTCCCGCGAATTCGGACAGAGAACCCACCGTCCACCGGTGTCAGATCCACGGTCGCGCTATCGCCTTCGCTCAGCGCGAAATTGGTGAAGTTGGCGGCCACCAGACCTTCTGTGGCGTGGTAGTCGAGTAAGCCGTTGAGGCGGACGCTGCCGAAGGTGAGCGCGATATCTTCGAGATGGGTCACATCGCCATCGGGACGGATGATCGCCGTGAGCAGGCCAGGCGTCCCAACCGGCTTGGAGATCCCAAGATCGCGTATGGTGAGACTGGCTTCGGCCAGATCCACGGACATAGACAACGCGCCGCCATCCAGCGGCTGCGCCACGAAACGGACCTGCCCGCCCAGAAATTCGGACGCGTCGAACCCGAAACCGGCCAGGTCGGCCACGTCGATGGTCGACCCCAGCCGGACCACTGGATCGGTTTCCGGCGTGCCTTCAATCGAGATCTCGGCGGCCATGCCATCGATCTCGGCAGTGCCACCGAGCTGATAATTGTCCTGTGAAGCGGAGAAGGACAATTGGCCATTTCCGATCAGCCGCCCCTCGATGGGCTGCGTACTGGCGAAATCGGCTACGGAACCGTTGACGACATAGTCGAAATCCATTTCACGACCGGACTGTTCGTCGCCCAGGGCAATGGTGGCCACCAGCCCGAGATCGACGGCGCCAGTTATGCTGGCCAGGTCGATAGGTAATTCCACCCCACTGAGGGCATCTGGTTGCTGCTGCTCGACCAGCGCCAGCAGGGCAGGAATAGGCGCCATGAGGTCGCCGGAAATTTCCACAATGCTTTCCCCGGGCACGGAATTGTCCATGACCAGGGCCGGATTGGAGACATCAATAGTGCCCGCCTCGGTTTCCAGTGTGCCGCCGCCACCCGCAATCGACATATTGGCGTCGTCCAGCCGCAGGCGCGTCTCGCCGGAGATCAGGATCGGCGACATTTCCGGTGTCGGCTTGATGGCAACACCTTCGCCAACGATATCGATCTGCATGCTGTCAGGCGGAATAGGCACGTCTTCGTCGCCGATGGCCAATGTTCCGACGGGAAAATTGAACCGCATTCGCGCGTCCTTGACCCGGCCCTCAGTGACGTTGGCAACGAACCAGTCCCGGCTCTCGCCCGACATGACATAGGGCCAGAGGCGCTTGAAATCGTCCGCTGTCACCCCCTGCCCGGCTATGGTCATGTCGAGACCCATGCCGGCCTGCACCATATCGATCCGCCCGGCCGCTTCGACGGTGGCGCCGGGTTTGGTGGCAGTCAGGCGGTCAATGCCAAGTGCGCCATATAGTGGCGCTGACCAGCCAGAGAACTCGACCAGGTCGAAGGGCGTTTCGGGCGCATCCATATCATCGGGGTGAATCAAGACATCGCGCGCGGTCAGCGACATACCGATCGTTGGCCCATAGGCCCGATCGAGGCCCAGGGCGAAAACGCCGGACACACGCGCCGACGAACGCCCAATCCGCAATGCCCCTTCTGCTAGGCGGAACTGGCCGAGCTCCGGATTCCAGGTGACATCAAGGATTGAGCTCGCCACGGGGAAATAGTCATCAGCAAGACGCAGATCGAGTCCGGTCAAATCAAGCTTGAAGCCGCCCCCGACGAGCTTTCCTTCGTCGGCGGTGAAGGTCACGTCGATCGAGATCGAGCCGGCGCCGCGCATTGCGGCCACGCTGTCGCGATCGTCGATGAAGGGCACAAAGGCAGAAAAATCGAGATTGGTCAGGTCGGCCTGGAGGCGCCTGACACCATCAGGATCGACCGATCGATCAATCGTACCCACGACAGTCTGGCCACCGATACGCGCGCTGAACTCTCCGGTCACCCGTTCTTCACCAGGCACGGGTCCAATTTCGAGCGACACCGCCTCGAACTGCCGGAACAGGCCGTATATGGGGTCGGCCATATCGATCAGCCCGTCGCGGACGACGAGCCGGGAGAAACGCCCCTGTGCGGTCTGCTCCACAAGGTCGGCAATGGCCAGCTCGCTGGCCTCCAGATTGTAGATCAGCCAGTCATTGTCCGAGCGCATGGGCGGTGCGACACCCTCTTCGAACGAAATGCCTTCCGAAGAGATCGCAACGGCCGGAAAGCTGTCATCGCCTTCGAGAACCCGGACAATTGGCGGGCCACCCTCGGGGTTTTCCTCGACCTCAAGCGTTCCGGGGCGTGGTCCATAGAGGTCCTGGACGATCTGCACATGCGGACCAACAATGGTGATCGTGGTACCCGGCTGCCCGAACAGCGCGCGGGCCGGGGAAAAGCCGACTTCGAGGGCATCCATCTGAACACGGGCGCCGGATTTGCTGTCAGTGTAGGAGACCGGCGAGAACTGGATGACTGGCCAGACACCGCCTTCGAGCGCAAGCGCCATGTCTCCCATCTGCAGATCGGCCGTCTCGGCCACGAAATTCTGCACGAAACTGCGGATAGCCTGGCCGGTAAACGGAACGCGGATCGGCGTAATCAGCATGATCGCATAGAGGACAAGCAGGATAAGGCTGGGAACACCCAGAACCCAGACCGCAATTCGACGCGCGCGACGAAATCCGGTCGAGCGAACCCGCCTGTCTGATGGCGGCGCCTGAGACGGATCTGGTTCTGCTACTTGGTCCACTGCCACCACGTCAAAGATCGGCTGGGTCAACCCCTCCCACCGGAAACAGAATCATCCACCGCAAGTGGTGCATTGATTGATGATACCGGCTGGAATGTGGCGCCGACACCCTCTATTCAAGCAGCAGCACAGGATAGGCCATGACACATCTCAAATCCGGCGACCCAGCACCCGACTTTGTCCTGCACCGTGATGACGGCTCGATCATCGCGAAGGCAGAGCTGATTGGAAATCCCGTGGTCATGTTCTTCTACCCCGAGGACGACTCGGGCGGGTGCACCGACGAAAACCAGGAGTTCTCAGCGCTGTCAGATGCGTTCAGCGTTCGCGACACGTTTCTGGTTGGGGTGTCGCCCGACACGCGGGAAAGCCACCTGAAATTCCGAGCCAAGTACGATCTGAAGGTTCCGCTAGCGTTCGATCCCGACCGATTGGTGATTGAGTCTTTCGGCCTTTGGCAGCTCAAAAAGCTCTATGGCCGGGAGTTCATGGGGCTGGTGCGGACCAGCTTCATCATTGATGCAGAGGGCAAGATCGCCCGCATCATTCGCGCGACCCGCATCAAGGGACACGCCGCCAAGGTGCTGGCAGCGCTCGATGACGTCCTCGCTTCAGACCGGCCATAGCAGGGCTTTCGCCTTTCTTAACCAAACGCCGCCATAGTTTACTAACCATGTTTGGGGCGTTTGGGGGTAGTAGCGTTGCGTCACTCTGCCAGTTCTGAAGGCGGGAACAGCCGGCCAACACGGCGTGGCGTACACCCCGCGTTGTTCTATGTCATGTTTGCCCTGCTGCTCGGCGGTAATGCGCTGCAGGGCACTGCCCTGCTGATGGCGCCGGATATTGCGCGGCTGCTCAGCGGACAAAACGAGCTGATCGTCACGGCCTATGAAGACAGGCTGGCGCAGATGCGGGTCGAAATTGATCGCCTGCAATCGCGCAATTATGCCCAGGCGGGCGATATCAATCTGCAGCTCCAGGAATTATCGGTGCAGCAGGAGGCTCTGCTGGAGCAACACCAGCTTGTCAGGGCGCTGGTGACCAAGGCCGACGAGCTCGGTCTGGCAGCTCTGGGGGATGTTGATGAACAGGTGCCCGTTTCGCCAAGCACGACCAGTGGCAATCCCGATGTTGCTGCCACCTCCGCTTCCGTGGTCCAGATGATGGACGAAACGCAACGGGCGATGAATGGCATTGCCAGCGCCGCAACAGAGCGCACAGCAAGCATTGTGGGCGAGCTCTCCAAGCTTGGTATCGAAGTGGACCTTCCTCAGAGCGCGCTGAGTGGCATGGGCGGGCCATTGCTGGCAGCCGAAAGCGGTGCTGATCTTGCTTCGCCATCGCTTGACGACGCCAACGCGGTAATGGAGGCACTGCTACTGTACAAGGCGGCGCGGGACAGTCTGGAACTGGCGCCCGTACACATGCCCATAACCGGGAACTTCCGCCAGAGCTCGGGCTACGGCAATCGCAAGGACCCCTTCACAGGGGGCCGCGCCTTTCACTCCGGGCTCGATTTCGCAGCACCGACCGGGACGACCGTCCTGAGTGCGGGCGAAGGCGTGGTCATCTTTGCCGGTCAACGCTCAGGCTATGGCAAGGTGGTGGAAGTAGAACATGGCAATGGGCTGGTGACACGCTACGCCCATTTGAGCGCCTTTCTCTCGCAAGAGGGTCAGAGGGTGCAAACGGGCACGCCAATCGCCAAGGTCGGCTCGACTGGCCGCTCGACCGGGCCGCATCTGCATTTTGAAGTGCACCGTGCCGACAAGAGCGTCGACCCCAAGCCTTTCCTCGATACCGGCAAGCGCATCCTGTCGATGCTGAACTAGCAATAGAAGACCCCAGACGCTGTCCGGGGTCTCTTGTCCTGCCAAGGCTAGTCTTCGCTCGTCACGTCTGTCGCCACACCCACACGCTGGGCAAGCGCTGCTTCCATGAACTCGTCCAGCCCACCATCGAGCACGACCGAGGGCTGGCCACTTTCGACGCCAGTGCGCAGGTCCTTGACCATCTGGTAGGGCTGCAGGACGTAGGAACGGATCTGGTGGCCCCAGCCGATATCGGTCTTGCTGGCGGCCTGGGCGTTGGCGGCCTCTTCGCGCTTTTGCAGTTCCATTTCGTAGAGCCGGGCCTTGAGCATGTTCATGGCCGTGGCGCGGTTCTTGTGCTGGCTACGCTCCTGCTGACACGCCACGATGATGCCGGTGGGCACGTGGGTGATGCGGATGGCTGAGTCGGTGGTGTTGACGTGCTGTCCGCCGGCACCGGAAGCGCGATAGGTATCGATCTTGAGATCGGCTTCGCGGATTTCGATATCGATATTGTCGTCCACCACAGGGTAAACCCAGACGCTGGAGAAGCTGGTGTGACGGCGCGCAGCCGAATCGTACGGACTGATCCGCACCAGGCGATGCACGCCACTCTCGGTCTTCATCCAACCATAGGCGTTGTGGCCCTTGATCATGATGGTGGCGGACTTGATGCCGGCCTCTTCACCATCATGCATTTCGATGGTTTCGACCTTCATCTTCCGGGCCTCGGCCCAGCGGGTGTACATGCGCAGCAGCATGTTGGCCCAGTCCTGGCTCTCGGTACCACCGGCGCCGGAGTGAATTTCGACGTAACAATCATTGCTGTCGACTTCACCGGAAAGCAGGGTTTCGATCTGGGTGCGCCGCGCTGTCTGCATCAGTTCGAGCAGAGCATTTTCGGCGTCGCGCACGATCTCCTCATCGCCCTCGGCCTCGCCCAGTTCGATCAGTTCGCAATTGTCCCGAATGCCGGCCTCAAGCTCGCGCACCGTCTTGACGGCAACGTCCAGCTCGTCGCGTTCACGCATGGTGACGCGGGCCTTTTCGGGATCATTCCAGAATTCTGGAGATTCAGTTTGCGCGGTCAGCGCGTCGAGACGGAGTTGAGCTGTGTCCCAGTCAAAGATGCCTCCTCAGCAGGGTCAGAACCTGCTCGATTTCGGCGACGGTCTTTTCGATTTCCGTGCGCATTTGTCTTCCTTCGTGTGTGGGGCTCCGTTTAGCGAAACGGCACCCCCGGATCAACCCATGCGGCGCGTGAGCTTGGCATATCGCTTGATGGCCGCTTCGCGCCTGAGCCGTGACAGCCGATTGAGGAAGAAGATCCCATTGACCTGATCGATCTCATGCTGGGCGACGCGGGCGGGGAACCCGGTCAACTCCAAACCCACTGTGGCGCCGGTTTCGTCGTCAAAGCCGATCCGGGCGAAGCTTGGTCGCGTGATCTCGACCTCGATACCGGGCATGGACACCGATCCTTCCTTGCCGGGGACCGGGTCGCCCCCGGTTTCGATGACGCGCGGATTGAAGAGAACGCGATATTCCCGGCCAGGTGGCGGGACGATGCTGACAACGGCGACTGGGACCAACATGCCGATATGGACTGCCGCCAGCCCATAGGCCTGCGCTGCCTTCGCCGCGTCCAGCAGATCCGTGCCGATTTGCAAGAGCGCTGCGTCCACTGCGACGGGCGCTGCAGCGGCGTGAAAACGCTCATCGGGGAAGAGAATGAATGGCGCTACATCATAACCCATGGCTGGCATTTACCTCCGCCATCTTGCAACTCCTGCCCCCTGCTGGTACGTCGATCCTCGGCTGGTCCCGTAGCTCAGCAGGATAGAGCACAGGATTCCTAATCCTGGGGTCACGCGTTCGAATCGCGTCGGGATCACCATTCCGCTTTCACTATCTTTGTGACGATCTCGCGCCGCGTAGTGTCGGTCAGGGCCAGTGGTCCGGCCATACCGACCTTGTGGCGCGCCAGCGCAAAGCCGAGAGCCACTGCCCGCTGAAGCCGGGTCACGTCCTGACAATAGGACCAAAGAAATGCCCCGCAAAACGTATCCCCTGCCCCTGTCGCATCCCTGACGTCCATGTCCTGTAGCTCGGGGGCATAGGGCGAAGCGCTTTTCTCCGAATACAGCGTCACACCCTCATGCATCCTTGCAACGAGCAGCCAGCCGGGCTGCAGGCCAGCGCCAATTTCGGCCGGGCTCGCCTTGCCCAAGAGACGCGTGAATTCCTCGCTATTGAGGTGCAGGATGTTGGTCTGGGCCAAAAGGCGAGCGAACCCGTCTCCACCCGGGGCGATCCAGGCCATGCCGGGATCGAGCGAGACGATCAGCTCCGGATTGTCGATACGCGCCCGTTCCAAGATCCGGGCGATCAATGCAGGCGATGCTGGATCGAGGTATGAGGTGATGTGGATGGCGTCGCAGCGGGCGATGGCAATGGCCAGAGCTGAATGCTGGCGTTCCAGCCAGTTTGCGATGGCGGCATTGGCGCCATGGGCGGTCAGAAGTGTGCGCCCGGCCTGTTCGACGATGGCAAGACAGGTGGCTGGCGGGATCGCACTTGTTTCTACGCCCGATGTGTCGAAACCCCAGCCATCGAGAGCCTCAAGATGCGCACGGGATGGTCCCAGCGTGCCGGCAACACCGAAAAAGGCCAGATCGATCTCATTGCCGTCGTTGAGCAGGGCCGCCACCCGTGCGGCGTTGAAGGCCGAGCCGCCGAGATAGTCGGCTGCGCCAAGCTCCTGCAGGAGTTCGGCCCCGCGCTGCGCATCCTCGTCGGAGATGGGTGTTTCGACCAGGGGTGACGCATTAATGCGGAGGGCATCAAGGACCGTCGCGCAGTCCTGCTGCGCGACAAGGTCGCGGTTCATTGCCCCCAGAAAGCCCAGTCTTGTCATGGAGCGCTGGTAGCGCCTGCACGGCCAGTGGGCAAGCAGGATCAGAGGCCGAACTTCTCCAGGGTCGCGTCATATTCGTCGCGCAGTTCTTCCCGATCCCGATCCGAGGCCCAGCCAGCCTCGATGGCGCTCTTGACCGCGTCGGGCAAGGCTTCCCACCTTGCCTCCCAGGCTTCGCCTTCGTGGGTCCAGTAGCCAACCAGTTGGTAGCGCTCGGGAGGCAGCTTCAACTCATGGCGCACATATTTGCGAATGGCCCGGACGACGCGCTGTTCCCCGGCGACCCAGACATAGCCGCTGCCCGAAGGCAGGGGCACGGCGCGCACCACATCTTCCATGCGGCTGGGCGCGGTTCCATTGCCGCTCTTGTGCAGCCAGGTGATCGTGGCCTTGGGATGGTCGGGCAGTTCCTGTTCATGCTCGAGTTCGGCCACTTCGATGAAGACGCGGGACTGCACATGCGCGGGCGTTTGCTCGAGTATGCGCGCCAGGGCCGGCAGGCCGGTCGCATCGGCAACCAGCAATTGCCAGGTGAGGTCCCTGGGCGGGGCATAGAGGCCACGCGGGCAGTTAACGGTGATCGTGTCACCGGGCTTTGCCTGTTGCGCCCATTCGCTGGCGAGACCGCCCTTATGCACCACGAAATCGATGTCGACTTCCCCGTCATCCCGACGGTGACGGCGAACCGTGTATGTCGAACACCGGATCGCCTCTCTGCCTCCATCGGGATAGGTCCAACGCCCTTCCTCGTCGATATGAGGCAGATGCAGGTGGCCGGTATCCGGATCGGGGAAGAAAAGGCGAAGATATTCGTCCGCAATGCCAGTTCCCGGGAAACCCGACAGCTCCTGCCCGCCAAAGGTCACCCGGATCATGCCGGGTGTGAGGTAGCGGGTTGCGAGGACAGTGGCCTGGAAGAACATCTTGCTCATGCCGTTTCCTTTGGCGAGGCCAAGCCGCCGAACTGGGCTGAATGCAGATGGGCATAGGCACCCTTACGGTCGAGCAATTCCTGATGCGGGCCCTGTTCGACAATGCCGGTCTCGTCGACAACAACAATGCGATCGGCATGTTGAATGGTGGCCAAGCGGTGGGCGATGACCAAGGTAGTGCGGCCGCGCGACAACTCGGTCAGCGATTGCTGAATGGCCAGTTCGGTGGCGGTATCGAGCGCGGATGTCGCTTCATCCAGAACCAGGATGGGTGGGTTCTTGAGGAAGATCCGGGCGATGGCCACGCGTTGCTTCTGCCCGCCGGACAGCTTGACGCCACGCTCGCCGACTATGGTGTCGAGGCCATTGGGTAACCGGGCAATGACCGATTCCAGCCGCGCCCTGCGGGCAGCCTCGAGGATTTCCTCGTCGCTGGCGTCCAAGCGGCCATAGGCGATGTTCTCGCGCAAGGTGCCGCCGAAAAGGAACACATCCTGCTGCACGATGCCGATCTGGCTGCGCAGGCTGGTCTGGGTCATGTCGCGAATGTCGATGCCATCAATGCTGATGGAGCCTTCGTCAATCTCGTAGAAGCGCGGCAGCAATGCGCACAACGTGGTTTTGCCGGCGCCCGATGGCCCGACAATCGCCACGGTTTCGCCCGCGCGGACGGCCAGATTGAGATTGTCGATGATCTTGCGGCCATGCTCGTAAGCAAAGCCGACCTTGTCGAAAACGATGTCGCCGCGGAGCGTATCGACCACGCGTGCGCCCGGACGGTCGGCGATGTCGGGTGCGGTATCGATGAGCCGGGTAAAGCGGGAAAACCCGGCAATCCCCTTGGGATAGCTTTCAAGCACGGCGGTGATCTGGTCGATGGGCCGCATGAAGACATTGACCAGCAGCAGGAAGCTGACAAAGCCGCCATAGGTCAGTTCCCCGGCGGTCACCAACCAGGCGCCAAACAGCATGACGGCAAGCTGAATCAGGCGCGTGCTGAGATAGGTAACTACATTGCTTGCGGTCATGAGGGCGTAGGCGCGCAGCTTGGTTGCTCGATAGGCCTCGTTGTTGCCCGCGAACAGCTTTTCTTCGTGGTGCTCATTGGCGAAGGCCTTGACCACGCGCACGCCGCCAATCGAGTCCTCGACGCGCGTATTAAAATCGCCGACACGACTATAGAGCTCGCGCCAATTGCGGGTCATGCGCGCGCCATAGGTGCTTACAAGCCAGGTGACGACGGGCACCAGGACCACGGTGATGCTGGCCAATTGCCAATTGGTCCAGAACATCAGGACAAAGGCCCCGACAAAGGTCATTATGGCGAGGAAAACATCTTCCGGGCCGTGATGGGCGACTTCGCCGATATCCTCGAGGTCCTTGGTCACATGGGTGATCAGATTGCCGGTCTTGTGATTGTCGAAGAAGCGGAAGCTGAGCTTTTGCAGGTGGTTGAAGACCTGCCGGCGCATGTCGGTTTCGATCGAGATGCCCAGCATGTGGCCGAAATAATTGACCACGCCGCGCAGAATGGCGCTGACGCAGTAAACGACCAGCAGCGCGATCCCGGCCGCAATAATGAGGCTGAACTCGCCCTGGGGCAGCAATTGATCCACGAAACGGGCAACGGCCAGGGGAAAGGCCAGTTCGAGCAGGCCGGCGATGACCGCACTGCCGAAATCGAGGGCGAAAAGCCCCTTATAGGGGGCATAATAGGAAAAGAAACGCTTGAGCATATTAAGTTGACTTGTTTAATCCGCTTATCCCAATGCCCGATTTGCCGCCTCACCTCAAGGATAATCGGGGTGGGCGATGCCGGGCGAGCGGCGGCCATGGTTTCATATTGCAGCGGGAGTAGCGCAGGTCCGGTCGCGGTGCCAAGGCGGCGGGGCTCTGGCAAGCGTCGTTCAGGATCGATCCGGCTCACAATGCTGCCCCTTTTGCGCGGTCTTCTCACCGCCATTGGCTGAGGCCAGCCCAGATGTTCAATTCAGGATTTTCTGAGCGCCACTCCAGTTTCATCCACCACCACGCCGTTAATGCGGGCTAAGGCGTTGGCTGCTAGAAGCCAGGACGCCCGGATTTCTCCCGGAAGGAAAAACATGTCGAAAATCATCAGCAAGCTGGCAAAAGGCGCGGCGGCCGCCGGCGCGGTCCTGGCGCTGGCCGCCTGCTCCTCATTTGGTGGCGCAACGGCACCGGCCGCTTTGGCACCAGCCCTTTCAGCGCGTATGGACCAGCCCAATGCGCGGCTTGATTCACAGCAGGCCATCGGCCTGATCAATGCCTATCGCGCGACCCGCGGCGTGGCACCACTGACCGCAGATTCGGGCCTGAATGCCACGGCCCAGGCGCTTGCCAGCCAGTACGCGCAGACCGGCAATGCCCCGACCAAGCCACAGGCACTGGTGCAAATGAAACTGAGCGCCGGCTATTCCAGCTTCGCCGAGACATTCTCGGGTTGGCGCAACAATGCCGCCGACGCTGTAAGCCTAGCCGCCCCGGCGAGCAAGGCCGGCGTTGCCGTGGCCTATAATCCATCCTCAAGCTATGGCGTCTATTGGGTGCTGGTCCTTGGCAACTGAGGTCGAAACAATCGACGCCAGGGGACTGAAATGCCCCCTGCCCGTTCTCAAACTCGAGAAACGCCTGGCCGACGCGGAAATGGGGACGACCATCGTGGTGCTGGCGAGTGATCCGATGGCGCGGATCGATATTCCGCTGCATTGCCGAAAGCACGGGCATGGGTGTGCGGTGGCGACGGCCGACGACTACATGCAGTTTACTGTGACGGTCGGCGCCGCCAGCCCAGCCTAGAGGTCGGCGGGACGGGGGCGCGGCAGAGCGATGTCGAGGCCGCCCGCAGTCAGAGCGGGGCGCAGGACGTCCTCAATGGCGGCGCTTTCGACCGGCGCGGGCGTGCCGAAAATCGGCATGTGCGCCGGGCGCGGGCGCGGCAGGGCAATGCCGGTGCGGATACGGCCAAGATCGATGGCCGTGTATTCGCTGACAGCGAGTTCTTCGGTCAAATAGGAGGGCTGATCCTCCAGACCCATCGGGAAGGCCGCTTCCTGAGCCGCAACATATTCCTTGGCATCCTTGCCACAGATCAGTGGGCGCATGTCGACAGGCGCAGCGCCGGCAGCGTTGGCAAGGGTCAACACGCTCTGTCCGGTCGGCTGCAATCGGCCGCCAAGGGCATTGAGGAACAATTCGGCAGCCCGCTCATTGCGTTCGCGACCGGAAGAGCCGCCCAGCACGACCGCCAGAAGCTGGCGTCCATTGCGATCAACCGTGGCCACGATGTTGAGGCCGGATGCGCAGACATAGCCGGTCTTCATGCCGGTGGTGCCGGCAAAGCCTTCGAGAAGGCCGTTGTTGGACTCAAGGCGCGCCTTGCCCAGATTAACCACGCCGGTGCGAAACATGGGCATGTATTGCGGGAAACTCTGCTCGATATAGAGCGCGATGATGGCAAGGTCGCGCGCCGAGGAGACCTGGCGCGGGTCGTGCAGTCCGTGGGGATTGACGAAATTGGTGGCTGTCAGCCCCATGCGCCCGGCTGTCTCGTTCATCTTGGCGACAAAATTTGACTCGCTGCCACCGACCGTTTCGGCGATGGCGACGGCAATGTCGTTGGCCGATTTGACCACCAGAATGTAGAGCGCGTCCTTGAGAGAAACCGTACTGTCAATCTTGAGGCCGGATTTGCTCGGCGCCTGATTATAGGCATTGCGCGAAATGGTCACCGGCGTATCAAGGGTTACCGTGCCCTTGGCCAGTTCCTCGAAGGTCACATAGGCCGTCATCAGCTTGGTCAGCGAGGCGGGATGCCAAGGCTGGCCGGCCTGTTCCGCATAGAGCACCTGCAATGTCGCACGATCCACCAGCAGCATTGGATTGGCCCAGGCCTGGCTCAGGCCGGCAAAGGTCAGGACCAGGGCGAGCAACAATCGACGGACAAGCAGCAAGGTGGAGCGACTCCAGAGGGCATTTCGGAAAGCGGGCCCCTCATACCAGCCGATCCAGCCAATCTCAAGCAAGGCCCGGGCGCCTGACAGCCATGTGAAGGTGCTGACACGGCCTGTCATGCCACAGGCACACCGTTGCGTCAGTGAAATGGAGACAGATGATGACCACCTTGCTGACGATACTGACGCCCGGCTTTGCCGATTGGGAAACCGCTTTGCTGAATGCCGGCGCGCGCGAATATTACCGGCTCGATACCCGCTTTGCGACGCCCGGCGGCGAACCGGTCACGTCAGCGGGCGGACTGAGAGTGGCGCCCCAGCTTGCCATCGAGGAGATCGATCCAAGCGACTACGACGCCCTGCTGGTCAATGGCGGCAGTATCTGGCAACAGCCGGACGCCCCCGACCTGACCAAATTGCTGCAATCTGCCCAGGCGGCGGGCGTGGTAATTGGTGGGATCTGCGACGGCGTCATTCCGCTGGCCCGCGCCGGCGTGCTTGATGACCGGCGCCACACGGCGAATGGTCCCGAGAGCCTGCCACAGACCGGATATGGCGGGGGCGCGTTCTTTGTCGGGTCCCCGAGGGCCATTCTTGATCGCGGCATCATCACCGCGCCGGGAACCGCACCCGTGAGTTTCATGGGTGCGGTCCTGGAAGCGCTCGGGCTGCGCACCGGCGACCTCGACTTCTATCTCGGCCTTTATGCCGCCGAGCATCAGGCCGCCTGATGCGGGGATGGTCAGACCGGCAACATCAAGGTCGAGCTGCGCGAAAGTTCGGCGCTGAGTGGCAGATCGGCGGATGACTGGCCAATGCGCAAGGTGAAGGTTCCGGCCTCGACCAGCCAGTGATGGGCCGTTTCCCGGTACCACGCAAACGCCCGGGCATCGAGGCTCAGGCGGACCATATGCGTTTCGCCGGCATTTAGATGCAGCTTGGCGAAGGCCTTGAGCTCCTTGGCGGGACGGGGCTCTGTCGACTTCTCGTCTGACACATAAAGCTGGACCACGGTCGAGCCGGAACGTGCGCCGGTGTTGGTAACGCTGACAGTAACCGATACGGCGCCATCCGCTTCAAACCTGCTGTCGTCCATGCTGAGATCGGACAGCTCGAAGTCCGTGTAGCCCAGGCCGAATCCAAAGGGATAGAGCGGGGTTATGCCCAAGCGGTCATAGTGCCGGTAGCCGACGAAAACACCTTCTTCGTAGCGCACCTTGCCGTCGAGGCCAGGATAGACTTCGCGATCCTGGCTGTGGGCCGGATTGTCCGCCCAGCGGACCGGGAATGTCTGTGGCAGGCGACCTCCCGGCTCTGCCACGCCGGTCAGCACATCGGCGATGGCATTGCCGGCTTCCTGACCGGGATACCAAGCCTGTAAAATAGCGGCCACCTTGCCGGCCCAGGGCATCTCGACCGGGCCGCCGGTTTGCAGCACAACGACCGTCCGAGGATTGGCGGCGGCAACGGCTTCCACCAGCTCGTTCTGACGTCCGGGCAGCACAATCCCTGGCAGATCGCTCCCCTCGGTATCCCACTCGCCATTGCGGCCGATGAACACGATGGCGGTTTCGGCATTGCGCGCCGCCTCGACCGCCTCAGCTATTGCCGTGTCGCCCAGTGGCAGCCCGATGCCGGCAGCAAAAGCAGCAAGCCCCAGGGTCGCAAAGTCCTTGGTGGTAAATTCAATGACGATGTCATGCGCACGCCCGGCTTCCAGGGTCAGCGTCCCGACAACCTCGTCGCATCCTTCCTCGAAGAATGTCCGGCCCTTGGTCCAATTGGTCGAAGCGTCGGCGATCAGCCTGCCGTCGACATAGACCTTGGCGAAACCGGCAGCGTAGATGCCGACGCGATGCTCGCCGGTCTCTGCGGGCGTATAGGTTCCCGAGACACGAGCAGAGAAGTGCAGCGGATCGACCTTGCCCTCGGCAACCTGGCCCACCCAAAAGGCCTGGGCATCCTCCATGGTGCCGATATGAACCGGGTCACCCGCCAGAGTCTGGTTGTCGAAGTACTCGACTTTCAAGGTTCCGCGTAGCACCGGTTCGAAGCGATGATTGGTGCAGCCCGTGGCGTAAGAGAGGCGGTCCGGGCCCAGGGCAGCGACCAGGCCATCCCAAGGCGAAATACGATAATGCGCGTTGAGCTGGGCGGAGCCACCACCCATGATCTGCGCAGTCTTGGCGTTGGGGCCAATTACCGCTACACGGCCCGATTTGGCCAATGGCAGCACGCCGTCATTCTTGAGCAACACCGCCGCTTCAGCGCCGGCGCGACGGATCAAGGCGCGATGCTCTGGACGGTCGTCAGCACGTTCTTCGAAGGGGCGATGATCGTCAAGCGAACCGACACGCTGCATCAGGCGCAGCATGGCGGCGACCCGCTTGTCGAGCGCTTCGATGCTTACCTCACTGGCAGTGACCGCCTCAACGAGCTTCTGGCCGCGATCGCGGGCGGGTCCAGGCATCTCCAGATCCAATCCGGCATTGACGGTCGCCGCGGTTGAGTGGGAGCCGAACCAGTCGGACATGACGATGCCGTCATAGCCCCATTCGTCGCGCAGGACGGTCGTGAGCAGCCAGTTATGCTCTGACGTATAGGTACCGTTGAGCCGGTTGTAAGAGCTCATGACGCCCCAGGTGCCGGCTTTCTTCACGGCCCACTCGAACGGGACCAGAAAAATCTCGCGCAAGGCGCGTTCACCGATCTCGCTGGACATGGTGGTCCGCTCGATCTCGCTTTCATTGCCCACGAAATGCTTGATGGTGGCGCCGATCCCCTGCCCCTGGAGGCCCGTGATATAGCCGACCGCCAGTTCAGCAGAAAGAAGCGGGTCTTCCGAATAGCATTCGAAATTGCGGCCATTGGTGACCGAGCGGTGGATATTGACGGTCGGGGCCAACAGCATATGGGCGTTCTTGGACTTGACCTCGTCAGCCAGGGCGGCGCCGATCTGTTCAGCCAGGGCGACATTCCAGGTGGCGCCGATGGCAATGCCCACCGGGAAACTTGCCGACTTGACTCCACCAATCAGCGAACCGCCGCCGCGCGCGCCATTCGGGCCATCGGTCACCCGAAGCTTGCCAATACCGAGCCGCTCGATGGCTGGAACCGACCAGAAATCCTCGCCTGAGAGCAGAGACACCTTTTCTTGCAGTGTCATCTGGGCCAGCATTTCTTCGATCCTGTCAGTCATTCACCTGATCTCCTCGATTCATTGGGAGCGAGGAAGACTATGCCGACCGAGAGCTGTCAATCGCTATGCATGCAGTAGTTCTACTCAGCGCGGCGTGATGGGCACCTTGCGCATGCGTCCCCATACGACGAATAGCGAAAGCGCCAGCAGGACAATATTGACTGGCAGAACGCCGTATTCGCCACGCATTGTATGCAGCCCAAAGGCCAGGACCTGAATTACCGAAAAGCCAACCGCCGCCAGAGGTGTCAGGCCGGGCAGGATGCGAATAGCAGCGGGCAGGATGATGCCGATAGCGCCCAGAATTTCCATGGTGCCAACAAATCTGGTGAGCAATTCGGGGTAGTCGCTGGCATAAGTGAGGCCTGAGGCAACCAAGGCGTCGATCGGCTGGCTAACTTTCATAAACCCGGCCATCACATACACGCCGGCCAGCAGGACCTGTCCAACCCAAAGCGCGATGTTCCAACCCGTCTTTGTATCTGACCCACTCATGGCGCATCTCCTCCCGATTGCCTTGCACCCTGGTATCGACTAGTAACCGTGTTTATATTAGTGACTGAGTTACGCAGACAAGGAGGCACATAGATGTCACTGACCGATACCTCGCAGCACTCCAATTGCTCGGCCATGTCGGATGTGCTCAACCGCATTGGCGACAAATGGAGCGTCATGGTCGTGGGCATGCTGGGCCGGAACGGGACCCTGCGCTTCAACGAGCTCAAGCGCCTGATCAACGGTGTTTCCCAGCGGATGCTGACGCTGACCCTGCGCAATCTGGAGCGCGACGGACTGGTTACGCGCACCATCTATCCTGAGGTCCCGCCACGGGTGGAATACAGTCTGACCGAGCTGGGCAAAACCTTGCAGGTGCCCATCAGCGCCTTGTGGGACTGGTCTGCGGAAAATCACGGCGCCATTGTCGAAGCTCGGGCGATCTATGATGCACGCGAAACGGCCGTAGCTGCAGACAGTTCACGCAAGATTGCCTACGCGCGCGGCTAACCTTCACGAATCGTTGTGGGCCATATGGCTGAACCGGTTCACGTCGTTTGACGGCCGGGCGAGCACCTCCCTGCGCGCCTCTGCCCGGCGGCTGGCCGGCAGGTTGAGTGCATTGACCAGCGAGCGATATTCCTGCCGTGCGCTCATATGGGACATGGACGGCACACCGCCGAGCAGCTCGTCATCCAGCGGATCGAACACCGTCATGCCGGTAGCGAACAGCGACCGGAAAATAACCCGCTCGGCTATGCCGTCGGCCACCCGGCAGCCGAGGCGCATGGCAATGCGCTCCAGCATGGTCTGTACCTGGCGCATATTTCTTGAAGAGAGCATCGAAATGCGGTTGCGAACCAGTACCCAATCGATATTGCGCCCATCAATGGCCAGGCGTTCGGACCGCGCGCGTTGCACCAGCCGTGCATAGTGGCTCAGTTCACGGGGCTCGCCAGTCACCGGGTCGACCTGGGCCATGACGCTGAGGTCGATCAGGCTGTCATTAACCGGCGTAATCAGGGTGTCGGCGAGGGAATGGGCCAGACGCGCCAGATTGGTATCGAAGCCTGGGGTGTCGATAACGATGAAATCGGCGGTGCCCTCGACCTCGCCAATGGCCTGACGAAACAGGTCAAATTCGATGCGATGGTTTTCGCGGGCCGAGTCACCGCGGGCCAGCGGCAAATGGTAGTGCGTGGTGTGCGGCAGGCTGAGCCCCTTGGCGCGTGCCCAATCGCGCCGATTGCGCACGTAATGGGTCAGAGTCTGCTGGCGGCTATCGACATCGATCGAAGCCACCTTGTGGCCCTGGTAGAGCAGGTAGACGGCCAGGTGGAAGGCTGTGGTCGATTTGCCCGAACCACCCTTCTCGTTGCCCACTACAATGACATGCGCGCCGTGCCGCACCATCGAATCCTCAAATCTGTTGCCGGAGTGTGTTGATTTGGGACGGATGACACAAGGGAAATCATGGTGGACACATTGATAAGGCCCCGCGCCAACCGTCCGGGAATGAACCATAGCGGCCCTGCAAACCAGCTATTGCGTCGATTCGATGAACTTTCCATGCGCCTGGCGCATGCGGGGCGTGTTCAATCCCTGCTAGCTGGGTCCGTCGTACACGTGCATCCTTTCCTTGCACCGCGATCAACGCAAAAGGGATTCGATCCATGTTTGTGCGAGCCGTCTGGCGCATAAGGCGCCTGGTCGACATCAAGCAAGCGTTGCGGGAAATGGACGTTCCGACAACGCGAGATGCCGATTTGCTGGGGATTTCCGGTCCAGATTTCTCCAAGATGACGCGGTCCCTGTTCGACCGCTGACATTTCGAGCGATACAGACCAGTTCCAAGCGGCCGCCGGCATGCCACCCGGCGGCCTTCTTCTTGCCCGCCGGATGAATGGCTACTGAACAGGCACTGCCTAAGCCTTGCGCAAAATGCATAGCTAGTTTGACCATTCTCTATCTCCTCACTGGAGAAAAGCGGGCCTATATCTGTGTTCGTCAACAACAGGAGACTTCCGATGGACATCCGCAAGACTTTCAAGAAATGGGCCGCCTACCAGCAGACCGTCCGTGAGCTTGCCGCTCTCGACAACCGCCAGCTCAACGACCTGGGCATTTCGCGCACCGATATCAGCCGCGTTGCTCGCAATCATGCCGACGCTCTGTAAGTTCGAAGGCTCAAACACACTAAACCGAACGCTCGCCTCTCTCTGAGATGCGAGCGTTTTCGTTTTTGGGGACGCAGTCCCGCTGACTAGCGAAAACGTCGATTGCTCCCAGGCGGCGGGCTTGGTATCTGGCTCGCCATGTCACATGAACCCATCCATATTATCGGCGGGGGCCTGGCCGGGTCCGAAGCCGCATGGCAGGCCGCAGAGGCCGGTGCCAAGGTCATTCTCCATGAGATGCGAGGCGTGCGGGAAACCGACGCGCACCAGACCGACGAACTGGCGGAACTTGTCTGTTCCAACTCTTTCCGCTCGGATGACCACGAGCAGAATGCCGTCGGGCTGCTGCACGAGGAGATGCGGCGCTGCAACTCGGTGATCATGCGCGCGGCCGACCAGCACAAATTGCCGGCAGGTGGTGCCCTTGCCGTCGACAGGCATGGCTTTTCGGGCGCTGTGACCGAGGCGATATCAAACCACCCCAATATCAGCATTGTGCGCGAGGAAATCACTGGCTGGCCGCCGGGCGATTGGCAGCACGTGATCATCGCGACGGGGCCTTTGACCTCTCCGGCGCTGGCCGAGGCAGTGCTCGAAAAGACGGGCGAGGATTCGCTGGCCTTTTTCGACGCGATCGCGCCGATCGTGCACTATGACAGCATCGACCACGACATCGCCTGGAAGCAATCGCGGTATGACAAGGTCGGGCCGGGCGGCACGGGAGCGGACTATCTGAACCTGCCAATGGACCAGGATCAGTATTTCGCGTTTGTCGAGGCGCTGAAGAGCGCGCCGCTGCATGAATTCAAGGAATGGGAGAAGGTCCCCTATTTCGATGGCTGCCTGCCGATCGAAGTGATGGCGGAGCGCGGAGTGGAGACCTTGCGCCATGGCCCGATGAAGCCGGTGGGGCTGACCAATCCGCGCAATCCGACGGTCAAACCCTACGCCATTGTGCAGCTCCGGCAGGACAATGCGCTGGGTACGCTGTGGAACATGGTCGGGTTCCAGACCAAGATGCGCTATGGCATTCAGGCCGAGATCTTCCGCATGATCCCGGGGCTGGAGAAGGCGCAGTTTGCGCGGCTTGGCGGGTTGCACCGGAACACCTTCATCAATTCGCCCAAGGTTTTGGCGCCGGATCTGAAGCTCAAAGTTGATCCACGGATCCGCTTTGCCGGACAGGTGACGGGTGTCGAGGGCTATGTGGAAAGCGCTGCAGTCGGCTTGATCACGGGTCGGATGACGGCTGCCGAAGCGCTGGGCGGATCGCTGTCGATTCCACCGGCAACAACGGCGCTAGGCGCCCTGATCGGTCACATCACGGGCGGGCATATCGAGGCGGAGAGCTATAGCGGCGCTCGCAGCTTCCAACCGATGAATGTCAATTTCGGCCTGTTTCCGGAGGTAACAGTCAGCAAGCCAGAAGGGGTCAAGCGCTGGCGCGGTCCGGAACGGACCATCGCCAAGCGCCGGGCGATCACCAGCCGGGCGCTGGACGATCTCAAGGCCTGGGCATGACACAGTCGGCGTTGGCCGCGTATCTGCACAGCCATATGCCGCTTTCGCGGGCGATGGCAGTGTCGGTGGTCTCGGCCAATGCCATGGAAGTGGTGCTAGAGGCACCACTGGCTCCAAACCTGAATATGCATGGCACCATGTTTGGCGGCAGCATTGCCAACCTTGCGCTGTTGGCGGCGTGGTCGGTCATGCATCTTCGCCTTGAGGCGGATCAGTTCGCCGGCCAACTCGTGGTCAGCCGCTCTGAAACAGACTATCTCAGGCCCGTTTCCGGCCCGGCGCGTGCCCTTGCACGGCTCGACGGACTGGATTGGGATGGCTTTTCCCGCCAATTGAACCGGCATGGCAAAGCGCGACTGACGGTCACAGCCGAGGTCCTGTCCGATGACCAGATCGCGGCACGGCTGGTTGGGACGTTTGCCGCAATTGCCGGTGGTGAAGCGCAGATCTGAAGCGCCGCAGGCGCTACCGGTTTTTCAGCGTCCACCAGGTCAGGCGCGCGATCTTGCGCCAGTCGGCATCATCCTGCGGGGCCGCGTAGAGGCTGGTACTTTGCTTTTGCCAAAGATCGAGTTGCGCCTCAAGGACCGGCAGAATGGCAAAGGCAGGGCGCAGCGGGGACGGCAATTGGGTCATCGCCTCCCGCGCCTTGTCCAGATGGCCGCGGGCCAGCTCGGCGATCTGACTCAGGGCCGCGTGCAGCCCTTCGCTCTCCTGGCCAGCGAATACTTCTTCCTCTCGCACACCGTTGGCCTCCAGGATCGACCAAGGCAGCATGATGCGGCCCTGCGCCGAGACAAAGCCAAAGGCCCGAAGATGACCGATCATGGCCTGGCCGACCCCCAGATGACCGGCAGCATCACCCGGCTCGACCGGCTCGCCCTCGTTGAGAATCATGGCGGCGAGCTGGAACAGCGTCGAGGCGGTCTCTCCGGCGTAGCCTTCAAAAGTATCCAGATCCGGCATGGGATCGTCATAGAGATCGAAGCGGCGCGCCGCGATCAGGCGCAGCAAGGTGCCTGTCGGCAATTGGTAGCGCTCAAGCGTTTCAAGAAGGGCATCTGCCAGGGGGTTCTGATGTACCGCACCGTGCCCCTGCCCCGTTATGGCGTCGCTCCACCATTGCAGCCGGATTTCGCCCGGCTGCGGACCGGAAACGCGGTCCCTTACGGTGGCAATATCGGTATTGAACGCGTAGAGCGCGGTGATGGCCGGACGCGCCGCGGCAGGCAAAACGAGCGTTGCAAGATAGCGGTCGCGATCTCCCTGGCGCAGGGCTTGCGCGGCAAAATCGAAGCTCTCGTCCGCCATCAGCGGGCCTTTTCCACGGCAATAAGCGCCGCGCCGACTGCGCGTTCCTCGGCCAGCAGGACATTGTAAGTCCGCACGGCGCCGCCGGTCTGAGTTGCCTCGATGATGATCCTGTGATCGCGGAGCGCCTGACGAATTGCCGGATCGATGGCCACAATATCCGTCCCCAGGCCGATCAGGAGCACATCGAGATTTGACGCCTGAGCCAGAACGGGGCCCAGGCTCTCAAGCGTCAGTGCATCAGCCGTCGTCACGTTCCAGCTTTGCATACCCTCGGGCAGACAAAGCAGGGAGCCCTTGTGAGACATTTCGGCAAAACGGAAGCCGCCATTGCCATAGGCATCAATGCCCACCTGCTGCGGGAAGTGCCCCGCAACAGGGAACAACTGATCAGACCGCTGCGCCATCAGCGGTTTTTTCCTTGTCATCGGCACTCTGTTCTGGACGTTCCTTAAGGCCAAGATTGACCAGGATCGGGGCGGCAATGAAGATCGAGGAATAGGTGCCTATCAATACACCGAAGATCATGGAGAGCACAAAGCTCTGAATGACCTCACCGCCGAACACAGCAAGGGCCATGAGTGCGAGAAGGGTCGTCGGACCCGTCAGCACAGTCCGCGACAGCGTCGAGTTGATGGCGCGGTTAAGCAGATCGACAAGTGGTATCTTGCGATACTTGCGCTGGAATTCTCGCACGCGATCATAAACGACAACCGTGTCGTTGAGCGAGTAGCCCACGATGGTGAGGATGGCCGCAATACTGGACTGGTTGAACTCGATACCCGTGAGCGAGAAAAAGCCCAGCGTCAGGATAACGTCGTGCAGCGTCGAGACAACGGCACCGACGGCGAACTGCCATTCGAAGCGGAACCAGAGATAGACCAGTATACCCAGCACAGCCACCGAGAGGCCAATGGTACTCGAAAGGGCCAGTTCGCTCGAGACGGTGCCACTCACCGCCTCGGTGCGGCGCAATTCATAGTCCTGATCGGCCAGAATTGTCGTCACAGCGTCAACAGCGGCCTGTTGCGCCTCTGGTCCGCCCTCCTGCAGCTCGATGCGGATCAGAACGTCTTCCGGCGTCCCGAAACCCTGCACCTGCACATCGCCCAATTCGAGAGAACCAAGCAGTTCGCGGATTTCGCCGACATCGGCAGGGCCACCCTGATGCTGCACTTCAATAGATGTGCCGCCCTTGAAGTCGATGCCCAAGTTCATGCCGTGAAATACGAAGAGGCCGGCTGACGCCAAGGTGAGCACCATCGAGCCGATGATGGCGATTCGCCGCCAATCCATGAACGGCACCTTGGTATCGTCCGGCACAATGCGCAGCAGCTGTATCTTGAGCTTCTTGGGCCGACGCCAAACGTACCAGCGCCCGACGATCAGCATGGTGATGAAATAGGCGGTAAAGAGCGTGGTGAGGATACCAATGGCCAAAGTCACGGCAAATCCCTGCACCGGACCTGAGCCAAGAAAGAACAGGACAACCGCAGCAATGAAGGTGGTGACGTTTGAGTCCAGGATGGCGCTCATGGCGTTCTGGAAACCGGCCTGAATAGACTGGATCGGCCCCCTGCCCGCCGCTTGCTCCTCGCGCATGCGCTCAAAAATCAGCACGTTGGCGTCCACGGCCATACCCATGGTCAGCACGATACCGGCGATGCCTGGCAGCGTCAGTGTTGCTCCAAGCGCTGACAGTGCACCGATGACAAGGCCGATATTGAGCACCAGGGCAACATTGGCGAATGCACCGAACGTGCCATAGGCAATCAGCATGAAGACGATGGTCGAGACACCGCCGATGATGCCGGCGGTGACGCCGCCACGAACGGAGTCGGCACCGAGGCTGGGGCCTACTGAACGTTCCTCAACCACATCGAGACTGGCCGGCAAGGCGCCAGCGCGCAACAGCACCGCGAGGTCGTTGGCCGACGCCGTGGTGAAGCTGCCACTAATCTGCCCGGTGCCGCCGGTGATTGGCTGCTGGATGACGGGCGCCGTGATGACCTGATTGTCGAGCACAATAGCAAAGCGCTGACCGACATTGGCCGACGTGATCTCACCGAATACAATGGCGCCACGGGTATCGAAGCGGAAGGTGACGACCGGAATACCGCGCTGTTGGTCGAAGCTGGGCTGCGCGTCGGACAGGGACTCTCCGCCCAGTGCGATATCCTCATACAAGAGCTCGCGGCCGCCATCCTGGCTGGGCAGGATCATGGTCCCTGCAGGCAAGCCCTGGGCTTCTGCCTGGTCGGCGGTCATACCTGGATAGACCATGTGGAAGGTCAGGCGGGCAGTCTGCGAAATGATGTTCTTGAGGCGTTCACTGTCGCCGAAGCCGGGCACCTGTACCAATAGACGCGTGTCACCTTGCCGCTGAATGGTCGGTTCGGTCGTCCCCAGTTCGTCAATACGGCTGCGGATCACCTCGACGGACTGGGCAACCAGCGCGCTCATACGCTGATTGATCCCATCGGCCGTCAGCGCAATAGTCAATTTGCCATCGGACGTTTCACCAAAGGACAGTTCCTCGGTGCCCACACCTGCAAGCAACGCGTTGGTCAAGGTGTTCTGCAGGCCTTGAATCGCGGTCCGAGCGGCTTCGGTCTGGGTGGGGTCAGTCAGTTCGATGGTGATGGAAGTGTTGGCGACATCGGTAGTGATGATGTTGCCGATGCCATTTTCGTTCGCCAGAACGTTGCGCGCATCACGCCGAAGATCGGAGAGGCGTTCGCTGACAATACCGTCACGGTCAACCTCCAAAAGCAGATGCGATCCGCCCTGCAGATCGAGACCAAGGACCATGGCCTGCTTGGGGAGCCAATCGGGCAGCGCGTCGACGACGTCCTTGGACAAGAAATTCGGCGCCGCAAAAAGCAGGCCAATAATCGCGACAAAGAGGATGACCGCTGTACGAATGGGCGAAGATTGCATCTAGAATAGTCCTGAAAACACGACCGGAGCCCTTAGGCTCCGGCGCTAGGCATTTTAGTTAGGCGGGCTTGTTGTCGTTGACCGGCTCGGACTTGGAGCGCACATCCGCCACCATGCCGCGCACAACCTTGACCTTGACGCCCTGCGCCACCTCGACTTCGAGGTCTTCGCCGTCGACAGCCTTGGTGACCTTGCCAACAATGCCGCCAGTGGTCACGACGGTGTCGCCGCGGCGGATGGCCGAGAGCATGGCCTGCTGCGCCTTCAGGCGCTTCTGCTGCGGGCGGAAAATCAGAAGCCAGAAGATCAGCACCAGAAGGGCGATCGGCATAAGCTGGATGAAGATGTCAGCCATGCCACCAGGGGCCCCAACCGCGTCCTGAGCATAGGCGGGCGTTACAAACATCAAGCGAACTCCTTATTGATTCTTTTTTCGTGCGTTGGAGGAAGGGGCGGCCCGGTCCTGTGTCAACAGGCGGTGGACGCTATCGGGCTTGCCTGCACTTGCGCCCCGGCCAAAATCGCGCGGACTATACATTTGGGGTTGGCGTATTGCAAAGCCAATAAGGACGCGCAGATTGCCGCGTCAAAGCTGAAGGACGACAGGGTGAAGACCAAGGACTATCTGAGCCGGATTGCGGACGCGCTTGAGACCATTGCGACCGCCATGTCTCAGGACGAAAGCGCCAGGCGTTTCGAACTGGGCGACGCTGATGCCTATCATTGGCAGCGGGAAAGTGGCCAGTTGATGGCCGTTTCCAAGGTTAGCCGGGTTCCCTTGTCGATGCTTCGGGGCATCGATCAGGTCCGTGACATCCTGCTGGCCAATACCGAGCAGTTCGCCCGCGGCCATGGCGCCAACAATGCGCTGCTCTGGGGTGCGCGGGGCATGGGCAAGTCATCGCTCGTCAAGGCAATCCATGCCGATATCGGCGCCCGCGAAGGGTTTGAGCGGCTCGTGCTGGTAGAAATTGCCCGGGAGGACCTAGAGTCCCTGCCCCAATTGATGCGCGCGATCGCCGCCCAGCCGGCGCGGTTTATCGTCTTTTGCGATGATCTGAGCTTCGACAGCGGGGAAACCAGCTACAAATCCCTGAAGACGATCCTGGATGGCGGCCTGGAAGGCCGGCCCGCCAATGTGCTGTTCTATGCCACCTCGAACCGCCGTCACCTGATGCCGCGCGACATGATCGAAAATGAACGCTCGACTGCGATCAATCCAAGCGAGGCCGTGGAAGAGAAGGTTTCGCTGTCTGACCGATTCGGGTTGTGGCTGGGCTTTCACAATTCCGATCAGGAGAACTATCTCGCCATGGTCACAGGCTATGCCGACTATTATGGCCTCTCGATTGATCCGGAGAGGCTGCGGGCACGGGCCATAGAATGGGCGGCCACGCGCGGTTCCCGCTCTGGCCGGGTCGCCATTCAGCTCGTCCGATCACTGGCGGGCGAAGAAGGCAAGGCCGTTTGAGATCTTGCGCGGCAGCACAGCAAAAAAGGCCGGAGCACCACTTCCGGCCTTTTCCAATCTGGAGGTCTGGGTTCGCCTCAGCTTGCCAGCAGGGGCACTGGATCAACCGGGGTAGCGCCTTTGCGCAGCTCAAAGTGGAGCTGTGGCCTGGACACCGAGCCGGTCTGACCCACAGCGCCGATCGTGTCGCCGCGATTGACCACGGCGCCCTTTGCGACGCTCATCGAGGCCAGGTGAGCATAGGCCGAGACATAGCCATTGGGGTGACGGATCAGCACGAGGTTGCCATAACCTTCGACGCCAGAACCGACATAGATGACGGTACCGTTTTCAGCGGCCTTAACCGAAGACCCCTCGGGCACATCGATATTGATGCCGGTGCCGCGCGAGGCGGCGAAGTCGGTGATGACACGGCCGGACACGGGCCAGCGGAACTTTTCGCCGGAGGCTGTAGGTTCAGCGGCCGGAGCGGGCGTGGTCGGCACCGAGGCGACCTGGGTTACTTCGGCACCAGCGGGCGCAACCTCCGGCGCAGGCGCCGGGGACTTCGCGGTAGTCGCCTGCTGCAGGACATTGCCGCCGGACAGATTGGACGGGCGCGAGGCCGGCATGACCGGAGCGGTCGTCTCCTGGCTGGCGCTGGCCACCTCGACCCGCTGCGCATTCACCAGATCGGAGCGACCGGGAATGATGATCTTCTGGCCAACAATGATCTTGTCAGGCGAGCTCAGGCCATTGGCGTGCACGATGGCCTGAGTGGTCACATCATATTTGCGCGCGATGGTGTAGAGCGACTCGCCGCCCGCAATGGTGTGCGTATAGGCGTTGGCGTTGGCGGCAGCCTGTACCGGCACGCTGGAATTGACCGGCAATGCGGCGCTGGAAGGATTGGTGCCCATAGCGACGGCGGCTGGAGCGGCCGGCAGCGGGGCAAGATTTTGCTGAGCAGGCATGGCTTGCGTGTTTCCCATAGATGACGACGAACTCAATGCAGGCAGGGCCTGGGTCTGCACCGTGGAGCCAGATGCTCCGATCGGCGAGGTGGCACCGGAGGGCTGCATGAAGCCGCCATTGACCGGCGCCGGGGGCAGCGTATTGCCGCCGTTCCAGGCTGCGCCGACATTTGCCGGCGGCAGAAATTCCATGCTGGCAACCTGCACCGGCTGGGGTGCACCTATGGTCGGGGGCATGGGCTGATTGAGGGTTGCGGGGGCCGACTGCGCGACCGAGCCCGTGACGGTGTTGTCGCTAAAACTGCGACTCCCGAGGCTCGAACAGCCGGACAATCCAACGGCGGCGATCATTACACCGGCAACGGCGACCGCACTTCTATGGGTCCGCGGAAAAACGCGAATACTCATCGGCTTACTCGTACGCAGGTACTCAACAACTGAGCTTGACGCTACGCCGGTAAGGTAAAGACGAGTTTAAGGTCGATGCGATTTGAGCGAAATCGTATCAGGGTGATTCAGGGGTGGGTAAGGTTAAGGAGGCGGTCCTGGACCCCAAAGATGAACGGAATCCGGAGCGCGCCGCCTATCGCCCCTTGAGCGACAGGCTACCCAGCCGATGCAGGGCGCCGGGGTGGGTCTGCTGGAGCGCGAAAGGCGTCACGGTAATGGCATTGCCCCGGCGCAGGACTTCGAAGTCCGCCGCGGGATCGAGCGGTTGGGGCGTTTCGGGGATGGCCATGAAGAACTGGCCTTCATTGTCGCTGGGATAATAGCGGATGGGTGAACGCGAGAAGCGCTGATGCGCGACCGCAGTCAGGCCGACGACTTCCTCGGTGGTACAGAACGGGAAATTGACGTTGTAGAAGACGTCGTCGCCGTCATGGGCCGCCAGGATCGCCGACACCACTTCGGCGCCGTAGCGGCGGGCATTGGCCCAGTCCGGCTTGTGGGAGACCTCGTAGTCCATGGACTGGCTCATGGCGATGCCGATGGCGCCTTGCAGCACGCCCTCGCGCGCGCCCGCGGCCGTCCCCGAGCAATTGACGATATCCCCCAGATTCTGACCGGCATTGACGCCCGAGAGCACAAGGTCCGCCGGCCTGTCACCCAATATATGGGTCATGCCGGCAACCACGCAGTCAGCAGGCGAGCCGCCAGTGACGGCGAAGCGCCTCGGCCCCCTGGTGTCGAATGACAGTTCCCGGCCAAAGGTGAAGCGGTGCCCTGCCCCGGACTGGTTGCCGTCCGGGGCCACGATCCACACATCATCAGAGATCGCGTGGGCGATATCGGACATGATGGCGATGCCGGGCGCGTCGACACCGTCGTCATTGGTAATGAGGATGCGCAGGCTCATCTATTTGCCGCCGATGGAGGTCAACCCGCCCATATAGGGCTGCAAGGCCTCGGGGATAAGCACGGAGCCATCTTCCTGCTGGTAGTTTTCCAGCACCGCAATCAGACAGCGCCCGACGGCCGTACCGGAGCCATTGAGGGTGTGGACATAGCGCGGGGCCTGCTTCTCGCCGGATGGTCGATAGCGGGCATCCATGCGGCGGGCCTGGAAATCACCGCAGACCGAAACCGAGGAGATTTCGCGATAGGTGTCCTGTCCCGGCAACCAGACTTCGAGGTCATAGGTCTTGCGGGCACCAAAGCCCATGTCGCCGGTGCAGAGCGTCATCACCCGATAATGCAGGCCAAGGCGCTGCAGCACGGTTTCGGCACAGGCGAGCATGCGCTCGTGCTCGTTGATCGATTCTTCGGGCGTGGTGATGGAGACCAGCTCGACCTTGTCGAACTGGTGCTGGCGCAGCATGCCGCGCGTATCGCGCCCGGCCGAGCCGGCCTCGGAGCGGAAGCAGGGGGTCAGCGCAGTAAAGCGCAGGGGGAGTTCTTCTTCAGCGAGGATGGATTCTCGGACGAAGTTGGTCATGGGCACTTCGGCGGTCGGGATCAACGCCAAGCGACTTTCGCCATGTGGCGTGAAGAACAGATCCTCCTCAAATTTCGGCAACTGGCCCGTACCGAAAAGAGCGTCATCGCGCACGAGCACTGGAGGCTGGACTTCGAGGTAGCCGTGTTCTGTGGTGTGCAGGTCGAGCATGAACTGGCCCAGGGCCCGTTCAAGCCGGGCGATCTGGCCCTTCAATACAACGAAGCGGCTGCCGGAGAGTTTGGCGGCGATTTCGAAATCCATGTCCCTCTCGGCGACGCCGATTTCGAAATGCTCCTTGGGCGAGAAGGCAAAGCTCGGCTTTGCCGGACGCGCCTTTGCAGCGGTTTCGGCGGTGCCATTGGCACCGAAATATTCGACATTGTCGGCTTCATCATCGCCAAAGGGCACATCGTCGAGCGCCATATTGGGGATGGCCGAGAGGGTGTCGCGCAGTTCCTTTCCAACGGCGCGTTCTTCGGCCTCGCCGGTGGGGATGAATTCCTTGAGCGCGGCAACCTCGGCCATCAGCGCCTGGGCTTTGGCCTCGTCCTTCTGGGCCTTGGCCTGGCCGATCTGCTTGGAGAGGCTGTTGCGCTTTTCCTGGGCTTCGTTGAGCTTGACGATGATGGCGCGGCGGCGTTCGTCGATCGCGATGAGATCGGAGGACCGCACGGACACGTTCTTGCGCTGGCTCATGGCCGCGTCGAAAGCGTCAGGGTTGTCTCTGATCCACTTGATATCGAACATTGCTTGCTACGGGCCCTGCCCGCCTCTTCATCGCTAGCGCAGGCCTTGGGTGAGGAGCCCGGAACACGCCTGCGAGCGCTTCGGGCACAGAAAACTGCGCCCGAAATCGAGCGCAGCTAGTCGGAGGATGAGCCAGACATCTCCGCATCCTGTGCGGCCAGGGCCGCCTCGCGGCGCTTCTGGACGTAGCGGACCGACAGGATAGCGAGTTCGTAGAGAGCATACATCGGCATGGCAAGACCGATCTGCGAGATCGGATCCGGGGGTGACACCAATGCAGCCAACGCCAGGATGCCGACGATGGCGTAGCGACGCCCTTTGCGGAGCATGTCGACATTGACCAGATCGATCTGGGCCAGCAGCGTCAACACGACGGGCAACTGGAAACAGATGCCGAAGGCCAGGATGAGCGTGGTGGCGAGGCCGAGATATTCAGAGACCCTGGCGAGCAACTTGATCTCGTCGGTCTGCATGCCGGCAAAGAAGCCAAGCGCCAAGGGCAGGACAACAAAATAGACCATGGCTGCGCCGAGCAGGAAAAAGACCGGCGTGGCGACCAGATACGGGATCAGCGCCTTGCGCTCGTGCTTATAGAGCCCGGGCGCCACAAAGCCGTAGATCTGCGTGGCGACGTAGGGGAACCCCAGGAAAATGGCGCCGAACAGCGACAGGTTGAGCTGGGTGAAGAAGAATTCCTGCGGGGCGGTATAGATCAGCTCCATATCGCCAGGATTGGGGTAGATCGAGCGATAGGGATTGAGCAGGATATCGAAAATCTGACCGGCGAAGATGAAACAGACCATCATAAGGGCCACGACCGCGATGGCACTGCGGATCAGGCGCTTGCGCAGTTCGGTCAGGTGCTCGAGCAGCGGCGCTTCGCTGCCGGCGAGTTCGTCAGCGATCTCGGGCTTGCTCTTGTCATCGATCTTGGGCTGCGTATCGGCCATTTATTCCGTCTTTCCGGCCGTTTCGGCAGTCTTCTTGCGCGAGGCGCGAGGCTTGGCCGGCTTTTCGGCCGGTTCGGCGGCCTTGACTGGCGTCTTGCGCGTGGGCTTCGCGGCGGTTGCGCTGCGCGCGGGGCGCGGCTTGTCGGATTTGGCCGTTTCGCTGGCAGGCACGTCAGCGGCCTGAGCCTTTGCGGACGGTTTACGGGCCGACCTGGATGCTGGTGACTTTCCGGACGCGGCTTTGGCCGTGCCAGCCTTGGCGGTGGCCGCCCTGGGGGTCGCAGACTTGGAGGTGGAAGATTTGGCCGCAATTGCTGCACTGCCCGCCGCCTTAGCGGGCTCGGCCCCGGATGTCCGCGCTGGCGCCTTCACCGGTTCGGGCTTGTCGGACGTAAAGCCATACTCGGCAGCCATTTCGTCGGCAGACTTTCTGGCAGGTGCCATGCCAGCCTGTTGCTGGATGGCCTCGACCACGCTCTCCTGCTTGGGGTCGGTCGGCTTCAAGGCGCCACTGGGGCTCTCCTGGCCGTCCTTGCCCATGCTGTTGAAATCCTTGCGGATCTCGTCGGCCGTTTTCTTGAGCGGCGAAGTAATCGAGGTCCGCAGATTGCGCACCTCATCAAGCCCCGTGGTCCTGTTGATCTCGCGCTGGAACTCGCGTCCCATGCGCTGGACCTGACCAATCACCTTGCCAATCCGGCCCATGACAACGGGCAGGTCCTTGGGGCCGATAAAGATCAGCGCAACCACGCCGATCACCAGCATCTCTGTCCAGCCTAGGCCGAGCATTTATTCAGTCTCCGGACGACGGCCAGGCCGCCTCTCGTGAAATGGTTCAAGGCGGTGCCGCTCAGGCGTCCTTGCTCTTGTCCACTTCCTTGGCATCGACGGTGCTCGGCGCATCTGCATGCAGACGCTCGGCAGGTTTGTCGTCGTCCTTCATGCCCTTCTGGAAGGCTTTGATGCCGGAGGCAACTTCACCCATCATGCCGGAAATCTTCCCGCGGCCGAACAGCAGGATAACGACGACGGCAACAACGAGAATGCCCCAAATAGACGGCGCGTGCATAATGGTCTCCCTAGAACTCTGTTACGCGTTACACGCGATAGATAGACCGAGAAATAGGTTCAAATGCACCTGAACACAAGAACGTGTTCCTTTTCGCCCTCGGGAAAACCCGATTAACGATCACGTTTCCTCATCTTCGGGGTCCAGATCGCCCAGATCGGCAGGATCGAGCGGATCTTCGTCGTCGCGCAGGGCGCCGTCGAGGGGCAGCGGAATCTGCATATCGGCCGGCAGGCGACCGGACAGGAGGCCCGCGCCCTTGAGTTCGTCCAGTCCGGGCAGGTCGGACAGGCTTTCCAGACCAAAATGATCGAGGAAGGCATCGGTGGTGCCGTAGGTGACTGGCCGACCCGGCGTACGGCGCCGGCCGCGCATGCGGACCCAGCCGGCCTCCATCAAGAGGTCGAGCGTGCCCTTGCCCGTGGCGACGCCGCGCACTTCCTCGATTTCAGCCCGGGTCGCGGGTTGGTGATAGGCGATGATGGAGAGCGTTTCGAGCGCTGCGCGCGACAGCGGGCGGGTCTCATGTTCTTCGCGCCTGAGCAGGAATCCGAGGTCCTCAGCAGTGCGAAAAGCCCAGCCCTCGCCGCGCTGGACAAGATTGACGCCACGCTCGGCATAGACTTGCTGCAGCCGCAGAAGCAGTCCCGGAATGTCGACCCCTTCGCCCAGATAAGGCTCAAGATCAGAGGGGCGCAACGGCACGTCCGACGCGAAGAGCAGGGCCTCAAGAATACGCAGATGGCGGCGCAAGACTTCGCCGGATTGCTCACCAGTCTGTTGCTCACTCACTGGCTTCACTCCGCCGACGGCGCATAAACAAGGGGCCGAAGGTTTCAGTCTGGCGAATGTCGATCTGCCCCTGCCGGACCAGTTCCAGGCTGGATGCGAAGGACGACGCGCGGATTGTGGCCCGCTCGCCGGGTGTCGTCAGATAATCGACCAAGTAGGCGTCGAGCGATATCCACTCCTGGCTTTCGCCAATCAACCGCTCGAGAATGTCACGCGCGTCCTGCAAGGACCACACGGTGCGCAGGCGCGGGGCATAATCGGTGGCAATGCCGCGTTCGCGCTGGCTCGAATAGGCCTTGAGCAGATCGTAAAGGCTGGCTTCCCAGATCGAATGCCGGGCAATTTCCATGGGCTCGGGCGCGCCGCGCGGGTAGATCTGGAAGCCGAGGCGCGGCCTTTTCATCAACCTGTTGGCCGCCGTGCGCATGGCTTCCAGGCGCTTGAGCCGGAACTGCAGCATGGCGGCGAGCATTTCGCCGCTCGGCTCATCGTCTCCGGCTGCCTGGGGCACCATCAACCGGCTCTTGAGATAAGCCAGCCAGGCTGCCATGACGAGATAGTCGGCGGCGACCTCGATACGACGCTCGCGCACCGTGTCGATGAAGCGGAGATATTGCTCGGCAAGCGCCAAGATGGAAATGCCGGAGAGGTCGACCTTCTGACGCCGGGCCAGATCGAGGAGCAGATCCAGAGGCCCTTCATAGCCTCCCACATCGACACGCAACACGTCTTCGGCGGCCGGAGGCGCCGGTGGGTCGAACCAGTTGGTTTCTGCCTGCGTCATGGGCTGCCGATCAGGATGGCGATCATGTGTCATCCTTGTCCGCTGGCGCGGCACGCGTCAAGCAAGGCCATGCCGGGGTCAGAGCAAGATGCAGTCGCCGCCGGCAGCCTTTACGTTGGTGCAGATATTGGACGCAGTTTCGCGCGAATTGGCCGGCACCAGGACGCGGTAGTAGATGCCGCGTTCGCCCAGATCGACGCGCTGGATTTCCAGGTTGGCGCCACCGAACAACACCCCGTAGCGGGTGGCGATGGCCTGTGCCGACTGGCGTGCGGCCTCTTCGCTGCGCTGTGAGGCCAATTGCACATAGGCCGAAGCCGCGCCGCCGGACGCGGTTGCGGCCGCCGGTTGCTGCGCAGGCGGTGTCGCCACGGGTTCACTCACGACGGGCGCCGGGGCCGCATTTGCGGCAGCAATAGCAGCCGATGCCAGGGTGGCGAAATCGGACGGACGCTCCATCGGTACGCGAACGGTGCTGCCTGGCACGACGGTTCCGGTGGCGTCGACGACGGCAATGTCTGAACCAGGCTCGGCAATGCCGGTTGCCGGGACCGTCGTTTCCGGCGCCGTCTCGGCGGCGGCGGCAGGCGTGGGCGTGTCGGTCTGTGCGCTGGCGATCAGATCGGGGGTCGAGAAATCGGCGCCCGGCACTTCGGGGACATCGGGGCGATCAACAGGCAGGATGGCCGAACCGGCGAGGCTGTCATCGCCGCTGACAATGGTGCCGTCGGGCCGCACGGTGACGGTGCGCACCTTGCGATTGACCAGACCGTCCTGATTGGGATCGACCGTGGTTGCCCCTGAATCGTCGAGCACGCCGACGCTGGCGGGGGCGCTGTTGGCGGCAACGACGGCCTCGGTATCGGCCTGATCACGCGAAACCAATTGCTCGCCATCGCCGGTGTTGGCGCCGGAAATCTCGTTGAATACCACCGATTGTGGCGCTTCTGGCGTTTCCTCGGCCTCCGGAACTTCCTTGGTCGGGGTCGTATCGGCGACCAGCAATGGCGCCGGACCGGTCGTGGTCCCGCCCTGCCCCAGGACCCAATAAAGACCAAATCCGGCAACGGCCAGCAGGCCGACAGCCACCAGAGGTCCGACCACGGCGCGGTTCATGCGGCGCGGCTCACGCTGCGGCTCGGCCAGGGCTTCGGTTTCGTTCGGGGTAGCATCGGGATCGCTGCGGCCATTCCCATTGACCCATTCCACATGCGCACCAGTGGCGGCGGCAGCGGCGAGGATAGCCTCATCCACCGAACTCATATCGTCGGTGCGGACCGACGGCGCAGGTTCGGCGGGCTTTGGCGCCACGGGCGTGGCTTCGACAGCTTTAGCGGGTGCCGGTGTGGCGACTGTCGGCGTTGCGAGGCTGCGCAGGGCCGGGCTCGCCGGCGCGGCCGCGGGCGGCGCCATACGGACAGCCGGGCCGACGAGACGCTCGATCTCATCGAGCGGGTCGACAGGCTCATCGGTCTTTTTGGCCTGAACCGGTTCCGGTGATGCGGACACTGCTGGCTGCTGCCGTTCGACGGACGGCGTCGGGGCTTGCGGCCTGGCCGAACCGTCGCCAAGGCCGAATATGGGCGGCATGCCGAAATTGTCGTCGCTGCGAGGGGGCGGTTCGGGTCTTGCTTCAGGCGCGGCCGGCGCTGCGGCCGGTTGCGGGGCCGAGAGGTCTGTCGCCAGTTCTGCCGCGATCAGATCAGCCAGGCTGTCCTGATCCAGCGGCGCCAGGTTTTCTTCTGACGGCTCGGTGGTGGTGTCGTCCACCTGCTGAGGCGCCTGGGTGGCGGTGGGCGGAGCGCTGCCCTGCCCTGCATTAAGACCGAAGTCGAAAGAGAACGGCTCGACTTTCGGCGCGGCGGGTGTGGTGTCAGCGCCCGGAATGCGCACTGGTGTCGGAGCGGGCCGGGGCGCCTGAGCCGTGGCGCTCGGGGATAGATCGGCCCGTGGCGCCGGCTCTGCCCGGGGCTCCCCGGGAATGCGCACGGGCGACGACTGTTCCTTGGCTTGCGGCTGGTCCCCACGCGCCTCGTCGGCCATCAGGCGCGCCAGCTCGGCAATAAGATCGTCGGGTGCTTCAGTCTGTGCGGCCATCGATTGCGGTTTCGCTGACGTCATTTTGCAGCGCCCCTAGAATGCGGAATGTCCTGTCAAGGATTTTGCCGCGTATTTTCACACCAATGCGCCCGAATTATGAAAGCTCTTCGGGTGCAGAGACCCCCAAAATCCCTAGGCCGTTGCGGATTACCTGGCGAACGGCGTCGACGAGTGCGAGTCGCGCTAGGGTCAACTTCGGGCTCGAAGGGTTAACAAATCGTAACTGCGGATCATCCTTGCCCTTGGCCCAGAAGCCATGCAAGGCCCCGGCAAGCTCGTGCACGTAGAAAGCAATGCGATGTGGCTCATGGGCAATCGTCGCCGCCGCGACGGTGCGCGGCCAAGCGCCCAGCAGCCGGATCAGCTCGATATCTGCAGCGCTGCCAAGCAGTTCCAGCTCCGCGCCAGCGAGGGCAGCAGGTGAAATGTCGAGCTCGGGCATGTCGCGTTCCGCTGTGCGGAAGATCGAGCAGGCGCGCGCATGGGCGTATTGGACATAAAAGACCGGATTGTCGCGCGTCTGTTCCTTGACCAGGGCGAAATCGAAATCCATCGATGCGTCATTGCGCCGGAACAGAAGCATGAAGCGAGTCGCATCGGCGCCGACTTCATCGACAACGTCGGCCAGAGTGACCAGGTCGCCGGAGCGCTTGGACATCTTGAATGGCTCGCCATTCTTGAGCAGCCGCACAAGCTGGCAGATGCGCACGTCAATGTCGGCCTCGCCATGGGAGACAGCCTTCACCGCTGCCTGCAGGCGCTTGACGTAGCCTGAATGGTCAGCGCCGAGCACATTGATCATGTGCTTGAAGCCGCGCAGATATTTGTTGCGGTGATAGGCGATGTCAGCGGCGAAATAGGTGTAGGAGCCGTCGGACTTGATCAGAGCGCGATCGGTATCGTCGCCATAGTCCGTTGCCCGGAACAGGGTCTGTTCGCGATCTTCCCATTCCTCAGGCGTCTTGCCCTTGGGGGGGTCGAGGCGCCCTTCATAGACCATGCCTTCTTCACGCAGCCAGGCCAAAGTCGATTCGATGTCGCCGCCCTCTCCGTGCAGGGTGCGCTCCGAAAAGAACTCGTCATGATGGATATTGAGCTGGGCGAGGTCGGCCTTGACCAGTTCCATCATTGCGGCCAGAGCGGCTTCACGCGCGATCAGCACGGCCTCCTGCTCGGGCATCTCTAGCAAGGACTTGCCGTATTCGGACGCTAGCGCCTTGCCGACGGGCACCAGATAGTCGCCGGGATAGAAGCCGGGCGGAATCTCTATGGCTTCCCCGAGCGCTTCGCGATAGCGCAGCATGGCCGACTGGCCAAGGATGATGGTCTGCCCGCCGGTGTCGTTGATGTAGTATTCCCGGGTGACATCATAGCCCGACCAGGCCATCAGGGATGCCAAGGCATCGCCAAATACGGCGCCACGAGTATGGCCGACATGCATCGGACCAGTGGGGTTGGCCGACACATACTCAACATTGACCCGTTCACCCTTGCCCAGGTCGGGCCGGCCGAAATTTTCTCCCTGGGCGCCGACCGCCCGGAGCACCTGATGCCAGATGGAATCTGCAAGCCGGAAATTTATGAAACCAGGACCAGCAACGTCCACCGAGGTGACGTCGGGCGCCGATTTGAAACGTTCCACCAGACCGGACGCCACTTCCCGCGGGTTCTTGCCCAGCGGCTTGGCCACGACCATTGCGGCATTGGTCGACAGGTCACCATGGGCTGGATCGCGCGGCGGCTCCACGACTACGCGCGCAAGCAGCTCGTTGTTGAGCTGGGGATAGTCGGCACGCAGGGCCTCGATGACCCGGGTAGTGAAGAGGGCGAAAATGTCCATGTCAAACCTGTGGGGAGACTGTCCTGGTCACGTTCCCCAACTGGACAGTGAAAACACTTTTTGCGGGAAACGCTCCTGTGGCGCCGGGGTTAACGGAAATCCGGTCGAGCGTCAAACAGACGCTGGTGTTCATCAAGGGCATAGGGATCGGTCATGCCGGCGATAAAGTCGGCGACAATACGTGCGCGGTCTGCTCCGTCCACTGCCCTGCCCGCCTCACCCCAGCGGCCCGGCATGTCGGCATCCGCCATATAGGATGCGAAGAGCCGCTCCACCACGGCCTCGCTCTCGCGGACTGGCACCATGACGTCCTCATGGCGATAGACGCGCGCAAACAGGAAGGATTTCAGCGCTTTTTCATCGGCCGCCATTGCAGGAGAGAACTGCACGAGTGTCCGCCCCGCCAGCCGCACATCCTCGGGAGAATCGACTCCGGCCGCGGCAATGTTCTCCGAGCCGGTGGCGATGACATTCTCGACCGCCCGGGTGATCATGCGTCTCTGGACTTCATGGGTCTGGCGTTTGACGGCGATATCGGGATAACGCTCCAGCACTTCCTCAACGATGGGCCCGGCCATCGGGACACCGATGAAATCTTGCAAGGTCACAAGGTTGGCGCGCAGGGCGTCGTCAATGTCATGCGCATTGTAGGCGATATCGTCGGCGATGGCGGCGACCTGCGCCTCAAGGCTTGCATAGGTGGCGACCCGCAGATCGGCCGGCGCGGGAATTTCGGCGAGGTCCACCAAATGCGGTAGCGGCCCATTGTGCTTGAGGATGCCCTCAAGCGTTTCCCAGGTCAGGTTGAGCCCGTCATGCTCGGCATATCGGTTTTCAAGGCGGGTCACGACACGTAGCGCCTGAACGTTGTGGTCGAACCCGCCAAAGGGCTCCATTGCCCGGTCGAGCGCCCGTTCTCCCGCATGGCCAAAAGGAGTGTGGCCCAGATCGTGGCTAAGAGCGATGGCCTCCGCCAGATCTTCATCGAGACGCAGCGCCCGTGCAATTGAGCGCGCAATCTGGCTGACTTCCAGTGTGTGGGTCAGACGGTTGCGAAAGTGCCGACCTTCATGGGCAAGGAAAACCTGGGTCTTGTGTTGCAGACGCCTGAAAGCGGTCGAGTGGATGATGCGGTCCCGATCGCGCTGGAATTCGGAGCGTGTGGGGCTTACGCCAGCGCCAAAAAGCCGTCCGATGGATTGGGAGGACTTGCTGGCATAGGAGGCGGTATCTCTCATCTGGTCTCTTCCGGGCCTTTGCAACGGCGCATTGAACGCCTATCTTAGGCGGAGCGTTATGACATTACGACTGACCCGGGATATCCCATGACCGACGCCGCACTTGCCGATGCCCCTGCCGTAACCCTTTCGGACCGCGCCGCCAAGCGTGTGTCGCGCATCCTGTCCAAGGAAGCGCCTGGCACGGTGCTGCGCGTCTCGGTGGCCGGAGGCGGCTGCTCGGGTTTTCAGTACGAATATAATCTGGTGCAGGAAACGCCCGGCGAAGATGACCTTGTCCTGCAAAAGGGTGACGCCACGGTGCTGATCGACTCCCTGAGCCTCGAATTCATGGGCGGAGCCGAAATCGACTTTGTCGACGACCTGATCGGCCAGTCGTTCCAGATCAAGAATCCCAACGCGGTCGCCTCCTGTGGCTGCGGAACCAGTTTCGCCGTCTAAGCTTCACCTCCTGTGCACCGGACGCTAAGGTCCGGCCGCAACAGGAGGAATCAAGACCATGACCAGCCGCATTGACGACGTGATGGATGCCGCCATCGCCAATCAAAAAATCGTCGGCGCGGAGCTGATTGTCACCCGTCATGGCGATGTCACCTATCAACGGAGTGCCGGCTGGTTCGATCGGGAGGCCGATCGCCCGATGATCGATAATGCGATCTATCGGCTGGCCTCGCTTACCAAGCCCATTGTTGCCGCGACGGCCCTGGCCATGGTGGACAAGGCAATGATCGGCGTGGACGACCGGGTGAGCCGGCATATTCCCTGGTTTGCGCCTCGCCTGAAGGATGGCCGGGAAGCTGAAATCACGATCCACCACCTGCTTACCCATACTGCGGGCCTTGCCTACAGCTATCCGCAGGACCCGACGATCTCGACGGGTCTGGGCGCGACCGATCAGGGCCTCGAAGAAAACTTTACCCGTGTTGCAAGCCATCCACTCGATTACGAACCAGGAACGGCGTGGCAATATTCCGTGGCCATCGATGTTCTTGGCGCTGTGCTGGCGCAGGTTCATGGGGGTACGCTGGATGACGCGGTGAAGGCGCACATTACTGGTCCGCTGGACATGGCCGAGACAGGCTTTTTCGTGGCTGACGAGAAACGGCTGGCGAAGCCCTATGCCGATGGTTTGCCGCCCATACCGATGTCGGATCCACAGACTGTTCAAGGCGACAATGGACCGCTGGTGTTCTCGCCATCCCGCATCTTCAGCAAAACGGCCTTCCAGTCCGGTGGGGCGGGCATGGCGGGCACGCCCGCAGACATGCTGCGGTTCTTCGAAGCCCTGCGCAATGGCGGCGGCGGAGTGGTTCGGCAAGAGACGGTTGCGCGTGCCTTCTCAAACCAGATCGGGAATGTCGAGCGCGTCCCCGGACAACGCTTCGGCTATCTTGGCGCCATCGTCGACGATCCGGTGGCTGCCAATTCGCCCTCGGCCAAAGGCACGGTCAATTGGGGCGGCGTTTACGGCCATTCCTGGCTTGTCGACCCGGTCAACGGCCTGTGCATTCTTTCCATGAGCAATACGGCAGTTGAGGGGTGCACGGGGCGCTATCCAAAGGATATCATCGCCGCAGTCTATGCCGACCTGATCTGAGGCGAAATCCAATGTCCCTGCGCATTGCCACCTGGAATATCAATGGCATCAAGGCCCGGCTGGAGCTGGTGCTGCGCTGGCTGGAGGAGGAAAAACCTGACATTGTCGGCCTGCAGGAGATCAAGACGGTCGACGAAGGGTTTCCAAGAGCCGAGTTTGAAGCACTCGGCTACAATGTCGAAACGCATGGGCAGAAAAGCTGGAACGGGGTGGCCCTGCTTTCCAAGCTGCCCTTTGACGAGGTGCATCGCGGCCTGCCGGGCAGTAACGAGGACGAACAGGCCCGGTTGATCGAAGGGGTGTTTTCCATCGATGGGGGCATTGTGCGGGTATGCAATATCTACCTGCCGAACGGTAACCCGGTGGATACCGAAAAATTCCCCTATAAGCTGGCCTGGATGGATCGGCTCAATGCCTTTGTCGAGGACCGGTTGGCGCTCGAGGAGCCCTTCATCCTGATGGGTGACTTCAATCTCATACCTGCACCAATCGACGCCCACGACCCCAATGCCTGGTGGGGCGACGCGCTCTACCGGCCGGAAAGCCTCGAGAAGTTCCGCATTCTGAGGAATATGGGCATGACCGATGCCCTGCGGGCCATCACGGCCGAAGAGGCCTACACGTTCTGGGACTTCCAGGCGGGAGCATGGCGGCGCAATGCCGGCATTCGCATCGACCATCTGATGCTCTCGCCGCAGGCGGCGGACCGGCTGGACGATGTGGTGGTGCACAAGGATGTGCGCGGCTGGGACAAGCCCAGTGACCACGTGCCCGTGGAGGGCGCCTTCAGCTTCTGAGCAATCAGAATTCGGTACTGACAACCACGCCTGAATTGGCCATTTCGAGAGCAGCGGCGCGCGTTTCGGGCGTCGCCACCGACATGGCGCGATTGAGCAGGTCCTCGGCTGCCGCGAGGTCGCTGGTGCCAAGGCAGGTGGTTCGCGCGAAGTTGAGCCACATCAGCCCTTCGGCAGGACGCGGTGGATAGCTTTCCATGCCGTTGAACAGAAGGTCGCCCAATTGCGCCTGGGCCAGGCAATGGCCCTTATGCGCAGCCGATTGCAGCCAGCGGGCAGACAGCATAGGGCTCAGGCCGAGCCCGTCTTCCTGCTGGTAAAGCAAACCAATGCGGTATTGTGCCTCGGCATCGCCGAAATAAGTGGCCGCATGCATCAGCATACGATGATATTCGGCCGGGTTCTGGGAGACGCCGGCTTCGGGTACGCCCATGCGGAAATACTCGCCGAGCTTGACGAAGGAATTGGCGACGATGTCGGCTTCGAGCCCGCGCGGCGCGGTGTCGGCATGCTGATTGGCGATCTGTGCGAAGTAGCCGAAGGCCTTGACCGGGTCCTTGTCGACCCCTTCGCCGTTCTCATACATCGTACCCAATTGCCAGAGCGCCAGAGGCCGACCGGCGGCAGCGTCGCTCTCAAGCGCGGACAGATAGGTATCATTGGATACAAAGGCGCCCGTTCCATCGAGCGTGCGGGCGAAGTCAAGCGCCGCATCGGCCGCCGTCTGGGCGTACGCAGGGGCGGCCAGGCCAAAGGCCAGCAACGCTCCGGACACGGCGCAGGCAAGGGACTTGTCCCAAGTGGTGCGCATAACACTCCTTTCGCCCACAATGCTGTGGGCGCATCCGATTGACGATCCCCGTAGCGGGCTCGCCGTTGCAGTGGCCCGGTTGGGAACACCGCATCTGATCAATAAAGATATTGCCCGGATGACGCCGCCGGACAAAGCAAAGTCTGAATAAGTCGTAAACGCGCTTTGTGACCGCATTCGGCCCATCCCATCACAACGATGTTCCATGCACCGCGCACCGGTCTGGCACGCGCTTGCCTGGGGAACCATTCTGGTTCGCAAATGGGTGTCCATTGCCACCGTCTCTGGCGCTTTGCGCCGCTCGTCCTGTCATGCGTTCACGGGGAAGTTGACACAACCCAGGCGCATCTTCGACGCGTCTGGAGGAGTGATCGCATCCGCCCCCGAATGCCATGCGTCCTGCTTTAGGGTCAGATTGTGGCGGGAAACATCGCCAAATCGTTGATGTGAGATTTCCGCATTCTGAATCGGCATCGTTGTTGCGAAATCGTCACAGATGCTGATGCATGCTTTCCCGCATATTGCAGCGGCCGCCGCTTGTGGCCATAGTTTGTGCACAACGCCAAGCGCGGGAGACAATGATGAAAACGATCCTGTCCAGCCAGAACACCATTTGTCTGAAACAGGACCAGTTTATTCATGTCTTCCAAGAAATCCGCCGGGACAATCGCCGGACGAAAGCAAGCTAGCGCCCCTTTCCAGCTTCCCTTTCTTCGCAGCGTCTCACGGCAAGAGGCGGCGAGAAACCGTGCGCGCTGGCACCGCTTTCTCTCCTATTACAAGCCGCACCTGCCTTTGCTTGGTGCCGTATTGTGCTGCGCCGTGCTGGTGTCGCTGACGGCGCTTGCGCTGCCGCTGATCGCCAACCAAATCGTTTCGCGCCTGCCTGACCTGGTCGGCTCGCCCGACGCCGTAGGGCAATTGCTTGCGCTGGGTGGGGTGCTGCTGGCGATCTTCGCGGTGCAGGCGCTGGCCACCTATTTCGTCGACTATCGCGGCCATGTCATGGGCGCGCGGATCGAGGCCCAAGTGCGCAGCGAGTTGTTCGAACACTGCCAGAAGCTGTCCTTCAGCTTCTATGACCGGCAGCGAACCGGGCAGCTAATGAGCCGGATCACCAATGACTCGCTGTGGCTGGGTGAGCTGTTTCACCATGGTCCGGAGGACCTGGCGATCAGCCTGCTCAAATTCACCGGGGCGCTGGCCGTCCTCATCTGGATCGACCCGCTTGTTGCAGTTGTGATTGTCGGCCTGCTCCCGTTCGCAATGGGTTACGCATTGTATTTCAACAACCGGATGAACAAGGCCTTGCGGACGTCCAAAGAGCGGATCGCCGGGGTCAATGAGCGGGTTGAAGACGCGCTTGGCGGCATCAGGGTGGTGCAGTCCTTTGCCAATGAAGAGGACGAAAAGGCCCGTTTTGACACCGAGAACGCGAAATTCCTGCGCTCGCGGGCCGAGGGCTATCGCAGTGAGGCCATGCTCTGGAGCGGCATGGACGCCTTTGCCCAATTGGTCACTATCGTGGTGATCGTGTTTGGCGCCATCCGCATATTGGGTGGCGAGATGGATGCGGCGGGCCTGCTTACGCTGTTGCTCTGTGTCGGGGTGCTGCTCGATCCGCTGAAGCGGTTCGACAATTTCATCCGCCTCTGGCAGGAGGGCTATACGGGCTTTGTCCGGGCCATGGAGCTGCTTGAAGAGCAACCGGACATTGCAGACCGGCCGCATGCGCGGCCGCTCGACGCGGTGACCGGGGCGATTGGCTTTGAAAATGTCGGCTTTCGCTATGAGGCCGATGGACCCAAAGTGCTCGAAGGGGTTTCCCTCTCAATCAGCCCCGGCGAGTTCGTAGCCTTGGTCGGGCCCTCGGGCGTGGGCAAGAGCACCTTGTGCAGCCTGATCCCTCGCTTTTACGACGTTGATGCGGGCAAGGTGACACTGGATGGCCAGGACGTGCGGGATGTGACGTTGGCGACACTGCGACGCCATGTGGGTGTGGTGCAGCAGGATGTTTATCTGTTCAGCGGCACCGTTGCGGAGAATCTGCGCTATGGCCGGGCCGACGCCACCATGGACGAGATCATGGCGGCCGCCCATGCCGCCAACGCGCATGACTTCATCATGGCCCTGCCCAATGGTTATCACACCGATATCGGGCAGCGCGGCGTCAAGCTGTCGGGTGGACAGAAGCAAAGGCTGACCATTGCCCGGGCGTTTCTCAAGAACCCGGCCATCCTGATCTTTGACGAGGCGACAAGTGCGTTGGACAATGAGAGCGAACGCGCCATCCAGCAATCCCTGTTGTCTCTGGCCAAGGGTCGCACGACGCTGGTGATCGCCCACCGTCTGTCCACTATTCGTCACGCAGACCGCATTCTCGTGCTCACGCGCGACGGGATTGTCGAAGAAGGCACGCATGATGCGCTGATGGCCAAGGCCGGGGTCTATGCTGACCTGCACAGCCTGCAGGGTCGTCTATGAACCGGATGCGCGGGCGGCTTCAAAGCAGATGGCGCCTGCGCATCCACCATATGATGCCGCCGACAACCGCTACCAGACCGGCGCAGACCAGCCAGAACGCGCCGGCGCTATCGGCAAAGGGAATGCCAGCGACATTCATGCCCAAAAGTCCGGTAATGAGTGTCAGCGGCGAAAAGACCACGGTGACGGCCGCAAGCAGCAGCATGGTGTGGTTCATCTGCTCGGAGCGCTCGTCGATGATTTCTTCGTGCACCAGCACGGCGCGCTCGGAAAGCGACTGCAATTCGTCACCCAGACGTGCGGTGCGCATCGCGGCTTCGCGCAGGCGCTGGCGGTCGCGGTCAGACAGGAATGGCAGATCGGCCATTTCAAGGGCGCTCAGGGCATCGCGCTGAGGCCAGACCAGCCTGCGCAGATTGATCAAGGTACGCCTGAGCTGCTCCAGGCGATCCTGGGCATGTTCGGTCCGGTGAGTGATCAGTGTCTCTTCGATCTCATCAAGCCGATCACCCAAAACCTCGATCAAAGGCTCGAGACGGTCCGTGACTTTCAGCGATAGTCGCGCCACCAGATCGGCCGGTGAAACCGGCGCGTGGCGGGACGTCTCGGCGCTGCCAATGCCCAAAAGCTCGACGATGTTGATTTCCGAGGCGATGACCACCCGGCCCGCTTCCAGCCATAGGGTGATGATCTGCCGCCCGACATCTTCCGGCGCCGCGCCGGGTCGAACAACGCGAAACATGAGCAGGGCCTGGTGATCCAGCACGGTGCATCGGGCGCGAGAGCTCGGGGCCGACAAAAGGCCGGCGTGGAACTCGCCCAACTCATTGCGCAACCAGACCTTGAAATCCGGGGTCCGCGCATTGCCAGCGACGATTGCAAAGCCGCCGGGTGGTGTTTCAGCGAGCGGGGCACCGGGCTCCTGAGCGACAATGCCGCCCTTGCCATCAAGGATCAGGGCAGCCCCCACTCCCGAAACGGACTTGCGCGCCGAAAAGTCGGGAGTGGGTATCGAAACCACGGGCTTGCCTCGCTCAGCTCAGACGGGTGAGTGCGTCCAGGATCTTGCCACGGCGCTGAACAGCGGCCTCACGGCGCAGCTTCTGCTCCTCGATGACCTCTTCCGGGGCCTTGGAAACAAATTGCTCATTGCCCAGTTTCTTGTCGATCTGGGCGACCTCGCCGTCGAGCTTGGCCACTTCCTTCTCGAGACGGGCCTTTTCGACAGCAATGTCGATGACGCCGGCAAGGGGCAAGGCAAAGGTGGAGTCCCCGACAACGAATTGTGCCGACTCGCCCGGCACTTCATTGTGTGGAGAGATTTCGTCAAGGCGGGCCAGGCGGGAGATCAGCGAAGTGCCAGCCACAAGGCGGGACAGCGTCTGCTCCCCTGCCCCGGTAACGACCATCTGCAGCTTGGCGCCAGCAGGCACATTCATTTCAGCACGCACCGAGCGGACATTGGAGATGACGTCGATCAACCAGGCCAACTCGGCATCGGCGGCGGCATCTTCCAGGCCCGACAGGTCCGGCCATTCGGTGGTGATCAGCATGCCGTCGCGCGCTGGCCCAAACTTGCCGGTTTCGGCCCAGAGCTCTTCCGTTACGAAGGGCATCATGGGGTGTAGCATAATCAGGATCTGATCGAGTGCCCAGGCCGCGGTGGCCCGAGTTTCGGCCTTGGCGACTTCGTCTTCACCATTGAAGACTGGCTTGGCGAACTCGACAAACCAGTCGCAGAACGTGCCCCACACAAAATCATAGGCGCTGTTGGCCGCCTCGTTGAACTTGTAGTCCTCAATACCGGCACGTACCGCCGCAGCGCCGCGCGCAGTGGCCCCAACAATCCAGCGGTTGAGGGCCAGCGTGTTGGCCTTGGGATCGTAGCCTTCAACGCGGCGGCATTCGTTCATCTCGAGGAAGCGCGCGGCGTTCCAGAGCTTGGTGACGAAGTTGCGATAGCCTTCCACGCGGCTGATGGCGAGCTTGAGATCGCGGCCCTGTGCGGCCATGGCAGCCAGGGTGAAGCGCGTGGCGTCGGCACCATATTCGTCGACGAGCTTGAGGGGATCGATCACGTTCCCCTTGGTCTTGCTCATCTTCTGGCCCTTTTCGTCGCGGACCAAGGCATGCATGTAAACGGTGTGGAACGGCTCCTTGTCGAGGAATTCAAGCCCCATCATCATCATGCGGGCGACCCAGAAGAAAATGATGTCGAAGCCGGTAACCAGCACATCGGTGGGGTAGTAGCGCTTGAGCTCTGGAGTCTCATCCGGCCAGCCCAGGGTCGAAAACGGCCACAGGGCCGAGGAGAACCAGGTGTCGAGCACGTCCGGATCGCGGGTCAGTTCGACCGGCTTGCCATAATGCTTATCGGCGAGCGCCTGAGCCTCCGCCTCGTCATAGGCGACGAAGGCCTCATTGTCCGGGCCGTACCAGGCCGGAATCTGATGGCCCCACCAGAGCTGGCGCGAAATGCACCAGGGCTTGATGTTTTCGAGCCAGGCGAAATAGGTGTTTTCGTATTGCTGCGGCACGAATTTGGTGCGGCCTTCGCGAACGGAAGCCAGGGCCGGCTCGGCCAGCACATCGGCCTTCACCCACCATTGGTCGGTCAGGAAGGGTTCGATGACGACAAGTTTGGACTTCTCGTCATGTGGCACCATGATCTTCTTGTTTTCGATGTGGTCGAGACCGCGCGTCGGGTTCTCCTCGGCCAGGGCCGTCAGGTCCGCGACAATGGCCTTGCGGGCTTCGAAACGGTCCATGCCGCGATATTTCGGCGGGATGAAGTCGGAATCGATGATGGCGCCACGCGTGGTGAAAACATTGATCGGCTCGACACCGGCGCGGGCGCCGACCTCGAAGTCGTTGAAGTCATGCGCCGGGGTGATCTTCACCGCCCCGGTGCCCAAGGTTGGATCGGCGTATTCGTCTGCGATGACAGGAATGCGGCGGCCCACCAGTGGCAGCTCGACGAACTTGCCAATCAGGCCCTGATAGCGCTCGTCCTCCGGATGCACGGCCACTGCGACGTCGCCCAGCATGGTTTCAGGGCGGGTCGTTGCAACTATGATGTAGTCGCGGATTTCCGTGCCGGTGACATTGCCCTCTTCGTCCGTCACCGGGCACTCGTAAGTCACGCCATCGGCCAGCGGGTAGCGCAGATGCCACATATGGCCCTTGACCTCGATATTCTCAACTTCGAGGTCAGAAATCGCGGTCTCAAGGCCCGGATGCCAGTTCACCAGCCGCTTGGCGCGGTAGATAAGGCCACGCTTGTGCAGCTCGACAAACACCTTGGTGACGGCGCGAACCATCTGGTCGTCGGGTTGGCCACGATCGCCCATCGTGAATTTCTCGCGGCTGAAATCGGCCGAAGCACCAAGGCGCTTCAACTGATTCATGATCGTGCCGCCGCTCTCTGCTTTCCACTCCCAGACGCGATCGACAAAGGCGTCGCGGCCCATGGTGCGGCGGTCGAGCTGTTTCTCGGCAAGCTGGCGCTCGACGATCATCTGGGTGGCGATGCCGGCATGGTCGGTGCCTGGCTGCCAGAGGACATCCTTCTTGAGCATGCGATTGAAGCGGACAAGAATGTCCTGGATGGTGTTGTTGAGCGCGTGCCCGATATGCAGGGAACCAGTGACGTTGGGCGGCGGGATGACGATGGTGAAGGTTTCCGCCCCCGGCTTGGCCCCTGCCCCGGCCGCAAAGGAATTGGTTTTTAGCCAGGCATCATAGATGCGGCCCTCAACGGCGGCGGGCTCGTAGGTTTTTTCTAGCATTGGGCTACTCGCAACAGCAGCGACCCGCCAGGCGAGACCTAGGCGGGCCGGAGAAAGGTTGGCAGACTTCAAGCAAATGCTGCGTGCGGGGTCAACTGCAACCAGCCCCGATGCGATGGCGTTTCGTTCCCATCCCCGCTCTCGTCCACGAGGCCAAGATCAGCCATGAAAGACGCCGCCAAGCTAGGAACCATAATTGCGGGGCTGATCGCAGCGCCGGCAATGGCTGCGTGCCCACCGCCGATGGCAGGCGACACGGCCGCAGAAATCAGAGCCAATAGTGAGCGCCTAATCTGCCTGCAAAATGAGTTGGCAACGAGCATGGAGCAACGTCGACTTCAGATGCAACTCGATGCAATCAACAATCGCTTGCGTGACCTGGACTTGCAGCGGCGGCTCGACAGTCTGCCGCAGCAGCCGACAAACATGGTCCAACCGCCGATATGCCCATAGGGTCACTCGCCGCGGGACACGCGGGCGATTTCCTTTTCCACCATGCGCTCGACGACCGCTGGCAGGTTCTCGTCCAGCCACTCCTTGAGCATGGGGCGCAGCATGTCGCGCATCATGGCTTCGATGGTCAGGCCAGGATTGCCGATGCCAAGGGCGCTCAACTTGCCAATAGAGCCGCGGACCGCAGCACGCGTCGCAGGCTCGAGCAATTGATCGGCCATATCGGCCGTCAAAGTCGGATCCGGCAGAGACTCTGCCTGAGCCGCAGGCTCTTCCATGGCGGGCTCTGGTTCTGGCGGCGCTTGAAGCTCAGGCTCAAACGCCGGCTCTGGATCGGGCTCGGGCTGAAATGCGGGTTCCGGGGCAGACTTGGCTGCGGGGGCCGGCGGATCGGCCGGCAGCTCACGCGCAGGCGCGGGCTCAAAACTGGGCAGGTCGTCTTCGGCGTCGAAAGTCACATCCTCGGCTTCGACCAGTCCGGGCGCCTCGGTCTCAGTGCTCTCCGTGTCCGCCAGAATGGAATCGAAGCTGAAGCCATCAGCATCTTCTCCCTCTTCAACGATCTGCGAGGGCGACAGAGCCAGGGGCTCGATGTCATCCAGCATGTCGCTGAGATCGCGATCATCCTGATCCCCCAACGGTTTGGCGGGCGCCGCCTGCATGGGCGGCGGCGCAGATTGCGCGGAAGGGCGGCGCGGTGCACCAGCGGCATCATCATCGGCAATGATCTGTCGGATGGACGACAGAATCTCGTCCATGGACGGTTCTTTGGGTGCCGGCTTGTTCATCAGTGCCTCTTACTCATGCGCCCGACCGGGTCGACGTCCGCAGCCGACAACCCTGATTCGTAAGCATTAGCTTAACCACATGGGGGCGACTTAGGAATCATCCCAAGGCTGTAAGTGATGGTCTTCCACGAAAAGTTGAGGCCGGGACATGCCCGGCCATAATATCTTGCAGTATCTTAGGCGATTTACTCGACAACCGTCCGCAGTTCCTGCCAGACATCCTCGACCGCCTGGGTATAGGGCACGGCCGTCTTGATCTGGACCGGCAGCCCAAGATCGAGCGCTGTCAGCCGGCCCATGGCGCTCAGCAGAGAAAAGGTCGCTACGATCTTGCCGTTGGAGGCATTGATCAGCGATTCCCGTGCACTGGTCAGATCGGCCTGGGCGTTCAGCACATCCAGCGTCGTCGCGGTGCCCAGGTCACGCTCCTGAATGACGCCGTCCAGGACGGTGTTGCTGGAGGTAACGGCAGCCTGCGCGGCGCTGATCTGCGCATCGGCACTCTGGATGCCGGTCCATGCAGAGATAACCGCCTCCCTGATCTGGTCGTAAGCGCCCATGGCGTCCACTTCCGACTTGATCTGGTTGAGATTGGCCTGGCGTACGCCTGACCCGATGGCGCCACCCGAATAGATGGGAATGTTGATCTGGAAGCCAAGCGACCCGCGAATGCCGTCCTGTGCGCCGCCGGAGGGGCCCGTCCAGCTCGTGCCGACAGAACCAGTCACTGTCGCGGTCGGGCCAAAGGCGGCTTTCGCCGCGTCGCTACTGGCCTGGGCCGAACGGATGCTGGCCTTTGACAACAGAATGGCCGGATGACCGATTTCGGCTTCGGAAATGGCGGCGTCAATCGAGCGTGGAATGAGATTGGCATAACCATGGCTGGTCGACAGGCCTTGCGGACGCTGACCAACCAGACGCTGGAAGGTGGCTTCGCTGGTCTGCAGGGTGCTTAATGCGGCCTGATAGGCGGCCTGGCCCTGCGCAAGTCTAGCCTCCGCCTGTGCCACATCAATGCGGGTGCCTTCGCCGACATCGAGACGGTCTTGCGCCGACTGCAGCTGAGCCTGGAAGAAGCTGATGTTTTCCTGGCGCAGAGACAGCAACTCACGGCCGCTCAACACCGACATATAGGCCTGCACGACCTCGAGCAGAACATTCTGCTCGGTATTGCGGATCTGATACTCGGCCACTTCGGCGGCGGCCCGGGCCGCTTCCACACGAGCCGCGGTACGATTGTTGTCGTAGATGGTCTGATTGTATGACAGGCCGGTCGACAGCGATTGCCCACTCGTCCAGTTGCCGCCCACAAGGCTGGCACTCTGGCTGCCGCTGATCGAAGCGCCAATGGTCGGTAGAGCGCCGGCTTTTGCCTGAACAATTCCCTCGGACGAAGCCTTGGCGCTGAGCAAGGCCGATTGCAGGTCCGGCGCGTATTCGTAGGCTGCGGCCAAGGCCTGGCTGATCGATTGTGCGTGCGCGGCGCCCAGCGACGAGCAGGTCAGCAGAAGCGCACAGGCAGTCGCCCGCAAAAAACCAAGACTATTCATAAACCCGTCTCCTGACCCAATCACCCATACGCGCGGCAAATGGGGTGTACAACCGACTCAGGCCATCCCTACCAAACTTTAATTGCATCTTCATGCCCGTGCGTGACCCGATAGCAACATAATGCGTCAAAAGACGAACTCTTCTGACGCATCGTTCGACATAATCGGCGGCAGCATCGCATTGAAATGCGTCCGCGAGACAACACCGTCTGTGGTGCGAATCCAAACCGTCGCGACCCCGGTGCGGCCAGCGCCGGTCACCGCCACAAGCCGCCCACCGGGGGCCAGCCTTTGCAGATAGGTGTCCTGAACATTTCCAATCGCCCCTTCGAAGACCATGACGTCATATGGGCCCGCATCCAGAGCCGCCTGCTCATGGGTGAGAACGGCAGCGTTCGCCGCGCCAATCCGACTCAGATTGTGAACCGCAATCCTTGCCAGGTGTTTATCATTTTCATAGGCGACAACCGAGGCGGCGATTTTGCTTAGAACGGCCGACGAGTAGCCCGTGCCGCAGGCAACATCGAGAACACGGTCTGCCGGATTGATGGCCGCCAGTTGAGCCATGCGGGCAAATTCGACCGGCGAGGCCAGCTTCCGGCCATGGCCAATGTCGTGCTGGGCATCGCTATAGGCGAGCGCGGCTCTATGTTCGGGCACAAAGTCTTCGCGCGGGATCGTCAGCAGCGCGGACAACAGGCGTGGCTCCACAACCGAACTTACGGCGATCTGGCTGTCGACCATGGCTTTGCGCGCCAATGAAAAATCAGTATCGGCCAAATCCGGCCTCCTGCCCCGCATATGCCGGACGTGAATATGCCCTGACGTCCTTCAAGGCAAGAGTCTGCAGCCCCGCGCGGTGACTTATTTCAAGTTCTGCCAGCGGGACCCGGTCAGACCGAGGCGGAGGCGATCCCCGCACAAGCCCTATTCGCGCCGGCCGGAGGGGCTTGGCCGCTTGAACTGGTCGGTCAGGGCCAGCAGCACAACCATATGCAGGCGCTCCGGCGTGGTGGGCGCCTTGAGGCATTTGACTCGAGACGAGACGGTGTAGCGCGCGCCGTTTCGTTCACCGGTCGCGGTATAGACGAGGTACTTGCTTGCTTCATCATAGTAGGACGCGGTGACCTTGAACTGCATAGACTGCCTGCCTGTCCCGACCGGCTACCCGGACACGCTTGAATAGTGTGCACAGGCCGACCGCCGCCGTGCTGGCCAGAAAATTCACAGTGCAACACACAACCTATTGCATAAGCGATTATCGTCCAATAGGTACAGCGCCCAGAGGCCGCGTGGCGGAGTGGTTACGCAGCGGATTGCAAATCCGTGTACTCCGGTTCAATTCCGGACGCGGCCTCCATTTCCAAGGATGAGCGAAGCTGACCCGAACGCCCTGGGTGGTGCGAACCGTTGCAAGCGGGTAGTTTCCGCGCGTCCAATTCCTGGGAACTGCCATGACCATCGGCGCGCCAACGATCACCCGTACAGATTATGCCCAACCGGTCATGGCCGGCGTGCTGGCAGCAATTGTCGGCTATGCCAGCACCTTCACGCTCATCCTTGCAGCCCTCACGGCGGCTGGCGCTTCGCCACAGCAAGCCGGCTCCGGATTGTTCTCGATCTGCATCGCCATCGGCCTTCTCAATATCGTCGTGGCCTGGCGCATCCGCATTCCGGTGAGTTTTGCCTGGAGCACGCCAGGAGCGGCCTTTCTGCTGACCGTCGGCGAGCCGGTCGGTGGCTTCCCGGCCGTGGCCGGAGCGTTTCTTGTATGTGCGGCTCTTGTCGTCCTGACAGGACTCATCAAGCCGCTGGCCCAGGTCATTGCTGCGATTCCAGCGGCCATCGCCAACGCCATGCTGGCGGGCATGCTGCTGACGCTTTGCCTTGCGCCACTAAACGCGGTTGCCGAGATGCCCTGGCAAGCCCTGCCCGTCATCGTCGTCTGGGCCGTTAGCCTGCGATTTGCACGGCGCTATGCAGTGCCTTTGGCGGTGGTCGCCGCCGGCATAATTCTGGCCACCACAACACAGTTGCCTGAAGGCACGTTTGGCAATGCCTGGCCGGCACTGGTGCCGGTTCTACCCAGTTTCACCATCGACGCCATCGTGCGCATTGCGTTGCCGCTCTATGTCGTCACGATGGCATCGCAGAACCTGCCTGGCCTGGCCGTGATGCGGGCCAATGGTTACGCGCTTCGCCCGTCGCCTCTCTTCACCGTGACCGGGATCGCCAGTGCGGCAACGGCCGTATTTGGCGGGGTGACCAGCAATCTAGCGGCGATTACTGCTGCAATCTGCGCGGGCCCGGAGGCGCACCCTGACCCTGACAAGCGATGGCCGGCGCCGGTCGCGGCCGGTTTCACCTATCTCGTGCTGGGTCTTGCCGCCAGCCTGGCCGCGGCATTCATTGCTGCTGTCCCGCCACTGCTGATTCAGGCCGTGGCCGGGCTGGCGCTGTTTTCCAGCCTGGCTGCCGCCCTGGCCGGAGCGCTGGCCGTTGAAGAAGCGCGTCTGCCGGCAATCCTGACCTTCGTAACAACCGCATCGGGGATAACTGTTGCCGGCGTCGGGGCACCGTTCTGGGGGTTGGTTGGCGGAATCCTTTTGCTGCTCCTGCTGCGTCAGAGGCAGACCCTTTGAATGCCTATTTCGTCATTCTGGCCGGCGGCGGCGGGAGCCGGCTGGGCCATGTTCGCAAGGCAGAAATCCGCCTGGGCGGAGCATCCCTGCAGGAAAGGGTTGCCAATCGGTTACGCATCGATCGAAGCGCGATTTTGATCTCCACGGGTGCTGGCCTGTCTATACCCAGTGCGATCGGCACTGCCCTGCCCGACCTCGACACGCCGATTGGGGGGCCCCTGGCCGGCATTCTCGCGGCGGCGGCACATTTGCGCCATCAAGCATCGACGGACAGTGTGCTGCTCTCGGTTGCAGTCGACACCCCGTTTCTACCTGAGGACTTTGCCTCTCGGTTGATGGAGCCGCTGGAGCACGGGGCACGGGCGGCGAAGGCGTGCTGGCGGGGCAATGCTTATCCAACCAATGCGGCCTGGCGGCTGGCCGACCTGCAGGACCTGCCTGAGCAAGCGAGCGCAGGGCCGGTTGCACCAAGCCCCAGGGCGCTTCTGGCGCAATTGGGCGCTGTCTCTGTCGATTGGGAGGCGACGCACGCCAGCGATCCCTTCGCCAATCTCAACACCCTTGCCGACCTGATCGACCTCTCTTATCGCGTGCAGGGTTCATCAGACTGACAAGATATTCACATGAGATGAGATTTGGGGCTTGGCAAACCGGATCGGTTTGGTTACACGGACCTCGCTTCGCCAAGACGGCGTCGCAAGAAGTGTTCCGCGATAGCTCAGTTGGTAGAGCAAGCGACTGTTAATCGCTGGGTCGTAGGTTCGAGTCCTACTCGCGGAGCCATTTCCTCCCCCAAATTCGACTGAATAGTGTATCCGGGCGATTGCTCTTGCCGTGCTCGAGGCGTAGGACGGCAGCGTTTTCGTCTTTCCAGCGATTTCCCATGACCACCATTGCCGCGGCCCCCGCGCCCGAAGCGCAGCGCGCTGCCCTATCTATAATTCTTGCCGTCAGCGGCGCCCATTTCCTCAATGACCTGCTGCAGTTTCTGCTTCCGGCGCTCTATCCCTTGCTCAAGGAAAACTACGGCCTGAGCTACCTGCAGATCGGCCTTTTGACGCTCGGACAGCAGATTACTGCCTGCCTCCTGCAACCGGCCTTCGGACTGTCAGGCGACCTCAGGCCCAAGCCCTATTGGCTCGCCTTGTCGATGGTGATCGTGGCGGCAGGCGTTGCCATGCTGGCGGCGGCGAGCGGGTTCTGGCTGCTGTTCTTTGCCGCCGTGGTCCTCGGCACTGGTTCAGCACTCTTCCACCCCGAAGCATCGCGTGTGGCGCGCATGGCGTCGGGCGGGCGGCTGGGCTTCGCCCAATCGCTGTTTCAGGTTGGCGGCAATGCGGGCACGGCGCTCGGCCCCCTGGCCGCTGCGTTGATTCTGCTGCCAATGGGCCAAGGCAGCGTCTTCTGGTTCCTGATCGTGGCGGCGCTCGGCCTGCTGTTGATGACGCATGTGGGCCGCTGGTTTGTCGACCATCAGCGGCAATTGGCCTTGCGACCGACGGTACCGGTCAGCAAGCCGGCGCTGTCGCGCCAGCGCCTGACCGTAGCCTTCGTGGTGATCGGGGCCCTGCTGCTCAGCAAATTCATCTATATCGAGGGCCTGAAGAGCTACTACGCCTTCTTCCTGATCGAGAAGTTCGCTCTCTCCGCCCAAGAGGCGCAATTCTTTCTCTTCGCATTTTTGGGTGCGGTGGCGGCGGGCACATTTATTGGCGGTCCAGTGGGTGACCGTTATGGCCGTCTGGCGGTGATCTGGGTGTCCATATTGGGCGCCCTGCCCTTCACGCTGGCCCTGCCCTATCTCGACCTGTTCTGGACCTGCAACATGAGCATTCTGGTTGGCCTCATTCTCTCATCGGCCTTTTCGGCGATGGTGGTCTACGCCCAGGAACTGGTGCCGGGCAAAGTTGGCATGGTTGCTGGCTTCGTGTTCGGCTTCGCTTTCGGCATCGGGGCGCTGGGCGCCGCGGTTATGGGCGCTCTGGCGGACTGGCTCGGCATGATCGCCGTGTTCCAGATTTGCGCCTTCCTGCCGGCGCTTGGTATTCTGACCATATTGCTGCCCAAGACAGCCGAACTGCATCCGGAAAGGACACAAGCATGAGCAATGGCATGGAAGCCGACAGCGAAAGCCAGATCACGCTGACCCGCACCATTGCGGCGCATGTCTCCGACGTGTTCGCAGCCTGGACCGATCCGGCCCTGATCGAGCAGTGGGAGGCCGATGAGGCCGAGTTCGACGCATTCGAAGGTGGACAATACCGGTTTGTGACCTTTGCCGAGGATGAGGGCGAGACGGATCATGAGGTCAGCGGCGAGGTGCTGACCTATGTGGAGGACGAACGACTCGTCCTCTCCTGGATTCACAAGGACGAGGACGAAGACAGTGAGTTGATCTTCGTGCTGGACATTATGTTCAAGGCGATAGCGGACGACAGCACCAGCATTACGCTGACCGAGCGCGGCCTGCCCCATGCAGACGCGCAGACGCGCATTTTTTCGATGGAAGCCTGGAGCGCCGCGCTCGAAGAACTGGCCGAATTGATGGAATAGCTCTGAACCGGATCGGTATCGCTGGCGTATTGCCCGAGATAAGTGAGGTTCGCTGTGTCCACCGTACTGGTCTGGCTGCGCAATGATCTGCGCCTTTCTGACAATCCCGCGCTGGATGCAGCGCGGCGCTCTGGTGAGCGCGTCGTTGCGCTTTATGTCCACGAGACCGACGAGGCAATCCGCGCGCCTGGCGGTGCGGCACGGTGGTGGTTGCATCAGAGCCTTTTGGCTTTGGGCAAGGATCTCGCCGACAATGGCATCGCGCTACAGGTGGAGACCGGCCCCGCGGCCGAGGTTGTCAACCGGGTTCGGCGTGACGTTGAGGCGGACGCGGTGCACTGGAACCGGCGCTATGCACCCGGGCAGCGGGAAGCCGATGCGGCCATCAAGGGCGATCTGCGCAAGCAGGGCGTGGACGTCAGGTCGCACGCCGGGAATGTTTTGCTGGAACCCTGGGAAATCGAGACCGGGCAAGGCAGGCCCTATTCGGTGTTTACGCCATTCTGGAAAGCCCTCAAGGCACGCGACATTGCACGCCCACTGCCAAGGTCTGCGAACGGCGGCAGCACCGTCTCGACCGGTCGGATCGACGTCGAATACAGACAGCCTGAATGGGCCGGGAAGCTGACACAATATTGGGACATCGGAGAAGCGGCGGCTCAAGAACGGCTCAAGCGGTTTCTTGAAGAATGTGTCCAGGACTATCCGAAGGGCCGGGACTACCCGGCACAGGCGGTCACTTCACGCCTCTCGGCGCATCTGCGGTTTGGCGAGATCAGCCCTCGGCAGATCTGGCACGCAGCATGGGCCTTTGCCCAGGCGCATCCGGACAGCGCATCCGCGGTCGAGAAATTCCTGTCCGAGCTGGCTTGGCGGGACTTCAGCTTTTACCAGCTCTATCACCGCGACGACATTTCCAATGTGCCGATGCAGCCCAAATATGGCGGCCTGAAGTGGCGCCACGCGCCGGCCCAACTCGAGGTCTGGCAGGGCGGACAGACTGGCATCCCGATCATCGACGCCGGGATGCGCGAGCTTTGGGAAACCGGCTATATGCATAACCGGGTGCGCATGCTGGTCGCCTCGTTCCTGACCAAGAACCTTCTTATCGACTGGCGCGAGGGCGAGCATTGGTTCTGGGATTGCCTGGTTGATGCGGACGACGCCAACAACCCGGCAAGCTGGCAGTGGGTTGCGGGCAGCGGCCTGGACGCCACCCCCTATTTCCGCATTTTCAATCCGGTGACCCAGGGTGAACGGTTCGATCCGGATGGCGACTATGTGCGTCGCTGGGTGCCCGAACTGGCAGCATTGCCCAGCAAGTTCATCCATGACCCGAGCCAGGCGCCGGAAGGGGTGCTGGAAGAGGCCGGCATTGTGCTGGACGAAACCTATCCGCGTGCCATCGTGGATCTCAAGGAGACCCGCCGGCGTGCCCTCGATGCTTTCGAGGCCCTGTCCGCCGAGGCATGACCGGCGCAAATCTATGCTCCAATGATCGCGTGCCGTGACCGGGCCTTGCTTGCGAAGGGGGCTCAGGGAAAAGCGCTGCCGAATCCCGCGCTTGGCGCTTGCCGCGCCATGATCGTCACCCTACGATAAGTCTCTGTTCCTCCCAGAAAATAGATTCATGGCCAAGCACGAAGACCTCATCTCCGCCATCGGCAATACGCCGCTGATCCGCCTCAACCGCGTCTCAACGCTGACGGGCTGCGACATCTGGGGCAAGGCGGAGTTTTTGAATCCGGGCCAGTCGGTCAAGGATCGCGCGGCGCTGTTCATCATCCATGACGCGGTCAAGTCCGGGAAGCTCAAGCCTGGCGGCACTATCGTGGAAGGGACGGCCGGCAATACGGGCATTGGCCTGACACTGGTGGCCAATTCGCTCGGCTTCAAATCGGTGATCGTCATTCCCGAAACACAGAGCCAAGAGAAGAAGGACGCATTGCGTCTATATGGCGCCGAGCTGATCGAGGTTCCGGCCAAGCCCTATCGCAATCCGAACAACTACATCAAAGTGTCTGGACGCTTGGCCGAAAAGCTGAATGCGGAATTGCCAAACGGGGCGGTCTGGGCAAATCAGTTCGACAATGTCTCCAACCGCCGGGCCCATGTGGAAACCACAGGGCCAGAAATCTGGCAGCAGACCAATGGCCGAATCGACGGCTTCATCTGCGCGGTGGGTTCGGGCGGTACGCTGGCCGGGGTTGCAGAAGCGCTGCGCGCACGCAATCCTGACGTCAAGATCGGGCTGGCCGATCCCGAAGGGGCAGCGCTCTATGAGTACTATGCCCATGGCGAGCTGAAATCTTCGGGGGGATCGATCACGGAAGGCATTGGCCAGGGTCGCATCACGGCCAATCTGGAGGGCCTCAAGGTCGATATGCCTTACCAGATATCAGACGCGGAAGCCCTGCCCTATATTTACGACCTGCTTGAGCATGAGGGCCTGTGCCTGGGCGGATCGAGCGCCATCAATATTGCTGGTGCCGTCCACATGGCGCGCGATCTCGGCCCGGGCAAGACCATTGTGACGGTGCTGTGCGACTACGGTAACCGCTATGCCAGCAAGATTTTCAATCCCGAATTTTTGCGCGGCAAGAACCTGCCGGTTCCGGCCTGGATGGAAGAGCGTACGCCCATCGACATCTCGAGCGTGATAGAGCCTGATCCGGCATAATCCGCAATCGGCAAGACCAGGACCTTCACGAAAGACACATTGCTGCCAACGGCTTGCCTGATAGAATGCCAATCCATTCTAGCGTGTAGGCCAATTTGTTCGGGATAGACGACATTCTCCGCGCCATCGTGGCGGACATGCACCTGGTGGCGCTGATCATGGGCGCCGTCTATCTGCTGGCCTTCGTGTGTGCGGTGCGGGAAATCCTGAACTCGCGCACCTCGCAGGGTTCCATTGCCTGGCTGCTCTCGCTGATGCTGCTGCCGATTCCGACGGTGCTCCTGTATCTGGTCTTTGGCTGGAAGTTTTTCGACGACTACGCGACCGACCGCATGCAGAACGGACGCGCCAACAGGCCGTTGCGGGCCCGCGACCTTGCGCTGGTCGACGGAGACACAGACGCCAAATGGCCGGTGCAGGTGCAGGTTTCGGAATTGCCGTTTCTCAAGGGCAATGATGTCGAGCTGCTGGTGGATGGGCAAGCAACGTTCGATTCGATCTTTGCCGGGATCGAGGCGGCCCAGGAGTATCTTCTGGTCCAGTTCTACATTGTTCGGGACGACAGGCTCGGGCAGGAACTGGCCGAGCGGCTGATCGCCAAGGCAAAGTCCGGCGTCGCGGTCTATATGCTGTACGACGATATCGGCAGCACCGGCATGCCAAAGCATTTCCGCCGGGAGCTGCGTGACGCCGGCATCAAGGTGTCGAGCTTCAATCAGCGCCACAAATTCCTGCGACTGTTCGGCGCGACGCGCATCAATTACCGCAACCACCGAAAGATCGTGGTGGCTGATGGTCACCACGCCTGGGTGGGCGGGCACAATGTCGGTGTCGAGTATCTGGGCGAAGATCCAAAGCTTGGCCACTGGCGAGACACCCATGTTCGCGTTTCAGGGCCGGCAGCGCTTGGGTGCGCCCTGCTGTTCCGGGAGGACTGGGAATGGGCTACGGGCGAACGTCTGCCCAACCGGCCACCATCGGAACTGAGACGCTACGGCGACCAATCCGTATTGGTGATGGGCAGCGGACCGGCGGACAAGCTTGAGGAATGCGCCATCGCGTTTACCGACCTCATCGGTCGCGCCCGAAAAAGGCTTTGGATTGTCAGTCCGTATTTCGTGCCGGATACTGACATCCGCACCGCCCTGTTCGCGGCCCGGTTGCGCGGGGTCGATGTCAGGATCATGCTGCCGGACAATCCGGATCACGCCCTGGTGTGGCTGGCGAGCATGGCGCATGCCGATTCCATGGTGCAGCACGACATCTCCGTCTATCGCTACACGGACGGATTCCTCCACCAGAAGGTGGTCCTGATGGACGAGGAAATGGCCACGGTTGGTAGCGTCAATTTCGACAATCGCTCGTTCGCCATCAATTTCGAGATCACCTTGTGGTTTACCGACGCCGAAACCATTTCCGGTGTCGATGCCATGCTGACCAAGGATTTTGAATCCTGCCGCCGGGTCGGACTCTCGGAAGTGAACAGCCGCCCCTGGGCGCTTTACCTGGCGACGCAGGCCGCGCGCCTTCTATCCCCCGTATTGTGAGAGTCCCTGATGACCGAGTTCCTGTTCCGCGACGATAGCTATCTGCAATCGACTTCAGCCCAGGTGGTCGAGGTCACAGCCGATGGTGGTGTTATCCTGGATCGGACGGTGTTTTATGCCACCTCGGGCGGGCAACCCGGCGATAGCGGCCAGATTACACGCAGCGATGGCAGCCGGGTCGAAATCGCAACCGCCGTACACCCCGAGGGGGACAAGACCCGCATCGTGCACGTGATGGCCGAGGGGATCGCGCCGCCGGAGCCGGGTGAACCTGTCACGGTAGAGATCAACTGGGATCGCCGCTATCGCCTTATGCGCATGCATACGGCCCTGCACCTGTTGTCCGTTGTCTTTCCCTTCCCAGTGACTGGGGGCTCCATCAGTGAGGACAAGGGGCGGCTGGATTTTGACATGCCGGAGGTGCCAGCGGATCTTGCGGCATTTGAGGCGCAGCTCAATTCCATGATTGATGCCGATCACACCGTCACGTCAGAGTGGATTAGTGACGCGGAGATGGCTGCGCAAACGGACCTGATCAAAACCATGAAGGTCAAGCCTCCCATGGGTCAGGGCAAGGTGCGGCTGGTGCGGATCGGAGACGTTGATTTGCAGCCCTGCGGCGGTACGCATGTGGCAGGCACGGCCGAAATCGGCCGCGTAGCCTTGGGGAAGATCGAAAAGAAGGGCAAACAGAATCGGCGCGTCAGCCTGCTGTTTGCCTGAGAAGAGCCCAAAGGTCAGCGAATGGGCGGTGCGTAAAACAGGCCGCCATTGGCCCAGAGAGCATTCTGGCCGCGGAGCATTGCTGCGCCGGTCTGTGGTCCGAAATGGCGGTCATATAGCTCGGAATAATTGCCGATAGCCCTGATGGCATCGGCCATAAAGGTCGGACGCAGGTCTAGGGCGGCACCGTAGTCGCCCTCGACTCCGAGAACGCGCCGGACGGCCGGCGTTCTGGCAGCAGACAGTGAGTCGATGTTGAGGCTGGTTACTCCAACTTCTTCAGCCTCAATCAGGGCGAATATGGTCCAGCGCACAATCTGGAACCACTGGTCATCCTGATCGCGTACGACCGGTCCTAGGACTTCCTTGGAAATTCTCTCTGGCAGAATGCGATGCAATGCCGGATCGGGCAGTTCGCGGCGAATGGCCTGAAGCTGCCGCCCGGAGGCGGAAATAGCCTGGCACAAGCCGCTGCGGTATGCGGTCGCCAGATCAGCGATTTCCTCGTATGCCACCGCACGATAGCTGGTCTGGTTCGTGAAGAAAAACTCGTCAAGCGCTTCGACTTCACCATAGCTGTCGGCCACGCAGATGCTGACACCATCCAGCTCATATGCAGACACAACGCCCATGGCGTTGGGGACGAGAAATGCCTGACCGTCGAAAAAGGCCGGCGCCACATAGCGTGCACCGTAGCGAATATCGCGTCCCATCGTCCACGCACCATTGCGCATGAACACATCAACTGCCCCTGTCTCAAGTGGCGCAAAACGGGCCTCGCCGCGATAGGAGCGAAATTCAATCAGGTCAGGATTGCCGAAAATCGCTGCGGCCAGAGCACGGCACAAATCGACATCGAAGCCGGACCACCGGCCATCAATGTCCTGCTGGGAAAAGCCCGCAAGTGGATTGCTGGAGCCGCAAATGAGAAAGCCGCGCTCGCGTACGGCGTCCAGGGTCTGGGCACTAGCGGGCACAGGCCACGCGGCAGCCGACACCAGGGCAGTCAGAAACAGCAATGACTTGAACAGCTTGCTCACCAGGACGGCCTTCCACTTCCCGAGCAGCATATTGGACGGCGCAACAAAGGGGTCAAGCGGCTGTCCGGCTTGACCCCCGTTTTTTGGCGTTCAACGCTTCCAGCGTCTAGTGCAGGATCTGGCTGAGGAACAGCTTGGTTCGCTCGTGCTGCGGATTGGAGAAGAAGGTCTCGGGCTCGTTCTGCTCGATGATCTGCCCCTGATCCATAAAGATCACACGATTGGCGACCTGACGCGCAAAGCCCATTTCGTGGGTGACGCAGATCATCGTCATGCCTTCTTCGGCAAGGCTGATCATTACTTCGAGCACTTCCTTGACCATTTCGGGGTCGAGTGCGGAAGTCGGCTCGTCGAACAGCATGATCTTGGGCTGCATGCAAAGAGAGCGCGCAATGGCAACGCGTTGCTGCTGACCACCGGAAAGCTGGCCGGGGAACTTGTTCGCCTGTTCCGGAATTTTGACCCGCTCCAGATAGTGCATCGCCGTAGCTTCTGCTTCCGCCTGTGGAATGCCTCGCACCCAGATCGGTGCCAAAGTCAGGTTCTGCAGGATGGTCAGATGCGGGAACAGATTGAAGTGCTGGAACACCATGCCAACTTCTCGCCGCACCTCATCGATGCGCTTGAGGTCAGCGGTCAGCTCCGTGCCGTTGACGATGATCTGCCCCTGTTGATGTTCTTCGAGGCGGTTCATGCAGCGGATGAGTGTCGACTTGCCCGAGCCGGAAGGGCCGGCGACGACAATACGCTCGCCCCGCATCACCTTGAGATCGATGTCACGCAACACATGGAAGTCACCATACCATTTGTGCATGCCGACAACGTCGATTGCCACATCGGTGTCGGACACCTTCATCTGGCTGGCATTGATGGCGCGCTCTTCGGCGCTGTTGGAGGAAATGTCGCTCATTGACGTTACCCTTTATGCCCGGTGTCCAGTCGTCGCTCCATCCAGATGGAGTAGCGGGACATGGCGAAACAGAAGACCCAGAAAACCATGCCGGCGAAAAGATAGCCCGTAATGGCCTGGGTTGGAGATGACCAATCGATATCGGAACTTGCCGCCTGCACGGTGTTCAACAGATCGAAAATCCCGACGATCGATACCAGAGAGGTGTCCTTGAACAGCGCGATGAAGCTGTTGACGATGCCAGGAATGACGTGTTTGAGAGCCTGCGGCAGGATGATGAACCACATGGACTTCCAGTAGCTCAACCCCAAAGACGAGGCCGCCTCATACTGTCCGCGCGGCAGCGCCTGCAGGCCACCTCGAACAACCTCGGCGAGATAGGCCGAGGAGAACAGGGTTACACCCACAAGCGCCCGCAATAACTTGTCGACCGTCGTGCCCTGCGGCATGAAAAGCGGCAACATTACCGACGCCATGAACAGCACCGTAATCAGGGGGACTGCGCGCCACAGTTCGATGAACATGATGCACAGCGTCTTGATGATCGGCAGTTTGGATTGCCGCCCAAGGGCCAGCAGGATGCCGATCGGTATCGAACAGATAATGCCGACAAGCGAGATGATCAGGGTCACCAGCAGGCCACCCCACTGTTCGGTCGGCACCGACGGCATGCCCAGTACACCACCGTTGAGCAGGTAGAAGCAAACCACGGGGTAGACCACAAAGAACAGGATCGCATTGGTCCGCTTGAACGGGACCCGCGGGATCGCCAGCGGGATGATCAATAAGGTGCCCAGGGCAAAGACCAGATTTGGCCGCCAATATTCTTCGGCTGGGTAAAAACCGTAGATGAAGAACGTCATGCGGGCCGAGATATAAGCCCAACATGCTCCTGCTGTTTCAACCCGGCATTGCTCAACCGTGCCGCCGGGCGGCACGGCGTCGCCGCCCAGGAAGTTGGGCATGACGAACCCGTAGATGGGCGGGATCGCCCAGACCAGCAGCACGATCGCCAAAATGGTCAGCAGACTGTCGCTGGGCGTTGCGAAGAGGTTGCGGCGGGCCCAGGCAATCGGGCCGGCCGTATTGACCGGCGCGGGGGCCGGCTCAACCATTTGTTCCCGAACGAAGGAGAATGACATGCTGGACCTCCTAGCGTTCCACAAGCGCGACACGCGCATTGTACCAGTTCATGAATGCCGACGTCGTCAGTGACAGGGTCAGATAGACCAGCATGGTGATTGCAATCACCTCGATGGCCTTGCCCGTCTGGTTAAGGGTGGTGCCCATGAAGACGTTGACCAGTTCGGGATATCCGATGGCTGCACCAAGAGACGAGTTCTTGGTGAGGTTCAGATACTGGCTGGTGAGCGGCGGAATGATTACCCGCATGGCCTGCGGCACGACGACCAGACGCAGCCGGTCCCCTTCCCGTAATCCAAGCGAAGACGCCGCTTCGGTCTGCCCTTTGCTGACAGCTTGAATGCCGCTGCGCACGTTTTCAGCGATGAAGGCTGCCGTGTAGATGGTCAGCCCCAGGACCAGGGCCACCATTTCAGGAACAAGCTGCAGGCCGCCCGCGAAATTGAAGCGCTCCAGCACCGGGATCTCAAAGGCCAGGCTGGCGCCGGTCACCCAGTAGACCAGTGCCGGCAAAGCGATGACGATGAGGACAGGCAAGGCCAAGGGCAGCTTGCCTTCCGTGGCCGCCGACCGCCGATCGGCGGACAGCATGGTCCAGGCTATGCCAAGCGCGACCAGAGCAGCGCCGAGGACGATGATCCCTTCACCAAGCCCGGCGAACATGCCACCAAGCAGGAAATTGGCCACTGCCCAGCCGATGGCGAACCCGATGAAAACCCGGCCATAGCGGCCATAAGGGGAGAGGCTGATACCCGCAAGGACCAGTGCGCCGATCAACGGGAACACCGGGCCCAAGGACAGCGCCGGAACGACCGTTCCAAGCAGGCTGATGGCAAGATATCCGACCCCGAAGGTCACAATCAGCCCTGCGATCCGGGACGCCCGAGAGACGACGACCGGATAGTGACCCGTCTTGGTTCTGACGCGGGTCGCCCAGACGACCATGGCAATGGCGGCAACAAGAGCCAACACAGCCGTTACGGCAACCCAGAATATCTCAAAATCGGGCAGTGGCCGCGGCACAATAATGCCGCGCTGATTGACGAAGATGCTGAGGGGTAGTTCGAAAGACTGGCGCACCGCAGGCATGGCCTTGAGCACGGCGAAGTACCAGAAGAAGAGCTGCAGCAGCAGCGGGATATTGCGGATCACTTCGACATAGACCGTCGCACACCGGGCGATCAGCCAGTTCGAGGACAGACGTGCAACCCCGAGCACAAAGCCGAGCATCGTCGCAAAGATGATGCCGATGACGGCTACGAGCAGAGTATTGAGCAGTCCGACGACAAAGGCCTGCCAGTAGTAGGAGGAGCGGTCGAACGGAATAAGGGTGAAACTAATACCGAAGCCAGAGGTCTCGAACAGGAAGCCGAAGCCGGTCGACTTGTTCTGTGCGGCGAGATTCTGCGCTGTATTGAGTATGATCCAAGTGAGGAAGGCGATAACGAGGCCGGCCACGACCAACTGATAGAAAATGCCTCGAATTACCGGATCATTGTAGAAAGCTGTTCGCGGTGGCCCCGCGATATTGTCCTGGACGGCCATTGGGCGAAAGTCCCCTTAGCAGAGGGCAGCATGGCGTGGGCATGGACTATTCCAGGGACGACTCGCCAACGCCCGATCGCCCCAGCGATCGGGTTGCCCCCGATGGAATAACACGCTTTGCAAACTGCCCAATACGAACTGGCGCCCCCGCAGGAGGGGCGCCAGCACTGTTTCGCCTTAGCGGATGGGCATGGCGTACTGCAGACCACCATCGGTCCACAGTGCGTTCAGGCCGCGCTCAAGGCCAATGTCGGTCTCGGGACCAACATGCTTGGCAAAGGATTCGCCGTAGTTACCAACATGCTTGATGATGCGGTAGGCCCAGTCAGCGGTGAGGCCGATCGGGGCGCCGAAGTCACCCTCGACGCCGAGCAGGCGCTTGATGGCCGGATTATCGGAACCAAGCATTTCATCGACATTGGCCGAGGTCACGCCCAGCTCTTCAGCTTCGAGCAGCGCGTAGTAGGTCCAGCGGTTGATATAGAACCACTGCTCATCACCCTGGCGGACGGAGGGGCCAAGCGGCTCCTTGGAGATGATTTCCGGCAGAATGGCATAGTCGTCCGGATTGCCGAACTTGGAGCGCTCAGCAGCCAGAGCCGAGGAGTCTGTGGTGTAGACGTCGCAACGGCCATCTTCGAAGGCCTTAACCACCTCGTCCTGGTCGGTGAACACCACCGGCGAGTAGTCCATGCCGTTGGTCTCGAAGTAGTCGGCGGCGTTGAGTTCGGTGGTGGTGCCGGACTCGATGCAGATGGCCGCACCGGACAGATCCAGAGCAGACGCAATGCCATCGGCCTTGCGCACCATGAAGCCCTGACCGTCATAGTACATCGTCCCTGCGAACATGATGCCCAGATCGGTATCGCGGCTCATGGTCCAGGTCGTGGTACGCGAGAGAATGTCGATTTCACCCGCCGACAGAGCGGCGAAACGCTCCTGGGATGTCAGCGGGGTATAGCGAACTGCCTCGGGATCATCGAAAACCGCGGCCGCAACGGCTCGGCAGAAGTCGACTTCAAGCCCGGTCCAGTTGTTGTTGGCATCGGGGGCCGAGAAGCCTGGCACACCACCAGTGACACCGCACTGGATATAACCCTTGGCCTTTACGTCATCGAGAGTAGCGGCTTGAGCAGCCGTCGCGCCGAGGCCCAGCGAGGCCGCGATTGCGATCGATACGAGCGCTTTTTGCATTTGCATTTTTGCCTTTTGTTTCCTGACCCTGTGTTTTCGAGGCCGACCAATGTTCCCGCGGCCCCGAGAGCACCACCGCTTTGAGTGCGGTTTGGATGCTGCTAAGCATGCAACCTTCTATTGTCCCTAACGTCAAGGGCCGATGGCACGTTGAGTCAGCAAGTCTGTCTCTTTTTTAGCCAGACGCGTGACGTGAACCGTTTTTGAGCATACCCGAACCATGTCCGATAATACTCCCGAACAGTCCAGCAACCATTCGATCGAAACCATCCTGACACATGGTGGACGGATTCCGGACAATCAGTTCGGCTTCGTCAATACTCCGGTCTATCGTGGATCAACGGTGCTGTTCAAAACGCTGGCAGATCTGGACGCCCAGTCGCAGGCCTATCTCTATGGGCGGGCCGGCAACCCGACTACCGAATCGGTCGAGCAAGTGATTACAGAGCTCGAAGGCGCGTATCGCACCAAGCTGGTACCCTCGGGACTGGCCGCCATAACCATTGCGCTGATGGCATGCGTCAAATCGGGTGACGATATCCTGATTAGCGACAGCGCATACGAGCCGGGCCGCAAGTTTGCAGACGGTTTCCTTGAGCGCATGGGGGTGAGCGTCCGCTTTTACGACCCCAGAATCGGGTCTGGCCTTGCTGACTTGATGCTTCCCAATACCCGCGCGGTGCTGGCCGAAAGCCCCGGCTCCCTGACCTTCGAAATCCAGGATATCCCGGCCTTGGCCGCAGCCGCCCATGCCGGCGGGGCTCGACTGATCGTGGACAATAGTTGGGCGAGCCCGCTTTATTGTCGGCCCCTGTCCCTGGGGGCCGATATCGTCGTACATGCGGCCACGAAGATGTTTGTGGGGCATTCCGACGCTTTCGCCGGGACGATCTCGACGACCCGCGAAGCCTGGGAAGATGTGGAGCGCGTTCGCACTCTACTGGGCTTCTTCACCTCAGGAGACGAGGCGTTCCTTGTCGCGCGGGGCCTGCGCACTCTCGCCATCCGGATGAAGGAACATCAGCACCGGGCCATTGAAATCGCCCAATGGCTGGAGGAGCAAGGCGAAGTGGTCAAAGTGCTGCACCCTGCCCTGCCGAGCCATCCAGACCATGCGCTCTGGCAGCGGGATTTCTCGGGCTCCGGCAGCCTGTTCGGTTTCGTGCTCAAGCCGGCTCCAAAGGCCGCAGTGGCCGCATTTGTTGACCAGATGCACATTTTCTCCATGGGGTATTCCTGGGGCGGCTACGAAAGTCTCTGCCTGCCGGTATCGATCACCAAGGCGCGGACCGTCGTGCCATGGACCGAAAAAGGCCAACTTTTCCGAGTGCATACTGGTCTGGAGGGAGTCGAGGACATCAAGGCAGATCTAAGCGCCGCTCTCGACCGCTATGCGCGGGCCCGATGAACAAGCCGGCGCAGACCTTCAAGCGGCTTCATGCTGATCCGTCCGTCAGGCAATTGCGTGAAAAGCCAGCCTTTGCGGGCAAACAAATTGCGCACGAGATAGGCGCCCAGCATCCCTACGATCAGCCCGGCGAAGACGTCGGTGGGGTAATGCGCCCCGACCGGAACACGGGAAATGGAAACGACGATGCCAACTGCCAACAGCAGCGGGAATAGTGGCGGCATCATAAACCCGACCACGAACGCCGTCGCGATCGCAGTTGTGGCGTGACCGCTCGGAAAGCTCTGGAAGGTCCAGTCGTTTACCACGTTCTGAAAGGAGAAGGCGCCGAAGGTCTCAAACTCCTCCGGCCTGCCCCGCCCGATCAGTCGCTTGAGGACCGTAGTGATGAGGCCGGGCACTGCAACGCCAACGAATATGAAGGACGAAATAGCGGCCAGTTCACCGCTCGCCTGCCGCCAGGTCCCTTTCAGGGGGAACATTGCCAGCCGAAGCAGGATCATCAAAACCAGGCTGGGAATAAGAATCCAGTCCGACAGACCATAGTCGGTGATGAAGAAAAAAGGGGCACGCCACGTGTCCGGCCACTCGATGGCGCCGCGGGACGCGAGGACGTCTATGCTGCCCAACAGACCCAGAATGGCCACCATGCCGACCAGAAAGAACGGCCACGTCTTGCGATCAAGGCCGAGAGGCCAAGGTTTTTGCAGATCAAACATGGCTTTCTTGTCCACTGTCCGCCAATGCTTCGTCAAGCTTGTCGGCAGCGCATCAAGCGGCCTTGCCCTTTGCCTCCGAACACGGTATCGGAAAGCCGCGACGTCGGAGTGTAGCTCAGCCTGGTAGAGCACCGGTTTTGGGAACCGGGGGTCCAAAGTTCGAATCTTTGTACTCCGACCATTCGCCCGCATCGTGTTGAGGACTTTGCATGACCGCCCGAATCTATCGCCCCGCCCGCAACGCCATGCAATCCGGTAAGGGCAAGTCCAAGCAATGGATTCTGGTCCACGAAGCCACCACGCCGCGCAGTATCGATCCGCTGATGGGCTATACCAGCAGTTCCGACATGAACCAGCAGGTTCGTCTGTCGTTCGAAACGCTGGAAGAGGCCGAAGCCTACGCCAAGCGCAATGGTATTCCCTATTCGGTCCAGCCCGCCCATGAGCCTACACCGAAGCGCGTGAGCTATCCCGACAATTTCCGGGCCGACCGCAAGACGCCCTGGACCCACTGAGCCTAGTGTTCAGATCTTGATTCGCTTTCGCGCCGCAAGAGATTGCGGCGCTTCGCTTTTTGGCGGTAGCATTACAAGGCGAAATCTTACTTGTGGGGTCATCATGCCGTTCCGCCTGCTGCTGACTTTGCCATTTCTGCTCCTGGCGTCGACCAGCCCTGGTCAAGCCGCCCCCGCACTATGGCAGATCAGCGATGAGGACAGCTCCATCTGGATATTTGGGTCTGTCCATCTGCTCAGGGCGGATACCAATTGGCGCAGCCCGAAGCTGGACAAGGTGCTCTCAAAGGCTGAGCGCGTCTATTTCGAGACAGATCTCAGCGTGGAGGCACAGATGGCCATGACGCCGCTGTCGTTCGAGCTGGGCTTTAACCGCGATGGCAGGCTGCTCAACGACATCATAGGTGCAGAGCTTACTGATCGCGTGCGGGAGGCTGCTGGCAGGTATGCCATCCCAATGGCGACGTTGCTGACCATGAAGCCCTGGATGGCTGCCACGACCCTCTCGACCGGACCATTGCTGGAGTCGGGGTATGAAGCAGCATATGGCGTCGAAACCGTGCTTGCAGCAGAGCTCGACGAAAACCGGCTGGGGTTTCTCGAGACGCCCGAACAACAGCTCAACTTTCTGGCTGGTGGAAGCCTCGACGAACAGATCGCAATGCTTGAAGGGACCCTGGATACGCTCGACGTCATGCAGTCCGATCTTGACGAAATGGTGCGGGCCTGGGCCGATGGCCAGCCCGAGCAATTGGGCGAGCTCTTCATGGCGCAAATGGGCAGCTTCGACCAAAGCATGGTCGAGCGCCTGATCGACTTGCGGAACGCCGATTGGGTCGAGCAGATCGCCGCCATGCTAGAGCGCAATGAAAGCGCGCTGCTGGTCGTCGGCGCGGCACATTTGGCTGGCGACGCCAGCGTGGTCAGGCTACTTGAGGCGCGTGGATTCTATAGCGACCGCCTGCAATAGAAAAGGCCAGCAGCGGAAGCTGCCGGCCAGATCTTACAGCTCGCGGTGACGGTCAGACGTCCGCGAAACGGGTCCACTTGCTGTCGTTCTGGCTGGAATTCACCGAAGCGGTGATGAACTGCATGCCTTCGATACCGTCCGCCATGGTGGGCAGCAGGCTCTCGAATTCAGCACCTTCACCACGGATGACGGCAGCAAACTGGCTGTAGAGCGTGGCGAAGGCCTCAAGATAGCCTTCCGGATGGCCGGCAGGAATACGCACGTTCATCGAGGCAGCCGGGGGCACGGAAATAGAGCCACCGCGGGTCAGCAATTGCCGCGGCTTACCGAATTCGGTGAACCACATGTAGTTCGGGTTCTCCTGGCTCCATTCGAGACCACCTTTGTCACCATAGACGCGGAGCTGAAGGCCGTTTTCCTTGCCAACCGCAACCTGGCTGGCCCAGAGCATGCCTTTGGCTCCACCTTCAAAGCGCAGCATGATGTGGACGTTGTCGTCCAACTGGCGGCCCGGCACGAAAGCGGTCAGATCAGCCGACACGGCTTCCGTCTTGAGGCCGGTGACAAAGCGAAGCAAATTATAGGCATGGGTGCCGATATCGCCGATACAGCCACCAGCGCCCGAGCGCGACGGATCAGTGCGCCAGGCGGCCTGCTTGTTATCTGCGTCGGCCGCTTCGGTGAGCCAATCCTGGGCATATTCGGCCTGAACAACACGAATATTGCCCAAGGCCCCGGACGCGACGAGCTCGCGCGCCTGACGGATCAGAGGGTAACCGGTGTAGTTGTGTGTCAGCAGGAACTTGGCACCATTGGCCGGTTTGATGTCCGTCAGCTTGCGGGCGTCGTCCAGGCTTGAGGTGATCGGCTTGTCGCATATGACGTGGATTCCGGCCTCAAGAAATGCCTTGGTCGGACCGAAATGCATGTGGTTTGGCGTGACGATGGAAACCGCCTGGATGCCATCGGGGCGGGCGGCCTCAGACTTGGCCATCTCCTCATAAGAGGTATAGATTCTATCCTCGGCCAGACCAAGATTTTTGCCGGATTCCCTGGCGACCTCGGGCCGCGACGACAACGCGCCGGCGACCAGTTCGAAATCGCCATCTATGCGGGATGCGATGCGGTGTACCTGGCCGATAAAGGCCCCAGTACCACCACCGACCATGCCCAGACGAATTGGCTTTGCGCCATTTTCAGCCATTTTTCTCTCCCTGCTCCGACGGCTTACGACAAACCGAGCATCTTGCGATTGGCGGCCTGATCGGTACCGCCGCTGGCAAAATCGTCAAAGGCTTTTTCGGTGACACGGATGATATAGCTCTGGATCAGTTCAGCGCCTTCGCGCGCACCATCTTCCGGATGCTTGAGGGCGCATTCCCATTCGAGCACAGCCCAGCCCTTGAAATTGTTGGCGGCCATCTTGGAAAAGATTGCCGGGAAATCGACCTGGCCATCACCAATGGAGCGGAACCGCCCGGCCCGATCCACCCAGGACTGGAAGCCGCCATAAACACCCTGGCGACCCGTCGGGTTGAACTCGGCGTCCTTCACGTGGAAGGCCTTGATGCGGTCCTTGTAGATGTCGATGTAGTCCAGGTAGTCGAGCTGCTGCAGCACGAAATGGCTCGGATCATAAAGAAGATTGGCGCGCGGGTGATTGTTCACGCGTTCGAGGAACATTTCGTAGGAAACACCATCATGCAGGTCTTCGCCGGGATGGATCTCATAACAGACGTCGACGCCTGCATCGTCGAAGGCGTTGAGGATCGGCGTCCAGCGACGGGCCAGTTCGTCAAAGGCTTCTTCGACAAGACCAGCGGGACGCTGCGGCCAGGGATAGAGGTATGGCCAGGCCAGGGCGCCTGAGAACGTCGCATGGCCGGTCAGACCAAGGTTTTGCGAGGCCTTGGCTGCGTGGAGCATGGTCTGCACGGCCCACTCCTGGCGGGCCTTGGGGTTGCCGTGCACGCTGGCGGGTGCAAAGCCGTCAAAGGCGGTGTCATAGGCGGGATGCACGGCGACAAGCTGGCCCTGCAAATGGGTTGAGAGCTCGGTGATCTCAAGGCCATGGCTATTGACTATGCCTTTGACCTCGTCGGCATAAGTCTTTGAACTAGCAGCTTTTTCCAGATCAATAAAGCTCGACACCCAGGTCGGAATCTGCACGCCCTTATAGCCGAGCCCCGCAGCCCATTTGCAAATATTGTCAAGATTGTCGAAAGGGGCGGCATCGCCCGCGAACTGCGCCAGGAAAATAGCCGGGCCCTTGATGGTGGTCGCCATGTGGTCTCTCCTCTTGTTGCCCCGCAAGCCGCACGGATGGGGCCAGTCCTGTTCGTCTCATTGCGGGTTTTGCGGCCCCGCATATATGACGGGCGGCGATCACTCGCCGCCCTGACATGTTAGCCGATACTGTTGACCGGTGTGCAGCACCTGTCAATGAAGTACGTTCATCAGGCCTTCAGGAGGGCCTGCGCCTCTGCAATGCCGAGTGCGCGCGGACGCTCACAGGTGGTGGTCAGCGTGAGAACCTCGCCGGTTTCACCGGCCTTGAGCAGACCTGTCATCACTTCGACCACATGCAACGCGACATCGAGTCCGCAACGAGCGGTTTCGCCATTCTCGATGGAGAGCATCATGTCGGCCAGGCCGGCGCAACGGTAGTTGGCGCGCGGCGTGTCCTTTTCGAGGTCCTGGTTCGGCTTGCCGAAGGGATGATCCCAAGGCGTGACCGGGGTCCGCGTACCTTCGATGCCCGTGGTGACCAGGTCCCCGCCGAAGAAGTTCGGATCGGGCACAAAGATCGAGCCTTCGGTGCCGTAGAGCTCGATATTGTGGTGGCCATGGGCCGCCACGTCCCAGCTTGCGCCGATGGTGATGATGGCGCCGGAGTGGAACTCAAGCACGCCATGAATGGTGGTCGGGGTGCCAACCTTGATGATGCTGCCCTTGTTCGGACCATCGGCGCTGACGACGCGCTCGGCCCGCGCCATGTTGGTGAAGGCCGAAAGACGCTTCACCGGGCCAAGCAGGTGGACAAGATCGGTGATGTAATAGGGTCCGAGATCAAGGATCGGGCCGCCGCCGGGCTGGAAGAAAAAGTCCGGATTGGGGTGCCAATGCTCCATGCCGCGGCTCATCACATGGGTTGTGCCGCTCATGATCTTGCCCAGCTTGCCCGAATCGATGATCTCGCGGGCCTGCTGATGGGCTCCACCCAGGAAGGTGTCGGGAGCCGAACCGACCTTCAGACCGCGTTCGTCGGCCGCCTTCTTAAGGGCCAGGCCCTCATCGACAGTCAGCACGAATGGCTTTTCCGAATAGGAATGCTTGCCGGCCGAAATAATATCGTTGGACACCTGATAGTGGGTCGAGGGGATCGTCAGATTGACGATCACATCGAGCTCACTGTTCTTGAGCAGCTCGTCCGGTGTCTGCGCTGCCACGCCGAACTCCTCGGCCCGTAACTTGGCGGCTTCCGGCCGGATGTCGGCCACGGCCCGCACGTCGAGCCCCTTGAACAGGGGCGCAAGGCGCAGATAGGCCGCCGAGATATTGCCGGCACCCATGATGCCGACGCCATAAGTCTTTGTCATGGATCAGACCCCATATCCCTTGAGAGCGGCCGCAGCATTGCGTGCAAAGCGGATGGCATCGCTCGGCTTGTCATGCTCGGCAACGAAGTAACGGGCCTTGGTCTTGGCCTTGATCTGGTTGATGTAGTTTGGCCAGTCCAAGGTGCCCATGCCGACATCGGCCCAGCCATCTTCATCGAGTTTTTCCCCGGCAGGCGCGATGTCCTTGACGTGAACCGCGGTGATGCGGCTGCCAAGTTTGTCCATCCAGAAGATCGGATCCTCGTTGGCGCGGACGACCCAGGCCAAGTCCATTTCCCACTGCGTATCGGGGGATGCTTCAAGAATGAGCTCGATCGGCGTTTTGCCGTTGGCATCCTTGGTGAATTCCCAGTGGTGGTTATGGTAGCCGAAGCCCTTGCCGGCAGCCTTGAAGGCAGCTGCGATTTTCGCGAGCCCCTCGGCAAATTCCTGCCAGTTTCCGCCGCCGGTGCGGAAAGCTTCGGACGGAGGCGCAGGGCAATAAACGGTCTGAATGCCGACAGTTTCGGCGATCTTGAGGGCCGCGTCGGTGTCCTCAAGCTGACCATAGCCCATATGGGCGGTCGGCATGGTCAGGCCTGCATTCTTCAGACTCTGGGCAAGTGCCGCAGGGTCCTCGAACTGGCCGCCCCAGCCCTCGACCTGGGTATAGCCCAGGCTGGACAGGGTCTTGAGCGTGTCGTCGAGGGACGCCTCATTGCGGGCGCTGTAAAGCTGGTACGAAAAGTCCATGATTGGCCTCGTCAGGGATGTTTGAAACACGGTGTCGCGTCGGACCGGGAGATAGCCTGGCCAGGGGCTGGCGTCGCCGCGCCCGGACAGATCGACTGCCGCAAAAGTAAAGTGGATACCGGAATCCGGCGGAGCGGCGCCCCTGGGGCGCCGCCCAATTTGTTGAGACCGGCTTAGAGCCGCTCTTCTGTGCCCGCGTCGAACAGCGAACCACGTGCAATATCAAAGCCGACCTGAATCTTGTCGCCAGCATGGATATCAATGTCGCTGCTGCAACGGAACGTGACCGACACGCCGGCAACAGTTGTCCAGGCCAGGGTTTCGGACCCCATGGGCTCGACGATTTCGATCTCGGCCTCTGTCTTGAACGGCATATCGGCCGCAGCCTCACCGACGAAGATATGTTCTGGACGAACACCCAGGATCGCCTTGGTTGAACCAGAGGTGGCACCGACAAAGTCATAGGTACCGACGGGGATGGCCGTGCCGTCTGCCGCAGTGAAGGTAGGACCGTTCAGCGTGCCCTCGATGAAATTCATCGATGGCGAACCGACAAAGCCAGCCACGTAGAGGTTGACGGGCTTGTTGTAGATGGTGTGCGGGTCGGCCAATTGCTGAATGACGCCATTCTTCATGATGGCAATGCGGTCTGCCAGGGTCAGGGCCTCGATCTGGTCATGAGTCACGTAGATCATGGTGTTCTTGAGCCGCTGGTGCAGGCGCTTGATCTCGACACGCAGATCCGAGCGGAGCTTGGCATCAAGGTTGGACAAGGGCTCGTCGAACAGAAACACGTCAACGTCGCGCACCAGAGCGCGGCCGATGGCAACGCGCTGGCGCTGACCACCCGAGAGATTGGCCGGTTTGCGGTTTAGCAAGGGCTCGATCTGCAGGATCTCGGACGCCCGCTTCACGCGTTGGTCGATTTCCGCCTTGGGCATGCCGGCAACACGCAGACCAAAGGACAGATTCCGCTCGACCGACATCTGCGGATAGAGGGCATAGGACTGAAACACCATGCCTATGCCGCGGTCCTTGGGTTCTTCCCAGGTGACATTCTTGCCGTTGATGAAGATCTGGCCGTCCGAGACGTCCAGCAGCCCCGCAATACAGTTCAGCAGGGTCGACTTGCCGCAGCCCGAAGGCCCGAGCAGGACGATGAATTCACCCTTTGCGATGTCGAGATTGAGGTGTTCGAGAACTTTCACGCTACCGAAGTTGAGCGAGAGGTCCTTGATGGAAACACTGGTTTGCATCGGTAATTATCCCTTCACGGCGCCGGCGGCGACGCCGCGTACAAACAGCTTGCCGGACACAAAGTAGATGATCAGTGGCACAAGCCCGGTCAGCACGGTTGCGGCCATGTTGACGTTGTATTCGGGCGTACCCTGAGCCGAGTTGACGATGTTGTTGAGCTGCACGGTCATGGGCAGGTTCTGCGTGCCCGCAAAGACTACACCGAACAGGAAGTCATTCCAGATACCGGTGACCTGCAGGATCAACGCAACAACGAAGATCGGCAGCGACATGGGCAGCATGATCTCGAAGAAGATGCGCCAGAACCCTGCCCCATCCACGCGTGCTGCCTTGAACAGCTCCTGCGGAAGCGACGCGAAATAGTTACGGAACAGCAGTGTCAGGATCGGCATGCCGAAGATGGTGTGGATGAGAATGACAGCCTGCAGAGTGCCGAAGATGCCCAGTTCACGAGTAATCATCACCAGCGGATAGAGCATGACCTGATAGGGTATGAACGAGCCGAAGATCAGGATGGAGAAGAAGATTTCCGAACCCTTGAAACGCCAGTTGACCAACGCGTAGCCATTCACGGCGGCGATGAAGATGGACACAATGGTCGACGGAATCGTGATCTTCACCGAGTTCCAGAAACCGGGGGCGAGCCCCTCGCAAGTCAAGCCAGTACAGGCGCTGGTCCAGGCCTTGACCCAGGCATCGAAGCTGATCTGGCTGGGCAGCGCGAAGATGTTGCCGAAACGGATTTCGGGCATCGTCTTGAACGAGGTGACCAGCATCACATAGAGCGGGAACAGGAAGTAGAGGGTGAAAAAGACCAGGATCGAATAGATGATGATCTTTTGCGGGGTAAAGAAAGGCTTGGGGCGCGGACCACGGGGGCCGGATTCCACCTTTGTGTGCGTGTCCGGGGCGGGCCCGGTCATGGTTGCGGTCTGGCTCATGAGCGGCGACCCTTTCCACCAAATTCAAGATAGGCCCAAGGCACCATGATGATCAAAACAGTCAGCAGCATCATCGTTGCCGCAGCGAGACCCTGGCCAATATTGCCAGCGCCGAACATGTAATTGTAGACGTATTTGGCTGGCACCTCCGAGGAAATACCGGGACCGCCATTGGTCAGAGCGACCACAAGATCATAAAGGCGGACAATGCCGGAACCAATCAGTACCACGGCCGTCACCAGCACGCCGCGCATCATGGGAATGACGACGGAGATGTAAGTGCGCCAGGTCGGAATGCCGTCCACACGCGCTGCCTTCCAGATCTCTTCATCGACGCCGCGCAGGCCTGCCAGCATGAGCACCATGCAGAAGCCCACGCCCTGCCAGAGGCCAGCGATCAATAGGGCGAACAAAACCATGCGCGGATTGGCAATCCAGTCGAATGTGAAGCTTTCCCAGCCCAGGTTCCGCATCGTTCCCTGCAGGCCAAGCGTCGGATTCATAATCCACTGCCAGACGAGGCCCGTCACAATGAAGGAGAGGGCAAAGGGATAGAGCATGATGGTGCGGAAGGCGCTTTCGAAGCGAATCTTCTGGTCCATCAAAACCGCGAGCAAGAAACCGAACCCGAGGGTAAAGACCAGCGACATCGCGCCATACGTCACCAGATTCCAGACAGAAACGTTCCAGCGCGAGGTGCCGAAGAGACGTTCATACTGCTCGAAGCCGATGAAGTCGCCGCTCGGCAGCAGTCGGGAATTGGTAAATGAGTAGTAGACCGTCCAGATGGTACAGCCAATGAACACGACCAGCACTGTCGCCATCATCGGAAGGGCGGCGATCTTGGCGGGGACATTGTGAAGGAAGGTTTTTCTAAGGAAGCCGCGCCGACCGGTATTCCCAGCGCCCCTTCCAGTGTCAACGGCTGTATCCGCCATTACGATTTCTCTCCATAAGGAAGTGGTCGACCTTGTCGATCAAGGCCGACCACTACATTTAACGATGAGAACAAGGTCTCATCCAGTCACAGATCAGTCTGCCGACTCGATGATCGAGGCATAACGCTCGACATAGTCGTCGACCGTGATGCTGTCGTCGTCGAGGAACTCGGTGTTGAGATCCTGGAGCTGCTGCTGGGTGTCGCTGGAGAGAGCGAAGTCACCCGAAGGCAGCAGGCCATTTTCGAGCATGCCAATTGCCTTCTGCATGCAGGGGTTGGCAGCCGACAGATCGATATCCGTGCGGATCGGCATGGAACCCTTGACCAGGTTGAAGTTCAACTGGCCTTCCGGCGAGATCAGGATCTTGGCCAGATCGGCCTGAGCCTGAATCACGGCCGGATCGGTACCTTCGGGCAGAACCGGGAAGTAGAACGAGTCACCGCCACCGGTCAGCTGATCGCCAAGGCCAAGAGCGGGGAGACATTCATAATCTTCACCGGCAACGCCACCCGCAACCTGCAGGTCACCGGCAAGCCAGTCACCATGAATGTTGCCAGCAACTTCGCCAGCCAGGATCTGATTGCCCACGTCACCAAAGGACGGCACCATCATTTCAGGCGAGATCACCGAACGAAGATTGTCGAGAGCCTCGGCAACCTTGCGGAACTCCGGCCCACGAACAGCTTCGGCGCTCTTGTCGCGGTTGATGGCGAGCACGAGATCCGAACCACCCAGGCCAGACATCAGCACACCCGGAACACCCGAGAAGGGCCAGCCAGTGGCCAGACCGAAGGGGAGAATGCCTGCTTCCTGGAGAGCTGGCCAGGAGGCCACATACTCATCCCAGTTGGTCGGCACGGGCTGACCAATTTCCTCATAGGCGGCGGTGGAGACCCACAGCCAGTCCCAAGAGTGAATGTTGATCGGCAGGCAGTAGATGCCGCCTTCATACATGCACGGCTCAAGCAGGGACTGATCGACGTAGAAGTCGAGACCGCCCATTTCTTCAACGATCGGAGTCAGGTCGCGCATGAGGCCGGCCTGGATGAGTTCTTCGGCGTCACGGCCGGTATTCATCTGGGTGGCGCCCATCGGGTCACCGCCGATAATGCGACTGATGATGACGGGGTTCGCGCCGGTGCCGGAGCCGGCCAGCGCACTATCGACCCAGTTGTTGCCAGTTTGCTCTTCAAACAGCTCGGCAAATTCGGCAATGGCCGCGGCTTCACCAGCCGAGGTCCACCAGTGGGTCACTTCCAGATCCACGGCATACGCAGACGTGGAGCCAAGGAAAGCAGTTGCCATAGCGGCAACCACTGCAAACTTTTTCATAGGTTGTCCTCCCAACGAACACGAGGAGCTTATGCTCCAGCGGTGCACCAATTGCATAGCTGCTCTTCCAATCAAGCAACCCACAATTGTGTGTAATCGATTGCACTACAGCGTACAAACCGGTTGTGCAATCGATTTCAGGAGTTTCATACAAGCCTTGCGGAGATGTCAAGTTCGATTTAGATCGTTTCCATAACTGACAGCGAGAGGGGGCGCTGCCAGCAATGACCGAAACGAGAAAAACGCCGACAATACAAGATGTTGCGCGTTCGGCGAACGTATCGACTGCCACCGTGAGCCGCGCGTTGTCGAGCCCCGACAGGGTCAGCGAGAGCACACGGGCCCGTGTTTCGGAGGCCATTCGTGTAACCGGTTACACTTTGAACCAGGCGGCGCGGTCTTTGCGCCAACGGACGGCAAAAACCATACTGGTAGCCTTGCCCGACATCCGGAATTCCTTCTTCTCATCCATTCTGGATGCGGTGGAGCGCGAGGCCACCAACCGGGGCTACGGCGTGCTTGTGGCCAACCTGTTCCTAGCCAGATCACCAGCCCAAAGATTGCAGGATTACATGCTGTCCAATCGGGCCGACGGATTGCTGTTGCTCGATGGCTCGCTGGACCTCTCGTCGCTGCATAGTCTGGTCCGGCCGCCCAATTCAGTGCCGCTGGTCGTCGCCTGCGAGGAGATTCCGAACTCGGGATTTCATACCGTTCTGACTGACAATCTGTCGGCGGGCGAGCGCGCGACGCGCCATCTGATTGATCTGGGCCATCGCCAGATCGCGCATCTCCTGGGGCCCGAGGGCAATGTGGTCGCGCGTGACAGACTGGCCGGCTACACCAATGCGCTGACACAGGCCGATCTTCCAGTGCAACAGCAATGGCTGTTTCGCGGCAACTTCGACATGGAGAGCGGATTTGCTGCCGCCGCACATTTCATGTCCCTCAGCGTGCGCCCGACCGCAGTCTTTGCCGCCAATGACGAATCGGCAATCGGCTTCTTGTCGGGGTTACGCCAATATGGCCTGACTTGCCCTCGTGACATCTCCATGATCGGTTTCGACGACCTTGGGGTTGCCGCCCATTATACGCCACCCCTGACGACCATGCGGCAACCGCGAGAATTGCTGGGGCGGATGGCCGCCGAAATGCTGATCGACATTCTGGAGGACGCAGAGCACCGGCGCGGCCCCATGCGCATTGTCCTCAATTCCGAACTCATCGTTCGCGAAAGCACGGCACATCTGCCGTTGAGAACAAGTGGTTGAGAGCATTTGCTTGAGGGGTATGGCCTTGGGGGAAAAATGAGTTAAACAGGCCCTGTTCGGTCCCGTAGCTCAGCTGGATAGAGCAGCAGCCTTCTAAGCTGTTGGTCACAGGTTCGAATCCTGTCGGGATCGCCAACCCTTTCCGCGATTGCGGCCGAGAGGGCTCGCAGGCGGACGACAGGGCCATGGAACGTCCCCAAAAAGGGTTGTCCACGCAGCCGAATTGCGTCAACCTGTGGACGCAATTGGGGGCAGATCCACTGGCAAACAACGCAAACCGACCTACCATCGTGTTATTCGATCTCGATGGGACATTGGTGCACCACATCAATCCGCGTGTGCTGCAGATGCTGGAGTTCCTTGACGACTGCTCGCACCGCGGGGGCAGGCTTGTTGCGCGCTTTCGACTGGCGCGCCGGAACCTGACAGCGCCCCGCCGCAGCCCAAAGCTGCTGGTCCATCGGGCAATTCACAAGGTCCGCCGCAAAAGCGTCGAGCAAATGCTTGAGCCATGTGAAACCATGCGAAGCGTGCTGGAAACGCTCAAGGCCGAGGGCGTGACCCTCGGCGTTGTCAGCAACGGGCTGGGACGGGGCTACGGACATGACGTTCTGCAGACATTTGATCTGCGGAAGTATTTCAGCGCAGCCATTTTCCGAGAGGATGTGTCCCGCGGAAAGCCATGGCCCGATTCGATCGTTGCGGCGCTGCATGGACTGGGCCGTGATCTGCGGCGCAGCGATGTCATCTGGTATGTCGGTGATCAGAGCAAGGATATCGGCGCGGCGCTGGCTGCATCACAGGTGATTGGCCAGACCATCCGCCCCATCGCATTGGGGGCGCGGGCCGCACTCGGCGCGGTAGAATCTCGCCTTTCACCCAGCCAGATCATGTGGACGCCGGCCGATTTCGAACGAACGGTTCAGCAGACCTTTGACCTGTATCCGTCAGACTCGCCGCTGATGCCGCACCTCTCGGCGCCACAACTCTAAAGTCTAGAAATCGAACCCCATCTGGTTCAGCTCAGCCGACCTGGCGGGGCGCGGGGCTTTGTCGGCTTTGGTCGCGAACAGCGGTGGTTCTGTCACGATATTGCCGGGCACCACTGCAGGTTCCGATTTTTTTCGCTCTGACCGACGAGGTGTTGCAGCCATCTCGGTTGTGCCAACGGTGGCTGCACCTGGCGCGCTGGGCACACTCACTGAGGGCGCTATTTCCTCGCCCGATTCACCCTCGGACTCCCGCAAAGCGATCGCATTGAGCCACTTCACCGCACCGCTGAGTTTGCCCGCCTTGAGCGTGTAGAGGTTCTCGCGCCCTTTTTTGACCTCGACCACCAGACCGGCAGTCTTGAGAACACGCAAGTGACGAGAAATGGCGGGACGACTGATCGAGAACGCGTCCGCCAAGGTGTGCACAGGGATGGGGCCGGACATCAGGATTTCAACGATGCGGCAGCGCGTGGCATCCGCCAGTGCGGAATAGATGGCAATGGGGGGCTTTGAGCGTCTGGTCATGCCACCGGTTAAAGTAACGGCGACGTTACCCGTCAAGCCAGGTTGGCACCGGCAAGGGATTGTTCACCAGGATTCTTTGTCTTTCCTCACATTTGCCTCAAGTCGTCGGCACCGGCAAGAGATTGGTCACATCCGCGCCACACGATGCGGGCAAGGAGTAAGGATGATGACCAAAGCTGCCTATGCTCAAGCCAGAATTGGCATGCGACTGCGACGGGCCTATTCCAGGGCTGAACTAGTCGTGGATGCCATTGTCCACATTCTTGGCCTCGTGGTTGCGGTGGCGGCAGGATCAATCCTCCTGACCTTGGCGCTGCTGCAAACGGCCCCTGAAGCCTTCCCCGCCCTGGCCGTTTATGTCGCGACCCTTGTGGTGGTGCTGGGCGTCTCGCTGGCCTTCAACCTCTGGCCCAATTCGCCGGCCAAGAATTTTCTGGCCCGGCTGGACCAAGCGGCGATCTTCCTGTTCATTGCCGGCTCCTATACCCCGTTCCTAGCTGTCCTTGGCCAGACACCGAGTGGTGTGGTGATGATGAGCCTGGTGTGGGGTGCGTCGCTGGTGGGGGTGGCGCTCAAGCTGATTGTACCGGAGCGGTTCGGGCGGGTCGCTATCCTGCTCTATCTGGCGATCGGCTGGAGCGGTGTGCTGGTGTTCCAGTCGCTCGGACAGGCCCTGCCCTCTTCCACATTGTGGTTGTTGCTGGCGGGCGGGGTGACCTATTCGGCCGGTATCATCTTCCACTTGTGGGAAAAGCTGAAATTCCAGAATGCCCTCTGGCACGTGTTCGTGGTGGCCGGCGCCAGTCTGCATCTATGGGCCGTCATCGACTGCATGGTCATTGCGCGGCTGTAATCCGCGGGTGCTCAACTGTATCGCCTGCCGCGATACCCAGCTCGTCCGAACGTCCGCCGGGGATTTCCAGCACGAATTGAACCGGTCCGTCCGAGGGAATGGACGTGGTGTCGTGCGGCCGCGCATTGACATGGATGTTCAGGATGGTGCCGTCCGCTTCAATGAAGAGCATATCGAGCGGAATATATGTGTTGCGCATCCAGAACGAAACCGGGCGCTCTTCCCGGAAGTCGAACAGCATGCCCGCATCGTCCGCCAGTTCCTGACGGTACATCAACCCCTGCGCGCGGGTCTCGGGAGTGTCGACGACCTCAACGGTGAAAGCGTGTTCGCCATTTTCGGACTGCACGACGAGCCGGGTCTCGTCGCTGCAGGCTGCCAGCGGAAGGCTGATCAGCATGGCTGTTGCGAGCGCCGCAACGGACCGCAGCGGTTGGGAGACCCGTCGGGTCGAAATCGGCGAACTGTTCATTTTCGGGCAGTGTATCCCTGCTGTGCGACTATGAGGTCCCTAGTGCGAGGACGGCGCCTCGCCCCAGCCGTCGGGCCGAATTTCGGCAACCATCAGGCCCTTGGGGCCCTGACCATAGCGCACCAGCACAAATTGTCCCGGACGCAATTCCGTGATGCCGAAACGACGCAGGGTTTCCATGTGGACAAAGACGTCCGGCGTGCCGTCTCCGGCTGACAGGAAGCCAAACCCACGAATGCGGTTAAACCACTTCACCTCCAGCCGCACCATGCCAGAGGTCGGCTCCACCACAACGTGGGTCCTGGGCGCGGGCATCTGCGATGGATGGCGGGCGGTAGATTCGTCCATGGAGACAACCCGGAACGCCTGAAGGCCACCCGGGCGGTTCAGGGCCTCGACGACAATGCGCGCGCCCTCATAGGCGGTCTGGTAGCCGTCGCGGCGCAGACAGGTCACGTGCAGCAGCACATCGGCCATGCCATTGTCAGGAACGATAAACCCAAAACCCTTGCCGGCATCGAACCACTTGATCGTGCCCGCAACCTCGATGGTGTCGCTGGCTTGCTGATGGTCGCCCTGCATATGGTCGTCACGCAAAGATCCGCCCGACTGTGTCAGGTTGATGGCGTCACGGCCCTCACCACTGCCTTTGGCCCCCATATTCCAAACGCCTTTTCACTCGCCCGCAACAAGCGGGTACTCCTCACTAGATTTGTGCAGTGTCGCCGATTCAGCGGCAAAAGTTAAGAAGGTCTTGCGATTTTGTTGACAGGTGCCTGCGCCTGTTGTTGCGGGGCGTGTTTGGGCTTGGTAGGCCTGAGCCGCAATACACAGCCAAAGGAGACTGCCTTGAAGTATCTGCACACCATGGTGCGCGTCACCGATGTCGAGGAAAGCCTGCGGTTCTATTGCCAGGGCCTGGGCCTCGAGGAGGTGCGGCGCACCGACAATGAGAAGGGCCGCTTTACCCTGATTTTCCTGCGCGCCCCGGGCGATGAGGGCGGTGAAGTCGAGCTGACCTATAACTGGGATCCCGATCCCGAACCCTATGCCGGCGGCCGCAATTTTGGGCACCTGGCCTATCGGGTGCAGGACATTTATGCGCTTTGCCAGCACCTTTCCGACATGGGCGTCACCATCAACCGGCCCCCGCGGGACGGACACATGGCGTTTGTGCGCTCGCCCGACGGCATTTCGGTCGAGCTGATCCAGGACGGTCATCTCGACCCCAAGGAGCCCTGGGCCTCGATGCCCAATACCGGCTCCTGGTAGCAATCTGCCAGTGTTAAGCTCTCGCTAACCGTGCCACTTAGCGCGCGGTTAGCGAAACCGCTCTAATTTTAGCGACCAAACCCCAATGCCCATTGCCTGTTGCGCAATCGCGACACGCCTCGGGAAGGTCGCCATGTCTCGTCTGCTTCGTCTCTTCGCCGCTACTCTTGCCACCGCCCTCTTCCTGGCCGGATGCCTGCCCATGGCCATGTTCGCCAGCGGCAGCGGCGCCGGATATTCGGGCCTGAAGCAGGATTGGGGCACTTATGTCAGCTCCAACAATGTCAATGCGCTGTGCATTTCGCCCAAGCTGCGATTCGTCATCTGGGAGTTCGAAGGGCGGTTCGGGCGCAAGGTGGTGATGAATTCGGGCTATCGGAACCCGTTCCACAATGCCTCGGTGGGCGGCGCTGACAATTCCTATCATACCAAGTGCATGGCTGCAGACTTCTACATTCCCGGTGTCTCCAAGCAGGAGCTAATCGCTTTCGCCATGACGGTGGACGGCGTGGGGGGCCTGGGCTGCTATCCGGGCCGGACCTTTATCCATGTCGATGTGCGCGATCGGCCCCGCGGTTATCGGCGCCCGGTGACCTTTTCGGGCTGTTGATAAGTCGGCCCGGCGAAAAAAAGCGTACGGGATCAACGCAAACAGGGTTGCACAATCAAAAGCACCCCATTATACGACGCCCATCGCGCTGATGCGCCCTTCGTCTATCGGTTAGGACGGCACCCTTTCACGGTGCAGAGAGGGGTTCGATTCCCCTAGGGCGTACCACCTTCCCCCTGCTTTTCAAGCATGTGGCAAGGCCAAAGCGATGACCGTGCGCCCATCGTCTAGCGGTCAGGACGACGCCCTCTCACGGCGTAAACAGGGGTTCGATTCCCCTTGGGCGTACCAATCTTTCTTCTCCTTTCTTCGATGATCTGGCCGGTGCTGTGAGTGCGGGCCATGACTTTGTGCCGGACGGCCTGTTCGCGACCTCCGGTTGTGCATTGGACGTGTCCCGAGGCGCGTGCGTCTCAGTAAAACTAAGTAATAGAGACGTCGCCGCCTCGGAACACCGGGTTTCTCCTGCCGTCGTGGCCCCTATTGATCGCTCGTCGCAAGGTGACCCGACTGGCAGACGAGCCCTGGAGCGAATCCTGTAACGCGCAACATCAGATGGCACTGGGGCGGGGTGTCCGGGATTTGCCGGGATTTGCCGGGATTCGGCGGTAAAAGGACCGATAATCCGGGCTTCAACGGGCCGTCGAGAGGCCAGATACGGCAACGGCGCCCCGAGAGCGCCGCGCAAGTTCAAATGGCAATGAAGCAGTTGGTCAGTTGAAAGCCGCGAGCTCGCCGGTGATCCTGGAACGGACCTTGTCGCGGTGCTTATCGACCATACTCGGGATCAAAAAAGCGTCGATGATCCACCACAGGAACCCTACGATAATGAAGTAGCTCAGTATCTGCAGGATCGCGGTCCCCGGGCGGCCGAGGTAGAAGCGATGAAGCGATAGGATGCCCAGGAAGAACCATAGCGCGTAGGCAACACCAGTGCTCTTTTGCTCGTTGGCCACACGCGCCTCGACGAGCATGTATTTATCGAGATTTGAAGCCATGTATCCCCCTAAAGCTTCTGGCCGGCCCAGACGACGCGGCCGGGAATGGTGAGCTTATCAAGTCGTTGGCTGTCAATGATTTCCTTGGGATAGGCGGCGTTATGCGAGATGAGTTCTATTGTGCCGTCAGTGCGGCGGTTTATGAGCTTAACCAAGACGTCACCCTCCAGCACGATGACATAAAAGCACCCGGAGCGGATCACCTGGTCGGGGCGCATGTCGACGAGCATGAGCGCACCATCCTTGATGACCGGGTCCTGGCTGTCTCCACGGCAAGTCACCAGTCCCACCAACGACGGGGAAAGCCCCATCTCCCGCAGCCAGTCGGTTTTGAACGCAAGGCGTTCCGTCACCTCCTCGGCTAGCGCGACCAGGCCATGCCCCGCTGACGCCTCAACGCCTAACCGCGGTACCAAGGTAAAATCATCGGCCATGACTGCAGGAGCCCTGGTTCCTTCCGGGGTCGCCTGATCACCCAGCAAAACCCAGTCCGCGGACTTACCAGCGGCTCGTGCAAGAGTGGCCAATGCGAAAAAGGCCGGCCGAGCTTTGCCATCGCGCCATTTAGCCAGTGCGTCGTTGCTGACCCCGGCAATATCACTAGCCCGCCCCAGCCCCCCGACAGAATCGATGACCGCCTTTAAGCGGCCAGCGATTTCCTCATTGTGCTCAAAAGCGGAAGTGGGAACGCTTTTCCCAGTTTCATTGGGCGACGAAAAGCGCCCCCAATCCATTGATTTATCGTCACTACTCGTCAATTGGCGACACTCTCTGGCTTTTTCGCAACTGGGAACCGTGTTTTAGCGTTGGCAAGTCGCTTTTTGTCGGTTACGTTCGTGTTCAGTTTCGTGTTTCGCGTTCGCACCAGCCGGTCACGCCAATGATCGGTCAGTACAGGGGTTAGAAATGACCAAGACGGAGCCGGTCGTGTGGGACCGGCATGCCATCAAGGCCGAGATCGGCCGACGTGGCCTGACTATGGAAGCCATCGCCGAACTGGCAGGGATCAAAGGAAGCCAGGTCCGACACGGCTTGCTGGGTAGCAATCGCACAGGCGCACAGGCGATTGCCTCGGCCCTGGGCATCCCATTCCGGACCCTGTTCCCCAACCTCTACCTCAACGGGCGGGCCAACGAGATCAAGACTAGCCGGAGTCCGCGCCACGCCGCCAGTCAAAACGAACACGTTCGTGTTGACGAGACTCGGAGGGCAAGCTGATGGCCCGGTCAATGATTGTCCGCTTTGCTGACCTTCTGCAGCGCCGCCCGGAGTGGCAGGAGCGCGACGGGGACCGGCACGTTTTGGTCCGCGGCTACTCCCCTCTCGACAATCTGATCTACGGCGCCATTGCGGCCGCGGTGATCCTTGCCCCCTACATCATCTTTCTGGTGACTCTTCCATGACTATCGAACAGACCGCTGCCGTTCCGGCTCCGGGGACTGACCTGCGCGACATCGCGCTTGCGCTGATCGACGTGCCCGCCGGCCGTCGCGCCCTTGACCCCGACTGGGTCGAAACCCTGGCTGCCGAGTTCCGGGATAACCGGCAGCGTACTCCAATTGATGTGCTGCAAGTTGAGGGTCGCTTCGAGCTGGTGACTGGCGGGCATCGCTACGCCGCCAAATTGAAGGCCGGGCACCAAAACATCCGCGCGATTGTCTGGCAGCGCAGCGACTTCCGACATCACTCCCAGATCAAGCTGGTTGAGATCGCCGAAAACTTCATGCGGCGCGAGCTCTCGGTACTCGACAAGGCCTTCGATGTCGCCGCCTGGCGCGAGGTTTACGAGACCGTCCAAGGCGCCGTGAAGCGGGGTGGTGATCGCCGCTCCAAGTCAAAGTCTCAAGTTGAGACTTTGATCGGCGACGACGCGGTTGATGCTGCTGCCGAGACCTTCGCTGCCGCCTTCACCGTTGCCGCGCAACGAGCATTAGGTCTCTCCCGCGCCAATGTGTTCCGCAGCCTCAAGATCGCTGCCCTCGGTGACGCGAACCGCCAGCGCATCAGCCTGTTGCCGATTGCGAACAACCAGTCAGAGCTGCTGTCGCTGGTTTCCCAGCCGCCGACTCGTCAGGCCCTGATCATCGACAAGCTGATCAACGGCGCCGTCAGCGTGGCCGACGCCATTGGCATCATCGATGACATTGCGCCGACCGCCGCGCTGACGCCCTGGGAAAAGATGAGCGAGCGGTTCTCCCGCCTGGCCCCTGCCCAGCAGCACCAGTTCTTCGACCTTCACAAGGAAGCGATCCTGCTTTGGGTCGCGGAACAGAAGCGCTAGCCCATGACCCGCCGCGACACCCGCACCATGGACCTGCTGGCCTGGGAACCACCCCAGGTTGCCGCTGGCTATGGCACGGAGGTCGCTGGTCGCGGGCCAATGGAAAACAAGATCGCCCGTTTGATCAGCCAGGCATTGCGCGATGCGCAGGACGAGCAGGGTCTCAACCGCGAAACGGTTGCCGGTCTGATGACACTGGAGCTGCATCGTTCCGTCACCAAAGACATGCTGGACAAGTGGTCCTCGGAAGCGAGCACCACCCACCGCATTCCGCTCGATGCATTCTGTGCCATGGTCAAGGTCCTGGAGGCGGAGAGCCTGCTGGGGTTCATCCCGCAGGTGCTGGGCTTCATCGCCGTTCCCGCCAAGTTTGGCGACATCATCGAAATGCACCTGATTGAAGAGAAGTCGCGCGACCTAGAAGCGCGCCGGCTGGCCCTTTCTGCGCGTTTGAAAGGCCGGTCATGAGAACGTGGATGACAGCGGCAGAGATCGCAGCGGCCAATCTGCCCGGCATGCCCAAAACCAAGCGCGGAGTGACAGCGAAGGCGGCCGCAGAGCGCTGGGATACAAATCCTGCATTCGTCCGCGCGCGGCAGGGAAGAGGCGGCGGGCTCGAATACGACACCCGCATCCTGCCCACACTTGCGCAGGTTGAGCTGATGCAGCGCAATATGGTGGTCGGCGTCCCCGTGGCCGCAGAACCGGCAGGGTCGGACATCGATGTCGGACTGTCTGGCCGCGCTGCCCGCGAGCGGGATGCACGCCTGGCGATCGTTGCGGCATTCGATGACCTGGTAAAGGGCCTGCCGAAGCTGCGCCACAGCTCGCACCTGCAGATCTTCATGGACAAGTACAATGCCCGTACCCTGCGGATTGAAGGCTGGGTGACGGATCTTATTCCGACCATTTCGAAGCGGTCGATCGACCGGTGGCGCGCGGCGAAACGCGACGGATCACCGATCCGGACCAGGTCTGGATCGATGCGCGCCGGCGCATGTATGAGCTGATCTATCGCCCCGACCGCTTTACGGCCGTGCAGGCCGGTTCGGCGCGCCGGGTGACGCGCGGCGACCGAGTTATCGGCGCCTTCGACACCCTGGAACACACCCTGGCCGTGCACCGCGCGCTGCGCATCGAGGGCGCCCTGGTCGAGCTGGCCGGCACTGTGACCATGGAACAGGGCAAGTCCTATGCCTGCCGGTACCGCGTCTTTGGCGAAGGCGAGAGCATGCAAAGCGTTACCCGCGCCGTGCAGCTCGATGTCGGCGAACAGGGGGCCATCATCCTGACTGGCGCCGGGCCGATGCCGGCGCCGGGAGAGACCATTCACTTCGGCGAGGCAGGCAAGGAGAGCATCGCGCTCATTGTCACCGGCGTCGAAGCGGGCGAGGACATGACCTCGATCATTTCAGCGGTGGCCGAAGCCCCCGAGGTCGACGCCTTGACGGCGGCCGAAGTGCCACCGGCCTGGGATGGCCGCGTCGGCGGCGCCATCGCCAATGACACCACCGCGCCGGTCAAGCCCGTGGTCAACGGCATCCAGCTCCACCCGGATGGATTCACGGTCCTGCTGGCGCCAGGGACTGGCAGTGCCGTGCCGGTGGCCAACTTCGCCCTGCAGCATCGCCTTGACGGGGCTGTCACCTGGTCGGCCGCCGTCATCGTTCCGGTCGGCGCCGGCGCTATTACCATTGGCGGATATGACCCGGCCGACGAGGTCGAATGGCAGGTGCAGGCGATCAGCCAGGGCGGCGTCGGCTCGCTCTATACCGATGTGGCCACCACGACCATTCCCGAGCCGATTGGCGCGCCTGACCCCATCGTCTCCGCCTCTGTGGTGCCGGGGCTCGGCAATGCCAGCCTGGTTCTGGCCACGCCAGCCGATGAGCGTGTTGCCGAGGTGCGCATCTATCGCGGCAATACCGCCACGTTCGGCACGGCCAATTTGGTGGCCACCCTGGCCGGCGTCCTGCCGTCCAGCTCCTACGCCCATGTCGATGGCGATGCCACGCGCGCCAATCTTGTGCTGGACCCCGGCTTTGACGATGGCGCCGACTGGTCGACGGGGACCGGCTGGTCCATTGCCAGCGGCAAGGCGACAAAGGTACCAGGCGTCGCGAGCGATCTTGAGCAGGCGACCGCGCTCACCGAGGACAAGACCTATCGCTATCGCGTTATCCTGGCCGACCGCACCGCCGGCGATGTCACCATTCGGCTGACGGGCGGCTCGGCCGTAAACGGGCCGGATCTGGCGACCAACGGCACCGCCCTTGGCAGCCTGGTGGCCGACGCCGGAAACGACACCCTGACCTTTGCGGCCGACAGCGATTTCGACGGCAGCCTTGATGGCATCGTGCTGTTCGAACAGAGCGCGACCAGCCTGGTCCAGGGCGCTCACTTCTACTTCATCACCACCGTCAACGCCGATGGCCTGGAGAGCGCACCCTATGCGCTCGCAGGCGTCGATGTCATCTGAGGATCAAGCCATGGCAGCCGGCATCACAACGCCAAATCTTCCCTCCCGCACCGTAGTCGACGAGCTGGTTGGCAATCGTACGGCTTTCGGCGAGCGCCAGACAGTCGTCATCCCGGTCGCCAACATGGCCAACCTGCTGCTCCAGTCGGCCCCGATCAAGGCATTGGGGGCCAATGCCGGGCTCTACGCCACACGGGCCGAGCTGGAGGCCGATCTGACCCCCGACGAGCCATTCATGGGCTGGGTCTATGATGACCCGGTCGCGGCCAATCGCGGCATCTACCGGATCGTCGACGGCGTCCCCAAGACATGGGAATGGGCGATGCCGCTGCCCTTCGGCGTGGTCAATTGCGCCAATGGCGGCGGCTCGGCCAACGACCTGACGGTCACCACGTCGCTGCCGCTCGTCGGCGGCAGCATGCCGACAATCGGCATATTGCCCATCCTTGCCGACAACACGGCGGGGATGACGATCAATCTCAATGAGGCTGGCGCCAAGCCATTGCTGGGCGCGGCCGGCACCGCCATTCCGAACGGAGGCCTCAAGGCTGGCATGCTGGTCAGCTTTGTGGATGCCGGCGCCGCATTCCGTCTCCTGACCGATACGGACAGCGCCATCAACCGCGTCGCGGCCGAGGCGGCTGCCGGGCTAGCCGGAACCAAGGCGACCGAAGCAGGCAATCATGCGATCGCCGCCGCCGCCGACCGGGTTCTGGCCCAACAGGCCAGCGCTTCGGCCGAGGCCGATGCCGAGATTGCCAAAGCCGCCGCCGAGGCGTCGGGCGCTGCCACCTTCTTTGACACCTATGCCGAGGCCTCGGCCGGGCTGGGCGGCTTGTCCGAAGGCGAGGTGGTCGAAGTGTTCGCGGACGAGACCAGGGGCGGCCGGCGCACGCGTTATCGTGTTGAGAGTGGTGCACTTGTCTTCAAACTGCGCCTGGCCGTGGGCGAGACGGTGCTGGCCAGCGAGTTCGGGGTGATCGGCTTCAATAGCGCCGCCGAGGCCGAGGCGGTCGACCAGCGCGCGCTGTTGCAGGCGGCTATCGACTATGCGCGTGCCTCCATGGCGGGCGTGCTGGAACTGCCTGCTGGCCATATTGCCGTGGCTGATGAGCTGGACCTGTTCTGGGAGCGCGCCACCCATATCGAACCGCTGACCTTGAAGGGCCAGGGCACGCGTGCCACCGCGCTGATCGCCAACTTTGCCGGGGTCGACAAAGCCATGCTCCGCGTCGTCAACCCGGATGGCTATGGCGATGGGTCGGACCTCAACATGCGCTCTACCGCCATGACCATCAGCGACATGAGCTGGCGCGTGGGGAGTGGGATCGCCGATCCCGATGCACCGATGTTCCTGCGCTATCCCAATGCGTCTGACGTTCGTCTGTCCCGGCTTCATGCCAATGCCCGCAACAACTCGGCCATCGCCATGTCGGGCATCTTCAACTCCATCGTCGAGGATGTGACGATCTTTGGCGGCGGCCATACCTTCGTGCGCAAGAATGCGGACGGGGTGACGTTCTCGATCAACCAGGGCGAAACCACCCTGACGGCCAGCGAGGCCCACTTCACCGCTGGGGATGTTGGCCGGGTCATCAAACTGTCCGGCGAACAGCAGGCCCTGGTCATCGATAGCGTGACGAACGGGACGACGGCCGAGGTGGTCGAAACAGCGCAGCTGGCCTCGGCGGCGCGCGCCGCGATCTGGGAGCCGTCCCGCGCGTCGATTGACGACGCATCCAACCAGCTCGTCTTTGAGAATGCCTGCCTGGCGGCAAGCGATGTGGGTCGCTGGGTCTATGTCTTCGGTGCGCGCGCCGGCAACACCGGCGGCACACTGGGCTCCACCTCGGGCACGCGCCCGCTGCGCGCCCAGATCACGGCTGTCAGCGGCGACTTCACCACCGCCACGCTTGACCGCAATGCCTCTGCCACGGTCGCTGACACCGTGGTGGTGGCCAGCCCGGTGTTCGACATTTCCAGCACCGAGCTGCAGTACAACGAGACCAACGATTTCCAGATTACCGCGCTCAATATCGAGGTCTTCAATAGCTGCGCTCTCTACATTGAAGAGGGTTTGAACCTCGATCTGCGGCGGGTCAAAACGCATGGCCGCAACGTGCCCGTGCCGGGGCGCCCGGACCTCGTCACCCATTTCGACGCCGTCCTGATCCGCTCCTCGGGCTATTATCGGGGCGATGTCGAGGGCTTCCCCGTCAACCCGTACGGCACGATCTTCGTGGGCGATGTGATCACCGCATTGTCGTTCGATGCGGTCACGGGCACCTCGCTCGAAGGCGCGCCTGGCTTCATCTATTGGGACAATCAGAACAGCTATGGCTCGGTGCGCGTCCATGACCTGGTGCACAACAACAACCTCTCGGCGCGCCAGGCCGACCGGATCGTCGGCACCACCAATCCGACGCCGGCGCCCGAAGTCGCCGGCAATCGCTCCTGGTACCGCTCCAGCCTGCGGCCGACACAGGTTACTGCCACCAAAAAAGTCTCCGGCTTCCGCACGGCTTTGCAGTCATTCATGCGCGCAGTGGTCGGCCTGGGTACCGAGGGGTTCCAGGCCATCGGCATCGGCGTCAATGGCATTCCGACTTTCCGTGGCTCGCGCGTGCGTGGCACCGAGGCCGCGCCGGCGGCCGTGCAGCAATATGATCCCCTGGTCTCGATTGATGGCGAGGGGCGTGCCGATGATGGCGAAATGGTCGTAGCCGGTCGCATGGTGCTGCGCGCCAAGGCCAACCCGGCCGCTGGCAATGTCGAGGGCGAATGGCTGATCGCCCGGCGCAATAGCGCCGGCACCTTCACCGAGGTTTGGGTGCTGAACGATGACCTGGTCCCGGTCCAGGACGATGTCAGCTATGCCGGGCTCGGCACCAATCGCCTGCGCGGCGCCTATCTGGGCACCTTTGGCGCCACGACTGAGCTGAATGGTGCGGTGGTGCCGATCTCAACCTTCATCCGGCGACGGGGCACGGACGGTGCACCAAGCGCGGTGCTGGACGGCGACGAGCTGATGCGCATTCGCGCCATGGGGCGCGCAGATGACGGCAATGACGTTGAAGCCGCCCGCATTGCAGCCTTTGCCTATGGCGCGCCTGCTGGCGGCAATCTGCGCGGCCGGCTTGGCCTCTTCGTACGGACCGCAGCCGGTGCTTTGGCCGAACAGTGGCGCGTTCTGGAAGGCGCACTCCGACCTATAGGAACGCAGAACCTGGGAGCGGGTGACGCCCGGATCAACGAGCTTCATGCAACCCGTTTGCGCCTCTATCCCGGTGCGGACCACAACCCCTTCAACAACGGTGAGCTGAACATTGATGCGCCCGCCAACAATCGTCTCCGGGTGCGGTATCGGGGAGCTGATGGCACGGAGCGGTCGGTAAATCTCTACCTCGATGTCGCCGACGATATTGGTGTCCTCAAGGGGGTGGGCTCTCCTGAAGGCGTGGTCACAGCGCCCATCGCTTCACGCTACCTCAACAAGACGGGCGGCGCCGGGCAAACCTTCTGGGTGAAAGAGAGCGGCTCGGGCAATACCGGCTGGGTCGCCAAATAGCAGAATCACCGGTCCGTCGCCGTGCTGGTGACGGGCGGCCGAGGTGTGGAACGCACCTCGACTGGGGCAATGGATTGGCGTCCACCCCAAAAGCGCAACGAGACACTTTCAACCCGCCACCCACGCAAGGTGGGCGCGGCCGGTTGGATCATGTCGAGACCAAGGAATCATGGACAAGTTCGCTCAAATGCGAAGCGTTGACCCCACACGCACCCCGGCCGGGTATATCGGCGGCAAACGCAATCTGGCCAAGCGCATCACTGCGCTGATCGAGACCATCCCGCACACCACCTATGCCGAGGCCTTTGTCGGCATGGGCGGTATCTTCCTCAAGCGACGCCTGGCGCCCAGGGCCGAAGTCATCAATGACTATTCGGGCGATGTGGCGAACCTGTTCCGCATCCTGCAGCGCCACTATCCGCAGTTCATGGAGACACTCAAATTCCAGCTCTCCGGACGCCGCGAGTTCGACCGCCTGATGGCCAGCGATCCGGCCACCCTGACGGACCTGGAGCGTGCCGGCCGCTTCCTCTACCTCCAGCGCCTAGCCTTTGGCGGCAAGGTGGCGGGGCGGAGTTTCGGGGTCGATGTCAGCAGCTCGGCCGGTTTCAATATCATCACCCTGGCGCCCCAGCTCGATGCCATTCACCAGCGCCTGGCCGGTGTCACCATCGAGAACCTGCGCTGGCAGGACTTCCTGACCCGCTATGATCGCGCAGGCACGCTGTTCTATCTGGACCCGCCTTACTGGGGCTCGGAAGACGACTACGGCAAAGCCATGTTCGGCCGCGACCAGTTCGAAGACATGGCCAGTCGTTTAAGGGGGCTAGAAGGCCGCTTCATCCTGTCGATCAACGACGTTCCGGAGGTCCGCGAGCTGTTTGCAGGCTTTGATAGGGTCGAGGCGGAAACCACCTACAGCGTCCAGGGAGGGGGGCAGAAAGCACGGGAGCTGGTGATTACCGGATGACCAGGCGTTTAGGGTCACTGGCATTGTGGCGTCCCGGACCACCGCTGGCGCTTTCCACCACGGCCAGGACTTTGGGGCGGGCGCCACAGTCGTTGCAGCGCAGTCGGCTCACAATGCTGCGCAATGTCGTGTCCCAGCCGCGTTGGGCCGCGAGCATCCGGAAGGGCAGCAATTTGCGTCCCCCAGCACCGCACGAACAGCCCACCTCCAGCCACCATCCCGCCAACTCGGCCGCTGTCGCCTCCATCGGCGGCGCGGCCGGAAACGGCGGCATCGGATTGGGGATGTCGGGGTAAGGAAACGGGATCGCGAGAAGGGTGTGACGTCGCATGTCTCCACAAAGTTGCGTAAAGGTCCGGCTTGTGACCGATTGATCGGTGCGTGAGAATCGTCGCGCCAGACGCGGGAGAATAGTCGTTGCAGTGGATAATCGTCAGACACGACCCTGAATTCAACGTCGTAATCGACCTTGATCGCCGAACAGGTGCAGGCTGGGATGGGACGATCTGCGTATTGGTGGGGCCAGGCAGAGTAAATTGGCTGGCTCAAGTTCGGGTACCAGAGGAGCGCATCCTATCCAGAGAAGGCCTACAGTTCATGCCGGTGTGGCCGGACGGTCGGCCGCTTTCGGTAGAAGAGGTCGCTAGGGAGTTCCCCAACGGCGTGGCAGATACGGCAGATATCAAGATATTGTTGCTTGCCGATCGTCTGCAGGTGGAATGGTCGCATCGAGACAGCACAGGTTCTGCAGAAGTACCCCATCCCAATCATCAGCTTCCATCCCAGCTGCGCGTGCGCACTGATGTGGGGACCTGGAAGGAGTTCAAAGATGTCTGCCGCGGAGGGAACCGGGGCGACCTTATTTGGCGCGGGCAGCAGCAGCCTTGGCGCCTGAGGACTTCCTTCCATCGTAGCGGCAGAAGCGACCTTACTAGGTATGAGCACGAAGACTTAGCTAGGGTTTGGCGGGCGCTGACGGGCCGAACAAAGCACATCTTCGACATGACAACACTCGAGGGCAAGGTAGCGTTTTTGCACCTGCTACAGCACCATGGCTTCCCTACACCGCTGCTCGATTGGTCTGAATCGCCTTACGTGGCGGCATTCTTCGCTTTCCGCAGCCCAGTAGCTCCCCCAGAAGGCAAAGTCAGAATCATCCGGCTAGACCGTCTTAAGTGGTCGGGCCTAAGGCAATTTGCTAGTCTTTCACTTAGCGGCCCCCACTTCTCGCTGCTCTACCCGCTTGCCATCGAAAATCCGCGAGCAATGCCGCAGCAATCTCTTTCGGCACTATCAAATGTGGACGATATCGAGGGTTATCTAGACGTGTTTGAACACGCTCATGGTCCGATCATTGAAGCCTACGATTTGCCGTACTCGGAGAGAGCGGAAGTTTTTAGCGATCTCGTGCAGATGGGTGTAACGGCTGGCTCATTGTTCCCTGGACTGGATGGTGCTTGCGAGGCATTGACCCACCAGTTTTTTGACCCTGCTACTGATTGGAAACTTGCTGCCAATTGAAGTTGCGCGCGCCGCCAATTGAAGTTGCGCGCTACAAATCCAGTCTCACCGGCTCCTCCCGCAACTGTTCGCTGCAGTCCGCCCATCGCGGGAGTGATGGGAGGAGGATAAGGGAGGAATTGGGTGCGGGGATATCTTTTTGGCGGCGGCAGGAGTCGACCCCAAATCGGTGATAGCGCTTCCGCCTAGCGGCTCCCACAGGCGGACGTCGTCTAGCAGATGCCTTGGTGGCCGCGATACGTTCCGCTGTGCGCGCCGGATGCAACTTATAACGTGATCTCTTGGACGTCGTTGGGCATTGCGTTCCCGCTAGCGTACTGCTCAGCGAACTTCTTCACTTGCGCGATTGTCTCATTGGTATGCCATGTGGTCATGAGATTGTGGCCATTTGAGCTGGATCCGTCGGCTACGATAAGTTCGTCGATGACGTCGTGAACTCTCTCGCAGTCTGGTCCTACCACGCAGATGAGACGCACATCGCGGCTCACGCATTCCGCGACAAAGGCGGCCAACTTGTGAGAGGTATAAGGCGGTGCGTGAAGGATCACGATCGGGGAATAAGTCATGGGCAAGCTTATACCACACACGCCGCGAAGCCCATTGCCGACAGTCGGCAAGCGACCCCATTGCGGCCTTCGAGGCCTTTACTGAAGACATCTGAAAGCTGCCGTAGCGAAGATCCATCTCCGAACCCATCGGCTATCACCCTCTGGGCGAGAACTAGTTGGTTTGCAAAGGCGGATGGAGCGGAGGCCCTTGCTCAAACCGAAATCCCCTACGAAGC
>NZ_PYVZ01000059.1 GCF_003056405.1 Devosia indica
CAGGTTATTTACAAGCGCAGGCAGTAGAGGACCACAAGATTCGAGGCCGGAACCTTACAGTCGGCTATGGGACGCCAGATGCCGATGTATCACACCGTGGGGGACGTGTGACTGACGAACCACTTGCCGGCACACCCGAGGCGGCCGCGAAACTATGTTCCGTTATGACAACTCCCGCTCGGAACCAACGCGCTCCTATCTTCACCTTGCAACGTGTCTGTACGATTCCTAAAATTTCGGCTGAGCATGCGGCAACCCGCGAAATGGGCCTGTAGTCAGAATCGGAGCCACTGCAGACACACATGGATAGTCAAGAGTTCAGCAAGTA
>NZ_PYVZ01000060.1 GCF_003056405.1 Devosia indica
CGACCCCATTTCAGACGATGGTGTTCCTTTTCCAGCTCCTGTAAGCTGCCGCGACATCATCGTTTCTTCTATCTTCATCAGATTTGTTCGTTAGGTGCCCCAACAATGGAATGTCCAAGCCAGCTTGAACCTTTTGGTCTTCGGGATGCGTTAGGTTTGAAGTGAGTTGCCTTGGGTAACCTACAGCCCATGAGGTCATGAGGCTTTAGCCGCTGGCTTCAGGGTCATCCGCAAGTTTTAGGAGGATGTCCATGGACAAGGAAAACCAAAAAGACTCTGTCAAGCGTCCATGGCCTGCAATCTGG
>NZ_PYVZ01000061.1 GCF_003056405.1 Devosia indica
AATGCCGCCACGTGAATGGTCCATGGCCAAGGCGCAGTTCGCTGTAATCTTCGGCGAGCGCTTCATCCGAGCCATGGCGGCGTAATATGCAATCGCCCGCCACACACGAAATTACTGACAGTCCCCAATCTAGCGGGGTGCGAAGTGCAAATGCCCGAACTGCGGCAAAGGCTGGCTCTTTCATCACTACCTTGAGCAGCACGACAATTGTGCCGTCTGCGGTGAGCCGCTTGCCTATTATAAGGCTGGCTTGTTCCTGCCTTTCGTGGTCGTGACGTTTGTTA
>NZ_PYVZ01000062.1 GCF_003056405.1 Devosia indica
CTCCTCGAAACCATCGGAAACATCCCACCGGCGGAAGCTGAGGCAAAATTCTACGCCGCACTGGAACAACAGGCCATGGCCGCATAACTTAAACCAAACAGCCTCCGGCAAACCCGGGGCGGTTCAGTTCGGGCATTTGCACTTCGCACCCCGCCAGATTGCAGGCCATGGACGCTTGACAGAGTCTTTTTGGTTTTCCTTGTCCATGGACATCCTCCTAAAACTTGCGGATGACCCTGAAGCCAGCGGCTAAAGCCTCATGACCTCATGGGCTGTAGGT
>NZ_PYVZ01000063.1 GCF_003056405.1 Devosia indica
TGGCGCGCTCGATGAGGTTGGACCTGGAGACGCCCAGAGTGCGGGCAATAACGCTCATTGGGTATCGTCCTCGGGATTGCTCCACGACAGCAAGGGCGAGATCCGTTTTTTTGGGCGCGCGAGATCCAGGGCCTCCCTCGGGAGTGTCAGGATTTCCGTGTGTGGTCGGGCATAGTGGGTAAACAAGGAGTCCCCTATGTCTCGACGCAAAGAGCCTGCAATCCCCAATGAGCTTCTCGACCAACTGCTGGCAGGCGGCGCTGCCA
>NZ_PYVZ01000064.1 GCF_003056405.1 Devosia indica
GGCAGCGCCGCCTGCCAGCAGTTGGTCGAGAAGCTCATTGGGGATTGCAGGCTCTTTGCGTCGAGACATAGGGGACTCCTTGTTTACCCACTATGCCCGACCACACACGGAAATCCTGACACTCCCCGAGATCCAGGGCCTCCCTCAAGACCTCGGCTTCCATGGTCTTCTTGCCGAGCATGCGCTCGAGGTCACGCACGCGCTTTTCCAGATCGCGCACCTGGGAAGCGCCAACGACATCTTCATCGGCCTGAACGGCTGCGT
>NZ_PYVZ01000065.1 GCF_003056405.1 Devosia indica
CAAGCTGGCTTGGACATTCCATTGTTGGGGCACCTAACGAACAAATCTGATGAAGATAGAAGAAACGATGATGTCGCGGCAGCTTACAGGAGCTGGAAAAGGAACACCATCGTCTGAAATGGGGTCGCTGAACTAACCCGCTGCGCGGGAGGGTGCGCGCGGTGAGGTGATGGCAAGGCACCAGCGTCCCGGCTTGATTGAGGATCGCCTGGTTCAGGCGTTCCCTTTTGGCTCCTTCAACCCAGGAGCCGAACGA
>NZ_PYVZ01000066.1 GCF_003056405.1 Devosia indica
CCGCCATGCTCCAGCACCATCCGCACCGCTCGGGTTCGCACCTCAGGGGAAAACTTGTTCGTTGTCTTGCTCATCAGGCTCTATCCTAATTGGGAGTTAGAGCCTCCGACAGTCCCGGCGCGGTTCAAACTGCGGCAAAGGCTGGCTCTTTCATCACTACCTTGAGCAGCACGACAATTGTGCCGTCTGCGGTGAGCCGCTTGCCTATTATAAGGCTGGCTTGTTCCTGCCTTTCGTGGTCGTGACGTTTGTTA
>NZ_PYVZ01000067.1 GCF_003056405.1 Devosia indica
ACGCAGCCGTTCAGGCCGATGAAGATGTCGTTGGCGCTTCCCAGGTGCGCGATCTGGAAAAGCGCGTGCGTGACCTCGAGCGCATGCTCGGCAAGAAGACCATGGAAGCCGAGGTCTTGAGGGAGGCGGGACTGTCAGTAATTTCGTGTGTGGCGGGCGATTGCATATTACGCCGCCATGGCTCGGATGAAGCGCTCGCCGAAGATTACAGCGAACTGCGCCTTGGCCATGGACCATTCACGTGGCGGCATTTT
>NZ_PYVZ01000007.1 GCF_003056405.1 Devosia indica
GCAAGTGGTTCGTCAGTCACACGTCCCCCACGGTGTGATACATCGGCATCTGGCGTCCCATAGCCGACTGTAAGGTTCCGGCCTCGAATCTTGTGGTCCTCTACTGCCTGCGCTTGTAAATAACCTGACCGAAACCGACCTTCCACAGGCCACCGGCCTTCGCCTTTGAACAGAAGACGCGAAACGGCAGGTTTCGGGAACTCGGCAACCTGGTCTGAACGGCCGGAATGGGGCGCGTTGGCGACCCACGGTTGCCGATGCCACGCCGATCATTCACGCAGTAACAACGTGCTAGCGAATGTGGTTGCTGAGTACGGAATCTGGAAATGCACACATCCCAAACTTTCGGGTTCCCGGGGCTATAAGCTCTCGAAGACCTTCGCCAGCGCACTCGTTCCGAGATCAGCCTCACGGTCCGACAGGCCGGAGAAACCGAGCAGCAGCCTTGATGCGTCGAGGGATGCAACGTTCATGCGTGAGAGGGGCATGACGACCACGCCGTGCGCCAGGGCGGTCTGGGAAATCTGCGTATCACTGCTCCAGGTGCCGGTGCTGCGTACGGTCAGGTTGATGCCCTGGTCGGGCAAAACCACCGACAGGTGTTCTCCCATGCGCTCCTGTAGCATTCGAGCTAGCATGTCGCGCGAGGCGCGCAACCGCTCGCGCAGACGGCGCAGATGGGCGGGGAAATAGCCTTCCAGCAGAAAGTCGGCGACGACTCGTTGCTGGAAACTGGGCGGACAACGGTCGAGCGCCGGGCGCACGGCGCGAAACACCGGCACTAAGTCGGGCGGCACAACAAGATAGCCCAGGCGCAGGCTGGGCAGCAGGGCCTTGCTGAAGGTGCCGGTATAGAGCACACGATCAGCCTGATCGAGGCCCTGCAGCGAGGCTATGGCGTGACCGTCGTAGCGAAACTCGCTGTCGTAATCGTCCTCGACAATCCAGCATCCATGTTCACGCGCATAGGCCAGCAGTTCGAGGCGCCGGGGCAGCGACAGCACGGAACCGGAAGGGTACTGATTGGAGGGCGTCACATAGACCAGAGCGGGCGGCGCCAGCGTGCCGGCAATCAGCGGATCGAGTACTATACCGGACGGGTCGACCGGCAGGCCCAAGATTTCGGCGCCATTCAGCGCCAGGCACTGCCGGGCCGGGGGATAGCAAGGGTCTTCGACGACCACGCGATCTCCCGGCGACACCAGTACGCGAAAGGCCAGGTCGAGCGCCTGCTGTGTCCCCGCCGTGATAAACAACTGCTCGGGCGTGCAGCGCACGCCGCGCGAGGCGGCCACATGGGCCACGATGGCCGCACGCAGATCCGGTTCGCCCTGGATATCACCATAGCCTTCGAAGGCATAGTTCATGTGGCGACCCGCCAGGCGGTTGAGCAGGCTCGCCGTCCGTTCGTCATGCGCCATTCGGCCGGTGACAAAGGGCAGCAGCTTTTGTGGTTCAAGGCTGGGACCACGGGTCAGCATGGCGGTCACCGACGCCGAGATGGACCGCCGCGGCGAACTCTTCCCGACAATGGGTTGCGCGACCGTTTCGAGCGGCTCGGCGGGCATGTCTGTCAGGACGTAGGTCCCTGACCCATGACGCGCCGTGGCATAGCCCTCGGCGATCAAGATGTCATAGGCCTCGGCAATCGTGCCGCGCGCGAGCCCCCATTCCTGCGCAGCAAGGCGCGACGACGGCAGCCTCTGTCCCGGCTTGATCCAGCCATCGGCGATGGCCTCGCGTAGCGCCAGATAGAGTTGTCGGGCCAGCGATGCCGGCGCCGCTGGATCAAGACGCGGCTGGAACCCGGCCGACGGGCTTTCGCGCCGGCGGGCCAGCCGGCGCTTCGTAGAGGGCAAGTGGCTCACGACACGCTCGCATAGTGGCTCTTTGAATATCATGGATTATGCATTCTAGTTGATCCACTTTCAATGACCCAGCAATCGAGGTTACGCATTGAAACAATCCAGATTGAAGATTGCCGTATTGTTCGGCGGTCGCTCCGCCGAACATGATGTATCGGTGCTGTCGGCGACCAATGTCATGGCAGCCCTCGACTCCGACAAATACGAGCCCGTGCCGATTTTCGTGACCCGGGATGGCCGATGGCTGCTGAGCCGCTACGAAAAGGGCGTCCTGGCGACGCCCGACAGTGGGGCCGAACTGGCTTTGGTGCCCGGTGGGCGCGGGCGCCTGACCATGCTTGGCGCTGGCGGAGAGGTCGTGGGTACCGACAGGATCGACATACTGTTTCCGGTCCTGCATGGCCTCTTCGGTGAGGACGGCTCTGTGCAGGGTTTTGCCGAGGTCGCCCGCGTGCCGCTGGCCGCCATGGCCTTTGCGTACATGCTGATATCGGTAAATCCGGGAATGGTGTTGAGCTCGTTGACTAGAAAATCGCCGTTTTGCTTGAGGAAAAAGTCCACCCGAGCCATGCCGTCGCAACCCAGCGCCCGGAAGGCCCTGGCTGCCATGTCGCGCATAGCGTTCTCGACTTCTAGTGGCAGATCCGCGGGCACTTTGAGGACCGCGCCGGTCTCGTCGACATATTTGGCGTCATAGCTGTAAAAGCCATGCTGCTCCGCCGGTACGATCTCGCCGGGGCGGGAAATGAAGAGGCCGCCTGTCTCATCCTCCAGCACGCTGAACTCGATCTCGCGGCCCGCCACGAACTCTTCCACGAGGAGGTCGCGGTCAAAGCGGAGGGCGTCTTCGAGGGCGAGTGGGAACTCCTCGCTGCCGGAGACTTTCCTGACGCCGACAGATGATCCCTGCCGGGCAGGCTTGATGAACATGGGCGAGCCAAGCGCACGTTCCAGGGCGGCAAAGTCAGGCGCCTCTTCCTTGGTGATGGCCACCGAACGCGCCACCGGGATGCAGGCCGCGTTCAGCAGACGCTTGGCAATGATCTTGTCGAGCGCCGTGGCCGATCCGAGCAGGCCGCAGCCGGCCAGCGGCATTGCCTATTCCGAGATCATCGAGCGTCTGGTGAGTCATGGCCTCGCGCGGGCGAACCGACCATGACGACCCTCGACACAGGCGAGGCCAAGACGGCCAGTGGCCTGCTCAATGGGCTCATCGGTGTCGCCATCTTCAGCGGATCGCTGCCAGCAACGCGGCTTGCTGTCCAGCAGTTCGACCCGATCTTCCTCACCGTGGCGCGGGCCACCATTGCCGGCCTGCTGGCGCTGGTACTGTTGCTGGCCCTGCGCCAGCGCCGTCCGGCAAAGGCCGACCTCCTCTCCCTGGTCATTGTCGCGCTGGGTGTTGTCATCGGCTTTCCGCTGCTGACGGCGCTCGCGCTGCAGCACGTTACTTCGGCCCATTCCATCGTCTTCATCGGCCTCCTGCCGCTGGCGACCGCCGTTTTCGGCGTGCTACGCGGCGCCGAGCGACCAAAACCCGCCTTCTGGCTGTTCTCTGCGCTGGGCAGTGCGCTGGTGGTCGGCTTTGCCTTGGCGCAAGGGCTCACAGCGTCTCCGACCGGCGATCTGCTCATGCTGGCCGCCATCGTGGTCTGCGGCCTCGGCTATGCCGAAGGGGGCAGGCTGTCGCGCCGGCTCGGCGGCTGGCAGGTTATTTCCTGGGCGCTGATATTGTCGCTGCCGCTCATGATCGGGCTATCACTGCTGACCCTGCCGCCAACATTTATCGGCATCACCCTGCCGACCTGGATGAGCCTGGCCTATGTTTCCGTGTTCAGCATGCTGGTCGGCTTCGTCTTCTGGTATCGCGGGCTGGCCCAGGGCGGCATCGCCGCCATTGGCCAGCTGCAACTACTGCAGCCCTTTTTCGGCTTGGCGCTCGCCGCCACCCTGCTGCATGAGCCCGTCACCTGGACCATGCTGCTGGTGTGCTTCGCCATTGTCCTCTGCGTATTCAGCGCCAGACGATTTGCGGCATGATCAATGGGACGCAAGTTGGGCGGTTCCAACTATCTTACAACTCCCCAAAGCGCCCCTAACATCCTTCCGCCATCGCGGTTTCAGGCAGTTCACTGAAACTACCGCTTTTGGGACCCGGCTGAAGCGGCTCTTGCCTCCGAAATGGGGCGCATCGCCGAAATTTGCTGATGTCGAATGCAGGGGACCGTTGCACGTAAATGCTGCTGTGCGATCGCTAGTAAATGATGTCGCGCGAGGAGCACTCGCGCTGGAAGAACTCACCGCTACCGATTTCACAGATGCCCACCGCGCGACGCACTGAATGGCAGCTATCGGAATACTTCTCAATTTGACCCAATGGCCGAACTGGGGCGCGTGGCCGAACGGCTGCCTCTTAGCTGTCGCTAAAGTTTCCGTCTATTTGCGGTGATGTTGGGCCGCATGTTTCCAAGCTTGACGCGCACCGTGGTCAACGACTTGTACTGGCGGTTGGCTATTTTGAATTTTCATCAGATCGACTGAAGCTCAGGGAAGCAAGCCATGTTCTCGGGCGCTCCCTGTGGTCGCACCCTCGAACTGCGTTGAGAGGAGTGAGCAATGAGCAAAACGCGACCAAAAGGTCGATCGATGGCAAGGAAGAGTGATCCTGCTCTTGAGGTATATGACAAACGTAGGCCATATGGGGTGAGGCTTTCTGCCCGAGAACTGGAGATCGTGAAGGCGCGCGCCAACGCAGAGAACAAGCTTCTTGGGGTGTATTTGCGTGACCAAGCACTACAGCCAAGCCGCCTCCTTGACCTGCAGACCTGGGCAAGACTGGCGAAGTCTGCGGACCGAATTGACGCGCTTTTTGAGCGCTTGGAAGCACAGGATTTTTGCGAACTGGCCAATGAGGCCGACGAACTGCGACAGGCACTTGCGCGGTTCCGAACTGCCCTCCTTGTGCGCAAGGTTCCCTGATGATCGGCAATCTCGTCAAAGGTCGGGACGCCACCGGTCTTGCAAAGTATCTGCTGAGCGCGGTCGATCACGCCGGCAACCTGAGAGAGCGTGTGAATATTCTGGGTGGAACACTTGCGGGCCGCACAGCGGCGGCCATTGCTGCGGAATTGGATGCATTCCAAGGCCTTCGGCCCACTCTGGGTGTCCATCTCGTTCATCAAATGCTGCGCCTGGCAGATTTTGAAGACGAGCTAACTGACAGCACTTGGTTGACCATAGCCAAGCGCTGGGTCGCTGATATGGGTTTTCAAGCCTGGCTGGCGATCGCTCATGGAGACCAGCACATTCATATCGTAGCGTCACGCGTATGTATCGACGGTTCGGTTGTCAGCGACCAGAATGACTACTTCCGCTCCGAAACGTGCGTACGTCAAATTGAAAGAGAATTTGGACTGGTCAAGGTAAAGCCATCGCATTTGCTGGATCATGAGCGCAAGCAGACCCATCAGAAGGTTGCGACAAAGGGGGCTACTGAGATCGAGCGCGAACATGGCATTGCGATGCCTGCCAAGATTATCGCTGGCGAAATTGATCGTATCTTTGCTTCTGGTAGCACTGTAACTCTGCAAGCGTTCGTCGCGGACCTGCAAAGCTGCGGGATCGATGTTCGCCCCAATCTGGCAGCTACCGGCAAAATGTCAGGGTTCGCCTACCGAATGGGGAACGTCAAAGTGACTAGTAGTGCAATGGGCCGCTCCTACACTTGGGCACGCCTACTGGCACGAGGCCTCGCCTATAATGCAGGTGCCGACCAACATATTTTGCGAGACCTGCTTACCCAAAGTATGGCCAGAGAGCCAGCAGAGGTAGGCACCACCGAGCACACAAGTCCTGAAGCGTTGCGGAGCGCTGCAGTCTATACCCAAGCGAGGATGCAGACACTAGTTGATGTGGTGGGACCGAACCAGATCGCAGTTCGGACACCTGAAAGTCGGGTCTTCTATAGATCGGACTTCGTCCCGCGATTGATGCAGGACGCAGCGATTGAGATCGAATTTTCAAGGCGCTTTGTTGTTCTTGGAGACATTCCCCGCGACCGGCGTGAGCAGGTGATGGGGCTACTTGAGCCGTCGATTGTGATCTCTCACGTCTCGGGAACGTGTGACGTCGTCTGCCGAGTGGCGAATGATGACCATCCGCTTCCCACTCAACAGGCATACAAGGAGGTGGCGCAAGCTCTCTCCCATCTCGCTGGCGCAGAGCGCAGGGACTCTATTGCCTCGCCGGTGCCCCGCTCAAAGTCACACTCGAGGGTTGAACAACTGACGCCCCGATTGTCTAGGATCGGCGCTGAGGCGCAATTAGTGGCCCGTCATTCTCCCGGTGCCCTGGCCATTTGGGCCAAGGCGGGCGTTAGCGAACTGTTCCACAAGCTAATAGCTGCAGCAAAGAGGCGGCTCGGTTTGAGTAACCTGACGTTGATTTCGTCCCCGCAGATGCAAAAAAACGAGCAGCCGACAAAGCTGGCTAACCCAAGGACCGACACCGATCACGAGAATGACTTTTCTGCTTAGTTGCGTTCGCGCTAGCTAGCAAAAGGGCGACGATCCAATCGCTGTGAGTTGCCGCCCGATAGACTGCCCGATCTTAGTTTGCGCAAGCAGTGTTCTGAGCTGTTCTAGTGCGCTTCTTGTTGCGAGGTCGAGGTGCCGCCACGCGTGCATGACTCAAAGCGGCCTGAGCAGCGATTGTAAAATCCGGCAACTTTTCGATAGCGTCGAGCATTATCGGCAGCGGCGTTGGATCCCTGTAAATTCTGTTGGTAGTACCGACGTTCTCATGGCCCAGAAGATCCTGTACGGTCTTGTCCCTGACAGCGTCATGATTGTCGAGCTTAGTCGCCACGTAGTGCCTGAAACTGTGAAAGGTCTTACGACGACCATCGACCTCCCGATTGGCGCCCAGTGCCAGATCGACCGCATTGTTGAAGTGGTGGTCCATCTTGTCGCCAAAGGATGAATGTGTGCCTTTGGCAATGCCCGCTCTGGCGGCCAATTCCGGAAACAAATCGACGTCTCTACGCTGCTGTCTCTCCGTAACGTATTTCGCAAAGCCCAATTTCAGAATCGGCGCAGGGATCGGGATAGTCCTTGCCGAGGCGATTGTCTTAAGACCGCGATTGCTGTTCACGCGGACCACAAACGCTGGTGTTTGCGCCAGAATATCCACGTCGGCAACCTGCATTCCTGCGATCTCTTCCCGCCTGACTCCGGTGTAAGCGGCGATCAGCGGGCACCAATACAAGCCGTCCTGGATAATCAGATCGCCGGGCAGATTTCGTCTCGATTGAGATTTGCAGCCGGTCCAGATTGGTCCCGCAAAAAGCGCAAAAAGGTCGGCTGTCTTGAACCTTGGGCGATCCGTGCGCGTGGCCCCGATGTGCACGCTGCGGTCCTGGATTGCGGTGGAGAGATTTCCCAGTTCTGAGAATCCAGCGTTTTTCGCCGCCTTCAGCAAACTTCCTAGAACGCTCAGATTCTTCTTGATCGTCTTTGCCCCGATAGTTTTGAACCCTGCCTTGCCAGCTTTTTGTGCATTTTCGACTCGTTGATGCAAAGTGCGTTCGGCGTCGATCGGATCTTTGCCGTGAGCCGCAGGCAACTGCTCAAGAATGCGCATCCATTTCCAAATGTCAGCCTGCCGGATGCTGACCAGGGTGGTGCATCCCGTGCACTCGACAAATTCTTCAATGACCCTGAGTTTGACCTTTCCCCAGGCAGCATCGTGAGCGCCGGTCCTGACCGCGCGAGCAACCATGTCTCGGGCAAACTCCAAGGTGCCGTCCAACTCGGCGCCCTGCATGGAGTTATGCTCATCAATCCCTTGCTGAGTCATGGTTGTCTGGCTGGGCGCTCTTGGTCCATCGATTGCAGCGGCAGGTATGTTGGAGACGTCCGGTTGCTCCAGCAGGGCGACGAGTTCGCGCGACTGCTCGAGCTGCGATGTGCCCGTTCGGCTTGCGAGTTCATCCGCCACAGAGAGCGCTGCCGCGGCCATCGCGTTCAGCTTAGCCATCCGCCCAGTAGCAAGCTCAATACCGGTTGCCTGTGTGCCAAGGAAATCAGAGATTTGGTGGCGCATACGCTCTGTTCCCGCCTCGCTCCAGATCATGTCAGCAGTAGCGTCCGCCAATTTGCTGACTCTGCGATCAAACTCTGTGTCTCCCGTCGGGGCGGCCTGAGCATCGAGACCTCCTTGAGCCAGCGCAAAGTGTGCATGCGCCGCAACTCGATTGGCGGTAATTTCCTCTTGAATGGAATCACCCGAGTCCAGGGCAAGCATAGTAAGGTTGCGGAGCTTGTCCTGGTGCTTCTTGAAGCAAAGCTTCATAAAGGCCTTCACCTGCTCCTCAGTCATATTGCCCTCACGCAAACTACCAAACGCGCGCTCACTTTCGAGCGTCAGAACACAGGATAGCTGTTGGGCGACCCGCCAGTCTCGTGTGCCGAGACTGAAATCCACATATGCGCGAGAACTCGGGATGCGTCGGCGCCAATAATACGCGTGATTACGGAGGCTGCAAAACTGGACTGCTCTGTGCATCTTTTGGCCCTTGTGTGAGGCCTTGTGTGCGACAGAGCTTCAGCGAGATTTTCGCCTTCAGCTTTTATCTTTTATTTTCAGTGTCTTGGGTGGAGATTTGGCTGGGGAACCTGGATTCGAACCAAGATCGACGGAGTCAGAGTCCGCTGTTCTACCATTGAACTATTCCCCAGCAGATGCCTGCTGGCAAGTCAGCGCGGCGGCCCGGGGGCGGCGAAGCGCGACGGGGGTCTCATTAGACAAAGCTGGGGCCGAATGCAAGCGGGACGGCACGCGAATAATGCCGTGCTGGGGAAAAATCCCTGTGCCCGGCCATTCCCCTCGCGGATCGGACTGATGTCATCTTCCATTGGCAGGAGCGGCTGCGGGAGCGCCGGGCATGCTTTGCGTTGCGCTTCCGCCTGCCTTGCTCTACCGTCATTTTCGACAACGCAACATGATGTGCCCTCGGGCGCGGCCGGTTCGACCGGTCCAGCGACCGTGCACAAAGGAGCCAAAAGTGACCGAACCTGTTCGGTCCGCCCTGGTCTCGGCCCTTGTGGACGAGGCCGGAGCCGGCGTCTCTACCGGCCAGAGCCGGAAGGAGAGGGCGGGCGCTGCCCCGCCTGTCGTGCCGGACCAACGGACCCCAAACGCCCCCCATCCCAGGCGCGGTCGCGGGCCGCTCTATGCGGCGCTGGACCTGGGCACCAATAATTGCCGGCTTTTGATCGCCCGGCCGCATGAGCGCGGTTTTCGCGTGCTCGACGGGTTCACCCGAATCGTCCGCCTGGGCGAGGGGGTTTCAGTGACTGGCCGGCTTTCGGACGCCGCCATGGAACGCACGCTGGACGCCTTGCGCCAGTGCCGCAACAAGCTGCGTGACCATCAGCCCGGCCGCATGCGTCTGATCGCCACCGAGGCCTGCCGTGCCGCGGAAAACGGTCCCGCATTTCTCGACCGTGTCCGCAATGAAGTCGGGTTGGAGCTCGAGATCGTCGATCGTCGCACCGAGGCCGAGCTGGCCGTGACCGGCTGTGCCGACCTGATCGACGGAGCAGCGCAGGGCGCGCTGATGTTCGATATTGGCGGTGGCTCATCCGAGCTGGCCTGGCTTGATTTTCGCGGCGGCCGCCCGCGCGCCCAGGGCCGTATGTCGGCCTCCATCCGCTCCTGGCAATCCCTGCCGGTGGGCGTGGTCTCGATTGCCGAGAAATTCGGCGGTGTCGATGTCACTCCGGAAGTCTTCGAAGCCATGGTCGAGTATGTCGGCTCGCATCTGCGCCAGTTCCGGGGACGCGAGAAACTCAAGCAGATGATCGGCACCCATCCGGTTCACCTGATCGGCACCTCGGGCACGGTGACCACGCTGGCCGGGTTGCATCTGGGGCTGGAACGCTATGAGCGGCAGAAAGTCGATGGGCTCTGGATGCGGCGCGACCAGGTGGACGAAACCATGCGGGCCCTGCTCGGCATGCCTTTCGCGCGGCGTGTGGCGCATCCCTGCATCGGCAAGGACCGGGCCGATCTGGTGCTGCCCGGCTGCGCCATTTTCGAAGCGATCCGCCGCGAATGGCCGACCGAACGGGTCCGCGTCGCCGATCGCGGCTTGCGCGAAGGCATTCTGATTTCCCTGATGGACGCCGACCGCACGCAGAAGCGCCCGAATCGCTATCCCAGGAGGCAAGGCAATGGCCAATAACAAGGCTCTGGGCACGGGCGGACGCAAGTCCGACAAGGACCTCAAGATCAGGGTGAAAACGGCCAAGGGCCGCAAGGTGGCGTCGACCAAATGGCTCGAACGTCAGCTCAACGATCCCTATGTGGCCCGCGCCCGCGCCGAGGGCTATCGCTCCCGCGCCGCCTTCAAGATCCAGGAGATCAACGAAAAGCACAAGCTCTTCAAGAAAGGCATGCGCGTGGTCGATCTCGGCGCCGCGCCCGGAGGCTGGTCGCAAGTGGCTGCCAATGCGGTGGGCTCCACCACCGAACATCCGCTGATCGTGGGCATCGACTATCTCGATATGGATGCCATCCCCGGCGTTATCCTGTTCAAGAAGGATTTCACCGAGGAGGATGCACCCGCCATGTTGATCGAGGCCATGGGTGGTCACGGTGCCGATGTGGTGATGAGTGACATGGCCTGGCCGACCACCGGCCATCGCGCCACCGACCACCTGCGCATCGTGCACCTGATCGAGATCGCTGCCGACTTCGCAATTCAAGTGCTCAATCCCGGCGGATCTTTTGTGGCCAAGGTGTTCCAGGGCGGCACCGAGCATGAGCTGCTGCATATGCTCAAGCGCCACTTTGCCACCACCTTCCACGTCAAACCGCCCTCGAGCCGCAAGGATTCTGCGGAGGCCTATCTGGTCGCAAAGGGGTTCAAAGGCTCCGCTTCGGCCGAAGGCAAAATCACTCCAGTGGAGTGATTTTAGACGCGGAGGCCATGAGAGCTACGTTCGAATGGCGGGGGTGCTTCGGCTGAAGGCAAAACCACTCCAGTGGAGTGATTCTGGACGCGGAGGCCATGAGAGTTACGCCCGAGTGGCGAGATCGCCGCTAAGAAGACGATCAATGCGATTATTCTGCGCCACGCCCAAAGTGGCGCTGGATCGAGAAAATGCACGCGGACCGGTAACCGCACGCCTCCTGGAAACGAACACTTCTTTGAAATTGCACTTGGTCAATGCAGCCAAGGCTGAAATGCTGCCCTTAGAAATGTCCCGGGAGGACCCCATGTTGCGTCACACGACTACCCGCTTGATTCTGGCCACATCGATGGTTGCCCTGCTCGGCGGGACAGCCATGGCCGAAACCTTCCGCTGGTCGGCCACCACCGACCCGCAGACCATGGACCCGCACGCCGCCAATCTGGCGCCGGTGACCTCGTTTCTGAACAATATCTATGAAGGGCTGGTCCGCCGCGGCAAGGACATGTCCATCGAGCCATCCCTGGCCACCGCCTGGGAGCCGCTGACCGGCGATGAGGACGGCTGGCGCTTCACCCTGCGCCAGGGCGTCACCTTTCAGGATGGCGCCCAGTTCAATGCCGATGACGTACTGTTTTCCTATGAGCGCGCCATTTCCGAACAGTCGGACGTGAAATCCTGGTTCGCGCCGGTCAGTGAGTTGCGGGTGGTCGATGATTACACCGTCGAGTTCATCACCAATGGTCCCAATCCGCTGTTTCCCGACAGCATTGCCAACTGGATGATCCTGGATCGCGACTGGGCCGAGGCCAATGGCGCCACCGCACCGGCGCGGGACAGTGAAACCTATGCGACCCTCAACGCAAACGGCACCGGCCCGTTCATGCTGGATACGCGCGAGCCAGGCGTCGCCACGCGTCTGGTGGTCAATCCCGATTGGTGGGACGAGCCCGAGCACAATCTCACCGAGGCCGTGCTGAGCCCGATCACCAATTCAGCCACGGCCATTGCCGCGCTGCTCTCGGGGGAACTGGACATGCTGGCCACCGTGCCAGTACAGAACGCGCCGCGCCTGGCCGAGACAGATGGCATCACGGTGTTCTCCGGGGTCGAGGCCCGCGTCATCATGCTCGGCTTCAGCCAGGACAAGGACACGCTCTATTTCACCGATGGCAGCGTCGATGGGAACCCGTTCACCGATGTGCGTGTCCGGCAGGCCGTGGCCCATGCGGTCGATGTTCCGGCGATCGTCCAGGTCATCATGGGTGGGCTGGCCAAACCAGCGGCGCAATTGCAGCCTGCGGGGCTCTCGGGCTATTCGGCAGCCCATACCGAACGTCCCGCCTACGACCCCGAGGCGGCCCGCGCCTTGCTGGCCGAAGCCGGCTATCCCGATGGCTTCACCTTCAGCTTGCGTTGCCCCAATGACCGCTATCTCAACGACGCCGATGTGTGCCTGGCCATCACCGGCATGCTGCAGCAGGTTGGGCTGAACGCCGAGCTTGAAACCATGCCGGTGGCCAATTACTGGCCCGAACTGCGCGAAGACAATGCCGACCTCTACCTGCTCGGCTGGTCGCCGGGTACGTTCGACGCCGAGCACCCGATCCGCTTCCTCGCACACACGCCGACCGAACAGCTCGGTACCTGGAACTTCGGCGGCTATTCCAATGCCCGCATTGATGAATTGCTGCCCCAGATCCAGCAGGAACTCGATCCGGCGGCTCGCCAGTCCATGCTGGAAGAAGTTGCCGGCATTCTTCAGGACGAGATGGCCTATGTGCCGCTCTATGAAGAACCACTGGTCTGGGCCGCGCGCGATGGCGTGGAGCTGGTGCAGCGCCCGGACAATTTCCTCATGCTGCGCTGGGTCACGGTCAACTGACCACACGCCGCATCAATGCATATGCGGGCCGCTCATCAACTGGTGGCCCGCATTGCGCGGAATGCGCAGGAACATGACGACAGCGATGGCGCTGATGGCCGAGACCACGAAGAAGGCCATGTGAAAATCTGTCAGCGCCAATTCGCCCCCGCCACGCAGGCGATGGGCAAGTTCGAGCGTGCCACCGCCGACCGCCACGCCCATGGCGAACATCAACTGGCCCCAGACCTGGCTGATCACATTGGCCTGGCCGGCATCCTTGTCCTCCACATCGGCGAAGACGAAGGCATTTGAGCCGGTCCAGAAGGTTGATTGCCAGAAGCCTGTAAATACGAGAATGCCCAGGATCAGCGGAATGGGCGTGCCCGGCACATAAAAGCCCATCACCAGAATGCCCAGGGTCGAGACCAGGCTGGCGATCACCAGCGGGTATTTGAACCCCCAGCTCTTGAATATCCAGTTGGCGACAAACTTGGCGGAAAGCGCCCCGATGGCGGCAACGAAGGTCACCATGCCGCTTTCGAACGGGCTGAGCCCGAAGCTGAGTTGCAGCATCAACGGAAACAGAAACGGCACCGCGCCCTGGCCGAGGCGGAAGAAGCTGCCAGCCACCACCGAGACCCGAAAGATCGGCAAGCGCAACAATCGCAGGTCGAGCAGGGGATATTCGGTGGCCAGCGCATGGCGCGTGTAGAAATAGCCCAGCCCGATCCCCAGCGCTGCGGCGATGACGCCATAGATCGGGGGCAGGGCAGGCAGGCTGATCACCGAGCAGCCGAAAGCAAACAGCGCAAAGGCGAGTCCGGCCAGCACGAAGCCCTTGCCATCGATGCTCCGCGGCTTGTTGCGCGTCTCGTTGGGCAGCGCCAGCCCGACCAGGGCTATGCCGAGCAGGCCGATGGGAATATTGATGATGAAGATCCAGTGCCAGGAGAAATAGGTGGTCAGAAACCCGCCAAAGGGCGGGCCGACAATCGGGCCGATCAATCCGGGAATAGTCAGCCAGGCCATGGCGTCCACCAGTTGGTGCCGTGGCGTCATGCGCACCAGCACCAGCCGCGCCACCGGCCCCATCATCGCCCCGCCCATGCCCTGGATGAAGCGTGCACCCACGAACTGTGCGAGCGAGCCGGAAAAGGCGCAGGCGATCGAGCCGATCATGAACACCAGCATGGCCAGCCGGAACACCCGGCGCGCGCCAAACCGGTCCGCCATCCAGCTCGAAATCGGGATGAAGATGGCCAGCGCCACGAGATAAGCGGTCAGGGCCAGTTTGAGCGAGATGGGATCGGTACCGATATCGGCTGCAATGGCCGCCAGCGACGTGGCGATCACGGTCGAGTCCATGTTCTCCATGAAGATCGCCGTGGCGAGGATCAGAGGCGTTGCGCGCGACATGTCTTGTTTCGGCCCGGTGTTCCGGTGCCGCTCACTCCCGAACGGCCCGATGGCCGGAAACATTGTTGCCGGCGTCATGCGGCAGGCGGAAATAGATGATGCCGGCCAGGGCGCTCATGCCCCCGACGGCAAAAAAGGCGATCTGAAAATTGAGCAGCGTCAGGTGGCCGCCGCTGAACATGCTGGTGATCTCAAGGATGGCACCCGCCACCGCCACCCCGAAGGCGACCGACAATTGCTGGCCCACCGCCACGATGGCGGTGGCCTGGCTGGCTTCTTCGTCGGAAATATCGGCATAGCCAATGGCGTTGGTGCCGGTAAAGAATATCGAGCGCAACACGCCACCGGCGACCAGGATGATCATCATCACCGCCACCGGTGTTTCTGTGGTGAATAGGCCCTGCGCCGCGATCAGCAGCCCGCCAAAGACCGATGCAAACCCCAGCACGCGCGGGAAGCCGAAGCGCGCAAAAATCCGTTCAGCGATGAACTTGCTCATGATCGCGCCAATTGCCGAAACGAAGGTGATGGCGCCGGACTGGAATGGATTGAGCCCGAAGCCGAGCTGCAGCATCAGCGGCAGCAGGAAGGGCATTGCACCCACCCCGATGCGAAAGAACGACCCCCCGGTGACCGAGGAGCGGAACAGCTTGTGGCGGAACAGGCTTGGATCGAGCAGGGGATATTTCGTCTTGCGCGCATGCAGCAGATAGAGCAGGGCCGCCGTGACGCCGATCGCCAAGGTCATGTAGCCATAGATTAGCGGCAGGGCAGGCAGGCTGATCACCGACAGACCAAATACCGATCCGGCAAAGGCCACCGAGGCAATGAAGAAGCCGACGATGTCGACCGGCCGCGGAGTCCGTTCATCGGGCACCTTGAGATAGATGCCCGAAAAGATGATGCCGGCAATGCCGATCGGGATATTGATCCAGAAGATCCAGTGCCAGCTCAGATAGGTGGTCAGGAATCCGCCGATCAGCGGCCCCGAGACCGGTGCCACCAGCGCGGGGACCGTAAGCCAGGCCATGGCGGCAACCAGCTCATTGCGCGGGGTCGAACGCACCAGCAAGAGACGTCCCACCGGCGTCATCATCGAGGAGCCGATGCCCTGGAAAAAACGCGAACCCACGAAGGTTTCCAAAGAATAGGAGAAGGAGCAGGCCAGCGAGCCGAGCATGAACACGAAGATCGCCAGCCGGAAGATATTCTTGGCGCCGAACCGGTCCGCCATCCAGCCGCTGATCGGAATGAAGATGGCCAGCGCCACGAAATAGGCCGTCAAGGCGAGCTTGAGCGCGATCGGTTCGGTGCCGATATCGTTCGCAATCGCAGGCAGCGAAGTGGCGATGACGGTCGAGTCCATCTGTTCCATGAACAGGGCGACCGCCAGGATGAGCGGGGTAACGCGGATCAAGACAAAACCGGGATGAATCGGAATAGGCCGCGAATGCGGTATCGCCATTATGGGCTGGCCTGCCGGACACGACTAGCCCAAAATCATTCATCCATGGGATGAACCCGGTTCGTGCCCGGGGCACTAGGCAAACAGCGTCCCGGGTGCTATTGGACCTCGCCAACCTGAACCCGCGCACATTCAATCGCCGGTTCACATTCCAACAGTTCTGGATTTCATCAGAAGGCAGGAAGGGTCTGGCCTTGGCGAAGATTATTACCACCATCACCGGCGAATCGGCGCTGACATTCGACGATGTGCTGCTGCAGCCCGCGCGTTCGGACATTCTGCCCACCGAGACCGATATCTCCACCTATGTCACCAAGGACATAGCCCTCAAGCTGCCGATCCTCTCCTCGGCCATGGACACGGTCACCGAAGCCAATATGGCCATCGCCATGGCCCAGGCTGGCGGCATGGGGGTCATTCACAAGAACCTGACCGCCGAGCAGCAGGCCGAGCAGGTCCGCATGGTCAAGAGCTTTGAAAGCGGCATGGTGGTCAATCCCATCACCATCGGCCCCGAAGCGACCTTGGCCGACGCGCTTGCGCTGATGCAGCAGAGCCGGATATCGGGCATTCCAGTGGTCGAAAATGGTGGCAAGGGTGGCCGCGCCATCGGCAAGCTGGTCGGCATTCTCACCAACCGCGATGTGCGTTTCGCCTCGAACCCCAACCAGCCCATTGCCGAGCTGATGACCAAGGACAATCTCATTACCGTCGGCGATGGCGTGTCCAAGGACGAAGCCAAGGTGCTGCTGCACCGCCACCGCATCGAGAAACTGCTGGTGGTGGATGCCGATTTTCGCTGCGTCGGCCTGATTACCGTCAAGGACATCGAAAAGGCCCAGCTTCACCCCAATGCCGTAAAAGACGAGCAGGGGCGCCTGCGCGTGGCCGCCGCCTCGACCGTGGGGGACGCCGGCTTTGATCGTTCGCTGCAACTGATCGATGCCGGCGTCGATCTTCTGGTCATCGACACCGCGCACGGCCACTCGGTACGCGTCGCCGAGGCCGTCGAGCGCGTCAAGCGCGAGAGCAATTCCACCCGTATCGTGGCGGGTAATGTTGCCACGCCCGAAGCTGCGCGCGCCCTGATCGATGCCGGCGCCGATGCCATCAAGGTGGGCATTGGTCCCGGCTCGATCTGCACCACCCGCATCGTGGCCGGTGTTGGCGTGCCGCAACTAGCCGCCGTCATGGGCTGTGCCGAAGAGGCGAGCAAATCGGGCGTGCCGGTCATCGCCGATGGCGGCATCAAGTTCTCCGGCGACATGGCCAAGGCCCTGGCCGGCGGCGCGTCCTGCGTCATGGTCGGCTCGCTCCTTGCGGGCACCGACGAGGCGCCGGGCGAAGTCTTCCTCTACCAGGGCCGTTCCTACAAATCCTATCGCGGCATGGGCTCGGTTGGCGCGATGGGCGCTGGGTCGGCCGATCGCTACTTCCAGCAGGATGTCCGTGACCAGATGAAACTGGTCCCCGAGGGCATTGAGGGCCAGGTGCCTTATAAGGGCCCGGTCAACGCCGTGCTGCACCAGCTCGCCGGCGGTCTCCGTGCCTCCATGGGCTATACCGGGGCGCATAATCTCAAGGACTTCCGCGAGAACTCGGTCTTCGTGAAGATTTCCGGCGCGGCCTTGAGCGAAAGCCATGTGCACGACGTCACCATTACCCGCGAAGCCCCCAACTACCGCAGCGGGCGCTAAGACATCCTGGCGTTGCCGGCACCCCGGCAGCGCCCCACCGCTCGCCGGAAAACTGATTCAGCAACAAGACGTTACTGCGAAAAGCCGACTCTCTGGCGGAGCCTCAGGACATGCCCCTTCTCGACAAACTGCTCGCCCTCGCCATGGCTGCCCAGGTCTTCCTGACGCTGGGCTTGCTGATATGGATGGGACGGGAGCGCGTCCCTCGTGTCATGCGGGGCGAGATCAAGGTGGCAGATATTGCCGTTGAAAAAGATGCCTATCCGCTCAAGGCGCGGCTGCTTTCCAACAGCTTCGACAATCAGTTTCAGCTTCCCCTGCTGTTCTTCGTCGGCGCGTTGGCCGCTCTGCATTTTGGCCTGCTCGACTGGTTCACCGTCGGCCTAGCCTGGCTGTTCGTCTTCCTGCGCTACGTGCACGCCGCCATTCATGTCACCACCAACCGGGTCTATCGGCGCTTTGCCGCCTACACCGCCGGCCTTGCCGTCCTGGCCCTGTTCTGGCTATGGCTGGTCCTTCGCCTTTTGCTTGCCCCGAGTGTTTGATCCATGCGCCTTCCCGGCCGTCTTGCCGCCGCCATTGAAGTTCTCTCCGACGTCGAAACGCGGCACCGGCCCGTTTCCGAGGCGCTGAAGGCCTGGGGCATCAACAATCGCTTCGCGGGGGCCGGAGATCGCGCCGCTATCGGCAATCTTGTCTATGACGCGCTGCGTCGCCGCGCCTCCCACGCCGCCGCCATGGGCAGCGACAGCCCGCGCGCCCTGGTCCTGGCCGTGGCCATGCGCGATTGGGGAGAAACGCCGGACAGCCTCGCCGCGGCCTTTGAGGGCGATAGCCATGCCCCCGAGGCGCTCACGCCCGAGGAAATTGCGGGGGCAATGGCAGATCTTTCCAGTGCACCGGCCGCCGCGCGCGCCGATATGCCCGAATGGCTGGTCCCCTCGCTGGAGCGTGCGTTTGGGGATGACTGGATTGCCGAAGGCGCGGCGATGGCCGGGCGTCCTTCACTCGATCTGCGCGCCAATGCGCTCAGGGCCTCGCCCGAAAAGGTGATGAAGTCGCTGGCGCGGTTCTCGCCGCAACCCACCACGATCGCCCCGTTCGGCATCACCATGCCGGCTGGTCCGCGCGACGCCCGCACGCCCAATGTCACCACCGACGAAGGCTACCAGAAGGGCTGGTTCGAGGTGCAGGACCAGGGCAGCCAGATCGTGGCCATGCTGGCTGGTGCCCGCGAGGGCGAACAGGTGCTCGACCTCTGCGCCGGAGCAGGGGGCAAGACATTGGCCCTGGCCGCCACCATGGGGAACAAGGGCCAGATCTTTGCCTATGATGCCGACCGCTCGCGCCTTGCGCCGATCTATGATCGCCTCAAGCGCAATATGGTGCGCAATGCCCAGGTCCGGTCCCCGCAGAATGGCGCACTGGATGACCTGGTCGGCAAGATGGACCGGGTTGTGGTTGATGCGCCCTGCACCGGCACGGGCACCTGGCGCCGCCGCCCCGATACCAAGTGGAAACTGACGCCAGAGCTTCTGGCAGTGCGCCAATCCGAGCAGGCGGCACTGCTGGTGGAGGCGGCGCGCTATCTCAAGCCGGGCGGCACGCTGGTCTATATTACCTGCTCCATCCTCCCCGAGGAGAATGACGATCAGATCGCCACGTTTCTTGCGGACCATCCCGGTTTTGAAACCGTGGACATCGCTGCGGCGTGGCGCCAGACGCTGATCACCGATCTTCCGGAAGGCCTTGCCACCTCCGGTGGCGGCATCTGCCTGACACCAAGGCGCACCGGGACCGACGGCTTCTACTGCCACTTGCTGCGCAACAAGGGCTGAGGGGTCTTCTTCTGACACCTTGTCCCTCTGCTCCATGCGGAGAGGAGGCGGAACGCCAAGCATAGGGCAGGGCTGCCGTGTCCAGGCAAATACGGACCCCAAATGTGAACTAGTGCTGCGGTTTCTGCGTTCTGACAATAGAACACCCGTATGGGAGAACATCATGCACGCCACCGCCGCCGATTACCGAACACCACAATCCTGGATCGCCCTGGCCATCTTCCTCGTATTGGTCATCGGTGTCGGCGCGCTCGTCGGCACCCAGTCCCAGCCGGGCACCTGGTACGAATCGCTCGCCAAGCCACCGCTCAATCCGCCCAACTGGATTTTCGGTCCAGTCTGGTTCGCCCTCTACGTGATGATCGCCGTGGCCGGCTGGCGCATCTGGATCGCCGCACCGCAATCGGGTGCCATCAAGTTCTGGGGCGCCCAGATGCTGCTCAACTGGGCCTGGTCGCCGGTTTGGTTCCTGGCGCAAATGCCATGGGCAGCCTTTGCGATCCTCATCGCCATGTGGCTTTCGATTGCCGGGTTCATCCTCGCTGCCCGGCGGCATGACAGCGTCGCACCTTGGTTGTTCGTACCCTATATCGCTTGGGTGAGTTTTGCCGGTTATCTCAACCTTTCTATCGCGCTGATGAACTAGCATCAGACTTGTGCGGCGTGCATGGGGGCTTCTCCCACAGCATGCTTGCACAATCGGTGTGGCGAGGCTAAAGCCTCGCCATGCAGCACCCAGACACCGCCACCCGCAACGACACTATCCTGATCGTCGACTTCGGCTCGCAGGTCACCCAGTTGATCGCCCGCCGCATTCGCGAGACCGGTGTCTACTGCGAAATTCACCCCTTCCAGTCCGCCGGCGCCGCTTTTGGCGCGCTCAACCCCAAGGGCGTCGTGCTCTCGGGCAGCCCTGCTTCGACGCTGGACGAGAACGCGCCCACCATTGACCCGGCGATTCTCGATGCCGGTGTACCGATCCTGGGCATCTGCTACGGTCAGCAGGCGCTCTGCATGGCCCTGGGCGGCAAGGTCGAGGCCGGGCACCATCGCGAATTCGGCCGCGCCGAAGTGACGGTGCACAAGGCCAACAGCCTTTCCGATGGTGTCTGGGATCTCAACACGGATCATCAGGTCTGGATGAGCCATGGCGACCGCGTTGTCGCTCTGCCCGAGGGCTTTGAGGTGGTCGGCACTTCGCCAAACGCCCCCTTCGCGATGATCGCCAATGAAGCGCGCCGCATCTGGGCCGTGCAGTTCCACCCCGAAGTGGTGCACACCCCCGATGGGGCCAAGCTCTATGCCAATTTCGTGCACCAGATCTGCGGCGTTTCCAGCAACTGGACCATGGCAGCCTATCGTCAGAAGATGGTCGAAAAGATCCGCGAGCAGGTCGGCACCGGCAAGGTGATCTGCGGACTCTCCGGTGGCGTCGATTCTTCTGTTGCTGCCGTGCTGATTCATGAGGCCATTGGCGACCAGCTCACCTGCATCTACGTCGATCACGGCCTGATGCGGCTCAACGAGAGCGAACAGGTCGTCACTATGTTCCGCGATCAGTTCAATATTCCGCTGGTCCATGTAGATGCCGAGGATCTCTTCGTGGGCGAGCTGGAAGGCCAGTCCGACCCCGAGACCAAGCGCAAGATCATCGGACGCCTGTTCATCGAAGTGTTCGAGCAAGAGGCCAAAAAGCTCGGCGGCGCCGATTTCCTGGCTCAGGGCACGCTCTATCCCGACGTGATCGAATCCGTCTCCTTCACCGGCGGCCCCTCGGTCACCATCAAGTCGCACCACAATGTGGGTGGTCTGCCCGAGCGCATGAACATGCAGCTCGTCGAGCCGCTGCGCGAGCTGTTCAAGGACGAAGTGCGCGCCCTCGGCCGCGAACTGGGCATTCCCGAGAGCTTCATTGGCCGCCATCCCTTCCCGGGACCGGGCCTGGCCATCCGTTGCCCTGGCGGCATCACGCGTGAAAAGCTCGACATCCTGCGCCAGGCCGATGCCATCTATCTCGATGAAATCCGCAAGTCGGGCCAGTACGACAAGATCTGGCAGGCCTTCGCCGTGCTGCTGCCAGTCCAGACCGTCGGCGTCATGGGCGATGGCCGCACCTATGAATTCGTCTGCGCCCTGCGCGCCGTCACCTCGGTCGATGGCATGACCGCCGATTTCTACCAGTTCGACATGAACTTCCTCGGCAGGACGGCCACGCGCATCATCAACGAAGTCCGCGGCATCAACCGCGTGGTGTACGATGTGACCTCCAAGCCGCCGGGCACGATTGAGTGGGAGTAGCCACTGGCGGCGCAAAGCGCCGCAAAATCAATCCAGTGGACTGATTTTAGGTAGCTACACCCGGAGCGTTGTGCTCGAAGGGGCAGGCGGTTGCTCTCTGCTCCGCCGGCATTCGATAGCCTCAAAGGCGCCTTGCTTCCCGTTTTCGCCCAGTCGCTCGGATCGCGGATCCAGTCGCAATTGTCTTAGGCCCATGAAAACCATCGAAACAGCAAGGGTCGTCCTGCGCAATTTTGCCCCGGAAGATGCCGAGGGGCTGCTCGCCTATATGCGTGAACCGCGGGCAAGCTGCTTTATCTCCGGCAAGCTCGACGATCTCGATGCAGCCATCTCCGATATCCGATCCCGAGCCGATAGCGACGACGCGATTGCGGTCGCGCTGAAGTCTTCCGGGGAGCTGATCGGCGACATGTTCTGCATGTTCGAAGAGCCCGACACGTTCAGCGTTGGCTGGAATTTCAACGCGGCCTTCGAGGGCAAGGGGCTGGCCAGCGAGGCGGCACGCGCATTGCTGCACCACCTGTTTACCGACCGCGGTGCCCGGCGCATCTTTGCCTATGTCGAAGTGACCAATCCGCGTTCACAGGCGCTGTGCGAGCGGCTCGGCATGCGCAAGGAAGGTGTCTTCCGAGAGTTCATCTCGTTCATAAACGACGCGGCGGGCAATCCGATTTACGAGGACACAATGCAATATGCCCTGCTCAGGCGGGAATGGGGCGGCCAGGCATAAGCGCCCGGCGCCCCGGAACAGTGGCACACCTCGCCTCAGGCGCCGCTTGATGAAGGCATCAGGCCCTGTTCAGCCGGTTTGCATTCCGGGGGGCGCGTGATAATGCTCGCCCTCAAATTCTTTCTTGCCTTAGGCCGACCATGTCCAACGAGAACATTTTCCGCGAAATCGACGAGGAACTGCGCACCGATCGCATGCGGGCGCTGTGGCGCCGCTTTGCGCCGTTCGTCATCGGAGGCGCCGTTGCCATCGTCGCCCTGGTGGCGATCAATGAGGGCTGGTCCTGGTACACCAACAGCCAGTCGGCCGCGGCCTCCGAAGAGCTCTATGCAGCCTATGACGCCGCCGAATCCGGCAATCTCGACGAGGCCGTAAGCCAGCTCGATGCGCTGGCCGCTGACGGTTCGGGCGGTTATCCGGTTCTGGCCGAGTTCCGCAAGGCCGCCTTGCTGGCCGAACAGGGCGACACCGCTGGCGCCATTGCCGCCTATGATAGCCTCGCCAATACCCAATCCAACGCCCGCCTGCGCGAACTGGCGTTGTTGCTGGCCGCCAACCTTCTGGTCGACAGCGGTTCGCTGGCCGATGTCGAGGCGCGCATTGGCACGCTGGCAACCGAGGACAGCCAGATGCGCCGCGTCGCCGGTGAACTGCTGGGGCTGGCCCAGTACAAGGCCGGCCAGTTCGCTGCGGCCGAGGAAAGCTTCGAGGCCGTGCTGAACGATCCGCTGGCACAGGGCGGCATCCGCAACCGCATGGCCTACTATCTGGCGCAGATGTTGTCCGAAGGCGTGGTGGCTGAGCCCGCGCCGGAGCCGGCTGCGGACAATGCCGATGACGCTGCACTCGACGGCGAACCCGCTGCCGAACCCGCGGCCGAATAATCCGCATTTCAGGGGAACCGCCATGACGGTCACACTTGCCATTGTCGGCCGTCCAAATGTCGGCAAATCCACCCTGTTCAATCGGCTGGTCGGTCGCAAGATCGCTCTCGTCGACGATACGCCGGGCGTGACGCGCGACCGGCGCGAGGCCGATGGGCGCATTGCCGATTTGCATTTCAAGGTGCTCGACACTGCTGGCTATGAGGACGTCAAGGACGGCAGCCTCGAAGACCGCATGCGCCAGCAGACCGAGCTGGCCATCCGCGAAGCCGATATCATCCTGTTCATGATCGATGCCCGGGCGGGTGTTGTGCCGCTCGACCAGCGCTTTGCCCAGGTGCTGCGCAAGGCCGGCAAGCACGTCCACCTCGTCGGCAACAAGGCCGAGAGCAGTGCCGCGGAAGCCGGCCTTGTTGAAGCCTTCAAGCTTGGTTTTGGTGAACCCATCCCCTTGTCGGCCGAACATGGCCTGGGCCTGTCCGAGCTCTATTCCATCGTTTCAGCGGCCATCGACAAGGCCGAAGCGCAAAAGGCCGCTGCAGCGGCCCGGGGCGAAGAAACTGTGGACGACCTCGACTTCATACCGGAGGTCGATGTCGACATCACCCCCGACATGCTCGAAGGGGAGGGGGACGACGCGACCCTGCGTTGGAACCCGCGCCGCTATCTCAATGTGGCCATCGTCGGGCGCCCCAATGCGGGCAAGTCCACCCTGGTCAATCGCATGGTGGGCGAGGATCGCGTGCTGGTTGGCCCCGAAGCCGGCATCACCCGCGACAGCATCCTGGTGCCCTGGGAATGGGAAGGCCGCATTGTCAATCTGGTGGATACCGCCGGCATCCGTCGCCGGTCCCGCGTCACCGGCAAGCTGGAAAAGCTGGCCGTGGGCGATAGCCTGCGTTCCATCCAATATGCCGAAGTCGTCGTGCTCATGCTCGATGCCACCGTGCCGTTCGAAAAACAGGATCTGGCCTTGGCCGATCTGGTCGAGCGTGAAGGCCGGGCGATGGTTATTGCGCTCAACAAATGGGACTTGATCGAGGACAAGAACGAAACGCTCAAGGTCCTGCGCGAGGAATGCGAACGGCTATTGCCGCAACTGCGCGGCGTTCCGCTGGTGACCCTGTCGGGGCTGACCGGCAAGAATATCGACCGGTTGATGGATGCCATTTTCGAGATCGAGCGGAACTGGAACGCCCATGTGTCTACCTCGCGCCTCAACCGCTGGCTGGCAGGCATGATCGAGGGGCATCCGCCCCCGGCCGTCTCCGGCCGTCGTCTCAAGCTGCGCTACATGACCCAGGCCAAGACGCGCCCGCCCAGCTTCATCGTCTTTTCATCGCGGCCCGACGCGGTGCCCGCGTCTTATCAGCGCTATCTGGTGAACGGATTGCGCGAGGCGTTCGACATGAAGGGGACGCCAATCCGCCTCTGGCTGCGTGGTGGCAAGAATCCGTACGTGGACAAGAAATAGTCAGATCTGAGCCCAGGGCATTTGATAAGGCATCAAGCCCTGTTTACGTCTCGGCGCCTTGCCCTATGATGCGCCCGTCGGAGCACCCCGCCATTGGTCGCGGCGTGCCAATAGTGCACTCTCTTGCTTACAGAAATTCTCATTGTTGTTGTGCTGATCCTGGTGAACGGCGCGTTGGCCATGTCCGAGCTGGCAGTGGTCTCGGCCCGCCCGGCGCGGCTCAAGGTCCTGGCTGAACAGGGTGACGCCGGCGCGGCCACAGCCATGCGCCTGGCCGAGGAGCCGGGCAAGTTTCTCTCATCCGTACAGATCGGCATTACCCTGGTCGGCATCCTCTCGGGCGCCTTTTCCGGTGCGACGCTGGGCCTGCGCCTCACGGCCTGGCTCAAGGATCTCGGGCTGGCGGACAATTTTGCCGACATCGCGGGCGTTGGCGTCGTGGTCGTGCTGATTACCTATGGCTCGCTGATCCTGGGTGAGCTGGTGCCCAAGCAGATTGCCTTGCGCAACCCCGAAGCTGTAGCGGCACGCGTAGCCCAGCCCATGGCGCTGCTGGCTTTGATTGGTACGCCGGTCGTCTGGCTGCTGGACGCCACGGGCAAGGCCGTCCTGCGCCTGTTGGGGCAGGGGGACCAGACCGAAGATTCCGTCACCGAGGAGGAAGTGCGTACCATCATCGCCGAGGCCACCACGGCTGGTATTCTTGAGCATGAAGAACATTCCATGATTTCGGGCGTGATGAAGCTGGCCGACCGCTCGGCACGCGGCATCATGACTCCACGGCTCGATGTTGTGCTGATTGATCTCGAAGACAGCTATGAGGACAATCTCAAGATCATCCTCGAAACCTCGCACACCAAGGTGCTGGTGCAGGAGGGGGATGCCGACAGCATACTGGGCGTTCTGGCCCAGTCCGACCTGCTCCCGGCGCTGGTCGCCGGGAAACAGCCGGACCTGCGTGCCCTGGTCAAGCCTGTGCCGGTGGTGATGGAGCATGCCGATGCGCTTGATGTGGTCGAGGCCATGCGCAAGGAGCGCGCCCAGATGGCGCTTGTTGTCGATGAATACGGGCACTTCGAGGGGATCATCACCTATGGCGATGTGCTTGAGGTCATCACCGGCATCTACAATGAAGAGCCCGGCGACGAGCCAGCATTGACCCAGCGTCAGGACGGCTCATGGCTGGTTGCGGGCTGGATGCCTGTCTATGACTTTGCCGAGCGCTTCAACGTGCCCGTGCCCAAGGATGCGCGCTATGAAACGGTGGCCGGATTTGTACTGGCCCAGGTCAACCATATGCCCGCCGTTGGCGAGGTCTTCGAGCAGGATGGCTGGCGATATGAGGTGCTTGATCTGGACGGACACCGTATCGACAAGGTGCTGGTAACGCCGGTCGCGCCGCAGAGCGTGGACTAGAGGGGCATTCCGAACCAGACGACGCCCGGCTCCTCGCGCAGCGGCGTAAAGCCGCTGCGGGTCCAGAAGGCGATGCCGCCGCTATTGCTGGCGCTGGCGCCCAGATGAATGCCGCTTACCCCGGCAGCCTTCGCCCGTTTTACCCACATGTCGAGCAGCCTGGTGCCCACGCGCTGCCCGCGCAGGCGCGAGAGCAGGTTCATGTGGATATGGGCGGGATAGCCCGCCACGATATCGGCCGGCGTGGTTTCCGGCCGCATGATGGCGGCGACACGCCCCCGGTCAGCTTCGGTCATGCCGGAGGGGTCGGCATATCTGGCGCGCAGAGTTGGCCACCACTCCCGCTCGAGCCGCTCCGCGAAGCGATTGCTGTCATGGGTGCCCACGATATAGCCGGCAACACCCGCCTCATCCTCGGCGACGAAGACATTCTCTGGTTCCAGCACCCCATAGGGCGCCGAATAGATATGTCCCACAAGCTGGTGGTCGCTATGCAGCGGCGTGGCATCCTTGCTGGCGTCGCCCGTCTGCAGGCAGATCGCATAGAGCGCGTCGAGATCCTCGGGACGGTAGGGACGGAGCGCCAGCATGGTTCAGATGTCTTCGAAGGCGCCAGTGCCGACATCGAACAGCCGGCCATTCTCGTCCAGCGACGGGCTCAGCATATCGATCAGGCTCGGCGCCACCTCCGCCGGGGTCGGCAGCGTATTGGGGTCTTCGCCCGGCATGGCCTTGGCCCGCATGGCGGTGCGCACAATGCCCGGATAGTACACATTGGCGCGCACCTTGGTGGTCGCGACTTCGCCGGCATAGGATTTGACCAGCGCGTCGAGCGCCGCCTTGCTGGCGGCATAAAGGCCCCAGAACGGGCGAGCAGACCGGGCCGAGCCGGACGAGACGAAAACGGCCCGTCCGGCCTCGGACTGGCGCAGCAACACGTCCAGCGAGCGCAACAGGCGATAATTGGCCGTCACATTGACGGCCATCACCTTGTCGAAGTCGTCCGGCTTGATGTGGGCCACAGGGCTCAGCACACCCAATTGGCCGGCATTGGCCACCAACCCATCCAGATGCCCCCAGCGCTCGAAGATTGCCGCGCCCAACCGGTCAATGGCGTCACCATCGCGCAGGTCGAGCGGCACCAGTGTGGTCGAGCCTCCGGCCGCCTGGATGGCGTCATCGAGCTCTTCCAGCCCGCCAACGGTCCGCGCCACGGCAATCACATGCGCGCCGCGCCGTGCTGCTTCGATGCTGGCGGCATAGCCAATGCCGCGCGATGCGCCGGTGACCAGGACGACCTTGCCGGCCAGTTCGGTTTTGTCAGTCATCAACCCGCTTCCTTGAGCAGCGAAATCTGCTTGGGATCGCTCATCGTGCGTCCATGCAAATCGGTCAACTGCGTCGGATAATCCCCTGTGAAATAATGGTCGGTAAATTGCGGCGCCTTGGCGTCGCGCTTTTCTCCACCCACGGCCTGATAGAGCCCATCAATGGACAGGAACGCCAGAGAATCCGCCCCGATATAGCGGCACATGTCATCAAGCTCGGCATATTGGTTCGCCAGCAGCTTGTCCGGATCCGGCGTGTCGATGCCGTAATAGTCCGAATGGAAAATCATCGGGCTGGCGACGCGGATATGTACTTCGGTCGCCCCCGCTTCGCGGATCATCTGCACGATCTTGACCGAGGTAGTGCCGCGCACGATGGAATCATCGATCAGCACTACACGCTTGCCGGCAATCTCTGCCCGGTTGGCAGAATGTTTGAGGCGTACGCCAAAGGCACGGATCTGCTGCGTCGGCTCGATGAAGGTCCGGCCCACATAGTGGTTGCGGATGATGCCCAGCTCGAACGGAATGCCGCTCTGCTGTGCAAATCCGATGGCGGCCGGCGTGCCGCCATCGGGCACCGGCACCACCACGTCGGCCTCGACTGGGGCCTCGATGGCCAGGTTCTTGCCCATATTCTTGCGCGCGGTATAGACGCTGCGGCCCGAAACCATGCTGTCGGGGCGGGCGAAATAGACATATTCGAACAGGCAGGGGCGCTCGGGCACCTGATGGGCAGGCTTGCGGGCCTCAATGCTGATCGAGCCATCCGGCTGGATTTCGCAGATGATAACCTCGCCATTTTCCACGTCGCGCACATATTTGGCGCCGACGATGTCGAGGGCACAGGTTTCCGAACAGAAGATCGGCTTGCCATCCAGATCGCCCATCACCAGCGGCCGGATGCCGACAGGATCGCGCGCAGCAATCAGCTTGGTGCGGGACATGGCCAGCATGGCATAGCCCCCCTCCATCTGCCGGATCGCGTCGATGAAGCGGTCGGCGGTGGAGGAATGGCGCGAACGGGCGATCAGGTGCAGCACCACTTCGCTATCCGAAGTTGACTGACAGATGGCGCCGGTCGCGATAATCTGCCGGCGCAGGGTCAGCCCATTGGTGAAATTGCCATTGTGGGCGATGGCGATGCCACCGGCTTCCAGTTCGGCAAACAGCGGCTGCACATTGCGCAGTGCCACTTCCCCGGTGGTTGAATAGCGCGTGTGGCCAATTGCGATATTGCCGGGCAGCTTCGCCAGCACGGCGGGGTCGGTATAGTGGTCGCCCACCAGGCCCATATGCTTTTCCTGGTGGAACTGACGGCCATCGAAGCTGACAATACCGGCCGCTTCCTGGCCGCGATGCTGCAAGGCATGCAGGCCGAGGGCGGTCAGGGTCGAGGCATCGTTGTGCCCCAAAATGCCAAACACGCCGCACTCCTCGTGCAGCGTGTCTCCATTGAGATCGAAATCGTCATCGTTCCAATGGGTCACCGGGTTCTCCATGCGAATTGGGCCTGCTCGCAAATAGCGCATCTACCTGCCGGCCACCATTGCCAGATGGGGTCGGCAGGATTGAGGCGGGTGCGCTGCTGCCCGCCAAACTTGTCTGGCCTCAGGCCTCGGGCGCCGGGTCGATCACCGGATCGGTCGGGTCGACGGTACCATCAATACTGGGGTCCGGCGTGCCGCCTTCAAGCGGGGCGGCCGGCGCCTGCGGATCCTCGGTCAGATTGGCGCCGCCACCCGAGAGGATGTCGGTCACCTGCTGCTCAAGACCTTCGGGCAGCATGGAAATCAGCGTATTGCCCATATCCCGCAGATAAGGCAGCGACTGGGCGTTGCTGGCCCATTCCGGCAGATTGGTGCCGAGCAGCCAGATGCCGAAAATGGTGATGACGATGGCAATCAGAATGCCGCGCAGCACGCCAAACACGAAGCCAAGCGTGCGGTCGATCGGGCCAATACGGCTATCGACCACGAAATCGGCAATCCGCATGGTCAGCAGATGCAGCACGATCAGCGCGACAATGAACGTCACGACCACCGTGGCGATGTCGGCCACCACGGGTTCCGCGATATATTGCCGGGCAATGTCGGGATGGTACTGCCACATGTAAACGGCGATGGCGGCAGAACCCGCCCAGGTCGCCAATGACAGGACTTCGCGGGTGAGCCCCCGTGCCGTGGCCAGGATCGCTGAAATCAGCACCAGCACACCCACACCAACGTCGAACGCAGTCAGCATATGTCTTTGCCCTGTTGTCTTGCCGCCCCGGCTTTTGCTGGACCTTTAACGGCTTTGACGCGCGCTGCCAAGCCTAGCGGTGCCGCGTCCTCACAATCTCCCCGGAAACCATTTGTTTACCAGCCTTCTGGCTCAGGCTCCGGCATCTGGCGCTTGCCGCGCGCGGCAATGCGGCTGACCATGTCGCTCAATTGCGCATATTCGGTGACCTCAAGGCCGCTATTGCGATCCGCCTTGCCCAGCTTGCCGGTGACCACCGAGCCAAAGCCCAGCTTCTCGGCCTCGCGCAGCCGCAGCGCACCATGCACCACGGGACGCACCCCGCCGGCCAGCGAGATTTCTCCGAAATAGACAGCATCGGCTGGCAGGGACGCGCCGGTCAGCGAGGAGATCAGCGCGGCTGCCACGGCCAGATCGGCCGCCGGCTCGTTGATCTTCAGCCCACCAGCGACATTGAGATAGATGTCATTGGCGCCGATCCGGACCCCGCAGCGCGTTTCGAGCACAGCCAGCACCATGGATAGGCGCGAACTGTCCCAGCCCACCACGGCACGGCGCGGCGTGCCAAGCGGGGAGGGGGCCACCAGCGCCTGAATCTCAATCAGGATCGGCCGCGTTCCCTCCATGCCGGCAAACACCGCGGACCCGGCCGCGTCCTTGTCGCGCTGGTCCAGGAACAGGGCGGAAGGGTTGGCCACCTGTTCAAGGCCAAGCTCGGTCATGGCGAAGACGCCGATCTCGTCGGTGGCACCATAGCGGTTCTTCACCCCGCGCAGGATGCGGAAGGTATGGCTGCTGTCGCCCTCGAAATAGAGCACGGCATCGACCATGTGCTCGACCACGCGCGGCCCGGCAATCTGCCCGTCCTTGGTGACGTGGCCCACCAGCACAACGGCAGCCCCGCTCTTCTTGGCAAAGCGCGTCAGGGCCTGGGCCGATGTGCGCACCTGGGTGACGGTGCCCGGGGCTGAATCGACTCGGTCGGTCCACAGGGTCTGGATGGAATCGATGATGACCAGGTCCGGGGGCGGCCCGCTTTCAAGCGTGGCCAGGATGATCTCGACATTGGTTTCGGCGGCCAGCAGCACCCCGGCTTCGCCAAGGCCCAAGCGCTGCGCCCGCAGCCGCACCTGCGCGACCGCTTCTTCGCCCGACACATAGATGACGCGCTTGCCCTTCTGGGCCAAGGCCGCTGCCGACTGCAGCAGCAGGGTAGATTTCCCGATGCCGGGATCGCCTCCGACCAGGAGCGCCGATCCCTTGACGAAGCCGCCCCCCGTCACCCGGTCCAGCTCGGCAAAGCCGGTGACCACGCGCGCCGCACTTTCAGTCTCTCCCGAAAGCGGCACCAGATTGGCCGGACGGCCGCTGGCCTTGGCCGATTTCGGACCCGCGCCGACCCCGGAATCCACCAGTTCCTCGACAATGGTGTTCCACTCGCCGCAAGCGTCGCAGCGCCCCTGCCATCGGCTGGAGACGGCCCCGCAGGACTGGCAGATGAATTGGGATCGGTTCTTGGCCACGCTTACTCTTTCCCCCGCGCGATCGAGCGTTCCGCCAGCTTGCGCGTCGTGTTCCAGTTCCGGGCCGTGTTGAGCCCGCATTGCTTGTCGATTCTCCGGATCAGCTTGCCGGACTTGGCGACGTCCTGCGAGAAATCCACGATCAGGTGATTTGCGATGACATGGATCATCTCGGGTCCACCATGGTCCGAGATCCAGCCCAAGTCCGGCTTGGCAGCGGCGAAGAAATAAACGCCCGTTTCGGCGGGACGATGCTGGGCCGCATCGGCGATGGGATCGGCCCGCAGCAGCTTTTTCAACTGCGCCGGGGTCCGCAGGATCGGGACGACATTCTCGCCCAACCCGAATTGGCGGAGCACGCCGGTCATGGTCTGGCGCGCCGCGGCCGGCGAGCCGTCGAACTGCGCAATCATATTGCCCGTATTGACCAGTGTTTCGGGCGCGATGAAGCCGGCGGCCTCGGAGGCCGCGCGCCACTGCGCCATGCCCATCAGCTTGTGCGTCGCCGGACCAATGGCGCGCAGCAGAATGGCGTAGAGAGGCGGGGAGGTGGCCAATGCGAATCCGAATGCTAAATGCGGTGAACACTAGCAGCCATGCTCATGGCAGGGCAAGAACGAAATGGGAACAAATGGCGCAACTTTGCGCCGCCAGGCTAGCTTGCCTCGCGGTTGCACAAAAGGAGCGGTATCCCGAGACGGTCGTCGTCCCTGAAACTAAAAAACTGAGACGAAAACCGCCTCGGGATGCCCGCCATTCGCGCATAGCGCTCAAGGCCTTCTCACCTCAAATCTCTCCACCGGAGAGATTTGCCTAGTAGGACGGATCGAAGTTCTCTTTAGAGGGTAACTTGGAAGGCTGTCCGGCGCGACCGCCCCTGGGGCACTCGCTTTCATCTGCGGCCGAAGCCACAGCAGGCACGAACTCTCACCGACCGACCCCCAGACCATGGCTGCACGCGACTGCCCCACGCCCGGCTGTTCCTCCTCGGCCATTCGCGCACAGCGCTTATGGCCTTCTTGCCTAAAACCTCCCCACTGGGGAGGTTTTGCCTGCGGCACAACGCGAAGCTGGTCGCTGCAGGCCGCCCTATCGCGAGAGGAATAGGTGGGAGTATGCGGCAAGTTTTCGGGGCGGGGATATCTATTGTTGAGGGCGTCTATTGGGGAGAGGCGATGCTACTCCGGGATATTCCCGTCGCCGACATAGTTGCGGCTGTAGCGGCCCTTCAGGCTGGTGAGGATTTCATAGCCGATCGTGCCGGCCGCATCTGCCTGATCGTCGACGCTGACATTGGCGCCCAAGACTTCTGCGCCTTCGCCGGGCGTGGGCAGGTCGGAACCGAGTTCGGTCACATCCACCACGGTCAGGTCCATGGAAATCCGGCCGATCACCGGGCAGTGCTTGCCGCGAATAAAGACCTTGCCGCCCGGGCGCGGATTGGTGCCGGACAGCGAGCGCAGGAACCCATCGGCATAGCCATAGCCAAGGATGGCCAGCTTGGAATTGCGATTGAGCGTATAGGTGGCGCCATAGCCCACCGACTCGCCGGTGCGGCCCTCCGTGACCTGCAGGATCGGCACATGCAGCGTGACAACCGGCTGCATCGGGTTCTTCCGGCCACCCACGGCGCGGCCGCCATAGAGCGCAATCCCCGGTCGCACCATCTGGAAATGATAGTCTCGCCCGGTCATCAGCCCCGCCGAATTGGCGAGGGAAGCCGGAATGCCGGGGAATTGCGACATCACCGAACCGAACAGCGCCAGTTGCGTGCGGTTCTTTTCATGGTTGGGCGTATCGGCACAGGCCAGATGGCTCATCACCATCTGCGGCGCATAACCGAGCTTCTCGATGCTCTCGCGCACCAGGCTCGCTTCATTGAGGCGGAAGCCGAGGCGGTTGATGCCGGTGTCGAAATGAAAGGCCGCCGGATAGGCTTCATTGCGCTCGATGCACTTGGCCATCCACTCTTCCAGCATCGACATGGAGGAGAGCACCGGCATCAGGTTCTGCCGGATGTAGAGGTTGGCGGCGCCCGGATAGAGCCCATAGAGAATGAAGATATGCGCATCGGGCACGGCAGCGCGCACCGCCATGCCTTCATCGGGCGTGGCCACGAAGAAGAAGCGCGCTCCGGCCGCGTGCAGCGCCTTGGAGGCCTGCTCGATGCCGGTGCCATAGGCGTCGGCCTTCACAACCGCAGCGGTCAACGCGCCGGCGCTCACCTTGTCCAGGGCCCGCCAGTTCCGGGCCAGTGCCCCCAGATCGATGCTCAATTGGCCGCCAAGGCCAGACGTCAGCGCCATGCCTATTCCATGCGTTCAGGCAGATAGTCTGCCCGAGCAAGGTTACCAAAGCGGGTAAATTGTGCCTCGAAGCTCAACTGCACCGTGCCGGTGGGGCCGTGGCGCTGCTTGGCGATGATGACCTCCGCCTTGCCATGCACCTTTTCCATTTCGCCCTGCCAGGTCAGATGCTCCGGCGTGCCCTCTTTGGGTTCCTTGTTCTTGAGATAATATTCTTCACGGTACACGAACAGAACCACGTCCGCGTCCTGCTCGATAGACCCCGATTCGCGCAGGTCAGCCAATTGCGGATGCTTGTCATCGCGCGCCTCGACCTGACGCGAAAGCTGGGAAAGCGCAATCACCGGGACTTCCAGCTCCTTGGCGAGCGCCTTGAGCGTGGTGGTAATTTCGGTCAACTCCTGCACGCGGTTCTGGCTCGAGGCCTTGGATGACCCCGAGAGAAGCTGCAGATAGTCGACGATGAGCAGGTCGAGTCCTTTTTGGCGCTTGAGGCGCCGGGCGCGGGCGGCGAGCTGGGCCACCGAGATACCGCCTGTATCGTCGATATAGAGCGGCACCTTGCTCATCACATTGGATACATCGACCAGCTTGGCGAACTGGTTGTCGTGAATGCGGCCGCGGCGGATGTCGGACGAGGAAATCTCCGCCTGCTCGGCCAGAATACGGGTGGCGAGCTGTTCGGAACTCATTTCAAGGCTGAAGAACCCGACAATGCCGCCATTGACGGTCTTGGAATGCCCGTCCGGGGTCACGTCCCCCCGCCAGTTCTTGGCAACGTTATAGGCGATATTGGTCACCAGCGACGTCTTGCCCATGGCAGGACGGCCCGCGAGGATGATCAGGTCGCTTCGCTGCAGGCCGCCCATCTGCCGGTCGAGATCATGCAGGTCGGTCGCCACGCCGGATAGGCCGCCATCGCGCTGAAAAGCTTCGCCCGCCATCTGGATGGAGGCGTTGAGCGCAGTGCCGAAGGCCTGGAAGCCACCGTCATACCGGCCTTTTTCGGCAAGCTGGAACAGCTCGCCTTCGACCTTTTCGATCTGTTTGACAGGCGTCATCTCGACATCGCTGTCATAGGCGACCGAGACCATTTCCTCGCCCACCATGATCAGATTGCGGCGAATGGCGAGGTCATAGATGGCCTGGCCATAGTCCCCGGCATTGAGCACCGTCGTCGCCTCTGCAGCCAGGCGCGAAAGATACTGCATCATGGTGACTTCGGGCAGGAGCTGGTCAGGCAGATGGGTCTTGAGCGTGGCCGGTTCCGCCGCCTTGCCGGCGCGGATGATCTTTCCGGCGAGCTCGTATATGTCGCGGTGGATCGGCTCGTAGAAATGCTCTGGCAGCAGGAAGTCGGCGACGCGATAGAAGGCGTCATTATTGATCAGAATGGCGCCCAGCAGCGCCTGCTCGACATCCACATTGTGCGGTGCGACGCGAAACGACTTGTCATCGGCAGGGTGAAGGCGGGCAATCTCGGCCATGGGTCTTCCTGGGTGTTAACCTCTCTTAACCATGCATTTTGACGCTGAGTCTTGGGCTAGCGGGGTGGGGGTTGATGTTTCCCTAATGGCCCCTGTGAACTCTGTGGACAACGGGGATTTCATCGGGTGCCGGTTGCTTCTTAAGACTCACCGGCGCGCCGCACCGAGTCTGTCGCAATTGCGGGACAAAAGCAAAAGGCCGGGCGCTGGGCCCGGCCTTTCAACAGCAGATGTGAACGAAGACTACTCTTCGTAGCGGTCATCAGCGGCAGCAGCGGCCTGGCCGGCTGCGAAGTCGCCATCTTCGTCGCTGTCGAAGGTGGGGACAGTAACGTCTTCACCAGCAGCCTGACGCACGGCTTCGTCTTCCGAACGAGCCACGTTGACGGTGATCGACACGGCCACTTCCGGGTGCAGCGAGAGATCAACCGAGTGCACGCCGACAGTCTTGATCGGGTCGGCCAGGTCGACCTGGTTGCGCTGGACGGTGAAGCCGTCCTTGGCCAGGGCGTCGACGATATCGCGGGCAGCAACCGAACCGTAGAGCTGGCCGGTTTCACCAGCCTGGCGGATCATGATGACGGCGTGGCCGTTCAGGCCCTCGGCAATACCGGCGGCCGCATTGCGGCGTTCTTCATTGCGCTGTTCGATATGGGCGCGTTCGTTCTCGAACTTCTTGCGGTTGGCTTCCGTGGCGCGCAGGGCCTTGCCCTGGGGCAGCAGGAAGTTACGGGCAAAGCCGTCCTTGACGTTGACTTCGTCGCCGATGGAGCCGGTGCGGCCAACGCGCTCGAGCAGAATGACTTTCATATTCTTATTCCTTTGGCTGTCCCGCTCCCGTTGGAGCGGTTAGGAGCCGCGAACCATTTCGCGACCCCAGCGATGCAGTCTCAGCGAAGCGAAAGCTTACTGGACGGCGTAGGGCATCAGGCCGATAAAGCGGGCGCGCTTGATGGCACGGGCCAGCTCGCGCTGCTTCTTGGCCGAAACGGCGGTGATACGGCTCGGCACGATCTTGCCACGCTCGGAGACGTAGCGCGAAAGCAGGCGCACATCCTTGTAGTCGATCTTGGGAGCGTTCTCGCCGGAGAACGGGCAGGTCTTGCGACGGCGCTGGAACGGACGGCGAGCCTGGGAAGTGGTAAGGTCTTTGATAGCCATTTTGTTTTCTTCCTTGTCTCTTAGAAGCGGCGCGGACGGCGTTCGCCGGAGAAGCCACCACGGCCGCCATCGCGGTCGTCACGGTCGCGCTTCTGCATCATCGCGGACGGGCCTTCTTCCAGCTCGTCGACGCGCACGGTCATGAAGCGCAGGATGTCTTCATTGATGCGCATCTGGCGTTCCATTTCGGCAACAGCGGGGGCCGGTGCTTCAATGTTGAGCAGGGTGTAGTGGGCCTTGCGGTTCTTGCGGATGCGGTAGGAGAGACCCTTGAGGCCCCAATATTCGTTCTTGGTGATCTTGCCGCCGCCCTGGCCGAGGATTTCGGCGAGCTGTGCGGTCAGTTCCTCAACCTGCTGCTGGGAAACATCCTGGCGAGCCAGGTAGATATGTTCGTAGAGGGCCATTGATGCGCCTTCCTTTCGAGTTTACTCAACAATGCCTGGCGCGGAGCCCCTTCGAAGCCGGAAAGGCGTCAAAGCAGTCTTGCAAAGAGCGGGAACACGGGAGGCCGGGTCCGCCGGACCCTGTTCATGCAAAGCATGAACCCTCCGTTCAGCCCCCGGCCAAACGAATTGCTGGCGCGGCTATAGAGGAATGAGGGGAAGAAGGCAAGCGGCGCGTCCGTTCGCCTTGACTCTGCCGTACACTCCCGGCAAAGCGCCGGGCAACTGGACAGTCCGCTTGCGGCTTGTCACATTGGCTCGAAAAGGGATCGAACATGTCCATTTCCGCTTTCACTTTCCCAGGTCAGGGCAGCCAGGCTGTCGGCATGGGCAAGGATCTTGCGCACGAATTCACCGAGGCGCGGGCCGTCTTTCACGAGGTGGACGAGGCTTTGGGCGAACGCCTTTCCTCGATCATGTTCGAGGGGCCGGAAGACATTCTGCGCCTGACAGAAAACGCGCAGCCCGCGCTGATGGCCGTCAGCGTGGCGGTGATCCGGGTGCTTGAGGCCAGGGGTATTTCGCTCAAGGACCACGCGAAATATGTCGCCGGCCATTCGCTGGGCGAATATTCTGCGCTGTGTGCCGCTGGCACCTTCAGTCTGGCCGATGCGGCGCGTCTGCTGCGCACCCGCGGCCAGGCCATGCAGAAAGCTGTTCCGGTTGGACACGGCGCCATGGCGGCGCTGCTGGGCCTCGATCTCGAGACTGCACAGGCCGTGGCTGATGAAGCAGGGCAGGGCGAGGTCTGTGCCGTGGCCAATGACAATGCTCCTGGCCAGGTTGTGATCTCCGGCGCCACGGCAGCCATCGAGCGCGCTGTCGATATTGCCAAGGGCAAGGGCGCCAAGCGCGCTCTGCTGCTGCCGGTCAGTGCGCCGTTCCATTGTTCGTTGATGCAGCCGGCCGCCGAAGCCATGGCGGCCGCCCTGGCCGAAGTCGAAATGAAAGCGCCCGTGGTGCCGCTCGTGGCCAATGTGCTCGCTGCGCCGATTTCCGATCCGGACGACATCCGCCAGCGCCTGGTCGAGCAGGTGACCGGCGTTGTGCGCTGGACCGAAAGCGTGACCTGGCTCACCACCGCCGGCGGTGTGGCCAATCTGGTCGAACTCGGCTCAGGCAAAGTATTGACGGGCCTTGCCAAACGCATCGCGCCGGACGCCTCGGCCCAGGCCGTCGGAACACCGGCTGATATCGAAGCTTTCGTTGCCCAGCTTGGCGCCTGACCCCCTTGAATCACAGTCTGAAGCGCTTGAATCGCTTTCTCCCCGGAGGAGACCTAAATGTTTGATCTTTCTGGTAAACGCGCTCTCGTGACGGGCGCCAGCGGTGGTATTGGCCGCGAAATCGCCAAGGCCCTGGCCGCTGCGGGCGCGACGGTTGCGCTTTCCGGAACCCGTGTCGGCGCGCTGGAAGATACGGCCAAGGAAATCGGCAAGGATTGTCCCATCCTGCCCGCGAACCTCTCCAAGCTCGACGAGGTCGACAAGCTTGTGCCGGCCGCCGAGGCGGCCATGGGTGGCGTCGATATCCTGGTCAACAATGCCGGCATGACGCGCGACAATCTCTTCATGCGGATGAAGGACGAGGAGTGGGACGACGTCATCGCCGTCAATCTGACCGCTGCTTTCCACCTCAACCGCGCCGTGCTGCGCGGCATGATGAAGGCGCGCTGGGGCCGCATTATCGGCATTTCCTCGGTGGTGGGCGTGATGGGCAATCCGGGGCAGGGCAATTATGCCGCCTCCAAAGCCGGACTGATCGGCATGAACAAGGCGCTGGCCTACGAAGTGGCAAGCCGCAACATCACCGTCAATTCCATCGCGCCGGGCTTTATCGCTTCGGCCATGACAGACGAGCTCAATGACAAGCAGCGGGACGCGATCCTCTCGACCGTTCCGGCCGGACGCCTCGGTACTGCGCAGGAAGTTGCCGGCTGCACGGTGTTCCTCGCCAGCGATTCTGCTGCCTACATCACCGGGCATACGCTCAACGTGAATGGCGGCATGGCGATGCTTTGAACCATCCCAAAGGGCAAATCTCTCCGGGGGAGAGATTTGAGGTGAGAAGGCCATGAGACCTACGCTCCAATAGCGGTACTGCATAGCAAAAGCCTTGGAAACCTAGGCAATTGCGGCTGGCTATGGCGGATAAAACATGGTACCCCGCGCCCCGGTCGATCTTGCCAGCCTGCCTTGCGGGCGCCCAGAAGGCCGCATACATTGCCCCCGTGCAAACCAATTGTGCGCTTGATGATTTGGCTTTGCGCCAATAAGAAGCGAAACGAAACGTCGATTTCTAAAAAGGGAAGTCAAATATGAGCGATGTCGCTGATCGGGTCCGCAAGATCGTTGTGGAACACCTCAATGTGGATGCCGAGAAGGTCACCGAAAAGGCCAGCTTCATCGACGATCTGGGCGCAGATTCGCTGGATCAGGTCGAGCTGGTGATGGCATTCGAGGAAGAATTCTCGGTCGAGATCCCTGACGACGCTGCTGAGTCGATCCAGACTTTCGGTGACGCAGTCGCTTTCCTGACCAAGGCCACCAGCTAACGCTGGGGCTAGGCCGCTGACCATGGAATTGCGCCGAGTCGTCGTCACCGGACTGGGGCTTGTCACACCGCTTGGCTGCGGCGTGGAAGCAACCTGGTCCAATATTCTTGCCGGCAAGAGTGGCGCCAAGCGTATCGACGATTTCGAAATCGACGATATCGCCTGCCAGATCGCTCACCGCATTCCGCTCGGGGACTATGCCGATGGCAAGTACAACCCCGACGAATGGATGGAGGTGAAGGAGCAGCGCAAGGTTGATCCCTTCATCGTCTACGCCATGGCGGCGGCCCAGCAGGCCATCGAAGATGCCGGTGTCGAGCCCAAGACCCAGGAAGAACAGGAACGCACTGGCGTCCTGATCGGCTCGGGCATTGGTGGTGTCGGCGGCATTTATGATGCGTCGATTACTCTGCATGAAAAGGGGCCGCGCCGCATCAGCCCCTTCTTCATTCCCGGTCGGCTGATCAACCTGGCCTCCGGCCAGGTCTCTATCCGCTTCGGCCTCAAGGGACCGAACCATTCGGTGGTGACGGCCTGTTCCACTGGCGCTCATGCCATTGGCGATGCTGCCCGTCTGATCGCCCTGGGCGATGCGGACGTCATGGTGGCCGGTGGCACTGAAAGCTGCGTCAACCGTCTGTCGCTGGCCGGTTTTTCTGCCGCCCGGGCGCTTTCGACCGGTTTCAACGACAATCCGACTGCCGCTTCACGTCCTTACGACAAGGACCGCGATGGCTTCGTGATGGGCGAGGGCGCCGGCATTGTTGTGCTCGAAGACTATGAGCGGGCCAAGGCGCGCGGCGCCAAGATTTATGGCGAAGTGATCGGCTATGGCCTGTCGGGCGATGCCTATCACATCACCGCTCCCTCGCCCGATGGCGACGGTGGCTTCCGCGCCATGAGCGCGGCGGTCAAGCGTGCTGGTATCTCGGCATCGGAAATCGACTACATCAATGCCCACGGCACCTCCACGCCGCTGGGGGATGAAATCGAACTGGGTGCCGTGACCCGCGTTCTGGGCGACGCTGCCAAAGGCGCCGTGATGAGCTCGACCAAGTCCGCGGTGGGCCACTTGCTCGGCGCTGCCGGTTCTGTGGAAGCCATCTTCTGCCTGCTGGCCATGCGCGACAATATCGCCCCACCCACGCTGAACCTGGATAATCCTTCGGTCGAAACCGAGATCAATCTTGTGCCGCACACGCCGTTCAAGAAGGAAATCAATGTGGCCCTGTCCAACAGCTTCGGCTTTGGCGGCACCAATGCGACCCTGGTGATGCGCAAGGTGCAATAGCATCGCGCGGAAAAGTGGACGGCGGTTTCCGGCGTTGGCGATGCATACAATTTGAGCTTTTCCACGAATTGTAAGGGGCACATTGCACTCACCTGCGATGTGCCCCTTGTCTTTGCGCGTCCGCGTTGCGAACAATGCCGGCGCCCCGCCACAGTTTGGCGCAAGAATAATGACAACCAGGGCCGCCAAGGCCCATATTCGCGAGTGACAGGGATACGATGAACGATCGCAGGAATCGGCGCCGCCGCCGCTCAGGTAATGGCTTGGTCGACATCCTCAATGGCCTGCTGACCCTTCTGGTCATCGGCCTTGTCGTGGTCGGGGGCGGTCTGTTCTATGTTGCCTCGCAATATTATGGCGATGGCCCGCTGCGGGAGGACCGCGTTTTCCGTGTGGAATCGGGCAATACGCTTTCCACCACGGCCAACCGCCTCGAAGAGCAGGGCTTCATCACCAATTCGATGATCTTCAGTCAGTTCGGCAGCCGCGTCGAGGAAAGCGCCATCGTCAAGGCAGGCGACTTCAACATCCCTGCCGGCGCCTCAATGTCCGAGATCCTCAAGGAGCTGACGCTGGGCAATCCGTTGCGCTATGCCGTCACCATTCCCGAAGGCTGGACCGTGTGGCAGGCCATTCAGCGTATCAATGCCGATGACCGGCTGACTGGCTCGATCGACCAGCTTCCGCCCGAAGGGTCGATCCTGCCCGGCAGCTATGACTACACCCCCGGTGACACCCGCCAGTCCGTGCTGGACGCGATGCAACTGGCCATGACCCAGGCGCTGGCGCAGGTCTGGGCCGGGCGCGAGGCGGATCTGCCGCTCGAATCGCCTGCCGAATTGCTGATCCTGGCCTCGATCGTCGAGAAGGAAACCGGCATTGCTTCGGAGCGTCCGCAGATTGCCGCTGTCTTCGTCAATCGTATACGCGAGGGCATGCGCCTGCAGTCGGATCCGACCATCATCTATGGCATTACACTGGGCCAGGCGACGCTCGACCGTGGCATTCGGCGCTCCGAAATCGAGGAGCGGACGCCCTACAATACCTATCAGATTGATGGTCTGCCGCCGACCCCCATCGCCAATCCGGGCATTGAGGCGCTTGAGGCCGTGGCCCACCCGGACAGCCATGACTACCTCTACTTCGTGGCCAAGGGAGCGACGCCGAGCGAGGGCCACGTCTTTGCCGAGACCTATGCCGAGCATCAGCAGAATGTGGCGCGCTACCGCGAAATAGCCGCCGAGGCGGCCGCGCAGGCCGAGGAAGAGGCCGAGGCGGCGCGCCAGGCGCTTGAGGCCCAGGAGGCCGAAGGCGCCGGCGCTGAAGCCGAAGCCGAAACGGCACAGTGAGCGCCACGCTCGCCAGCATGACGGGCTTTGCCCGCGCGGAGCGGCAGCTTGGCGACATGCGGGCTCGGGTCGAGCTGAAATCGGTCAATAGCCGCGGGCTCGATATGCGCCTGCGGCTGGGGCCGGGGCTGGATGCGCTCGAAATTCCCCTGCGCCAATTGCTGTCCAAATCGCTGAGGCGCGGCGCCATCAATCTCGTGCTGACGCTGGATCGTAGTTCACGCGCCGGGGCGGTTCGCCTCAATCATCAGGCCCTGGCCGGCGTACTGGCTGCCATCGCGCAGGTCCGGCAACAGGTCACAACAGACCTGCCCCGGCCGGAGGGTATTCTGGCCTTGCCCGGCGTGCTCGAGACCGACGATGGGGCAGGGGAGATCGACGAAGACCAGCAGGCAGAAGTGGTCCTGGACTGTGCCCGGCAGGCGCTCGGCTCCCTGCTGGCTGCGCGCCGGCAGGAAGGAGCCGAGATCGCGGCGGTGCTGCTGGACCATCTGGACACGATTGCCGAACTGGTGGTCCGCGCCGAGGCTCACCCGTCCCGTGATCGCGCCACGATAGAGGCCAGGCTGCGCGAGCAGGTCGCGGCACTGCGCGAGGATACCAGCCTGCCGCAGGACCGGCTGGCGCAGGAAGCCCTGCTCCTGGCCACCAAGGCCGACATCCAGGAAGAACTGGACCGGTTGCGCGCCCATATCGCCGCCGCCCGCAAGCTGATCGAGGACGGTGGCGCGGTGGGCCGGCGGCTCGATTTTCTGGCCCAGGAGTTCAATCGCGAGGCCAACACGCTTTGCGCCAAGGCAAACGCAGTGGAGCTGACAGCCATCGGTCTTGACCTCAAGGCGACGATCGATCAACTACGCGAACAGGTTCAAAACGTCGAATAGAGTGGGTCAAATGGATTTTCAGCGCCGCGGCGTCATGCTGGTGATTGCCTCTCCGTCAGGCGCAGGAAAATCCTCGATCTCGCGCTCCCTGTTTCAGCAGGACCCCAATATCCGCCTCTCGGTCTCGGTGACCACGCGCGCCCGCCGCAGCGACGAAGTGGATGGCACGCATTACCATTTTATCGACGTGCCCACCTTCAAGCGCATGCAGGCCGATGACGGACTGCTCGAATCCGCTGAGGTGCACGGCAACTTCTACGGCACGCCGCGCGCCCAGGTGGAAGAGCAGCTTGCCGCCGGCAACGATATTCTCTTCGATGTCGATTATCAGGGCACTCTGCAGCTCTATGAAAAGTGCCGCCAAGACATGGTAACGGTTTTCATCCTCCCGCCCACCATTGGGGAGTTGCGGGCCCGGCTGGAGCGTCGCGCTCAGGATAGCGTGGGCACCATTGAGAAGCGCCTGCGCAATGCCCGCATCGAACTCGATCACGCGGGCGAATACGAATATGTCATCATCAACCGCGATTTGGAGCAGTCTGTCCAAAACGTCCGCTCCATCCTTGCTGCGGCCCGCCTCAAGCGCGAGCGTCAAACCAATTTTGCGAGTTTCGTCAAAGACTTGCAAAGCCAGATTGATTCTCTCTGAGAATGAAGTTCGAGCCCGTGCACATTCAGCGTTTCGGGCGTCACCCCACCCTCATTCCCTCCCCTTCGAGGGGAGGGAGGCGAAAGTACGAAACGTCTGTGTTCATCGTCTCCCTTCCCCTTGTGGGGAGGGATCAAGGGTGGGGGTGCCAAGGGCGGCACCCCAGTAGACTCAGGGTGCGAAAGCCATGATCGCTCCCGCAATCCAGCGCGGCACGCCAGAGTTCGTGCGCGCCAATATCGCCTTCTTCCTCGCCGCATTTTCAGTCTTCGCATCGCTCTATTCGGTGCAGCCGCTGCTGCCCATGTTCGCGCAATATTGGGTGCGGGATGCGGGGACAGCATCGCTGGCGCTCTCGGCCACCACGGCCACCATGGCACTGGCATTGATCCCCGCCAGCATGCTGGCCGATCGGCTCGGCCGGCGTCGGCTGATCGTCGGTGCTCTGCTGGCAACGGCCATTCTGGACGCATTGCTGCCCTTCACCCAGGTGTGGTGGCAGCTCATCACCCTGCGCACGCTGATGGGCCTGACCCTGGCCGGCGTTCCGGCCGTCGCCATGGTCTATCTCTCCGAGGAAATGGACCCCGGGGCGCTGGGCTATTCCATGGGCCTCTATATTGGCGGCACGGCGATTGGTGGCATGGCCGGGCGCGTCATCTCCGGCGTTCTGTCGGACTGGCTGGGCTGGCGCCTCGGCACCGGCATCCTGGCCAGCCTCATCGTGGCCGCAGCGATTGCCGTTGCTGTCCTGCTCCCCCGGCCACGTCACTTCGTGCGCGATCCGATCCGCCTGCCCGACCTCTGGCGCCGCTGCCGGGCCAGTTTTGACGATGCGGCGCTGCCCTGGCTGTTTGCCAGCTCATTCCTGCTGATGGGCGGCTTTGTCACGCTCTACAATTACGCCGGCTTCCGCCTGGCCCTGCCGCCATTCGACCTCAGCCATGCTGCCATCGCTGCGATCTTTCTTGTGTACCTGCTGGGGGGCGTCAGCTCGACCTGGGCAGGCGGCTTGTCGCAGCGTCTGGGCCGAAGAAAGGTGTTCTGGGCGCTGGTGGCGTTGATGGGAACGGGCATGGCTGTAACGATGATCGAGGATACCATTGTCATCATCATTGGCCTGGCCATCGCGACTACGGGATTTTTCGCTGCGCATGGCGTTGCCAGCGCCTGGGTTACCCGCCGCGCCCGGATCGGCAAGGCGCAGGCCTCGGCCATCTATCTGGTGGCCTATTACCTCGGCGCCTCGATCCTGGGCACGCTGGGTGGCTATGCCTGGACGGCCTGGGCCTGGCCCGGTGTCATGCTGGTCAGCGGCGGTGCGGCGATATTGGCGCTGCTGGTGGCCATCAGGCTGGTCTTCGTGGCGCCCTTGCCGGTGCCGGAAAAACCCGCAGCACCTTCGCCTCTCCTCTGAGGGACGGGGAATTAGCCTTCGGCCCGCAACCCCGGCAAAGCCCGCGCCATGGCGAGGAAGGCTTCGATGGGCAGGGTTTCGGCCCGCTCTTCGCCCTTGAGGTCTGCAGCGGCCAGCAGGGCCTCGACCGGCACGCCGAGCGATTTCAGCGACTGCCGCACCATCTTGCGGCGCTGGCCGAAGGCGGCCCTGGTCACCTGTTCGACCAGCCTGACCGGCAGCCCCTCTTCAACCGGCTTGGGCACGATGTGCACCACGGCCGAGGTGACGCTGGGCGGCGGCACGAAGGCCTGTTTGCCGACATTAAAGGCGATGCGGGCGTCAGTCCGCCAGCCGGCGAGGACGCCGAGGCGACCATAGTGATTGTCACCGGGCCCGGCCACGATCCGCTCAGCCACTTCACGCTGGAACATCAGCGTCAGGCTCTCGAAAAAGGGTGGCCAGGGCTCCATGGTCAGCCAGCCGGTGAGAAGCTGGGTGCCGATATTATAGGGCAGATTGGCGACGATCCGCGTCGGACCGTCAGCCAGCAGGCGATAGTCCATCTCCATGGCATCACCGCCAATCACGGTCAGCCGGCCCGGATAGGCGTCGGACACTTCAGCCAGGGCTGGCAGGGCGCGTGCGTCGCGCTCAATGGCGATGACCTCGCGCGCGCCTTCGGCGAGCAGGGCACGGGTCAGCCCACCGGGGCCGGGACCGACTTCAATCACCCGCACGCCCTCGAGTGATCCGCCGACACGGGCAATGCGCGCGGTCAGGTTGAGATCGAGCAGGAAGTTCTGCCCCAACTCCTTCTTGGCGCGCAGGCCGTGGGCGTTGATGACCTCGCGCAGCGGAGGGAGATTGTCGATCTGGCTCATGTCTTGGGGGCCGTCATGGTATGCGCCATGGCCAGGGCCGCGGCAAAGCTGGAAACGGAGGCCTTGCCGGTGCCGGCCAGGTCGAAGGCGGTGCCATGGTCGGGCGAGGTGCGCACAATGGGCAGGCCGAGCGTGACATTGACGCCGGCATCGAAGGCCACGGTCTTGATCGGGATCAGCGCCTGATCGTGATACATGGCCAGCACCGCATCATAGTGCCGCCAATGGGGCGGATGAAACAGGGTATCGGCGGGCAGGGGGCCGACAGCCTCTATGCCGTCGGCCACCGCGTCGGCAATGGCCGGCGCGATGCTCTCCACGTCTTCGCTGCCAATCGAGCCGCCCTCACCGGCATGGGGGTTGAGCCCGGCCACCGCGATGCGGGGATTTTCGATATGAAACCGCTGCCGCAGGTCATGGGCCATCACCCGCAGCGTATCGAGGATCAGCTTGCGGCTGATCAGCCCAGGCACATCCTTGATCGGCACGTGAATGGTCAAAGGGACGGCGCGCAGATCTTCGTGCGCCAGCATCATCACCGGCAGCCGAGGCTTGCCGCCCATGGCGCAGAGATCGGCCAGAAATTCGGTATGGCCAGGATATTTGAACCCGGCATGGTAGAGCGCGCCCTTGTGAATGGGGGCCGTTACAACCCCCCGGCAATGCCCCGTCATGGCCGCCTGCACGGCCTCGGAAATGGCATTGATGACGACGGACGCGGCATGTTCATCGGCCACACCGGGCAGGTCGGCCACCATGCCCTCGATATGCGCCACCGGCAGTGCCCGCGCGAATGTGTCGGCAGCGGCGTCCGCTCCCACGGCCTCGATGCCGATATCAAGGCCCAGGCGCAGGGCGCGGGCCTTGAGAAAATTGGCGTGTCCATAAACAACAAAGGGGGGAAGGTTGAGGGCCTGGCGGCGCGCATAAAGCGCCAGGATCAGGTCTGGGCCGATACCAGCCGGTTCCCCCATTGTGACGGCCAAAGGCGCAGTCATGCTGTCCCCCAAAGGCGAGGCGGCCGCAAGACATTGCGGCCGCGAAATGGCCCCCGGAATGGGCCGCTATTCTGCGCAGGCCGCGATGCGCCTACTGATAGAAGATCTTGGCCTGGCTGCGCAGGCGTTCGAGATAGGCCTCGGCTTCCTTGGCCAGGGCATCGCCGCCGACATCCTCACGCAACCCGCCTTTGACGAAGGTCAGGTCTTCGGCCTGCACCTTTTCGCAGATGGCCAGCATGGACAAGCCCGCCTCGACCGCGCGCGGCTTGCTGATGCCACCGACATTGAGGCCGGCCAGTTCCCGGGCAATGGCATCGGGCATCTGCGTGGCGTGGCGGCGGCCGATATCGACGACGGCGACATCGGTATAGGCAAGCGAGAGTTCCACGGCCGTGTCGCAGCCGGCAAAACTTGAGCGGAAACTATTGGCCTGGCCGGACCGGCCACCGCCACCCACAAAGATGACTTCCTTGAGGATATAGTCGAAGTTCTGGAAATCGGCGATCTGCTCGGCGGCGCGCTGGTCCAGTTCAAGCTCGGAAATCTGCACCTGCGGGGTGATGGCGGATTCGGTCACGGCATTCCAGGCAATGGCGGCGCGCAGGCGATCCTGCAGGGTCTGGGCGCTGACGCCGCCCTGTTCCAGCATCTGGGTCAACCGGTCGCGGCTGACATTGAGATTGCGGGCAATCTGGAGGAAGGCGTCGTCGACCTGCGCATTGGACACATTGATGCCCAGCCGCTTGGCCTCCTGGATCTGAATGGCCTCGGTGATCAATTGCTGGGTCGCGCCGCTGCGGCCGGTATTGTTGCCTTCCATGCGGAACAGACGCAGGCGCTGATCCACCTGAATATCGCTGATTGGCTCGCCATTGACCGTCACCACGGTCGCCGCCATGGCAGGGGCAATGCCTCCCAGGGTCAGGGCAAGTCCGATGAACATCGCGCCGAGAGCGCGCCGAAATTCAGCAAAGGTCATGGTCAGGTCCGCTTGTCTTGTGACGCCTTCAATGCGGCGTCAGAGCCAGTCTTGTCAATTGGGCGATGATTGAGGCCAAAATCGGAACGGCCCGAACCGGTCAGGTCCAACCATCCTCCTTGCGTAGCAACACTGTCACACCGATGACGATGGCGACAAGGGCCGGGCCGACGGCGGCAAAGAGCGGGTCCAGCACGCCGGTCGCGCCGGCCCGGTCTGCCATTTCGGTGATGATGAAGACGACAAAGCCGAGCACGATGCCATAGAGCACGGCCGGCCCGATCTGCGCGTGGCGGCTATAGCCGGCGGTAAAGGCAAAGCCGATCAGCAGGGATCCGGTCAGCACCAGCGGCAGGGCCAGCAGCTTGATCAGCCGCATCGAGGTCGAGGCATAAATCGAGGGATCGCTGACCCCGCGCTGCAGCAATTGGGCCAGCTCGAAAAAAGTCATGTCTTCGGTCGAGGCCAGCTTGAGGCTGATTTCGGCCGCAGTGGAGCGGGTCGGCACGCGCAGATCGCGCATGATCCGCACCGGGCCATCCGGCGTGCGCACGCTGGCTTCTGGAAAGGTCCAGAATCCGCCTTCCAGAATGGCTTCCTCCGCCTCAATGCGGGGTGTTTCACTGGGGCCCAGGTGAAACAGCGTCACATCGGCCAGCCTTGAGCCGCCTTGCGACATGCCGCGCCCCATCAAAACATAGTGTACCCCATCGCCGCGCTGCTCCAGCCAGACCTCGCCCGGCGGGGTCAATTGCGTCACCTGTCCAGGCGGGGTAGGGGCCAGTTCGCGGTTGATCGTGGTGCTGATGGTCTCTGCCCCAAGGGCGATCACCAGGCTGGCGAAAAACAGCACGGCCACCGGCGCGCGCAGCACGCGCCAGATCGAGAGGCCACTGGCCTTGATCACAGTCAGCTCGTGCCGCATCTTGAGGTCGACCAGCCCCAATATGGTGCCCATCAAAACCGTTACGGGCAGAGTCTTGATGGTCCAGCGCACCGCGCTCATCGCCACCATGACAATGGCCATGTGCACGCCGCGCTCGTCGGCCACATGGCTGAACCGCCAAGTGTCGAGCGATTCGACCAGCGCGATCAGCCCGTAAAAGATGAATACCGTGGCAGCGATGCGACTCGTCAGCCGGGCGACAATGACCCTGTCGATATGGTTGATCATGCCGGTTTCGCCTCCATCGGGCGCCGCGGCCACAGCCGGAAGAGGAGGATGGTGCCGCCGGCCAGGATCAGCAGGATCGCGCCCGTACCGCTGCCCAGCGGGCTATAGGCGCTGATGCCGCGCTCGCCAAACGCCACCAGCATCACAAAGGCTTCGAGTGGCAGCCTGATGCGCATGCGATTGCCACTGGGGAAGCCGGCCAGCGCCACGACCAGCAGGACCAGCCCCAGGACGCGCAGCCCTTCGGCGGAACGGTCGAGCAGGCGCTTGACGATTTCGGGAGACCAGCCGGTTTCGAACGCCTGGGCGATCAGGCTGAAACTGTCGGTCTCCGAGAGCACATCGACATAGGCGACCTGCTGGGCCAGGCTTTCAACGCTCACGTCATAGCGGGAAAAGCGGATCTCGGAATAGCGGCCATCGGCCTCGGTGTGCTGCAAAGTGCCATCGCGCAATTCGAGCACATAATCCTCGCCAACGCTGACCACGCGGGCCGAGGCCGCGATATAGGTGCGCCGCGTTTCCGGATCGCGCCGGTCATCGGCAAAGAACTCGGTAATTTCTCCGCCATCGGCGCGCCCCCCGATCAGCAACACCACGCCCGGCGTGACCTGGGTGAACCGGTTCGGCTTGAGGGTCGAGCTGACAAGGTCGGCGGCCACTTCGGCCGACAGCCGGTTGAGCTGCTTGTTGGCAAGCGGCTCCACCACATGGGCGAGCAGCAGCACCATCGCCACCGCGACGCCGCAGGTCACGATACTGGCCCGCCAGAGCCCGCTCAACCCGTTGCTGGTGTGGATGATATGCAGCTCGTGGCTGGTCTGCAGGGCACTGAGCGCCCGCACCACGCCGATCCCCACGCAGATATAGAAGAAGGACAGCGCCAGCGGCGGCATGGTGTAGAGCGCCTGCAGCGCCAGCGTGCCAAATCCCTGGCCCTTGACCGAGACGACGTCGAACGAGCGCAGGCAATTGACCAGCCAGAGCAGGAAGCACATGATTCCGAACAGGATCAGCGCATCGCTGGCAAACAGGCGCGTCAGATAGCTGGTCAGTCGTCTCATATGGGTCCGAAGCTGGTGCCCGCGCAGATTAGCGTGGGATGAATCGCGCCGCACCTTGCGGCAGTTCGGTGTTCGGCACAATCTCCCATACCGTCACAAATGAGCCCTCGCGCATGCCTGCATGGCGCGTGGCGAACTGGTGCCGCCAGCCTGCGGCAGATAATGTGGAGCCATGGCCGAAGTCCTGTTTTATCATCTCGAAACCCGCCCGCTCGAGGCCGTCATGCCGCTGCTGCTTGAAAAAACCATCGAGCGGGGTTGGCGCGCCATCGTCGAGGTCGGCTCGCGCGAACGGGCCGAAGCGCTGGACGCCCATCTCTGGACCTATCGCGATGACAGCTTCCTGGCGCATGGCCTGGCCGGTGAGGAACTGGACGCCCAGCAACCCATTCTGATCACCACCGAAACCGGCAATCCCAATGGTGCCACCGTCCGCTTTTTCGCCGATGGTGCTGTGCCGCAATCGGGTGAGGGCTATCAGCGGCTGGTTTACCTGTTCTCGGGTCACGACCCGGAGGCCGTGCAGACGGCGCGCGACGCCTGGAAAGCGCTGCGGGGCGGCTCTGATACCCTGACCTATTGGCAGCAGGACGCCACGGGCCGCTGGGAAAAGAAGGCCGCGGCATGACGCCAGACCTTTCGACCCCCAGCCGGCACAAGCTGCACGAAGACATCTTTGCCATGCTGATCGGCACCATGCTGGTGTCGCTGGGCATTGCCTTTTATGCGCAGGTGCAGTTGACCACTGGCAGCAGCGCCGGTCTTGCGCTGCTGTTGCAATATATCACCGGCATTCCCTTCGGCTGGCTGTTCTTCGCCATCAACCTGCCGTTCTACGCGCTGGCCTGGTGGCGCATGGGCCTGCCCTTTACCCTCAAGACCGTCGCCAGCGTGGCCATGGTGTCCTTTTTCACCAGCCAGATTCCGGGCTGGATCGGCATTGAACGCATTGACCCGCTATTTGCCGCGCTGGTTGGCGGCGTACTAATGGGCCTGGGCATCCTCTCCCTGTTCCGCCACAAGGCGAGCGTGGGCGGAATCAATATCCTGGCACTGTTCCTGCAAGAAAACTTCGGTATCCGCGCTGGCTATTTTCAGCTTGGCGTCGACGCGGTGATACTGATCATCGCCTTTTTCGTGCTGCCCTTTGACCGTGTCCTCTATTCCATCCTGGGCGCTCTGGTGCTGAACCTGATCATTGCCCTCAACCACCGGCCGGGGCGTTATGTCGGGTTCAGTTAGCTGGCTCAGTTTCGCCGGCGCGGGTCCTGCGCGTTAAGATGAAGCTGCATGAAGTCCTGGATCAGTTCATAGCAGAAGATGATTTCCGTTGTCGCGGGGTCATAGAAGGCGTTGGATTCGCCACAGCGCCGTGCTGTGAAACGGACCTGTCCATCCAGGCGGTAGCCGCGCCGCAATTCTTCGGCGACATCATCGAAGATCCCGCTACCACGGAAAGCGCGCTCGGCCAGGCGCAGTCGTGTGCCGCCATCGTGATAAGTCACATTGACCCGCGTGCCTGAGTCGCTTTCGGAAATCAGTGCGTCAAGGCTGCGATTGACCAGCTCATAGTCGAACAGGCAGGTGTGTTGCCGTTCGGAAGGGATGTCATAGGCATTGGCAATGCTGCGAAAGGCCGTGCGGTCGGCGCCCACCATCAGGCAGATGATTTGCATGGCCCGGTGCCGGTCGGGGCTATAGCCCGAGGCATAATCGTCTCCGGCGAAATAATTGTCATAGCTTTCCCCGGTCAGCACCCAGCCATCCGCTGCATCCTCCAGCGCCTGGTTTGCCTCGGGCGTGTTTTTCCTGAGCAGGATCCAGGTGGCGATATTGTCGGCCGCGTCTTCTTCCTTGCCCAATACAGGCAGGTCCAGCTTGTCAATCAGCAGATGCGCAACCTCATGATAGAGCGTGAACAGGCTGTTATTGACCGCAAAGCGCAGCGTTTCCGCGCGCTCCTGCTTGGTGAGGCCGGACAAGTCCTGGGCCAGGGCTGGCAGAGCCGGCAATGCCATGGTCAAGGCGACGAGCAGAACGAGCAGACGCTTCATGGCAGACCTCACAACACACTATGGGATGAGTGAAGATGACCGGAGCGGGCGCGTCAACGCTTTCACGTGAGTTTGGTGAAGCCCGTCGCCGCAGGATCAGTCCTGCTCAGGCGCCCAGCCGGGCGGGGCCAGCTCGAAACCCTCAAAACGGAAACCCGGGGCCACTGTACAGCTCACCAGCGTCCAGTTCCCCAGGCTTCGCGCCGACTGCCAGGCATGCGCCGGCACGATTCCCTGCGGGCGCTGTCCATGCGTGATGTCGGGACCCAGTTCCACGAGCTGCCGCTCGTCTGGCCTCGCAATCTCCAGCACCAATGGTGCGCCGGCATGCCAATGCCAGGTTTCCACGGCATCAACACGGTGCCAGTGCGAGACCTCGCCGGCCTTGAGCAGGAAATAGATTGCCGTGGAGCGCGCGCGTCCATCCGGCCCCGCCGCGTCCTCGAAGGTCTGGACATACCAGCCGCCCTCAGGGTGAGGCTCGAGATCCAGGCTCGCGATGATCTCTTCGGCAGTCATGCGCGTTCGGCTTCTTCCAGTTCGGCGCTGAATTCGAGCCAGCTCTCCTCAAGTGCCTCAAGGTCGCTGCTGAACCGGGCCTTGTCCTTGCCCAGGGCAATCAGTCTGTCCGGCGGGCCATCATAGACCTTTGGGTCGGCAAGCTGGGCCTCGATCTTGTCGATCTCGGTCCTTAGGCGCTTCATCCTGTTTTCGGCGTCGGTGATCTTTTTCTTGAGCGGGGCCAGCTCCGCCCGCCGCGCCGCCGCCTCCTGGCGGGACTGCTTGCGATCATTCACGCCCGGCCCGCCATTGCCCGATTTGCCGTCCTTGTTCGAGGTGATGCTGCGCTGGTAGCTGTCCAGATCCTCGTCCAGCTCACGGATCGTACCGTTCTCGGCAATCCAGAGCGTGTCGCAGGTGGCTTCGATCAGATGACGGTCGTGCGAAATGATCAGCACGGCGCCCTGGTAGTCGTTCAGGGCATAGACCAGCGCATCGCGGCTATCGATGTCGAGATGGTTGGTCGGTTCGTCAAGGATCATCATCGAGGGGCCGGAAAAGGTGATGAGGCCCATCAGGAGGCGCGCCCGCTCGCCACCGGAGAGGTTCTTGGCCTTGGTGTCCATGCGCGACGTGGTCAGACCCATCTGCGCCAGCCGGCTCCGGCGTTTTGCCTCATTGTCGAGCGGCATAAGCGCGGTGACATGTTCCAGCGGCGTCTGCTCAGGCTTGAGCTTGTCCATCTGGTGCTGGGCGAAATGAGCGATATCGAGCTTCTTGTTGATCTTGAGCTGGCCGTCCATCACTGGAATGTCGCCGGCAAGGAGCTTGGCAAAGGTCGACTTGCCATTGCCATTGACGCCGATCAGCGCGATGCGCGCATCCGGATCGATGCGCTGGGTGACGTTGCGCAGGATCACCGTGTCGCCATAGCCGGTCGACACCTTGTCCAGCGTGATCATCGGGGTGGGCAGATCCACCTTGGGCTGCTGGAACTGGAACGGGGCGGCGTGCTCGTCGAACATGGCCTCGGGCGGCTTGAGCTTTTCGATCATCTTGACGCGCGCCTGCGCCTGCTTGGCCTTGGTGGCCTTGGCCTTGAAGCGGTCGACGAACTTTTGCAGATGCGCAATCTGGTCCAGGGTCTTTTCCCGGCTCTTGTTGTTGAGCTCCATCTGCATGCGACGGGTCTCTTCAAAGGTGTCGTAATTGCCTTTGTAGAAGGTCAGCTTGCGGTGCTCGAGATGCACGATTGAACTGACCGCCTTGTTCAGCAGGTCACGGTCGTGGCTGATCAGAAAGACCGTGTAGGGATAGCTGGCCAGGTATTTTTCCAGCCACAGCGTGCCCTCGAGGTCGAGATAGTTGGTCGGCTCGTCGAGCAGCAGCAGGTCGGGCTGGCTGAACAGCACCGCCGCCAGCGCCACGCGCATGCGCCAGCCGCCGGAAAGCTGCCGGGTTGGCGCATTCTGCCGGTCCTGCTCGAACCCCAGGCCCTTGAGAATGGAGGAGGCGCGCGCCTCGGCGCTATGCGCGTCGATATCGGCCAGGCGCATATGGATTTCGCCGATCCGATGCGGGTCCGTCGCCGTCTCGGCCTCGGCCAGCAGAGCCGTGCGCTCCTTGTCGGCGGCCAGCACGACCTCGAGTACGGTTTCTTCGCCCGCCGGGGCCTCCTGCGCAACCGCGCCGATGCGGGCCTTCCGGTTGACTTCGATCGAGCCGCTGTCGGCGCCGATATGCCCCTGGATCAGGTGAAACAGCGTGGTCTTGCCGGTACCGTTCTTGCCGACAAAGCCCGCCTTGGCGCCATCGGGCAACACGAGCGCGGCATCCTCGAACAGGGGGCGGCCCTGAATGCGATAGGTGAGGTTATTGATCGTCAGCATGCCATAATCTCGCCGACCCGATAGGCAAGGTCGGCGGTCCATAAAGTCGTTTGCAGTTGTTGCTGTGCCAATACAGCGCGCCCGAGGAGATGTCTAATGCGCAGGACCATGGCTTCCATACCGCTGGCGCAGGCCGCGGCCCTTTGTTGCGGTGCGGCGCTGGCCCAGGAAGCGGCCAGCTTCACCCAGCTTTCAGCCTGCCGGATCGATGCCGAACGCATTCTGTTGCGCGCGACCTTTGATGGCAGCCCATGCTGGGCGGTGGAGCCCGCGCAACTGGCGGAACCGCGCGGCACCATTGTCGCGGTGCATCTGCCCACTATGAGCACCGCCGAAATCTGCACCATGAACATCGTGCCCGTCAGCACCGAACAGGTGATCGAGGCGCCCGAGCCGATTGTGGACCTCGATGTGACGGCCGCAACGCCCCGGAACGACGTGGTGGCGCAAGGTGTGATCGAGGTGAGCGAAGGGCAGGGTGACTGCCTTGGGGCCAGGGGCTGAGCAGGCGGCAAGTTGCCGTCTTGCGCCTTACACACGCACCCGCTAAAAGGCGCCACCTTTCCAAACGCATCAAGCAGGAACATACCGCCATGGCGCTCGAACGCACCTTCTCCATCATCAAGCCCGATGCCGTCCGTCGCAACCTGATCGGCAAGATCGTCGCCAAGTTCGAAGAGAACGGCCTGCGCCCCGTCGCCATGAAGAAGATCCACATGACCCGCGAACAGGCCGAAGGCTTTTACGCGGTCCACAAGGAACGCCCCTTCTTTGGCGAACTGGTCGAGCAGATGATTGCCTCGCCTGTCGTCGTGCAGGTCCTGGAAGGCGAAAACGCCATCCTCAAGAACCGCGAGATCATGGGCGCCACCAACCCGGAAAACGCCGCTGAAGGCACCATCCGCAAGGAATTCGCCCTCTCCGTCGGCGAAAACTCCGTGCACGGTTCGGACGCTCCGGAAACCGCTGCCCAGGAAATCAAGTTCTTCTTCTCCGACGACGAAATCGTCGGGTAAGACCCGACGGCTGGCCAAGGCCAGCCGGCAAGTCGCTCCGGTGGAGCGATTTGAGGGACGAACGCCCTGAGCCCCGCGAAGGGCCGGGCCGATGTCTCCGCCACCGCAAATTCCAGGCCGCCCGCCGGGCGGCCTTTTTGCTTGTTTGTGCTATAAGGCACTGAACTCGTCCCGGGTCACTCCGCCACAAGGGCGGAACCCCATTGATAGACACCAGCAATCGGTCGGAGCATCCCGCAGCGTCGGGGCACGGCACGCATGGTGCAATCCGCTCCGAAAGAACTGCATTGTCCCTACCCGATACCATTATTGCCCCCATCGCCCAGGCCCTCGTGGCCAAGGGCTATGACAGCCTCACCCCGGTGCAGGCTGCCGTCATCGAAGAAGGCGCGGATGGGCGCGACCTTCTGGTCTCGGCCCAGACCGGCTCGGGCAAGACCGTCGCCTTCGGCATGGCGATCGCGCCGACCCTGTTGGGCGACGACCTCATTCTGCCCGCCCCCGGCGCACCGCTGGCACTGGTGATTGCGCCGACCCGCGAACTGGCCATGCAGGTGCGCCGCGAGCTTGACTGGCTCTATGCCAATATGCACGCCCAGACCGCCGCCGGCGTTGGTGGCATGGACCAGCGCACCGAGCGCCGGGCGCTTGAACGCGGCGCCCATATCGTCGTTGGCACGCCCGGGCGCCTGCGCGACCACATCACCCGCGGCGTGCTCGACACCTCGGCGCTGCGCGCCGTGGTGCTCGACGAAGCCGATGAAATGCTCGACCTCGGCTTCCGCGAAGACCTCGAATTCATCCTCGCCGCCGCGCCCGAAGATCGGCGCACCCTGCTGTTCTCCGCGACAGTGCCCAAACCCATCGCTGAGCTGGCCAAGACCTTCCAGCGCAATGCCCTGCGCATCACCGCCGCCAGCTCGGGATCGCAGCACGCCGATATCGAGTATAAGCTGATGTCGGTTCCCGCCGCCGAGCGCGAAAACGCCGTCATCAACACGCTGCTCTGGTACGAAAGCACCAATACCATTGTCTTCGCCTCGACCCGCGAAGCGGTGAAGCATCTTTCGGCCCGGCTGCACAATCGCGGCTTTGACGTGGTGACGCTCTCGGGCGAACTGAGCCAGGCCGAGCGCACCAGTGCGCTGCAATCCATGCGCGATGGCCGGGCCCGCATCTGTGTGGCCACCGACGTTGCCGCCCGTGGCATCGATCTGCCAAATCTCGACCTGGTCATTCACGCCGACCTGCCGATGAACGCCGAAACCCTGCTGCACCGCTCGGGCCGAACCGGCCGGGCAGGGCGCAAGGGCACCTGCGTGGTCATCGCCCCGGCCCATCGCAAGCGCGTCGCGCTGTCGATCCTGCGCACTGCCAAGATCGATGCCGAAAACATCGCCCCGCCCAGCGCCGCCGATATCGATGCGCGCTACCGCGAACATATCCTTTCGGCGGAAACGCTGAGCGCGCCGGCCACCGAGGACGAGGCGCCGCTGGTCAGCCAATTGCTCGAGCGCCACAGCCCCGAGGCGATTGCCGCCGCCTATGTGCGCCTGCAACTGGCGGCGCGGCCGGTCCCCGAGGACGTGACCGCCACCGCGCCCGATGATTCCGGTTCGCGCGAGCCGCGCAGCCGCGAGGCCTTTGCCGGCGGAAGCTGGTTCAAGGTCAATCTGGGCCGCAAGCAGCGCGCCGAGCCGCGCTGGCTGCTACCGATGATCTGCAAGGCCGGCGGTGTCACCAAATCGGCCATCGGCTCGATCCGCATTTTCGACACCGAGAGCATTTTCGAGATCGCCGCCGACAAGGTGGATAGCTTCCTGCGCAATGTGGGCAGCAATGGCACTGGCGAAAAGGGCGTGCATATCAATGCTGTCGATGGTCCGGGCGAGCGCTCCGAGCGTCCGCAGGGCAAGCGCCGCCCGCCCGGCCCGCCGGAAAAATACGATCCGATGAAGGCCCGGCCGGAGCGCGCCGACCGCAAGCAGCGCTATGGCTCCTCCAAGCTGCGGGCCGACGACTTCGAGCAGCCCGCCGAGCGTCCAGCCACGCGCTCGGCGACCCGGCCTGCAGAGCAGCCCGCAGAACACGTTACAATCCGCCCGGCCAAGTCGGCAAAACCCGCCCCCAAGGACAAGGGCAAGCCGAAGTGGTCAAAGCCGGCCGCCGAAGGTGAAGCCCGTCCGCCCAAGAAGAAGGCCGCCAAGGCCAAGGACCACAAGAAGAACCGCAGCGAAATCTAGCTGGTGACCGGCTGGGGCTTCAACCGCCCCGGCCGCCCGTGCCGGCATCGCTACACGGGCTAGGCAGTCTCGCCGGCCGCGCTGGCCCGCGCAATGTCCTTGGCCAGGGTCTCGATTTCCGCCGCATGTTTCTCGGTTGATGGCTCGATACTGTCCATCCATGTGCCAAAACGCTTGAGCAGCGGCACGAAGGCGGCCAGTTCGGCGGAATCCCATTCGGTCAGGAAATCACCCATGATGAGAAACTTGTAGGCGCGCACGGCTTCGACAATGGCGTGCCCGCGCCCGGTCAATTCGATAAGGGTGCGCCGCGCATCGGCCTGGCTGACGGTGCGACGGGCATAGCCCTGTTCGACCATTTCGCTGACCAGCCGGCTGGCACGCGAGGGATCGATATTCAGCCGCTCGGCGACCGTTGAAACCATCACCTCACCGGCGCCTTCTGTCTCGGCGAAGGCGCCATCGATGGCCGCGAGCACATCTAGTTGCGCCAGTTCGAGATCGATCTTGAGGTCGACCAGCGCCCGGTGGCCCAGTTCACGTTTCATGGCGCGGCGGCGCCATTTCTGCATCAGCCCGTCAATTTCCATCGCCGCCTCGGCGGTGACCGGATCGATCCCGGCATGGTGCAGCAGGGCACTCAGTTCACTCTTGTCATTCAAAGGCATGGCAGCCCCGCGGATATGCATGCATCATACAAATGCATGCTCTTGACATGTAATTGTTGTGGGCACATGTATGCCGGCAGAATTCATTTCGCAAGGGCTGGCCTGTGTCCCCGCCCGAGCCCGCAAGGAATGCCCCAATGTCCGACCCTGTTCAACCGGCCGAAACGCCGGATAGTCCCCCCGTTGCACTGATTATCGGCGCCGTGGCTGTTACATTGTTGCTCGCCTCGCTCGGTCAGACCATTGTTTCGGCCGCGCTTCCCGTTATCGTTGGCCAGCTTGGCGGCCTTGAACACCTCACCTGGGTGGTCATCGCCTATCTGCTGAGCTCCACCGTGGTGGCGCCCATCTATGGCAAGCTGGGCGATCTGTTCGGGCGCAAGATCGTGTTGCAGGTCGCCATTGTCATCTTTCTCGCCGGGGCCGTTCTGTCGGCCATGGCGACAAACATGAATTTTCTGATTATCGCGCGGGCCGTGCAGGGGCTGGGCGGCGGCGGTCTTATAGTCGTGGCGATGACCGTGGTGGCCGATATCATTCCGCCCCGTCAGCGCGGCAAGGTGCAGGGACTGTTCGGTGCCGTCTTCGGCGTGTCCACGGTAATCGGCCCCTTGCTTGGCGGCTTTATCGTCGAGCACTTTTCCTGGCAGTGGATATTCCTCATCAACCTGCCGCTGGGCATTCTGGCGCTGGCCGTTATCGCCATTGCGCTCAAGCCGCGCGGCGTACGGGTGAAGCATTCCATCGACTATTGGGGTTTTGTGCTGCTCTCGGGCGGACTCACGGCCTTCGTGCTGGCGACCTCGCTCGGTGGCAATACCTGGGGTTGGTTCTCGCCCCAGATCATTGGCCTGCTTGTCTTTGCCATCGGCACGCTGGCTGGCTTTGTCTGGACCGAGGCCCGCGCCGCCGAGCCGGTTCTGCCCTTGAGCCTTTTCAAGATCAACACCTTTGCTCTGACCAGCGTGATCAGTTTTTTCGTCGGCATGGCCATGTTCGGTTCGATCACCTTCCTGCCCATGTATCTGCAACTGGCCAAGGGCGTGTCGCCAATGGATTCGGCGTTGCAGCTCGTGCCCATGATGGTGGGCATGATCGGCACCTCGATGCTGTCAGGCTTCTTCATGACCCGCACCGGCCGCTACAAGCGCCTGCCGCAACTTTCGACCCTGGTGCTGACCATTGGCTGCCTGTTGCTTGCCACCATGCAGCTCGATACCCCGGCCTGGGCGATCGCCATCTATATGTTCCTGGTCGGCGCCGGCATTGGGCCGGTCAACAGCGTCAGCATCACCGCAACGCAGAATGCCGTGCCGCGCGCAGTGGTGGGTGCGGCTACCGCGGGCAATACGCTGTTCCGCCAGATTGGCGGGTCGATCGGCGTGTCGATCTTCGGCGCTATTTTCGCCAGCGGGCTGGCCAGCCATTTGAGCGCGGTCCTGCCCGAGGGCGCCGATGTGGGCACCGGCAGTTTCAGCACCCAAGCCGTCGCCAGCCTGCCAGAACCGGTGCAGGCCCTGGTTCTGGAGGCCTTTGCCTCGGCGCTGCACCCGGTGTTCTTTACGGCAGCCGGCGTGTCGATCCTGGCCTTCGGGCTGAGCTTCTTCCTCGAGGAACTCCCCTTGGCCACCACCTTGCGTAAAGAGCCTGAGGCGGAAATCGACGCTGAGGAGCAGGCCAGCGCCGCCCTGGTCGGCGCCCCGGCCAGCGTTCGCGGCTGAGACATTTCTGCCACGTTTCGGCATCGCCATGCCCGGACCGCTCCGATCTTAAATCGAGGCGGTTTCGCTTTGGATTTCCGAAGTTCGGTAATTACTCCAACGCTTTAGACCCGTGGCGTGAATCAGACTGGCAGGGCGCTGACTCACTTTCTGAAGCCCTTGATTCAATCCCTGAGCCAGTCATGGCCGTCCCGCCCCACATATGGCGAAATTGTGAATGGCCAAATCACGTCGATTGCGTACCCTTCGAGACAAGGAAATCTGCCGAATTTGCGTCACCGGCCCCGCACCATGGAGACTTCAAGCGTGCCTTTGCGTTGGCAGGAAGTGGCTTTGCCGCTCGTTACGATAACCCTTCTCCTTATCCTCAAGCACATCCCCATGACTGATCATCTGCCGCTGTCCCGTGCGGCCGGCGTGGTGGCGTTTGGCTACGCTGCCTTCCTTGCTCTGCGGCTGTTGCAGCCCGAGGAGGCCGTTGTGGTAGAAGGCGGTTGGGCCGAGTTGCGCCCCTCCATGGTCGAATATTTCGCCTGCTATGGCGCAGCGGCCCTTGCGGCCATCCTGCTCTTTGCCGTCATCATCATGGGCCATGTCGCCGACCCCACCCAGCTGATCGCCACCTATCTGGCGGTTGTGCTCCTGGCGGCTGGCTCGCTGGGCATCGGTGTTGCGGGCCTGTTCACCCAGACCCGCTGGGATCATCGCCATGTGACCCATCGCAACGCCATGGGCCGCGAGACGAAACTGGATTGGGCCGATGTGCGTGCGGTGCGGCCAAACTGGCGTGGCATCACCATCACCGGCACCGCCGGGCAGATCACGTTTTCCCAGTTCCACGCCGGTGCAGCCCAATTGGCCAGGCACGCCAGCACCCGCGCCCGCCGCAATTGCGAAACCGCGGCAAAGGCATTCGCCGCCTGACAATATCGTGCGGCAGGGGTGAGCCCATCACCGCTCCTGATCCCTGCCATCACCACAATGCCATTGTCGCGGGGCGGGGGTGGGACTAACCTTGCCCCATGAACGCCCCCATTGCCCAGCGCACCATCCGCTCCGTCTGCCCGCATGACTGTCCTTCTGTCTGCGCGCTTGATGTCGATATTCTTGCTGACGGCACAATTGGCCGCGTACGCGGCGCCAAGGATGATCCCTATACCGCCGGGGTGATCTGCGAGAAGGTCGCGCGCTATGCCGAGCGCATCCATCACCCCGAACGCCTGACCCATCCGCTACGCCGTGTCGGCCCCAAGGGGGCCGGGCAGTGGCAACCCATCTCCTGGGACGAGGCGCTCGATGAGATCGCGCAGCGCTTCCTTGCGATTGAAGCCGAGCATGGTCCGGAGGCCATCTGGCCCTATTTCTATGCCGGCACCATGGGCCATGTGCAGCGCGACGGCATCGAGCGCCTGCGCGCCCTGCGCGGCTATTCGCATCAATATGACACCATCTGCACCGGTCTCGCCTGGCCCGGCTATATCGCCGGCACGGGCCTGTTGGGCGGGGTCAATCCCGAGCAGATGGCAGAGGCCGATTGCGTTGTCATCTGGGGCACCAATGCCGTGCATACCCAGGTCAATGTGATGACCCATGCCATGAAGGCCCGCAAGACGCGCGGCGCCAAGGTGGTGGTCATCGACATCTATCGCAACGCCACCATGGACCAGGCCGATATGGGGCTGGTCCTCAGGCCCGGCACCGATGGCGCGCTGGCCGTTGCCACCATGCATGTGCTGTTGCGCGATGGACTTGCCGATCGCGCCTATATGGCCCGGTTCACCGATTTCTCGCCCGAGTTCGAAGCCCATCTCGCAACCCGTACGCCGGAATGGGCGGCCGAAATCACCGGCCTGTCCGTCGCTGAGATCGAAGGCTTCGCCCATCTCGTCGGCAAGACGCCGCGCAGCTTCTTCCGGCTCGGCTTCGGCTTTTCGCGCCAGCGCAATGGCTCGACCGCCATGCATGCCGCGCTCTGCATTCCAGCGATGACCGGCGCCTGGCAGCATCGCGGTGGTGGCGCCTTCCACTCCAATTCCGGCACCTGGGCGCTCGACAAGTCACGCTTGACCGGCAAGCACCTGCAAAAGGGTACGCCACGCCGGCTCGACATGTCCGAAATCGGCCCGATCCTCACCGGCGACGCCAGGGCGTTGCAGGGCGGCGGGCCGGTTCATGCCATGATCGTGCAGAACACCAACCCGGCCACCGTCGCACCGGACCAGAAGCGGGTGCAGGAGGGGTTCAGGCGCGAGGATCTGTTCCTCGTCGTCCACGAGCAATTCATGACCGAAACGGCCGAACTGGCCGATATCGTGCTGCCGGCCACCATGTTCCTCGAGCACAATGACTATTACACCCGAGGCGGCCATACCCGCGTGCTCTATGGCCCGGCGGTGGTCAACGCCCCGGGTGAGGCCCGCTCCAACCACGAGGTCATCAACGCCATCGCGCAGCGCCTGGGCAGCGACGATCCCATCTTCCGGGCCAGCGACCGCGAAGTCGTGGCCGATACTTTTGCGCGCTCCAACTACCCGGCGTTCGAAGAGGTGGAAAAGACCGGCTACATCGATCGCGGCCGGCCTGATGACGACGCCCGCTTCGCCAATGGCTTTGCCTGGCCTGATGGCCGCTTCAGATTTGCGCCGAATTGGCAGGCTGTTTCGGATATCAAGGGTTATCGCTGGGTTTGCGACCCCGCCATCATGCCGCGCTTTGCCGACCACTGGGCCATCACTGAAGCAACCGACGCTGAGCACCCGTTCAAGCTGGCCACCAGCCCGGCGCGCGCCTTCCTCAACTCATCGTTCAACCAGACCCCGGGCAGCCTCAAGCGTGAGGGCGAGCCGAGCGTCTTCATCCACCCCGATGACGCGGCCCGGATCGGCATTGCAGACGGCGCACCCGTCGTGGTCGGCAATCATCGCGGCGCAGTGCAATTGACCGCTCGCCTGTTCGATGGGCTGCGTACCGGTGTGCTGATCGCCGAGGGCCTGCATCGCAACAAGGCCCATCGCGGCGGGCGGGGCATCAACATGCTCACCAGCGCCGAGCCGGCCCCGCCCTTCGGCGGCGCGCCGTTCCACGATGCGGCAGTGTGGATCAGACTGGCGGACTAGGCTCTGTCAGGCGAAATACGCTGTCCAGAAAAAATACCCGGTCATCCCGATGCCATAGACGATCACGCCCACGCGGATCCACAGCGTCGGGATGTACTGCGCCAGCCGCGCCGCCGCATAGCCGCCAATGGTCACGCCAACCAGCGCAATGGAGCCGTGATACCAGTCGATACTGCCGTTAAGGGCAAAGCGGACCACCGCCACTAGCGCCACGATGGACGAGATATAGAGCTTGAGCCCGTTCATGGCGTGGATGTCGGTCATCCCGGCCATGGCAAGAAACGCCAGCAGCAATATGCCCAGGCCCGCATTGAAGAACCCGCCATAGACACAGACGGCCGCCAGCAAGGAGAGGATCAATACCGCCCCAAGCGCTTTCATGCCGCGCCGCTCACCACCACGGGCCCTCAGCGTCGTATTGATCCGGTTGCCGAACACGAACAGCGTCACGGCAAACGCCATCAGCCAGGGCACGACCAGCGAAAACTGTTCATCTGACACCACCAGGAGCAGCTCCGCGCCCACATAGCCGAACAGCGCCGAGATGACGCCATAGAGCACCAGCCGGTCCTTGTAGCCGGCCACGGACGTCCAATAGCCCATGGCGCCGCTGACATAACCGGGCAGGGCTGCGTAGGTATTGGAAGCATTGGCCAAAACGGGCGGCACGCCGGAAAACAACAGCGCGGGAAAGACGATGAATGAGCCGCCACCGGCGAGCGAATTCAGCGCCCCGCCCAGCAGGCCCGCGACAAACAGCATCAGCTCGGTCATCATTCCCCCAATCGTGCGACGGACCTTCCTAGCGCCCAATCCTGGCCGCGCCCAACGCAATTGTCTGATCGCATCATCACCGCAGGTGATCTGCCCGCACTTGACTTGGTACCGTCCAGGGCGCATTTACGCCGGCGGTTGCCGGCGCCTGCCGCTCGCGGATCGCAAGATCCATGGTGAAGTCCAGCTCTAAACAATGATCCCTTCGGTTGTTTCTCCCAAGGCGCATCATGGCAATGCGGGCCCCCATGTGAATTGTCGCCTCCCATCCGGAGAGCCCGAAACATGTCGTTTTCCCTCGATACCCCGTCCGCCCAAACCCTGAAATCCGAAGCCAAGGCGCTGCGCGAAGCCCGCGCCCAGTCCGGCCAGCCGATGACCCATGGCGCCGCCCTGGAAGAGACAGCGCGCGCCCATGGCTTTCGCGACTGGAATACGGCCCGCGCCGCCTTGCCCGAGCGTGTCGCGGTGCCCTTCCAGGTCGGCATGCGCGTCAAAGGCTTCTATCTCGAACAGCCCTTCAAGGGCCTGCTGATCGGGGTGCAGCTTGCCCGCAACATGCAGGCCTTCACGGTCACCATCCAGTTCGATGAACCGGTCAATGTCACGCCGGACTTCATGTTTGCCGCCTATCGGCAGCGTGTGGTTTCGACCGTGGATCTGCGCGGCATCTCGCCGGCCCTGCGCGGCAATGGCCAGCCACAGATGAGGTTGATGCGCGCTTAGCAGGCGGTCCGCATTGACGGATGAACGGCTCCAGCGGAGCCATTCATGACAGCAAGGCCATCGGAGCTATGCGCGAATGGCGGACTATTGCGCCGGGGCGGCGGCTTTTGCCGCCTCGGCTTCTGTTGCGGCGCGTGCTTCCAACTCTTCGGCCGGCACCCGCGTCCAGTCCTCGCCGCGACAAACCACGTTGAACAGCACGCAGCCATTGAGCCGCACAATGTCCGGCCCGGTCATCTCGAGATAGCCCGTATAGGTCTTGCCGTCCTCGGGATTGTAGATTTCCCCGTCATAGATATAGGGCTGCTTGCCCTGCCACAGCGTGAGGATCTGCAGCCCCAGCATGGGCCGGTCCCGCAAGGCCGGATCTTCGTTGCGATAGTCGAAGAAGTCCTCGGGCGCCATCGCCGCGGCGGCTTCGGCCTCTGCCCCGCTCAACAGGCCCTCGGGGACCACAATGCGCGACAGGTGCCCGCAAAATCCTTCCGGGCAGGCCATGATGGTGATTTCGGATGCGAGCGCTGTGCGCCAGACACCTTCGATTGGCGCCTGCGCTTGCGCCAGCGCGCTCGTGGCCCCGGCAAACAGGCTCGACACCACCACGACAAGAAGCGCCAGGAAACGCCCGGACCTGTTCCATCTCGCCATCTGCTCTCCGCCTCTTGTCCTTGTCCGGTGGTCCAATCGATCCGGAACCTGCTGCCGTCACGACCCCGATTTAAGCCATGAAAGCGCGCACATACCAACCAAATTGCGGCGCAGGAGTTCCCCATCCGTCCACAGGCAGCAAGTCCTTGTGGCGCCCGGCACAAAAACCACTTGCCATCCAGGGGTGGGGCCGCTAGACCCGACCCCGCTGGAGAGGTGGCCGAGTGGTCGAAGGCACACCCCTGCTAAGGGTGCAGATGGGCAACTGTCTCGAGGGTTCGAATCCCTTCCTCTCCGCCATTTTCCCTCCCGAATATCCCCTAACCCTCCGCCTGTCTGCTGTCGCGCGCGCCGCACCACGTCGCCGGACATCAAAAAAGGCCGCTCGGGGCGGAGCGGCCTTTCGAATCGCGGGGGTGTGCGTCGCACGCCCTAATTATCCAGCACGGCCTGCAGGAACTCGCGGGTGCGCTCTTCATTGGGGTCGGTGAACAGGTCTTCGGGCGCACCTTCCTCGCGGATGCGGCCCTGGTCGAAGAAGCAGACGCGGTCCGAGACTTCGCGGGCAAAGCGCATTTCGTGGGTCACCAGCAGCATGGTGAGGTCGTGTTCCTCGGCCAGCTTGCCGATCACGTTGAGCACTTCGCCCACCAGTTCCGGGTCCAGCGCGGAAGTCGGCTCGTCGAACAGCAGGATATTGGGGCGCATGGCCAGCGCCCGGGCGATGCCGACGCGCTGCTGCTGGCCGCCGGAGAGCTGGTGCGGGTATTTCTGCGCCTGATCGGCAAGACCAACCAGCTCAAGCAGCTCTTCGCCACGCTGCTTTGCCTCCTGCTTGGTCAGGCCCAGCACCTGGACCGGCGCTTCGGTGATATTGCGCAGCACCGTCATATGCGGGAACAGGTTGAACTGCTGGAAAACCATGCCGAGCTGCGTCCGCATCTTGCGCAGATGCGTCTCGCTGGCCGGGACGAGGGACCCGTCGGGGGCCTTTTCGTGCCAGAGTGGCTCGCCGCCCACGGTCACCACGCCGCCATTGATGTCTTCAAGCGTCATCAGAATGCGCAGCACGGTGGATTTGCCCGATCCGGACGGCCCGATGATCGAGACCTTTTCGCCCTTCTTGACCTCGAAATCGAGCTCGTTGAGCACGGTGAGATCGCCGAAGCGCTTAACGACCTTGTCGAATTTGATGATCGGTTCGTCACTCATTTCAAGGGAATCCCCTGCTTGGGCAGCCAGTTGTCGAGCAGGCGAACGCCGGCCGAGGCCACCAGTGTCATGATAAGGTAGAGCGCGCCGACCATCGAGAGCGGAACCAGATAGTTGAACGTCCTGTCACCGATGATGCGGGCGACGTTGAGCATTTCGAGGACCGTCACCACCGAAAGCAGCGGCACGTCCTTCATGATCGACACCAGGTAGTTGCCCATGGCCGGGACAATGCGCGGAATGGCTTGGGGCAGGATAATGTGGGTAAAGGTGCGGCCGCCCGAAAGGTTGAGTGCGCGCGCTGCCTCATGCTGGCCCTTGGCCACGGCCTCGATGCCGGCGCGATAGACCTCCGAGGTATAGGCCGAATATTGCAGGCCCAGCGCCAGTGCACCGGTCATGAAGGCGGGCAGCGTTATGCCGAATTCGGGCAGCACGTAGTAGAGAAAGAACAACTGGATCAGCAGCGGCGTGTCACGCAGAAACTCGGTGACCACGGCAGCGGGCCAGGAGATGATCTTGAGCGGGGCGGCTTTGAGCGCAGCCCAGACCAGCCCCACGGCAAGCGCGATGAAGAAGCCCAGCACGGTGGCCTGAATGGTCACCCACATGCCGATCAGGAGGATGGGCAATATCGAAACGGCGAACGCCCAGCCCGAGGAGGTGTCCCATGCAATTCCAAAAAGCATTGTTCTACCTCGCTCCGGCGCGCCAGCGGCCCACGAACCGCTCGAGCAGTTTCATCATGGCGGTCAAGACCAGCGCCAGCCCGAAATACATCAGCAGCGCCAGGGTGTAGATCGTCGTCGAGTCCTGGGTGAAATTGCGCAATTGCTCGGCGCGAAAGGCCAGGTCGGACAAGGAAATGAGCGAAACCAGTGCGGTATCCTTGAGGTTCTGAATGGCCAGATTGCCGAATGGGGGCATCATTTCGGGGATCGCCTGGGGCAGGGCCACTCGCCATAGGGTCTTTCGCGGCGTGAAATTGAGCGCCCTGGCCGCCTCATACTGATCCTTGGAGACCGACTGGATGGCCCCGCGCACCACTTCGGCGCCATAGGCACCGATATTGAGCGACAGCGCCAGGACACCGGCGGCGACCGGGGGCAGGCGCAGATCAATGCCGATGGCTTGTCCGGCAACTGGCAGTGCGAAATACAGCCAGAAGAGCTGCACCAGCAGCGATGTGCCGCGGAAGATCTCGATATAGCCTATCGAGATCGCCCTGATGAGCGGGTTGTGGGCGAGCTTGCCGATGCCCGCGGCGAACGCAAGGAGCGCTCCGAACACCGTTGAATAGATCGTCAGCTCGATGGTCACCCAGGCCCCCAGTGTCAGGGGGGTGAGATATTGGGTCCAGTCCATGAAAGCGTTCTCAACCTGGCTTTATTGTTGTTGTTGCTGGTGATGCGCAAGCAAGTCGCCGGTGGGCGCTGAACAAGCAGCGCCCACCGGCAGATCAGATCAAATGAGCTGCGCTTATTCGGCGCAAAGCTCTGCAGTGCTCATGTCGAACGAGCGCGAGGTGTCGGCGTCGGTAAAGCCGTAGCCGGACACGGTCTCGAGCCACTCGTCGGTCTGCTTGTATTCGGCCAGCACTTCATTGACCGCGTCGCGCAGCTCTTCATTGCCCTGGGCAAAGACGAAGCCGCCCCAGGAGCGCTGTTCGGTGCCGTCGATGACCGGATCGGTGAACCCTTCGGCCACTGCCACGGCATCGCTCTGCCCCGCCAGTTCGCTGGCGGTCAGGCCGGTTGCCGCATAGGCGTCGGCGCGGCCGGTCGACACTGTCGAGATCGCATCGGCGTTCGATGAGATGGTCACGAGCTGGTCTTCGGACACGCCGAGCGCCTGCATCATGTCGAGCTGGTTGGCGCCGGCCATGATGGCGACGGACAGATCGGAGTTTTCAGCGAAATCGGCATAGCCGGTCAGCCCTGCGGGATTGCCGGCAGGCACCAGGAGACCTTCACCATAGGAGGTGTTGGGCTCGGAATAGATGACCGTGGCGCAACGGGTAGGGATGATGGCCATTTCGGCGGCGACCATGTCGAAGCGGTCGGCCTGCAGGCCCGGAATCAACGACGAGAAGTCGGTCGTGATCCACTCGATATTGGTCACGCCGAGCTCTTCGGCGATGTGCTTGGCCACGTCAGGGCCGGCGCCCATGGCTTCGCCCGAGACCGGATCGATATAGCCATAGGGAATCTCATTTGCGACCGCGATGCGGATGGAACCCGATTCCTGGATTTCGGCCAGCGTCGCAGCGCTGACTGCGGTGGAGGCAAGTGCCGAAGCGGCGATGGCGGACAGCGCCATGACTGCGGTTTTTCCGAGTTTGGTCATGTGTGTTCTCCTCATTTCTGTGTCTTCGGGCGGTTGAAACCGGCTGCTGCCCATCCATGCAGCCGGCCATGGGTCAGGCTGCCGCGTGCAACTTCTGTTGCGGGGCGGCGGCCCAGTCTTCGATCAGGCCCTTGTGCAGGGCCGCGATGGTGGCTTCGAACTGGTCGGGCTCGACGATGACCTGCAGGTCGACCTTGCGCAGCAGGTCGTGCATGCCGAGCGGCTCGATCCCCGCATCCGACAGCGCGCGGATCGCCTGGGTGAGGACCCGGGGCGAGCGCAGATCGCGACCGATGGCCGAAACCAGCGCGATCTTGCGCAGGGCGATCTCGGCAGTCGGGAAGGCATCGGACAGGTCGGTTTCGACCCGCTTGATCGCCTTCATCGACCCCTTGAGATAGTGGGTAATGGTATTGGCATTGGAGGTCTTGGCGATGATCCAGACCTTGTGACGCTTCAGCGCCTCAAGAATCTCGGCGTCATAACCCTTCACCCCGACCATGTCCTGGTCGTAGAATTCGAAGGCATAGACGTTCTTCAATCCCGTCACGATCTCGACCTGCGGTGACTGCGCATCAAGGTCTGAACGGATCACGGTGCCGGGATGTTCCGGCTCAAAGGCATTTTTGACACGCAAAGGTATGCAGGCGCGCCGCAGGCCTTTGGCTGCGCGGGGATGAATTGCTTCCATGCCCATATTGGAGAGCTGGTCGGCCACATCGTAATTGGTTTCACCAATCACGCGCACCGCGTCGGGCGACACCAGCCGCGGATCGGCGCTCGAGAGGTGGAACTCCTTGTGGATGATTGCTTCGCGCGCCTTTGTCACGACCGTCAGCCGCGACAAGGTCACCTCCGAATAGCCCCGGTCATAGGTGCCCATCAGTGCTTCGCTGCACTGGGCATAGCCTGTGACAATCGGCAGCTCGGTTGCCAGATCGACATCGGCCAGGGCCCGCTCGATGGCTTCATCGAGCGTGTACTGCCCCTCGTCGCGCCAGCCGGTGAGATCGATCATCCGCGCCCGCACGCCATGGAGATTGAGGAGCAGGGCGGTGTTGAAGGCCGAATGCGCCTCACCCAGCGACGCCAGCATTTCGCGCACGGTGAGCAGGTGCTGCTGTAGCTGGAAATGCCCGAATGAGCACAGCCGCTGCAGATCAATCAGACACGAACGGACGCCTTCGACCCGCTCCCGCGCAAAACGATTGGCCGATTGGCGGGCCCCTTCGTCTGCGAAGATGCGCTCATTATGGGCGAACATCTTGTCGGCCACGGCGCTCAGGGCATCGCCCCAGCCCCAGCCGCTCTCGGCGCTGGAAAACAGCGCATAGACGCCGGGCTTTCCCGACTTCTTGTGCTCAAGCAGCTCGTCGGTCATCCCGGCATAGGCCGAGACCACAAAGATGCGCTGGTAAAGGTCGGCACCCTTCCGGTTACCAATCAGCACGGTGTCGAGCAATTCCTCGGTGCGGGACATCGAGGTGCCGCCGATCTTCTCAACGGTATGGCGCGGGCTTTCGGTGGTCATGTAGTCTCCAGCCGCTCCCTTTTCGGGAGCGGAGCCATTTGGTTGTTCGTTGGCGATTGAAATACCGGCCTTAGCCGATCTTGCCGGTCTCGATGCTGATCGGACCCTTGGGGTCGCGCGAGCTGAGGAACGCAGGGCGCGGGTTCTTGGCAGCGAAGGGCTGCACCACCCGGTTGGACCAGGCGTTATAGACGAAAAAGGCGTTCGAGCGCGGGAAGGGCGTGATATTGCCATTCGAGCCATGCATGGTGTTGCAGTCGAACAGCACCACGGTCCCGGCCTTGCCCGAGGCATAGTCAATGCCGTGTTCCTTGGCCATTTTCGTCAGCGCGTCATGCGAGGGCACACCGATTTCCTGCTTCTTGAGCGAGGTCTTGTGGTTGTCCTCGGGGGTCTCGCCGGCACAGGCGATGAAGTTCTTGTGCGTGCCCGGCATCAGCATCAGCGGACCATTGAGCGCGTCATTGTCCGTGAGCAGGATCGAGGCCGAAATCGCGCGCATGCGCGGCATGCCGTCCTCGGCGTGCCAGGTCTCGAAATCGGAGTGCCAGTAGAACTCCTTGCCCGTAAAGCCCGGCTTGTAGTTGAGGCGCGACTGGTGGAGATAGACCTCGTCATCGAGCAGGAAGCTGACAGCGCCGGCAATGCGGCGGTCGCTGGCCAGGCGCGCGAACAGCGCGTTTTCTTCATCCAGCCGGAAGACGGTGCGGACCTCATTCGAGCCGGGCTCGGTGATCACATTGTCTTCGGCGATCTTTGCCTCGCCCGAGCGCATGTGGGCGGATTCCTTCTGCAGCGCGGCGACTTCCGCCGGCGAAAAGACATCCTTGAGGACCAGATAGCCGTTCTTTTCGAAGCTCTCGGTCTGCGCGCGCGTCAGCGGTGCTTCAGGGGTCCAGTTGCCCCAGACGACGGGGTCTTTGCGCTCCTGCCACTTTTCGGCCGGCAGGCGCGTGGGATAGTCATCGTGATTGGCGGTGTCGAAAGCTGACTGGGTCATGGTTCTCGCCTTTCAGTTGGAGTTTTAGGGGAAGACGTTCAGGCGTCTTCGGGAGCCGGGGCGTAGGAGCCGTCCTCGCGGTGCACTTCATTGCCGGTCACCGGCGGATTGAAGCAGCACGCCATCACCATCTCGCTCTTGGCGGTCAGGCGATGCTTGTCGTTTAGGTTGAGCGCATACATCACGCCCGGGCGGATCTGGTGCACCACGCCGGTATCGAGTTCCTCGATCGAGCCTTCACCCGAGATGCAATAGACACTCTCGAAGTGATGCTTGTAGTGAAACACGTGGCTGGTGCCCTCGTGAATGCGGGTGATGTGGAACGAAAAGCCCATCTCGTCGCCGGCCAGCAGCAGGCGCGTGCTGTCCCAGCCATTGGAGTTGACGAGGCGGTCGCCCAGGCGGGCGGATTCGAGATCGCGTACAATCATTGCTGGCTTGTCCTTATTCGGCCGCCGCGCGGTGAGACCCCAGGACCGCGTCAAAGGCAGTCTCCATGATGTCGATGCCGGCGGTGAGCTGGTCGAGGGAAATGGTGAGCGGGCAGAGCACCTTGACCACTTCGTCAAAGCTGCCCGAGGTTTCGATGATCAGGCCCTTGGCAAAGCACGCCTTGCAGATTGCAGCAGCAGCTTCGCCCGAACCGGCATCGATACCGACCATCATGCCGCGACCCTTGGTGACGAGGCCATGCTCGTCGGCGATGGCGGCCAGGCGCTCACCGAGATAACGGGCCTTCTCGTTCACATCCGAGATGAACCGGTCGTCGGCCCAGAACTTCTCCAGTGCCGCGGCGGCAGTCACGAAGGCATGGTTGTTGCCCCGGAACGTGCCGTTGTGCTCAGCCGGCTTCCAGATGTCGTGCTCCGGCTTGATCAGCGTCATGGCCAGCGGCAGGCCCATGCCCGAAAGCGACTTGGCCATGGTGATGATGTCGGGCGACAGGCCCATGCCGTCAAACGAGAAGAACCCGCCCGTGCGGCCGCAGCCGGCCTGGATATCGTCAATAATGAACAGCGCGCCGTGCTTGCGGGCAATCGCCTGGATCTGGCGCAGCCATTCGGGGGACGCGGCATTGAGCCCGCCTTCACCCTGCACCGTTTCGACGATGATCGCCGCCGGCGCGTCGATACCGCTGGACGGATCGCTCAATTCGCGCTCGAGCAGGTCGGCCGTGTTGATGTCTGGACCATGATAGCCGTCATAGGCGGCGCGGGTGACACCGGAGAGCGGCGTCGAAGCACCACCGCGATGCTTGCCATTGCCCGTGGCGGCTAGGGCACCCAGGGTCACGCCATGGAAGCCATTGGTAAAGGCGATGATATTGGTGCGGCCGGTGACCTTGCGGGCCAGCTTCATCGCCGCTTCCACCGCATTGGCGCCGGTCGGACCGGTGAACTGGAGCTGATGGGTCATGCCGCGCGGACGCAGGACCAGCCGCTCGAAGGTCGACAGGAAGTGCTCCTTGGCATCGGTGAACATGTCCAGGCCATGCGCGATGCCGTCATTGGAGATGTATTCGATCAGCGCCGATTTCAGGTCCGGGTCGTTGTGCCCGTAATTGAGCGTCGAGCAACCGGCGAGAAAGTCGGTATAGGCCTTGCCATTGGTGTCGTAGATGGTCGAGCCAAGCGCCCGGTCGAACACCTTGGGAAAGCTGCGCGAATAGGACCGCACGCGGCTTTCGACCCGCTCAAAGGTATTGATCGGCGTGATGGTTGCTGTGGTGGCCATGGGGAACGTCTCCTGGACGTGGATAGTCAAAGGGCTAGGTCTGAACGTCGTGCGATCAGGCGCTCGTAAGCGCCGTCACCTTCTCGGGGCTGAACGGACCGATGTTGACGGCGTATTCGCTGTCATGCAGTCCGTCGAAATGGGCGTCTTTCTCGAACAGTTCGACTTGCTGCATCTGCGCGTCGAGCCTGCGGGCGATCGCTGTGAACAGGCCCCAGCTCGCCTCATTGTCATGCGTGATGGTGCATTGCAGCGTCGTCACCGCGCGGCAGGCGGGGCGGGCCAGCACATCGCCGATCAGGCGACGGCCGAGACTCTGGCCGCGGGCGGCGTCACTGACGCAGACCTGCCAGACGAAATAGGTGTCGGGCTGCTCCGGCGGGACATAGCCCGAGAGCCAGCCCACGACCTTGCCATCCTGCTCCGCAATGGCGCAGGTCGCGGCAAAATGGGTGGTCTGCAACAGGTTGCAGTAAAGCGAATTATCATCGAGCGCGCTGGTGGCACCGATGAGCTTCCACACCTTCGAACCATCGGTACTGATGGGGGTGCGAATGCTCGCTTGCGGGGCACCTGCGGTTTGCCGGTGCAGGGCACTGGCATCGAACAGCGCTGAGTTGCCGTAAATCATGGTCGGGAAAGTTAGCTTGTTAAAACTACATTTCAACCCAGATGGTGCGACAAAATCTGCCTTCCGCGTCATGCTGGTGACAGAAATCCGTGATCTACCATGCAAAATCAATGGGTTGCGTGGAGTGTGGTGTGCCAAATTATTTTCTGTATGCGCCGTTTTTGCTTAGTCACATAAAAACAGGTTAGATATAGCTAAGGAATGCTGAACCCCTGTGAAGGCGCTTGGGTTCCCTGGATTCTGACGATAATATGGTGGGGAAGACTCTGGAGTAGGCTATTGGAAGATCGGACCAAATTGGCCCTGACCGCGATGCGCAAAATCCTGCGCGCGACCGAGTCGAACTCCAAACAGTTGATGCGCGAAACCGGTCTGACACCGTCCCAGCTTATCTTCATGCAGATATTGGATGGTGAGCAGGAAAAGACCGCCGGGCATGTGGCGAGCCGCATGGGCATCACCCAGGCCACCACCACGGCGCTGCTGCAAAAGCTCGAGACATCCGGCATGATCCAGCGCCGGCGCGGTGAGAAGGATCGCCGCCAGGTGCTGCTGTCACTGACCGACAAGGGCCAGAAAGTGCTGGCCATCGCGCCTGACGGCGTGCACGCCCAGTTTCACCAGCAGTTTTCCGACCTCAAGGAGTGGGAGCAGATCATGCTGATCGCGGCCCTTGAGCGGGTGGCGGATATGCTTGACGGCGACCACCCCGATGCGGCGGCAGTGATCGACCATGTCGCCGAACTGGCCGGCGAAGTGCCACTCGAGCCAGAACAGCCCTGACCTCAGGCTTCACTTCGTCCTGAGCCTTCGCGGTCTCTCGAATAAGCTCGCATGCCCGTAAAGGGTGGAAGCCAGGCTTCCCTGCGGATCGTCCACAGCTCGTAGGTTGGGCGGAACTGATCGATGGCGTCCAGGGCGCCCAGATGGATCTCGACTTCATCGCCGCTACGGGAAAATATCGAAGAGCCGCAGCGCGGGCAGAAGTGTCGGCCCTGATATGAGCTCGTCGCGCCGGTGGTAGACACCGCGGCCTCGGCAAAGATGGCCGAGGCATGAAACAGCGCCCCGTGGTGCTTCCGGCAGTCGAGGCAATGGCAGAGCCCCACACGATAAGGTGCCCCGCTTGCCTCGAACCGCACTGCGCCGCAGAGACATCCTCCAGTCGTCTGGTCCATGATTGGTTACCTTTCATGCGCGGGTTGAACTGGTCGCCTGGGATGCACACTGTCGTGGGAGCCAGATCGTACCAGGCTCGCCTGACCAATGCTGGAACGCGATGGAAACATACCCAGGACCGGCAAGGGACCCCGAAGGTGCCGCCACCTCCGGGGGCTTTTGTTGCGCGGCGCTCAGAGGGACTTGGCTACCTCTTCCAGTTGGGCAGCACACAGGCCCCAGCCCTCATGGAACCCCATTTTCTCATGCGCTTCGCGGTCCTCGACGGTCCAATGGCGCGCGGTCGCCGTGTAGCGCGTCTTGCCGCCTTCGGCTTCGAAGGTCAGCACGCAGGTAAAAAAGGGCTTCTCCGAAGGTTGCCAGTCGCCGATAAAGGCATCGGTAAACACCAGCTTACGGTTTGGAACGATTTCGAGATACTGACCCGGGCTGGGATATTCGGTGCCGTTCTCGTCAGCCATGACCACCAGGTTGGCGCCGCCTGGGCGCAGATCGACGCTTGCGCGCGGTGTTGACCAGGGCTTGGGGGCAAACCATCTGGTCATCAGGTCCGGTTCGGTCCAGCAGCGATAAACCGCCTCTGGGGAGGCATCGATCAGGCGCGTCAGCACCAGGTCGCGATTGTTGTCCGGGCCGGGATCATTGGCTGAGGTGGTCATTGCATGTCTCCTTGCGATGATGTTTCACAAAGGCGACGAGAGGGCCAACGGCACATCGACACTTGCTGCGACTTTTTTGGCGCGGCAGGTCAATATTTGCAGCCCACCGGCAGCCCGCCATCCTAATGGCCACTTATCTCCGCCAGAATAGGCCGCAACAGACCCTGATGCCGGGTCAGCAGGGCCTCTGCTTCGGCAAGGCCACTGGCGCCGCTGGCAATAAGAATGGCTGGCTTGACCGCGCCGGCACTGGCCACGAGCGCTGATTGGGCTGTGGCCTCGTCCACTCCGGCAATCGCCGCGACGATACCGCATGCGCGCATACGTAGCTTCTCGTTGTCCGCAATCACATTGACCATATAGCCGTCATGCACATGCCCGAGGCGAATGGCCATCAAGGTCGAGAGCATGTTGAGAGCAATTTTCTGGGCGGTGCCCGCGCCCATGCGCGTCGAGCCGGCGATGACTTCGGCCGGCGTGGGTAGGCAGATCGCCGCGTCGACCAGTTCGAACAGGGGCGCACCGGCATTGTTGGCAATGCCGATCGTACTGGCGCCGGCCGCGCGGGCGACTTCAATCGCGGCAAGCGGGTAGGGGGTCTGCCCGCTTGCCGTCACGGCAATCAGGCAATCATTTTCAGTCAGCGCCAGGGCTTCGGCTGCCTCTCTGGCGGCGGTAGCGTCATCCTCGGGGCCGCCGCGCATGTCGCGCAAGGCGTCCATTCCGCCGGCCAGCAAGACCACGATCCGATCAAGCGCGATACCATAGGTGCCGGGCAATTCCAGCGCATCGGCGAGGGCCATCAGGCCCGAACTGCCGGCGGCGGCATAAACCAGTCGTCCGCCATTGCGCAGGGCACTAGCCGCCAGACTGGCGCCGCGCGCAATCTCGGGAACAGCCGCTTCGACGCATTGGGCCGCTTCCGCCTGGCCCTTCGCCAGCAAGGACAGGATTTCCGCGTCACTCTGCAGCTCCAGGCCAATGGCCTTTGCGTGCCGGGCTTCGGTTCGCCTGTCTGTCATCCGCTGCTCCTGTCTGGCTCTAATGCCAAAAAAATACCACTTATCACGATCACTACGCCAAGGGATAAAGCGCCGGTCTCAAAAGCACAATATCCACAGCGGGATGGGCATGTTGGCGTGAGTTTGCCAAAATGGGCTTGGTGAATGGTATTTTATTGGTATTATATGTGCAGCGCCATTCTGGTGCATCACGCTTGCCGGTCCGTCTGAAGGGCCGGCCAAGGAGGTCGCTTGACTGAACAGTCCGGCACTATGTTTGGCGAGGGGCCGGTGGTTCTGCCGATTGGCGGGCCGCTTTATCTGCAGCTCAAGCGCTGGATAGAAGATGCCATAAAGCGCGGACTTATCAACCCCGGCGATGCCTTGCCTTCTGAACGGGACCTGGCGCATCGCGCCGACGTGTCCCGGGTCACCGTGCGCAAGGCGGTGCAGCAACTGGTGCATGAAGGGGTTCTGGTGCAGCGTCACGGCTCGGGCACCTTCGTTGCCCCCGAAACCCAGCGCGTCGAGCAGTCCCTGTCCCAGCTCACGTCATTCACCGAGGATATGGCGCGGCGCGGCATGGCGGTGCGGGCCGAATGGCTCGAGCGCGGCCTTTACGTACCCTCGCCGGAGGAAACCATCATTCTGGGCCTCAGTGCGGGCGATCGCGTGGCGCGCATTGCGCGTTTGCGCCTGACCGGCGAGACCCCCTTGGCCATCGAGCGCGCCAGCCTCTCCATGGCCGTGTTGCCCGATCCGATGAGCATTGCCGATTCGCTCTACAAGCATCTTGAAAAGACCAATATGCGGCCGGTTCGCGCCATTCAGCGCATTCGCGCTTCCAATATCGCGGAAGAGGATGCGCATCTGCTGCAGGTGCCGGTCGGCTCGGCCGGCCTGCATATCGAGCGCATTTCCTACCTCGGCACTGGCCGCGTCGTCGAATTCACCCGCTCCATATACCGGGGCGACACTTATGACTTCGTCGCCGAGCTCCGGCTTGGCGACACCAGCAATGGAGCACTCAGATCGTGACCACCCAGACCTTTATGCGACAGGAAATCGATCAGATCCCGCAGGTGGTGGCCGGTTTCCTCGATGCCTCCACCGATACCCTGGACGCCGCCGCGGCGCGCCTGCGTGAGCTCGATCCGGCCCTGCTTGTGACAGTGGCCCGCGGCTCCTCGGACCATGCGGCCACCTATCTCAAATATGCCTTCGAGTTGACGCTTGGCCTGCCGGTCGCTTCGGTTGGCCCCTCGGTTGCCTCGATCTATGGCAAGGATTTGCGCCTCGAACGGGCCGCCGCCATCGCCATTTCCCAGTCGGGCAAGAGCCCGGACATTGTCGGCATGGCCCAGTCGGCCAGACGCAATGGCGCCATCACGATCGCCATCACCAATACGGCCGGTTCACCCCTGGCCGACGCCAGCGACTTCACCATCGACCTGCATGCGGGCCTCGAAAAAAGCGTTGCGGCAACCAAGACCTTCGTGACCTCGGTAGTGGCCGGCCTGGCCCTGTTGGCGCGCTGGAGCGGCGATGCCGATCTCGCCCGAGCCGTCGCGGCCTTGCCTGAAAGCCTGTCGCGCGCCGTCGCCTGCGACTGGTCGGAAATGGTGGGTGCGCTGGATGGCCATAGCGCCCTCTATGTTCTTGGACGCGGCCCCGGCTTCGCCATCGCCAATGAGGCGGCCCTCAAATTCAAGGAAACCTGCAACATCCAGGCCGAGTCCTACAGCGCCGCCGAAGTCATGCATGGCCCCGTGGCGATTGTGACGCCGGGCTATCCGGTGCTCGGTCTGGCCGCGCGCGATGCGGCCGAAAGCTCGGTTGCCGAAATGGCGCACAAGCTGGCCGGGCAGGGCGCCAAGGCTTTCCTGACCAGCGATCTGCCGGGGGCCGCCAAGCCGCTGCCCTTTGCCGCCACCGGCCATCCGATCACCGACCCGCTGGCGCTGATTGTCTCTTTCTATGGTTTCGTCGAGGCCCTGTCGCGCCATCGCGGCCTCAACCCGGATGTGCCGCCGGCTCTCAAAAAGGTCACTGAAACCGTATGAGCGACCTCGCTGCAATCTCGGGCGCCCGCATTTTTGACGGCGAGAACTGGTTTGACGACGCGGCACTGCTGATCGAGTTCGGCTATGTCACTGGCATCGTCGCCCAGTCCGACATTCCAGACCAGGCCGAGCGCGTGGTGCTGAATGGTGGCATGATGGTGCCCGGCTTTGTCGACCTGCAGGTCAATGGCGGGGGCGGGGTACTGTTTAACAATGCCCCGACACTTGATTCCATCCGCACCATCTGCAACGCCCACGCACAGTTCGGCACTACCGCCCTGCTGCCCACGCTGATTACCGATACAGCCGAGATCAACGTCCAGGCCATCGCCGCTGGTGTTGCCGCCGCGGCCGAACGCGTCCCCGGCTTCATCGGATTGCATCTGGAAGGGCCGCATCTGGCCCTGCCGCGCAAGGGAACGCATGACCCTTCTTTGATCCGGCCGATGGACGCGACAGACCTTGAGCGTCTCTGTGCGGCCGCCGAGGCCCTGCCCAACCTGCTCTGCACCGTAGCCGCCGAAACCGTGCCACCTGCACAGATCACCCGGCTCGCGGCGTCGGGTGCCATTGTCAGCATTGGTCATTCCGACGCCAGCTACGATCAGACCATGGCCGCCTTTGCGGCCGGGGCCAGCATGGCGACCCATCTGTTCAATGCCATGAGCCAGCTCGGCAATCGCGAGCCCGGTGTCGTCGGTGCGGTGCTGGACAGCAAGACTGTGCATGCCGGCCTGATCGCCGATGGCATTCATGTGCATACCGCCTCAATAGGCGCGGCGCTCCGCGCCAAGCAGGGGCCGGGTCACATCTTCCTGGTCACCGATTCCATGTCGCAGACGGGAACCGACCTCAAGACCATCGAACTGAACGGCCGCACCATCACCCGAGCCGACGGCGCGCTGCGCCTCGCTGACGGCACGCTGGCCGGCGCCGACCTCGACATGATCGACGCGGTCAATTTCATGATCGACCGCATCGGCCTGGAACCGGACGAAGCCTTCCGCATGGCGGCGCTTTATCCGGCCCGCGCCATTGGCGCCGACGGCCGGCTGGGCCATCTGCGCCCATCGGCCGAAGCCAGCTTCGTGCACCTTTCAGACGATCGTCAGGTCCAGTCCACCTGGATCGCCGGTGAAAAGGTCTGGAGTTTGAACTAGAACCAACGCCACCCGCTCAGGCTGAGGCGAAAATGGCGATCTCCGAGACCCGGCGCGCAGTGTACTTGAGGACGTGAGCACCGGAAGCGGAGGAGATTGGCATTTGCAGACCAGCATCAGCGCGTGGCGGCAGGTCCTAGCCCCGCCCGATATAAGGCATGGTCGTCGCCATCACGGTCATGAACTGGACATTTGCCGAAAGTGGCAGGCCGGCCATATAGCGCACCGCGTCGACCACATGGGCCATATCAAATGTCGGCTCTGGCGCCATGCTGCCATTGGCCTGCAGCGACCCCGCGCTCATATTGCTCGTCATGTCCGTGGCCGCATTGCCGATATCGATCTGACCGCAGGCGATTTTGTAGGGCCGACCATCGAGCGAGATGGATTTGGTCAGCCCGGTAATGGCGTGCTTACTCGTTGTATAGGACGCCGCATGCGGTCGCGGCACATAGGCCGAGATCGATCCATTGTTGATAATGCGTCCGCCTTGCGGGCTCTGGTCGCGCATCATCCGGAACGCTCCCTGCGCAATATAGAACGCGCCATTGAGATTGGTGTCGATCATCTCGCGCCAGGTCGCCGCATCCAGCTCACCGAAATTGGCCGCCGGCGCAAACCGGCCCGCATTGTTGAACACCAGGTCAAGCCGCCCTTGGCGCCCAGCAATGCCCGCAAACATCGCCTCAACCGATTGCGGCTGGGTGACGTCGCAGACGTGACCGTCAAACCCGTTCTCTGCGCTGTGGGCATTCACCAGTTCCGCCCGCCGGCCGCAGATCACCACCCGCCAGCCATCCTGGGCCAGGCCACGCGCCACGCCCAGACCGATCCCCGAGGTTCCCCCCGTTACCAGCGCTACTTTTCCCTCGGCCATGCGGTACTCCTTATATCTTCCACGACTCTGCCACAGATCGGGCGCTCTGCCACATTCTTCCCGCGACACCGCCATCCATGCCATCTGCACGGGCGCAAAGCGGCAGGAACCTTACAATTTTAACGCTTTGTTCAACTCGCTTAACGGTCCGTTTCCATCTGTGTGCTGAATCTGCAACAACTGATGTGCAACCACATTGTGACGACCCCAAAACCGGCTTGCCGCGATTGCGTCAGCTTTTTGCATGCGTAGAGTGGGTCTTGCGAATCCATGCATGGGATCGTTTGTCGGTCGCAACGCGACGGCAACACACAGCACCACGAATTGTGTGGTCGCGTTTCGACAAACCGCTGGGTAACCGGCACCAAAAATGACTGACTTTGGAGGTCAATTAATGAAACTCAAGAGCCTTATCCTCGGTTCTGTTGCTGCCGCTGGTCTTTCGACCGCTGGCTTCGCTGCCGATCTGGGTGTCCTCACCTCGCTCGACGTCTGTGACTCGCTCGGCATCTCCGGCCTGACCATCTCGTCGGCTGACAACTGCCTGCAGATCACTGGCGGCGTGAAGTACGAATTCAACTGGGGCGACTTCAACGGCAACTTCAATGGTATGGGCGTCAACGCCGCTGCCGGCACCCGCAATGTCATGGACAATTCTAGCACCACCGTTGGTGGCACGACTTATGACAACGACTGGGACAGCAAGGTTGAGTCCTGGGTCAAGTTCGCAGGTACCGCTTCGTCTGACTTCGGTCCGGCTTCGGCTGTTATCAAGCTGAAGAACGAGTGGAAGGTTGAAGTTCGCGACGAAGGTTACTCGACCGGTGCCTATGTTGCTCCCGCTGGCAGCAACGCGGTGATCATCGATGAGGCCTATGTCTCGATCGGCGACACCACCACCATCATGGCTGGTAAGAAGGGCTCGATCGCTAACTTCGGCGACGACGAGCCGTTCAACTTCCTCGGCCTGTTCAACTCGGACGCGGTCGATAAGGGCGTAATGTTCGCCAAGGATCTGCCGTACGACGGTGGTCATGTCATCCAGGTCGTGTCCGACCTCGGTAATGGTGTTGTCGTCAAGGCTGGCCTTGAGAACCTCGACAGCAACGCGACTGCTGCCTTCGGTGCTGCTGTTCCGACCAATGCCGCTACTACCGCTGGTTGGTACAATGCCGTTCCGGGCGCGCAGAATGCCGGTACCGCTATTGGTGTGCTGGAATATGCTGGCGACGGCATCACCGCCCATGTTACCGGTATGGCCGGCGGCATCCTCGACGGCGTCGTTGAGAACTGGGCTGTCCACGCTGGCGTTACCGGCACGTTCGACATGTTCAAGGTCCGTGCTGCTGGTGCATACAGCGCCAACAACATGAACGACACCTACTGGAACGTCCTGGGTTCGGCTGAAGCCTCCTTCGACATGTTCAAGATCGCTCTGTCGGGCGAAGCAACCGGCGGCCAGAACAACGGCGTTGCCGTTGCCACGCAGACCGGTGTTGGTGGCTCCATCGGTGCAACGGTCACTGAAGGCGTCAGCATCAACCTCGGCGGTCGCTGGTTCGACGAAGACACCGGCACCAACAACACCGAAGGTTACCAGGTCGCTGCCCAGCTCGTGGCTGCCGTCTCTGAAACCATCACGATCACCGGTGAAGTTGGCGTCTATGGCACCAACAAGGCTGTTGCTCAGCAGACCGACTTCTACGGCGCTGCTGAACTCGCTTGGGCTCCGGGTGGTGGTTTCACCTCCTCGGTCAAGGGCGAAGCTCACCAGAACGGTGCCTACAAGGTCACCTTCAAGGCTGCCAAGGAATTCAAGTAATCCTTGGATTACTGCTGAATTCGGAAAGGCCCGGCTCTGCCGGGCCTTTCTTTTTTGCCCGTCACAACCACGGCGCCCACCTCTTCCCCCTTGAAGGGGGAGGTAGCGTCGCTCGACCCGAAGGGTCGTCGCAGAGCTAGGTGGGGGTGACCTTTACCCGACAGGCCGGACATCGCCCCTTTTCTCTTTGTCCCTGTCCGCAAATCATCTAACCTTTTGAAAATTGCGGTTTTCCAATGGATTCGGGATGATCAGGGACCTCCTTAAATGGGTGGCGCCGGGTGTTGTGACAGTGCTGGGCGGCACGATCGCAGCCCTGGCCATGGCAACACCGGCCATGGTGGCCAATCTGGCCGAAGAGAGCAGGGTGGCGCTCGATGCCTCCGGTTCGAACTGGGCGCATGTCTCGATCTCCGGGCGACAGCTTTCGCTATCGGGCACGACCTCTTCCGATACCGAACGGGATCTGGCCATGTCGCGGCTCGCCGCCCTGACAGGTATTGGCCGTATCGACCAAACCGTCACAATCGCGCCTCTTGCCGCGCCCTACCGAATTAACGTAGCGATCGAAGATGATGCAGTAAGCCTCTTTGGCAGCGTGCCAAATGAAGAGCTTCGTCAGTCACTGATGGCCATGCCGGGCCTGGCTGCTGTCGATCTGCAGATCAGGTCGGGCCAGCCTGACGAACAGCAATGGCGCAAGGGCGTGGAGTTCGCCCTCGCACAGGCCACCTTGGTCGAGTCTGGGCATTTCGAATTGTCAGGCCTCACCCTCAACGCCATCGGCCGCGCCCGTTCCGAGCAGGCCCTTGGTCATTTGCAGATGGCGCTTGCCGCGCTGCCGGACGGTATTGGCAGCGGCGACATCGCCGTCGAGCCGGTTCGGGTAACCCCCTATACCTGGCGCGCCGAATATGATGGCCAGCGCATCGCCATTTCAGGCCATGTGCCGGAAGAAAGACTGGTCGACCGCCTGCGCCTTGCCGATGTCTCTGGCGTGCCCATTGCCACCGGGCTGTCCCTGGCATCCGGTGCACCCGATGGCTTTGCCGAACAGGCCAGGCTTCTGGTCGAACAATTGGCTCGGCTTGAAGAGGGCGAGGCGCGGATTGTCGATGGGGTGAGCCACCTCACCGGCGTGCCGCCGAGCATAGAAGTCGCGCAGGCCGTAACCGAGGCCCTGTCTGGTCCCAATTCCATTGTTGAGCTGCAGCCGCCGCGCATCGCAGACTATTGGATCAGTATCAATCGCCAGCCCGGCAACGTTCTGGTCTTTGATGGCTATGTGCCCGATGAAGCCAGCCGGGCGCAATTCGCCGAGGTTGATGGTGCGGATGTGTCTTTCCTCAAATACGGAGCGGGTGCGCCGGAAGCTTATCACCGCGCGGTCGATTTCGGTCTCGAACTGCTCACCCATCTGTCTGAAGGCCGCTTTGCCCTTGCAGGCAATGTCGTGTCACTCTCGGGCTCTGCCCAGACGCCGACCGACTATCGGGCCATCCAGACCTTGCTTGAGACTGGCCTGCCCCAGGGAGTCGCTTTGGGCCAGATGGCCTACCAGGCCCCCGCCGCGGCCAGCTACAGCTTTGCCGCGCGGCGTGATGCAAGCGGCGCCGTGACACTTGAAGGGCTGCTGCCCAACCCGCAGGTCGAAACCGAGCTGCTGGCCATCGCAGGCCCGAATGCCCGTTCCAATGTCAGCTTCGCCTCCGGGGAACCCCCCAGTTTCGCAGCCTCGGCTGAGCAGGCCCTGCAATTCCTGCCCTGGCTGCGAAACGGCGTGGTCCGCTTCGATGGCGCAAGCTGGTCAGTGCAAGGGGAACCGGCATCAGCAATCGACAAGGGGTCCATCGAGGCCGAATTCGCCGTCCGTGGCCTGGCGCAAGCTGGCTGGAGCTTGGCACTGACGGAGCCACGGCCCGAACCGGTGATGGCTGATCCCTTTACCTGGTCCGCCGAACGTTTGCCCGATGGCAGTTTCCTGTTCGCCGGCAATGTGCCTGCTGCTTCCCTGCAGGCCTATCTCAAGGTTCATGTCGGCACCCGCGTGGCCGATACCAGCCGCGTTGCCCTGGGCGTGCCGGACAATTTCGCTGCTGAAGCCCGCGCTGCGGTCGATGCGCTGCTTGCATTGCAAGAGGGCAGGGCGGTGTTTGACGGCGCGGACTGGACCCTTTCGGGAGAGGCCGCAACGGCAGATGCGCGCGATGCCAGCCTGGAACTGGCCTCGGTGCTCAACCTTGATGGCGACGCCAAGATCAATGCGCCTGATCCCGTTAATGACGCGCCCTATCTCTGGTCGGCCAGCAAAGCGTCGGACGGCAGCATCGTCTTCAATGGCGCCGTTCCGGCCGAGTCGCTGCAGCGTTTCCTGGCTGTGCGGGGCGGTGATGCGGTGACGGACAACACGAGCGTCCGCACGGACGCGCCGGAGGCGTTTTCGAGCGAAGTGCTGCAGGCGCTCGACGTGCTGGCCCTGCTGTCTGATGGCGAAATCGCCTTTGACGGAACAGGCTGGACGGCGAATGGGGTCGGACTTACAGCCGATGTTCTCGCCGAGGCGGAAGCCGTTTTGGGAACCGCCGCGCCCCGTTGGTCGATCACCTTGCTTGAGCCCCAGATCCCGACGACCGAGCCCGAAAGTATTGAGGCGGCAACAGAAGCGCCGATAGCCGAACCAGAGCCTGCCCCCGCGCCGGCGCCGACCGAGGAGCCTGCTGCGACAGATGCACCTGAACCGGCGGCGGATGTTCCCGCGGCCGATCCAGCGAGTGATCCGGCCTACGCCTTTTCCGCCACGCGCGCGGCCGATGGCGCGGTCGAGCTGACCGGGTCAGTGCCGGCCGAAGCCACCGCGCGCTACGCCGCCACGTTGGCCGGCGCCGATGGCAGCGCCTTGCAGTTCAGGGCGGGGGCTCCGGAGGGGTTTGTCGGCAATCTGCAAACCGGCCTTCGCGCCCTTCTACAGTTGCAGTCCGGCCAATTGGCACTCGCTGATGGCGCCTGGTCCCTCACCGGCGAGGCGCCCTCTGCGACAGTCAGGACCGGGATCGAGTCGCAGATCGCGGCTCTCGGCACCGATTGGACCGCGACGATTTCCGCCCCAACCAATCTGGCACTCTGCCAGGCCCGCCTGGCCGAGCTTTCCGCGCACAATGCGATTCTCTTCCAGTCCGGCGCCGCCATCATTTCGGCCAGCGCCAGCGCCGAGCTTGACGCCTTTGCCGAGGCGCTCGTGCTCTGCCCCAACGCGGCCATCGATGTCGAGGGTCATACCGATAGCGATGGCGACGACCAGCGCAATCTGGCGCTTTCGGTCGCCCGGGCCGAAGCGGTGGTCAATGCGCTGATCGAGCGCGGCGTCGCCCCCGAGCGGCTCTATGCCATCGGCTATGGCGAGGCGCAGCCTGTTGCCGACAACGCGACCTCTGCCGGCAAGCGGCAGAACCGGCGCATTGTTGTTTCGGTTCGCGCCGCCGACGGCGCGGTTTGAGCACGTCGCCATGGGGCCATTCGGGGCAACGCTGCTCTTCCTTCTGGGCTATTACTGGCCCTTCATGGCCGTAGCTGCGCTTGTCGGCCTGGTGACGGGCTGGCTGAGCCTCAGTCGCAGGGAACCGGAGTGATCCCGCTGGACCACATCATCGAAGTGGCCTTGCTGGTGCTGGCCGCCTATCTGGGTGGCTGCCTGATTGGCTATGGCGCCCATTTGGCGGTTCGCGCCTACAAGTCCCGCCCGCAGCTTGCCCCGGCCATTGCCGCGCGCGAAGAGAAGTCTTCCAAGACAACAAAGACCGCCCCAGCGCCCGCCACCCGGTCTGCCGCCCGGCGCCTGGCTAGCGCCGTAGAACGCGAGGATACAGAGCCGGTCCAGGCCCCCGCCTCGTCCCAACTGCGCCCGCCGGACCTGCCCGCGCCGCGTGATGGCAAGGCCGATAATCTTCGCGCAATCAAGGGGATAGGGCCAAAAACGGAATCAGCACTCAACGATCTGGGCATCTACCATTATGATCAGATCGCGGCCTGGACCGGGGCGCATATCGACTGGCTCGAAGGCCGGATCGCGGTCAAGGGGCGCATCCGCCGCGAGCAATGGGTGGAACAGGCGGTCTTGCTGGCCACCGCCATCGCGTGATTGTCAGGCCACCCGGCGCTTGACGATACCCACTTCAAAGACGAACGCGGCGACCGCCTCGATTTCGGCTTGCTGGTCGAACAGGGCAGGCGACCCCTGGCCTGCAATCGTCAACGCAACCGCCTCGGGCCGGCGATTGACCATTTCCTCATAGGTTTCGCGCCGCAACTGATCGGTCAATTGCGTGCGCAACAGCATCAGGGGAGCACAGCGGAGCGCCTCATAGAGCGGCCATTGCGCCACCAGGATATCGTCAAAACCGATATCCTTGATCTGCTCCAACAGGCGCGGGTCGAACAGCGGCCGGGCGCGGCCGCGCTTGTCGAACCAATGGCTGCGCAGCGCCAGCTTGTCCAGTTCGGCTTCCGAATGCCCCGGATAATCCCCGCCCAGCATGCGCCGAAACCCGCTGGCAACCGCCTTGGCGCCCCGCAGCGCTTCCACATGGGCCAGATTGTTGCGCAGCCGCACAATGCCGCGGGAATCAGTCACCGGCCCGGAATCGAGCAGGATCGTTCCACCCAGCAGCAGGGGATGTTTTGCCGCCAGCGCCATGGCCACCTGGCCGCCATGCCCCTGGCCGAGCAGCACGGCTTTACTGATACCCAGAGCTGCCAGCACATCGGCCACGTCGTCTGCATCGGCCAGCGTGCTGTAGGGTGTCTTGCGCGGCCGGTCATCGGCGCGGCCGCGTCCCGGCAGGTCGATCAGCACCATCGGCCAGTCGCCCGTGCCAAGCCGCTGAAAATGGGCGGCAAAGGCGGAAAAATCGCTCATGTTCCGGTGATAGCCGGCCAGGCAGACCAGCGGCATGCGGCCACTGCGGAAATCACCGCGCAAATGCACCGCCGCACGGGTGCGCGCATCGCTCAGGCAAATATGCGTTGCTGGCAGCCCGGCGAATGCCGGGTGTCCTTCGGGGACCTTGCGAGGGCGGCTGAACAGCGGTTCCATGGCGTCATCTAGCCGCGTGGAGCGCCGCGAAACAAGGCATTTCACCCGCCTTGTGGCGCGACGCTGTTGAAAGTATGGTGCGCCCCGTTCGGCGCCAGCCGGCTCCGGACCAATCACCTATCAAAAATCTGCACCGGCTGGCGGGCCGGACCCCAATTGAGGAATACCGACAAAATGCTGCGAGGTTCGATAACGGCGCTCATCACCCCCATGCGCGATGGGGTTGTTGATGAGAAAGCCTTCTCCAGCTTTGTCGAATGGCAACTAGCCGAGGGCACACATGGCCTGGTTCCGGTGGGCACCACGGGTGAAAGCCCCACTGTCAGCCATGAAGAACATCGCCGCGTGGTCGAGATCTGCATTGAAGTCGCCAATGGCCGCGTGCCGGTGGTGGCCGGGGCAGGTTCCAACTCGACCGCCGAAGCCGTTGCCCTCGCAAAGTTCGCCGAAAAGACCGGGGCCAATGCGGTGCTCTCGGTCGTGCCCTATTACAACAAGCCCAATCAGGAAGGCCTGTTCCAGCATTTTTCTGCTGTCGCCAGCGCCATTGGCATTCCGGTCATTCTCTATTCGGTGCCGGGCCGCACCATTGTCGATCTGACCGTGGACACCATCGCCCGCCTGCGCGACGCCCATGCCAATATCATCGGCGTCAAGGACGCGACCGGCAGCATGGAGCGCGCTACCATGCAGCGCAACAAGCTGGGCAAGGAGTTCATCCTGCTTTCCGGCGATGACAGCACTGCGCTTGGCTTTAACGCCCATGGCGGCCATGGCTGTATTTCGGTGACCTCCAATGTCGCCCCGCGCCTGTGTGCGCAGATGCAGGAGTTGTCCCTTGCCGGCGATTTCAATGCTGCCCGCGACATCAACGACAAGCTGGCCTTCCTCCACAAGGACTTGTTCATGGAGCCCAATCCGGCTCCGGCGAAGTATGTCGCCAACCGGCTCAACCTCTGCGCCAATGAAATGCGCCTGCCGCTGACCCCCATCAGCAAGCCCACGCAGGACGCCATGGACTTTGCAATGCGTCACGCAGGCCTTATCTAGGTTCGATGGCAGCAAAGAACGACAAGAACAAGAATGGTTGGATCAGCCACGGACAAGTGGCTGAGAACCGTCGCGCGCGCTTCGATTACGAGATCGGAGACACGGTCGAGGCCGGTATCGTCCTGACCGGCACCGAGGTGAAGTCACTGCGTCTGGGCAAGGCACAAATTGCCGAATCCTACGCGTCCCCCGAGCGCGGCGAACTCTGGCTCATCAACGCGCATATTCCCGAATACCTGCAGGCCAACCGCTTCAACCACGAGGAAAAGCGCCCGCGCAAACTCCTCGTCTCGAAAAAACAATTGGCCAAGCTCGACCAGGAAGTGGCCCGCTCCGGCAATACCATCGTGCCGCTCAAGCTCTATTTCAACGATCAGGGCAAGGCCAAGCTGCTGATCGGTGTCGGCAAGGGCAAGAAGAACTACGACAAGCGCGCCACCAGCCGCGACCGTGACTGGAACCGCGACAAGGCTCGCATCCTGAAAGAGGGTGGGCGGGGCTGAGAGCCGTCCCGCAGGGCAAATCTCTCCGGTGGAGAGATTTGAGGCGATCAGGCCATGAGAGCTATGCTCGAATGGCGGGGTGCCGCTGACGGTTCGCGAAGCGAATGCCTGGCTCCAGTGGAGCCGGGCAAGTCAAGAAGGCCATGAGAGCTAGGCTCGAATGGCGGGCGTCTTTCAGGCCTCGACCGGCTTCTGCACCTGCGGGCGCCCGACTGTCTTGGCCAGTTCTGCCACGTCCATGAAGAAATCGGCCTGACGCCGCAGATCGTCCGAAATCATCGGCGTTGGCGTCGTCAGCGTGGACACCACGGTAATTCGCTTGCCGCGGCGCTGCAGGGCCGCCACTAGCGCGGTGAAATCGCCATCGCCGGAAAACAGCACCAGGTGATCGTAATAGGGGGCCTGCTCGAGCGCATCCACGGTCAGCTCGATATCCATATTGCCCTTCACCTTGCGGCGGCCCAGGGAGTCGGTGAACTCCTTGGCGGGCTTGGTCACGACCGTGTAGCCATTGTAATCGAGCCAGTCGATCAGCGGCCGGATCGAGGAATATTCCTGATCTTCCACCAGCGCCGTGTAGTAATTGGCCCGCAGCAGGTAGGCCTTGGCGCTGAATTCAGTCAGCAGCTTGCGATAATCAATGTCGATGCCGATTGCCTTGGATGTGGCATAGAGATTGGCACCGTCGATAAACAGGGCAATCTTTTCGCGCGGATCAATGGCCATAATGAACACTCCCGTAGGGGCAGGGGCCACCCTTGTTGAAAATGCCGTCAAAGACGGTTGGCAGAATAAATTCCGCAGATACCTTTAAATCTTAAGTTCGGTATTCGCACATTCTCGTGCCTGCGTAAAGCGGAGACCGCATTCGTGTCCTCTGCCTTGCAAGCCTTGTCATTGTCATCGCCATCGTGTATTGCGGCCCTTCATTCCCCCAAAGTGTGGAGACGTCCGTGGCCCGCGTCACCGTTGAAGACTGCATTGAAAAGGTCGAGAACAGGTTCGATCTCGTCCTCATGGCCGCCCATCGCGCGCGCATGATTTCCTCCGGCGCCCAGATCACCGTGTCGCGCGACAACGACAAGAATCCTGTCGTTGCCCTGCGCGAAATTGGTGATGGGACCATCTCGCCCGAAGATCTGCACGAGGACCTGATTCACTCGCTGCAGAAATATGTCGAGGTCGACGAGCCCGAAAACAGCGCTGCGCCGATGATCGAAAGTGGCGACGACGACGCCATCAATTTCGATACCATCAGCGAAGAAGAGCTGCTGCGCGGCATCGAAAGCCTGGCGCCGCCGGAGCGTCGGGACGACTAGGCTGCGTCCTGCAAATCGCTCCAGTGGAGCGATTTGAGCAGACTAGGCCATGAGAGCTACGCTCGAATGGCGTGCACCGGCCTTGCGGCGCATGGTGATCGGATTATATCAGGGAGCGTCCGGCATGTGCCGGGCGCTCTTTTCATTTCTGTCACAGGCGCTAAGCTCGGCAGGGCGAGCGGGCGGCTAATTCCATGATGCGTCAGTACGAGCTTGTCGAGCGGGTTCAGGCTTATAACCCGAACGCCGACGAGCAATTGTTGAACAAGGCCTATGTCTACGCCATGCAAAAGCATGGCTCGCAGAAGCGTGCCTCGGGCGACCCCTATTTCAACCACCCGCTCGAGGTGGCGGCCATCCTGACCGAATTGAAGCTTGATGACGCCTCGATCGCGGTGGGGCTGCTGCACGACACCATCGAGGACACTGACGCGACCCGCGCCGAGATCGACCAGATGTTCGGCGGCGAGATCGGCACCATTGTCGACGGCCTGACCAAGATCGAACGTCTCAACCTGGTTTCGCGCGAAGAGGCGCAGGCCGAAAACCTGCGCAAACTCTTGCTGGCCATCAGCCAGGACGTGCGTGTCCTTCTGGTCAAGCTGGCCGACCGCCTGCACAACATGCGCACCCTGCAGTTCATGGCGCCGGAAAAGCAGCGCCGCATTGCACAGGAAACCATGGATATCTATGCCCCGCTGGCCGGACGCATGGGTATGCAGGACATGCGCAATGAGCTTGAAGACCTCAGCTTCCGCATTCTCCAGCCCGACCACTATACGGCCATCACTGCCCGCCTCGAGCAGATGCAGGCCGACAACCGGGAAACCATCGACACCATTACCGCCGAACTGACCGAGCGCCTGAGTGAGGCAGGCATCACCGCGCGGGTCAAGGCGCGGGTCAAGTCTCCCTATTCGATCTTCTCCAAGATCGAGCGCAAGTCGATTGCGCTGGAACAGCTTTCCGACATGATCGGCTTCCGCGTCATCGTCACCTCACCAGAGGAATGCTACCGCACGGTCGGTTTGATCCATACGACCTGGAAGGTCGTGCCGGGCCGCTTCAAGGACTATATCTCGGTCCCCAAGCACAATGATTATCAGTCCATCCACACCACCATTGTCGGCCCCAGCCGGCAGCGCGTGGAGCTGCAGATCCGCACCGAAGACATGGATCGCATCGCCGAATTCGGCATCGCCGCCCATGCGCTCTACAAGGATGGCGCCTCGGCCAATCTGGGCCGCATCGAGATGGAATCGCATGCCTATGGCTCACTGCGCCAGACCATCAGCCACCTGACCTCGGGCATCTCGACCGAGGACTTCCTGGAATATACCAAGCTCGAACTGTTCCAGGATCAGGTGTTCTGCTTCACCCCGCGTGGGCGGCTGATCGCACTGCCGCGTGGCGCCACGCCCATCGATTTCGCCTATGCGCTGCACACCGACATCGGCGACACCTGTGTTGGCGCCAAGATCAATGGCCTCATCCTGCCATTGGTCACCCAGCTCCGCTCCGGCGACGAAGTGGAAATCCTGCGCGACCAGAACCATCGCCCGCCCTCGAACTGGATCGGCATTGCCGCCACCGGCAAGGCGCGTGCCGCCATTCGCCGTGCCGTGCGGCAGGCTGCCGCGCAGCGCGCCTATGCCCTGGGCGAACATGTGCTCAGCATGATGCTCGAGCGCGAAGGCGTCATGCTCGATGAGAGCGAGGGGACCGCCCTGGCCGAAGCCCTCGAATACGGGAACAAGCGCGACCTGCTGGTCGCCGTGGGTGAGGGCAAGGTAGGCTCTGAAGCCCTTGCCGCTGCTCTGGCGCAGATCAAGGGCATCCGCAAACGCCGCCGCAAGCTTGACTTGCCCGTGGCCGATACCGCCGACGGCTGGTTCGCCTTGCGTTCGACCGACGAGTTCAGGTTCCGCGTTCCAGGTGGGCAGCGCCCCGGTTCGCGCGCCAAGGCGGCCATGGCGCAATTGGATTTCCATACCCCGGTGACCATTTCGGGCGAGGGGATCGTGCCCGGCGATCGCCTGGTCGGCATTCTTGAGCCCGACAGCCCGCTCGTGGTCTATCCGATCCACTCCGATGCCCTGATCGCCAAGCACGACAGCGATGTCGCCTGGGTCGATGTGCGCTGGAACCTGGCCCGTGGCGACGAGAAGTCCTATGCCGCTGTCATTTCCATGGAATCGGTCAACAAGCCCGGTTCCCTGGCGCAGATTTCCTCGGCCATCGCCGCGTGTGACGCCAACATCAATAATCTGGTGATGCGCATGATCTCGCCCGACTTTCACCAGATGATCTTCGAAATCGAGGTGCGCGACCTTGCGCAACTCACCGATGTTCTGGCAACGCTCAAGCGCAGCCCCGGCCTCTCGGCTGTTCAGCGCGCCGGACTGCGCGAAGCGGGCATGATCTCGACCCTGGAATGGGACGGCAATATCGATAGGAGCGGACGCGATGGATAAGGACCAGGTTTTGCAGATTTTCCGCGATTGCGGTGCCATGCTGGAGGGACATTTCATCCTGTCCTCGGGGCTGCGGTCACCGGTCTTTCTGCAGAAGGCCAGGGTCTTCCAATACGCGGAACAGACCGAAAAGCTCTGCAGCGCCCTTGCCGAGCGGATCAAGGCCGAAGTGCCCGGCGTCACCAAGGTGGTTTCGCCCGCAATTGGCGGCATCATCCCCGGCTACGAAACCGCGCGCCAGCTTGGTGTTCCCGCGCTCTATACCGAGCGCGTGGAAGGCCAGTTCGAATTGCGCCGCGGCTTCGAGATCGGGCCCGATGACAAGGTGATCGTGGTCGAGGATATCGTCTCCACCGGCCTCTCCATCCGCGAATGCGTCGCTGCCCTGCAAAACCTCGGCGCCAATGTCGTTGCCGCTGCCTGCCTCATCGACCGTTCCGGTGGCGAGGCCGATGTCGGCGTGCCGCTGGTCAGCCTGATCGAATTCAAGGTTCCGGCCTATCCGGCCGACCAATTGCCGCCGGAACTGGCCGCCATTCCTGCCGTCAAACCCGGCAGCCGCGGCATTCAGGGGGTGAAATGATTGTCGGCCTGGGCTCCGACCTGATCCAGATCCACCGCGTGGAACAAACGCTCGCAAAATATGGCGACCGTTTCACCAATCGCTGCTTCACCGGGATCGAGCAAAAAAAGTCCGATCGGCGGGCCCAGCGCGCCGCGTCCTACGCCAAGCGCTTCGCCGCCAAGGAGGCCTGTTCCAAGGCTTTGGGGACAGGCCTGTCCCAAGGCGTTTACTGGCGCGACATGGGTGTGGTGAACCTGCCATCGGGCAAGCCGACCATGCGCCTGACCAATGGCGCGGCACGGGCGCTGGCGCGCCTTGTGCCAGAAGGACACGAGCCCCATATCCATCTCACCATCACCGATGACGCGGGCCTGGCACAGGCGTTTGTCATCATCGAAGCCCTGCCGATCCGCTGAGCCCGCTGTGTGGGCCACTCAAGCAAGTTGACCCCAGCGGGCCAAACGCATAACCCTTCGGCACCGCATTATCGGGAAAAACCATGACTCAGCCTGCCGACAAGTCGACCAAGAAATCCGCCACCAATGAGTGGGTGGAGACCTTCGTGGTCATCATTGAGGCGCTGCTGATCGCCATTGTGCTGCGGTTCTTCCTGTTCCAGCCCTTCTCCATCCCCACTGCATCGATGCAGCAGACCCTGATGATCGGCGACTATTTCGTCGCCAACAAATTCGTCTGGGGCTATGGCAAGCACTCGTTTTCGCTTGGCCGCTACGGCAATTTCACCCTGCTCGATTTCGAACTGCCCATTTCCAACCGCATTCTGGGCCGCGAGCCCAATCGCGGTGATATCGCCGTGTTCCGGCCCGTCCCGCAGTCCATGGAATACATCAAGCGCGTCGTCGGCATGCCGGGCGACCGCATCCAGATGCAGGATGGCCGCCTCTACATCAATGGCGAGATGGTCGAGCGCGAAATGGTGGGCACCACCATGGACACCGACAGCAGCGGCGATACCCGCGAAGTCACCGTCTATCGCGAGACCTTCCCCGAGGGCACGACCCACCTGATCCAGGAAATCGGCGACAATCTCTCGCTCGACAACACTCCTGAATACCTGGTGCCGGCCGGGCACTATTTCATGATGGGCGACAATCGTGATCGCTCCGCCGACAGCCGCGTCCTGAGCCAGGTGGGCTATGTCCCCTCGGTCAACCTGATCGCCAAGGCCGAAGCGCGCTTCTTCTCCATCAAGGACAATCTGCCGCCCTGGCAGATCTGGCAGTGGCCGGCCAATGTGCGCTGGGACCGCATGTTCCGCTCGGTCTATGGCGACACGCCATACGACACCACGGCTGGCCAGTGAGCCGGCGCGACAAGTCCCACGAAAAGCTCCAGTTCCGGCTAGGCTACCGCTTCGCCGATCCGGATCTGCTGGATCGCGCGCTGACCCATTCGAGCGCCATTTCACCGGGCAAGCGCATCGAGCGCTCCTACCAGCGACTCGAATTCCTTGGCGACCGCGTGCTCGGCCTGGTGGTTGCCGACATGCTCTATCGCCGCTACCCCAAGTCGAACGAGGGTGAGCTGAGCCGCTCGCTCAACACCCTTGTGCGCAAGGAGACCTGCGCCGAAATCGCCCGCCAGCTCGATCTGGGCAAGGAAATGATCCTGGGCGAGAGCGAAGCCCGCTCCGGCGGCGCCGACAAGGACGCCATTCTGGGCGACGTCACCGAAGCCATTATCGGCGCCATCTATCTCGATGGCGGGCTGGAGCCGGCCCGCAACTTCATCGAGCGCCTGTTCGAGGAATTTCTTGCCGACGGGCAGGCCAATCGCGCCGACGCCAAGACCACGCTGCAGGAGTGGGCCCAGGCCCGCGGGCTCGAACCGCCATCCTATGTTCTGGTCGAGCGCACCGGCCCCGATCACGCGCCAGAATTCACCATTGGTGTCGATCTGGTCGGCTTTGCACGGATCGAGGCCATTGGCCCGTCCAAGAAGATTGCCGAACACCGCGCCGCCGAACTATTTCTGGTCGACCAGAAGGTCTGGAAACCCAAGCCATGAACACGCCAACCGAACTCGCCGATACCTCTTGTGGCTTCATCGCCCTGGTCGGCGCGCCCAACGCCGGCAAGTCGACCCTGCTCAACGCGCTGGTCGGCACCAAGGTGTCCATCGTCACCCACAAGGCCCAGACCACGCGGTCCCAGGTGCGTGGCGTACTGACCCTGGACCAGGCGCAATTGGTCTTTGTCGACACCCCCGGCATTTTTGCCCCGAAAAAGCGCCTTGAGCGCGCCATGGTGGAAAACGCCTGGGGCGGGGCAGGGGACAGCGACATCGTCGCCTTCCTCATCGATGCCGATCGCGGCGTCACCCCGGAAATCGAAACCCTGCTCGAGGGTCTGGAAAACATCCGCCAGCCCAAGGTGCTGATCCTGAACAAGATCGACACCGTCAAGCCCGAGAGCCTGCTGTCTCTCAGCCAGGCGCTCAACGACCGCCTGCGCTTTGAAGCCACCTTCATGCTCTCCGCCCTCAAGGGCCATGGTGTGCAGGATTTCATCGACTGGTGCGTCAAGCATATCCCGCCCGGCCCCTGGCATTTCCCGGAGGACCACCTCACCGATCTCACCATGGCCATCACCGCGGCCGAGGTGACGCGCGAAAAGCTCTTCCTGCGCGTCCACGACGAGATTCCCTACAATTCCACGGTCGAAACCGAGAGCTTCAAGATCCAGAAGGACGGCTCCTACAAGATCGACCAGGTCGTCTATGTCAGCCGCGACAGCCACAAGAAGATCGTGCTCGGCGCCGGCGGCCAGACCATCAAGGCCATCGGCGCGGAAAGCCGCAAGGAGCTGATGGCCATGTACGATGTGCCCATCCATCTCTTCTTGTTCGTCAAGGTCCGCGAAAAATGGGCCGACGATCCGGAGCGCTATCAGGAAATGGGCCTGGAATTCCCAGCCGGCAAAAAATGAAAAGAGTGAGCGGCGAATGGCGAATAACGAGTAGAGGCGCCGCTATCTGCTACGCCCTGTTCACCACTCGCTAACATGGAATGGACCGGTGAAGCCCTGCTCATAGGCGTGCGCCGCCACGGCGAAACCAGCATCATTGCCGATGCCATGGTCGCCGGGCGCGGCCGCTATATGGGCCTCATCCGCGGCGGCCGGTCCTCGAAACTCTCGGCCACCCTCCAGCCTGGCAACACCGTCCAGCTGACCTGGCGCGCCCGTCTCGAAGATCACCTCGGTACTTTCACGGTCGAGCTGCTCCAGGGCCGCGCCGCCGGCCTCATCGCCGACCGCCAGCGGCTCTATCTCGCGCAGACCATTTTCGAGCATCTGCACCTGTTGCCCGAGCGCGACCCGCATGACCGCCTGCTTGGCATGGCGTTGCAGCTCATCGACAACGATCCGGACGGCGCGGCCCTGGCGAAGTTCGAGCTGACCTTGCTCGATGAACTCGGCTTCGGCCTCGACCTCACCAATTGCGCTGCAACCGGCGTCACCGACGACCTCACCCACGTCTCGCCCAAATCCGGCCGCGCTGTCTCCCGTGCCGCTGCCGAGCCATACAAGGACCGCCTGCTACCGCTCCCCAGCTTCCTGGCCGCGCGCGGCAATGCTTCGCCCGACGACATCCGCAAGGCTTTCCGGCTCACTGGCCATTTCCTTGATATGCATCTCTGGTCCGCAAGGCAGATTGATCCGCCGCCCACGCGTGAACCGCTGATCGAGTTGCTGAGCCGCGACTAGGGCCCACTTATCCCCGCGGGACAAAGCGGGGCTATGATCTCCCCATCACTCCCGCGCGGACGGACTGCAGCGAACTTTGCGGGAGGAGCCGGTTGGGTGCTGGGTCGCTCCAGTTCCTGCCTGCTCGTTGGGCCACCTTGCGACGAGCGATCAATAGGGGCCACGACAGCAGGAGAAACCCGGCGTTCCGAGGCGGCGACGTCTCTATTTATCTAAGTTTACCGAGACGCACGTGCCTCGGAACACGTCCACCGCATAGCCGGAAGCCGATGGCTGTCCGACGCTTCGGCACGCCTTATCGGTGCACAAACCCCAGGAAATCTGCGGCTTTTCTCGCCCTCGGCCCCCCGCCCGCTATACTCTGCTCCTGATTCGTTCCCATGAACTGAGCCAAGCATGTCCGACGCCGATACCCTTCCACCGCCAGACGATCACCGCATTGTCGATCTCAAGCAGGCGCTTGAAGAGCGGTATCTGAGCTACGCCCTGTCGACCATCACCCAGCGCGCCCTGCCGGACGCGCGCGACGGCCTCAAGCCCGTGCATCGCCGCATCATCCACGCCATGCGCCTTCTGCGGCTCGATCCGAACCAGGGCTACAAGAAATCCGCCCGCATCGTCGGTGACGTGATCGGTAAGTTCCACCCCCATGGTGACCAGTCGATCTATGACGCCCTGGTACGCCTGGCCCAGGACTTCGCCCTGCGCTATCCCCTGGTCGACGGCCAGGGCAATTTCGGCAATATCGACGGCGATAGCGCGGCGGCCATGCGCTACACCGAAAGCCGCATGACCGAGGTGGCGACGCGCCTTCTCGAAGGCATAACCGAGAACGCAATCGACTTCAGGCCGACCTATGACGGTGAAGACGAGGAGCCGGTGGTGCTTCCGTCCAATTTCCCCAACCTGCTCGCCAATGGCTCGACCGGCATTGCGGTGGGCATGGCGACCTCGGTGCCGCCGCACAATCTGGTTGAGCTGTGCAATGCCGCGCTCAAGCTGATCCACAACCCAGCCGCCACCACCGAGGAACTGGTCCACGCTGATCTGTCAGCGCCGCCCAGCATGGACGATCTGATCCGGGGGCCGGATTTCCCGACCGGCGGACAACTCGTCGAAAGCCGCGCTTCGATCGTTCAATCCTATGAAACCGGTCGCGGCGCCTTCCGCCATCGCGCCATCTGGGAAAAGGAAGAAAAGGGCAGGGGCGTCTACCAGATCGTCATCACCCAGATTCCCTATGGCGTGCAGAAATCGCGGCTGGTCGAAAAGATCGCCGAACTGCTGCTGGCCAAGAAGCTCCCGCTTCTCAAGGACGTGCGCGACGAAAGCTCGGACGATATCCGCCTCGTCCTCGAACCGCGCGCCGGCACGGTCGATGCGGTTATCCTCATGGAGCAGCTCTTCAAGCTCACCGAGCTTGAGCTGCGCTTCAGCCTCAATCTCAATGTCCTCGATCACGGCACGACACCCCGGGTGATGAGCCTGGCCGATGCACTGCGCGCCTGGCTAGATCACCGCAAGGAAGTGCTGGTGCGCCGCTCCCAGCACCGGCTTGAGCAGATCGCCAACCGCCTCGAGGTTCTCGAAGGCTACATCATTGCCTATCTCAACCTCGATGAGGTGATCCGTATCATCCGCGAGGAGGATGATGCCAAGGCAAGCCTGATTGCGGCGTTCGATCTGACGGACAACCAGGCCGAAGCCATCCTCAACATGCGCCTGCGATCCTTGCGCAAGCTGGAGGAGCTCGAGCTTCGCAAGGAGCACACAACCCTCACCGAGGAAAAGGGCAAGCTCGAAACGCTGCTCGCCTCCGACAAGCGCCAATGGGGCGAAATCGCCAAGCAGGTCGAGACCCTCAAGAAGGCCTATCCCCTGTTTGAGGCCGATGGCACCACCCCGCATCCTCTGGGCGCGCGGCGTACCATTTTCGGTTCGGCCCCGGCCGCCGACGCTGCCGAAGTGTTCGAGGCCATGATCGAGCGCGAACCGATCACCGTTATTCTTTCGGAAAAGGGCTGGATTCGCGCGCCCAAGGGCCACAACGCACCGGCTGATGAGAAGAGCTTCAAGGCTGGCGACCGCCTCAAGCTGGCCTTCAACTGCGAAACCACCGACAAGCTCCTCATCCTCACCACTGGTGGCAAGGTCTTTACGCTCGGCGCCGACAAGCTGCCTGGCGGCCGAGGGCAGGGCGAACCGGTGCGCATCATGGTCGATATCGAGGAGGGGCAGGACATTGTCGACCTCTTCGTCTATTCGCCCGGCAAGCAGCGCATCGTGGCCTCTTCGGCCGGCTATGGTTTCGTCGTCAAGGAAGACGATCTGATCGCCAATACCCGCAAGGGCAAGCAGATCCTCAACGTCTCGCTGCCTGACGAGGCCCGCCTGATCGTGCCCTGCGATGGCGACCGCGTTGCCGTCATCGGACAGAACCGCAAGCTGCTTGTCTTCCCGCTGAGCCAGCTCGCCGCCATGGCGCGCGGCAAGGGCGTGCGTCTGCAGCGCTATAAGGATGGTGGCATCTCCGACATCAAGACCTTCTACGCCGCCGATGGCCTGACCTGGACGGACAGCTCCGGCCGCACCTATTCCAAGCCCACCGAGGAACTGGTCGACTGGCTCGGCGACCGCGCCACCGCCGGCCGCCAGCCCCCCACCGGCTTCCCACGGAACAATAAGTTCAAGGGCTAAGGGATTCTGTGGACTCGATACTTTCCGTTGAGCCTGAAGGGTGCGCAGTCCAGTCATCTCACCCTCATTCCCTCCCCCTTGAGGGGAGGGAAGCGAGATAGGACCTAGCTTAGGCTAAGTCCGTTGAATCGAGCAGGGTGGGGGTGTCGGTCTTTCAACGTGCTCGTACGCAAGAAAGAAAGCAGCATGATCCGCCACATCGTCCTCCTCCGCTTCCGCGCCGAAACCACCGCCGCGGAAAAATCCACGATCTACGCGGACCTTGAATCTCTACGTGAACTTGTCCCCGGCTTCCTGGGCATGAGCTATGGTGCCAATGCATCCCCCGAAGGACTGCATCAGGGATATACCGAGGGCTTCACCATGGATTTTGCCGACGAGGCGGCACGCGACGCCTATCTCGAACACCCAGCACACAAGGCGGCAGGCGGGCGCATGGTCGCAGCGCTCGAGGGCGGACGCGACGGACTGATCGTGTTCGATATGGTGGTGTGAGGCGCTATTCTTCCAGGCGCATCCAGCCCAGCGAGCCGCGTTGCACCTCAAGGGGGCGATAGTCGCCCTTATAGGCCATTTTGGGCGAGTCCTTCACCCAATAGCCGAGATAGACATAGCTGAGGCCAGCCGAACGGACCTGGTTGATATGATCGAGGATGAGGAAGGTGCCCAAGCTGCGCTGGGCCATGTCCGGATCATAGAAGGAATAGACCATGGACAGCCCGTCGGGCATCACATCGGTCAGCGCCACGGCCACCAGCGGCTGGTCAGGCAGGTCGCGCAGGCGATATTCCACCAGCACCGATTGCACCGGTGTATCCTCGACCATGTATTCATAGTCCTGGTAGCTCATCTGCGTCATGCCACCGCCCGAATGGCGGGCGTCGAGATAGCGCTTGAACAATTCATATTGCTCGATCGTCGCGACGGTCGGTTGCACGGCAATCGCAATATCGGCATTTGCCTTGTTAACGCGGCGAAAGCGCTTGTTCGGCGCAAATTCCTGCGCCACGATCCGCACCGACTGGCAGGAATTGCAGCCCTCACAGGCGGGTCGGTAGATCAGGTTCTGGCTGCGGCGGAACCCGTTATCGCTGAGCAATTGGTGCAGCATCGACGCCCGCCGCCCGCTCAGATGGGTGAACAGCTTGCGCTCCATCTTCCCGGGAAGATAGGGGCATGGCATCGCTGCGGTGAGAAAGAGCTGGGTTGTTTCCGGCGTCTGGTCGGTCATCACAGACCTATCGATGCATATTGGGTCAGATTAGCAGCTTTCCAGCCCCGCAAGCAACGCCTCACTCGCCACCGTGATAGGCATCCTGCTCGGACATGCGATGACGCTGCCAATGCCGCATCATCGGCGAGCGGCGCACCATGAGCGTGCCCATGATGAAGTCGTGGATCATCTGCCGGCGGGGCGTAAACAGGGCGAACAGCAGCGTCACCGGCCAGCAGATCCATATCGTGATCCAGAACACCAGTGCATGCAAGATCGCCATCCAGCCATCCAGCGGCTGGCCTCGCGTCGGGGTCAGCACGATATCCATCATCTGCATGCCCACCGTGGCCCGGCGATGCGACCCCAGCGTGGCGGCGTAGTAGAGAATGATGGCAGCCGGCACCGCAATGACCAGAGAAACCCAGGCCAGCCCGAAGGTGAAGAACCCCAGGATCGCGCCCACCACACTGATCGCCAGTACCAGGAACGACATCAGGATCACATCGATGATGTAAGCCGTAGCGCGCCGGGTCAGCAGCCCGTCGAACAATTCGGGGGCAGTGGAAGGATCGGGCAGATGGGGGCGGGCAGCGGCGTCCTGTGTCATGCAGCACACATTGTCACGCGCTGCACGGCTTGCAAGAGGGGTGGGCACATAATTGTGACCGGATCAGCCCCCCAGCTTCCGAGCCATCTCCAGTGCATAATAGGTCAGAATGCCGTTGGCCCCAGCCCGCTTGAACGCCCAGAGGCTTTCCAGCACCGCCGCATCGCGATTGATCGCCCCGGCCGCGCCGGCCATCTCGATCATCGCGTATTCCCCGCTCACCTGGTAGGCGTAGATCGGCACATTGAAGGCATCGCGGGCGCGCCGGATGACGTCGAGATAGGGCACGCCGGGCTTGATCATCACGCTGTCCGCGCCCTCGGCAATATCCTGCTCGATCTCGCGCATGGCCTCGTCGGAATTGGCATAGTCCATCTGATAGGTGCGTTTGTCGCCCTTGAGCCGGCTCCCAGACCCGACCGCTTCCCGGAACGGGCCATAGAAGCAGGATGCATATTTGGCGGCGTAAGACATGATCTGCACGCGTTCGAACCCTTCTGCATCGAGTGCCGCCCGGATCGCCGCCACGCGCCCATCCATCATGTCGGATGGCGCGATGATGTCGGCCCCGGCCCGCGCCTGCACCAGCGCCGATTTGACCATCACCGCGACCGTCTCGTCATTGAGGATTTCGCCGTCCCGCACCAGCCCATCCTGGCCATCGCTCGAATACTCGTCCAGCGCCACATCGGCGATCAGGCCAATCTCTGGCACGGCCTGTTTGATGGCGCTCAAGGCACGGCACATCAGACTGTCCGGATTGTGGGCCTCGGCGCCGTTCTCGCTGCGCAGGTGGTCGGGCGTATTGGGGAAGATCGCCAGCGCAGGAATACCGGCATCGTGAGCCTGCCGGGCGGCCTCGACCATCAGGTCGATGGACAGCCGCTCCACTCCCGGCATGGTCTTGATCTGGGTCGTCTCGTTCTGTCCCTCGATAACAAAGAGCGGCCAAATCAGGTCGCGGGGCAGCAATTCGGTCTCGCGCACCATGGCCCGGCTCCAGTCGGATTGCCGCAGCCGGCGCAGCCGTCGCCCTGCCAGAAAGGACATGTCGTGCTTGGGCCAGTTCTGGGTCATCGGGACTCTCCTTGTCGGGGACTAGTTACCAGCGCGCGCCTGCCGCTCCAAGCCACTGCTTGTCGCAGCCCGATTGGCAGAGTATCAAACCGCCATGCTGTTTCAGGCCCCAAATTTCTCGCTCTATGTCCGCGTTGTCGCCATCCTGGCGTTGATCCTGGGATTGAGCGATGCATCGCGGCTCCTCGGCATCAACCTGGGGGCCCAGAGCCCGATTACGGCCATGGGTTTTTCCGCCTTCGCGTTTCTTGCCGTGTTTTGCCTCGCCAAGCTTTTCGCGGCCGTAGGCTTGTGGATCAAGGCAAGCTGGGGCGCCGTGCTGCTGGTTGGTGTCACGACGCTGGAACTGGGGCTTTACCTCTCTGGCAGTCCCGATGTCCGAATGAGCCTGTTGGGCTTTGGCGTGCGTCTCGTGCTGCTGGCAGCCATCATTCTGATCTTCGGCCTGAGCCTGCGCTTTGCCAGGGCACAGGCCGATTGAAGGCAAGCCGGCAAGGTGTAGCCGTCCCCGTTAACACTCGGGAATGGTTACAATTTTCTCACCCAAGGTAAGGCGCCATTAAGCCAAATTCTCATTGCATTCCAGTAACATAGTTTTAAGCGTATGGCTTAGGGCGATCTTAGTCGGGTCGCCGTAGTTTGGCCCCATCAGATGCGAAAAATCGCACGTTGAAAACAGTGAGGCAAAAATGGCAATCAAGTCGAACGCGGCCGAGGCGCTCAACCCGGAACGTAGTGAAGGTCTCAAACCCCTTTACCTGGAAGCCGTCTCCCGCGTGGAGCGTCTCCACCGCCGCCTGCTCGATCTGATCAAGGACGAATTCGACCGCATGGGCTGGGACGATATCAACCCGGTCCAGGCGCTGCTGATGTTCAATATCGGCGACGCCGAGCTCACCGCCGGCGAGCTGCGCTCCCGCGGTTACTATCTCGGCTCCAATGTGTCGTACAATCTCAAGAAGCTGGTCGAGACTGGCTACATTTTCCAGGAGCGTTCGCGCACCGACCGCCGTTCGGTCCGCATCAAGCTCACGCCCAAGGGTGAGGAAGTGGCCGAGGTGATCGACGAACTTTATGACCGCCACCTGAAATCCATCGATAAGGTCGGTGGCTTGGGCGACGAGGAATTCGACGGCCTGAACAAGGCGCTTGCCCGCCTCGAACGCTTCTGGGTGGACCAGATTCTCTACAAGCTCTGATTTTTCCGGCCACAGGGGCCAGGGAAACGAGCGGCAGCTGGTGGCGTGTGTTGCCTCCATGCCACAACTGCTGAACAACGCCGGCCGAAAGGCCGGCGTTTCTTATTTGTGCCGCAAAGCGTGGGCAGCGGAGTTACCTGGTTGGAAACCATTTGCTGGCATGGCTAAAAATGCCATACGGGGTTCACAAGGCGTTGAGCCAGATTGTGGATCGCGCCGGGGCGGTGCTATCGCCCCACAGGCAGATGGCGGGCGATTTCTAGGGTGGTTTGATGCGGCTGACGCGACGTAACTTTATCCGGTCCATGGCAGTTGCCGGGGCATCGGCGGCTGTTCCGGCCTGGGCACAGGATTCCTTGTTCGACATGATGTCGCGAAGCCGCGTCATCAACGAAGCTGATCCGAGCGGCAATACCGCGGCGGCGGCGGCGACCATCGCGACCAACGAGCCGATCCTCTCCTATGACACGCTGCACAACCTGCAGCTTGCCATCTCCCAATACGAGCCCTTCGTGGCCGCGGGCGGCTGGGAAGAAATCCCCCAGCGCGCCTTCAAGCTTAATCTGGGCAAGTCTGACCCGGCTGTGGTGCAACTCAAGCGCCGTCTGATTTCCTCAGGGGATATGCCGCTGGTCGAGTTTGCCAGCGATATCTTCGATGCCGATACCGACCGCGCCGTGCGCGTCTTCCAGGCCCGTCATGGCCTTATTGTCAATGGCTGGATCGACGAGGCGACCTGGTATGCCCTTAACGTGCCGGCTTCGACCCGGCTGCAGCAGCTCTATCTCAATTATACCCGCGTCCAGAACATGGCGCCCCAGCTCACCGATCGCTATGTGGTGGTGAACATCCCGGCCGCCACCATCGAGGCCGTCGGCGGTGGCATGGTCGAACAGCGTCACACGGCGGTGGTTGGCCGCGTTGACCGCGCCACCCCGATCCTTGCCAGCAAGATTCACCAGGTCAATTTCAATCCCTATTGGCACGTGCCCAAGTCGCTGGTGCGGCAGGATCTCACCAAGTACATGCTGGAAGATCCGCAATATTTGGCCAAGCAGAACATCTTCATCTACGACGGCAGCGGCAATACCGTCGATCCGGCGACCATCAACTGGGCCAGCATTACCGATGCCCAGGTGAATTATATGTATCGCCAGGAGCCTGGTGCCGAGAACTCGATGGGTCATTGTAAGATCAATTTCTACAATCCCTTCGACGTTTACCTGCACGATACGCCATCCAAGGCGCTGTTCGGCGAGAACGCCCGTTTCCACTCGTCCGGCTGTGTCCGGGTGGAAGGGGTCAACCAGCTTGTAGCCTGGCTGCTGCGCGACAATGGCGATTGGGATCAGGCCCGCGTCGACCAGACCTTTGCCTCGCTTGAGCGCAAGGATGTCAGCCTGAGCACGCAGATGCCCATTCACACGACTTACATCACCGCCTGGGCCAACCGCCAGGGCACGGTCAGCTTCCGCGACGACGTCTACAATTTTGACGAAGAGGGCAAGGTCAGCTTCACCGCGTGATTGTCGGGGCGCGCCAATAGTGTGGCCCGGCGCATGGCATCGGGCCACGGCTTTTGAATAGCAAGCGACTCCGCTATGATTGGTCCGGAAGTGAGGTGGCATGAGCGCGGGCGACGTTCTGTTTGAGTTTGTCCAGATGGGACAACAAATGCGCGTTGCCGCGATTGACGAGGCGACCGGCACCGAAGTTGTTGTCATCACGCCGCTCAACGCCACCAAGTTGCAGATGCAGCGCGTTGCCATGGCCAAGCTCAAACGCAAGCTGGAGCAGGGGACGGCTGCGCCAGCGCCAGTCTCCGGCAAATTTGCCTGAGCCGGATACTTTTTCCTTTCCCTCGTTTCCCCGCTGCGGCATAACAGGAGCGTTCGCGCGACTGGCGAGAAGAGATGGGGAACCATCGGGGAACGCGAACCTTTGCAAGAGCCGCTCGCCTGGGCACCCAACCGCAACCAGGGGAGCCCCATGCGTTTCTCAATCCTATCCACACATTATTACTGGCCTTGGAATCGCGATTTGTCACGTGATAAAGCCCTTCCCACGCCGACCCACTCGATCGTCAACGAGGTAACCGCCCGATGAGCGCCGCCACGTCTTTGCCCCTGTTCCCGAACTTCTTTTCTGCGTCGGTTGCCCAGACCGATCCGGAGCTGGCCAAGGCCATACAGGACGAGCTGGGTCGTCAGCAGAACGAGATCGAGCTGATCGCCTCGGAGAACATCGTGTCCCAGGCCGTGCTCGAGGCTCAGGGGTCGGTCCTGACCAACAAATATGCCGAGGGCTATCCGGGCAAGCGCTACTATGGCGGCTGCCAATATGTCGACGTCGCCGAAACCCTGGCGATCGAGCGCGCCAAACAGTTGTTCGGCGTGGAATTTGCCAATGTGCAGCCTAATTCCGGCTCCCAGGCCAATCAGGGTGTCTATCAGGCGCTGATTCAGCCCGGCGACACCATTCTGGGCATGTCACTCGACGCCGGTGGTCACCTGACCCACGGGGCCAAACCCAACCAGTCGGGCAAGTGGTTCAACGCCATTCAGTACGGTCTGCGCCAGCAGGACGGCCGCGTTGACATGGATCAGGTCCGCGCTCTTGCACACGAGCACAAGCCCAAGATGATTGTGGCTGGCTTTTCGGCCTATTCGCGCATCATGGACTGGGCCGAGTTCCGCGCCATTGCCGATGAAGTCGGCGCCATCCTCTTTGTCGACATGGCCCATGTCGCTGGCCTGGTCGCTGGTGGCGTCTATCCCAGCCCGTTCCCGCATGCCCATGTGGCCAGCACCACCACGCACAAGACCCTGCGCGGTCCCCGCGGCGGCCTGATCCTCACCAATGACGAGGCGATCGCCAAGAAGATCAACTCTGCCATTTTCCCTGGCATCCAGGGTGGGCCGCTGATGCATGTCATCGCCGCCAAGGCCGTTGCCTTCAAGGAAGCGCTCTCGCCCGAGTTCAAGGCCTATGCCAGCCAGGTTGTGGCCAATGCCAAGGTGCTGGCCGATACGTTGGTCAAGGGCGGGGTCGACATTGTTTCGGGCGGCACCGACAACCATCTGATGTTGGTCGATCTCCGGCCCAAGGGCCTGACCGGCAAGGCAACCGAAAAGGCGCTGGAGCGGGCCCACATCACGTGCAACAAGAACGCCGTGCCGTTCGATCCGGAAAAGCCCGCCATCACCTCTGGTGTACGCCTCGGGACGCCCGCCGGTACTTCGCGCGGCTTTGGCGAGGCGGAATTCCAGCTCATCGGTGAACTCATCATCGAGGTGCTCGATGGCCTCAAGACCAATGGTGACGACAACAACGGTGCTGTAGAGGCCCAAGTCCGTGCCAAGGTGAAGACGCTCACCGATCGCTTCCCGATCTACGGATAACAACCAGAAGGCCCGCCATGCGCTGCCCCTATTGTGGCAATGACGATACCCAAGTGAAGGATAGCCGCCCGACCGAAGATTCGGGCGCTATCCGCCGCCGCCGGGTCTGCAATGGCTGTGGCGGGCGCTTCACCACCTTTGAACGCGTGCAGCTTCGTGACCTCACAGTAGTCAAGAAGACGGGGCGCAAAGTGCCCTTCGACCGCGAAAAGTTGGCGCGCTCGGTCAATACCGCCTTGCGCAAGCGGTCGGTGGAGCCTGAAAAGGTCGAGCGGATGATCTCCGGCATTGTCCGCCAGCTCGAAAGCTTGGGCGATGTCGAGGTGACATCCGATCAGATCGGCGAATATGTCATGGAAGGTCTCAAGGGCCTTGATGACGTGGCCTTTGTGCGCTTCGCCAGCGTTTACAAGAATTTCTCTGCCGCGAACGATTTCCGTTCCTTCTTGGCGAACCTGGAAGAGAGCAGCGCTACCCTGTCGGAGGACGATGTTTGAGCGCGGCCCTATTGGGCCAGCAAAACGATTCGTTCATCGCCCCTTGCGGTAAAACTGCCGGGCGTTCTCCAATTGCGTTATGATCTCCCTTGCGTCTCCCAGTGACGCCTAGAGGGAGGTAGATCATGGATTCCTACGGTGTGCGATTTCCGCTGCCTGCAGATGCGGGCAGGGGACTGCGCTTCCTCATTGTGGAGGGGCGTGCCTATCCCGACATTGCCGATGAAATGAAGCGCGGCGCCATCGCAGCGCTGGAACAGGCTGGCGCGCTCCATGAAACAATTGCTGTGCCCAGTGCCATGGAAGTGCCCGTGGCCATGGCAATGGCGATTGAAACTGGACGCTTCGACGGCTATGTGGCGCTGGGCTGTGTTATTCGCGGCCAGACCAACCATTACGTGTCAGTGGCCAATGAGAGCATCAGGGCGCTGGCCGAATTGGCCGTTGTTGATGCTTTGCCTCTTGGCATCGGCATTCTGACGGTGGAAAACGAAGCACAGGCCCGGATGCGGGCCGATGTGAACGATCAGGACCGAGGCGGGGATGCGGCGCGAGCCGCACTGGCCTTATCCAGTGTGAAAGTGAAACTGAACAGCTAGATGACCGACCATCCCAAACGCGATCCCGGCGCCCCACGCCCTGCCAATCAGCGCGGCGCCGCCCGCCTAGCTGCCGTCCAGGCGCTCTACCAGATGGATATCGGCCGGGCGACGCTCGAAGATACGCTGGCACAGTTTGGTTCGTTCCATCTCGGCCGCGAAATCGAGGGTGAGCAATATCTTCCCGCCGACGCCGATTTCTTCCGCCAGATTGTCACCGGGGTCGCCAAGCATCAGCTTGAGATCGACCCCTCGGTCGACAAGGCCCTGGCCGAAGGTTGGCCGATCGAGCGCGTCGACGCCACCCTGCGCGCCATTCTGCGCGCTGCCGCCTTCGAGCTGCTTCGCCGCAAGGACATTCCGGCGCGCGTGGTCATCACTGAGTACGTCGACATTGCCCGCGCCTTTTATGAGGATGACGCATCCGGCCTTGTCAACGCAGCGCTGGATTCCATCGCCCGTTCCGCGGGCGTGGACATGAACTGAACCAATCGGCATTGACGCCTCTGGCGGCGGGGCGCACCGTCCGCCGCCGCCCACCAAGGATGTCTTTCAATGCCTGACAGCCGCAGCCAATCCATCCGCAATATCGGTCTGCTCTCGGCCGTCCAGGCTCTTGGTGGCTCGAGTTCCTCTATCATCATGTCGGTCGCGGCTCTGGCAGCCGTTAATTTTGCTCCCGACCGGTCCGCCGTGACGCTGCCGGTGACGGCCATGATTGTCGGCCTGGCGCTGACCACCTCGACCGCGACGATGGTGATCTATCGCCTTGGGCGAACACGCGGCCTGATGCTGGGCGCAGCCATCGGCATTCCCGCCTCTATAGTCGCCACGCTGGCGGTGATACTCGGGCAGTTCTATCTCTTTGCCGCTGGCCTGTTCCTCGTGGGAATGTCGGGCGCCTTCATGCAGCAGGTGCGCTTTGCCGCCGCTGACAGCGTCGCCCCCGAATTCAAAAGCCAGGCGATTTCCTGGGTCATGTTCGGCGGCGTTGCCGCAGGCTTCCTTGGGCCGCAATTGAGCGCCCTGAGCATTGGCTGGATTCCGGGGGCAGAATATGCCGCCAGCTTCATGGTGATCGGCGTGATCTCGCTGCTCTCGGTGCTGGTGCTCGCCGGTACCCGCTTGGCACCGACCCATGCCCCCGGGGCCACAGAAGACAAGGGACGGCCGCTTTCGGTGTTGCTGTGTCAGCCGGAAATCGTCTTGCCGATGCTCGGCGCCGCGCTCAGCTATGCGCTGATGACGCTGATCATGGTCGCAGCGCCCCTGGCCATGGTGCATCTCTGCGGTCACCCTCCCACCGACGCGGCCGGGGCTATTCAATGGCACGTCGTGGCCATGTTCGCGCCAAGCTTTGTCACCGGCGCCATCATCAAGCGCATCGGCGCCAATCTGGTCACCGCCATCGGCCTGCTGCTGATCATCGCCTGCGCGGTGATCGCTCTCAATGGCATCACAGTTGCCCATTTCACCATCACCCTCATTCTATTGGGCGTAGGCTGGAACTTCGGCTTCATCGGGTCGACGGCCATGCTGGCGACCAGCTATCGGCCGCAGGAGGCCGGTCGTGTCCAGGCGGTCAACGAACAAGTGGTGTTCGGCTCCAGCGCCATCGCATCGCTCAGCTCGGGCTTCCTGCTGCAATTCGTGGGCTGGGAATCGATCAACCTGCTGGCCATTCCCGTGGCGACACTGACCATATTGTTGCTCGGTTTCGGCGCCCTGCGTCAGGCGCGCGCCTGACGCAAAGAAAAAAGCCCCGGTGAACCGGGGCTTCGGACGTCAGGACTCTGCTTGACCTAGAACGAGGACAGGATGGAGTCGATAAAGGTCGCATCCTCGCCGAACGAAGGCGTGCGGCGCGTTTCGATATTGACCGCCTTGCCGTCCTCAAGCGCATAGACGGCGCGTTCGATGACCTTCTTGTTGCGGTCGAAATAGATGGCCAGAACCGTGCGTTCCTCGATCATGGTCATGCCGAACGAAGTCTGGTTCACCTTGGTTTCCACATAGTACCAAGCGGTGCGATCACCAAAAGTATTGGTGGTCTGGGGCGAACCCAGCACCAATGTGACCAATTGCTGGCTCTGGCCGGGCCGGATCTGCTGCAGTGCCGAGTCGGGAATTTCATAGCCCTGGGTTCGCTTGGAGATCAGCGAGGTGCTGCTGGTGCAGCCGGCGAGCGCAACGGCCAGTACGGCCGCGGCAACGGAGGCTTTTGCAATTCGCAGAGGCATGAATTTGACTTTCCCGATGGCTGTCGACTATAGGCGTGACACTTGGGCGCGTGCCCATTGGCCGCCGGAATGTGTAGCTGTCAACTTGGCCGTCTGGCAAGCTGGCAATGATCCGGCACCCCGATCTGCCCCGTGTTTGACCGATACCGACGCCGAGCGCAATCCCATGATCATGTCCTTGTTCCGCAAGAAGACTGCTACCGAGCCGGTTTACGCCGTGTACAATTCCATTGTGGCGCAATCCCGGCGGCCGGTCTTCTACGCCCAGTGGGGTGTGCCCGACACTGTGACCGGGCGGTTCGACATGATCAGCCTGCATATGGCGCTGTTGTTCCGGCGCCTGCGCAACGGGCCTGACGGGTCGCGAGAATTCAGCCAGGCGGTATTCGACCTGTTTTTCAAGGATATGGACCGCTCGCTGCGCGAAATGGGTGTCTCGGACCTCGGTGTGCCGAAGAAGATTCAGAAGATGGGCAATATCTTCTTTGGTCTGCTCGCCGCCTTGAACGAAGCGATGGATCGCAATGACGCCGACGCGCTGGCCAGCGTTCTGGCGCGCAATGTTTTTGATGGCCAGGATACGCCGGAGCTGCGGGCCCTGGCCGATTATGTCTTTGATCGCGATGCGGAGCTGGCGACCCAGCCCATAGACGCGATCACGGCAGGCTCGATTCGATTCGAGGCCGCCGCATGACCCGCCCTGAAGAGCCCATTTTCGATGCCGTTGTCAGGATCGACAAATTGCCGGCCGGCGGCCGCTCTATCGCCGTCGACGCGGACGAAACGGAGCGCCAGGCCATTGCCGAGGCCATGAACATTCTCTCGGTGGAGCGTTTCACGGCGAGCCTGACGGTCACCCCGCTGCGGGGCGGCCTGCGCGCACTGGGCCATCTGGAAGCGGACGCGACGCAAGCGTCGGTCGTCAGCTTCGAGCCCGTTGCCGAGACCATTTCCGAAGATATCGATCGCGTCTTTCTGCCGGCGCCGCGCGAAAAGCAGGCGCCCGCTGCCGGTGCCGAAATTTACGTCGACCTTGAAAATGACGACTTTCCCGATCACATCGACGGGCCAGAGGTCGACTTGAGCGCATTGTTGCTCGAAACCCTGGCGCTGGCGCTCGATCCTTATCCGCGACTTCCTGATGAAACTCTAGAGTCTCTGGGGGTTTCTACTGGAGATGAGGAGGAGGGGCCCTTTGCCAAGCTGGCGCGCCTCAAGGATGAGGGCGGGGACAAGAAATGAGGCCTTGCCCTTCCAGGGCTTGCGCCGACCCGTTGATGGGATATGTTTGCTTGCCTGCCAAAGCGGGCCGAAAAACGGGCTGAAATGACCGATTCTATTACGATTTCCGTGGATGCCATGGGCGGCGATCACGCTCCGCGTGCCGTTATTCATGGCGCTCACTTGGCCCTCAAGGAGCGCAAGAACACGCGCTTTATCTTTCATGGCCTGAAGGAGCAGATCGACCCTCTGCTTGAAGAATTCCCGGCCCTCAAGCCGGTTTCCACCGTTAGGCATTGCGAGACCGTGATTGCCATGGACGAGAAGCCGAGCCAGGCCCTGCGCAAGGGCAAGGGCATCTCGTCCATGTGGATGGCTATTCAGGCGGTCAAGGACAAGGAAGCCGATGTCGCCATTTCCGGGGGCAATACCGGCGCCCTGATGGCGATGGCCACCTTCTGCCTGCGGCCTATGAAGGGCATTTCGCGCCCCGGCATTGCGGCGATCTGGCCCACCCTGCGCTCCGACATCATCGTTCTCGACATGGGTGCTACTATCGGCGCCGATGCCCAGCAATTAGTGGATTACACCATCCTGGGATCCGCCCTCGCCCGGGCCCTTTTCGATTCCGAATCGCCTACGGTCGGCCTGCTCAATGTCGGCACCGAGGAGGTGAAGGGGCTCGACTACATCAAGGAAGCCGGCAAAATTCTCTCCGAAGCAAGCGGCGCCGGCTTTACCTATCACGGCTTTGTCGAGGGCGACGACATTGGCAAGGGCACGGTGGATGTGGTGGTCACAGAGGGGTTTGTCGGCAATATTGCCCTCAAGACCGCTGAAGGCACCGCGCGTCAGGTTGCCAGCTATCTGCGCCAATCGCTCAAGGCGACTTTGATGAGCCGCATCGGCGCCCTGTTTGCGTCGTCTGCCCTCAATGCCCTGCGCCGCAAGATGGATCCGCGTACCGTTAACGGCGGCGTGTTCATGGGTCTCAATGGCATTGTCATCAAGTCCCATGGTGGCACTGACGAGATCGGCTACAAGAGTGCGCTGGGCCTGTCCTACGAGATGGCGCGCAGCCGCCTGATGGACAAGATTGGCGACACCATGCATCGTTTTCCCATCCACAAGGCAGACCCCAACCTGCCAACCGAGACCGAGGCCAAATCGGCGTGACCAGCTCAATCCGTTCCGTCATTCGTGGGGTTGGCAGCTATTTGCCAGCCAGGACCGTCACCAATGAAGAATTGGCCAAAACCGTCGATACGTCCGACGAATGGATTCAGCAGCGCGTCGGTATCAAGGAACGCCATATCGCAGCTGAGGGTGAATTTACCTCCGACCTGGCCGCCGCTGCGGCGCGGGCAGCACTCGACAATGCCGGCTTTGCGATCGAGGACATCGACCTCATAATCGTTGCCACCACGACACCCGACTATACCTTTCCCAGCGCCGCCACCCTGGTGCAGATGAAGCTGGGCATGCATCACGGCTTTGCCTTCGATATCCAGGCGGTCTGCTCTGGCTTCGTCTATGCCGTAGCCACGGCGGACAGCTATATCAAGAACGGCATGGCCCGCCGGGTGCTGGTGATCGGCGCCGAGACCTTTTCGCGCCTGCTTGACTGGACGGATCGCACCACCTGCGTGCTGTTCGGCGATGGGGCTGGCGCAGTGGTCATGGAGCGTATCGATCTGGCCGAGGGTCAGCCTGAACGCGGCGTGCTCAGTTCGGCCCTGCGCTCAGATGGCCGCCATTGGGACAAGCTCTATGTCGATGGAGGGCCCTCGACCACCGGCACCACGGGCCACGTGCACATGCAGGGGCCGGAAGTCTTCCGCCACGCCGTAGGCAAGATCACCGACGTGGTCTACGCCACGCTTGAACAAGCGGGCTACACGGTGGCCGATCTCGACTGGTTCGTGCCCCACCAGGCCAACAAGCGCATTATCGACGGGGCAGGGGCCAAGCTTGGCCTGCCACCTGAGAAGGTCATTATTACCGTCGATATGCACGCCAACACCTCCGCGGCCTCCGTGCCCTTGGCTTTGAGCGTGGCCGTTGCCGATGGGCGCATCAAACAAGGTGATCTGGTCATGCTCGAGGCCATGGGCGGCGGCTTCACCTGGGGCGCATCGCTCATTCGCTGGTAGTCCCGTTAACCGCATTGACCTCAAGCGTTTCAAGGCGTTAGTGTTCTTCTAGGGTGGAGGAAACCGGCGCTGACGCAAACGACGAGATCGTGCGGCGGCGTCATTCTGGGGAAGGGATCCCGTACGGCGATGCAGCTCCGGCGGTTGCATTGGTGTCTGGTGACATGGGTTTTGCCATGGCGCCTGCTGGGAAGTCCGAACCCGCTGCAACTTGGGGGCGCGAATGACGCAGAAGACGGTTACGCGGGCGGATCTTGCCGAAGCGGTCTATGGTTCGGTCGGGCTCTCTCGAACAGAGTCAGCGGAACTGGTGGAGCGCGTCCTCGAACTGATATCGGACGCTCTTGTGACGGGCTCCAACGTCAAGCTCTCCTCCTTCGGCTCCTTCCAGGTCCGCTCCAAGAACGAAAGGATCGGCCGCAACCCAAAGACTGGCGAGGAGGTCCCCATCCTGCCGCGGCAGGTTCTTGTGTTCAAACCCTCCAATGTGTTGAAGTCCAAGATCAACAAGTCTATGGTCAGCGCTGGAAAGTAAGGCTTTTACGCGCCTGGTCGAAGAGCGTTTTGGTTCTCCGAAAGGCCCGGCTGGTAAGGGCGAAACTGCAACAAGCGCGTTGCCGTGGGCAGGGAGAATCGCGGTTTGGACAAGTCGCCAGACGCGTTCCGTACCATCTCTGAGGCTGCTGAAGAGCTCGATCTCCCGCAGCACGTTTTGCGATTCTGGGAAACCCGTTTCAATACCATCAAGCCGCTCAAGCGCGGCGGTGGGCGGCGCTATTATCGCCCCGAAGACGTGATGCTGCTCCGTGGTATCCGCCATCTGCTTTACGATCAGGGTTTCACCATCAAGGGCGTGCAGAAGATCCTCAAGGATCAGGGGCCCCGGTACGTCATCGCCGTTGGCGAGGGCAAGGGACTGGACGAAATTCTGCCCATGATCGAGCAGGCCGAGGCCGCGGGCGATGAGGCGGAACTGGAAGACGCCCAGATGTTGGCCAGCCCTGCGCTGGATCAGGAGTCGCGCGACAAGCTCTCCGAAGTGCTGCGCGAACTGCTTGAGTGCAAGCGGTTGCTGGAGCGCGCGCGCGAGCATTGAAAGTCCTGGAATTTCTGTTTCGCTAGCTCGAAAAATGGACTATCTGTTCCGCAAGATTGGGCCGCTGATCGGCTCGTTGATTGCTGGAGTCTGTTCGCGATGACCATTCGTTTTGGCCTGCTCGGGGCAGGTCGCATTGGAAAAGTACACGCCAAGGCCATTTCTTCGAACGGGCGGGCCGAACTGATCGCCGTTGCCGACGCCATGCCCGATGCCGCCTCGGCATTGGCCGGGCAATACGACGCCCAGGTGCGCACGATCGAAGCCATCGAGACGGCGTCGGACATCGATGCGGTCATTATCTGTACACCGACCGATACTCATGCCGATCTGATCGAACGCTTCGCCCGGGCCGGCAAGGCCATCTTCTGCGAAAAGCCCATTGATCTCGACGTCGAGCGGGTGAAGGCCTGTCTCCGGGTCGTCGATGAAACCGGCGCGACGCTGATGGTCGGGTTCAACCGGCGCTTCGATCCACATTTCCAGGCGGCAAAACAGGCCATTGCCGATGGCCAGATCGGTGACGTCGAGATGGTCACGATCATCTCCCGCGATCCCGGTGCGCCGCCGGCCGACTATGTGAAGCGCTCCGGCGGCATTTTCCGCGACATGACCATCCACGATTTCGATATGGCCCGCTTCCTGCTGGGCGAAGAGATCGAAACCGTCTCCGCCCAGGCTTCGGTTCTGGTGGACAAGGCGATTGGCGAAGCCGGCGACTTCGACAGTGCCTCGATCATGCTGGCGACGGCATCGGGCAGGCATGCCACCATTTCGAATTCGCGCCGCGCCACTTATGGCTATGACCAGCGCATCGAAGTCCATGGCTCGAAGGGCGCCGTCGCTGCAGAGAACCAGCGCCCGGTTTCCATCGAGATAGCCAATGCAGAGGGCTATACACGGCCGCCGCTGCATGACTTTTTCATGACCCGCTACACAGAGGCTTATGCCCGCGAAATCAGCCACTTCATAGATTGCGTTGAATCAAAGTCTCCGGCCGCACCGAGTGGCGCCGACGGGCTCATTGCCCTCGCTCTGGCCGAGGCGGCGTTGAAGTCGGTGGCCGAAGGCCGGTCGGTCAAGGTAAGCGAAATAACTGGCCCGCTGGCTGATCGCTCCGTGTTCCAGGGTCGGTAGGCCGCCGGCCTTGCGACCACCAGCCGACCTCCCTAGTCTTTGCGAGCAAGACAAGGGAGCGTCCAATGCAACTCGGTGCCTTTTCCGTCAGCCTCGCCGTCAAGGACATTGCCGCCTCGCGCAGCTTCTATGAGAAGCTTGGCTTCTCAGCGATCATGGGCGAAGAGGCACAAAACTGGCTCATCATGAAGAATGGTGACCACGTTGTCGGGCTGTTTCAAGGGATGTTTGACAAGAACATCCTGACCTTCAACCCGGGTTGGAATGCCGACTCCGAGCAACTACCCGATTTCACCGATATCCGGAAAATCCAGCAGTCGCTCAAATCAAGCGGCATCGATGTCGGCACCGAGATTGATCCGCAATCTTCCGGGCCGGCGAATTTTTCGGTCACCGACCCGGATGGCAATGTCATCTTGTTCGACCAGCACGTCTGAGCGGCGGCGCTACTTCAGCATCCATTCATGCTCGGGCGCATTGTGGAACTTCCACACACGCTTGGGCCCTGCCATGACGTTGAGATAATAGAGGTCATACCCCGCAGTTGTTGCCACGGGGTGATAACCGCGCGGCACCAGTGTCACGTCGCCGTCCTCGATCGCCATGGCTTCGTCCAGGCTTCGGTCATCAGTATAGACACGCTGGAAGGCGAAGCCCTGCGGCGGGTTCATGCGGTGATAATAGGTCTCTTCCAACTGGCTTTCGTGCGGAAGGTTGTCCTGGTCATGCTTGTGCGGCGGGTAGGATGAGGTGTTCCCCTGTGGCGTGATGACCTCCACCACCAGCAGCGCATTGGCGGCCCCATCATCCTCGGGCATGATATTATAGACATGTCGCACATTGGCGCCTGTACCGCGCGTGACACGCGGATGGGTTCCGGGTGTGATCACCTTGGCATGATAGTCTCCGCCACCTGGCGCCGAGCAGACAGCCAGTTCCAGATCGGTCGTCGCATCGACTGCCCAATGCCGCCCCGCGGGCACATAGAGCGCGTGCGGCGCACCCTCAAAGGGGCTCATGCGCTCGCCCAGTTCGCCGAAATCCTCGCCATCGACGGCAAAGCGGCCCTTGCCGCTGACCAGCACCAGGCAAACCTCGCGCTCGCCGGTTTCCTCGCCATAGGCTTGGCCCGGCGCCAGCCTGTGCAGGCCGAAACCGACATGGCTCCAGCCAGCCCTATCCGGCGTGACGTCATGGATCCTGCCGGTCTTGCTCGTCGGCCGGACGAGGAGGGGGGACTTGCTCATTTTCGTTCTCCTCCTTGGGGAATTTGTAAAAGAAGTTCCAGCCCACATAAGCCAGCGCCGCGCCAACGAGGATGGCCCAGAACATGTCCTGGGTGAACAGCAGTTCCCAGCCCAGCCAGAGCGCAAGGAACACGGCGACCGCCACGCGCCGCCACATCGGGCGGAACCATTTGAGGTCGTTTTCTTTGAGGGCCATTTCCGCCTCCCGATTGATTCACTTCGGCAAGGCTTTAGCACAGCCCCTTCAAAAGACTCACCCTTTTGGAAAGCCCTGGGTCTCGACGGTGTAGCCAGCGGCCGCCATCACGCGCATCAGTTCGGCATGCCCAACCTGCGCCATCTTGAGCGGTGGGTTCTGAACCGGATCTTGCTCGGCCTCGACCACGAACCAGCCTTCATAACCATGATCGGCCAGCCGCTGCACGATGGCGCCAAAATCAAGCGACCCATCACCTGGCACGGTGAAGGCCCCAAGCGCCACCGCATCGAGAAAGCTCTGCCGGCTGCGATCCAGACCGTCGACTACCGCCTGGCGGATGTCCTTGACATGCACATGGTTGATCCGTGCGTGGTGTCTGTCGATGGCCCGCAAGACGTCACCACCGGCAAAAACCAGATGCCCGGCATCGAGCAGGAGTGGAATGCCCGGCCCGGACGCTGCCATGAAGGCGTCAAGCTCGGCCTCGGTCTCGACCACGGCGCCCATATGGTGGTGATAGCTCAGCGGCATGCCCTGCTCGGCGCACCATTCGCCAAATGTGGTGACCTTGCGCGCATAGGCCGCCATTTCGTCATCCGAAAGCTTGGGTTTCTGCGCCAGCGGCACATCGCGCTTGCCCTGGATCGAGCGACCCACCTCGCCATAGACAATGCAGGGGGCGTTGACCGCCTTGAACAACTCGATCATCGGCGCGATGCGGTCCTTGTTGACGGACAGGTCTTCATCCACCAGCGTGCCGGAGAACCAGCCACCGCACAGCGTCACGTCAGCCGCCTTGAGAATGGGCAGCATCACCCGGGGATCATCGGGAAAGCGACGCCCCTTCTCCATGCCGGTAAACCCCGCCGAGCGGGACTGCCGCAGGCATTCTTCGAGCGAAACATCGTCGCTCAGTTCGACAAGATCGTCGTTCCACCACGCAATGGGCGACATGCCAAGCTTGGCTTTCATTTTGTTCTCCTACCCGGCCCGCTGCGCCTTGAGCGCCTTCACATAGGCGTCCCGCGCCGCATTGACCTGGGGTCGCGTGCTGACTTCCGGCACCGCGACATCCCACCAATGGCCACCCTCGTCCGTGGTGATCAGCGGGTCGGTGTCGATGACAAGAACCGACACGCCTGCATGGTCCTTGCTCTCTTTGAGCGCAGTTTCCAGTTCGGCCAGCGAGGCAACATTCTTCGCATTGGCCCCCATCGATGCGGCATGGGCGGCAAAGTCAACATTGGGCATGGTCTGGTGACGGGTGTCGCGGAACAGATTGTTGAAGTTTGCCCCGCCGGTGGCCATTTGCAGCCTGTTGATGCAGCCATAGCCGGAATTGTCGAGCACCACGATGGTCAGCTTGACGCCGAGCATGACGGCACTGACGATCTCCGAATTCATCATCAGATAGGAGCCGTCACCAACCATCACGACGGTGTCCGTATCCGGCTTCGCCAGGGCGACGCCAAGCCCGGCGGCAATTTCGTAGCCCATGGTCGAAAAGCCATATTCGAGATGGTAGCTGCCCGGCGCATCGGCCCGCCACAACTTGTGCAGCTCACCTGGCAGGCCGCCGGCAGCACACACCAGGGTGGCCTTGTCCCGGCCCCGCAGCACTGCGCCGATGACCTGGGCATCCGAGGGCAGTTCCACATTCGAGGCCGCCAGCGCCGCGTCTGCCGCGCCCAGCCAATCTTCCTTTTCCCGCAAGGCCTTGCTGGTCCAGGCGGAATCAACCTGCCAACCCAAAAGGGCCGCATCCAAAGCTTCCAGCCCCACACGCGCATCGGCCACCATGGGCAGCGCATTGTGTTTCATGGCGTCAAACACCTGGACATTGAGACCGATGATTTTGAGGTCCTCGTTCTTGAACAGCGCCCAGGACCCGGTGGTGAAGTCCTGCAGCCGCGTGCCGACGGCCAGCACCACGTCGGCCTCTTCTGCCAGTGCATTGGACGCCGATGTGCCGGTCACGCCAACGCTGCCCATATTGAGGTCATGGTCATGGGGCAGGGCGCTTTTTCCCGCCTGCGTTTCCATCACGGGAATGCCGTGCGCCTCGGCAAAGGCCGCCAGGCTCTCACTGGCTTGTGAATAGAGCACACCGCCACCAGCGATGATCACCGGCTTCTTCGCCAGTTTCAGCGCGGCTGCTGCGGTCGCGAACTCGTCGGCATCCGGCATGATCCTGCGCGGGCTCCAGACCTTTTCGGCAAAGAAACTTTCCGGATAGTCATAGGCTTCCGCCTGCACGTCCTGGCAAAGGCTCAGCGTCACTGGCCCGCATTCCGCGGGATCGGTCAGCACCTGCATGGCCCGTCGCAGCGCGGGCATGATCTGCTCGGGGCGCGTGATGCGGTCGAAGTAGCGGCTCACCGGCTTGAAACAGTCATTGGCCGAAACAGTGCCATCGCCAAAATCCTCGACCTGCTGCAAGACCGGGTCCGGCAGGCGATTGGCAAACACGTCGCCGGGCAGCAGCAGAACGGGGATGCGGTTGACATGAGCCAGCGCTGCCGCCGTCACCATGTTGAGTGCGCCGGGCCCGATGGAACTGGTGCAGGCCATGAATCGGCGCCGGAAATTGGCCTTTGCATAGGCGATGGCGGCATGCGCCATGCTCTGCTCGTTCTGGCCACGATAGGTTGGCAATGCATCTTTGATGCCATGCAGCGCCTCGCCGACCCCGGCTACATTGCCGTGCCCGAAAATGGCCCAGACGCCGCCAAAGATCGGCACAGTCTCGCCATCGATCACCGTTTTCTGCACGCTCAGGAAACGCGCAACGGCCTGCGCCATCGTCAATCGGATTGTATTCTGGCTCATGGCCGCTCCCAAATCTCTACCAGCGCGCCGAACCTTTTGGCCATCTCGGCCACGGCCTCTTCGTCGCTCATCTTGTTATTCAGCCAGTCGCGCGCGACCTCACCGAAGATCGTCCGCCCCACGGCAAAGCCCCTGACACTCCGCGCCGACTTTGCAGCGGCGAAACCTGCGGCCAGTTCATCCTGTGGCGCGTCGAGGCCCAGCATCACCACGCCGCGACAGTAAGGGTCGCGCGTTTCGATGACACCATCAATGGCGGCCCAGGCCGCTTCGCTCTTTTGCGGCTCGAGCTTCCACCAGTCCGGCTTGATGCCGGCATCGTAAATTTCGGTCAGTGCCCGGGCCAGCGTGTCATCATTGGTCTGTCCATGCTTGGACGCAATGACTTCGACCAGCAATTCACGACCAATCTTGCGCGCCGCATCAAAAGCCGAACGCAACTTGCCGATCTGTTCATCTCGCAGGTCCTGGCCATCATCGGGATGGAAGAAGCACAGCACCTTGATGCAATGGTCCACCGGCCAGTCGATCAGGCGCGAGCCGAGATCCTGCGTAAATTCGAACTGCAGCGGCCGTGAACCGGGCAATTCGATGGGCCTGGCGATCCAGAAATTGGGCAGCGTGCCGGCGGCATAAAGCGCGTCACGGCCATATTTGTCGTCGAGCAACATGCCGAACCCATCGCGCCCATCGGCCACCCGGGCCGCCGCTTTGACCGCCAGAACCTTTAAATGCGGCAGCCGGGCTAGCTTGTGCGGGTCGCCGCCTGCCAGGTCCTCGAGCTGACTGCGATGGTCGATGGCCAGCGCCATCAGCTTGGGTATCTCGCGCCGCCGGGTTGTGGCCCAGTGGACATGATTGATAGCTTCATCCTTGCGCAGGGCCTTCTCGGGGCTGCCCCGTTCCAGGAAATACTGCAGCTCGTCCCAGGTGGGGATCTCTGGTGCACAGAGCAGGCGGCTCACGGCAAAGGCCCCGCAAGCATTGGCCCATGTGGCGCTTGTCTGGTGGCTCTCGCCCCGCAGCCATCCGCGCAGGAAACCGCTCATGAAGGCGTCGCCTGCGCCAAGCACATTATAGACTTCGATGGGAAACCCTTTGCCGACGATCCCGTCTTCGAGATCGTCGGGAATGGCCTCGTCATAGACAATGCAGCCCATGGGGCCGCGCTTCAGGACGATCACGGCGGAGGACAGGCTCCGGATCGTCCTGAGCGCAGTTTCAAGATCACTGGCACCAGAGGCAATGAGCACCTCTTCTTCGGTTCCCACGATCAGATCGCACTCGGGCAGCACCGTCTTGAGATGTGCCGAAACCGTATCGGAAGCGATATAGCGGCTGTCGCCGGCGTCGTGCCCGGCAAGTCCCCAGAGATTGGGCCGGTAGTCGATATCGAATACAACCTTGGCGCCGCTGCCCCGTGCAATCCGCATGGCCTTGCGCTGGGCTTTGTCACTGTGTGGCTTGGCAAAATGGGTGCCCGTTACCAGCACGGCCCGCGCCGAGCGGATAAAATCGGAGTCGATATCGCTGTCCTCGAGTGCCGCATCGGCGCAGTTGTCGCGGTAAAAGATCAGAGGAAAGGACTTGTCGTTCTCCACTGAGAGCAGGACCAGGGCGGTCAGGCGCTCCGGGTCCGTCACGATCCCGCCAGTCTCTACTCCCTCGCGGGCGAGTTGCTCGCGAATGAAGCGTCCCATCTGTTCGTCGCCGACCCGGGTAATCAGCGCAGATTTGAGACCCAGTCGCGCCGTGCCGACGGCAATATTCGTGGGGCATCCACCAACCGATTTGGCAAAGCTGCCTACGTCTTCGAGCCGCGTCCCGATCTGTTGCCCATACAGGTCCACTGATGCGCGCCCAATGGTGATGACATCAAGAGAGCGGTCCGGGATCTGGTCAGTGGCGAGGGACAAGGCGAGAACTCCGTTGCGGTGACCTCATCAATGAAACACAAGTTCCGCAGGTTCTCAAGATAGAATGTTTGTTCCATTCATGGAATGTCGGGCTCTGCTGCGTCAGGCTTGCCGGCGCCGCTCTGCAACGCCCACGGTCAGCGCCATGGCCAAGGCCATGCTAGCCGATAGCGAGCGAAAGCCGGCATGATCGGCCTCGACCAGTTCAAACCAGACTGCAGCACTAGCTGCGAGTGGGGAAAGGGCCGAGTCGGTCAGTCCGACCACCGCAATGCCGCGCTCGCTTAGCGCCTGTGCCTGTGCTGCGCTTTCGGCCGCATAGGGCGAGAAACTGACAGCAAACGCTGCGTCGGCCGCGCTGGCCTGCGCCAACAGATCATCGTCATTGCCGATGGCGGTGCTGACCACCCGGCAGGGCACTTTTAGCTTGCCAAAGGCATAGGCCATATAGGTGACAATGGGAAAACTGCGGCGCCGTGCAATCAGGTAGATGGTCTCGGCGCGCGCGAGGATGCTTATGGCCCGCTCAAGTGCTGCAGCGTCAATTGTATCGGCCAGCGTGTCCAGGCTGTCATGACCGGCTGCCACAAAGCCGTTGAGAATGGCAACGCCTTCGGTGTCCGCCACACCACCCGATTCGAGATGGCGCAACCGGTCCTCATAGCTGCCATTGCGCTCTTTCAGCCTTTCCCGGAACAATTGCTGCAGGCCCGAAAAGCCGTCAAATCCGAAGTGTTGTGCAAAGCGCACTAGGGTTGAGGGCTGAACCTGTGCGGCTTGCGCGATACTGGCTGTCGTCCCGAAGGCCATGTCGTCGGGACGTTCCAGGGCATAGCCGGCCACCTGCATCAGCCGCTTGGGCAAGGTTGCGCGCATCTCGACAATGGCAGCACGCAGGCTTTCGAAGTCGCGTGGCGGGAGTTGGGCGGTCATCTGATCCTCATGGAATGCCTGTTCCATTTTTGGAACAATTTGCCGCGCCCTGCAACAAAAAGGGCAGGGCGGTGGACCGTCCTGCCCTTGATGGATCGCGGAAGGAGGACCTAAGCGGGTTGCAGCGAGGCCGGCTCCTGGCGGTTTTCGATCCAGTAGATGAACACCGAAGCGCCCACGATCAGGGCGGCGCCGGGCCAGAACCAGATCGAAGGCACCTGGCCGAGGGCAACCCAACCGACCAGGCCGCTCAACGGCACTTTCAGATCGCCGAAGGGCTGCAGATAGACCGCATCAGCGGCCCGGTAGGCGAAGGCCAACAGATATTGCGCCGCCGCAGTGAGAGCGCCGAGCAGCAGCAATAGCCACAAGCCGGTCATGTCCGGCAGGGCGAATGGGAAGCCCGGTGCCATGGCGGTGGGAAGAACGCCGGAAAGTGCATTGGCCACCAGCAGGATGGCCAGATGGTTTGGCGTCATCAGCACCAGAAGGGAAACCGTCAGGGTTTCCGGGCTTTCGCCCTGGCGTGTCAGATATTTGGTCAGAACGTCGGTGCCAGCCCAAAGTGCGGCGGCAGTGATCGGGATCAGGGCCTGCCAGCCAAGGCTTTCGGTTCCGACACCCGAAACGATTATGGCGCCGACAAATCCTGCCAGAGCCGCCACAATCCGTGCCGTGGAGGCGCGCTCACCAAGAAACAGGGTAGAGCCAAGGACAATGAAAAGCGGTCCAGTTGCCAGCAACGTCACCATCTGCCAGATCGGCACGCCCGAGGCGAAGCCATAGACAAATACATGCACGCCCAGCGCCGAGACAAAGGCGCGAACTTCATGGGCAAGCGGGTGGCGGGTCTTGAGATTGGAGAGCCCAATCCTCAGGATCAGCGGCAAGGCCAGGACCGAGGCAATCAGATATTGCCAGAAGGCCATTCCGGTCGAACTCATCCCAAAGCCGCCATACTCGATCGGCGTAGGCAAAATCGATTGCAGCGTATTGGTGCCGGCAAAGGCGATACTCGCCACCAGCATGAAGAGGGCACCCGACGTTGCGGCGCTACGTGAAGTAGAGGAAATCTGGCTCATCTGTCGTCCTTTCCGTAACCAGTTTCCTCAGGGTTACGGGAGACGACATGCCAGAATGAGCGCGGCCAAATAGCCGCGCACGCCGGCAAAGGCGTTTGGTCCCGTTCTCTTTCATCCGGACTATGACCGTCGGCTCCGGAGTTACACCGGATCTGCTGACCTCCCGTTCCTTGGGAGCGCTCGCGGGCTTGGCGTCGCTGCCTTTACCGCCGGTGGGGAATTACACCCCGCCCTGAGAACAATGCAGGCGAACCTGCACCAGCACATCTAGGGCAAGCGGTCGCCGGGCGCAAGTAAGCACAAGAGTGTAACTGTGCGCGTTTCCCGAACAACAGGAAAAATCTGTTCGCAAGAACCCGTCTGCCGAATGACCCAGATCAAGGTGTTGCCTCTGGCGCTGCGGCAAATTGCGTGAATTCGGTGGCTCCCCACCCATATCATATTGGCGGGGTGGTGTGATGGCGACGAGTGCGACGCTGGCCGGCCCTTCTGATCGATAGCAGGACTTAAAGATGCAACACATTGTCTGCGCCCAGTGCGGGGCGACCAACCGATTGCCTGACGGCCGCGACGCGCTGGCCGGAAAATGCGGCAGTTGCGGCCAGCCCCTGTTCGGGGATGGACCAGCCGAGGTGACAGGGCAGAACCTGGATCGGCAGATCAAGCGCTCCTCACTGCCAATATTGGTTGATGTCTGGGCGCCCTGGTGCGGCCCGTGCCGGATCATGGGGCCACAATTCGAGGCCGCCGCGAAACAGGCCCAGCCTGAGATGCGCTTCCTCAAGCTCAACTCAGATCAGAACCAGGAATTCTCCAGCCGCATCGGTATTCGCGGCATCCCCACCATGATCCTGTTCGACAAGGGCAGGGAGGTGGGCCGGGTGTCGGGTGCCATGTCCAGCACTGACATTCTCGCCTGGGCGCGGGCGCAAATCCGCGCCTGACAGATGCGGCCTACAAAGCTGTTGGCTATCGCCATGGATTCAATTAAACAAGAAGTAACTTGTTTAATTGGAATCCGTTATGTCTGACACTGTCGACGGCCGGTGGGCCGAGATTTTTGGGCCTCGCTACCTTTCGGTCACCACGATCCTGGCGCTGGGCGTCTCGCTCTTTGCCTTCAACGTCTTCCTCTCGGCCACTGCATTGCCTTCGGCGGTCCAGGAGCTGGGCGGCATTGAGGTGATTTCCTGGGCCACCACGCTCTATCTGGTCTTTGCCATTGTCGGCGGTGCCGCTGCAGCCCTGATCAAGCGGCGGCTCGGTTCCCGCGTGGCCTTGATCGGGCTGGCCAGCGTCTTTCTGGTAGGCACGCTGATCGCCGCCAGCGCTGGGTCAATGCCTCAGGTTTTGGTCGGGCGCGCCGTCCAGGGCTTTGGCGAAGGTGTCGTTGCGGCCCTCTGCTTTGCGCTTATTCCAGAACTGTTTCCCAGCCGCCTCGTGCCCAAGGTTTTCGGCATGCAGGCCGTTGTCTGGGCCGTTGCGGCCTTTGGCGGTCCCGCCGGAGCTGGGGCCCTGACAGAGTTGATTTCCTGGCGTGCCGCCTTTCTCATCAACGTGCCGCTGGTTCTGATCTTCGGGGTCATGGTGCTCCTGGTGGTGCCCGCCAGTCAGAGGATCGTCGGATCATCGGGCTTTCCGGGTCTGCGCCTCGGCGCCATTGGCGCTGGTACCATGCTGGTGGCGATTGCGGCCATCGTCCCGCCCGCTTCGGCAACCCTGCTCCTGCTGGGCGCAGCCATTGCCCTGGTGGCTGCCGTCTGGATGGACCGGCGCAGCACAGAGCGCCTGATGCCGCCGGACGCGTTTTCGCTCAAGACCGCCGTTGGTTCGGGCCTCTGGCTCTTCCTGCTTATGCCGATCGCCGGCGCGGCCACGGCAGTTTATCTGGTCCTGCTGTTGCAGCAGCTCTGGGGGTATGGCCCGACCTTGGCTGCGGCCCTTGGTGCGGTCATGGCCATTGGCTGGAGCTGCTCATCGGTGACCGTGGCCAATGTGCGCAAACGCGCCACCCGGCGCATCCTGATCCGCACCGGTCCTGTGCTTCTGGCGCTTGGCCTGAGCGCGGTCCTGTTCGCATTGGAAACCAGTCAGCTACCGGTCCTGATCGTCGGCCAGTTTGCCATCGGCATGGGGTTTGGCATCTCCAATGGCTACATCATGCTCACCATCATGGAAGCCAGCACGGACGCAGAGCGAGACCGGACATCGGCCCTGTTGCCGACCACCCAGTCCGCAGGCAATGCGCTGGGCGCGGCTCTGGCTGGTGTCGCCGCGAACGCGGCGGGCTATGCCCAGGCCAGTGGCAAAGCCGAAATCCTTGTCGCCATAATTCCATTGTTCGTCATGGCCGTGGGCTTCGCGGTGCTGGCCTGGCTGGCCGCGCTGCGCATGGTTCACCTCGCCAAAACCACACCCATCGCCCAATTCGCAGAAGGCTGAGCAAAGGCCCCGGATCGCTCCGGGGCCTTTTTCGTATCTCAGCCCTGTTCCAGCCAGCGCACCTGTTCGGGCGTCAGCTTGATCTCGAAGGCCTTGAGGCTGTCTTCCAGCTCGATCAGCCGGCGCGGTCCGATCAGCGGCACGCTGGGGAAAGGCTGCGCCAGCACATAGGCCAGGGCGACATGGATCGGCGAATGGCCGAGCTCCTTGCCCAATGCGATCGCCCGGTCGCGGCGGCCGAAATTCTGGTCATTGTACCAGCAGCGCACCAGCTCCTCATTGTCGCGCTTGTCCCGGCCGGCAAAGTCGGTGAAGAAGCCGCGCGCCTGGCTCGACCAGGAGAAATTGGTCACTTGCCGGTCGATCAGCCATTGTTTGAAGTCTGGTGTCGCCGCGGTGACGCATCCGGCCCAGATCGGGTCGAGCATTTCGGCCAGGGCGAAATTATTGCTCAGCGCCTGAGGGGCGGTCTTGCCATTGGCCCTGGCATAGGCGATCGCCTCGTCCATGCGCTCCTTGGTCCAGTTCGACCCGCCATATGGCCCGCGAATGCGGCCGGCCTTCACCTCCGCATCCATGGCATCAACGAACTCGCCCACCGGCACATCGAGATTGTCGCGGTGCATGAAATAGATGTCGACATAATCGGTCTGCAGCCGGTCGAGCGACTGGGTAAGCTGCTTGGCGATCACATCGGGATAGACGAGCGGGGAATGTGCGCCCTTGCCGATCAGCACCGCCTGCTCACGCACGCCGCTCCGTTTCTGCCATTCGCCCCAGAGCTTTTCGGTGTAGCCACCGCCATAGATGAAGGCGGTATCGAAGATATTTCCGCCCTTCTCCCAGAAGGCGTCCAGCAGGATTGCGCCCGACGAGAAGGTCTTGAAATCTTCAAAGCCCAGCGCCACCGCAGAGGCCTGCTTTTCCAGACCCGGAATGCTGCGCTTGGGGATGATGCCCTGATTGGCGCCAAGCGGGCGGTTGTCCAGTGTATGGACGCGGTTTGCGGATTTCTCGACCGAGAATTCGATACCGGCATCGGCCCGCCATTTGTCCAGCACCCGAAGATTGCCCAGCGTGTCGTTCCAGCTCATCCCAGGTGCATCGAACTCGGTCTTGCCGGCGAGAATGGCCAGCGAGGCGGTTTCCGCCTCATAGGAATAGAGATGCGGTTCGGCCCCGACGCTGATGGTTTCGGTCTGGCCCCCCTTGATGATGTCGATGCGGCCCAGTCCCTGGTCGCGGTCGCCATTGGCGAACCAGAAATCGGGGACCTCGATGCGCCCATCAGAGCCATGAATCCGCAGCACATTGTCGAGATTTGCCATCACCGCGCAACTGACCTGCGCCACGATGCCGTTCTCGAAGCTGAGCATGGCCGCAGCCCGGTCATCGGTGCCTTCGGCATTGAGCGTGGCAGCGCCGGAGACCTTTACCGGGTCGGCAAAGGGCTTGCCCATCGCCGCCCCGGCAATCAGCCGCGCCATGGATACCGGGTAGCAGCCGACATCCATGATGCCGCCACCGGCCAGCGCGGATGCAAACAATCGATGCTCGGGTTGAAACTTGCCCATCGAGAAGCCAAAGCTCGACTGGATCATCCGAACGTCGCCAATGACACCGGACTGAATCAGTTCGATCAGCTTGGCCGCCTGCGGATGCACGCGATACATGAACGCCTCGCCCGCGAATGTACCGGCCTTGCGATGGGCATGGAACACGGCGTCCGCCTCATGGGCGGACAGCGCGAACGGCTTTTCCACCAGCACGTGCTTGCCCGCCTCAGCGGCCTTGATCGCCCATTCGGCGTGGCCGGTATGGGGCACAGCGATATAGACCGCGTCGATCTCGTTGTCCGCCAGTAGCGCCTCATATCCGTGCACGATTCGGGCTTCGGGAAAGCTGTCCTTGAGGCCCGGCCGGTCCGGGTTGCGCGTGGCAATGGCCGCCAACTCGCCATGCTGGCTGTCGTTCAGGCCGCCGCGAAACGCCTTCGCAATGCTGCCCGGGCCAATAATGCCCCAGCGGATCTTCTTATCGGTCATATCTTCTTCCTCACCAGAGCACCGTGTCGAATAATTCGACGCCGTTCTCGGACGGTCCCGATGCTCAATCCAAAGTTGTCGTCGGAGCGTTGCCCGGCCGGCGTGAACTGCGTGTCCAAAGACAAGCTTTTCAATTGCTCTTGCGCCATGTGATTTCTAAGTTAGCGCGCCCGCAAGTGGCATACCCCGATTTCGGGTAGGCGGAACGGGCGGAAAGTAAGATGGATACTCGCATTTTTTATGAGCCGCGCACCAACGGGGTCGAGCGCCTGCCGACCACGCTGCAGATGTTCCATACCACGCCACGCCTGATGCGGGCGGACCACTGGCATGCGCAGGTCGAGGTCAACTATGTCGTGCGCGGCTGGGCGCACTACCACATGGCCGGGCATGAAGCGCGCTTCGAGGCGGGGGATTTTGCCCTGTTCTGGGGTGGACAACCCCATCGGCTCGATGACGCCTCCGAGGATCTAGTCTATGCGGGGGGCCATTTGCCACTGGTCCATTTTTTTCGCCTCCGCCTGCCAGCGGACGTTCAAGCGCGGCTGATGCAGGGGGCGACGCTCTTGTCCAATGCGACCGATGCGGCCGACCCCGTCAACTTCGAGCGCTGGGTCAACTATGCCCGCTCCGGTGATCCGATGAAGGCCAGCCTTGCCGTGGACGAACTTCTTCTGCGCATCGAGCGGCTGCGCTTCTCGCCCTATCGCCTGCTGCCCGAAACCCAGCCAGTGTCCGACAATGGCGGGCTGGACCAGCACACGTCTCCCATCGTGGTGCGCATCTGCGACTTTATCGCCGACAATTTCCGCGAAGAGATCGATTCGGTCGATATCGCCGTGGCGGCCGACATTCATCCCAAATACGCCATGACCGTATTCAAGAAGTGCACCGGCATGACGTTGAACGACTACATCAATCTCATGCGCCTCTCCTATGCGCAGGCGCTGCTGATGCGCGACGAGACCAGCGTGCTCGCGGTCGCCATGGACAGCGGATTTGGCTCGCTGAGTGCCTTCAACAAGGCTTTCCGCAAGATGTCGGGAACGTCCCCCAGTGACTTTCGCCGCGAGGTACGTAGCCGCCCCGTCGTGGCCGACGGCCGGTACAACTAGCGCATGGGCAGGCGCGGCTGGCTGGCGCTGCTCTTTGGCCTGATGGTCATTGCCGGACTGACGCTGTTGCGCGCGGCCGATCCATATCCAGTGCAGGTCGCGCGCGAGACCACCTTCGATCTGTTCCAGCAATTGCGGCCGCGCGAGGCCCCGCCCGACCTGCCCATCCGCATCATCGACATCGACGAGACCTCCCTTGCCGCGCAGGGACAATGGCCCTGGCCAAGATCAACCATGGCGGACATGTCCGACCGCTTGACCGAGCTGGGCGCGGCCGCTGTCGTATTCGACCTGCTGTTCAGCGAACCGGATCGGCTGTCGCCTTCTGCCAGAGTCGATGGCGGCCAAGATTATGACCGAATGTTTGCCGCCGCGCTCTCTGCCGGACCCACCGTTCTCAGTCTTGCTCAAAGCGGTCGCGCGGCGGTGACCGGTCTGGAGCCGAAATCCGGGCTGGCGATGACGGGCGATGACCCTCTGGCACAGGTGCCGCAATTGGGCGGTGCGGCCCAGCCCTTGCCAATCCTGGCCGAAGCGGCGCGTGGTCTTGGCGTGGCCAGCCTCGACCGGGACGGGGCAGGGGTGGCGCGCCGCCTGCCCATGCTCTGGCGCAATGGCGACGCGGTGCTGCCATCGCTTTCTGCTGAAGCCCTGCGAGTGGCGCTCGGCGTGTCCACCCTGGTCGTGATCGGCGACAGCGCAGGGGCAGGAACGGTCGAACAATTGCGCATTGGCGATTTCGCCGTGCCAACGGGGCCGAGCGGCGACCTCTGGATCTATTATCGCCATCTGCCAGACGACATCTATGTTCCGGCCCGTGAACTTTTGGCCGATGGCTATCGTGACCTCTCACCGCAGATTGCCGGACACATTGTGCTTGTCGGCACTTCGGCCAGCGGCCTGCTCGACATTCGCGCCAGCGCATTGGGAACGGCCGTACCGGGTGTGTCCATCCATGCCCAGATACTTGAGCAGATGCTGACCGGCACCTTCCTGGACCGGGCCGACTGGGTCGGTGGGCTGGAGATGATCGTCTTCGCCGTGGCGGGCCTGCTGATCGTCCTGGCGGTCATCATCACAGGGCCAGTCGTCGGCCTCGTCATCTCGCTCTTGATTGCCGGCGTGCTGATGGCGGCAAGTTGGTGGGCCTTTGCCCAGCCGCGCCTGTTGATTGACCCCAGCTTTGCCCTGTTCGGCGCGCTGCTGCTCTATGCCGCCATGGCCTTTTTCCGCTTTGCGGTCACCGATGCCGACCGCCGCCGCATCCGGAGGGCCTTTGCCCACTATGTCGAGCCATCCTTGCTGACCCGCATCGAGGCCGATGCGCGGCTGCTCAAACTCGGCGGGGATCTGCGCGAATTGACGGTGATGTTCTCCGATGTGCGCAACTTCTCGGCGCTGGCCGAACGCACCACGCCGGCCGGGCTGGTGTCGATTCTCAACCGGCTCTTTGCCGCATTGGGCCAGGCGATCGTCAATGAACAGGGAACGATCGACAAGTTCATGGGCGATGCCGTCATGGCCTTCTGGAACGCCCCTGTCGATGTCGAGCGCCACGCATCGCGCGCCTGCCTGGCTGCCTTGGCCATGCGCGAGGCACTTGAACGGCTCAACGCCGCCAGCAACGAGCCCATCGCCATCGGCATTGGCATCGCCACCGGTCCGGCGCTAGTGGGCAATATGGGGTTTGAGCGCCGCTTCGACTATTCCTGCATCGGCGACACAGTCAATGTTGCCAGCCGCATCGAGGGAAGCTGCCGTGCCGTCGGCTATGACATTCTGGTCACCGAAACCACCGCCGCAGCGGCGGCCGAACTAGCGCTATTGCCCGCAGGCGCTGTTGAACTCAAGGGCATGACTGGCCGCGAACCGATCCATATCCTGGTCGGCGACAGCACCATGCGCCAGAGCGAGGCGTTCGCCGCCCTCGAAACCGCCCATCGGGACTTGACGGCCACCCTCGGAGCGGGCGCCGATCCGGCCCGCAGCCTTGACGCCTGTCGCCGCGCTGCCCTGGCGGTCGATACGCGCCTGGGTGCCTTTTATGCGGCCTGTGTCGAGCGTAGCGACGATTTCAGAACAAGCAGTCCGGATACAAGCGTCTAGACGCGCCCCAACCCCATCATCACCATGGCGCCAAGCACCAGTGCGCCAATAATCCATATGGCGCCGGCCAGCAGCGAAAAGCCCTCGATGAAATCGAGCCCGGGGTCTTCTTCGTGATCCATGTTTGTCTCCCTCCTTGTCCGGCCGACGAGAACCGTGACCGCTTATCCTCCAAGGGGAAGTGTAGTGCATTCTGCGCCCGCGTCGATCCCTATCCTGCGGGTGAATCTCAGGTGTTGCGGAGATAGATCGGGTTGCTCAACGCCCGGCGAATGGGCTGCTCGGCAACGGCCGGATCCGCCGCAACGGCGGATTTGCCGAGACCCAGGGCTAGCAGGTCTTCGATCAGACCCTGTCGGCTCGCCTCGGCGACAATCTCCGCGCGCACAAATCCAACCGGGTTCTCCAGTGCAATATTGGTTCGCCAGTCAGGGCTGGAAATGTCCATTCGGGCAATTGGGCCCGTCGCGTCGACCAAGATCAGCGCGTCGCCCTTGGCGCCACGAACGTCAACGTCCAAGGTGGTGATTTCGTCGGTCTCCCCGCCCATCACCACATTGCCGCACCGGATCTCCAGATGCGGTCCATTCGGGCTCTCGGTGACATAACCATGTCCCGCCTTCATCGCGGCCAGAATGGCGTCCTCGCTCAATTCGGGCAGGAACAGCACGGTGGTCGGCCGCGCCAGCACAAGCGGTCCCTCCGGCCGCAGATCGGCTGGCTGGTGGAAGTCCGAGCCGCCAATGGCCGAGAGCCGCATGCCGCCGGCGAGGCGCTGCTGATAGCGCTCGAGAGATATCCAGTTTCGATCCAGCCAGGTGGATTGCCAGACTTCCTGGCAATCGGCGGCAGGCATTTCATAGTCCCAAGGGATCACCGGTTTGTCGTGATTGATCGAAAGCAGGCCGCCCTTCTCGTGCACCAGCCGTTCCAGCACATGCGCGTCGGACGGTTTGGTCATGCGGAAGTCGATCCATTCATCCACGCCGAACACATTGGCGTGCCCGACCGCGGTGGTGACCTCCATGCCCCGCACGAAAACCAGATCCGGCGACGAATGAGGATGGAAATAGCGGCGCTGGGTGATGGTGTTGTGGTCGGTGATGGCAAGGAAATCCAGCCCGGCCTGGCGGGCCGCCGCATGCAGGGTCTCCGGCGCCCCCTTCGCATCGGAGTGAAAGGTGTGGCAGTGCAGATCGCCCCTGTACCAGCCGGCGCCTTTTCGCATCGGGAACGTCCGGGGCGGCTGGGGCGTCAAAGGGCGCGGCGATGCATCCAGCGTCACCGTCACGTGCACTTCTGCGCCCGCCTCGGGAACCTGATACAGGCCCAATATGACAGTCCACCGGCCTGCCGGGATCGGGCCATGGACATAGCCCGGCGTCGCATCGTCCGTGGCGATAAAATAGCTGCTGCGCGCACCGCCGCTCCAGCCGCGAAAGCCCTCTGCAGTCGGGTAGCCGGTATCGCGCGGATCGAAGGCTCCCAGATCGATGATACAATCCGCAGACTTTGCATAGTCCAGCGTCACATCGATCCGTGTCGTGCCTTCCGGAACCTCGAACGGAACATAGAAATATGGATTGGCGGCCTGATCGGCGCGCGTGACGCGGGCGGTCACCTGCATGGGCATTTCCAGGGCTATTCCTTCACCCCGCCGACCGTCAGGCCGCGGATGAGGTATTTCTGCATGAAGGGGTAGAAGATCAGCAGCGGCACCAGCGCTACCACAATGGCGGCCATGGTGACATTGGGGGCGATGAAGTCGTTCGTCGAGGTCGAACTCTCGCCCTGGATCACCGACTGCAAGGCAATCTGCAGCGTGATTTTCTGCGGGTCATTGATGAACAACAGCGGCTCGATAAACAGATTGTATTTGTGCACGATCTGGAAGGCCGCCACGGTCACGACGCCAGGCAGGGCCAGCGGCAGGTAGAAGTCCTTGAGCAGCTTGAAATGGCCCGCGCCATCGATCCGCGCGCTCTCCACCATCGATTTGGGCACCTGTTCGAAATAGGTCTTCATCAACAAGATCGAGAAGGCAGACACCAGCTCCGACACAATAAGGGACAGCAGCGTGTTGAGCAGCATGAATTGCTTGAACACGACAAACAGCGGCACCAGGATCACCTGGGTGGGAATAGTCAGCGTGAGCAGGATAACACCGGCGATGATCTTGCGGCCCGGCAGGTCCTCTTGGATCAGCACATAACCGCCGAGCGCCGAGAGCAACACATGCGCCACCGTGCCAACCACGGTGACATAGAGCGTGTTGGCAAAGGGCAGCACGAAGTTGAGCCGCCGGAACAGCGTATCGAAACCCTCGAACGAGATCGGATTGGGCCAGAGGTTGATGCCCGCCTGCAGGGAGCCGAACTTGGTCGAAAAAGCCGTGGCCACCACTGTCCAGAGCGGGATGATCATCGTTCCTGCCAGGAACAGCAGGATCACATAGGACAGAATGCGGATTGACGGGGAACGCAGCATCTCAGTTCTCCCGCTCGGTCCGCGTCACGACTTGCGCAACGCCGGAAATCAGCAGGGAGACGACGAGCAGCACCACGCCGGCGGCACTGGCCAGGCCCAGGTCGAAATTGAGGATGCCGCGCTCATAGGTGAAGATCGCCAGCGTCCTGATCTGGTCTGCAGTCCGGCCATTGAGCATCAGGAACGCAGAGTCAAAGGTGCGCAGCGAACCCAGCAGGGTGATCAGGAAGACCACCTTGATCATCGGCATCAGGTGCGGCAGCAGGATGTCGCGGATCTTCTTGTAGTCATTGGCGCCATCGATATCGGCGGCCTCGAGGATGTCCGGGCTAAGCGAAAGCAGGGCGGCCAGGTAGATGAGGGCGTGAAAACCCACATCCTTCCATACGGTCAACCCGATCACCATGGGCCGGGCCCAGAACGGGTCGGCAAAGAAATTGATCGGCGCATCGATCAGCCCGACGCCTTCGAGAACCGAATTGACCAGCCCGACTGGCGAGAGCGTATTGAGCCAGATGCCGACAATGATCACCCAGCTCAACAGATATGGCGTGTAGATGGCGGTCTGAAAGCCGCGTTTGAGCCAATCCGGGGTGATCTGCAGCAGAGCGATGGCCGGCAGGATTGGCAGCAGTGTGCCTACAATGGTGATGCCAGCGGCGATGATCAGCGTATTCCAGATCGCCTGCCAGACCGCCGGGGTGGAGAACACCTTGGCGTAATTGTCCCAACCGATAAATCCGACAGGCCCCAGCAGCCCAGCTTTCTGGGTCGACAGGAAGATGCCCTGCGCCATCGGGTAGAATAGGAAAGCGCAGAAATAGGCCAGGATCGGCGCAATCAGCAGATACAACATCCAATGCCGGCGGATGCGGTCGAGCATGGCGAAACCTTTGACTAGGGGTGAGCGAGGCGCGGGCTCGGGCCCGCGCCTCGCCGGACGCTTATTCGTCGATCAGGCCAGCAGCCAGCAGTTCGGCGTGCATGGCGGATACGGCCTCTGCGCCGGTGACCTCGCCCAGCATGGCCTGGAAGGCATGCTTTTCAACGATGGGCTGTGCCTCGCTCCATTCGGCCGGCAGATACTCGGTCGAAGCGTGCTCCATGATGATCTCCTGAGCCTCTTCAACGCCTGGAAGGGCGGGGAAGGGGTGTTCCCAGGTGGTGGAGGTGACGCGGGGCGCACCGTGGTCCATGCCGTGGGCCTGACCCTGCTCTGTCAGCTCGTAGCTGCCGTCGGCGGCAACGGTGTAGTCCACGCCTTCAACGCCCAGCGTGCCTAGGACATAGCCTGGTTCGGAATGCCAGAATTCCAGGAACTTGATGGCATTTTCCGGATTCTCGGCATTGGCCGGCATCATCCAGAGCGATGCATTGCCGCGACGCAGGATGATATCGCCATCTGGGCCCGGAACACCGGCGACGCCCTTGGCCTCAAAGCTGCTGTCCGGATGGTCAGTAGCCATGATGTTGTTGAACAGGCCGACCCAGGCGTCCCAATAGGTCACCGCTGCGACACGATCTGTCATGAACAGGTTACGGAATTCACCCGAACCATTGGTCACGAAATTGGGGTCCAGCAGGCCTTCCTCGGAGAGCATGGCGAACCAGTCATAGACTTCAGCAGCGCCATCGGTCGCATAGGGAATGGTGCGCTTGCCGTCTTCCATGACATAGCCGGCCTTGATGCCGGCAGCCGACATGAAGCCCTGAATGTCATAGAGCTTGGAGGTCGAAAGACCGTAGGCGCCGTCCTTGTTGTCCCGCGCCCATTTGAAAAAGGCGGTCCAGTCATCAAGCGTCACGGGCGTTTCCATGCCCGATTCTTCCAGCCAATCCTGGCGGATGGTGGGCAGGGTGCCACCTTCGAACTTGTTCGGCACGGCCCATTTGCGACCGTCAATGTCGAACAGGGCCCATTCGCCGGCCGGAATGGCCGTTTCGTCCGACAGAACTGCGGAGGCAGAGACCATGTCGGTCATGTCGGTGATTGCGCCCTGATCGATCAGGCCGGGGAGCATGCTCGAGTCGCCGTAGATCAGGTCGTAGCGCTCACCGCTGGCCAACGAGGTGAACAGCACATTGTTGTAGTCCGAGGCCGGCTTGACCATTTCGATGTCGAGCCCGAGATGCTCTTCGAGTTCGGCGACGAACTGTTCGTGCTCGGCGGCGTCCTTGCCACCGGTCACAGCCGTCAGGATGCGCAGATCAGCCGCGAGGGCGCTGCTGGCCATCAGGGCGGCGGCGAGAACCGTCAGATTGGCGGTCAGAAGTGTCTTCTTCATGGGGTTCCTCTCCCGTAAAAGCGAGCCCTCGGCCCGCGGCGACCCGCCCTCCATATGCGGGTCAGATGACAGCTAAATGAAAGCGTGTGCATCTTGTTCGTCATTATGGCTTGCGCCGGTTTGTCATTTGATCGTCGTGAAACCAGCAGAATGTCACTGATACTGACTATTTTTGGTTGTTAACCGGTGGTACAGCCGGACTGAACTAGACAGTAGTTTTGAACACGCTGTCAATCTGGAGCAAGGCGGCCATGACCGAGATTCCGGCCACGCGGATGGCGCGTGCCACCGCAGAAATGGTTGCTGAACGGGCCAATGTCTCCCGGGTGGCGGTTTCGCGCGCTTTCAACCCCAATGCCTCGCTTCGTCCCGACAAGCGCGAGCTTATTCTCAGGATTGCGCGGGAACTGAACTACTTTCCCGACAGGGCAGCGCGCACCCTGGTCAGCGGCCGCTCGCATCTGATCGGGGTGATCGTGCCCGACGTCTGCAGCTATTGGGAAAGCCAGGAAATCGATACCCTGACGTCGGCCTTGCAGAATGAGGGTTTTGCCACGCTGCTGTTCAAGACTCGCACCGACTATTCCATGGACGAGCAATTGCTGGCCTACATGCGCGGTTTCAACCCGGACTCGGTGATCGCTTTCGTCGAAAACGTGAAACCGCAGATCCTGACCCGCTTTCTTGACCGCGCGGTGCCCATCTATGTCGACTATCCCCATTCCGGCGTGGCATCTCCAGCAGAACCTGGCCCTGTCTTTGACCGGCTCAATATCCTGCAACGTGACGGCATTGAGCAGGCTATCGCGCTGTTGCAGGGCTTTGGCGCCAGTCGCATCGCCTATCTGGCGGGCAAGACCAAGTCCCGCGCCAGCGCGGCCCGGGAAACCATGCTTCGCACTATTATGAACGAGCGTGGACTGGCCCCGCCAATACAGATGGCCGGAGATTTCGGATATGAAGCGGCTTTTCAATCCACCATCGACCTGTTCAAGGTCGCCGGTGGCGCCGACGCCATTTTTGCCGCCAATGACGTGAGCGCCTTCGGGGCGCTCGATGCTCTGCGCCATGAACTGGGCCTGCGCGTGCCCCAGGATGTCAGTGTCATTGGCTTCGACGACATCGCCCAGGCGAACTGGAAAAGTTACAATCTCACCACGGTCAAGTTCGACCTTGAAGCGCGCGTGCGGGCGCTCGTGCGACTGATCCTGCGCCGGCTCAATGAGCCCGATTCTCCTGGCCTAGAAGAAACCCTGAGCACGCGATTGGTTGTGCGCGGCACCGTTGGTTGAGACCTTGAAATGACTGAGAAACGCATTCACCTGGTCTTCAAGACTCATCTCGATATCGGGTTCACCGATCACGCGGCCAAGGTGCGCCGGCAATATCATGACCAGTTCATCCCGCAGGCGATTGCGACCGGCGAGCATTTCTTTGCCGAGCAGCCGGGCAATCCGCAGTTCATCTGGACCACCGGGGCCTGGCTGATCTGGGATCACCTCCACTCGCAGGATGCAGCGCGGGTGAAGCGTCTCGAGCGCGCAATCGAGCGCGGATTGATCACCTGGCACGCCTTGCCGTTCACCACCCATACTGAGCTGATGTCACCTGCGCTGTTTCGCGCCGGGCTGAGCTATGCACAGGCACTCGACCAGCGTTTCGGCCGAAAGACGATTGCCGCGAAAATGACCGATGTGCCCGGACACACGCTTGGCATCGTGCCGCTATTGGCCGAGGCTGGCGTGCAATTCCTGCATTTGGGCGTGAACACCGCTAGCCCGGTCCCCGACGTGCCGCCAATGTTCCGCTGGCAAGCGCCCGGAGGCGAAGAAATTGTCGTTATGTATCAAGGGTCTTACGGTGCCACCGATTTCCCCGCGGGCGAGGATATGGGGCTCAGCTTTGCGCATACCAACGACAATATGGGTCCGCAAAGCGTCGGACAGGCCGTCGAGGCCATCCGACATCTGCAGGGCGAGCATCCCGATGCGGTAATTCTGGCCTCGACCCTGGACGCCTTCGGTGCCGAAATCTGGGCCCGACGCGAAACATTGCCGGTCATCACCGCCGAAATTGGCGATAGCTGGGTCCATGGCACCGCCAGCGACCCGCACAAGCTGGCGCGTTTCAGGGCGCTGCAGCGGGTCTATGACGGTTTCGAAACGCTCGACGAGCAGCGTCTCGCCTTTGGTCGCGGCCTGACAATGGTGCCCGAACACACCTGGGGCATCGACATAAAGACCTATCTTCGTGATGAGCAGGCCTGGGACCGTGCCGATTTCGAGATCGCGCGCGCGCAGGACTACCGCTTTGCCTATGCCGAGCAGTCATGGGCCGAACAGCGCGCCTATCTCGACCAGGCGCTGGATCATCTGGCGGACGAGGATAGAGCTGCCGCAGACAAGGCCATTATGGCCTTGGAACCCGATGCGGCTGTGGCTTCGCCAGTCGAGGGCACAACGCTGGAACATGCCGGGTGGTCGGCCAGGCTGGACCCCGCCACAGGCGACATTACCAGCCTCACCAACGCAAGCGGATTGACCATCTCGGGGCAGGGCGGATCGCTGATCGGCTTCCGGCACGAAAGCTATGACAGCGCGGAGCTGCAAAAGCACCTGGACAGCTATCTGCTGCACCGTGCGGCTTGGGCCGTGCTCGATCACGACAAGCCGGGATTGAACCATGCGCGCACCGCGCGGACTGGCACCTTCACCCCAACGCTTCAGGGCGTCGCCCAGGGCAATCGCGCAGTCCTCCTCATGCCGGGTGACGCGGCGGAGAACTTGGGCGCCGCGCGCAATGTAGAAATTGCGATCAAAGGGCAGGGCGATTGGCTCGAACTGACGCTCATCCTGCGCGATAAGCCGGCCAATCGCATGCCCGAAGCTGGCTTCCTGCATATCCGTCCGGATGCGATTTCTGCGGTCCGTCTGCAAAAGATGGGCATTTGGCACGATAGCGCCAATCAGGTGCGCCAGGCGGGCGGCCAATTGCAGGCGATCGAGGCGCTGGATCTACAGGGCCCTGGAGCCTCGATGCATATCACGCCATTGGATTGCGCCCTGGTCGGGCCTGCCGGCGTCCCCTTCATGCCCTTCCAGCCCGAACGGCCCGACTGGTCATCCGCCGCGCGCTTCAATCTCTACAACAACAAATGGGGCACCAATTTCCCCATGTGGTGGGAAGGCTCGATTGCCTTCAGATTTGTCATAAGCCTGCGCCCTTCCTGGGAGGGGGCAAGTCTGAAGCAGCCTGCCGGAGCTATGACGGCTCCTGGTCATTTCGCGCAGCGATGATGGCGCGAGCCACTTCGACAAAACCGAACCCGGCTTCGCTGCGGGAAATCCAGCGCGGCGCGGCAGGCAGATACTCAAGAACTGGTATGATATTGGCCACGCCAAAGGACTTGGCCACCATAGCGAACATGGGCGCGTCATTGCGCGAGTCCCCCACAAAGCTCACCCTGTCTGTGATCGCCTGGCCCAAGATGCCCCATTGAGCCAGCAGGCGCTCGCTCATGGTCTGCTTGTTGTACTCGCCGATCCAGGTGTTGATGTGTACCGAGCTTATGGCGACGGTGCCGCCGATCTCCCGGATCCGCTGCGCCAGCGCTTCGACGTCCGATCGTGTCTTGCCCACGATGTCTATGGCAACATCGGCGACCCTGAGCCTCTGGTCATGGGCAAATCGGAACGCGCCCAGCAGAGGGCGCACGGCCTCGAGATGGTGCTGCTGCCGACGCGCCTGAAGCACCTCGTCCTCCCAGAACTGTATCTGTGCCGTATTGCCTTCGCTGATCATCAGGAAAGCGCCGCTCTCTCCGATCGCCGCGGCAACCGGCCAGGCCCGCACCATGTGTTCGCACCAGCCCGCCGAGCCACCAGTCACCGGGATCACTGCCACCCCCGCATTGTGTAGGTCCCACAGCGCCTGGAAGGTCTGCGGCAGCAAGCGTCCACCCGTGGTCAGCGTGTCGTCGACATCGGTGAACAGGTAGCGCACGCTGCGCAGCTCGGCCGGCTGCGGAGAGGGGCCGCGAAAACTCACAAATCACTCCCGCACAACTCAACCCGGATACCCGACGTCTCAAGGCTCTTTTGAACGCGATCCTGATCGGGCAGGGCGTCGGTAAAGAAATGCGAGACGGCCGAAAACGGTACCACCCGCACAGACGCATCCCGCGACCACTTGCTCATGTCTGCCACGAGATACTGCTGGCGTGCATTTTCCACCAGCTTCATGGTCACCTGCGCTTCTGAATAGCTGTAGTCCAATATGCCCTTGCCGGCATTGAGCGCGCCCGCGCCGATCACGGCATGCGACGCATAGAACTTGTCGAAGTAGTGCAGCACGTCAGCGCCCACGACGTCGCGGTCATTATGGCGCATGATGCCCCCGGTCATGTGCACCTCGATTTGTGGTGCGTCGCTCAGGGTCAGGGCGACATCCATATTATTGGTGACGACCCTGAGGCTCTTATGGTCACGCAGGGCCGTCGCCACGAACTGCACTGTGGTGCCAATGCCCAGAAACACGGTCGAGCCATCCGGAATGGCTTCAGCGACGCGGCGCGCAATGCGCTGCTTTGCATCGCTGTTGAGGGCCGCGCGGGCGTTGACCGAGATATTGCGGGCGCCGACGGGCACGTCCACCCCGCCATGAAAGCGCCGTGCATAGCCAAGGTCGCAGAGGGCATTGATGTCGCGCCTGATCGTCTGGGTGGTCAGTTCGTAACGCGCCGCGAGCTGCTCAATATATTGAGCGCCTTCCGCCTCTATCAGAGTCAACATATCTCGTTGTCGGTCCGAAAGCATGACCGGGGCGCCCTTTGCTATGGGAGGAACAGGCTGGGATCGTCCGTAATGACGCCGGCCAGCCCGGCATCCCAGAATGAAACCAGTTGCACCGGATTGTTGCAGGTCCAGGCACGTACCTTGATGCCGCGCTTGCTGGTCTCCTCCAACAGGCCAATGCTCAGCGCTTTGAAATGCATGTGAATGGTGCGGGCGGGAATGGCAGCCAGTTGCGCTTCCCAGTCCTCGGGCGGACGCCCCCAAAGCATGGCCATTTCCAGCTCCGGCTCCAGCGTGTGCATGGCCTGAAGGGCCGCCGGATCGAAGCTGGAAATCATGATCTCGGTCTGCGATGCGCGCCGGGCGATGGCGGCCTGCACCGTTTGCACCAATTGATCCAGCGACCGATGATGGGCGTGCTGCTTGATCTCGACATTGGCATTGAGGCCAAGCTTGCCCAGTTCTGCGATGACCGCGTCAAGGGTTGGCAGCGGCTCCCCGACAAACTTGACATCGAACCAGCTCCCGGCATCCAGACCTTCCAGGTCCGCGCGCCGCATGTCACCCAGCGCGCCCCTTCCCGACGTTGTGCGATCGATCGTGACGTCATGGATCACCACCAGGGTCCCGTCGCTCAACAGGGCAACGTCCAGCTCGACCCATTTTGCCCCCTGTTCGGCGGCCTTGCGGAACGCCGCAATGGTGTTTTCCGGCGCGAGGGCCGAGGCTCCGCGATGGGCGTGCACTTGGTCTGGTCTGGGTCCTGGCATGGTTTCGACTGTCATGATGCGTGTTGGAGCGTCCAAGTATGCCTTTGCTTGCCGCGGTCTAGTTGGCGTCTGTCCGTCGGCCCGTTTGCTGGTTGAACGGATGGATATCCTCCGGGCGGGCATAGACCGTGATGGTGTCGCCCTCCGCCAGTTTCGGCCGTCCCTGCACCGTCAGAATGATCGGCTGTTCCGTTCCGTTGATTTGAACATGCAGATGGCTCTCGCCGCCGACCGGCTCAAGCAATTCCACCGTGCCCGCGAGTGTCAGGACGTCCCCCTCGGGCCGCGCGATGTAGAGCTGGTCCGGCCGCAACCCGACAATATCGGTTTCCGCGCCCAGTCGCAGCGTCCCCGCATTTTCGCCAGCCGAGAGGGAGGCTGCAGGGATAAGGTTCATCGGCGGTGAGCCAATGAAGCCGGCGACGAACAGCGTGGCCGGGCGGTCATAGACCTCGGTGGGCGTGCCGATCTGCTCGACCAGGCCACCATTCATCACCACCAGCCGGTCGGCCAGGGTCATGGCTTCGAGCTGGTCGTGCGTCACATAGAGGCTGGTCGTCTTGAGACGGCGTTGCAGCCGCCGGATTTCCACCCGCATCTGAACGCGCAGTTTGGCGTCGAGGTTTGACAAGGGTTCGTCGAACAGAAACGCAGCCGGCTCGCGCACAATCGCGCGACCCATGGCGACGCGTTGCCGCTGCCCCCCCGAAAGCTGACGCGGCTTACGGTCGAGCAGAGGTCCGATTTCGAGAATGTCTGCCGCATCCTGGACCCGGCGATCGATTTCCCCGCGCGGCGTGCCGCGGTTCTTCAGTCCATATTCCAGGTTCCCGCGCACGCTCATATGCGGATAAAGCGCATAATTCTGAAACACCATGGCAATGTCGCGCTCGGCAGGTTCGGCACGCACCACATCCTTGCCACCGATCTCGATACGGCCGGACGTGACGGTTTCGAGCCCGGCCACCATGCGTAGCAGCGTCGATTTCCCGCAGCCCGATGGTCCAACCAGCACGATCAGCTCGCCATCGGCAACTTTGAGATTGACACCTTTGACGGCCGGGACATTGCCGTAGTTCTTCTTGAGGTCGATCAGGTCGATCGTAGCCATGGCTTATTTCTCCGTATCCACGAGGCCTTTGACGAACAGGCGCTGCATGAAGATGACGACAAGGACGGGGGGCAGCATGGCCAGGATCACCGAGGCCATGACGAGGTTCCACAGGGGTTCGGAATCGGCGGTCGCCGCCAGGCGCTTGATGCCCATGACCACGGTGTAATAGCGGCTGTCGGTGGTCACCAGCAGCGGCCAGAGATACTGCACCCAGCCATAAATGAAGAGGATCACGAACAGCGCCGCGATATTGGTACGCGACAGCGGCAACAGGATGTCCCGGAAGAACTTCATGGGCCCCGCACCATCTACCCGCGCCGCTTCCATCAGCTCATCCGGCACGGTGAGGAAGAATTGACGGAATAGGAACGTGGCGGTAGCCGAGGCAATCAGGGGCAAGGTCAACCCGACATAGGAGTTGAGCAATCCAAGGTTGGCCACCACTGCAAAGGTCGGGATGATGCGCACTTCGACCGGCAGCATCAGCGTGATGAAAATTGTCCAGAACGCCAGCAGCCGGAACGGAAACTTGAAGAACACGATCGCATAGGCCGAGAGCAGCGAAATGGCGATCTTGCCCACGGCAATCACGATGGCGATGATCGTCGAATTCATCAGCATGATCGAGACCGGTGGCGCGCCGGCCGTGGAGATGCCCTGGGTGAGCATGCGGCCATAGTTTTCCAGCATGTGCGGGCCGGGCAGCAAGGGCACGAGCCCGCGCATGAAGTCGCCGCTGCCATGCGTTGAGGCGATGAAGGCGAGATAAACCGGGAAGACGACAACGACGACGCCGACGATCAGCACCAGATGGGTGAGCAGGCTGAGCCAGGGGCGATTTTCGACCATTTTCTTGGCTCCTTAGTATTGGACGCGCCGCTCGATATAGCGGAACTGGATTGCTGTGAGGGCGATGACGATCAGCATCAACACGACCGATTGGGCGGCCGAGGATCCGATATTGAGGCCGAGGAAACCGTCGGCATAAACCTTGTAGACGAGGATGTTTGTGGCCTGGTTCGGCCCGCCATTTGTCGTTGCGTCGATCAGGCCAAACGTGTCGAACATGGCGTAGTTGATGTTGACGATGAGCAGGAAGAACGTCGTCGGCGAGAGAAGCGGAAAGACAATAGTCCAGAACCGCTTGAAGGGACCGGCGCCATCAATGGCCGCCGCCTCGTTGAGCGATTGCGGTACCGATTGCAGCCCGGCCACGAAGAACAGGAAATTGTACGAAATCTGCTTCCAGCTTGCGGCGATCACGACGAGGATCATCGCCTGATTGCCATCGACACGATGGTTCCAGTCGATCCCGAGGCCCCGCAGCATGTAGGGTGCAATGCCGATGGTGGGGTTGAACATGAACCACCACAGGATACCCACGACCACCGGTGCCACCGCATAGGGCCACACCAGAAGGGTCGTGTAGGCACGATTGGATTTTAGAACCCGGTTCACGGCCACCGCCAGCAACAGCGACAGGCTCATCGACAGCAGCGTCACCGAAACCGCGAATATTGCCGTTTTGGTGAGCGAGTTGAGATAGCCCGGTTCGGAAAACAGTCGCGTGTAGTTCTCGAACCAGATGAATGTGGTTCGGAACCCGAACGGGTCCTCGCGCTCGAAGGACGATTTGACCGCCTGGGCGGCGGGCCAGATGAAGAAGATCAGCGTCACGGCCAGTTGCGGCGCCAACAGCGCATAGGGCAACAGCTTGTTTGGAAAGATTGTGCGCTTGGTTTGCATGGGCCGAGAGCTCCCCCGATGGTCACGACTGGAAGGTCCGGGCGGCTTGTGGGCCGCCCGGGTGGATTGTCCCGCATGCGGTCAGCGGCACAATCCGGGGAGGTTCAGCTATTGGCGGCTTCGAAGTCGCGCAGGATCTGATTGCCACGTTCAACGGCAGCGTCCAGAGCTTCCTGGGCGGTTTTGCTGCCCGAAAGCAGGGCTTCGAATTCTTCATCCACCACGGTGCGGGCCTGGGTCAGGTTGCCGAAGCGGATACCCTTGGAATTGGCTGAAGGCGTGCCGCGCGTGATCTGGTTGATGGCGATGTCCGAACCCGGATTGGCTTCGTAATAGCCCTGTTCCTGGCCCAGCTCGTAGGCAGCATTGGTGATCGGGAGGTACCCGGTTGCCTGGTGCCACTCGGCCTGGACTTCCGGGCTCGAGAGATAGGTGAAGAACTGGGCAACGCCTTCATAGACGGCCGGGTCTTTGCCATTCAGCGCCCACAGCGTCGCGCCGCCAATGATCGAATTCTTCGGGTCCTCGATCTCGTCGTCATAGTAGGGCAGGGGCGCGAATCCGACTTCGAAATCGCCTGAATTGTTGATCACGCCGGCGCGCGAGGCCGAAGAGTTCATGTAGATAGCGCATTCCTGTGAGTAGAATTTCGGCGGCGCATCGCCGCCCCCCACTGGGCCGCCATATTCGAACAGGCCTTCATCGGCCCAGTTCTTGAGGTTCTCCCAGTGTTTGACTTGCACCGGACCATTGAAGGTGAACTCGGTGCCCAATCCGCCAAAGCCGTTTTCCAGCGTACCATAGGGCTGGTCATGGATGGCCGAGAGATTTTCGAGCTGCACCCATGAAATCCAGCCCGAGGTGAAGCCGCAGGGCGCCGCACCCGATTCCATGATCTGCCGGCTCATCGTTTCCAGCTCGGCCCAGGTCTTGGGCGGCATTTCCGGATCGAGGCCCGCCGCCGCGAACACATCCTTGTTGTAATACATGATGGGCGTGGACGAGTTGAATGGCATGGACAGGATGTTGCCATCGGTATCCGAGTAATAGCCGGTGACCGGCGCCAGGAACCCGCTCGGATCCCATGGCTCGCCATTGTCGGCCATGAGCTGATAGACCGGATTGACGGCGCCTTCAGCGGCCATCATCGTGCCGGTGCCCACTTCAAAGACCTGCACAATGGCCGGCTGTTCATTGGCCCGGAACGCCGCAATGGCGGCGGTCAATGTTTCGGGGTAGGTGCCCTTGTAGCTTGGGACCACGACAAATTCGTCCTGGCTGTCGTTGAAGCCCTGGGCAATGGCTTCCAGCCGCTGTCCCAGTTCGGCGTCCATGGCGTGCCACCAGGCGATTTCTGTCTGAGCAAAGCCTGGCGTTGCGGTAATCATCGCAGCCAGTCCCGCTGACAGGAACAATGCGTTCTTGAACATGCTCTCTCCCTATTATGTTTTTCGCTGAGGCCTCCCTGCCTCAGGGCGAAGCCGGATTGGAGCCGAGCCATGTCACTTTTGCAACCGAAAAATGTTCATTTGAACATCCAGGGGCATCGTTCGCCCACCTGGGTTGCGAGAAGCTTTCGAAATTTCAATGTCTTGCATCGCAGATATCTCGCATGTGTCAGTTGTTCACAAGGAGGGCTGCAGCGCATTGCCCTAGATATGTTCATCTGAACATGATGAGATAGCAGGCTGCGATTGCAGAGTCGGAGGATGAGGAGACCGAATGTATTTCATCGTTGTGCACCTGGTGGCTGCCATAGTCCTGCTGCTCTGGGCCGTTCGCATGGTGCGCACCGCGGTTGAGCGGGCCTACTCCGCCCAGTTGAAGCGCACGTTGGCCCGGGCAGAAAAGAGCGCCTTGGCGGCAGCGTCCGTAGGCGCGGCGATGGCGATCGCACTGCAAAGCTCGACGGCCGTGGCCGCGCTGGCTTCGGGGTTTGCCTCCGGCGGATTGCTGGCAGGTGCCACCGGTCTTGCCTTGGTGCTCGGCGCCTATTTCGGCTCCGCCATCGTTGCGAGCATACTTTCGTTTGACCTCTCGCTCCTCATCGCGCCCCTGATCATCGCAGGAGGCGTGCTGTTTCTGCGCGGCACTGAACGCCGCACCAAGCAGTTGGGGCGCATGGTGCTGGGTATTGCCTTCGTCCTCCTATCCCTGCAGATGGTCTCCGAGGCCACGGCGCCATGGCGCGACAGTGAATTGCTCGGCACGGTGGTGAATTATTTCCGGGGCGATCCATGGACGGGTTTCCTGGCGGCGGCCTTGATAACCTGGCTGTCCTATTCTTCGGTAGCCAGTGTGCTGGTCATCATCACCTTTGGGGCCGCCGGCATCCTGCCGTTGGAGATCGCCACCGCCTTGGTGCTGGGCGCCAATCTTGGCGGCACATTGATTGCCTATGGCATGACCCGCGGCGGTGATGTGCGAGCGCGCCGCATCGCAATCGGGGCGGCCATGCTGCGCGGCGGCGCGGCGCTGGCGTGTCTTATTCTCCTGCAGGTCTGGCCGCTTGCGGCCATCGGACTGCCGGGCAATGTCGGTCAGCAGGCCAGCCTGCTCCATATTGCCTTCAACTTTGTCGTCATGGTCATCGGCCTTCCGCTCGCGGCGCCCGTGTCCGCCCTGCTGAACCGGCTCGTGCGCGATGCGCCGGCCGAGGAGGGCAGCGATCTTGCCCGGTTCCGTCAGACCGCCCTGTCGGGCGGCCACAAGGGCAATGTTGACATAGCGCTCGCCAGCGCCACGCGGGAGTTGCTGCGCATGAGTGAAATGGTCGAGGTCATGCTGCAACCGGTCATTGAGATTCTCAAGTCCGGCGACAAGATCGCCATTCGCCGCGTCAAGGCCCTGGAGCCCGAGGTGGATCAGTCCAATTCATCGATCAAGCTGTTCCTGGCCCAACTCGAATGGGAAGCGATGGACGAGAGCCAGACCGCTCGTGCCTCGGACCTGAGCAATTATGCCGTTAGTCTCGAACAGGCGGCCGATATCATCGCCCGTCCTATCCTGCGCGTCGCCGACCAGTTGGTGGAACGGCGCCTGACCTTTTCCGAAGAAGGCTGGGGCGAACTCATCGATCTCCACGCCCGTGTCCTGAGTAATTTGCAACTGGCCCTCAACGTGCTGATCTCCGAAGATCTGGAATCGGCGCGTCAATTGGTGGCCGAAAAGGATGCGGTGGGCGTCATGGAGCGTCAGAGCATGGGCGGACACTTCTCCCGCCTGCGATCGGGCAATACCAACAGTTTCGAAACCAGCGAACTGCATCTCGAAACCGTCCGCGCGCTACGCCGCATCAATTCGCTGATCTGCGGCATTGCCTATTCGATCCTGAGCGAACACGGCGAACTGCTCGGCTCCCGCCTGGCCAGGCGCCCCGCTGTTGGCTAGGGCGAAATGCAGGGCGCACATTGCGGGCGCAGTTGTTCGGCAGCAAACATATTCTGTTTCCGCTCCAAAAAACCTGGAATTTCCCCTTGCGTCAAAACTGCTGGTTCCGTATGTCTCCGCCCAGTCGGGGCGTAGCGCAGCCTGGTAGCGCATTTGTCTGGGGGACAAAGGGTCGTCGGTTCAAATCCGGCCGCTCCGACCATTCACTCTAGAGCGACTTCTCGGGGCCTTTGGCGGCCCCTTTCCCAAGCCGGAGCCGACCATGCCGCTACAGGTGAGCGACCTGGATAACGCCATTCCGCTATGGGACGAATTGGCCAGCGCCCAAGGGCGGCTGATCAATCATTCGGAAAACCACACCTTCCTGTTCTCCGCGCCGCACGGGGAGGCCTATTGCCTGCGCGTGCATCGGCCTGACTATCAAAGCACCGCCAATATCGAGAGCGAGCTGGCCTGGCTTGAGGCGCTGCACCGCCAGACCGAACTGGTCATCCCCGAGCCCATCGTTGGCAACAATGGCAAGCTGCTGCAACGCTTCACGACGGCGACCGGCAATACGCATCACGCAGTCCTTTTCCACTTCATTCCCGGCCGTGAGCCGACGCCGGAAAGCAATCTGGTGGAACTATTCTCGGTGTTGGGCGGCTATGCCGCCGGCCTTCACGAACACGCAATCGACTGGCAGAGGCCGGCTGGATTTGAGCGGCAGGCATGGACGGCAGGCGCCATTCTGGATGCCGACGGCCTCTGGGGCGACTGGCGTGTGGCGCCGGGTGTGACAACCCAAGTGCGCGACGTGCTTGATCGTGCAGAAACCGTGCTGCGGCACCGACTGGCGGACTATGGTACAGGGCCGGACCGTTATGGCCTGATCCATGCGGATATGCGGCTTGGCAATCTGCTGGTGGAGGGTAACCAGGTCTGCCTGATCGATTTCGATGATTGCGGCCTGTGCTGGTTTGGCTACGATTTTGCCGCCGCTATTTCCTTCCACGAAACGCACAAGGCCGTGCCGGCGCTCAAGGCCGCCTGGCTCGAGGCTTACCAGGCCCGTCGCCCGCTCTCCGCCCAGGATATTGAAATGCTCGATTCCATGGTCATGCTGCGTCGCATGGCTCTGCTGGCCTGGATAGGGTCACACTGCGAGACCAGCCTGGCGCAGACCCATGTTGACGGATTTGCCGAAGGGACCATGGATCTGGCCCGGCGCTATCTTTCCGGCGCCATCTGGCCCTGACGAGACACAGGTTGCGGCCGCGCAGCCTTCTGCTTCGCAGCGGCCCCGAGGCAAAACACGTTCAGGCCCCAGACCAGCCCGAAGAACAGCCACATATGCCGCCAGTGCTCGCCCTCATGCAGCGTCGCGCACATCACGATGCCGACCAGCGAGGCCAGCAGCACCACGGGGATCTCGCTGCGGGTCCGGCGATAATTGCGGATCGATACCACGGCGCTGCCAAAGGCCAGGCACAGCCAGGCTATGCCGCCGCCCCAACCATAATTGACGAAAGAGCTGAGCCAGATGTTGTGGATCGGCTCAGGAAATATCTTCTCCAGTTGCAGCACGCCGACACCGATCGGATCCTGCATGATCATGGGCAGCACGAGCAAGTAACGCCCATAGCGGCCTTCTTCACCCAGATCATAAGGCTGCGCCAGGGTCAGGCGCTCCAGAAAGCGCTCACTGAACTCGGGCGAGGCAATCGAGATGATGCCGGGCAACAGCACGGCGGAGACAACCAGGCCCAGAAGGATCAGCAGGAGCCGCCGCGGGTCGCGCCGATTCTGAAAGAAGATATAGGCCAACAGGCAGGCAAGGGCCGCCACCAGCGCGATGCGTGAAAGCGAAAAAAAGATACCCAGCAGAATCAGGAGCATGGCGCCGAGAAAGAACAGCTTATTGGCGCGGGTGCGCGTAAGCAGATAGGCGCAGAAGATCACCGCCGGAATCAGGAACGAGCCATACATGTTGGGGTCATCGATCAGGCCTTTGGCGCGACCATCCCAGGTGAGAAGCTCATTCTGCAAGAAAAAGCCAATGATCCCCAGCACCGAAGCGATGCTGCAAGAGACAACATAAACCCGCATAAAGGTCTCGAAATGCCGCCTGTTCCAGCTCATGGACACGAAGGCCCCAATCACCCCGATCGCGATCGAGAACGTCTTGGCGAGCAGCTCGAACAGCACATTCTCTTCGCCGACATGCGGCGCCGATGCGAGCATATAGGATACGGCCCACGCTCCCACGGCAAGTGAGAGGTACACAGCTCTGCGCGTCACCCCCAGTCGCGGCGACAAGGTCAGGTAGAACAAGGTGAACAGGAAGGCAGTGATATAGAGCAGATCCACCGGCGAGGGGCGGAACAGGGTGAAGTTCATGGCCAGGACCGCCAGGAAGAACACAAAGTTCCGCGTCGAGAACACCGCGAACTGCAAGCCCGAAAGGCTGACCTGCCAGCCCTTGGTGCCGCTATTGGTGGTCTCGCTCATACTCATTGTGCAAGTCCGTAGCCAAGCCGGGTTTCCATAGTGCCAAGGCCTTCGCAATCGGCATTGGCTGACGCCAGATACGATGCTGTTGCATCTGCCCGGCAAAGATAGACGGGAACGAAGCCGGCCTGCTGTTCCTCCAGAAGCCAGCCGACGGTTCGGCCTTCGGCGCGCCCCAGTGACGCACATTTTCCTTCCATTGCGATCAGCGGACCGGAACGGCTCCCAGAGCATTCGGTCAGCTTGACGCTGAGCATGTCGTCCGGGGCCCGGGTCAGGGCATAAGCAACAATGGCATCGAACTGGTAGGCCGACTCCGCACCTGTCAGTGGCGCGGTCGTCGAGATGTAGCGACCGGTTTCGGGCTCGTGCCAGCGGCTCAGGGCAATGCCCGCCTGTGCGGGAGGCGGGGTTGCCTCGACCGCGAGCGTGACGTCACGATGCACAAGGTAGCGGCTCTCAAATCCCTTGCCCGCCGGAACCAGGACGTAGCTCAAGACGAAGCGGTTGCCGACAGTGCTGCCACCAGTCTCCGGGTCAAGGATCGAGGCATAGACAGAAAGATCGGTCGGAGCAGGGCGGTTCCAGTCGGCGCCATCGATCGGCACCAGAGGCTCATCTAGGTCGACAAAGGAGATCTTGTTGTCCGACAGGGATAGGCGCAGCCCGCCGAACCAGGGATCCGTGGCGACTGCCGCGACCCAGTCCTGCTCTTCGAGATATCCAGCGCCGGTCCCGACAAAGCCGATATCGGTCGCTGCGCCACCCAGTCCTGGCTCTGTCCATCCGCCTTCGTGAAATTTGCGCCAATCTGTCGGATACTGCGCCGGCGTTCGGGCAACAATGGTCTGCCAATCGGTATTTCTCAGGCAGTAGGCATAGAGAAAGCCGTCGTGACCATCCACGAGCGAGCAATCGCCTTCCCCGGTAATCTGGTCGGGCAACGGTTGATCGGTGCCGGCAATCACTGTGCCCAGATTGGTCCAGGTCAGCCCATTATCGTTCGAGGTTGCAATGGCCATCGACTTGTCGGTGCGACCCACACCGTAGTCGCAGGCCCGTTCCTGATGCACGAAGCCGACAAGTGTTTCGGCTGTCCGGACGGTTGAGGTCAGCCAGCTTCCGCAATCGTTGATACTGCCGGGTTCACCCACTTCGAGCACGGCGCGGCGCGACCCGCCCATGTCCGAAATGCTCGCCCCCTCGACCGCATAGGTGGCACCATTGGCCGTAAAGCCGCGATAGCTCCCATCCTCCAGCCTAATGGCCGAGAAAGTGGCGTCCAGCTCGTCAGGAAATGGGCCGCGAACGACCTTGGGCGGGCCGACGCGCACGCTGATACAGTCCACGCAGATTGCTTCGTCGGCCAACGCAGGAGAGGGCGCCAGCCCGGCGAAGGTCGGCAGTGCAATCAGTCCAGCAAGGCGCAATGCAGAAGCTTTGGTCATCCGGCTAATAGGCATTTTCCGATGTGAACAAACGCAGTGGCGTCATCAGGACGATGTAGAGATCGAACAGGATCGACCAGTGCTCGATATAATAGAGGTCATGGTTCACGCGCTGCATGATCTTGTCGATTGTGTCGGTTTCCCCGCGCCATCCATTGATCTGCGCCCAGCCGGTCATCCCGGGCTTGACGCGGTGCCGTGCAAAATAGCCTTCCACGGCCTCGTAGTAGAGCTGGTTGGCGGCCTTGGCCTGCAGCGCATGGGGGCGGGGGCCAACCACGGATAGCTCGCCTTTGAGAACGTTGAAGATTTGCGGCAGCTCATCGATGGACGTGCGGCGGATGAACTTGCCCACCCGGGTAACCCGCGGATCGTCACGGGTTACCTGCTTGGCTGCGTCATAGTCGAGCATGTCGGTTCGCATCGAGCGGAACTTGTATATGCGGATCAGCTCATTGTTGAAGCCATGCCGGTTCTGCACGAAGAAGACCGGGCCCTTGCTCTCGAGCTTGATGGCAAGGGCCGTCACGATCATGATCGGCGAGAGAAGGATCAGCGCGGTCAGCGCCACGGTCTTGTCGAAGACCCATTTGAAGATCAGGTTCCAGTCCGAAATCGGACGATCGGCCATATCCAGCACGGGCAATTCGCCAACATAGGAATAGGCTTTCTCGGTAAAGCGCAGCTTGCTCATATGCGCGGACAGGCGGATATCCACCGGCAGCACCCAAAGCTGGGTCAGCATGTCGAGAACCCGTTTTTCGGCCGAGAGCGGCATCGAAACGATCACCAGGTCCACGGGTGTGCGCCGCGCGAACTCGATCAACTCGGAGACCTTGCCCAGCTTCTCATAGCCCGACACCATGTCGGGCGAGCGTTCGCCCTCACGATCATCGAACAGGCCGAGCAGGTTGATGTCCTTGTCTGCACCGGCCTGAATCTGATCGATGAGCAGCGCTGCATCAGCCCCGCCACCGACAATCACCGTACGCCGCTTGAGGCGTCCCTGTGCCGTCCAGCGTGACACCAGGCCACGCAGGATCTGCCGGTAGATCACCAGTAGCGCGGCCCCGCCCAGGAACCAGCTCAACAGCCATACCCGGGAGACCATGTCGCCGGCCTTGAAGAAGAACAGGCCGACGGTCAGGATCAGCATGACGCCAGCCCAGGCACCCAGTACACGACCAGTCTGTGAGAGTACCGTACGATAGGCGGTGATGCGATGCGAGCGCACCGCGTTGAATGCAATATTGGCAATCAGCACGCTTGCGAGGATGACCGGAATGTAGAACCCATCCTGGCGCGGCTCTACATAGGCAAGGTGTATCCCATAGCCGAGCAGCGCCAGCAGCGTTGCCTCGATGATCTGTGCAATCCCGGCCACGACCGCGCCTGAAAGCGTGCGCTCGACAGGCGCAGCAATGATGCGCTCGGCACTATCTGAGAGTCGCGTATCGCCCGCGGCAAGGTTGCGGGACGCATGGCCCTCAAAGGCTTTCTTGGGGTCGACACGAAACATGAGGCTTACCGGCGCTTTCTGGTTTTGCCCGGCATGATGGCGTCGCAGACCTTTATACTCGGTGAAATCACGCAGCACGGTATCGTGAAATCTCCGAAAGGTTACTGTCGGGTTGCCCCGTGATAGAGGTCTTCAATGGCGCCGGCCATGCGCTCTACCGAAAACTGGGTCGAGACATGAGCAAGCCGTACGCGCATGTCCGCCTGAGCGGCGTCAGGGTCGGCCAGGAATCGCCGCATGGCATCGGCTAGGTGCGGCGCGCTGTTCGGCTCGACCAGACGGTCCGCTGTCGGGCCAAAAATTTCGCCAATGCCGCCCACCTGGGTGGCAATCACCGGTAGCTGCGCTGCGGCAGCCTCCATGACCACATAGGGCAGGGATTCTGCCAGGGATGGCACAACGGCGCAGCGGCCCCGCTGGAAGACGCTGCGTGCGGGCTGCGAGCCGACCAGGTCGACCCGATCCGCAATGCCAAGGTCGCGGATACGGGCTTCCAACGCGGCGCGCTCGGGTCCGTCTCCGGCCATCACCAGCCGTGCAGGCTGGCCATCCGGACGCGAAACCAGGGCAACCGCATCCACAAGCGGGAAGATCCCTTTGAGCTCCCGCAATTCGCCAACAAAAACGAAGTCTGCAGCATCGTCTTGCGGCACCACTGGCTCGAACTCTTCAGGGCGCAGGCCATTATGGATGACCGCGCTTTGACAAGTCGGAGCGCCGATCAGGGCGGAGTAGGTCCGCTCGGCATAGGCGCTTTCGAAGATGATCGCCTCAGTACGGCTCATCAGATGGCGTTCAATGCCATGAAACAGACGCCCCGACATCTGGTTCGCCGGGAAATGCAGCACGCCGCCATGTGGGGTATAGAAGACCCTGACCCTGTGGCGGCCATAGCTTGCCAGGCGGGCGTAAAAGCCCCCCTTGGCCCCGTGACCATGCAGGATGTCAACATTGAGCCGTCGTGCCAGCGCGGTGACGGCAAATGGTGTCCGAAGATCGCCACTTCCGAACTGACGTGGCATCGGCAGCCGATGGATGCCAAGGGACGCATGCTGTTCGAGAGCCCTGAGCAAGGTTTCCGTCTGCGCGTCATTGGCGACGCTGTCAACGATCAGGCCGATGTCGTGGCCCTGTGCGGCAAGATAGCGGGTCAGGTCCGCAACATGCCGAAACAACCCGCCAACTGGCGCGCGCAGGATTTGCAGTATGCGCAAGCCACCAGCCGTTGCCACTAGAACCAGCGCTCCTGCACCACGATCGTATCGCCGGGGAAAATGGGGAAGTCGAGATCGACGGCACCCTTCACCATTTCATTGCCCTGGCGGCGATAGACGACCGCTCGGTTGCGGTCCGCTGTCTCGGTATATCCGCCGGCGGTGCTGATCGCGGCGCGCACCGTCATGCCGTAAACATAGGGGAACTGGCCGGCCGTCTTGATCTCGCCCTGGATATAGAAGGGGCGGTACTGGTCAATCTCCACGGCAACGTCGGGATTGCGCATATAGCCGTTGGCCAAGGCGCGCGCGAGTCGCTGTGCGGCGACCTCGGTAGTGCTGCCGCGCACCGGCACCGGCCCTACAAGCGGAAAGGCAATCGCGCCCTTGTCGTCGACCTTGTAGGTCTTGCTCAGTTCAGCATCGCCATAGACGGAAACCCTTACGACATCGCCCGTATCGAGTTGGTACGGTCCCTTGGTGTCCACCAGGTAGCTTGCAGGACGCGTTGTAGCGCAGCCAGCCAGCGTCAGTGACATGATGACGGCAATAAAGGGGAGCCAGCGCATAATAATCCTGAGCCTTCGAGTTGCCCGCAGTCTGGTCTGACATGGTTAAGAATTCGCTTATGGGCACGCCTTTGGCTTGCGCGCTGCAAGGTCGGTTAACTCAATGTTGACCATGGCTGGCGTAGGTCTACGTCAGTATTGAGGGCCCGCTATGACCTACGAACAACCACCTATGGATGATACGCGGATTGATGTGGCGGCCCTGCTATCGGCAATTGTGGGGAATTTACCGCGCATTCTGCTGATCACACTTGGCTTGCTTGTCGCCACGTTTGTCGTGCTGCTGTTCCAGCCGCGCATGTACGAATCGACCTCGGCCATTCTCGTCGAGCCACGGTCGAGCCCCTATGTGCGGGCCTCCAACGAGCAGGCGCCTTCCTCCTCGGGCAATGAGGTGGGTGTGGTGTCCAGCCAGATTGAGTTGCTGAAGTCTCGCGACACCCTGCTTGGCGTGATCGATGCCCTCGATCTGCGCTCGGTCGCTGAGTTCAACGGAGCCGCTTCCGGCTTTTCGCCTGTCTCAATGATCATGCAGGTCGTCGGCAGGCGGGCTGTGACGCCCAACAGCATCGACGAGACCGTGCTCACCGCTTTGTATGATCGGCTTGATGTTGCCCAGGAAAGGGATTCGCGGATCATTTCGGTGACTGTCAGCACGACCGACCCGGAGCTTTCCGCCCGCATTGCCAATGCTGTCGCCTCGGCCCATGTTGCCCGCCGGGCACAGCTTTCCATTTCCGATACCGCTGATGCATCTGGCTGGTTGCGCGCAGAAATAGACCGGCTGCGCGTTTCGGTTCAGGAAGCGGAATCTGCGGTGGCTGATTTCCGTGTCGAGAACGACCTGTTCACCGGGCAGAACAATACCAGCCTGCTCGATCAGCAATTGTCCAATATCTCGTCGCAGATCACGGCAGCGCAGGAGCGCAAGAACACGGCCGCGTCGCGCGCTGAGCTGATCCGCGGCTTGATCGAGCGCGGCCAGCCGATTGAGGGTGTGGCCGATGTGCGCGATTCCGTGGTCATTCAACGCCTCAGCGAGGAGAAGGCCCGCTTGCAGGGTGAGCGCGCACAGCGATCGGCGACGATGCTCTCGAATCATCCCTCCATTCGCGCGCTCAATGCCCAGATTGCCGAACTCGATAGTCAGCTTCGCATTGAAGGGGGCCGTGTTGCCGATGCTCTTGAAGCTGAAGCGCAGATCGAAGCGGACCTTGCCGCTTCCCTGGAAGCGGATCTGGCACGAGCCAAGTCGAGCGCCTCGCTGGCCACGCGGGAGACCGTGACCCTTGACGGTCTTGAACGTGAAGCCAAGGCCCAGCGCGATCTGCTCGAAGCCTATCTTCTGCGCTTCAATGAGGCCTCCTCGCGTGTCGATTCCAATTCTGCGCTGCCCGATGTCCGTGTGGTTTCGGAGGCTGCCCCCTCGGTCACGCCGGCCTCCCCCAAAACGTCCTTCATCATGTTGGCTGTCGGCGTCGTGTCGGTCATTGTTCAGGTCGGGGTCGTCGCTTTTGGCGAGCTGATGTCCGGACGCGCGCTGGCGCCGGTTGTGCGCAGGCCCGTGGCCACGGACACGCTTGAAGAATCGCCCTTCAACGCCGACGAGCTGGAGCCTGAACAGCGTTGGGAGGATGAGGCCGACGCAGGCGCGGGTGAGGTGGCCGGTCAAACCGGAACGACCGACGATGCGTCGTTGGACGAGGCCGAACTGGTCGACGCTGTCGCGCATCTTGATGAGATGGACGAGCCGGCCATCGTGGTCGATGAGGGCGCACCTCTGGCAGAAGAGCCGAACCAGGAATTCGCCGGGCTGGCGGACCTTGCTGGGGATCCGCAGCCCTCTGCCCCCAGGCCGCAACGCCAGGAAATCGCTTCCGATCCGGCGCCATCTGGGTCATGGGACAACCAGCCTGAATTGCCGCCGGTCTTGCGGCAGGACTGGACCTCGGCGGGTCCTGTGGCTGAACCAGGGATCATGCATAAGGCAACGGCCACATCGGAAATCATCCGCTCCGCCGATCTGGTGTCTGATCTTGTCCTGGGTCGCACCCATCTGCTGCTGCTGGCCGACCATTTTTCCGGCCAGGCCAGCAGCATGCTGGCCGAAAACCTGGTGGGCGATGCCATCTCCCGGGGGCTCAGTGTCGCTCTGATTGATGCGGGCACCGGCCAACGTACCGCGGAGACCGGCCTCAGCGATCTGAGCAACGGGCATGCCGGCTTCGGCGATGTGGTCCAGAAATCCGCAGACAATGGCTTTGCCGAAGTGACCTGGGGCACCGGCACTGGAATCAATCACCGGTCAAGCCGGCCGGCCACGCTGGTTGAAGCTCTGGGTGACATCTATGAAGTCGTGATCGTTCTGACCGGCAGGGTGGGCGGCGCCTCCACGCTGGATATGTTTGTCGAACTCGGCGGCCGGGTCGTGCTGGTTGCCGATAGCGATGCCGAACTGGACAGTGCGGAGTCGGCGCGTCGGGCGCTGGAAAACGCAGGTCTGGCCCAGGTAGAGATCGCGGCCCTGGCTGAGCCGGTGGCGGCCTGATCGCCGGGGCCACGCCGTGTCGCTGAAATATGCCGCCATTCGCGCCAGCTTTGAGCTGCTTTGGCTCACCGGGATGCCGCGCCTGTTTCGGTTGTTGTCGCGCTCGCGCGGTGTGATCTTCACCCTTCATCGCGTGCTGCCCGCGCCCCCGGCCGACTTTGCACCCAACGCCATACTGCAGGTGCAGCCCGATTTTCTGGACTATTGCCTCGAGCGATTGGGCGAGCTGGACATTGATAGTGTCAGCCTTGATGAGGCGCTGCAGCGTCTGGCGAGCAGCAGGAAGGGCCGTCCTTTTGTCGTCCTGACCTTCGATGACGCCTATCGCGACAATCTCCAGCATGCCTTGCCCATCCTGCGGGCGCATGAGGCGCCGTTCACGCTTTATGTCCCGACGGCCTTCGTCGACGGCGTCGGGCAGCTCTGGTGGCAGGCCATCGAAGACATCATCGCCCGCCAGGAAGCCGTCGCTTTCAGTGAGGCCGGCGAGACCGAATATGTCGAGACTCGCACCCTGGCGCAAAAGCAAGAGGCCTTTGACCGTCTCTATTGGCGCATGCGCAAACTGCCCGAACCCGAGCGGCTTGCGCTTCTCAACGATTTCACCACTGCCTATGGCTATGACCTGCATCGGCAATGCCGCGAACTGATCATGGACTGGCAGGAGCTGCGCCAATTCGCCGGCGATCCCCTTTGCACCATTGGTGCGCACACCGTGCACCATTACGAGCTTGCCAAGCTCCCGCTTGAGCAGGCACGCAACGAGATGATCCAGTCCGTTGATATTATCGAGGCTCAGTTCGGCATTCGGCCCAAGCACTTTTCCTATCCATTGGGTGGCCCGCTTTCTTGCGGTCCACGCGAATTTGAACTGGCAGCCGAACTTGGTTTTCGCACGGCGGTCACAACGCGACCCGGCGGTCTTTATCCGCACCATTTAGACAAGCTGTGCCAATTGCCCCGCGTCTCGCTCAACGGATATTTCCAGGCGCGGCGCTACGTCGATGTCTTTGCCAGCGGGGGATTGTTCACCCAACTTGGCAGATTGACCGGCTAAGCCTCGGAATGGATTCGCTTTAGCGTCCATTAACCTGTGTTGTGTCGGGCTTTGCCATCCATTTGATCAACGGCATTGCAGGCAGCATCCAGCCCATCCCTGCGACGATGAAGAAACCGATCAGCACCAGACCGGGAAGCCCCTCGGGCAGCAGCAGGTAGACCGAGGTCGCCAGAATCGACCACAGGATGATCGAGCCGACTAGAAGGAAGGCGCCTATCAATTTGCGGCTACGCTGGTTCATGTGCGGCATCTGGGCTGTTGCGAGGCAATCATGAGCGGATTACCACTCCCGCACGCTTATCGAAACCGGAAACCGTGCCGTGACCCCCAAGCAAGATGCCGCACCGGGCCAAGTCAGCTACGCAAGTGATCCATTACGGCCCGTCCGCATCTGGCTCTATGGACTGGCCGCCTTTGTCCTGCTCATCGTTGTGGTCGGGGGCATCACGCGCCTGACCGAATCCGGCCTTTCCATCACCTCGTGGAAGCCCATTTCAGGTGTGATTCCGCCGCTCAACCAGGCCGAATGGGAGGCCGAGTTCGAGGCCTATAAGCAGATCCCGCAATATTCGGTGATCAACTCTTGGATGAGCCTTGATGATTTCAAGTTCATATTCTTCTGGGAGTGGTTCCACCGCCTCGTCGCGCGCTTCCTCGGCGTGCTCTTCATCGTCCCCTTTGTCGTCTTCCTGTTCCAGAAGCGCCTGCCGCGGAATCTCGCCTGGCCGCTGTTTGGCCTGTTTGTACTTGGCGGCTTCCAGGGCGCATTGGGCTGGTGGATGGTATCATCGGGCCTGACCGAATTGACCTCCGTATCTCAATACCGCCTGGCCGCCCATCTGACGGCCGCCTCTCTGCTATTCATCGCACTGGTCTACGTAGCCCGTTCGCTCTCGCCAGGCCGTGTTCTGGGGCGGGTCACCGGCTTTCACATGGCTACGGCGATCTTGCTGCTCGTCTCAATCATTCTGCAGATCGGGGCAGGGGCCTTTGTGGCCGGTCTTGATGCGGGCATGGGCTACCAGACCTGGCCGCTGATGGACGGGGCCATCATTCCAAATGGGCTGTTCGCCATGGATCCGGCATGGCGCAACCTGTTCGAGAATGCGCTCACCGTGCAGTTCATCCACCGGGGCCTCGCATATTTGATCGTGGCCTATGTCGCATATCTGATCTGGCGCCGATATAGCGATGGCGGCTTTGGCGGTGTCCACGGCTGGCTGCCGCGCATCGGTGCCATCGTGCTGCTGCAGGTCGGTCTGGGCATTGCGACCTTGCTGATGAGTGTCCCCATCGGTCTTGCCGTGGGCCATCAGGCCCTTGCTTTCATGCTGGCCGGCCTCTCGATTGCCTACATTGCCGACATGCGCCGAGTGCGGTAATATAATACCGCGTTTGTAAGCTGTTGATTTATATAGTGAAATAAATGGGAGTTGACGATACTCGGAATCTCCCTTAGAGAGCCGCTCGAACTGGCCGGTCCATGCGTGGGCCGGCTGCTTGAATCTTAGGGAATTCGCTTATGAGCACGTACTCGGCAAAACCGAGCGAGATCGAAAAGCAGTGGGTCCTGATCGACGCCGAAGGGCTGGTCGTGGGTCGTCTGGCTTCGATCATCGCATCGCGTCTGCGCGGCAAGCACAAGCCGACCTTCACCCCCCACATGGACATGGGTGACAACATCATCGTCATCAATGCCGACAAGGTGAAGTTGACCGGTCGCAAGCTGGACCAGCATCGCTTCTACTGGCACACCGGTTACCCCGGTGGCATCAAGGACCGCACCGCGCGTGAGCTGCTCGAAGGCCGCTTCCCGAACCGTGTCCTCGAGAATGCCGTTCGCCGCATGATGCCTGGTGGTCCGCTGACCCGCGCCCAGCTCAAGAACCTGCGCGTTTACGCTGGTACCGAGCATCCCCATGAAGCGCAGAATCCGAGCAAGCTCGACGTCGCTGCGATGAACACCAAGAATGCGCGGGTGAAGTAATATGGCTGAAACCATCAACTCCCTCGAAGACCTCGGCACCACCGCAGCCGCTCCGGCTGTGAACACCGCTCCGGTCCACGAACAGAAGCTCGACAGCCTCGGCCGCGCCTATGCCACCGGCAAGCGCAAGAACGCCGTCGCCCGTGTCTGGATCAAGCCGGGCAAGGGCACCCTCACCGTCAACGGCCGCGAATTCGCCAAATACTTCGCCCGTCCGGTTCTGCAGCTCATCGTCAAGCAGCCGATCGTCGCTTCCGAGCGTCTCGATCAGTATGACGTGAACGTCACCGTCGCCGGCGGCGGTCTGTCCGGTCAGGCCGGTGCCGTTCGTCACGGCATCTCCAAGGCTCTCACCTACTTCGAACCCGCCCTGCGCCCGGTTCTGAAGAAGGGTGGCTTCCTGACCCGTGACAGCCGCGTTGTGGAACGCAAGAAGTACGGCAAGGCCAAGGCCCGCCGGTCGTTCCAGTTCTCCAAGCGCTGATCGCTGGACTATCGAATTTTGCGAGGGGCCGGGAAACCGGCCCCTTTGCTTTGGGAGGTGTCATGTTCAGCCATGTGACCGTCGGCAGCAACGATCTCGAACGTGCTGGTCAGTTCTACGATGCCGTGCTTCTGCCGCTTGGCCTTCGTCGGCGCGTGGTAGAGCCCGATGGCGGACCGGAGGCGCTCTGCTGGGTGGGAAAGTCCCCATATCCGCGCTTCTATGTCTATGTACCGTTCGACGGGCGGGCAGCAGCACCGGGGAACGGCGCGATGCTGGCTTTCATCGCGCCAAGCAAGGACGCCGTGATCGAGGCCCATACTGCAGGCTTGGCGGCCGGCGGTCGGGACGAGGGGGCGCCCGGCCTCAGACCGCACTATGCGCCAGACTATTTCGGCGCCTATTTGCGCGATCCTGATGGCAACAAAGTCCACCTTGTATTTCGGGCGGTTCTGCTCACCTGATTGCCATGCCCAGTCTCGTCACGCGCTTTCACATGCTGATTTTCATCGTCACCTTGGCCATTGCCGGTGTCGCTGTCCTCAACATCCCCGAGGGTTACGCGTTCCCGGCGCATTGGCGCGGTTCGACCGTAGATTGGTTATGGCCGCGCAATCTCGCCCTGGCCGTCGCGCCGGCATTGCAGCTACTGCTCATCTCTGCCTTCTTTCTGCTCGGACGTGCCCTGACCAGGAACCACCTCGCCAAGACCCGGCATATCTTGGACCCGGCGCTGAGCCTGCTTCTGGCCGTCGCTGCGGCCCTTCAGCTTGGGCTGCTTTTCAACGGCATCGGCTCTGACATCGATATGTTCCGCATCACGGCTTTTGGCCTGGCAGCCCTCTTGCTGGTGCTGGCTGTCGTCATCTACGAGGCCGAGCGCCACTCCTATGCCGGACTGCGCATGCCCTGGCCCATCCCATCCGATCGCGCCTGGAAAGTTGTCCACCGCATCAGCGGAATTGCTTCAGCGCTCGCCGCCATCGCATTGGCCTGGCTGGCCTGGCTCGACCCGGGGCCGGGCATGCTTGTGCTTGCAATGGCGGGAACGCTCGGCATGCTGCCCTTGTTGGCCGGCCTGGTTACGCTTGCGACCCGCGCCATGCAGGACTAGCGCCACCCCACCATCAGCCTCTCCAGCCCGTGGAAATGATAGACATTGCCATAGCGCGGCGGCTCCACGATCCTGAGCGTCGGCAGCCGCTCGAACAACACGCCCATGGCTTCCTGCAACTCGATCCGCGCCAATGGCGCGCCGATGCAGAAGTGGATGCCCGCGCCGAAGCTGACATTGGCGCCATCCGTGCGGAAAGGATCGAACCGGTCGGCATGGGCAAACCGCGCCGGGTCTCGATTGGCCGCCCCCAGCATCAATCCGATCACATCGCCCTTGCGCAGCGCAATGCCGTCCACTTCCGTGTCCATCAACGCATAGCGGGTGAACAGATGCAGGGGCGCATCGAAGCGCAGGCATTCTTCCACGGTTCTTTCTGCCTGTTCCGGCGTCGCGAACAGGCTCTGCGAGTCAAGCCCGCTTTCCAGGATCGACTTCACCCCATTGCCAGTCGTATGCACCGTCGCCTCATGCCCGGCATTGAGCAGCAAGATGGCGGTCGAGATCACCTCGTCATCGCTCAGCACGTCGCCATCGCGGTCCGTGGTCAGCATATGGGTAAGCAGGTCTTCGCGCGGCGCTTTGCGCCGCTCCGCGATCATGTCACGCAGATAGGCTGTGAACTCCGCCGCCGCCCGATTGGCATCCAGCTCGGTCTCGCGGGTGACATTGTACATATACATGGTCACCATGCGATTGGACCAATTAAGCAATTGCGGTGCCATTTCCGCCGGCAACCCGATCATTTCGGCAATCACGATGGCCGGGATCGGCGCCGCGAAGGCCTTGATCAGATCAACGCTCTCCGCGCCCTCGAACCCATCGATGATCTCGTGCGCCAATTGCCGGATGCGCGGACGCAATTGCTCCACCTGCCGCGACACGAAAGCCCGGTTCACCAGCGTCCGCAGCCGCGTATGCGCCGGCGCCTCCAGGTTCAGCAGCGAAAATTTCTCTGTCAGGTCGAAGTCCGTCACATGCGGCTTGGGCTCGGGCAGCCCGACCTCTTCGCGGCTCGCTACATGCAGGATATCCCGCCCGAACCGCTTGTCGCGCAACAGGGCGCTGACCGATTTGAAGTCGGCAAAGCACCAATGCCCATACTCTTCCCAGAAAAAGGCCGGGTGGCTGGCATGCTGGCGCGCATAAAAGGGGTAGGGGTTCTGGTAGAAGGCCGGATCCTGCGGCGCTGCACTGGCACTGAGATGCGGCGGAACGCCGGTAATCGGTTTGACTTGGGTAATGGCGGCCATGGTCTCGGGGCGGTTTTTTTGATCGGCTGGTCAAACCTAAAGCGTGACGCGGGATCTGCCTATGCCCTCACGCCTTGCTCCCGTCGAAAAAATCGCTAGGGAAGAGGACGACAGTTTCGAGGAGCATTAATCCCGTGAGCGACATCACCTATTCCGAGGCAATCGATGCCATCTACGCCTCGATCCAGAACGACAACGAAGACCTCGATACCCATATCGCAGCGCTCAAGGCCGCCATGGCGCGTGAAGGGATCAAGGAGGCCACCTTCGAAACCGCCAAGCTGGCTCAGGGCAATCGCCAGGGCCGCAAGCTGATGCAGGCCTACTTCCGCAAAAAGGGCATTGCGGTCGGTTTCAGCTAACTTGAGACAATTTGGCTGCATTCACCTTTTAGCCACAAGAAATGGGCGAGAAACGGCGGGACTATTGAAGCCTGCCCCATTGCCGCCTATCTCTGCCTTTACCGCCCGTTAAGGCGGCGTCGACTGCAATCAGCCCGTCGCGCTGATTCTATTTCCGGCATGCCAAGCCCGTCCCGCCAATGCTGCGTCTGGGGCAGGGCATGTCCAAACCAACCAAGCCTGTCATCCGGTCCGCGACCCGGGGCAAGGCCAAGGGGCAAACCATATGCGGGATCCGCACGATCTTTACATGAACACGCTCGTTCCCATGGTGGTCGAGCAGTCGAACCGCGGCGAACGCGCATTCGACATCTATTCGCGGCTCCTCCGCGAACGCATCATTTTTGTGACCGGCGTGGTCGAGGACAATATGGCCTCGCTCATCGTCGCCCAGCTTCTGTTTCTCGAATCAGAGAACCCGAAGAAGGAAATCGCCATGTACATCAACTCGCCCGGCGGCGTGGTGACGGCTGGCCTTTCCATCTATGACACCATGCAGTTCATCCGTCCGGCCGTTGCCACCATGGTCATGGGCCAGGCCGCTTCGATGGGCTCGCTGCTGCTGGCAGCCGGTGAATCGGGCATGCGCACCTCGCTGCCCAATTCGCGCGTCATGGTCCACCAGCCCTCTGGCGGCTTCCAGGGTCAGGTCACCGACATCCTGATTCATGCTAAGGAAGTCGAGGGTTTGAAGCGTCGTCTTAATCAGATTTATGAAAAGCACACCGGCCGTTCCTACGAGGAAATCGAGAACGCTCTGGAGCGTGACCGCTTCCTCTCGCCTGAAGAGGCGAAGGCCTTTGGCCTGATCGATGCGGTCATGGAAAAACGCGCCGTGCCGGAGGCATCCGCCTGACTTGGCGCGCGTTAAGCACAATGCTGATGCGCCGTGGACTGTGATCCAAGCGCAATTGCACCGAGCCGGAACGGCCTTTAAGGTCGTTTCGGCTTAGACTTTCTTTATGCCTTGAGCGTTAGCCTGCCTGTTAACGCTTGATTTTGGGGGTGCTCAACCCCCGGGAGTGACTGGATGTCCAAAGAGACGACGAACGGCGAAACCTCCAAGAACACGCTTTACTGCTCGTTCTGCGGCAAGTCGCAGCACGAAGTGCGCAAGCTGATCGCCGGTCCGACCGTATTCATCTGCGATGAATGCGTCGAACTGTGCATGGACATCATCCGCGAAGAGAACAAGACCTCCATGGTCAAGTCCTCCGAGGGCGTGCCCACACCTGCAGAAATCTGCAAGGTGCTGGACGACTACGTCATCGGCCAGTTCCGCGCCAAGCGCGTGCTCTCCGTGGCTGTCCACAATCACTACAAGCGCCTGCACCACGCAGCCAAGAACCAGGATGTTGAACTGTCCAAGTCCAACATCATGCTGATCGGCCCCACCGGTTCGGGCAAGACCCTGTTGGCCCAGACCATGGCGCGCATCCTCGATGTGCCTTTCACCATGGCCGATGCCACCACCCTGACCGAAGCCGGCTATGTCGGCGAGGACGTGGAAAACATCATCCTCAAACTGCTGCAGTCTGCCGACTACAATGTCGAGAAGGCCCAGCGCGGCATCGTCTATATCGACGAGGTCGACAAGATTTCCCGCAAGTCGGACAACCCCTCGATCACCCGTGATGTTTCGGGCGAGGGTGTGCAGCAGGCCCTGCTCAAGATCATGGAAGGCACCGTGGCCTCCGTGCCCCCGCAGGGCGGTCGCAAGCACCCGCAGCAGGAATTCCTGCAGGTGGACACGACCAATATCCTGTTCATCTGCGGCGGCGCCTTTGCCGGCCTCGAAAAGATTATCTCGGCGCGTGGCGAGGGTTCGGGCATCGGCTTTGCCGCCACCGTCAAGGATCCGAACGATCGTCGCGTTGGTGAAATGCTGGCCGAGGTGGAGCCCGAGGATCTGGTCAAATTCGGCCTTATCCCCGAATTCATCGGTCGTCTGCCGGTCCTGGCAACGCTGGAAGATCTCGATGTGCCCGCGCTCATCGAAATTCTCACCGCGCCCAAGAACGCACTGGTCCGTCAGTATCAGCGCCTGTTCCAGATGGAAGAGATCGAACTCACCTTCCACGAGGATGCCCTCAAGGCCATCGCCGAGAAGGCCATCGAGCGCAAGACCGGTGCCCGCGGCCTCCGCTCGATCATGGAAGGCATCCTGCTCGACACCATGTACGACCTGCCTTCCCTCGAAGGCGTCGAAGAAGTGGTGATCAGCGAGGATGTGGTGCGGGGCAAGGATGTCCGTCCGCTCTACATCTATTCCGAACGCAACAAGGACGAAGCGCCGGCAACGGCCTGAATGTCCTGCTACTGAGCAGTTAAACGCCGGGCCCAGTGCCCGGCGTTTCATTTTTCATGCTCTGCTCTCCCAGCGGAAGCAGGGGCGGATCGGACGATGAGCGCTTAGTCCTGCGTCACGAATTCCACGGGACCGGCTTCCTCCCCCATGATCGAGCGCCCGAACAGGCTCGCGACCAGATCCACCATCAACGTGGCCGTCTTGCCGCCATGGTCGAGGAAGGGATTGAGTTCCACCACGTCGAGCGACCCCACCAGCCCGCTGTCATGCAGCATTTCCATCACCAGATGCGCCTCTCGATAGCTGAGGCCGCCCGGCACGAGCGTGCCGCCGCCGGGTGCAATACTGGGATCAACCGAATCGACATCAAAACTGACATGCAGGTGCGCCCCATCGGCTTTGGCCCTGTCGATGACATGCTGCATGGTTGCGACAACGCCGAGTTGGTCGAGCTTGCGCATGTCGATCACCTCGACACCACGCGCCTGCACCAGCTTTCTCTCTTCCCGGTCCACCGAGCGGGCCCCGAACACGGTCACATTGCGCGGATCAATTCGTCCCAGCCAGTCGCCACGATAGCTCGCATCGAACTCGTTTTCTCCGCAGAGCAGCGCCAGCGGCATGCCATGCAGATTGCCTGAGGGGGAGGTGTCGGGCGTATTGTAATCCGCATGGGCATCGACCCAGAGCACATGCACCGGCTTCTGTTTCGGCAGGCAATGCCTGGCCACAGCCGAAACTGTTCCGATCGCGATAGAGTGATCGCCGCCCAGGAACACAGGAAAATGACCCGCGTCGAGAATGCCCAGTCCCGCATCGCTGACCTGCTGCGCCAGGGCGAGTACATCTCCCTTTCGCTGTTCCACCGTGCGCCAGCTCAAGGGGGTCGTGGACAAATCCGCCTGCGAACTGCGCAAATCCCCGTGGTCGGCAACGTCCAGCTCGAGATCGATAAGGGCCTCGAGCAGGCCCGCAACGCGCAAGGCCTCCGGGCCCATGCCACAGCCCCGTATCGAAGCACCCGAGGCCGTGGCAACGCCGATGAAGTCAATTCGTTTGGGTCGGGCAGGGGGCATGTGGAGTTCCTCGAGGGACAGGAGCTTATGGGGTCAGACTGACATGACGATATGCTGGCAGGCCACCACATTCGTTTTGGCAGCCAAGGCACATCAGTGTTCCGGCCTTTTGCACATATCTCCTGTGCGAAGTAACGCTAATGGTCACAAAACCGCAAAGCTTGACTTGCGGGCAGGGCGGTCCACCCTATTTATTAACCTGAATCGCCCAGCCTTCTAACGATTGGGCAGTCGCAATACGGGCGCGCTACCAATTCCTCCCTCCGGCGCGCCCCGGAAAGGATATGTGATGTCGGAAGTTACCTCCACCGGCGAAACAAGCCGGGACCGGGTTTACCCGGTCCTCCCCCTGCGCGACATCGTCGTCTTCCCCGGCATGATCGTGCCGCTCTTTGTCGGGCGCGAGAAGTCGGTCAAGGCGCTTGAAGAAGTGATGCGCGACGACAAGCACATCCTCGTCGTGACGCAGAAGAACGCGCAGGACGACGATCCCGCGCCCGACCAGATCTACCCCACCGGTACCATCGCCACCGTGTTGCAGCTCCTCAAGCTGCCCGACGGGACGGTCAAGGTCCTCGTGGAAGGGCTTAACCGCGCCACCATCGACAACTACCTCCAGACCGAGGAATATTTCGAGGCCGAGGCCTCCGTTCTCCCCGAGCCTGAGGAAGATGCAACCGAAATCGAGGCTCTGGCCCGTTCCGCTCAGTCCGAGTTCGAGAACTACGTCAAGCTCAACAAGAAGATTTCGGCTGAGGTCGTTGCAGCCGTCGGACAGATCGAGAATGCCAGCAAGCTGGCCGACACCATCGCCAGCCATCTCGTGATCAAGATCCCCGAAAAGGAAGATCTGCTTGAGACCGTTTCGGTCATCGAGCGCCTACAGAAGGTCATCGGCCTGATGGAAGGCGAGATCGGCGTCCTGCAGGTGGAAAAGCGCATCCGCTCCCGCGTCAAGCGGCAGATGGAGAAGACCCAGCGCGAATATTACCTCAACGAGCAGATGAAGGCGATCCAGCGCGAGCTGGGCGATGGCGAGGACGGTGCCAACGAGATCACCGAACTCGAAGAGCGCGTCGCCAAGACCAAGCTCTCCAAGGAAGCCCGCGCCAAGGCCGAAGGCGAAATCAAGAAGCTCAAGGGCATGAGCCCGATGTCGGCTGAAGCCACGGTCGTCCGTAACTATCTGGATACGCTTCTGGGCCTGCCCTGGGGCAAGAAGTCCAAGGTCAAGCGTGACCTGTCCATGGCCGAAAAGGTCCTGGATGCCGACCACTATGGCCTCGAAAAGGTCAAGGAGCGCATTCTGGAATACCTGGCCGTGCAGGCTCGCACCGGTACGCTCAAGGGCCCGATCCTCTGCCTGGTCGGTCCTCCGGGCGTTGGCAAGACCTCGCTTGGCAAGTCCATTGCCAAGGCGACAGGTCGTGAATTCGTCCGCATGGCCCTTGGCGGCGTGCGCGACGAAGCCGAAATCCGCGGTCACCGCCGCACCTATATCGGCTCCATGCCCGGCAAGATCATCCAGTCGCTCAAGAAGGTGGGCAAGAACAACCCGCTCTTCCTGCTCGACGAGATCGACAAGATGGGCCAGGACTTCCGCGGCGATCCGTCTTCGGCCCTGCTCGAAGTGCTCGATCCCGAACAGAACAACACGTTCAACGATCACTATCTGGAAGTCGATTTCGACCTTTCGGACGTGATGTTCGTGACCACGTCGAACACGCTCAACATCCCCGGCCCGCTGATGGACCGCATGGAGATCATCCGTCTCTCCGGCTACACCGAAGAGGAAAAGCATGCGATCGCCAAGCAGCACCTGATCCCGGAAACTGCCAAGGAAAACGGTCTGGCCGACGGCGAATTCGTGCTCTCCGACGAGATGCTGATGAAGGTCGTTCGCGGCTATACCCGCGAGGCCGGCGTGCGCAATCTCAAGCGCGAAATCTCCAAGCTGATGCGCAAGGCGGTCACGGACATTGTTCGCACCAAGGTCAAGTCGATCGAGATCACCGAAGAACGGCTGGCCGAATATCTCGGCCCCATGATCTTCAAGCATGGTGAGATCGAAGCCGAAGCCCAGGTCGGTCTGGTCACAGGCCTTGCCTGGACCTCGGTTGGCGGCGAAATGCTGACCATCGAAGGCGTGATGACGCCGGGCAAGGGCCGCATGTCGGTCACCGGCAACATCAAGGAAGTGATGAAGGAATCACTGACCGCCGCCCAGGCCTATGTGAAGTCACGCTGCATCGACTTCGGCATCAAGCCGCCCATGTTCGATACGCGTGATATCCACGTTCACCTGCCCGAAGGCGCCACCCCCAAGGATGGTCCCTCGGCCGGTATCGGCCTGGCCACCGCCATCGTGTCGGTGATGACCGGCATTCCCGTGCGCAATGATGTCGCCATGACCGGCGAGATCACCCTGCGCGGTCGCGTCCTGCCGATCGGCGGCCTCAAGGAAAAGCTCCTCGCGGCCCTGCGCGGCGGCATCAAGACGGTCCTCATCCCCGAGGAAAATGTCCGCGATCTCCAGGAGATCCCGGATATCGTCAAGGAAGGCATGGAGATCGTTCCGGTCTCCCGCATGGATCAGGTCATCGAGCGGGCGCTGGTGCGCAAGCCCGAGCCGATCGAATGGGACTTTGACGCCGAGCCAGCCGTGGCTGCCAATGTGGACCCGGCTGACGATGCAGGTGCCAGCGTCACCCACTGATATCAGGTAAGCTCAGAACTGTGATGGCGGCCTCCGGGCCGCCATTTCTATTTCGGGGAGACATGCCGCGGAATGTAGAGGTGCCCGACCTCAATGCCGTTGGGCACATATTTGCCGCGGTGGAGCCAGAACTGCTCGCCGCAAGTGGCGCGCGCCATCTCGACCATGGCGTGCATCTGCGAAGCATCCCGCGACGTCATTTCCACCCACACAAAGCCACGATCGCTCGCCGGGTCGCGCGTAAAGCGTACCCCGATCCCCTGGCCGGGCATCAATTGCATCTCCGGGAGATGGCGCCGCAGCTTGGCAATGAAATCGGCCGCATGGGTGTCGGGCACGCACACTTCCATGTTGCGCACCCGCCGCCGCGTATCGCGAAAGAACTTGCCCAGCAATTGCTTGGCCGGGACCCCTGTCCAGGGCGCCAGCACGCGCTCCGAGGACCCAACGATCCGCTGCCGCCCCCGCATCCGCAAATTGAGCAGCAGCTTCTGGATCCAGTGCGGCGAACCGCGCATCGGCGGGAATGGGCGCCGGTCACCCGGCTCCGGCCCATCGACCGGATTGACGTTGTAGACCATCAATTCGTGGCTGCGCGGATACCAATGAACCGTCGTGCTGAAATTGACGCGATATTCGCCAGCCACATAGTCCTCGAGCCGGCTTTCCTTCTGCCACTCGATGGTATTGGCCAGTAATCGGCTGGGCCGGCAGGCAAAGGTCACTTCGGTAACGACAATGCCTCCCTCGCCACGCAGCTTGTCCCACAGCGCATCATCCCGCAGCGAGAATTTTTCCTCGCCCGTCTCGTCCACATAGCGGATCGAGGTGATCAGGTCATAGATCGAGATGTGTTCGGCACTGCTGCCATGCACTTCGGCGAAAAAGCAGGCGCCCGCAGAGATATCGACAAATTCGGGGAGCGTGGCAAAGGTCAGCCCGCGCGGCACCAGATAATCGAGAATGGTGCGCAACGTCGTCCCGGCCTTCACCGTCAGGGCATTCTCGACAAGGCCGATGACGCCCGAATAATGCTCCATGACCAGTTGGTCTGTCTGCTTGCGGTCGTTGAACCAGAGGAAATAGCCGCGCCCAATGGCATGGTAGGGTTTGCCGCTGCGTACCGTGTCACGAATGTCATCCAGGCTCCTCGCATCGACAATGCGGGCAGGGGGCTCGAAGAAGTCGGCCAGCGACCGCCCGGTCTCCACCCCGCTCAATGCCTTCACCTTGTCGGAGCTGACCTGCACGTCATGGCCCAGAAACCACAGCGTGGAAGGAACGAAACGCCCCCCGAGTTTGCTCAGCCAGTCAGGCGCAAGCAGGATTGGCCGTTGCGCCAGCCCCGCCGCATGCCTGAAATAGTCATCCGAGCGCACATCGAGGTCGCCGAGATTGACCACTTCATTGGCTACCCCGCGCTCGATCAGCGCCAGCAATTGTTCAGCCAGATCCGCAACATGAATGAGGTTTATGGTCCGGTTCTTCAGACCGATAGGCGCCACGCGCATGGCGTCGACGATCCCGCTCGACCAGGCCATGCCTGGTCCCATCACCATGGTCGGCCGCACGATAAGGTAATTGATGCCCTTCTCATGGCAGGCCGCTATCACCCGGGCCTCTTCCGCCAGTTTGAGCCTTGTGTAGGCGTCCAGCCGCTTTGTGCCTGCCAGATCTGCATCCTCGGCCTGCACCGGGTGCTCGTTCGGATCAAGCGCTGCATAGACTACCTGGGAGCTGAAATAGACTAACAGCTTGCACCGCTCCGGGGAAACCAGTGCCAGCAACTGTTCGGTCGTCGCCTGATTGGCCGGAATGAACTGCCGCCCACGGGCTTTGGTGTTCAGCGCCGCATGCACGACAACCTCGGCAGCACCAACCGCCTCGGCCAGCCCCGGCTTGTCGTCAAACCGCACGGTCTGAACGCCCTTGGGCGCGCCGGCGGGCGGGCGACGATAAACCGCCGCGACCTTGTGCCGAACCGCCAGCGTCTTGGCCAGTTGCTGGCCAATGCCGCCGCCCGCGCCAACCAGGCAGATTTGCATCGGCTGCACCACCGCGGGCGAAAGCCCCGGCACCTGTGTCAGATCGATGTGCTCGCGGCGGTTCACCCGGTTACCGGATAGCGCCGGGCGCCAGCTTCTGCAGCTTCGATGGTGGTCTCGATGAACCGGACCGCCGTTTCCAGGCCCTTTTCCTCCGACAGCACCTTGCCGATGGTCGCTGCATTTGCCGCCATCGCCTTGTTGTTGGTCAGCTCATAAAGGGCATTGGCAAGGATCTCCGGGGTGATCGCCCGTAGCCGCACCGGGGCAGGACCACAGCCAAGTGCCCTGACGCGACGGCCCCAATAGCGCTGGTCGTAGGCCTGCGGCACCGTAAAGGTCGGCCGGCCGGCTCTCAGGCCCGCTGCCGTAGTGCCGGCGCCGCCATGATGCACCACGGCCGAAACCAGTTGGAACAGCTTGTCATGCGGCGCCTCGGCAACCGCAAAGACGGTATTTGGCAAATCTGCCGGATTGATGCCGCCCCAGCCCCGCGCCACGATGGCCCGTCCGCCCCATTGTTCGAGCGCCGAACGCAGCAATTGCGTATTGCGCTCAGCCCCGAAGGGCATTGACCCGAAGCCGATATAGACCGGTGGTGGACCCGCATCGAGAAAGGCCTGCAATTCGGGCGATGGTTCCCAGCCGCTATTGTCGTCCAGAAACCAGAACCCCGTCACAACGGCGGTCTGCGGCCAGTCCCGCGGGCGCGGCGAAACCGTCGCGGAAAAATTGTAAAGCGTCGGGATATTGTTACCGTTGCTGTCCTTGAACAGCCCGCCGCGCTTGCGGGGACCAAGCCCCATCAACTGCTTGCGCACGCGGTCCCGCGGCATATCGTAATAGGCCTGCTGCAGGTTCATTGCGATATAGCTGAGCTTGTTGAAGGTCGGGCCCAGATCGGGCACCTCATAGGCACAGATGGGGAATTCGCGTGTCGGATTGAGCGGCTGCATCGCCGTCATGATGACGGGAATGTCCAGCGCTTCGGCGATGTCGATGCCAAAACTAGTATTGATGTTCACCACAATCGCGTCCGCACCCTGCGACATGGCCCAGGCATTGCGCGCGGCGCGTTCCACCAGGGCCTGGCCCTCGCGCAGCAATTGCGGGAAATGGTGCAGCTTCATCTGACTGATCGCGTTGTCGAATCGCGATTCCTGCAGCCAGTCCTGGATCTTGGTGCCCAGGCTGTGGAATTCGACCCCATGCGAGGTCACCATCTCTTCAAAATCGGCATTTGTGCCCAGGACGACGTCGTGGCCGTCATCCTGCAGCGCTTTGGCCAGCGCCAGATAGGGCCGAACGTCCCCAGAAGTGCCGATTGTTGCGATTGCGACGCGTTTTCCCATGCACCTATCCGAACAGCCCCGGCCGCGCTGTGGCCGACAAGGTGATTACATGTAAAGGCTCGCTGGCATTTACAAGACTTGTCTCAGGCCATAAAAAGGCGCTGACCACGCTTGGGTGGTATCAGAAGTCATTTCTGAAGGGCAAGAGACATGGCGTCCCCGTTCACTGTTGCATGGTTTGGAGCACTGCTCGCCGGCAATCCGGTGGCGGCCCGCATCGCGGCAGCGGCGGCAAGCGCCCGATAGCTCTTCCCACATGGCCAGGAACTGGCCGGGAAGAGCCGAATAGATTTGTTTCCGGTCCGTTTGGGCCGTTTAACCCGTAGAAAACCATAATTCCGCGATAATCAGCCTCGACATGATAGAGGCGTGGCGCTTTGGCGCGTCGCGGCCAGTTTCCGGCCAAAAAAGGCCATCCGAGGATCAAATGAGCGAAGTCTTCCATCGCATCCGCCGCCTTCCCCCTTATGTGTTCGAGCACATCAACCCCATCAAGGCCAAGGCGCGCGCTGAGGGCGTGGATATTATCGATCTGGGCATGGGCAATCCCGATCTGCCGACCCCGGACCACATCGTCAACAAGCTCAAGGAGACGGTGGCCGACCCGCGCACCCATCGTTATTCGACCTCCAAGGGCATTCCGGGCCTGCGCAAGGCCCAGGCGAGCTATTATGGCCGCCGCTTCGGCGTGAAGCTCAATCCCGACACCCAGGTCGTGGCCACGCTCGGTTCCAAGGAGGGCTTTGCCAACATGGCCCAGGCGATTACCGCCCCGGGCGATGTGGTCCTTGTGCCCAACCCGACCTATCCCATTCACTCGTTTGGTTTTATCATGTCGGGCGGCGTCGTGCGCTCCATGCCGGCCGACCCGAACGAAGACTTCATGCGCTCGCTCGATCGGGCCGTGCGGCACTCGATCCCCAAGCCTATCGCCTTGGTCCTGAACTACCCGGCCAACCCGACCGCTTATACCGCCGATCTCGATTTCTACACCGAGGTCGTCAAGTACTGTAAGGCCAACGACATCTTCATCCTGTCCGATCTGGCCTATTCCGAGATCTATTTCGACGATGCGCCGCCGCCTTCCGTGCTGCAGGTGCCCGGTGCCATGGACATCGCCGTCGAGTTCACCTCGATGTCCAAGACCTATTCCATGCCTGGCTGGCGCGTCGGCTTCGCCGTCGGTAATGAACGTCTCATCGCCGCCCTGGCGCGCGTCAAATCCTATCTCGACTATGGTGCGTTCACCCCCATTCAGGTCGCCGCGGTCGCTGCCCTCAACGGCTCCGACGAGGTGGTCGATGAGGTGCGCAAGATCTACAAGCACCGTCGCGACGTCATGGTAGAAAGCTTTGGCCGGGCTGGCTGGACCATTCCCGTGCCGCGCGCCACCATGTTCGCCTGGGCGCCGATCCCCGATCAGTTCGCTCATCTTGGTTCTCTCGAATTCGCCAAGCTGCTGATCCAGGAAACCGGTGTGGGCGTTGCGCCGGGTGTCGGCTTTGGTGAATATGGCGATCAATATATCCGCCTGGCCTTTGTCGAGAACGAACAGCGCATCCGGCAGGCCGCGCGCAACGTCAAGAAGCTGCTCGGCGGCAAGGCCGGGCAGGGCAATGTCGTGCCGCTCAAGGCATAGTCAATAATTTACATGACAATTCAGATCACCTTTTGTATGGAGGACCAACTCCAGCCAAAGGGTGATCCATGTCGTTCCGCTCCCTCTTTCTGTCCTTGGCCATAGCCTTTGGCTTGGCCGCCGCTGCCCACGCGCAATCCTTCCCCGTCACCATTTCCCATGCCTATGGCGAGACGACCATTCCCGCCAAACCGCAGCGTATCGTCACCTGGGGCTGGGCCGCGCAGGATGCCGTGATTGCGCTGGGCGAGGTGCCAGTTGGTATTCCCTATTTCAGCTATGGTGGCGATGAGAATGGCGCCCTGACCTGGACCAAGGACGCGGTCGCCGCGCTTGGCGCCGATTTCCCGACCATCCTGCCGGATGGGTTCGACGCGCCAATTGAAGCCATCGCCGCGCTGCAACCAGACCTCATCATCGCGGTCTATTCCGGCCTCACTGCCGAAGAATACGAGGTGCTCAGCGGCATTGCACCGGTCGTCGCATTTCCGGAAACGGCGTGGAGCACCCCCTGGCAGCAGACCATCACCATCACCGGTGAGGCTATGGGCAAGAAGACCGAGGCCGAAGCGCTGGTCGACGAACTTGAGCAATTCATCGTCGACGAGACGGCCAAATACCCCGAAGTCCAGGGCGCCAACTTTGCCACCGTGGCCGAATACAATGGCGAAGTGGCCGTTTATGCCAATCTCGATAGCCGGGTGAAATTCCTGGTCGATGCCGGCCTGGTTTCGGCCCCCAGCGTGACCGAACTGGCCCAGGGTGAGAACTTCTTCTTCTCCCTCAGCTTTGAGAGCTTTGAACAGCTCACCGCCGACGCACTGATCTCCTATTTCGAGACGGCGGAGGACGATGCCGCCTTCTTCGGCAATCCTGTCATCGCTTTGCATCCCCAGGTGCAGGAAGGGGCCGTTGCCCACGTTATTGGAGCCGAGCTCATCAATGCCATCTCCCCGCCGAGCGCCCTGTCGCTGAAATGGGGCTATCCGCAATACATCAAGCTGATCGCCGACGCGGTCAAAGCCGGTCAGAACTAAGACCAAACAACTGGAAGCAGACTATGTTGAAAATCCCGACCGCCTTTATTCTGGCGGCCACAACCCTTGCCGTGCCCGCTTTCGCCGCCGATACCTTCCCGGTAACCATCGAGCATGCGCTGGGCACCACTACCATCGAAGCCAAACCCGCCCGCGTTGTCACCTGGGGCTGGTCGGCCCAGGATGTGGTGATCGATCTCGGCGTCGCGCCGGTCGGCATGCCCTTCTTTGCCTATGGTGGCGGGGAAGATGGCGTGCTGCCCTGGACTGAGGCGGCTCTGGCCGAACAGGGCATGGACCTGCCGGTGGTCCTTCCCAATTCTTCGGAGCCACCGATTGAGGCCATCGCCGCGCTTGCCCCCGATGTCATCATCGCTCCCTATTCGGGCCTGACCGAAGACGAATATGCGACGTTGAGCAATATTGCGCCCGTCGTCGCCTTTCCGGATCGCCCATGGTTCGCCACCTGGCAACAAGTGGTGGCCATGACCGGCCAGGCACTCGGCCTGTCCGAAGAGGCCGAGGCCCTGGTCGCCGAGACCTCTGCCTGGATGATTGAACAGCGCGATGCCTATCCGGCCATCGAAGGCACCATCTTTGCCAATATCGTCAACCGCAATGACGGTCAGGTGTCTGTGCGCATCGAGGGGGACCCCCGGGTGCAGCTTTTCGCCGATATCGGCATGGTGCCGGCCGGCGAGGCAGAGGGCGCTGCCGTCACGGACAGCAAGATCTCGTATTTCCTCAGCTACGAGAATTTCGACCGCATTCCGGCCGATATGCTGCTCAGCTTCTTTTCAAACCAGCAATCGGCCGATGACTTCTTCGCCATGGATCTGATCCAGCTTTCACCCCTGGTGGGCAAGGGCGCCTTTACCAATCTGATCGGCGATGAGCTGACCATGGCTGTCAGCGGCGCCATCACTCCGGCCTCTCTGCGGTGGGGGTTCCCCGAGGTAATCGCCGAGGTCGGGCGGGCCGCAGCGGCCGCCAGGTCGGAATAGATCGATTTGGGCCGGTCATGCGATCGGCCCATTTTCCTGTGACAACTCCTATTGACGGCTAGGCGATTTCCTATGCACATGTCGCCACCATGAGCGATATCCAGTCTTTCCGCCAAGCCGTCGAATCCTTCATCTCTGCAAGGGGTTGGACGCCTACGCGTTTCGGCCGCATCGTTGCCGGCGATCCGCTGTTCGTATTCGACCTGCGCGAAGGACGCGAACCGCGCAGCGAGACGCGCACGCGCATCCTCAAGGCCATGGCCGAATTGGGGGATACAGACACGCAGGCGCCGCTGCGCGTCGGCGTTGCCGGTCTGGGCAATGTTGGTGCCACGCTGGTGCGCATCCTGCAAAAGGACAGCGCCGAGCTGACGCGAAAACTTGGCCGCCAATTGGAAGTTGTCGCTGTTGCCGCCCGCTCGCGTTCGCGCGACCGTGGCATTGATATTTCCGGCCTCGAATGGTTCGACGATCCGGTGGCCTTGGCCAAATGGGACGGCATTGACCTGTTTGTCGAACTGATCGGTGGCGAAGATGGCCCGGCCTTTGCGTCGGTCAAGGCCGCGCTGGAGATCGGCCGCCCGGTGGTGACGGCCAACAAGGCGCTGTTGGCCAAGCACGGCGTCACCCTGGCACACCTTGCCGAAGAATCGGGCGCCCAACTCGGCTTTGAGGCTGCGGTGGCCGGGGGCATTCCGGTCATCAAGACCTTGCGCGAAGGCCTGGGCACTGCTCGTATCGCCAAGGTCTTTGGCATCATGAACGGCACCTGCAACTACATCCTCACCCGCATGGGCAATGAAGGCATATCCTTTGCCGACTGCCTCAAGGACGCCCAGGCCCTTGGCTATGCCGAGGCCGACCCGACCTTTGACGTGGAAGGCTTCGATACCGCCCACAAGCTCTCGATCCTCTCGACCCTGTGCTTCGGCTATGAGATCGCTCCTGACAAGATGCGGGTGGAGGGCGTTTCCAATATCACCCAGCACGATATCCAGGTGGCCGCCGAACTCGGCTACAAGATCAAGCTGCTGGGCATTGCCGAGCGCACCGAAAGCGGCATCGAGCAGCGTGTCCATCCCACCTTCGTGCCCAAGGGCAGCGCCATCGCCGGCGTCGACGGGGTGATGAACGCGATTGCCCTCGAGACCGACCACGTCCATGAGCTGCTGCTGGCCGGTCCGGGCGCCGGCGGCCCGCCCACGGCGTCATCGGTGCTGTCCGACATTCTGGACATCGCTCGCGGCACCCGCGTACCACCGCTCGGTGTGCCCAGCGCCGAACTCTTGCCCTATCGCGAGGCGCCGCACCGCGCCCACGAAGGCGGCTTCTATATCCGCCTCAGTGCCAAGGATGTGCCGGGTGCCCTTGCCGCAATCGCTACGCGCATGGGGGAAAAGTCGATATCCATCGATTCTGTCATCCAGCGGTCCGATTTGAGTGCCAAAGCCATCGCGCCCGACGGGTCGCCGGCGCGCACCGTGGTGATGATTACCCAACAGACTTTGGAATCATCGGTACGCGAAGCGCTTGCACAGATAGCCGATGATGGGTTCATAGTCGGCGAACCACAATTGATACGCATCGAAAAGCTCTGACCTGACCGGAAGAGCTTCAGGGGGAAACATGAAGCTCAGCAAGGTCGAAGACGGTCGCGATCCTGCCAATCTGCATCGCACCTTGACGCTTGAAATGGTGCGGGTCACCGAGCGGGCCGCTATCGCGGCAGCCGAATGGCGCGGCAAGGGCAATGAAAAGGCTGCCGACGATGCCGCCGTCGCCGCCATGAAGGCTGAACTGGATGAAGTCGCCATTTCCGGCCGCATCGTCATTGGCGAGGGCGAGCAGTTTGAATGCGATAACCTTTTTGTCGGTCAGTCGGTAGGGCAGGGGCAGGGCCCGGAGGTCGACATTGCTGTCGATCCGCTTGAAGGCGTCACCCTCTGCGCCAAGAATCAGCCCGATTCGCTTGTCGTGCTCGCCATGGCCGAGCGCGGCGGCCTGCTCAACGTCGCGCGCAACGTCTATATGCACAAGATCGCCATCGGCGCCGAATACCCCCCCGAAACCGTACATATCGAATGGTCGGCGACCGAGAATGTGAAGGCGCTGGCCAAGGCCAAGGGCGTGCCGATCTCCGAAATCACCGCCATCGTGCTCGATCGTCCGCGCCATGGCGGCCTGCTCGAAGAACTGCGCACGGCCGGTGTTTCGGTCAAGCTGCTCAGCGACGGCGACATCGCGGGCGTCATCCATGCCGTCAACACGGCCGATACCGGAGTTGATATCTATCTCGGTTCCGGCGGCGCGCCCGAGGGCGTGCTGGCCGCCGCGGCCCTGCGCTGCATCGGCGGGCAGATGCAGGGCAAGCTCATCCTCGATACGCCCGACAAGCGCATGCACGCCAACGAGATGGGCATAACGGACCCCAACCGCATCTACGATGTGACCGAACTGGCTTCCGGCGATGTGCTGTTTTCCGCCACCGGTGTCACTGACGGCTCACTCGCTGACGGCGTCCGCCTGCGGCGCGGCTGGGTCGAAACCTCAACCGTCGTCATGCGAAGCTGGAGCCAGACCACGCGCTGGATCAAGGCGCGCCACGCGCGGTAGCAGCGCACGCGTTGCCACCCTTCTCCCCTTGTGGGAGAAGGTGCCCGAAGGGCAGGTGAGGGGCCTCTTCGCCGTTAACCCCTTTCCACCCAACTCGAAATCCCATAACCCTCAGCCATGCCTGAAACCCCGCGTCCTTTTCTCGACATCACCCAATCGGTTTCCGGTCGCGCCTGGGTGGATCGGCTCGACACGGGCGCGGCGCGCAATGCCACGGCCATTGGTCAGCGGACCGGCATCCCCGATATCCTGGCGCGCATCATGGCCGGCCGGGGGGTGAGCCTTGAAGCCGCTGAAAGCTATCTCGAGCCCACGATTCGGGCACTGATGCCCGACCCCTCGACTATGGCCGGCATGGACGATCTCGCCGAGCGCCTGGCCAGGGCCATCACCGACAATGAATCGGTCGCCCTCTTTGGCGACTATGATGTGGACGGCGCCTGCTCCTGCGCCCTAATGATGCGCTTCCTGAGGCATTTCGGTATCGAACCCCAGGTCCATATTCCCGACCGCATCTTTGAGGGCTACGGCCCCAATAGTGCCGCCATGGACAAGTTGATCGATGCCGGGGCCAGCCTGATCATCACGCTCGATTGTGGCACCACAAGTGAGGGCCCCATCGCCCACGCCCGGGAAAAGGGCGCCGACGTTCTGGTCATCGACCACCATCTGGCCGATCATGGCCTGCCCCCCGCCGATGCCCTGGTCAATCCCAACCGGCCCGATGACATTTCCGGCCTGGGCTATCTTTGCGCTGCCGGCGTCACCTTCATGGTTCTGGTGGCCGTCAATCGTGCTCTGCGCAACCGCGGTGATACCGGTTTACCCGATCTGCTGGGCTTGCTTGATCTGGTGGCGCTGGCCACGGTCTGCGACGTCGTCCCTCTGACCGGCCTTAATCGCGCCTTTGTGGTCCGGGGTCTTGAGGTCGCCCGGCGTGGCGAGAAACCCGGCCTTTCAGCCCTGGCGCTGGCGGCTCGGGCCAGTGGCCCGCTCAATCCTTATCATCTCGGTTTTCTCATCGGCCCGCGCATCAATGCCGGCGGGCGCATTGGCGACGCGGCCCTGGGGACGCGCCTCCTCGCCCTGGATGACGAGCATCAGGCCATGGTTATCGCCGCCCAGCTCGACGAGCTCAATGGCGAACGGCAGCGTATTGAAGTCGAGGCCGTTGAGCAGGCCGCCGCCACTGCCGAAGCCGAGATCGGCAGCGGCGAAGGGCCGCCCGTCCTGGTTCTGGCTTCTGCCGAATGGCATCCCGGCGTGGTCGGCCTGATTGCTGCGCGGCTGCGCGAACGCTTCGAGCGTCCCAGTTTCGCTATTGCCCTCAATCCCGATGGCACCGGCACCGGTTCGGGCCGATCCATGCCGGGCGTCGATCTGGGCAGTGCCGTCATCCAGGCCGTTGAAACTGGCATTATTCCCAAGGGTGGTGGCCATGCCATGGCGGCCGGTGTCAGCCTGCGCCCCGGCGATCTCGGACCATTCAGGGCGTTCCTTGCTGAAAAGCTCAGCGCCAGTGTCGGGGTCGCCCGCGCCGCTTCCGCGCTTAAGATCGACGCGGCATTGACCGCGCGCGGCGCCAATATCGATCTGCTGCACAATCTGGAGCGGGCGGGACCCTATGGCGCGGGCAATCCCTCACCGGTCTTCGCTTTTCCCGCCCATCGTGCGCGCTTCCCGCAAATTGTAGGCAAGGGCGGCCATATCAGTTTTTCGCTGGCCTCAGACGACGGCGCCAAGCTCAAGGCCATCGCTTTCAGGGCTGCCGGCACGGCCCTGGGAGATACCTTGATGCGTGATAGTGAAGGCCCGCTGCATTTTGCCGGCGGCCTGTCGATCGATCACTACCAGGGCCGCGAACAGCCCCAATTCCGGCTGATTGACATTGCCCGCCCCCCGCGTTGATCCAGTACAGATCTGATCCCATATTGCGTGCGTATTGCCTTGGATTATGGGCCCTATGGTCGCCTCAAAGTGTCAGGCGACTTGCATATCCGATTGCGAGGGCTAAACTATCTCCTGGTGTCCTGTGGGAGGCGACGCCTCACTGGCAGGGCCAATAAGACATTCATGCTTGGCGACGGGCACGCGTTGCGCCGCCATTTTCTTGCTAAAGTTGGACCAAGCGGCACAATGACAAAAACAGCCGTCGAACACTCTCAGACTGGCACTTCGCTCTGGACGAATCTGACGTCCTGGCTGGTAGAACGAATTGGCGTTTCCCTCGTCGGCAAGCCTATGCACGGCTCGCTGACCGTGGTCTTTCCCAACGGGCGCACACGAACGGTGGGGCAGGGCAATTCTGGCGAGCATGCCACCTTGCGATTGAACAATTTCAAGGTCATTTCCGAGGCCATGCAGCGCGGCACAGTCGGTTTTGCCGCGGCCTACATGAATGGCGACATCGAATCGGACGACCTGACATCGCTGTTCCGCTTCTTCCTGCAGAATCGGGAAATGTTCGATCAGGCCGGCAAGGGCTTCTTCCGCCGCGCCGCCGCCGATCTGCACTACCATCTCTCGCGCCGCAATACGCTGGAAGGCTCAAAGAAGAACATCGCCGAGCACTACGATCTCGGAAACGATTTCTACGGCCAATGGCTTGATCCCTCGATGACCTATTCCTCGGCGGTCTTCACATCCGGGGATCAAAGCCTGGAAGAGGCCCAGCTAGCGAAATATCATCGTGTTGCCGACATGGCCGGTATTACCGAAGGCGCCTCGGTGCTCGAAATCGGCTGTGGCTGGGGCGGGTTTGCCGAGACCGTTGCGCGTGACTACAAGGCCAATCTGCGCGGTATCACTCTTTCTGCCGAGCAGTTGAAATTCGGTCTCGAACGGCTCAAGCGGCAGGGGCTGGAGCAATATGCGACCCTCGTGTTCGAGGATTATCGCCACACCCAGGGGCAGTTCGACCATATCGGTTCTATCGAAATGATCGAGGCGGTCGGGGAAGACAATTGGCCAAGCTACTTCCAGACCCTGCATGACCGCCTCAAGCCTGGCGGTACCGCCGCCATTCAGGCGATCACCATCCAGGAGCGCGATTTCGATAACTACAAGGCCGGACCGGACTTCATCCAGCGTTACATATTTCCCGGTGGCATGTTGCTGACCAAGACGGTCATGCAGGAGTTCGGCACCCGTTACGGTTTGGTGCTCGAACAGGTGGAAACCTTTGGCCAGTCCTATGCCCGCACCCTGCGACTCTGGCGCGAGCGTTTTCTTGAGCGCTGGCCGATGATCGCACCGCTCGGCTATGACGAAACCTTCAGGCGCAAATGGGTTTACTACCTTTCCTACTGCGAGGCGGGGTTTACCGAGAGCGCTATCGACGTCGGTATCTATCAGTATCGTCGCCCGGCGGATCCCGCGGTCTAGCCTGGAAAGGGCTTGTTGCACCTGTCGAATTTCACAGCTTGGCTTGTCCAGGCAGTGGATTCGTGTTGCGCACCAAATTTCGTCGGCCCGCGCATTAACATGACTTGACCGCTCATCTTATGGGGTCTAGGGAACGGGAAATTTCCCGCTCCTGAAAGGTCCGTCATGCTCCGCTCCACTATGGTCGCATTCGCCCTGTTCGCTGGCGCCACGCTGCCCGCAGCAGCACAATGGAGCTTTGTGGGAGGTGATGGCGAGGTGGTCACGCTGGATGAAACGCCGGTGCGCATCATCGTCAGCCAGGATGCAGCGGCCGGCCTTATCCCGCTTGGCATCCGCCCGGTAGGTATCTATGCCGATAGCGCCGTCGCCGATGCCAAGGCCTTGCAGGGGCTCGACCTCTCGGGCATCGAAATCATCGGTCAGGCCTGGGGCGAAGTTGACATTGAAAAGGCCGCCGCCCTCGACCCTGACCTGATCGTTGCTGAGTTCTGGCCGCTGGAGACGACGTGGTCCGGCGGTGCTGATGTCGTCACTGCGCTCTCGCCGCTTGCACCGATCACCGGCCCCGAGCAGGGGGCCTCCATCCTCACCCTGATCGAGGACTATGAGGAACTCGCCCAGAGCCTTGGCGCCGATCTGTCGGCCCCCGCCATTGCCGCAGACAAGGCCTCTTTCGAGACCGCACTGACCGATTTTAAGGCCGCCGTTGCCGCCAAGCCGGATCTGACCGCGCTGGCCGTATGGGCCGGGACGGATGCGCTCTATGTGGCAGCCACCCAAGGCTCTTCGGAACTGATGGATTTCGCATCCTGGGGCCTCGATCTTATCGACCCCGAAGTGGCCGATGACCGGGGCTATTGGGAAACCCTGTCCTGGGAAAACGCTGACAAGTACCAGCCCGATCTGATCCTGGTCGACAATCGCTCCGCAACGACCATGGAAACGGCGCTGGCCCAGCCCACCTGGACCCTGATGAAGGCCGCCGAAGCCGGACAGGTCACCGACTGGCCCGCCTTCTGGCTGCGCAACTATGCCGCCTATGCCAGCGAACTGGAAAAGCTCACCGCTGCCATCAACGCTGCCGACGCCAATCTGGCGCCCTGATCCGGCACCATGAGTGAGCTGGCAGGCAATCGTGCACAAAAGGCGGCCCGGCTGACGCTGGGCCTGCTGTTGCTCGGCCTGGCACTGGCTGTCATCGCCATGCTCTCGCTCGCCACCGGCGCCCGCGCCATACCGCTTGAAAATGTCTGGACCGCCCTGGTCGCTTTCGATCCCAACGCCACCGAACACCGGATTATCTGGGATTTGCGCATGCCGCGCACCGTGGTTGGCCTGATGGTCGGGGCTGCCCTTGGTCTTGCCGGAGCAGTGCTGCAGGGGGCCACGCGCAATCCTCTGGCTGACCCCTCCATTCTTGGCATCCACGCCGGCGCCGCGCTTGCCGTGGTTCTTGGCGTCGCTGTGCTGGGCATGACCCAGCTTTCGACCTATGCCTGGATGGCATTCGCCGGGGCAGGTGCCGCCATGCTCGTGGTCTATTCAGTCGCCTCGCTCGGGCGCGAAGGCGCCACCCCGGTCAAGCTCGCTTTGGCTGGCGCTGCCATCACCGCCGTGCTTCATTCCATCATCAACGCCATCCTGCTCACCAGCCCGCGAACGCTGGACGAAATCCGCTTCTGGCAGGTCGGCTCGCTGTCCGGCCGGTCCATGGACATCGCTCTGCAGGTCGCCCCCTTCCTGGCCGTCGGCATGATCCTGGCGCTAGGAACGGCGCGCCTGCTCGATGGTCTGTCCATGGGCGATGACGTCGCAAGGGCCCTGGGCCAGCGCATTGGCCTCTCCCGCGGCATGGCCGGTCTCGCCGCTGTCATTCTGGCCGGGGCGAGCACGGCCGCGGCCGGCCCCATCGCCTTTGTCGGCCTCACCGTGCCCCATGTGGCCCGCGCCATCACCGGCCCCGGCTATCGCTGGATCCTGCCCTATTCCATGCTGCTGGCCCCCATCCTGCTGCTTGGTGCCGACGTGCTGGGCCGGGTCATCGCACCACCCGGCGAAGTGCAGGTGGGTATCGTCACGGCCTTTCTGGGTGCCCCCTTCTTCATCGCGCTGGTCCGGCGCCGCAAGCTGGCTGCGCTATGAGCGCCGTTTTCGACACCTCGCGCATCATCGCCGTGCGGCAGTCTGCGGCCATGCGCCGGCGCAGCGTCCTGCTCGGCCTGATCCTGGCCCTGCTGGCGGCCTTCGCCCTGGCGCTCTATCTTGGCGACTATCCAGTGCCGGTCTCGGGAATTATCCAGTCGCTGCTGTCGCCATTGACCGGCCTCGCCGATCGCAGTGTCGATTTCATCGTCCTGCAGGTCCGCCTGCCGCGCGCCATTCTGGCCGTGCTCTCCGGCGCGAGCTTCGCCCTGGCCGGAATCATTTTCCAAACTCTTCTGCGTAACCCATTGGCCAGCCCGGACATTATCGGCATCGCCCATGGCGCCAGTGCCGCCGCCGTGTTCTGCATCATCATCCTGGGCTGGTCTGGGCTTGCCGTGTCATTCGGCGCCTTTGGCGGCGCGGTCCTGACCGCCCTGGCGATCTATTTTCTGGCCTGGCGCAATGGTGTCACGGCCTTCCGGGTGGTGCTGATCGGCATCGGCATGGCGGCAATGCTGGCCGCCGTCATCTCCTATCTGTTCACCCGCGCGCGCCTCAACGAGGTGCAGCAGGCCATGGCCTGGCTGGTGGGCAGTCTCAACGCCGCCCGTCCGGGCGACTCCATCGTTCTTGCTGGCGCCATGTTGGTGCTCATTCCGCTGATGATCGGGCTGGTCCGCGCGCTCGATGCCATGGAACTGGGCGACGATACCGCGCGCGCGCTCGGCGCCCCGGTCGAATTGACCCGCCTTGGCCTGATGCTGGTGGCTGTTGGCTTTGCCGCCTTTGCCACTGCCGCCGTGGGCCCTGTCGGCTTTGTCGCCTTTGTCTCCGGCCCCCTGGCCCGCAGCCTGCTCAAGGGGGCAGGGCGCGGCTTTGCCCAGGCCGCCCTCGTCGGCGCGCTGGTCATGCTGGTTTCCGATCTGCTGGCGCAACACCTTCTGCCCACGGTGCAACTGCCCGTCGGCGTCGTCACGGGTGCCTGCGGCGCCCTGTTCCTGCTATGGCTGCTCATGGCCTCGGGCCGCTCTGGCCGGGTCAACTAAGCTTACGAGAAACGATCATGTCCGCAAATCACCAGCTCCTCGCCGCCGGTCTTGATCTCGCCTATGGCGAACGCCAGATCGTCTCGGCGCTCGACCTGACCCTGCCGCCGGGCAAGCTGACCGTGATTGTCGGTGCCAATGCCTGCGGCAAGTCCACCCTGCTGCGCGGCCTCGCCCGCCTGCTGACCCCGACCCGCGGCGCGGTCTATCTCGATGGCAAGCCGATCCACCAGATGCCGACCCACCAGGTGGCGACCATTCTCGGCGTGCTGCCGCAAAGCCCCATCGCCCCCGATGCCATTTCGGTCACCGACCTGGTCGGCCGCGGCCGCTATCCGCACCAGGGCTGGTTCCGTCGTTGGACGCCCGAAGACGACACCGCTGTCGCCGAGGCCCTGGCCGCCACCGACACCGCCGAACTGGCCGATCGCCCCGTCGATGAACTCTCCGGCGGCCAGCGCCAGCGCGTCTGGATCGCCATGGCTTTGGCGCAGCAGACCGATCTCCTGCTGCTCGACGAACCCACCACCTTTCTCGACATCAACCACCAGGTCGAAGTGCTCGACCTGCTCACCGATCTCGTCCGGCATCGCGGCCGCACCGTCGTCGTCGTCCTGCACGATCTGAACCTGGCCTGCCGCTATGCCGACCACATCGTGGCCATGAAGGCCGGCAGGATCGTTGCCGAAGGCCGCCCGGTCGATGTCGTCACCGAAGCCGTGGTCAAGGACGTCTTCGGCATGACCGCGCGCGTGGTGGTCGATCCGGTCTCCAACACGCCCATGATCGTGCCCATCGGCCGGCATCATGCCGGCAAGGCGATGGCCTGAACCCGCTATTTCGCCACCCGCGCGGCCCATGCGGACACGGCTCTGGCCATGCTCTGCAAATGGTGCGCCGCGGAAAACCCTGAAATCGCCTTGCGCGGCTTGAGGTCGTGGTCGCCATCCTCAAGCCAGAGCAGCTCGATCGCCGGCGATAGGCCATAGCCCGGCACCTCGTCCCGGGTGCCGAATTCGTCCCGCGTGCCCTGAACGATCAGGGCAGGGGCCTGCAATGCCTCGAGATGCGCTGTCCGCAATTGCGCCGGCTTGCCGGGTGGATGAAACGGATAGCCAAGGCAGATGAGGCCGGCAATGCGCCCGGCCGCAAACAACTCATCCGCGACCATGCTGGCCACCCGTCCGCCCATCGATTTGCCGCCAATCACCAGATGCCCGCCGCGCGGCGCCAGCTGATCCACCACCGCCAGATATTCGCCCATGAGCTTTTCGGCCTTGGGCGGCGGCCTGCGGCCTTCGCCGCTGCGCCGCGCCGCCATATAGGCAAACTCGAACCGCACGACACGAAAACCCTCTGCCGCCAGCGCCTTGGCTGCCGCTGACATCGACGCCGAATCCATCGGCGCACCCGCACCATGCCCCAGCAACAGGGTCACCGCGGCATCTTCGGGACCATCGCTGAGAAACCCTTTCACCATGCCGTTCCCATCTCCCCGACTGCCGATCGCCATGTCCCTGTGTGCCACCCCGACTAGACCGTTGACAAGCGGATAGCCAAAGGAACAAAATAAGAACAAATATCGCACGGGTGACGCTATGGCTGCCGCAGCGACCATTCTTCATGCCGATCTGGATTCCTTCTACGCCTCGGTTGAGCAATTGCTGAACCCGGACCTGCGCGGCAAGGCCATGGCCGTTGGCGGCGGGGTTGTGCTGGCCGCGTCTTACGAAGCCAAGGCCTTCGGTGTGCGCGGTGGCATGTCCGGGCGCCGCGCGCGCGAACTCTGCCCGCATCTGATTTTTGCTCCCGGCCATTTCGACCAGTATCAGCGGCTCGGCGACGCCGCGATCGACATCATGCGCGATTACACCCCGTTGATTGAGCGCATTTCCATCGACGAGGCCTTTGCCGATGTGGCTGGCTGCACGCATCTTTTCGGCACGCCGGAGCAGATCGCCATCGCCATCCGCGAACGGGTCCGTCAGGAACTGGGCCTGCCCATTTCAGTCGGCGTCGCGCGCACCAAGCACCTGGCCAAAGTCGCCTCCCAGGTCGCCAAGCCCGATGGTCTGGTCCTTGTTGAGCCGGGGACGGAGCTGGCCTTCCTCCATGACCTGCCCGTGGGCCTCATGTGGGGTGTCGGCCCGGTCACCGAAGCCCGTCTCAGGCAACAGGGCATCACCACGATTGGCCAATTGGCCAACACCCCTGGCCAATCCCTGCGCGGCCTGCTGGGCGAGGCCATGGGCGAAAAACTGGCCGATCTTGCCTGGGATCGCGACAGTCGCGCCGTCCAGACCCGCCACAGCGCCCGCTCTGCCGGCGCCCAGTCGGCTCTGGGCCGCAGGCCAGCGACTGAAGAAGTCTATAAGCCCGTCCTGCGCCATCTGGCCGACCGCGTCACCGCCCGCTTGCGTGCCAAATCGCTTGTGGGGCGCACCGTTACGGTCCGCATCCGCTTTGCCGACATGCGGGCCATTACCCGTTCGCTCACCCTGGATGCGCCGGTCTCCGCCACCCTCATCGTCGCCGAAATCGCCGAGGACCTCGTGCGCGCCGCGCTCGTCGAACACCCGCGGGAAAAGTACATCACGCTGCTCGCCATTTCAGTCTCCCACATTGGCCCGCAACCGCACATCCAGCTCGAATTGCCTCTCAACCTCCCCGACGAAAATCACCGCCCCGGCACGCCCATCGGCCTCGCGCGCTGGACCGCCGACCGCGCCATGGACCAGGCCCGCACCCGCTTCGGTCGCACCGCCATCGGCTACGCCATCACCCAGCTCGGCCCCCAAAAATCCGTCCCCGACGCCTTCCGAGAACTGGCCGAAAAAGACTTGTAGCGTCCGCAGGGCCAAACCATCCCGTTGGCAGGTCCAAAGCTTGGGGAAGGGCAGTGTGGTCTTTAGGCCCTCCACGCTCCCTTCTCGGCCACCAGCGGCCGGTTTAGGCAGCGTCTGGCCGGCAAGAGAGGCAAGACGCACCGACCGTCATCCTCGGGCCCGGCCTGCGAGTTCCGCACTTTGTGCCGGGTAGGGGGTGGTTTGCGGACTCTCGGCTTCTCGCAGCGGGCATACAATAACGGACATTGACCAAACGGAGAGAATTGTCGAGTGGATGGGAATGGCAGGAGGCCTGAACTTGGGTGAGCGTGTCGGCAAGTTTGTGATTTTGTCCGATCTGTAGCGATTACAGGGCAGCTG
>NZ_PYVZ01000068.1 GCF_003056405.1 Devosia indica
TGGCGCGCTCGATGAGGTTGGACCTGGAGACGCCCAGAGTGCGGGCAATAACGCTCATTGGGTATCGTCCTCGGGATTGCTCCACGACAGCAAGGGCGAGATCCGTTTTTTTGGGCGCGCGAGATCCGGGACTGTCAGTAATTTCGTGTGTGGCGGGCGATTGCATATTACGCCGCCATGGCTCGGATGAAGCGCTCGCCGAAGATTACAGCGAACTGCGCCTTGGCCATGGACCATTCACGTGGCGGCATTT
>NZ_PYVZ01000069.1 GCF_003056405.1 Devosia indica
GCAGCGCCGCCTGCCAGCAGTTGGTCGAGAAGCTCATTGGGGATTGCAGGCTCTTTGCGTCGAGACATAGGGGACTCCTTGTTTACCCACTATGCCCGACCACACACGGAAATCCTGACACTCCCCCAGATTGCAGGCCATGGACGCTTGACAGAGTCTTTTTGGTTTTCCTTGTCCATGGACATCCTCCTAAAACTTGCGGATGACCCTGAAGCCAGCGGCTAAAGCCTCATGACCTCATGGGCTGTAGGT
>NZ_PYVZ01000008.1 GCF_003056405.1 Devosia indica
CGCTCAATAACGCCATGTCGATCACTCCTGGATCCCCCGACCAACAGCCAGGGGACGATCAAAACATGGGTCATTTCTCAGTGAAAACTTCTGCCCCTAGAGGGTCAGATCTCAGTGACATTCAACACCCCTGGCATCGATGGCACGGATGCTTTCATCATGCTGATCGCCGCCCATGTCTGGGGAGGCATTCCGTTCAACTTCGTAATTCTCCTGGCCGGACTGCAGTCCATTCCCCGCACGATGCACCAGGCCGCCGCCATGGACGGTGCCAGCCCCTGGCGGCGCGTTTTCGATGTGCAACTGCCACTGATCATGCCGCAGCTATTCCTGACCCTGGTGCTCGAATTCACCGAAAGCGTCACATCAGCTTTCGCCCTGGTCGACACAATGACCAAGGGAGGACCGGGCGGAGCGACAACCCTGCTGGTCTACAAGATCTATGTGGATGGCTTTAACGGCTACGACCTGTCAGGCGCGGCCACACAGACGGCCCTCCTGATGATCTTCGTCATCTTCCTGACCGGGGCGCAATTCGCCTTCCTCGGCCGCCGCATCAACTACGAGCGCTGAACATGATAGAGAATGCGCGTTCCCTCAATATCGTCGCCGGCCTGATCCTGCTCACAGGCATGGTCTACATCCTGGCCCCGCTCTATCTGGCTCTTGCCACGGCCACCCAGTCCTATCAGTTCATGCTGCGCAACGGCATCGTCTGGTATCCGGGCGACCAGTTGCTCGCCAATGTCGTGCGCATCTTCACCGAGACGCGCATTCCCCTGCAGATGGTCAACTCCCTCATCGTAGCGGTGCTCGACGCCCTGATTACCTGCGTGCTGTCATTCATCACGGCCTATGCACTTGTGTTCTTCCCGGTTCGCTGGGGCTCGGTGGTATTTGCGCTGATCCTTGCCACAATCATGCTGCCGCTCGATATCCGGGTGATCACGACCTATCAGGTAGCGGCAAATATCTTTTCGCCGCTCAACGCCCTGTTCGATAGCACCGGCCTCAATGGCCTGCTCGACAGTATGTTCGGGGTTCGGCTGGCGCTCGAGTGGAGTGTGCTCGACACCCATTTCGGCTTGATCGCACCCCTTGTAGCGCATGGCACAGGCACTTTCCTGTTCCGGCAGTTCTTTCTGGTCTTGCCCAAGGACCTGGTCAAGGCCGCGCGCATGGATGGCGCCGGCCCGCTCCGCTTTCTGATCGACATCCTGCTGCCTCTCTCCCGGCCCAGCTTTGCGGCACTCTTTGTCCTGACCTTCCTGAGCGGCTGGACGCAGTATCTCTGGCCATTGGTCGCCAGTTCGACCCCCGACATGCAGACTGCCGTCGTCGGCCTGGCCCGACTTTCGCCGGACTCGGACGGTGTCATGCCGGACTTTCCCCTGATCATGGCCGGAGCCGTGGTTGTATCAATTATCCCGCTCACCATGATTGCGTTGCTGCAGCGCTATCTCGTGCGCGGCCTGGTTCTCTCGGAGAAATAAGATGTCTGCGATCGACTCCGCCATCCGCGCAGCCGCCACCTCCATCGTTCTCGATGGTGTCAGCAAGTCCTACGACAAGGGCGCCGAAGTCATCCCTCCACTCAGCGCGGAATTGCGCGCTGGCGAATTCACGGTGGTGCTTGGTCCCTCAGGCTGCGGCAAGTCCACCTTGTTGCAGATGATCGCCGGGCTGGAACGGGTGAGCGCCGGTGCTATCCGCTTCGGCTCACGCGAGGTGCACGAGCTTGAGCCCAAGCAGCGTGGCTGCGCCATGGTGTTTCAGAACTATGCGCTGTATCCTCATATGAGCGTCTTCGACAATATCGCTTATAGTCTCAAAGTCGCCGGAATGGCGCGCGCCGAGCGTCTGCAACGGGTCGAAGCCGCAGCAAGAATGCTGGCCCTGACGGGCTTGCTGGGACGCAAACCCGGCCAGCTTTCAGGTGGCCAGCGACAGCGTGTTGCTATCGGTCGCGCGATTGTTCGAGAGCCGGGTATCTTGCTCTTTGACGAGCCCTTGTCCAACCTGGACGCACAATTGCGCCACGACATGCGCATTGAGCTGGCCGAGCTGCACCGGCGCATCGGCGCGACCACGGTCTTCGTTACCCACGACCAGGTCGAGGCAATGACCTTGGCCGATCGCATCGTGATCCTCAACAAGGGCCGCATCGAGCAGTTCGATACGCCCCGGACCATCTATCACAAACCCGCGTCGGTCTTTGTCGCCCGTTTCATCGGGTCCCCTCCAATGAACATCCTGCCAGTGCAGGGTGACGGTTCCACACTGCGGCTGGCCAGCGGCGAGGTCCTGGCCCGATCCTCACTCAAGGGAAGCTATCAGCTGGGCATACGGCCCGAAGACATCCAGATCAACAACGGGCCGCTCCAGGTCAAACTGCGCTACCGTGAGGAACTGGGCTCCCATTCTGTTCTGGCCGTCGAAATCGCCGGTAATCTGATCCGCATCTCGACCCCGTTCGGCTCTGACATTGGCAGTCGCGATACGTTTGCGGTGAATTTCCCGCCCGAGCGCCTGCATCTGTTCGATGCAGGCGATGGCCGCGCCATCCCTTACGCCTTCACTCGGGCCAAAGCGCTCGCCGACGCCTGATCTTCTCCATTTCCCGCTGTTTGCGACACCTTCCAAGAAAGACAAGAACAATGAGCTATATCGACTTTGTCAGCGATCCGACGCGCCGCTGTGCAATTGTGGCCCACCGCGGCGCCTGGCACGGCGCCCCGGAAAACAGTCTGGCGGCTATTGAGAATGCGATCCGGATCGGGGCCGACATTGTTGAAATCGACGTGCGCAAGAGTGCCGATGGCATACTTTTCCTGATGCATGACGAAACCCTGTTGCGCATGGCCGGCATCGACCGCGAAGCCGAGAGCATGACCATGGCCGAACTGCAGGAAATAGCCCTGCGGGCCGACGATGGCGGCGAAGACAATCCCCTGACCGATCAACGCATTCCCACGCTGTCCCAGTCGCTTGAGGCCATCCGCGGCCGTATCTTTGCCGACCTGGACCTCAAGGACCGCTCACTGTTTCCCGAGGTCGCCGCCTGTGTGCGAGATCTGAACGCCACCGCCTATGTGGATCTCAAGACCACGGTAATGACGCCTGAGCACGTGGCCTGGGTGCGCGCCCAAGACATCCCGGACCTGCCCTTCATGGCCATGTCCACCTTCACCAGGCAGGAGACCTCCAGCACCCTGGCCGTGCTTGCCGAACTCCGGCCCTTTATGAGCGAGATCCGCTTTGATGCCATCGACACCATTGCTGACAATCGCGAGGCCTTTCAGCGCGCGGGCATGGCCCTGTGGAAGAACACGCTTGATCAGGCCAATAGCGGCACCTGGACCGACACGGCCGCGCTGGCCGACCCGGACAAGATATGGGGCCGCCTGATCAACGCAGGCATCAGCGCCATCCAGACCGATCAGCCGGAAGCCCTCAAGACCTATCTTGAGGAACGAGCCGCGTGAACGAAATTTCCGATGATCAGATGATTGCCCTGATGCAGGCGATGCGCACCGTGGCGCAGGCTGAAATAATGCCGCGATTTCATGCGCTTTCTGCAACATCGATCAGAACAAAGACAGCCGATGATGACCTGGTAACGGATGCTGACATCTGTGCCGAGGCGGCTTTGGCAAGACAGCTGGAAACGATACTGGGAGATATTGCGATAGTAGGGGAGGAGGCGGTTTCAAGTGATCGGACGGTCCTTGAGCATCTCCGGGGCCATTCACCTGTTGCGATCATCGATCCGGTCGATGGCACCTGGAACTTTGCCCACGGGGTCCCCCTGTTCGGTTCGATCCTTGCCATTGTCGCGGGCGGCCAAACCATCGCCGGCCTGATTCATTATCCGTGCTTGGACGACTTCCTGGTCGCCCGTCCTGGGAGAGGAGCGTGGCATGTCGGTGCTGGCGGCAAGCCAACCCGCATTGCCGTTGCGGTCCCCTCGCCGACCAGCAACATGCACGGCTTCGTGCCCCTCCATATGTATCCGGCGGAGCTTCAGTCTCGGATTGCACCGCGCCTTGGAGCCTTTGCGCGCACCACCACCTGGCGGTGTTCCGCTTTCGAATACCGCATGCTGGCGACAGGAGCGATGAGCTTCTGCGCCAATGCAGGCCTGGCCCCATGGGATCACGCAGCCGGTGCCTTGATTCATGCCGAGGCTGGAGGCTACGCTGCTTTGCTCACCCAAGAGCCCTATTGCCCAACCATTCTCAATGGCATCTTGCTTGCAGCGCCAGATCGGGAAAGCTGGAAGCAAATAAGAACGGCGCTCTTTGAGATGTAGATGCCATCGGGCAGGCATACGCGCGACAGCCTCTGGCCAGCACGGCTTGAGCGCATCCTACACGGGGTCCGAAACTGTCTGGGCGAGCGGACGGTTTCCGAAAGGTGGCCAAGGCCGGCCAAACGGCCGCAATGGCCCGCGTCGAGGTGTCGGCGCGGCATCTGCCATGACAATGCCGTGGTCGAAAGCTTCTTCAACCTGCTCAAGTGCGAGAGGATCACCCGCCGCACCCGTCGAACCCGGAACCAAGCACGTCCGCGACCGCAGGCGCTCGCCCATTGAGTTCGAACGGCGACACCAGGCCTAGCCCCGTAGGTGTCTACAGGACGCGGGGCTATTCGCTGGCCGAGGCCAGGATACCAGTCGGCACAGGGCAGGATGACAACAACGACCATCAACCGCATTTGTCGCTGGGCAGTTTCGCGCCCAGCGAATCCGCCAGCAATCTGGCACTGGAAAAACGGTCGGATTGGCGCCAGACGTCAACTCGAGGACCAACCGTAAGACCGGCGGGAACTTGGTGCGCGTGTCAACACCTGCATCATCACTCCCGTCGAGCGGTACAGCCGGTTGCCGCCCATTGGTAGCCGGCACACTCCAGGTTTGCTGGCCGCCCAATCGAGGTCTCGAAGGAAGCCAAGCAATCCTTTCACTTGTCCCTAGCGGCCTTGCTCAAGTCTGAAATGCGCGGGCGGGGTCCAGTCCGGGTCGAGAAGCGGGTCATTGGTCGCGACCATCCATGCCTGCAGACGACCATCGAGCCCGTCGACGATTTCGGCGCAATCTGCATCATCCACCCGATTCCGCCTCTCGAGCGGATCGAGTATGACATTGTAAAGCGCCCGCTCGGCCGGCGGGTAGGTAGCCCAGCCATGACGGAGATAGAGCGTTTTGGCGTCGCCATCGTCTACATTGGCCAGAACGGGCGAGCCGGCACCATCGAAGCGCTTGATGTAGAGCCACTCCTGTGTGCGGATGGCGCGCATTGGTTCGGCGGCCGCGTGGCAGGTCACCTCAGCGAAAACTTCGCTGTGAATCTCCTTGGTGGCACCGACAACCAGAGGGAGCAGGCTTTCGCCGCGCAGCCAGGCGGGCCTGGCAAGGCCGAGAATATCCATCAGCGTGGGGAAGATGTCGATCTGGGAGACCAGTGCGTCCACGATCCTGCCGCCGGAAAACCCCGAGGGACCGCGCATGATCAGGGCAACGCCGGTGCCCGCATCGTTGAGATTGCCTTTGGCTTCCGGCCAGGGGAGCCCGTGGTCGGTTGTGAAGATCACCAAGGTCTCTGAATCGAGGCCTGATGCGGCCAGAGCGGCCAGCACCTGTCCAACCGCATCGTCGACGCTGCGCAGACTGGTGTGCAGCCTTGCCGTGTCGGCGCGCACGTCGGCGGTGTCTGGGTAGCCTGGTGGCGGAGCGAGATAGCGCGGATCATCCGCCGGGTCGGCATCGGGGTAGACCCGGTGAGTCTCGAAGAAGCCGACGCTGAGAAAAAATGGCTTGCCGGATGTGCGGTTAGCCAACCACGCGGCCGCCGCAGGCCCGACATCCCGAGCATGGTTGGCGCCCAGATTGATGACCTCGCCATAGCCGAGAGCGCCCAGTTCATCTTGCGGGGCTACGTGCTGGAGGCCGACAAGAGCGCAATCAAAGCCCGCAGCACCCAGGATATTGGCAAGGTGCTGACGTGGATCGGTGAGGCGCGCACCGCGATGGACAAGGCCGATCATGCCCGTTTCATGAGGCCAGTTGCCAGTGAGCAGGGCTGCGCGGCTTGGGCTACAGGTGGGGGCGGCCGAATGCGCCTTGCGAAACAGCACCCCCTCTCGGGCAAGACCGGCAAGATTCGGGGTGGGCACGGCATGGCCATAAGGGGAGACAAAACGGCCGGTGTCGTGGGTATGGATATAGATGATGTTCAGGCCCAAAATGGCCTCCAGAAGATGAGGGTGCGAATGTATCCTTCGCACCGCCTTGGTTGATTGATCAGCCTGCGCGCTCCAACGCCTCTTGAGCGGCAGCAATGAAATCGGCAGCAACGGCTTCTGGCGGCCTCACGCCGAAGGCTGCTTCCTGCGCTGCGAATGCGAGAAGGGACTCGTTGATCTCGCCGCCCCCGCTTGGTGATTGCGGCGGCGGCGGGCTCAAGAGTGGTTCAAGCCCCCCCACATAGGTCACTGCTGCGCGGGCAGAGTCCTCGAGCATGCCGGCAATGCCGTCGCGAACGGCAGCCGAGGGAGGAATGCCTCGTTCCGCGTTTAGGATCGTGTTGGCCTCGACATCATTGACGAAGAAATTGATGAAGCGCGCGGCATCAGCCTTGCGGGACGAGGTGCTGCTGATTGAGAAGAACATGGACGGGCGGCGATAATAGCCACCCGGTGCATCGAGGGAGATGCGCGGGAAATTGGTCAGCACCAGAGGCGAAGTGGTGAGCGCCTGATAGGCCGACATGAGATTGGAGAACTCTGCCATAGTGGCACTCTTGCCCATGATCAGCGGCGATGTGCCGGGCCCCTCCATCATGGCCTGCACTTCGGGGGAAACGCATACGCCGGCATCCCGAAAGCCTTTCCACAGGTTCAGCCAGCCAGCCATGTCGGCGGCGTCGAAGCCGAGTTCGCCGTCGGAGGTGTAAAGCGCCTTTGACTGTTGGCGCAGCCAGTTCTCAAGCGCCGCCCAGGATCCCGACCTGTCATCGGTGACGGCTTGAGCAACGCCGGCGCTCTTGAAGCTTTCGGCAATTGCATAGAGATCGTCCAGCGTAGTCTGCGGACCAGGAATGTCGACGCCGGCGGCTTCGAAAGGCGTGGTGTCGACTATCATGCCGAATGCGTTGGAGCCCAGGCTCACTGCATAAAGCGTGTCATTCACTTTGCCGGCTTCGACCTGGTCCTGATCGAATTGGGCAAAATCGAGCTCTTTGCCGATGAACTCGTCAAGCGGGGCAATGGCGCCGCGGCTTGCGTATTCAGCGATGTAGCGGCCGGCTCCATCCATTTGCACCACGTCGGGCGCGGTACCGGCGGCAGTCTGGGTCGCCAGCTTCGGCCAATAATCGGCAAAAGCCAGAAATTCGCCGGCCATGGCGATCCCCATGTCTTCACCAAAGGCATCCATTACCTTGAAGGTGCGATCAGCGCGGTCTTGGTTGCCCCAGAAAATAACGCGCAACTGCTCGTCCTGCGCCAGGATGGGTGACAGCCAAGTCGAAGCCATCAGTGCCGAGCCGCCGAGCAGGAGCTGGCGGCGGTTCAAGTTGAGATACATGTCATTATCCTCCTCGTGTGGTCCATTCACGACGGCAGCTCTTGCTTGCAGCAATGCGCCATCGACCGCCCGCACAAGCGGATGGCGTAAGCCACTGCTGGTTGTCAGAGGAGCGTGTCCGCTCAAGCGCTTCTGCCGGTGAGACCAAACCGGTCTGTGGCGCTGTACAGGGCCAGATAATCACGCCCATGGTCATTTGAAAAATATGAAATGATGCTAAGAAAATAGATGGCATCTATAAAGGAGCACTTCGATGGATCGAGCTCTGCGACAGTTCTTGGCGATTGCCGAAGCTGGGAGCATGACGGCAGCGGCGCGCGTGCTCAACGTGACGCAGCCGACACTGACGGTGAACATGCAGAAGCTCGAACAGGAGATAGGTCTGCCTTTGCTGCGCCGCACGTCAGAAGGAGTCCGGTTGACCAGCTACGGCGAGATGTTGTGCGCAAATGTCCGAATGATGCAGCGAATCTACGACAACGCACTGATCAATCTCAAAGATGAACGGGAACGCAGCGAGGAAGGTATCGCGCTGGCTTGCGGCAATACCTGGTGGACGCTTTTCGTGCATAGCGTGGTCAAGGCATACCGGGTGGATCACCCGACCGCACCCATTCGAGTGAACCTGGGTGACCAGATTGAATGCATGGAGCAATTGCTGGCCGGCGATATCAGTCTTTTCGTGTCCTATCGCTTCGATGGCCTGAGGGCTACGACTGGAGCCAAGTTCATTCCCCTCAGCCACTCGCCAACTGGATACTTTGTACGCCCCGGTCATCCTCTGCTCGGATGCCCCCGAAGCCGGAACGAAATCTTTGCTTATCCCCGGGCCGCTCCCGCGACCCCTCAGAACCGCTACCGCGCATTCATCAATGACTCGGAACGGCTGGAGACTATTGCAAGCGCCTTTGTTGCATCGCGCTATGCCTTTGCATCCAATTCGTTGACGGCGTGTATCGATTATGTCCGTGATAGTGATGCTGTGCTGCACTTCACCCAGCACCTGAACAAGGAGATCGGCAAACGAGGCCTGGCGGAGGTGCAACAATCCGACGAACCAGTGTTCAAGCCCATGGGAATTTATCTGCTCGCCGATCGCGCGGAAGATCCTAAGATTGCTGACTTGGTTGAACGCATAACGTCCGCTGCCGCAGCAGTCATGCCCAGGTTATCCGACAGCGGCGGTACCGGAGCGCCGATCGATAAAGTGTCCATGAGCAGCTTTTCGAGATGACGCACGCCATGAGTCGGTCGCGAACTCTGCCGGTTGACGACATGGCCGAGCTTGATAGCTGGGCTGGGCACCAGAGACTGCAAAAATAGGAGACAACTTTGTCCTGCTGCACTCCCAGCCGTAAGGGCGCGAGCCCGGCCACAACAGTAGGGTCGCCCCAGTTCGGGGACGGGGTGGCGGCAGAGCGGGTGTGGTTTCGCGGCGGTCGCAGCTTTGTCGGCACCGACCGCCCGGAAATACTGCAGGATGGGGAGGGCCCCCGGTACGATGTGGATATTGGGGCGTTCTGGCTCGATGCAACCAGCGTCACCAATGTCCGCTACGCTGAGTTTGTCGCCAAGACTGGCTATGTGACGGAGGCCGAAAGATACGGATGGTCGCCAGTGTTTCGCGGCCTTCTGGGGCCTGATGCGCCACCGCCATCGGCAACACAAACGCCTTGGTGGGTCAGGGTAGACGGCGCGAACTGGGCTGCGCCGGAGGGTCCGGGCAGTTCGACCGAAGGGCGGGAGGATCATCCAGTCGTGCACGTTTCCTGGGCCGATGCACAGGCCTTCGCCAGGTGGTGCGGCGGCAGGTTGCCCACAGAGGCTGAATGGGAGCATGCGGCCCGCGGTGGTCTTGCCGATCCGCGTTTTCCCTGGGGCGACGAGGAACCAGATGACCATACCGTCTATGCCAATATCTGGCAGGGTCAGTTTCCGCACACCAATATTGTGACCGACGGCTACTTGGGCACAAGCCCGGTCAGGGCCTTTCCGGCTAATGGCTCTGGGCTCTACGGCATGTCAGGCAATGTCTGGGAGTGGACGAGCGACGCCTTTCGTGTCCGCTCGCCTGGCCATCAAGTCAAGGAGCGCAACGAGCATTCGCTCCGAATCCAGGAAAAGGTGCTCAAGGGTGGTTCATTCCTGTGCCACATATCCTACTGCTATCGCTATCGCATCGCCGCCCGCTCGGCGCTGACGGCGGATTCGTCAGCAAGCAACACCGGTTTCCGCGTTGCCTATGATGGTGATCCCGGCAACGTAGGTTGAGGAGTCGATCCAAGGCCTGAGCAGGCCAATCCATGACAACTGAAATATCGCGGCATGATGCGTTGTCAACGACCATGCCCGCAACAGGCACTGGCGGTTGCTTCTGGCCTCGACCCGAGGAATCTAACTCACCGCGAGACAAGGCGCTATTCGCCCCGTGCTTCCGCCACGAAGGGCCTGTCTGACGGATGACCTCCCACCTAACCTGTCCTTCCATCGCCGTAGCGCGAATGCAGGCTGCTCGAGATCTGATCTACAAACTTGGAGGCCGCAACCGAGAGCGACCGACCTCTCAGTTGCCCGAGGACCAATTGGGTGGGTGGCAGGTCGCGCTGGTCTATTTCACGCGCCACCAGATTGCCACTGACTTGCGGGACGCCGGCACGGATCTGGAAAGAGATTATGTTCTCGCCCGAAGCATAGCTGCGCAAGACCTCGAACGAATCCGACTCGACCACCGTATGCACGGGTAGGCCCAACCGCACCAATGCGGCCTGCAACAAATGCCGGATCGCCAGTGTCGGCCCCGGCATGGCAATTGGATATTGCAGACATTCGCGCAGTCTGATGGTCGCGGCGGCCGCCAGGGGGTGATCCTTACTCATCAGCGCGCAGAGCGGCTGGTGCAGGATCAGCAAGGGTTGGAACTCGGGTGCCGGTGGCGGTGCGATGACCAGGGCGACATCAGCCTCGAAACCAGCCACAGCGCTGACCGCATGAATATGATCGCGCACCAGGACCGAAAAGGAGACCAGCGGATGCTGGGCCCGATAAGTCGCAATTTCCTGGGGGATCAATCCATGGGCGAAAGCCTGGCTTGCGGCAATCGTCACATGACCGCGCCGCACCCCTGAAAGATCGGCAAGCTGGGACCGCAAGCGCTCGAAATCGGCCAGTTGCGCGTGAATATGCCGAAGCACGAGTTCACCGGCAGCGTTCAGGCGCATGCCCTGCGGCATGCGTTCAAAAATTGGCGTGCCCAGTTCGGATTCGAAATCCTGAATTTTCCGGGTCAGCGCCGACGGTGTGATGCCCAGCCGCGCAGCGCTCTGCCGGATGGACCCGCTGGCCGCGACGTCGGCGATACATTGCAGGGTCTTGAGATGCCTCACGACGGACCTCCATAGTGTTGATCAAATTGCAACACGCCGATCAAAAACTAGCAATAGACGTCAACGCATAGCACGATAGGGTCTGAGCAGGATCAGCTTTACGGACCATTTACCTTGCTCACCACGCCGCACTCCCTATGCGACCTGCCCGACATCGCCGCGCGACTCGCGGCATACCGTTCCGGCCGCTCAGCAGCCAGCGATCTCGACGCGACGCTCGACGCTGTAGAAGCGGAGGGGCAACCGGTCTGGATATCGGTGATGCCAAGGGCTCAGGCGCATGCCTTGCTCGCCGATGCCCAAGCGCGTCTCGACGCCGGCCAGGACCTGCCCTTGTTCGGCATCCCCTTTGGCGTGAAGGACAATATCGACGTCAAGGGTCTTGAGACGACGGCGGCATGCAACCAGTTCGCATATCACCCCGAGGAGTCCGCCTTCGTGGTGAGACGGCTCATCGCCGCAGGTGCCATACCGGTGGGCAAGACCAATCTCGATCAGTTCGCAACCGGCCTCAACGGCACCCGGTCGCCCTATGGCATGCCGGCCTGCGCATTCAACGATGCCTATGTTTCGGGCGGATCAAGCTCAGGTTCTGCAATTGCCGTAGCGAAGGGGCAGGTTCCATTCGCTCTGGGAACAGACACTGCCGGCTCCGGTCGTATTCCCGCCGGTTTCAACAATATCGTGGGGATCAAACCCAGCCGGGGCCTGCTGAGCACACAAGGCGTCGTTCCGGCCTGCCGTTCACTGGATTGTGTTTCTATCCTGTCCAACACGATGGCAGACGGACTGGCGGTCCTGGGGGCTGCGGCGGCCTATGACCCGGAAGACCCTTATTCGCGCGAAGGCGACTGGGCCGCCTTGGGTGCACCGCCCAGCAGTTTCACTTTCGGGATCATCGATGGTCGCACACTGGATCGATGCGCACCGGCCGTTGTCCAAAGCTACCGCAAGGCCATCGAGGCGCTTGAGCAGCTCGGCGGGACCGCCGTGTCTTGTGACTACGCCCCCTTCGAAATGACAGCAGAACTGCTCTACGCAGGGCCCTGGATTGCCGAAAGGCTGGCGGCGATACGCAATTTTGCGGCCACCCAGCCCGAAGCCATTCATCCGGTGGTGCGCGACATCATCCGGTCTGCGCACCAGTTTGCGGCCGTCGATGCCTTTGAGGGCCAGTATCGGCTCGCGGCCTTGGCGCGCAGCACGGCCGAAATCCTGGGCCAGTTCGATCTGATGCTGGTGCCGACAGCGCCAGAACACCCCACGATACAAGAGATGCTGGCCGACCCCATAGGAGCAAACTCCCGGCTCGGCCTGTTCACCAATTTCGTCAACTTGCTCGATATGGCTGCCGTGGCTGTCCCCGCGGGTCGAAGCGAGCATGGTCTGCCACTAGGGGTCACCCTGATTGCGCCGCGTCTCAGCGAAAGCATGCTGGCCAACATTGGCGATCGCCTTCATCGCACCGATGCCGGAGCCGCGCTCGGGGCGGGCACCATCCCCTTGTCGGCAACCACCCGCGTCCCGAACATCGAATCGACCAACACTGTCCGCCTCGCCGTCGTCGGGGCGCATTTGCGCGGACAGCCTCTCAATCACCAACTGACCGAACGGGGCGCGCGCTTCATTGCCCAGACCCGCACGGCATCCGGGTACAGCCTTTATGCTTTGCCCAATTCGGCGCCACCCAAACCCGGCCTCGCCCGCGACGAGGGTCAAGGCATGATTGAAATCGAACTATGGGATGTACCGCTCAACACCTTTGGCAGCTTTGTCGCCTCCATCCCTGCGCCACTCGGGATCGGTTCGATCGCACTAGAGGATGGCACCCTCGTCAAGGGCTTCATTTGCGAGCAATACGCGCTCGAGCAGGCTCCCGACATTACGCATTTCGGTGGGTGGCGAAACTTTCTTGCCGCATCCAAACCCGCTGCAACACCAATCACAGCATAGCCGCACAGGAGATCAGGCCATGATGAATAGACGCAGGTTCCTCGCCACATCCGCCGCTACCGCAGCAGCGACGGCTATTATGCCCATGCCGTTTGTACGGGCCCAGTCTGATACCACGATCCGCATGGGCGCCCTCAAGCTCATCCATTCGATCGCGCCGCACTTCTATGAGCAGTTCACCCCTGCCGGCTACAAGGTCGAAGTCATTCCCTTCGAAAGCCCCACTGAAGGCAAGAATGCCGTAGTAACCAAATCTGTCGATTTCGGCATGTTCGGCATCGCTGCGGCCACGCTGGGCGCGGCTGCCGGAGAACCAATCGTCGTGATTGGTGGTGCCTGCAACAAAGGCATGGGTGTCGTCGCGGGCAAGGACAGCGACATCAGCGCGATCAGCGATCTCAAGGGCAAACGCGTCGCCATCTGGCCCGGCTCCACCCAGGAAGTCTTCATCCTGGAGCGATTGCGCATGGAAGGCATGTCGATTGACGATATTACCCCGGTTCGCATTTCTTTCAGCAAGATGCACCTTGCGCTCGCACGGGGCGATATCGATGCCTATGTCGGCGCAGAGCCAGCGCCGGGCGTAAGCCTGGCCACGGGTATCGGCAAGATTGTGGAATATCCCTATGGCACCGAAATGGGGGCACTCAACATGATCTTTGGCGCCCATCGCGACACGCTGGTGGAGCGGCCAGAACTGGTCACGGTCATCCTCGACATTCACCGGCAGGCATCGGAATTCGCCATGGCCAATCCAGCCGCGATGGTCGACATGGCGGTGATGAAATTGGGCCAGGACCGCGCTGCTATCGAACTGTCGGCTCCGAATGTAGAACTGACCTGGAACTTTGGGGAGACCGAGTTAACCCAGTCCAAGACCTACGCACAGCACATGCTGGAGCTCAATCAGATCCAGGCACTTCCTGATTTCAACACGTTGTTTGACACCAGCTTCGTCAACGCGCTCGCACAAGGGGCCTGACCATGAGTGTCGCGGCCGACCGGAACCAGACACCGCCAGCCGCAACCGCTCCTCGAAGGCAGATTGCCTTCGAGGCCGCGCGGCTCAAACAACCTGCTCTGGCGCTATTGCTGCCCCTTTTGCTGCTCATTCTCTGGCATTTGGCGACAGCCGGAAAAGCCTACAGCCTGATCCCGCCACCCACCCAGGTGGGGCTTGCCTTCTACGACCTCGCATTCGGCGGCATTCGCAATGACTTCTTCAGTGGGACACTGCTTACCCACGTCATTGCCTCGGTATCGCGCGTCTATGGCGGCTTCTTCCTGGCTGTACTCGCCGCGCTGCCCCTCGGCCTGCTGATCGGCCGCATCGAGGTCGTGCGCCAGATGCTCGACCCCATGCTGCAGATCTTGCGGCCCATTCCCGTCACGGCGTGGCTGCCGCTCGCCATGATCATCTTCGGTATTGGTCCTACCTCGGCAATATTCCTGGTCTTTCTGGGGGCGTTCTATCCAATCCTGATCAACACGGTCTTCGGCGTGCGCTCTGTAGAACCGCGCCTGTTTGAAGCCGCCAGCATGCTGGGATGCACACCCTCGGCCCAATTTGCCAAGGTCGTCTTGCCCGCATCCCTGCCTGCCATCTTTACCGGCCTCCGCCTCGGGCTCGGCTTTGCCTGGATGATCATCGTTATCGGGGAAATGACCGGCGTTCCCACTGGCCTGGGTGCCATCATCATGGAAGCGCGGCAACTCTCGCGAACCGAAATCGTCATCTGCGGCATGATCGCCATTGGCGTCGCCGGTTTCATCTCTGATCGCATCATCCTGATGATCGGTCGCAAGCTCTTGTCCTGGAGCCCCAACCATGTCTGACACACCAACCATTCTGTCGCTGCGCCATGTCGGCAAGACCTTTGACGTACAGGGCCGCAAGATCGAGGCCCTGCGCGATGCCAATCTCGACGTCAAGCGAGGTGAGTTTGTCTGCCTGCTCGGCGCCTCGGGTTGCGGGAAATCGACCTTGCTGCGCATCGTTGCCGGGTTTGAAACCGCCAGCAGCGGGGACGTGCTGATGTGGAACCGGCCGATCGAAGGGCCAGACCCGACCCGAGGCATGGTCTTTCAGGACTACGGCCTCTTTCCGTGGCTGACGGTCCGCGACAATATCGGTTTCGGCCCGGCTTCGCGGCGCCGCCCTAGCCGCGAGGTCAAGGAAACGGCAGATCACTTCATTGATCTGGTGGGGTTGGGCAAGTTCGCCGATGTCTACCCACACCAGCTCTCGGGGGGAATGAAGCAGCGGGTTGCCATTGCGCGCGTCCTGGCCAACGAAGCCGAGATGGTGTTGATGGATGAACCCTTCGGGGCCCTGGACGCCATGACGAGAGAGCGGTTGCAAGACGAACTGCTGGATTTGTGGGATCGCACCAAGCTGACCGTGCTCTTCGTCACCCATTCCATCGAGGAAGCCGTCGTCCTGTCCAACCGGGTTATCGTCATGAGTGCTGGTCCGGGACGCATCGATAGCGACATTACCGTGGACCTGCCTAGACCGCGTGACGTATCAAGCCAGGACTTCAATGAGCTCAGGCGTTCCCTGTCCGGCAAACTGCACAGCCATCACGGGAAGGTCGCGGCGTGAGTTTCGTAGCGGCGGAGGAAACTGCCCCTCCGGTCTGGCGCGGCATGGATCGTGCCGCCCTTGACAGCGCCTACGACAATAGCGGCGCCGTGCCCGAGAGCGGGCAATACCTTGCTGAATGGTCGAAAAGGACTGCTGCGCTTCGGGCGCAACCCGGCCATCTGCTGGACCTGCGCTATGGCCCGAGGGAGCGCAACCTGATCGACATCTACCGCTGCGGCAAACCCTCTGCGCCCATTCTGGTGTTTATTCACGGAGGTTACTGGCAGCGCAATTCCAAGGACGTTTTCGGCTGCATGGCCCAAGGGCCGATTGTAGCGGGCATGGATGTCGCCCTGGTGGGATACACATTGGCGCCCGCAGCGTCCCTGGCAGAAATTGCCGCAGAGATCCGGGCGGCCATATCGTTCATCCGTCAGATGCCCTCCAACCTGGGTATCGGCAAGGACCGGCTGGTGATTTCCGGATGGTCCGCGGGAGGCCACCTGGCCGCAAGCGCGATGGATATGGCCGAGGTCGATGCCGGTCTCACCATTTCCGGCATATTCGATCTGGAACCGATCCTGTTCGGTTCCCTCAACAACAAGCTGGGTCTTACCCCCGAGGACGTCCGACAACTCAGCCCGCAACAGAACTTGCCGGGGCGGGCCGGCAATCTTGTGGTTGTCTATGGCACAGCGGAACTGCCCGAACTGCAGCGGCAGTCACGAGACTACCTGACAGCCTGGCAAGGTTGCGGGCTGAACGGAACCCTCGAGCCCATAACTGGTGGCAATCATTTCTCCGTTCTCGAACAACTTGCGCAACCCGATGGGCTTTTGGCCCGCCAGGTCGCACGACTTGGCGGACTGTCCTGAACACCGGATTATCGAGACCAGGTCCATGCCCACATCCCCTCTTCCCCATGTCCACATCATCGTCCTGGGTGGAACCATCACCATGATTCCTACCCACCAAAGCGGTATCGTCCCAGCGCTGTCAGGGGAGGACTTGGTGGGGGCCGTTCCAGGCCTGGCGGCGATTGCCCGGATCACCGTCGAGACCCCGTTTTTGGTGCCCGGGGCCTCCCTTAGCTTTGAACAGATTAGGGACGTGTCGGAACTTTCCAACCAGTCCATCGCCCGTGGTGCCGATGGGGTGGTTATTGTTCAGGGCACTGACACGATCGATGAAACGGCCTTTCTGCTCGACCTTGCGCACACCGGCGACGCGCCCTTGGTGGTGACGGGGGCCATGCGCGGTGCGCAGGCAGTGGGCGCGGACGGTCCGGCTAACCTGTTCGCGGCCATCACCACAGCAGCGTCCCCTTCCGCGCGTGGCCTTGGTGCACTCGTGGTGCTCAACGACGAGATCCATGGGGCGCGGTTTGTGGAGAAATCGCACAAATCCCTGCCGTCGGCCTTTTCCAGCCCATCGCTCACCCCCCTGGGCGTTGTGGCGGAGGGCGAGGTCAAGATGGGGCTGCACCCGCGCCGTCCTTTGCTTCTTGGCCCGATGCCGAAGCTCGGTCGCGTCGCCCTCATAAAGCTCTGTCTTGGTGACGACGGCGAGATGATCGAGGCAGCGCTCGAACGGGACTATGATGGCATGGTCATAGAGGCCATGGGCGCCGGGCACGTGCCTGCCGCAACGCTGCCCGCTCTGGACCGGGCCGTTGCTTGCATGCCCGTAATCCTGTCCTCGCGCGCAACGGGCGGCAGCATTTTTCGGCAGACCTATGGCTTTGCCGGTGCGGAGCGCGATCTGCTTGCCCGCGGGCTGATTCCCGCCAGCACCTTATCCGCTACCAAGGCGCGGCTGCTCCTCGCCTTCCTGCTTGGCCAAGGCCGCACCGGTGTCGCCATAGCGGCGAGCTTCCAACAGTTTCAATGACAGGACTGGACATGACCGACCGGAGCATCGACCCGAACATAATCCGGCAGCGCCTGGACTATTCACCGATCGTGAACAGGCCAAAGCTGCGCCTGCCCAATGGTGAACGTGTGGTGGTCTGGACCATCGTAAACGTGGAAAACTGGTCGCCTGAGGGGCCAATGCCGCGCGCAGTTCTGCCGCCCCCGATGGGCCAGCCGCTCCTGCCCGATATTCCAAACTGGGCCTGGCATGAATATGGCATGCGGGTTGGCTTCTGGCGGTTCATGGAGGTGCTGCAGAAACGCGGCCTGCGCGCCAGCTTTGCGGTCAACGGGTCCGCCTGCGAAGTCTACGAGGCAGCCTGCCGCGCCGCCCATGACGCTGGTTGGGATTTCATCGGCCATGGTTTCGTACAGCGCCCCATGCACCGGGTCGACGATCAGGCACAGGCCATTCGCCAGACTATGGCGGCCATCAAGGCGCTGACTGGCGCCCCGCCCCGCGGCTGGGAGAGTCCGGGGTTGACGGAAACCATGGAAACACTCGACCTGCTGGCGGCAGAAGGGATCGAATATGTGTGCGATTGGTGTATGGACGATCAGCCTGTCACGATGCATACGACCTCTGGTCCCATCGTTTCAGTGCCCTACACGGTGGAAATCAACGACGTGGTGATGACGGCTCTGCAAGGCCACCGATCAGACGAAATTTACAGACGCGGCGTCGACCAGTTCGATCGGCTCTATCTTGAAGGGGTGGACCAGCCGCGGGTCATGGCCATCTCTATTCACCCGTACCTGACCGGCGCCCCCCATCGCATCAAATATCTCGAAATGCTCTACGACTATATCCTGGGACATGACAGCGTAGCCATGATGACCGGTGCGGAAATTCTCGATTGGTTCAGGCTGCAAGGTCGACCCTTGGACCAGCAATGACCACCGCACGCCAATAGTCGGTTCTTCGCCATACTCCACCCAAGAGATGTCGGCCTTCGGCATCCCTCAATGTGCTGCTCACATTGATTGGCCATTATGATGACCGGCTGCCCCTGAAGTGACTTCAGACTATTGTTCCAACCACTCTGTAATGAAATTGGGGCTCGAATGTATGTTGGTCATCTGCAAGCGCTCGGGCCCGAGATTCTCGAATTTGTGCGCCGACCCGGCGGGAACAACCACCACATCACCGGCCACTGCGACGAACTCGTTAGCGCCGAGTAAGAACATGGCTCGACCCGACAGGACGACGAAAGTCTCTGGATAGGGATGTCGATGAATCCCAGGGCCATAGCCGATGTCTTCTGTTGTGACGAAAATCAGCGACACGCCGGATCCAGAACCTAGACCCTCCCATTCTCCGTGCCAGTGGTTCGGATCGAAGTGCGTTATTGAAGTCATACTTGGCCCGACAACCTATTGTGCGAATAAAAGAAACATCTCTGCCAAGACACAGTGACGCGTGTGAAGGGGCTGTCGATTACCTGCAAGGTAGCGAGCCGGTTGGACTTGCCACGAACCTGGTCTCTGTCGCCTGATTGACCTCGGTTTGGTTGCGGCAGTGCGGGATATCGGCTGGCTAAGGCCGGGCATTTGCCAGCATAGCTGCCGTTTCCGGATCCGCCGGAAAGAAAGCTTCAATAGCCAGTTCGGACAGCATCACGTCCCTGGGTGTTCCGAAGACGGTTGTCGTCGAGATGAATGAAACCGTGCCATCCGTCGTGCGCAGCCGCAAGGGAACGGCAACGCTTGCGGGGCTGTCATGCGTCCTCTCATCGCTGTCGGTCTGATCCCCTGAATAGGTCACTAATTCTTCCCGCAGCCGGACAAGGACAACGTCGCGGGTCGTGGCAATCTGCCGATCCAGCCGCTGCAGCAGGTGCATGCGCCATTCCCTGAGATTTTCGATGCGCGGGGCTAGGCCAGCGGGATGCAGGCTGAGCCGCAATACATTGACAGGCGGGACGAGCAGGTCCGGGCGTACGCCAGCCATCAGCGGATCGATGGCCGCGTTCGCTTCGATCAAATGCCAGTGCCGGTCGATCGCGAGGGCTGGAAAAGGTTCATGCCCCTTCAAGATCATCCGCAGCGCCGCGTGCGCTGCTGCCATTTCCGGATCATCAAGGTCTCGCTCGGAATAGGCCGGTGCAAAGCCTGCCGCTAGCAGGGCCGCGTTGCGGTCCCTCAGGGGAACATTCAGCCGAGTGGCCAAGTGGATGACCATGTCCCGGCTCGGTCGTGAGCGCCCTGTTTCAAGAAAGCTCAGATGCCGCTGCGAGATATTGGCCTCCAGCGCGCAATGGAGTTGGCTGAGGCGATGCCGTTCGCGCCAGGAGCGCAAATGCTCGCCTATGCTATTGGCTGCGGACTGTGTCATGTCACCTGCGCGCTCCTGCGTTCGGGCGCCAAAACCGCAAGGTCCAGGCGCCCGAAACCACACTACTGTGAAATACCGACCATATACTGGTCCCAGAACCCCTCCTTGGGCGCAATCTGCTCGACAACATCGACCAGTACGCCGGCCGGATCGCGGGTCATGAACCGGCGCTGCCCCCACACCTCGTCAGTGAGCGCATGGACGATCGGGGCGCCGCCGGCGCTGACGCGTTCGAACACCGAAGCAGCATCACTGACTTCCACGGTCAGTATCATGCCCAGGCCGTTGAACGTCTCTGGACCGGGCGGGTTCGAGGGATGGTCAGGGTGCATATAGGCCAGCGTTGCCCCCCGCGTCCCGTCTTCCCCCGGTCCGATCAGATAGAGGAACCAACTGGCTTCGAACGCGACGTCAAAGTCGAAATGCGCGCGGTAGAAGTCCCGCACAGCGCCGAGATTGGGAGTCGTGATCAGCGGATAAAGATCGCGGACTTTCATGGATTGCGCTCCAGGAGTAGGGGATTGTTCGGACTGTGCCAGGGCTGGTTGAACGGCCAGCAATGCCAACCCGGCCAACAACAGGGCACGACGGTTCACTTCGGATGTCATGGCGTATCCTCAGGCCGGCAGTGGACGGTTGCGTACGGCCCTGGTTTCGGCCAGCGCGAGCAGGGCAACCACCAGTGCCTGCGCGGCCAGAAAACCTGCACCCAGGGCGTTTGGTGTCGTCAAGAACAGCACGGCAATGCTTGCGATGACCCAGGCGAGATTGCCCAGGATGATCACCCAGACGCCGGCACGCCAGGGCTGTGCCTGCCAGGCCAGCGCTGCCATGAAGACGGCGATAGGAAGCAGAAGCCAGCCGGCGGCAGATAGCAGGTCCTGCGGCAGTCCGAGCAAGCCGGTGAGGCTATGGGCGGCTGCAACAAGCCCAATGCCCATTGCGGCGCAGGTGACAGCCTCGATTGCAAGAATAGTTCTGATCGTCATGGATCGTCTCCGGAGGATGATGATGGAGACTTATGGCGCCGGGCGGGGAGGCAATGCGATTACCTTGCAGGTAATGACGATCACCGTGGACGGTCCTCCAAGAAGAAGACGTCAAACTTGTCTGGAGAGTTCTCCGTCAATGAGCACGTCCACTAGAGCCGGTCAGATCTGAACCAGATCATATCGCCGCGCCCGCAATGCTGCGTCCAGAACGTCGCTTGTGCCGAATAGCCGACAGAGCCGGGCAACTTCCGAAGCCAACTCGGTGTCCGACAATCCGTGGCGCGCAGCCGTCGCCTCTGCGCCCAGACCATTCAGGACGGATTGCAAAATCGAGGCGTGCTTTGCATCGAGCCGCAGAATCTGGCGGCGCTCCGGCATGCCGCCTTCGTCGGCCTTGTGCAGCAATGCCGTACTGACCGCCCTGGCTGCAGACCGCGCGGCGGGGTCCTTTGGGCTAAGTCGGTCGGCCATGCACGAGATCGCGTGAACGCGACCATCAGACCGGCGGATGGATGCGACATAGCCATTTGTGATACCGAAGTCTGCCGCCTCTCGAACCATTCGGTTGATGGAGGGGTCCGCCATCAGGCGGGGGGAAAACACCTCGGACCAGTAGAACGGCAGGTGCTGACTGGCTGTGGCAACCAGCAGGGGATCGATCGCGCCATAGCCCTGCTCCTTGTAGTGGGCCATCCATCCCAGCGGCGCATGGGAGAGATCGTGATGCCGTATCGACGCGGCAAGGCTCGTGCTGCGCAGTGACATGGTGCCCAAAAAGAACTGTGATATTCCCAACCGACCGAGGGCCGCCGCAGCCAAGGCAATGGCACTCTCCAACTCGTCCGCGTCTTCGATCGCGTAGAGGGTGTCCATGTCAACCGGGACCATGCCGGGCACCTGCGACCGGGCCACCGGGATCGGCACCTCCGTCGCATAACCGGCGGCTTGCAACAGCGCGCAGACTTCCGCTTCGCCTAGACCCAGGGCGGCGGACAACCGCAGGACCATTTTTCGACTGGGAAATGCCCTCCCGGTTTCAAGAAAACTCAGGTGCCTGGCCGACACGGCAGCGATTTGCGACAGTCGGAGTTGTGAGTACTGGCGCCGCCGCCGGGCCGCCGCCAACGCCTCTCCGAACGATTGCACGCTCTCCAACCCGACCTGCATCGGCCCTCGATTCCTGCGGCATCCGCCGTCGTCCGCCGACAGCTACCCCATCAAATTTTGCGTCCCTGCCTTGGTGCCGCTGAAAGCTGTCCAGCGACATCGCGTCAATATGCATGCGAGCTGGGCGCGGCTCAATCTCGCTTACCAATAGACACTTTTCATTATTGAAATGCATTGGACGGTGCCGAACGTCTGCGATGCCAAGACACGGATCACCGTCCGCAGACGGACAGGACACAACACACCACCGGGGCGTGAGCCAGTCTGCCTACCTCGCAGGTAATTGAGCCAACTATCGTCACTCTTCAGATTGCCACCGGCCAGACAGCAGGTCGGCAAACCGGTGCAATCGCGCCACGACTGGGGAGAAAAACTCATGCGACGCAAGGAAATCGCAGCGATCTCGGCGCCGGCGGATTCCCTGCCAAGGACCCGCTCAAAAAATCTGTGGCCAATTTGGCGAATTTGCCTCGCCCGGTTCGTCGTCCCCAAGACCGGCGGGGACTGGCCCCGATCGCATCCATAAGGAGCATATCAAATGCGCAAAGTAACAGCAGGCCTCTTTCATTCCGTCGACGGCGTCGTCGAAGCACCCGATCAATGGCAGTTCGACCAGTTCGACGACGAGCTGGGGGAAATGCTTGGCGGGGTCATGGCCCGCGTCGATACGGTGATCCTTGGCCGCAAGGGCTACCAGGAGTGGGCCGGTTACTGGCCCAGCGCCACCGCGGACGGAGGCTTCGCCGACTTCATCAACACCGTTCCCAAGCATGTCGCATCGCGCACACTGACCGGGCCGCTTCCCTGGAATAATGCGCGGGTGATCGAGGGCGACGTCGTCAATTTCGTGCGCGACCTCAAGCAGACCGAGGGCAAGGAAATTGCCGTGATGGGCGGCATCGAGATTGTGCGCTCGCTGTTCCTGGCCGGCATGATCGATGAACTCAGTCTCATCACGCATCCGGTGGTGGCCGGTGAGAAGCGGCGGCACCTGTTCGCACCCGACGACCCGGTCACGCGCGTCTCCCTGGTTTCCAGCACCACCACCAGCAAGGGCAATCTCGTCGCGACTTACGCTCTGCGCGGCTAGTCGCGGTCTTTGCCCCTCGCCATTTCCACCAGAACGGCGTCAGAGAATTCGGGGCAAAACGCTCCGTTTCGAACGCCCGCAATCACCTTCAAAGGAAGGCACAGAACCATGTTTCGAATTGCCACTTTCGCCGCTGCACTCATCATGGCAGCGCCAGCCTATGCTCAATCCGAAGCCGCAGGCGCCTATGCTGACGTCAACGGCATGCGGATGTACTACGAAGTCTCAGGCCAGGGGGATCCGATTGTCGTCCTGCCCGGGGCGCACATGAACATCATCACCATGGGTGAAATCATTCCGCTGCTCGCCGAAAAGCACACCGTCTATGCGCTCGAATTCCAGGGCCACGGCCGGACCAACGACATCGACCGTCCGATCACCTACGAGAACATGGCCGACGACGTTGCGCTGTTCATGGACGAGGTCGGTCTCGAAAAGGCTGACGTGTTCGGCTATTCGATGGGCGCGGGCGTCGGTCTGCAACTGGCCATTCGCTATCCTGACAAGCTCGATCACCTGGTCGCAGCTTCAGTTTTGTACGCTCATGATGGCCTGCATCCGACCTATCTGGAAACACTGCCGCAGATGACGCCGGAATTGTTCGCCCCATTCGAGGAACAGTGGCAGGCGCTTGCCCCAGATCCCGAGGGATACGCTGCCTTTATCGACAGGATGATCGCGCTCGAGCACGAGACCTTTGACTGGACCGAAGGTGTGGCCACGCTCGACGTGCCGGTCCTTGTGATCACCGGCGACGCCGACACAACCACCCTGGAGCACTCTGTCGAACTGCTCCAACTTCTGGGCGGTGGTGTCATGGGCGATATGGGCGTGCCCCTGCCCGAGTCCCGGCTTGCAGTGCTGCCGGCCACCTCTCATACCGCGATCATCACCCAGACGGACCTGCTGATGAGCCTGATCGAGCCGTTCCTGAATGGCGAGACTCCCAAGGGCTTTTTCGATCAATGAGAAAATAGCAGATCGGTTACTTCAAATGCTTGCCACGCTCGCCGATGAGCCGAGCTTTCACACGCCAAGGGGCCCTGAGGGTCCCGTCGGCCTCCAGCAAAGCGGCCAGAGCAAGCGGTCTGGCATCCGTGGGTAACCTTTTGAAAATGCTTGGCCGCTCGCCTTCTTCTGCCGCTGCCTGAAGCAAGGCACCTTAAGACGGTGCCTTGCTTCGATTGCCATATGAGCGTTTCCTATTTGCACATGCCGAAAGTGGAATACTCCTCCAGAATGCCCGGAGAATAGCCAAAAATGATCGATCACACTGTGCTGGCAACCTACGCGCTCGTGGTCCTCGGGTTCGTCTTCATTCCCGGGCCGGCAACCCTGCTTACGGTGGCGCGCGCCACGACGTCGGGCACCAGGGTGGGGATTGCAACGGGAACCGGCATCATGGCTGGCGACATCCTCCACACGGTCATGGCCGTGGTTGGAATTTCCGCAATTGTTGCCGCTTCAGCGACACTGTTCAACATCGTGAAATATCTTGGAGCGGCGTATCTCGTTTACCTGGGAATCAAGGCCATTCTGGACAAGGCTCCGGTCGATCTTGGGCAAGGGCGTCTCCCAATCACCGCGCGGCAGGCGTTCCGCCAGTCAATCATGGCCGAGGTTCTAAACCCCAAGACGGCGCTGTTCTTCCTGGCATTCTTGCCTCAGTTCGTCAGACCGGAGAATGGTTCGGTTGCTGCGCAACTCACCATCCTTGGCGTCCTGTTCGCAACCATCGGGTTCTTGAGCACAATAGTGTACTCGGTCGCAGCCGGGAGCCTCGGCAGCGTCCTGCGTCGCAACCCGGCTGTTCTCAAGTGGCAAGGCAAAATAGTCGGAGCCATCTATTGTGGGCTTGGCGCCAGCTTGGCGCTAGAGGAGCGGTGAGCCCGAGAGGGATATGGACAGCTTGGTCCCGCCGCGCCTGGCTACCCCCCTTTTTCGCCATTGTGCCCATTGCTTTGGAGGCCCGCTCTCCCCGCGTATTGGCCGCTCCTTTCAGGGAGCACCTATGCTGGCTAAAGGACAAGCATGGGGTGTTTTCGCATCATTGCGATCTGCCATTTGTGGACTAGGCGGTCACCGATTCCGACGTGTCTTCGCTGGCCAGTTTCCGGGGCGTCCCCCCCCAATCGCGAATACCCTTGGGCGAGCCGGGAAATTCCGTCTGGTCACCGGCGGCCTTGACGGTTTCAGGGAACGCGGCCTCGATCTCTTGGCACTTGAGCAGTTTCTGTTCTTCTGCACCCATCTTGCAGCGGATATGGGGGATCGGAATGCCTCAGCAGTCCTGGCGCACGGGATCCATGCTCGATCGGGCCCGAAGGGAAACTAGATACCCAAGAGATGCTCGATCGGGTAGGTGCCGTCGGGCAATCGCAGCTTCGTTGCAGCAAGACGGCAATGAAGACGCCAGATCACAATATGTCCAGCGTCATGGGCGCATCCGCCGTTGCATTCGACTTGCTGTTTCCGGCTTAGAGAAAGCAGCTATCGGGACAACAATTCGCACTCTGTCATGTCTGAATTGGGGCTATCAGCGGTCAGCCCGGCTATGTGCGTAGGACGGAATAGCTGCGGCAGCGCCGCTCATTCCCTTAGAAACGTTCGCAGTAGGTCGATCTGCTTTTCATCTGTAAGGGTCGGGGCATGGCCGCAGTCAGGGATGGTGACAAGTTCAGGACATGGGCCACGCATGCGCATGGCGCTGGCAACGGTCGGCGGCAACACGTCCGATTGTGCACCCCTGATCAGCAGGGTATGCGCCGTCACCGCGTCATAGGCGTTCCAGACATCCAGATCGGCCTTGTTCTCGACCATGGTGGAGACGATCGCTGGATCGTAATGCACCGTGACCTGCCCCTTGTCGGTGCGGCGCATTGAGGTATCAACCATCCGCCGCCAGAAGCTTTCCGAGTTCTCTCCAAACGGAGCATAGGTGCGCCGCAGCCATGCTTCGTAGTCGGCAATGCTGTCGAAAACCGGCGGATTGCCGACATAGTCGGCGATACGCCGGGCGCTGTCATATGGGATATCGGGGCCGACATCGTTGATGACGAGATGGGTGATCCTCTCGCGCAACGGCCCGGCGGCCAGGGTGATCCCTAGCAATCCGCCCATTGAGGTACCGACCCAGCCAAGTTGATCGATTTCATAATGCTCAAGCATGGCGCTGGTCATCGCGCCATAGGTGGCAAAGGTATAGTCGGCCGCGCCCCGCCGCGCCCAGGCCGACAGCCCACGACCCAGGGTGTCGGGGCAAAGCACGAGATAATCCGTAGACAGGGCGCGCGCCGCCTCGTCGAAATCGCGTCCGGTGCGGGCCAGCCCGTGCCACATGACAAGAACCGGATTGGCGCGGTCGCCCCATTCGGTCACGTGCATCTCGAAACCGGCAGCATCGATATATATGGAGCGAGGAAGCGTCACTTCTGACCTCCCTTGCCCAGCAGGGTGCCCACTATGCCCGAGGGGAAAAAATAGACGAGGAGAATAAAGCCCAGGCCGAGCCAGAGCAGCCAGCGCTCCGGATTGAGCAGGTCGGGCACCAGCGGCAGATTGCCCGTCGCCTCGGCCCCAAGCGCCATTAGGTCCTTCAGGTAGTATTGCGCCAGTGTCATCAGCACGACGCCGATGACCGCACCCAGCATCGTTCCCATGCCCCCGATCACCACCATGAGCAATATGTCGATCATGATGTCGAAGGACAGCACGACGTCCGGGCCGGTATATTTGAGCCAGACGGCGCGCAGAATCCCGGCGCAGGCCGCGATCCCGGCCGCAATGCAGAAAATGGTGGTGCGATAGACCACCACGCGATAGCCGATGGCTTCGGCCCGCAACTCGTTCTCGCGAATGGCCTTGAGCACCGACCCCAGCGGCGAGGCGACGATGCGCATCATCGCCAGGAACAGCACCAGCGCCGAAATGAAGACAAAATAATAGAGCGCGATCTTGCCATTGAGAGGCACACCGAACACGCGCACCGCCTTGCCTTCGGCATCGCTCAGCAATTCGACAGCCGGCGAAAACAGGCGCGGGATGGAATAGGTGATACCGTCCTCGCCACCGGTGAAGTCCGAAAGCTGGCTGGCCAGCACCATCATCACCGATGCGGCCGAAAGCGTCACCATGGCAAAAAAGATCGCCTTCACCCGCAGCGAAAGCAGACCGATCAGCAGCGCCAGCACCAGCGCAGCCACGACGCCGATACCGCCACCGACAAGGATGGACTCCAAACCCGGCCCCATGGTCTTGAGAGCGATGGCCGTGCCATAGGCGCCCAGCCCAAAGAACATGGTGTGGGCAAACGATACGATGCCGGTATAGCCGATAAGCAGGTCGTAGCTGGCCACCAGCACGATGAACACGCAGATGCGGGCGGCCACCTCCTGGCTGCGCACATCGGGAAACAGGAACGGCGCCAGCGCCAAAGCCAACCCGATCAGCGCGACCGCGCCATAGACGATCACGCGGCCGGGCCAGTTGGCGGAAATTGCCGATCCAGGCACGGGCTTGGACGCAAGGGCGGAACTGTTGTGTACCATGCTCATTTCCGCCTCACCGCTTGACCGCCGGCAGCAGCCCATAGGGCCGCCAGAGCAGGATCGCCATCATCAAGAGCATGTTGGAGGCCAGCGCCATCTTGGGGACGAGGAAGGCCACATAGTTCGCCATCAGTCCGACCAGAAGCGCTCCCAGCAGCGATCCCTGGATTGACCCCAGCCCGCCGATGATGACGACGATGAAGACCAGGATCATCATCTCCGAGCCGAGCGCCGCCGTGATCAAGCCCTGATAACCGGCCCACATGGCTCCACCCATGGCCGCCAGCGCCGAACCGGCCATGAACACCAGAATGAACAACCGGTCGATACGAAAGCCCAGCGCCTCGACCATTTCGCGGTTCTCCACACCCGCCCGGATCAGCAATCCGAGCCGCGTGCGGTTGAGAACCAGGTACATGGCGACATAGACCACAAGGCCCAGCAGGAATGCGAAGATGCGGTAGATCTCGACCGAGACACCGGCAAACACGATCGAGCCGGTTAGAACTGCCGGGCGCGGCACTGGAATGGGCGCACCGCCCCAGATAAGCAGCACCAGTTCCTCAGCCACGATCAGCGCGCCGACGGTAATCAGGATCTGCCGCAAGTGATCCTGGTATACCGGCTTGATCACCACCCGTTCGAAGAACCAGCCGGCCAGCGCCCCAAATATGGTCGCCGCCGCGATGGCCAGCAGCAAGCCGGCCAGATTGAGCGCGGGGTTACCCCCCGTGACCCAGAAACCGAGCCAGGCCAGCACGGTGGCGCCGACAAAGGCCCCCGCCGTCGCAAAGGCGGAATGGCCGAAATTGAGCACGTCCATCAGCCCGAAAATCAGCGAGAGCCCCGAAGCCATCAGAAAGATCATCATGCCCATGGCAAGGCCTGCAATCGTCAGGGTCGCCCAGGTCGAGGGCTGCCCAATCAGCACAAAAGCAATGAAGGCCAGCACGACCGGCAGCAGCATCACACCGCCGAAACGGTCGATGCCGGCGCTCATGCGGGTCCGAAAAGGAATGGAAGTATCGCTCATGTCGTCCTCAATGGGCTTCCAGCGAGAGGCTGAGGAAGCGGCTTTGCAAGGCCGCGTCCTCCGCCAGCTCGGTCATGCTGCCGCGATGCACGATGCGCCCGTCATCGATCACCGCCACGGTCTGGCCCAGCGCCTTGGCGAAGTGAAAATTCTGCTCGACCAGCAGGATCGTGGTCTCCTCGGCGATCTCGCGAAACGCGGCGATCATGTTGCGGATAATCGAGGGCGCCAGCCCCTTGGTCGGCTCATCGATCAAAATCAGGTCGCGCTTCTCGATAATGGCGCGGGAAACCGCCAGCATCTGCTTTTGCCCGCCAGAGAGCGCATGCGCCGGCTTTTGCCAGAACTGCTTGATCGCGGGGAAGATGGCATGGATGCGTTCAAGCCGCTCGGTGTCGAAGCTGCCGTCATGGGTGGCAAGGCGCATATTCTCTTCCACCGTCAAGCCACCGAAAATGCCCATATTCTCCGGCACGAAGGCAATGCCGAGCCGCGCAATATCGGGGGTGCCGAGCTGGGCAATGTCCTGCCCGCGAAACTGGATCGTCCCAAGCCGAGACTTCCACAATCCCATGATGGTGCGCAGCGTGGTGGTCTTGCCCGCACCATTGCGGCCCAAAATGACATGCACCCCACCCTCGGGGATATCCAGGCTCACCCCATGCAGCACCTGATATTGGGCGATATTGGTATGGACGCCCTCAAGGCGAAGGATGGCCGACATCACGCCACCTCATCGGCACCGGTGCCGAGATAGATGTCGCGGACCAGCGCCAAATCCATCACCTCGGCCGGATCGCCATCGGCAACCAGTTCGCCATTGTGCAGCACCACAATGCGGTCCGCCAAAGCGCGCACCACATCCATCTTGTGCTCGACCAGCAGGATCGTCCGCGAAGCGTCCTCCTTGATCCGTGCGATGAGATCGAGGATCACCGGCGCTTCGTCCACCGACATGCCGGCGGTTGGCTCGTCGAACATGAAAATATCCGGCTCCATGGCCAGCAGCATCGCCACCTCAAGCTTGCGCTGATCCCCATGTGGCAAGGCCGCCGCCGGCAGTTGTGCCACTGCGGCAAGATTGGTCTGCTCAAGAAAATGCATTGCTTTCTCGGCCAGGCCCGACAGCGCCGCTGTCCTCTTGAACATGCGATGTCCCTGCCGTGCCTTGCCCTGCACCGACAGCCGCACATTCTCGAACACCGACAGCTTGGGAAACAGATTGGTCAACTGAAACGCACGGCCAATACCGGCCCGCGCCCGCTGCGAAGGCGAGAGCGTCGTAATGTCCCGCTCGCCCAGGAAGATGCGGCCCCGGGTGGGGCGGAGCTGCCCCGAAACCAGGTTGAACCAGGTCGTCTTGCCCGCGCCATTCGGCCCCACGATCACCGTCAGCTCGCCGGGATGAAAGGCGCAGCTAACGCTATTGACCGCGGCATGACCGCCGAAATGGATCGACAAGTTTTCGGTTCGGATCGAAGGCGATGTGGACAAATCTGTTCCCCGCGCAATTGAAGCGTCCGGCGAGGAGGAGGGCCCCCGCCGGGCGCATCGTCAAGCCTGCAACACGCGCAGCCTATTCCTGGTTGTTGCGGCCGATCGGGATATCCATCTCGTCCGGCTCGATCACCCGCACCAGCTCGGGAATGGCCCAGTCCACGCCATCCTCAACCTTGATCTTGAAGTGATACATGGCCTGGAGCGCCTGATGGTCCTCGGGGCGGAAGGTCATGGTGCCCTTGGGCGTCTCGAAGCTCATCCCTTCCATGGTCTCGATCAGCGTCTCGGTTTCCCAGTCGGGGGCCGTTTCCAGCGCTTTGACAATGGCCATGGCCGAAGCCATGCCGCCAGCGGTGAAGAAGTCCGGCGGCGTGCCGAAACGGGCCATATGCTCCTCGACCAGCCAGTCGTTCACGGCATTGTCTGGGGCTTCGTAATAATAATAGATCGCCCCTTCCATGCCCGGCACCTGCTTGTAGGCGGCCAGCGCCGGCAGGATATTGCCGCCGGTCGACAGCTCGATCTCGAAGCGCCCCGGATCGGCCGACGCCAGCGGCGTCATGGCGTCGATACCCGCCACGTAGATCATGATCACCTTGCGGCCCGGCTGGTCCTTGAGCGCGTTGAACAATCGCTCGATGGTGGCGGTGAAGTCGGTGGTCTGTTGCGGCACATATTCCTCGGCCACCAGATTAGCGCCCGTTCCCTCAAGTGCGCTCTTGAAAGCCGCAACGCCGTCGCGGCCAAAGGCATAGTCCTGCGCCAGGGTCGCCACATATAGGTTCTCGTCCGGTGCCAGCGCCAGCGCTTGGGCTTGCATGTCCATCGACGAATTGCGCGAGGTCTTGAACACATAGCGGTTGGAATCCGGCCCGGTCAGGCCATCGGCCACGGCCGGCTCGACCAGCAGGATGCGCTCATATTCCTCGGCCACCGGCAGCATGGACAGCGCCACGCCCGAGGAGGTGTCACCCACCGCGATCAGCGCATCATCGTCGCCATAGGCTTCCGCCAGCAGCGCCCGGGCAATGTCGGGCTTGAACTGGGTGTCCTTGATGATCAGTTCGATGGGCTTGCCCTTGACCTCCATCGTGCCATTGGTGGCGTATTCGAGACCCATTTCGAAGCCCGTATGGGTCTGCTTGGAATAGGCCTCCAGCGGGGAGCCCGAAAGCCCGTGCAGCAGCGCAATGCGCGCCGCATCCTGGGCAAAGGCCGCACCACTCAGCGCCGTCGAAATAGCCAAGGCGGCCAATATCGTCTTCATCATTTTTCCTCCCTCAACAGGTTTTGCCAAGGCACTGCGCGCCCGAACCAACCCTATGCAATCCTTGTGAGAATCGTGCATCCGGTCTGTCCGGTCACACTTCCCTCCTCCGGTTCACCCCGGCATGCCGATTTCGGCTTTGACTGGCGCGGAGCGAATTGGTCTCTATTATCCCCGTGCTCCTGAAGCTCGGACAATACCGTAGAAACACACCACATGATCGATCCCCACGACCTCAGCGTCATAGCCTTTCAGAACGCGCCGATCGGCTTGGTGGTCACCGAGAGCCGCGTCATCAAGGGATGCAATCCGGCCTTTGCCGAGATGTTCGGCTTTGCTGTCGAGGAGTTGCTGGAGCAGTCCTTCGCCATCCTCTATCCCTCCATGGAGGAATTCGAGCGCATTCGCGATGTCGGGGTGGAGCCGCTCAAGCGGACCAACCGCTATTCGGACGAACGCATCATGGCCCGCAAGAACGGCACCCTGTTCTGGTGCCGCGTGCGCGGCCATTCCCTGACCCGGGACGATGACCCGCTGCGTCGCGCTGTCTGGAGCTTTGCCGATCTCTCCGAAACGCGCAACGTGCTCAACCTCTCCGGACGCGAGCGGCAGATCGTCATGCATCTGGGCGAAGGCCGCACCTCCAAGGAGATTGCCCGCACGCTCGACATCTCGCCCCGCACCGTCGAAAGCTACCGCGCCCGGCTGCTCAAGAAATACAATGCGCACAACGTGGCCGAGCTGCTCTCCCATCTCAGCTCGATGCCCGGTTGATCGGCATGTCGCAACACCGCTCTCTGCCCAAACCCGTCGCAACCGTCCTCAACGCCTTCGACTCGCTGGGCGACAGCTTCAAGGGCGCCATAACCGTGGATGCCGAGGCGCGGATCACCTGGATCGATGACCGCTACCGCGAATTGCTGGGTATTCCATCTCAAGCAGGCCTTATCGGCCAACGGGTGGAAGAGGTCATCCCCCATTCCCTGCTGCGGCGCGTTGTTGAAACCGGGCGCCCAATTCTCATCGATATCATGGCCTTCGACGACAAACAGTTCGTCGTCTGCCGCCTGCCCCTGCGCAATGAGGAGGGCGAAATCCAGGGCGCCGTCGGCTTCGTCTTCTACGAAGAAATCGACTATCTCGCGCCCATCCTCGAAAAATTCGAAACCATGCAGCGCCAGCTTTCCCGAGCCCAGGCCGCGCTCAACCGCGAACGGCAGACCAAATATTCACTGTCCAGCTTTGTCGGTGCTTCCGAGACGGTGCGTGAACTCAAGACCGTGGTGCGCCGCTATGCCCTGCGTGATGGCGCGGCGCTCATCCTTGGCGAGACCGGCACCGGCAAGGAACTGCTCGCCCACGCCATCCACCAGCAATCGGACCGGGCCGATGGTCCATTCGTGGCGGTCAATGTCGCCGCCATCCCCGAAGCACTGCTGGAAGCCGAGTTTTTCGGCGTAGCCCCCGGGGCGTTTACCGGTGCGGACCGCAAGCCGCGAAAAGGCAAGTTCGAGCTGGCCCATGGCGGCACGTTGTTTCTCGACGAAATCGGCGACATGCCGGCGGCCCTGCAGGCCAAGCTGCTGCGTGCCCTGCAGGAGGGTGAATTCGAACCGCTCGGCTCCAACACGGTCAAGAAGGTCGATGTCCGCATCATCGCCGCCACCTCCCAGCCCCTCGAACAGAAGATCGAGGACAAGAGCTTCCGCGCCGACCTCTATTATCGCATTGCGGTGCTGGCCATTCACGTGCCGCCCTTGCGCGAGCGGCTCGATGATATCGGCCTCATCGCCGAAGCCCTGCTCGAAACCATTCCCCGTCCCCGCGACCAGCGCGGCTGGCTGATCACACCAGAAGCCATTGACCAGCTCACCCGCTATTCCTGGCCGGGCAATGTGCGCGAATTGCGCAATGTGCTGGAGCGCGCTGCCGCCATGGCTCCTTCCGAAATGATCGATCTGGACTTGATCGCCAAGGCCCTGCCACCCGCAGCGAGGGAGGCGGCTGCCCCCGCTCCACCTATCGCTGACAACCTGGCCGAACGCCTGGCTTTTGCCGAACGCACGGCCATGCTCGAAGCCCTCGCCGCAGAGGACGGCTCCAAATCTGCCGCTGCCCGGCGTCTGGGCGTGTCACGCTCACAATTCTATGAAAAGCTCAAGCGGCACCGCCTCGACTGAGAGGTAGCATCCGGCTTTCCGGACAAAATCTGTCCGGCGCGTCCGGGCAACCGGACAAAGTCACCTGAACGAAATGCCGAGAACGCAGGGAATCCGGCACTGGCACGCTTCGTGCAACCTCTTGCCCAACAACAACGGCCACAAGGCCGAGGACAGGGTGGAGGCAAGGGATCGTGTCAAAGCGCGTTGCGCTGGTGACGGGATCGACGAGCGGTATTGGGCTCGCGATCGCGCATAAATTTGCTCAGCTAAACTATTGCGTTGCGCTCAACAGCTTTGAGCGCGCTGCAGACCATGCTGGTCTGATCGGTGAGCTCGATGCCTTGGGCACCGGCGAGATCGCCTATTTCCCGGCAGACCTGTCCGATTCATCCGCCAGCCGGGCATTGGCTGAAGCGGTGATTGCCCGTTTCGGCCAGATCGATGTGCTGGTGAACAATGCTGGAATCCAGAAGGTCGCGCCAATTGAGGATTTCTCCGATGAGGACTGGCGGCGCATCGTATCAGTGAGCCTGGATTCGGCCTTCCATGCCATCCGCACCTGCCTGCCCGGCATGACCGAACGGGGCTGGGGCCGCATCATCAATATCGCCTCGGCCCATGGCCTGCGCGCCTCCCCCTTCAAATCGGCCTATGTCGCCACCAAGCACGCCGTTGTCGGCCTCACCAAGACCGTGGCGCTTGAAGCCGCTGAGAAGGGTGTCACCGTAAACGCCATCTGCCCCGGCTATGTTTGGACGCCCCTTGTGGCCAGACAGGTCGCCGACCAGGCTCGCGTCCACGGCCTTACCGAAGACGAGGTGATCCGTCAGGTCATTCTGGCGCCCCAGCCGACCAAGCAATTCGTGCAGCCCGAAGAGATCGCCGAAATGGCAGCCTATCTCTGCTCGGACTGGGCCCGCTCGATCACCGGCTCGACCATTTCCATCGACGGAGGCTGGACCGCCAAATGAGCGCCCCCGATATCATTCTCTCCGCCCGGCAGCTGACCAAGCGCTTCTCCGGCTTCACCGCCGTCAATGGCGTCGACCTCGATGTCGAGCGCGGCACCATCCACGCGCTGATCGGCCCCAATGGCGCCGGCAAGACCACCTGCTTCAACCTTCTGACAAAATTTCTGCAGCCCAGCGCCGGAACCATTTCCTTCAATGGTCGCGACATTACCAGGCTGGCCCCGGCTGCCATTGCCCGGCTCGGTGTTGTCCGTTCCTTCCAGATTTCTGCGGTGTTTCCACGCATGAGCGTGCTCGAAAATGTCCGCATCGCCCTGCAGCGCCGACGTGGCGACAGTTTCGATTTCTGGCGCAACCAGAGGGTGCTCAACGACTACGACGCCGAAGCACGCGAGCGCATCGACGAGGTGGGCCTGACCGAATTTACCGGCGAGACAGCCGGCGAGTTGAGCTATGGCCGCAAACGCGCACTGGAAATTGCCACGACCCTGGCGCTCGAGCCGGAAATGCTGCTGCTCGATGAGCCCATGGCCGGCATGGCGCAGGAGGACGTGTCGCGCATTTCGGCCCTGATCCGCCGCATTGCGGCCAAGCGCACCATCCTGATGGTCGAACACAACCTTTCCGTCGTCGCCGATCTCTCGGACAGGATCACCGTTCTGGCCCGCGGCGAAGTGCTGGCCGAAGGCCCCTATGAAACCGTCTCCAAGGACCCGCGTGTCGTTGAAGCCTATATCGGAGCTGGTCATGGCTGACGCTGCCCGCAAACTCGACACCTCATCCAGCGCTCTGGCCGTCCGCGATCTTCAGGCCTGGTATGACGAAAGCCATATCCTGCACGGCATCAATTTCGACGTGGCACCGGGCGAAGTCGTTACCCTGCTCGGGCGCAATGGCGCGGGCAAGACCACGACCTTGCGCGCCATCATGGGGTTGATCGCCAAGCGCGCCGGCGCTGTGCAATTCGAGGGCCGCGAACTGATCGCGCTCCCCGCCCGAACCATCGCCAGGCTTGGCATTGCCTTCTGCCCCGAAGAGCGCGGCATCTTTTCCGCCCTTTCGGTGGACGAAAACCTCATGCTGCCTCCGGTCATCAAACCCGGGGGACTGAGCCGCGACGACGTGCTGACCATGTTCCCCAACCTGCGCGAGCGCCTTTCAAGCCAGGGCACCAAGCTTTCCGGCGGCGAACAGCAGATGCTGGCCATTGCCCGCATTCTGCGCACCGGCGCCAAATTCCTGCTTCTGGACGAACCGACCGAGGGCCTGGCCCCGGTCATCGTCCAGCAGATCGGCCGCACGCTGGCCACGCTCAAGAACCAGGGCTTCACCATTGTCCTGGTCGAGCAGAACTTTCATTTCGCCGCCTCGGTCGCCGATCGCCACTACGTGGTCGAGCAGGGCCGGGTCATCGACATGATCCCCAACACAGAGATCCAGACCAATCTGGGCAAGCTTCACGCCTATCTGGGCGTGTGAGGAAACCGGTCCGGGAGAGGACCTTAGGAGGAGAGAACCAATGAACTTCAAGACAGCAACCCTGGCGGGACTTGCCGCCATGCTGATGGCCGGGTCGGCCATGGCCGTCGACGTCAAGCTCGGCGTGCTCAACGACCGCTCCGGCATTTATGCCGACCTGTCGGGCGAAGGCTCGGTCGTGGCCGCCCGCATGGCCATCGAGGATTTCGATGCCGCAGCCAAAGGCATCAATGTCGAAGTGATTTCGGCCGACCACCAGAACAAGCCCGACGTCGCCTCCACCATTGCCCGCCAGTGGTATGACGAGGAAGGCGTCGACGTCATTGTCGACGTCCCTACCTCCTCGGCAGCCCTGGCGGTCAATGAGATCACCCGTGAAAAGGGCAAGATCTTCCTCAATTCCGGTGCCGCCTCGACGGATCTGACCGGCGCGCAATGCGCTCCGGGCACCGCCCACTGGACCTATGATACTTATGCCCTGGCCAATGGCACGGGCAAGGCCATGGTCGATAACGGCTACCAGAACTGGTACTTCCTGACCGCCGACTATGCCTTCGGCCACTCGCTGGAAGAAAACACCACCGCCGTGGTGCAAGCCTCCGGCGGCACCGTTGTCGGCTCGGTCCGCCACCCCTTCCCCGGCACCGACTTCTCATCCTTCCTTTTGCAGGCCCAGGCCTCCGGCGCGGATGTGATCGGTCTGGCCAATGCCGGTGGCGACACCGTCAACTCGATCAAGCAGGCAGCCGAATTCGGCATCACCCAGGCCGGCCAGGCGCTTGCCGGGTTGCTGATCTTCATCACGGACGTGCATGCGCTGGGTCTTGAAACCGCACAGGGGTTGGTGCTGACCGAGGCCTTCTACTGGGATCTCAATGACGAGACCCGCGCCTGGTCCGAACGCTTCTCCGAAGAAATGGGCGGCTCCAAGCCCACCATGGTCCATGCCGGCGTCTATTCGGCCGTCACCCACTATCTCAAGGGCGTGGAAGCCTCCGGCGACAAGGCCACCGATGGCGTCATGGACTGGATGAAGTCCAATCCGTCTTCGGACCAGGTCTTCGGGGAAGGCGAACTGCGCGCCGATGGCCGGCACATCCACGACATGTACCTGTTCCAGGTCAAGTCGCCCGCTGAATCCACCGGTGAGTGGGACTATTACAAGCTCCTCGCCACCATTCCCGCCGAGATCGCTTTCCGCCCGCTTGAAGACGGCGGCTGCGCCCTCGTCGAATAGGCAGCAATCCGTTCATCTTTGGGGTCCTGGCCACGGCCGGGGCCCTCCCCGATCTGGTAGCCAAGAGACAAAATCATGTTCGAGCTCCTGGGAATTCCCCCACAGGCCCTGTTCGGCCAGCTCCTTCTGGGGCTGATCAACGGCTCCTTCTATGCCCTGCTCAGCCTGGGCCTGGCGGTCATTTTTGGCCTGCTCAACATCATCAATTTCAGCCACGGGGCCCAATATATGATGGGCGCCTTCGTCGCCTGGATGGGCCTGACTTGGCTCGGCATCCCCTATTGGGGCGCCCTCGTCATCGTGCCGCTGGTGGTCGGCACCACCGGGGTCGTCATCGAACGACTAATGATTTCAAAGCTTTACCATCTCGATCACCTCTATGGCCTGCTGCTGACCTTCGGTCTCGCCCTTATCATCCAAGGCCTGTTCCGCAACGGTTTCGGCGTTTCCGGCCTGCCCTATTCCATCCCTTCCCAACTCAGTGGGGGGACTAATCTGGGCTTCATGTTCCTGCCCAATTATCGCGCCTGGGTGGTCGTCGCCTCGCTCATTGTCTGCTTCGGCACCTGGTTTGCCATCGAGCGCACCCGCCTTGGCGCCTATCTCCGCGCCGCCACCGAAAATCCCACCCTGGTCGGCGCCTTCGGCATCAACGTGCCGCGCATGATCACGCTAACTTACGGTTTCGGCGTCGCTCTAGCCGCTTTTGCCGGCGTGCTCGCCGCCCCGATCTACTCGGTCAATCCCAATATGGGCGCGGACCTCATCATCGTGGTCTTCGCCGTCGTGGTGATCGGTGGCATGGGCTCGATCCTGGGGGCCATCCTCACCGGGTTCGGTCTCGGCATCGTCGAAGGTCTGACCAAGGTGTTTTACCCCGAGGCTTCCTCGGTCGCGATCTTCGTCATCATGGCCATCGTCTTGCTTTTCAAGCCGGCCGGCCTCTTCGGAAGGACCGCATAAATGAGCGTCACCACCGAAACAACCTATTCCAGCGCCGCCGACGCCATGCCGATCGGCACCCCGCGCCATCACATCATCATCTTCGCCGGCCTCCTGGTCCTGCTGCTGATCGCGCCCTTCGTGCTCTATCCGGTCTTCATCATGAAGATCCTGTGCTTTGCGCTCTTTGCCTCGGCGCTGAACCTGTTGCTCGGCTTTGGGGGACTCCTGTCCTTCGGTCACGCCGCCTTCTTCGGCTCGGCCAGCTATGTCACCGCACATGCCGCCAAGGTCTGGGGCCTGACACCGGAAGTGGCCATCCTGCTCGGCACAATCGCCGCGGCCTTTCTCGGCCTCGTCATCGGCGCGCTGGCCATCCGCCGCCAGGGCATATACTTCGCCATGGTAACGCTGGCCTTTGCGCAGATGGTCTTCTTCTTCGCCCTGCAATCGCCGTTCACCGGCGGCGAAGACGGCATCCAGGCGGTGCCGCGCGGCGATCTCTTTGGCGTCATCCCGCTCAGCAATGACATGACGCTCTATTTTGTTGTGCTGGCGATTGTCTTCGGCGGGCTCCTCGCCATCTACCGCATCATCCATTCGCCCTTCGGCCAAGTGCTGAAAGCCATACGCGACAACGAGCCCCGCTCGATCTCGCTGGGCTACAAGGTCAACCGCTACAAGCTCGCCGTCTTTGTCATGTCGGCCACGCTCGCGGGAATGGCCGGTTCGACGAAAGCGCTCGTGTTCCAGCTCGCTTCACTCACCGACGTCTATTGGACCATGTCGGGCGAGGTGGTGCTGATGACCCTATTGGGCGGGATGGGCACCATTTTTGGTCCGTTTGTCGGCGCCGCCGTCATCGTCACCATGCAGAACTATTTCGCCAGCTTCGGAGCCTGGGTGACCATCCTGCAAGGCACCATTTTTGTGGTCAGCGTGCTGTTGTTCCGTGAAGGCATCATTGGCGTGCTGTCGCGCTGGCTCAAGAAACCGCTCTAGGGAACCCGCTATGCGCAAAGTTAAGTCCAATATTGCCGAAGCGCTGGCTGATGTGCTGGCCGATGGCATGACCATCATGTCGGGGGGCTTTGGCCTCTGCGGTATTCCCGAAGCGCTCATCGAAGGCATCGAGGCCTCGGGCGCCAAGGGACTAACAGTCATTTCCAACAATGCGGGGGTCGATGGGGTCGGCCTCGGGCGCCTGCTAGCGACAAAGCAGATCAGAAAAATGATCTCGTCATATGTGGGCGAGAACAAGCTGTTTGCCGAACAATATCTATCAGGGGAACTTGAGCTGGAATTCAACCCGCAGGGCACCCTGGCCGAGCGCATTCGTGCCGGAGGCGCCGGCATTCCAGCCTTTTTCACCAGAACCGGTGTCGGCACGCTGATCGCCGAGGGCAAGGAAGTGCGACGCTTCGGCGAGGACGACTATGTGCTGGAAACCGGCCTGGTTGCCGATATCTCTATTGTCCATGCCTGGAAGGGCGATGCCGAAGGCAATCTCGTCTACCGGATGACCGCGCGGAACTTCAATCCGATGATGGCAACGGCCGGCAAGGTCACAATTGCCGAGGTGGAAAACCTGGTCGAGACCGGCAGCTTTGATCCGGACCAGATTCATACGCCTGGCATCTATGTCGACCGCATTGTGCATGTGCCCGTACCCACCAAACATATCGAACAGCGCACCGTTCGGCAGCGCGACGAGGAGAGTGCCTGATGGCCTGGACACGCGATCAGATGGCGGCACGCGCCGCCCAGGAACTGAAAGACGGTTTCTATGTCAATCTCGGCATCGGCATCCCGACCTTGGTGGCTAATTTTATCCCCCAAGGCATGGACGTACGCCTGCAGAGCGAAAACGGAATGCTGGGCATGGGACCATTCCCCTATGCCGGAGAAGAAGATGCCGACCTCATCAATGCCGGCAAACAGACCGTCACTGCCCTGCCCGAAACCAGCTTCTTTTCCAGCGCCGACAGTTTTGCCATGATCCGGGGGGGGCATATCGACCTTTCTATCCTCGGGGCCATGCAGGTCTCGGAAACAGGCGATCTCGCCAACTGGATGATCCCCGGCAAGATGGTCAAGGGCATGGGCGGCGCCATGGATCTCGTGGCGGGCGTGAAGCGGGTCGTCGTGGTCATGGAGCACGAGGCCAAGGGCCAGGCCAAGCTGCTGAAGGAATGCACCTTGCCGCTCACCGGCAAGCGCGTTGCCGATCTTGTCATCACCGATCTCGGCGTCTTCTCAATTGCTCGCCGAGGCGACACGGACATGCGCCTCATCGAATTGGCCGATGGGGTCAGCGTAGATGAGATCACCGCCAAGACCGAGGCACGCTTCACGGTCGCCCTCGCGGAGAAGGTGGCATGAGCGGCATCGTCATTGTCGGCGCGGCCCGCACGCCGGTCGGCAGTTTTTTGGGCCCGTTGAGCAATGTTCCGGCCCATGATCTGGGCGCCATTGCGATTACCGCCGCACTATCCCGCGCCGGCGTTTCACCCGAGGACGTCCAAGAGGTGATCCTTGGCCAGGTGCTAACGGCTGGCGCCGGCCAGAACCCGGCCCGCCAGGCGGCGGTGAAAGCCGGCATTCCAAAATCGGCCACGGCCCTGGGCATCAACCAGGTCTGCGGTTCGGGCCTGCGTGCCGTGGCCATAGGCATGCAGCAGATCCTGTGCGGCAATGCCGATATCATTGTTGCGGGCGGACAGGAATCAATGTCGCTCTCACCCCATTGCCAGCATTTGCGGGCCGGCACCAAGATGGGACCGCTTAGCCTGGTCGATACCATGGTGACCGACGGGCTCGTTGACGCCTTTGGCGGCTATCACATGGGCATCACGGCCGAGAATGTGGCGCGACAGTTTGGCATTTCGCGCGAACAGCAGGACGCATTTGCGCTGGCCAGTCAGCAGAAGGCCGCTGCGGCCCAGGCCGCAGGGCACTTCAAGGCGGAAATCGCGCCCGTTTCCATCGAAACGCGCAAGGGAACCACCCTTGTCGATGCCGACGATCATCTGCGTCCCGACACCAGCGCCGAAGCCCTGGCGAGACTCCGTCCGGCCTTTGACAAGGACGGCAGTGTAACCGCCGGAAATGCTTCGGGACTCAATGATGGCGCGGCGGCCCTGTTGTTGATGCATCAGAATGAAGCGGCGCGGCGCGGTCTCACCCCGCTGGCGCGCATTGCTGGCTGGGCCACAGCCGGGGTTGACCCATCGATCATGGGCACCGGCCCTATTCCCGCATCGCACAAGGCGCTGGCAAATGCGGGTTGGACTGTCGGTGACCTTGATCGCGTCGAGGCCAATGAGGCCTTCGCCGCCCAGGCTTGCGCGGTCAATGCCGGGATGGACTGGAACCCGGACATCGTCAACGTCAATGGCGGGGCCATTGCGATCGGCCACCCCATCGGCGCATCCGGCGCCCGTATCCTCGTCACGCTTCTCCACGAGCTTGCGCGCAGCAATCTCAGCAAAGGTCTCGCCACCCTTTGCATCGGCGGCGGCATGGGCGTGGCCATGTGCATCGAGCGGTGAGGCGGCGAACCGCTGATCGACGTGCTGAAAGCCGTTGCTGCAAAACACGACCGCAAGCCCGCTCAGATCGCCATCGCCTGGCTATTGATACAGCCGGTTGTCTCCACCGTCCTGATCGGGGCCAACCGGGTTGACCAGCTCCGCGAAAACGTCAAGGCAACCGAAATTTTCCTGGACCAGGAAGACATGGCGCAACTCGACGCCATCAGCCAGTTGCCGATCGAGTATCCGGGCTGGCCCCTTGGTAGCTAAGCTACCTCCTGCGAATGAGGCGCGTTGCCGACCCACCGTGCCGACCCTAATGTGGGCGGCACGAGCGCAAGGAGCAGAAAGGCGGTCTTTCGGCAGTGCCCATACCGTTGCAGTCCAGCCACAGCGTCGTTTCACGAATCTGCGAGCAATTGCTCCTGTTAAGAATTGCGGGCTATTGATTTTTTCTGGCATGCCCAGACACGTCTAGATTCGTGCCGGGTGTGGTTGATTGTTGTCGGGAGCAAGCATGAACAAGGTTCTGGTCAGTCTGGTCGCCCTGGTCGCCGCCACGGCTGTGGTTTCTCCGGTATCAGCTCAACAGCTTGCCAGCCTTGAAACCGACCGCATCGTCATTGCTCCGCCGCAAAGTGCCCTGGCGCGCACAATCAAGTCCGGCTTGTCAGCCGCATATTACGGCGCTCGCCCTGACACGCGCGCTCACGAGGAAGCCCAAAGGCTCTATTTTCTCTATGGTGAGCGCCATTTCGAGCCAATCTGGCTGACCGAACAGGCCAATGGCACGGTCGCCTTCTCGCCCGCAGCCGCCAAGATCATCACCTTGTTTGAAAATGCTGCCAGCGAGGGGCTGGACCCGTCCGACTATCTGACCCCGCAAATTGATGCCGCCCGGCTGTCGGGCGACGGCATTGAACTGGCTACCCTTGAGACCGCTTTTTCGGCTGCCACCATGCGCTATGCCGATCACCTGCATAATGGCCGCATCGATCCCCAGTCGATCAGCACCCTGCTCGATCTCAAGCGCAAGCCGATCAATGAGGCCGCGCTGCTTGAGCAGCTCGCCCGGAGCAACGATCCCGCCGCGATCCTGATGCAGCTCGAACCCCAGCACCGGGAGTTCCAGGCGCTCAAGGCGGCCCTTGCCAATTTTGAGCAATCCAGTGCCGCCCGCCCCACCCCGATTGGTGACGGCCCGGTGCTCCGTCCAGGCAATTCCGATGCCCGCCTGCCCGCCATTCGCGCGCGGCTGGAATTGGCCGCCTCGACCTCCCAGCTCTATGATGATCTGACCGTTGAAGCGATCCGATCCTTCCAGGAAGGCCAAGGACTCGAAGTCGACGGCATCATCGGGCCCGCCACGGTCGCCGCCCTAAACGGTGGCGCAGCCACGCGGCGCGAAGACATCATCGCCAATATGGAACGCTGGCGCTGGATGCCGTCCGAACTGGGCGATTTCACCGTCTTCGTGAACATTCCCGAGTTCCGCCTCTCTATCCTGCGCAATGGCCAGGAAGAATATACGACGCGCGTGGTTGTTGGCACCACCAAGAACCAGACGCCAGTATTTTCAGACAGCATCCGGCACGTGGTTGTGAACCCCTATTGGAACGTGCCGTCGTCTATTATTCGCGGTGAGATCGCCCCCGCGGTCCTGCGCAATCCGGGCTATACCGACAGCCACAATATGGACCTGCTCTATAATGGCGCCCCGGTCAGTCCCTGGCAGGTCGACTGGACCCAGGTTTCGCCGTCCAATTTCCCCTTCCGCGTGCGCCAGCGCCCCGGCGCCGGCAATGCCCTGGGGCAGATCAAGTTCCTCTTCCCCAACAAGCATGACGTCTATCTGCACGACACCCCGTCCAAATCGTTGTTTGCGCGGTCCTATCGAGCCTTCAGCCATGGCTGTGTGCGGGTGCAGAACCCGATGGAATTTGCCGATGCGCTGATGGCCAATGAGCCAAACATATCGCGCGCCTCGCTCGAATCCATGTTCGGCCCGTCCGAGCGCTGGGTAAACCCGCAGAAGCAGATTCCGGTGCATCTGGCCTACTTTACCCTGCGGGTCGACGAGGACGGGGCCATTCGCTCGTTTGGTGATCTCTATGGCCACAATGAAAAGCTGATCGCCGCCATGGGGCTCAATGCCGTCGAGCCACCGGCCATTGTTGCTGAGGCCGAAACAGTGCCCCAAGAGCTCTCGCCCTGACGGCAAAAAGGCTCGATGACATTGAGCTAGGTTAACGCCCGGGTAACAATTTCGCCTTGGTTGTGCCTGCTTTTGCCCTTAATAACAGACGCGTGAGGGGATCTACGGTCAGTTCACAACTGGTTAGCGTTAATCAATTCGAGCGAATTGGGCGCTAACGTCTCACCATTATCTGACGAGAAAGCCGGGCAGAGTTTGGCGTGACGGTCTTGGGGTTCATCAATTGGAGAAGTGCTGCACGGGTTGTTGCCGCCGCGGCCTTGTGCGTTTCCGCCCTGCTACCGGTCGTTCCGGTCCAGGCAGCGACTGAGCGAGCTCTTTACCTTTATTATACCCACACCAAAGAAACCGCCCGCATCGTTTTCAAGCGCAATGGGCAATATGTCCAGTCGGGCCTGAATGAGCTCAACTATTTCCTGCGGGACTGGCGCCGCAACGAACCCACCAAAATGGATCCGCGCCTGTTCGACCTGGTCTGGGAGGTCTATCAGGACGTCGGCGGCACGCAGCCGATCAACATCGTTTCCGCCTATCGCTCACCGGCCACCAACGCCATGCTGGCCTCAAAGTCGTCTGGCGTGGCCGATAATTCGCAGCACATGCGCGGCACCGCCATGGACTTCTTCATTCCCGGGGTACCACTGGCCAAGCTGCGCGCCGCCGCAATGAAGAAACAGGTCGGTGGCGTAGGCTATTACCCTACTTCAGGCAGCCCGTTTGTGCATTTGGATACCGGTTCGGTGCGCGCCTGGCCGCGTATGACCCGCGCTCAGCTCAAGGACCTGTTCCCCGACGGCAAGACCATGCATGTGCCCACCGATGGCAAGGTATTGTCCCAGCAGGGCTACAATGTGGCCCTGGCTGAATGGAAGCGCTGCCATGCCTATCCCTGCAATGGCAGCAGTTCGGGCACGCAGGTGGCCAGCTCGTCGGAAGGCAGTGGCCGCACCCTGATGGATCTGCTGTTTGGCGAAGACGAGCAGACGTCCGGCAATGCGCCGCAGGTACAAACTGCATCCATGGCTCCACAGCGCACGACCCCGGTTGCCCCGGTCATGCCCGATCTCCGGCCGGCCGATCTGGGCGGGCCAGACCTTGCTGTTGCCTCGGCGTCCGATACCGCTCTGCCCTTTTCGACCAGCGGCAGTGCGCCGCTGACCGATGACGAGATAAGTGAGAGTACGCAGGTCGCGGTAGCCATGCCAGTGACCATGCCCGAAGACCTGCGCAACAATGACGCCGTCACGGCCCTTGCAGCCTTGACCGAGCCGACCATGCCAACGCCACGGCTTATCATGTCCGATCCGCCGGCGGACATCCTGTCAGCTTATGCTGCCGCAAGCCCGGCAGCCGACCCTGGCGCCCAGCGCGCGCTGGAAATGATTATCGAAGGCACGACAACCGCCAGTACTGCGGCAACGCCCCCCAGACCAACTGAACGTTTGCCGGTGCTGCCGCCTCTACGCCCCGCAGCAACCATCCAGACCGCATCGCTCGGTGGCAACCTGTCCGACCTGTTCGGTGACACATTTGGTGCGACCGATGCCAATGCGACCACGCCGCTGGCCGAGGCACTCGTGCAACATGTCGCCAGCCGTAATGACCCAAATGCCATGCGCCGCCCCGATCTGGTGGCGCCCGACCTTGAACATGTCGCTGATATCTTTATCGATCCGGCAGCGATGTCCTCGGGCCGTTATGCGGTGATCTTCGATCACGATGAGGCCGATTTCGACCCGACGCCGGAAATGGGCCGCCATGTGCTGGTCAAGGGTATCGGTGATAGTACTCCCGCACCAGTCCACAACCGCTTTACGCGCACCGCACCTTTGGTGTTGGCCAGCAACTGAAGCTGCCGTTGGGCCTTGTCTGCCCCGCAAATGCCTGAATGCTCTCGCATTGGTGGAGACCCATCGCCGCATTGCCCTGGCCGGCATTGCAAAGGCATGACCCTGCGCCTAAACAGGGACAAACCAGATATTTGACGGGGATACGCTTGGCCAACAAGCCCGACACGCCGCTGCTCGATACCGTTCAGACGCCAGCCGATCTGCGCGGCATGCCGCGCGAAAATCTGCGCCAGCTAGCCGATGAACTGCGCGCCGAAATGATCGACGCTGTCTCGGTTACCGGCGGCCACCTCGGCGCGGGACTTGGTGTCGTCGAGCTGACCGTGGCGCTGCACGCTGTGTTCGATACCCCGCACGACCGCATCATCTGGGATGTCGGCCACCAGGCCTATCCGCACAAGATCCTGACAGGCCGCCGCGACCGCATGCGGACCCTTCGGCAGAAGGGGGGGCTCTCCGGCTTCACCCGGCGCGCCGAAAGCGAATACGATCCGTTTGGCGCCGGGCATTCCTCGACGTCTATCTCGGCCGGCCTGGGCATGGCCGAGGCCAGCAAGCATCTCGAAAAGCCGCGCAATGTCATTGCCGTCATCGGCGATGGCGCCATGTCGGCAGGTATGGCCTATGAGGCGATGAACAATGCCGGCGCAATGGATGCGCGGCTGATCGTCATACTCAACGACAATGACATGTCCATTGCCCCGCCCACCGGGGCACTGCGGACCTATCTGGCGCGGCTGGTCTCCGGCCCGGTCTATCGCGGCACCCGCGAGGCGGCGAAGGCCGTGGTTTCCAAGCTCCCGCCTTTCCTGCACGAGCCGGCGCGTCGCACGGAAGAGTTCGCCCGTTCCTTCTTTACCGGGGGCACGCTGTTCGAGGAACTGGGCTTCTACTATGTCGGTCCCATTGACGGGCACAATCTTGAGGACTTGCTGGCCATTCTCGACAACGTCAAGGAATTTGGTCAGGGGCCGATCCTGATCCATGCCGTGACCAGGAAGGGCAAGGGATATGCCCCGGCAGAAAACTCGGCCGACAAATATCATGGCGTATCCAAGTTCAACGTCATCACTGGCGCCCAAGCCAAGGCGCCGTCCAATGCGCCGTCCTATACCTCGGTGTTCGCCTCCTCGCTGATCCAGGAAGCCCAGGCTGATCCCCGCATCGTGGCCGTCACGGCAGCCATGCCCTCGGGTACAGGCCTGGACAAGTTCGCAGAGATCTTTCCCAGCCGCATCTACGATGTGGGCATTGCCGAACAGCATGCCGTGACCTTTGCGGCAGGCATGGCCAGCGAAGACATGAAACCCTTCTGCGCCATCTATTCGACCTTCCTGCAGCGCGCCTATGACCAGGTGATCCACGACGTCGCCATTCAGGGCCTGCCAGTGCGCTTCGCCATCGACCGGGCCGGCTATGTCGGCGCCGATGGGCCGACCCACGCCGGCAATTACGACAATGCCTATCTCGGTGCCATTCCCGGCATGGTGCATATGGCCGCCGCCGATGAGGCCGAACTGCGCCACATGGTGGCAACCGCCACCGCATTTGACAGCGGCCCCATCACCTTCCGCTATCCCCGCGGCGAGGGCATGGGCGTCGACATGCCGGAACGCGGCGATGTCCTGCCGATCGGCAAGGGCCGCATGGTGCGCCAGGGCAGCACCATTGCGCTGCTCTCTTATGGCGCGCGGCTTGGTGAAGTGCTTGCCGCCGCTGACAAGCTGGCCGCGCTTGGGCTTAATCCCACCGTGGCGGATGCGCGCTTTCTCAAGCCTCTCGATGAAGAACTCATCACATCACTGGCACAAAGCCACGACGTGTTGATTTCGACCGAAGAAGGTGGACTGGGCGGCTTTGGCAGCCATGTCGCAACATTCCTCGCCGGCAACGGCCTGCTCGACGGCAAGCTGCGTTTCCGCCCGCTGATGATCCCCGACACCTTTGTCGAGCACGCGTCCCAGGCCGACATGTATGCCGCTGCCGGCCTCGATCGCGCCGGCATCGTGGCTGCCGCCCTCACCGCACTCGGATATGACCAGGCAGCCATGAAAGCGGCCCTGGCGAAGGTTTAGCGCGCTAATCTGCCCTACCGGACACTTTCCGCCTCACGCATAATTCGTCGGCAGGCCCTGGGCGGCCTTGACCGTTTCCATCGAGATATAGGCCGACATGTCGAACAGCTCGATACGCGACACGAGCTGCTTGTAGACTGCGTCATAATGCTCCACATCGGGCAGCACGATCTTGAGAATATAGTCGAAATTGCCGGTCAGCCGGTGCACCTCGACAATCTCGGGGATCGCCGAAACGGCTAAATGAAACTTTTCCAGCCAATCTGCGGCATGCGAGCCGGTGCGTACGATGACGAAGACGGTTGTCGGTAAGCCCATTTTGCGCCGGTCCAGTTCTGCCGTCGTTCGCGCGATAAATCCGTCCTCCTTGAGCCGCGCAATCCGGCGGGAGCAGGCCGAAGGCGACAGCGCCACTGATGCCGCGATATCGTTGACAGGCCGCTCGGCATCCGCCTGCAGCAGGCTCAAAATCTTCCGATCGCGCTCATCCAGCATGCAATTCACTCCGGCCACGCAGACCAATAGCGCATTTCCTGCAAATACTGCAAATATTGCGCATGATTATTGCAAAGACAGCCAAACTCCGCGCGCCGAATGCTCCGGAAACGCGGCATCATTCGCGGGACCTGGAGGACGCGGAAATGAAAACGATCGGTCTGATCGGCGGCATGAGCTGGGAATCGACTGCTGTCTATTATCGCCACATCAATCAAGAGGTGCGGCGCCTGCGCGGCGGGCTGGCCTCGGCCGACATCGCGATGCGCTCGCTGGACTTTGACAAAGTCGTGGCGCTGCAACGGGCCGGACACTGGGATCAGGCCGGTGCTTTGTTGGGCCAAGCCGGGGCAGGCCTGGCGCGCGCCGGTGCGGACTGTGTGCTGATCTGCACCAATACCATGCATCTGGTGGCCGAACCGGTCGCGGCGATGTCGGGGGTTCCGCTGATCGACATCATCACCGAAACGGCCTCGACCTTGCAGGCGCACCGCCACAAGCGCCCGCTGCTGCTCGCCACCCGCTACACCATGGAACATGGCTTCTATACCGACCGGATGAAGGCCTGTGGCCTTGAGGTGATGGTGCCGGCAACAAATGACCGCAAGATCGTGCACGACATCATCTTCAACGAGTTGTGCCAGGGTCAGGTGCGCGAAACCGCCCGCAGGGCCTATCTCGACATTATCGGCCGCGCCAAGGCGGAAGGCGCCGACTGCGTCATTCTTGGCTGCACCGAGATCGGCCTGCTGATCGATCCGGATACACTTCCCCTGCCCGGCTTTGACTCAACGATCATCCACGCCAATGCGGCGATCCGTTTCGCTTTGGGCGATGAAGCCGCCCGGGCCGCTTGAGCTTGAGGCGAGTTGGACCGGTCCGGCTAACTGATTGTTGAGAGTTTTGCTGGCTTTCTGCCCCTCAAGACGAGAGGGCGGTCCATGACCATTTCCAGCATTTCCATCGGCGCCTATGGCATGCAGCGCGCCAGCGGTCAGCTCGAACAGAGCGCCGCGCGCATCGCCCGGTCAGGCACCGAAGGCAACACCGTCGACCTCTCGAGCGAAATGGTTAACGTGATCGGGGCCGAGGCCGACTTCAAGGCCTCGGCTAAGGTCGTCAGCGTGGCCAGCGACATGTCCAAAGCCCTGCTCGACATACTGGCCTGATCGCCGACTACCGCTCGGGCGGCGCTTCGACCATGCCCAGGGCGGACATATAGAGCTCAAGCAGGGCTTCCTGCTCCATGCGCTCATTGGCATCCTGCTTGCGGATGGTCACGATCTTGCGCAGGATCTTGGTATCGAAGCCATTGCCCTTGGCTTCAGCATAGATTTCCTTGATGTCGGCAGCGATTGCCGCCTTTTCTTCTTCCATACGCTCGATGCGCTCGATGAAAGCGCGCAACTGATCCTGCGCGACGCTATCTTCAACGGCCATGGCCAACCTCTTCTGGAGCGTTTCCTCCAAAAAGCGGTCGCCACTTTTGGTTCGGAAGCGCGGTAAAACAAATAAATACTCCGGCCCTCCACGGCATCTTCGCACGGATAAGCGGATGCGGGGATAAACCGGAATTGTCCGGTCCCCATCAACCTCATGCCCTGCATTGGTTCAACCCTTTTATGGGGCAATCCACACCCTGCCCGGGCTTGCCGGTGATTGTTGGGTGGCTCACGCCGCTTTTGTGACCAGCGCCCCAGTGATGCCCGCATTTCCGTCAAATCACCCCATTAGCCATTGACCTCGTCTCTGCCATACGATCAAAGAAGGGCACGTTTTCCGGTGATTTCCAGCGCAATGGTGAAACCCATCCGTCTTGGCTCGACCCTGTTGCTTGCCACCCTTGGTGGCCTGATGGCCATGGCCACGCCCGCACAGGCCGATTTGCGCATCTGCAACGAAACCGCCAACCTGGTTTCGGTCGCCCTAGGCTATCGCGCCGAGCGCGGCTGGATGAGCGAAGGCTGGTGGCAGGCCCCTCCGGGCGACTGCCGCACGATCTTCCAGGGCGATCTCGCCCGCCGCTTTTACTACCTCTACGCAGTGGACGATATCGGCGGCGGATCCTGGGATGGACAGGTCTTCATGTGCACTCGTGACGAAACCTTCACAATATTCGGGGTTGAGGATTGCCTCGCCCGGGGCTATGAGCGCACCGGGTTCTTTGAAATCGATACACAGAACCGTACCGACTGGACGCTGCAGCTCACCGAGAGCGCTGGCGCGCCAAGCATTGTCGGCCCGGACCTGGGCGAAGATCTTGAAGACCCGGCCTTCCTTGTCGACCCCGACGAGCCCCTAACGCCAGACAATACGGACACGCAATGAGACGGATCAGACGCGCAAAGATCCTTGCCACCCTCGGGCCTGCCAGCCACGAGGAGACCATGATCGAGGAACTGGCCAAGGCCGGGGCCGACGTCTTCCGCATCAATATGAGCCATGCCAGCCACGAAGTGCTGCACCAGACCGTCAAGCGCATCCGCGCGGTCGAGGCGCGCCTCAACCACCCCATCGGCATCCTGGCCGATCTGCAGGGCCCCAAGCTGCGCGTGTGGAAGTTCGCCGAGGGCTCGGTCAATCTGGTCGCCGGGCAGAGCTTTACCCTCGACAGCGAGGAAAACGACCAGGGCAATGTCCAGCGCGTGTACCTGCCCCACCCCGAAATCATCGAGAGCGTGTCGGTGGGTGACCGCCTGCTGCTCGACGATGGCAAGCTGCAACTGAAGGCCACCAAGGTCGGCAATGGCGCCATCGAGACCGAAGTCATTTATGGTGGCAAGCTCTCGGACAAGAAGGGCGTGTCCCTGCCCGACACCCTGCTGCCCACCGGCGCCCTGACCGAGAAGGACCACGCAGACCTGCTCGAAGCGCTCAAGGCCGAGGTCGACTGGGTTGCGCTCAGCTTCGTGCAGCGCCCCGAAGACATCATCGATGTCCGCAAGATCGTCCAGGGCCGCGCCGGCGTCATGGCCAAGATCGAAAAGCCGCAGGCCATCGAGCGGCTCGAGGAAATCGTCAAACTCTCCGACGCCATCATGGTTGCCCGTGGCGATCTGGGTGTTGAACTGCCGCTTGAGCAGGTGCCGGGCTTGCAAAAGCGCATGATCCGCATGTGCCGCCGCTTCGGCAAGCCGGTTATCGTCGCCACCCAGATGCTCGAATCCATGATCACCGCGCCGGTACCGACCCGCGCCGAGGTTTCGGACGTGTCCATTGCCGTGTTTGAAGGCGCCGACGCGGTCATGCTTTCGGCCGAAAGTGCCTCGGGCCAGTATCCGGTCGAAGCCGTCACCACCATGGCCAAGGTGGCCGTGGCCGTGGAAAGCGACGCCAACTACAACAACATCATTCGCGCCGCCCAGACCGAGCCGGAGGCCACCGCCGCCGACGCCATCTCGGCCGCCACCCGCCAGGTTGCCGAAACCCTCGATCTGGCCGCCATCGTTACCTATACCGCCTCGGGCTCGACCGGCATCCGCGCCGCGCGCGAACGGCCCAACAAGCCCATCATCGCGCTCTCGCCCAATCTGCGCACCATTCGCCGCCTGTCGGTGGTCTGGGGCATTCATTGCGTGCAGACCGAGGATGCGGTGAGCCTGGAAGACATGGTCGATCGCGCCTGCGTCATTGCCTATCAGGAAGGCTTTGCCCGCCCCGGCGACCGCATCGCCATTACCGCCGGCGTGCCCCTGGGCACCCCCGGCGCGACCAATATGCTGCGCATCGCCTTTGTGCGCCAGGATGGCGCCGGCTCGAGCTAGGGTGTTACCCAGCTGCATCAATGACCAAGGCCCCGACCCCGTCGGGGCCTTGTTTGTTCAGGCTGTGCTTGCAGCCATCTCCGGCAAGGCCCAAGATCGCTCAAGGCAAGCAAGGGAGCAGGGTCATGCGTGCAGGCAATGAACTGACGGCAAACAACCCGGCAACGCGCACGCGCACAACGCCGATGGGCCGCAGGGGCTTCCTGCTCGGCTCTGCCGCCGCGCTGGGTACGCTGGCACTTTCCGGCTGCACCACGATCAAGGCCCTGAGCATGGCCGAGGCCGAACAGGTCTATGGCCCGCTGCCCGACGAGCGCTTCCCCATCGAGGCGGTCAATCTCAACAAGGTTGATCCGAAATATTGGCGGCGGACCGTGCGCTATGACAGCGCCGAGGCACCCGGCACCATCATCGTCGATCCACGCAACTACTATGTCTATCGCATCGAGGGCGACAATGTCGCCACGCGCTATGGCGTCAATGTGGGGCGGGCCGGCTTTCTCTGGAGCGGAGACGCCTATATTGGCCGCAAGGCCGAATGGCCGGTCTGGACCCCGCCCAGGGAAATGATCGAGCGGCAGCCCGAAGTCGCTCAATATGCCGGCGGCATGGCCCCCGGCCTCGACAATCCGCTGGGCGCCCGCACGCTCTATCTCTACCAGGACGGCGTCTATACGCTTTATACGCTCTACAGCACCCGCCAGGCCGAGACGATCGGCAAGGGCATTTCGAGCGGCTGTATCGGCCTTTTGACCCAGGACATGATGGACCTTTACGAGCGCACCCCGGTCAACACCAAGGTCATCGTGCTCAAGGCCTGATCCGAATTGTCCATGGAACCGCATAGGGTCGCCTTCCTGCGCGCAGGACTTTGCGCCGCCCGGCCCATTGGCGTCGCGGGTTTTGGAAATGGACGTGTCCCGAGGCGCGTGCGTCTCAGTAAAACTAAGTAAATAGAGACGTCGCCGCCTCGGAACACCGGGTTTCTCCTGCTGTCGTGGCCCCTATTGATCGATCGTCGCAAGGTGGCCCAACGAGCAGGCGAGCCCTGGAGCGAATCCAGTCTCACCGGCTCCTCCCGCAACTGTTCGCTGCAGTCCGCCCATCGCGGGAGAGATGGGAAGAGGATAGCGGAGGTTTTGGGCGCGGGGATAACTCAGAACCGAGAGACAATGTGCGCGCTCAATGCGGCCGCGTCTCCTCCCCCCAAACCAGTAGCACAAGCCCTGAAACCAGCATGGCAACGGCCACAAACCAGAAGGCCGCTTCGATCTGGCCCATGAGGTTGGCGGCGAGGGCAAAGCCAAGCGCACCGATGGCATAGCCCAGATCGCGCCAGAAACGGTAGATGCCGATGGCCGATCCGCGCCAGGCGGGAGCGGCGATGTCCGCCACAGCCGCCGAAAGATTGGGATAGAGCAACGCCATCCCGAGGCCGGAAACCGCCGCCGAAAAGGACCACCAGGCAATGCCTTCTCCGAGCACCATTAAGGCAACACCCGCGCCACAGATCCACATGCCCAAGACATTGGGCCAGTGACGGCCGACCTTGTCCGAGAGCGGCCCGGTAACCAGTTGCGAGCCACCCCAGACCACACCATACATCCCCACCACCCAGCCGATTTCCGGCAGGCTCAGGCCACGGGAGAACAGGAAGACCGGGTAGATGACCCAGACCAGCGCATCGACGAATTTTTCGACGAGACCCGCCTGTGAGATCGCCGCAAGCCTGCGGTCGCGCCAGGACATCAGGGTGAAGACCTGCCAGGTGGAGAGGGGCGCAGTCGCAGCAGCGAATTTCGCTTCGGCATGGGCCCAAGGAAGCGTGTCGCGGACAAAGAAGGCCGAGAGGAAAAGACCAAGACCGATAACGATCAGGCCGAAGGCCAGAAGGCCCTCGCGCGGCCCCATAATGGTGGCAGCATAACCGGTGATGATGCCGGCAAGCGCCACCCCGACATAGCCGGCAAACTCATTGAGCCCGATCACCACGCCCCGCTGATTGGCCCGGGTGAGGTCGAGTTTTGAGGTCTGTGCCATGGACCAGCAAAGCCCCTGATTGACGCCCAGCAATACGGTCGCAGCGACGATCCAGTTCCAGTCGGGGGCCAGGGCGATCATCACCGGAATGGGGAGCGCCACCAGCCAGCCAAGCACCAGCACCTTCTTGCGCCCCACCCGCTCGGACAGGCGCCCGGCCACGAAGTTGAGCACGCCCTTGACCACGCCGAAGGCGATGACGAAGGCCGACAGGAGCACGAAGGAGCCCCGCTCCAGCCCGAACTCGCTTTCGGCCAGTGCGGGAACCACCGTTCGGGTCATGCCGATGGCAAAGCCGACCAGCAGCACCTGAACGAGCTGATGAACGAATTGGCTGCGGTTTTCAGCAATGCCGAACTGATGCGTGATAGCTGTCATTGCGCTTTAGCTGCGGCCAGCGTTGAGGGCGCGGGTTTGAGCCGCACCGGGCGGGGGCGGCGGTATGTCGGCGACCATTGCGGCAATGAAATCGGCCTCGTTCTCGATGGCAAAGGCCGTATTGAAGCGGCGCTCGAAGCCTATGGTCGAGGAGGGCTTGCCCGATAGCTTGCGCCCGCACACCGAGCCCGAAAACGCACCGGGCAGGACTTCGAGATGATCGGGAAGAGATTTGAGCCGCTGGGCGCTGGCAAAGAGATTACGCGCGCCCTCCTTGGCGCTGCTGGCCAGTTCGGTGCGCCCAAGGTCCCCAACCATCAGGGTATGGCCGGTCACCACGAACCAGGGCTCGTTCGTCCGTGTCCGGTCGGTGACCAGCAGGGAGATGTGCTCGGGCGTATGGCCCGGCGTGTGCATGACCGTCAGCGTGACATTGCCCAGTTCGAGCACATCGCCCTCGGCAACAGCGTGATAGTCGAAGGCCACGTCAGCGCTGTCATGCAGCACATATTTGCCGCCCGACGCTGCCGCCAGCTCACGGCCGGTCGAGATATGGTCGGCATGGACATGGGTGTCGATGACATAAAGGATCTTCATACCGGTCTGCTCGGCCGCCTCCAGATAGGGCGCGATGGGGCCGATGGGATCAATGACGGCACCGGAGGCCTTGCCGCCACAGCCGAGAAGATAAGAGGCACCGACCGGGTCGGTGTGCAGGAACTGACGAACGATCATTGCAGGGTCTTTCCTTGACAAGGCGGCCAAAGCCATTCATTCAATAATTCTGTTGAATGTGATAATAACATGTGACCGGCCATGTCAAGCACCACACCCAAGCGCGCCGTTTTCGCCCAATTCGCCCAAACGGCCAAAACCCTTGGTCACCCGGCCCGGATCGAAATCATCGAACTGCTGGCGCAGGGCGAGCGCAGCGTCGAGGCCCTTGCCGAGCGCGCGGACCTATCCATTGCCACGACCTCCCAGCATCTGCAGACGCTCAAGCGCGCCGGGCTGGTCAGCGCCAGGCGGGATGGCAAATTCATTCTCTATTCGGTGGCGGGAGACGCGGTGATGACGCTGCTGTCGGGGCTCAGAGTGGTGAGCGAACAGCACAATGCCGAGATGGACCGCATCGTGCGGGGCTATTTCAACCAGCGTGACGCCATGGAGCCGGTCTCACGCACCGAACTGCTCGAACGCGCGCGATCCGGACTGGTGACGGTACTGGATGTGCGCCCGGCGGATGAGTATGCGGCCGGGCACATACCGGGGGCCAACAATATTCCGCTTGCCGAACTCGAGCAGCGGATCGGCGAACTGGGCCGGACCCGCGAAATTATCGCCTATTGCCGCGGCCCCTATTGTGTTTATGCCTTCGAGGCGGTGGCTGCCCTGCGTCAGGCCGGATACGAGGCCCGCAGGCTGGAGGACGGCCTGCCGCAATGGCGCGCCGCCGGGCTGGAAATTGCGCAAGGCGACAGGCCCTAGCAGCAAGGTCTCCGGCAAACGGCCTTATTCATTCCCCCCCAACGCAACAAGGCCCGCAGTTTCGTGCGGGCCTTGTCGAAGTCAAATCAGTGGAGCGAAGCGCTTAGCCCTGGCGGGCCTTGAAGCGCTTGTCCACCTTGTTGATGATGTAAACGCGGCCGCGACGGCGGACGAGCTTGTTCGCGCGGTGGCGAGTCATCAACGCCTTCAGCGAGTTGCGGATCTTCATCTTACTAATCCTCGGTCAAACAAAAGGGGCGGCAAGGCGCCCGAAAACTGGCCTCTACATAAGGAAACCGAACCCGGCTGTCAACGCGCAATCGCGTGGCTTTCCCCCATTGCACAGTCGTTAACGCGGCAGTTATCGGCAAGGCCTATTCTGGTATGGAACAGAGTTCAGAATCGCCTCCCATGCCCAGCGAACAGATCACCAAATCCGGCATCTTGATCATCGACCCGCAGGCCAATATGGCCGCGCTGGTCGCCACCATGCTGCGCGGCCTGAAACGCCGCGACATCCGCGAAGCCTATGACGCCAACCAGGCGCAGGTCGAGCTTAAACGCCGCCCGTTCGAAATTATCATCATCGATGACGGGCTTGCCAAGCCAGGCGCCATTGACCTGGTGCGGCGCCTGCGCGCCAATGCCGAATGCATCAACCGGCTGACCCCCATCATCATGATGTCGGCCGCGCCCGACGCCACCCGTATTGCCGCGGCGCGCGATGCGGGGGTCACCGAATTCCTGCGCAAGCCGTTCGCCGCCAACCACCTCAAGACGCGGCTCGACAGCATTGCCGCCAATCCCCGGCCCTTCGTCGAGGCCGGCGGCTATGCGGGGCCGGACCGGCGACGGCAGGCCAAGGATGTCGGTGCGGCCGACCGGCGCAGCCAGCATGAGCCGGACGAGGTCTGACCCCGTCCGGACAGATCTCAGGCTTCGGCCAGAGCGGCCTTTTCGGCCTCGATCTCGCGCCAGCGGATGCAGGCGACCAACCGGCCATTCTCAAGGGTTTCGAGCGGTGGCCTTGTTTCGGCACATTGCGGCTGGGCATGCCGGCATCGGGTGCGGAAGGTGCAGCCCGAAGGCGGATTGATCGGAGAAGGAATTTCCCCCTTCAGCGCATCGATATTGCGTTGCCGCGCCAGCTTGGGGTCGGGGATCGGCACCGCGGTCAGCAAGGCTGTGGTGTAGGGGTGCTTGGGATCCTCATAGATCTCGTCGCCGGTTGCCAGCTCCACGATCCGGCCCAGATAGAGCACCAGAATGCGGTCCGAGACATGCCGCACTACGCTCAGATTGTGCGAAATGAAAATCAGCGTCAGGCCGAACTCGTCCTTGAGCTCGGCGAGCAGGTTGAGGATCTGCGCCTGGATCGAGACATCCAGCGCCGACACAGGCTCGTCGCAAACGATCAGCTTGGGCTCGGTGATCAGCGCCCGGGCAATGCCGATGCGCTGCGCCTGGCCGCCGGAGAACTCGTGCGGATAGCGATTGATCATCTCGGGCAGCAGGCCGACCGACTCCATGATCCGCACCACGCGGGCGCGGCGCTCGGTCTTGTTCATTTCCGGCCGCAGCGTGCGCAGCGGGTCCTCGATGATCTCGCCCACGGTCATGCGCGGGTTGAGCGAAGCGAGCGGATCCTGGAAAATGATCTGCAGATCAGCGCGGCGCTTGCGCATTTCCTCGGCAGGCACCCGCGTCAGGTCCTGGCCCAGCCAGAGCACCTGCCCCTCATCGGGGCTGATCAATTGCAGGATGCAGCGCCCCAGTGTGGACTTGCCACAGCCGCTTTCGCCCACAATGCCCAGGGTTTCGCCCTGGCGCACATTGAAGTTGATATCGGCCAGCGCGGTGAGGGTCAGCTGCCGCGAGAACAGGCCCGTGGCGATGGAGAAGGTCTTTTTGAGATCGCGGATCTCGAGCAGATTGGCGGGGGTCTGGTTCATCAGGCCACCTTTTTCGATTGCAGTGGGCCCTCAAAGAAGCACGCCTTTTCGCGCTCATCCCCCACCGGGGTCAGCGGCGGGCGCTCTTCCAGGCACCGGTCAAAACAGAAAGCGCAGCGCGGATTGAACGAGCAGCCCTTGGGCAGATGTTCAAGGCTGGGTGGCAGGCCCTGGATTGGGTCGAGCCGCGCGGCGCGATGCGCGATATGCGGGGTCGAATGCAACAGGCCCAGCGTATAGGGGTGGCGCGGATCGTAGAACAGGTCGTCGACCTTACCCTTTTCGACGGCGCGACCGCCATACATCACCATCATGCGGTCGGCCACGCCCGCAACCACGCCCAGATCATGCGTGATCATCACCAGCGAGGTGCCGAAGTCCTCGGTCAGTGTCTTGAACAGGTCCAGCATCTGCGCCTGCACGGTCACATCGAGCGCCGTGGTCGGCTCGTCCGCAATCAGGATCTTGGGCTGGCACAACAGCGCCATCGCGATCATCACGCGCTGCCGCATGCCCCCGCTCATCTCGTGCGGATAGGCATTGGCACGCTTGGCCGGTTCGGGGATGCCGACCCGCTCGAGCATTTCGATCGTCGTCATCTCGGCCTTGCGCGTGTCAAAGCCGCGATGCTTGACCAGCACCTCGGAAAGCTGCGTCTTGATCTTGAGGCTGGGATTGAGCGAGGTCATCGGATCCTGGAAGATCATGGCGATGTCCTTGCCGCGATAGGCATCGAGCCGCGACGGCGCCATGCCGAGCAGGTTGACATCACCCAGCACGGCCTTGCCGGTGGCCCGGCCGTTCTTGGCCAACAGGCCCATGATCCCGAGAAAGGCCTGGCTTTTGCCCGAGCCGCTTTCGCCCACCACGGCCAGGGTCTCCCCCGCCCGAAGGTCGAAATTCATCTCGCGCACAGCCTGCACCTCGGTATCGTGCAAGGCGAAGGTGACCGACAGGTCCTGGATGGAAAGTACGTAATCGGACATGTCAGCGGTCCTTGGGGTCGAGCGCGTCGCGCAGGCCGTCGCCGACATAGGTCAGGCAGAACAGCAGCGACACCAGAATGATGCCGGGATAGATCAGCATCCAGGGCGTCACCTCGGCCACCGGCGCACCGGTGGAGATCAGCGTGCCCAGCGAGGTCTGGGGTTCCTGGATACCCAGGCCCAGATAAGAGAGGAAACTCTCCACGATGATGATCTCGGGAATGGTCAGCGTGGCATAGATCACCACCGGCCCGGTCAGGTTCGGCACGATATGGCGGAAGATGATGGTCCAGGGCTTGGCACCGCCCGCCCGCGCCGCTTCCACGAACTCCTTTTCCTTAAGCGTCAGCGTCTGGCCGCGCACGATGCGGGCCATGGTCAGCCATTCGATCGCCCCGATGCCCACGAACAGCAGGATCGGATTGCGGCCGAAAATCACGACCAGGATGATGACAAACAGGATATAGGGCAGCGCATAGAGCATATCGACGATACGCATCATCACCGCATCGACCCGGCCGCCGAAATAGCCGGCAATAGCGCCATAGGCGATGCCGATCACCACCGACACGGTGGTGGCCACCAGCGCCACGATCAGGCTCATCTGCGTGCCGAACATGGTGCGGGCCAACAGGTCCCGGCCATTGTGGTCGGTGCCGAAATAGTGCCCGGCCTCGAAATCGGGGGGCTTGCGGATGCTGGCCCAATCAACCTCGGAATAGCCCCAGGGTACGAAATAGGGCCCCACAAAGGCAAACAGCACAATGGCGGCCAGCACGAACAGAGACACCATGGCAGCCTTGTTGGCCAGCATGCGCCGGATCGCATCATCGGTCAGCGAGCGACCCTTGGGCGCCTTGAGCGTGCTCAGCTTTTCCGCATAGCGGGTGAGCACCTCGTCTTTTTGAGTCAATCCGGCCATCAGCGGTACCTCACCTTGGGATCGAGCCAGGCATAGACGAGGTCCACGATCAGATTGAGCGCAATGATCAGCAGCATGTAGAAGAGCGTCGTGCCCAGCACCATGCCGTAGTCGCGATTAAGGGCGGCCTGAATGAAATAGCGGCCGATCCCGGGTAGGCCGAAGATCTGTTCGACCACAAGCGAGCCGGTGAGCAGATAGGACAGGCCCGGCCCAAGATAGCTGACCACGGGGATCAGGGCCGGCTTGATGGCATGGCGCGCCAGCACCAGCCGTTCGCCCAGTCCCTTGGAACGGGCGGTCCGCACATAATTGGTGCCCAGCGTCTCGATCATCGAGCCCCGCATCAACCGCGAAATGCGCGCCGCGTGGGCCCAGGAGAGCACCGCCACGGGCAGCACCAGATGCGCCCAGCTTCCCGGCACCCAGCCGCCCGCCGGCAGCCAGCGCAGATAGACGCCGAACCAGAGCTGAAGCAGTGCGCCGATGAGGAAATTGGGGACGATCACGCCGATCATCACCACCAGCACCAGCATGTAATCTGGCCATTTGTTCTTGTAGACGGCTGCGATCATCCCGGTGATCACGCCGATTGCCGTCGCGATGACGAAGGCGGTCAGCCCCAGTTGCAGCGAGAACGGCATGCCGATCGCCATCAACTCGGACACCGAGAAGTCGTAGGACGACATGGACGGTCCCAGATCTCCGCGCAGCACCCCGCCGATATAGAGCAGGTACTGCATGAACAGGGGCTGATCGAGATTGTAATAGGCGCGGACATTGGCCAGCACTTCGGGCGGAAGTGGCCGGTCGGAGTCGAACGGCCCGCCCGGGGCGGCGCGCAGAATGAAGAAGCAGACGGTAACGGCGATAAAGGCGATCGGCAGCGCCGAAAGCACGCGCCGCGTTGCATAGCGCAGCATTTTCTCTAGGGACCTGAGCGAGCAGAGCGACGCGGCCACTGGCCGACGGCTGGCTGCCCTCGAATAATCTTGAACGTACGAACCCGTACAGCGGTCACCGGCAATGTCGATGCATCGCACTATGCCGGAGAAGAAAGAGTCCGGCCGCCCGCTGGGGCGACCGGACCGCAGATTGGCCCGATTACTCGGACTTGCTCATCCAGCGGGTGCGATGCACGTCGCGAGCATTGGGGACGAAGCCCTCAATACGCGGCGAAACGGCATTGCGCGACACATAGAAGGCCAGCGGCAGGGCCGCATAGTCTTCCATGGCGATGGTTTCGGCCTGGGCCAGGATCTCGGCGCGAGCCTCAAGATCGAGCTCGGTGGCCGAGTCACGCAGCAACTGGTCGAACTCCGGATTGTTGTAGCGACCATAATTGTACTGGATGTCGCTACGCAGCAGTTCGAGCATGTTGATCGGATCGTTGTAATCCATCAGCCAGCCGGCACGGCCGATCGAGTCGAAGTCGTTGTTCTGCAGTGCATCATAGTGCACGGCCACTTCGGCATTGGACAGCTCGGTGGTGACGTGGATCTGCTCCCACATCGAGGAAATCGCCACCGCAAGGCGCTGGTGATTGTCGTTGGTGTTGTAGTTGATCGTGAGCTGCAGCGGATTGTCTGCCGAATAGCCGGCCGCTTCCATCAGCGCGCGGGCTTCTTCAACGCGCTCGCCATAGGGCGTATCGGCCCATTCATATTCGAAGGCGTCTTCGACATAGTTAGCCGTGCCGGGCGGGACCCAGGAATAGGCTGCCACTTCGCCCGTACCCCAAAGGTCGGGGCCGATCACTTCGCGGTTGATCGCCATCGAGATCGCCTTGCGGACATTGACGTCCTGCAGCTTCTCGGCGTTCTGGTTCATCACGTAGTAGTGCACGCCCTGGAAGGCGGCAACGGCTGCGTCTTCACCCAGCGCGGTCACCTGATCGGCCGGGAAGTCGGTCAGGATATCGAACTCGCCGGCACGGTAGCGGTTAACCGCAGCGGTCAGGTCGTCGAGCGCGTAGTACATGACCTCTTCGATCTGCACGTTTTCCGCGTCGTGATAGCTTTCGGACTTGACCGACTTGATGTGCGAACCGGGCACCCATTCGACCGGGGTGTAGGGACCATTGCCTACAATGTTCTCGGGCTGGATCCAGTCGTCGCCGAACTCTTCCACCACGTGCTGCGGCACGGGATAGGCGGTGTAGTGCGTCAGCGCGCCCAGGAAGAACGGCGCCGGATTTTCCAGCGTGATCTCAAGCGTCTTGTCGTCGATAGCGGTAACGCCGAGCTCGCTCAGCTCCATCTCGCCGGCATTGACGGCCTCGGCATTCTTGATCGGGTACTGCAGATAGGCGTAGCCGGCTGCGGTTTCCGGATTCATCAGGCGCTGGAAGGCGAAGACGAAATCACCAGCGGTCACCGGCTCGCCATCGGACCACACCGAATCTTCGCGGATCTTGAAGGTGTAGACCAGGCCGTCCTCGGACACTTCATAGGACTCGGCAGCACCCAGGATCGGTGCGCCTTCGGCATCTTCGGTCATCAGGCCTTCGATATAGTCGCCGACAATCCGGTTTTCCCAGTCGCCGGAAACGCGATGCGGATCGAGCGAAGCGGGCTCGCCACCATTCATCATGTGCAGGGTCTGTGCCTGCACGGCGCCGAAGCTCAAGCTGAACACGCTGGCCAGCGCAACGGCCTTAAGGGCTGTTGTGAATTTCATTATCGTCCCATCTCCTTGTGGAATTCTTCGCGTTTCTCTAACTGGCCGCCTTTGACGTCGGGCAGCTCATTCTTCTTCGCCGCCGGACCGGGGCCCGGCGAGCAAGATGGTGGACGGTATTACGCAAATCCGTCCACTGACAAGCAAAAGATTGACCTAAACGTCATCTGGCGGTCGATTGTGAATATCCTCAATTCAGCCTGCTGGGAGGCATGAATTTTTGCCGGATAAGGCAATGATGGAATCAGATGCTCTGGCGTCTGGATCAATCTTCAGCCTGCGCAAGCGCGTGCTAATTCGCCGCATCGCGCCGTTCAGCCCGGCTGCATGCCGCCCTGCACAAAAAATATGATGAGGGCCACGCCGACCAGCACGGCGAAGGGCACCCAGCCCGGCAAGGGGCCGCGCGGTTTCTTGACGGGCGGCTCGGGCGTCTTCTCGGGCCGCTGGAATTTGATGACGTTGTCGCTCATTGAGCGCTTTCTACCAGAGCTGCCACGCCCATGCCACCTGCCGTACACACCGAAATCAGTGCTTTCTTGTTAGCCTGGTTCGACAGCATCTTGGCCGTCAGGCCCAGAATGCGCGCGCCGGTCGCCGCAAAGGGATGGCCATAGGCCAGGCTCGAGCCCTTCACATTGATCCTGGCCGGATCGATCTCCCCCATGACGCTGTCGCGCCCGAGAACGTCCTTGCAATAGGCCGGATCCTTCCAGGCCTTGAGTGTGCACAGCACCTGCGCGGCAAAGGCCTCGTGCAGTTCGAAATAATCGATGTCATCAAACCCGATGCCAGCTTTTTCCAGCATTTCGGAAACCGCGATGGTCGGCGCCATGAGCAGGCCCTCACCATGGGCGAAGTCATTGCCGGCCACGCGCCCGGTGGTGAGGTACGCCAGGATCGGCAGGCCACGCGCTTTCGCCCAGTCTTCGCTGGCCAGCAGCACCCCGGCCGCACCATCGGTCAGCGGCGTCGAGTTACCGGCCGTCAGCGTGCCATGGCCGCTCGCTTTGTCGAAGGCGGGCTTGAGCGTGCTCATCTTGTCCAGATTGGCATCGGCACGGACATTATTGTCCCGCACCAGGCCGGCGCAGGAGACCAGGAGATCATCGTGGAAGCCCTCGTCATAGGCCGCCGCGGCATTGCGGTGGCTGGCCACGGCCAGTGCATCCTGATCCTTGCGGCTGATGCCCCATTCACGCGCCATCAGTTCACAGTGCTGACCCATCGATAGGCCTGTGCGCGGCTCGTTGACCGATGGGGCCACCGGGGTCAGTTCGCCAAAGGAAAAGCCCTTGAAGGCACCCAGCTTCTGACCCGTCGTCTTGGCTGCATTGGCCTTGAGCAGGCGATGCTGGAACTTCGGCCCAAAGACGATGGGGCTGTCGCTCACCGTATCCGAGCCGGCGGCGATACCGCTTTCGATCTGCCCCGAGGCAATCTTGCCGGCCAATACCAGCGCCGCCTGCAGGCTCGTGCCGCAGGCGATCTGCATGGTGGTGCCGGGGGTTCGGGGGCTGAGGCCTGCATCGAGCAGGGCTTCGCGGGCAATGTTGAAATCGCGCGAATGGTTGATCACGGCGCCCGCAATCACCTCATCCACCTTTTCGCCCTTGAGACCGAACTTGTCGGCCAGCCCACCCAGCACCGTGCCGAGCATGGACAGGTTGGTTTCGTCCGCATAGGCGGTGCCACCACGGGCAAAGGGAATGCGAGCCGAGCCGACAATGGCAACGCGTTTGAGTTCAGTCATTTGTGTTGTTCTCCTCTTACGCGCGGCCATCGGCCCTGGCCTTCATCGGCCCGCCCAGGAAAGGCGCAAAGCCGGTGCCCATGATGACGCCGATATCGGCCAGTTCGGGCGAGGCAACCACGCCCTCGGCGACCACCACTTCGGTCATGTCGACCAGCGGCCTGACCAGTTCCTTGCCCAGGCCAGCGAGGTCGGGATGGCTGGGCGTTTCGCCCTTTTGCGCCTTGCCCTTTTCCCATTTGTAGAAGCCCTCGCCGGTCTTGCGGCCCAGCTTGCCTTCGGCGATCAGCTTGGCAAACTTGCTGTCGGCCGGAATATCGTGGCCCAGTTCGGTGGCGACCGACTTGCCGACGTCGAGACCCACCGTATCCATCAGTTCGATCGGCCCCATCGGCATGCCGAAGGCGACGGCGGCGGCATCGAGCAATTCCTTGCTCTCGCCTTTTTCCACCCGCTCCACGGCGCCCAGCATGTAAGGCATCAGCACGCGGTTGACGAGGAAGCCGGGCGCGGACTTGACCACCACCGGCGACTTGCCAATGGCCTGGGCAAAGCTGGCGCCCTTGCCGATTTCTTCATCGGTATTGAAGGTCGAGCGGATCACCTCGACCAGCGGCAGTTGCGCCACGGGATTGAAGAAGTGCAGGCCGATCAGACGCGCCGGGTCCTTCAGTGCCTCGGCAATGCGTTCCAGTTCGATTGACGAGGTATTGGTGGCCAGGATCGCGCCGGGTTTGAGCTGATCCTCGATTCCGGAAAAGATCTTCTGCTTGACCTCAAGCTTTTCCACCACCGCCTCGATGATGACGTCGGCGCGGGACACGCCGGTACCCTTGGGGTCGGCGACAAGGCGCAGCATGGCGGCATCGACCTCGCGCTTCTTCTTGTAGCGCTTGCTGAACAGCGCCTTGGCCCGATCGAGTGCCGGCTTGATCCGCTCCATGTCCAGATCCTGCAAGGTAACACTCATGCCGCGATAGGCGCACCAGGCAGCGATATCGCCGCCCATCACCCCCGCGCCGATCACATGCACGCGGGAGAATTTCGCGCCTTTGAGGCCCTGTTTCTTGAGGCCCTCGGACAGGAAAAACACGCGCCTGAGATTGGTGGCGGTGGGTGACCCCATCAGCGGCACAAAGGCATCGACCTCGCCGCGGATCATCGCGCGCCAGTCATTGCCATGCTTTTCGAACAGGTCGATCAGCGCATACGGGGCGGGATAGTGCTCCTTGCGGGCCTTCTTGCCGGCCTGCTTGCGCATCTGGTTGGCAATGGCCTCGCGCACCAGCGGCAGGGCAGCCGCCTTCTTGATCGCTGGCGCCTCGCTCGACTTCTTCCTGGTCAGCACGGCCTTGCGGCCTTCCCAGCGCAACTGGTCGCGATGGCGCACCAGCTTGTCGACGAGGTTGAGGCCGCGCGCGGCGCCTGCCCGCAACATCTTGCCGGTGAGCATGATGCCCATGGCATCGACCGGTCCCGCCTGGCGGATCGAGCGGCCGGTGCCGCCGAAACCGGGGAAAATGCCCAGGTTCACTTCCGGGAATCCAATGCGGGTTTTCTCGTCATTGACCGCGATGCGGTAGTGGCAGGCCAGCGCCAGTTCGAGCCCACCGCCCAGGCAGAAGCCGTGTATGCCGGCCACCACCGGCACGGGCAGCGATTCGATGCGGGCAAACAGCGCATGGGTGCGCCGCAGTGCTTCTGGCAGCACCGAAAAATCGCTCATTGCGTCGAATTCGCTGACATCGGCGCCGGCGATGAAGCCGCTATCCTTGCCCGACAGGATCACCACGCCCGCCAGCTCGTCGGAACTGGCCAGGTCCTCGAAGCGCGCCACCAGCGTCTCGAGCTCCATGATGGCTTCGCGGCTCAGCGTATTCACCGAGGACTCGGGAGTGTTGATGGTCAGCCAGCCGATCTTTTCGAGATCGGTGTGAAAGCGCCAATGTCTGGTCTCGGTTGCCTGTGGGGCGATCATCTTCGTTCGGTCCTCTCTTGTTCCCCTCCCCTTTGAGGGGAGGGGTTAGGGGTGGGGGTTCAGGCGGCTCAACGCATTGTTGCGTCCCCTGAAAAGCCGGAACCCCCACCCTCAGTCCCTCCCCTCAAGGGGGGAGGGAGGCGCAGGCCAAGCCTGCATCGTTCAATTTTATCTACGGACGCTCTGCTATTCCGCCGCCTGACGCGGCGAGGTTTCCTTAAGCACGTCCTGATCGAAATCGTCGACATGCACGGCCCGGTTGGTGGCTTCGTCGGCGGCCCGCATGATGCCGGCCTCATTATCGCTCAGCACACCCGCCTCGACCGCGTCGGCAATCGCATCGCGATCCAGCCGGCGCTCAATCACGCCGCGGCGCGCCGCCTTGATGAACTTGGCTTCGATCTCTTCGGCCTCGGTCACCTTGAGCAAGGCATCTTCCAGAACGCCCGTCACGTCATTTGGGTCCATCGACACAAAGACGCCCGTGGTCAACCGGTCGCGGAAGGCGCCGGGCCGCAGCACCGACCGCACGAAACGATAGTTGACGCGGTCCGAAGCGGGCTGGGCGTGGCGGCCCAGCGGGAAACACAGGAACCGCATGGCCCAGGCAAAGACGGGGTTGGGGAAATTGGCAAAGACCTCGGCGAACTTGGCTTCGAGCGAGGCGACCCGATCGGCCATGATGGCCTCGACCAGTTCCTTGTCCTCGGCGATCGCGCCTTCTTCCTCGAAGCGCTTGAGGGTCGCCGACATCAAATAGAGGTCACCCAGGATATCGGCCATGCGGCCCGAAATCTTCTGCTTGCGCTTGAGCGCGCCGCCCAGCACCACCGTGGTCCAGTCGGCCACCAGGGCAAAATCCTGGCTATAGCGATGCAGGCGCCGGTACCAACGGGCCATCGAGCCTTCATTGGGCGCCGAAGCGAAGGCGCCATTGGTGAGGCCATGCAGGAAACTCGCCACGATATTGCGCAGCATGAAACCGGTATGGCCGCCAAAAGCCGCGTCGAAAGCTTCCAGACCCGCCCGCTTGTCCTTGTTCTGCGCCGCCTGGATTTCCTTAAGGAGATAGGGGTGCGCGCGCAGCACGCCCTGGGCAAAGGTCATCAGCGTGCGGGTGAGAATATTGGCACCCTCCACCGTGATCGCTACTGGCATGGACTGATAGGCGCCGAACAGATAATTGCCCGGCCCATCCTGGATGGCGCGGCCACCCTGGATGTCGAAGGCGTCGTCCATGCTGTCACGCATGGCCTCGGTGGTGGTGTATTTGAGCAGCCCGGCAATCACCGCCGGACGCTGGCCTTCATCGACCATCGAGGCGGTGAGGCGGCGTGCCGCCTCATACATATAGGCGCGCTTGACCATCTCGCCGAGCGGTTCGGCCACGCCTTCCATGATGCCCACCGGAATGCCGAACTGGCGGCGCACCCGCGCATAGGCCGAAGTGGCGCGCAGGGTCTGCTTGATCGACGTTGTGCCGATGGCCGGCAACGAAATGGCGCGGCCGGTGGACAGGCACTCCATCAGCATGCGCCAGCCCTGCCCGGCATAGTCGGTGCCGCCAATGAGGAAATCCATCGGCACGAACATGTCGGTGCCCCGCACCGGGCCGTTCATGAAAGCCTGACGGGCCGGGTAGTGGCGGCGGCCGATATCAAGCCCGGGATGGTCGTGCGGGATCAGCGCCAGGGTGATGCCGATATCCGGGCCACGCCCGAGCAGATTGTCAGGGTCCTTGAGGATGAAAGCCAGGCCCACCAGGGTGGCGATGGGCGCCAGCGTGATGTAGCGCTTGTCGAAGGAGAGGCGCACGCCGAGCACTTCCTGCCCGTTATGCATGCCCTTGGTGACAATGCCGATGTCGCGCATACCACCCGCGTCGGACCCCGAATGCACCCCGGTCAATGCAAAACAAGGCACCTCGCGGCCATCGGCAAGGCGATGGAGGTATTTTTCCTTTTGCGCCGGTGTGCCGTATTTTTCCAGCAGTTCGCCCGGCCCAAGGGAATTGGGCACCATGACGGTGATGCCGGCAGCGACCGAACGGCTCGATATCTTGGAGACGATCATCGACTGGGCCTGAGCCGAAAAGCCCAAGCCGCCATGCTCCTTGGCAATCAGCATGCCCAGGAACCCCTTGGACTTGAGAAAGTCCCAGAGTTCGGGGCTGAGATCGGCGCGATTGTGGCGGATATCCCAATCGTCGATCATCTTGCAGGCGGTTTCGGTGGGCCCGTCGAGAAAGGCCTGTTCCTCGTCGGTCAGGGTCAGCGGCCGAATGCCGGTCAGCTTGTTCCAGTCCGGGCGGCCGGAGAACAATTCGGCGTCCCAGCCCACGGTACCGGCATCGAGCGCCTCCTGTTCGGTGCGGCTGACCTTGGGGAGGATGGATTTGACCGCGCCGTAAATTGGCGTGGTGAGCACCGCCATGCGGATCGGCTTGACCGACAGGGCCAGCAAGAGGGCGCCGAAGACGATCAGCACCCAGGATAACCAGCCCAGCCCATAGACGGCGCCGGACTGGGTGAAGTCCAAACCCGACACCACGCCGATCACGGCGAAAGCGGCGCCCCACTGCCAGAGCGGGCTTTCCCGCATGGCCAGAGCACCAAACGCCACCAGACTGATCGCAACCAGCAACAGGGTCATCGCCCACATCCTCCTCTTGCAACATTGCCCCAAGCTGGGGAGCAATGCTGTCTTCAACCAAATGCGGGACCGCCACGAAAGTTTCGCCCCGCTCCCCCTCGCCAAGCGCAGCCTAGCGCCACCACGGGGATCTGTTGAAGACAGTTTACTCAGATTGACGCATACGTCAACCAGATGCCGATAAGGGCCACGCTCGGGCGAGCGCTTGCCAATGTCTTGGGCAGCCAATTGACGCTAACGTAAACAAGTGTGATAGTTTCACGATGATGACAGGATAGGCGCCAAAAGAGCGCCGGGGGCGGAAACCGCGCCACTGCATCCAATAATGGGAACGCCCGTTTGTCTGTTTCAGGCATAGGGAGGAGATATCAATGGACACGCCAGCCACCAGCAATGACGGGCTTCGCCCCTGGATCGCCAGCTATCCCGAGGGCATTGTCTGGGACGACACGATCGACACATCCCCGGTGCATGAACAGGTCTTGGCTGCCTGCGCCAAAAATCCCGGCGCCATGGCCCTGGACTTTCTGGGCGGTACGACCAGTTTCGGTGAACTGGCCGAAAAGATCGTTGCCTTTGCCGGGGCGCTGCAAAGCCAGTTCGGCGTCACCAAGGGCACGCGCGTCGCCCTGATGCTGCCCAATACGCCCTTTTACCCGATTGCCTATTATGGCGTGCTGCGCGCCGGCGGCACCGTGGTCAATTGCAACCCGCTCTATACCGTGGCCGAGTTGGGCCACATCACCGCCAATGCCGGCGCCGACATCATGGTGACGCTGGACCTGCAGCAGATCTTTGAAAAGGCCGAGGCCCTGCTGGCCGCCGGCCATGTCAAGAAACTGGTCGTGGCCCATTTCCCCAATGCCCTGCCACTGGTCAAGAAAATCCTGTTCTCGGTTGCCAAGCGCAAGGATCTGGCCCACCCCGACCGCTCCGCCCATGCCGGTGTCATCAGCCGCTTTGAAGACCTGCTTGCCCGCAAGGACGCGCCAGCGCCGGTCGCCATCGATCCGCAGACCGACATCGCCGTGCAGCAATATACCGGCGGCACCACTGGCATTCCCAAGGGCGCGCTGCTGACCCACGCCAATATCGCGGCCAATATGAGCCAGATCGACAAATGGGGGTGCGGGCTGTTCTATCCGCCCTCCAAGGTGATCGCGGTCCTGCCTTTCTTTCACATCTTCGCCATGACCGTCTGCATGAACGTGCCGCTGTGCAATGGCACCCCGGTGATCATGCTGCCGCGCTTCGAATTGAAGGCCCTGCTGGGCATCTTCAATCGAACCGGCGCCAATGTGCTGCCCGCCGTGCCAACCCTTCTCAGTGCATTGGCGCGGGCCGACGCCGTCACCCAGGCCCAGATCGAGACCCTGGAGGTCGCCATTTCCGGTGGCGCCGCCCTGCCCGACGAGGTGCGCCACGCCTTTTCCAAGAAGTCCAAGGCCCTCCTGGCCGAAGGCTATGGCCTGACCGAGGCCTCACCCGTGGTCTGCTGCGCGGCGCTGCGTGTGCCCTCCAAGCCCATGTCCATCGGCCTGCCTTTGCCCGGCACCGATATCCGCTTTGTCGATGTGGACAGCGGCAAGGTCGTCGGCATTGGTGAGAATGGCGAGTTGCAGGTCAAGGGCCCACAGGTCATGGCCGGCTATTACGAAAATCCTGAAGCAAGCAAGGACGCCTTCATGGATGGATGGCTGCGCACCGGCGACGTCGGCCATATGGACGAAGACGGCTATGTGTTCCTGGTCGACCGCATCAAGGACCTCATCATCTGCTCGGGTTTCAATGTTTATCCGCGCACCATTGAGGAGGCCATCATGACCCACGATGCTGTCGACGAGGTCAATGTGATCGGCGTGCCGGACGAATATCGCGGCGAGGCCCCGGTGGCCTTCGTCAAGCTCAAGGATGGCCACAGGCTGAGCGAGGCGGATCTGAAATCCTTCCTCGCCGAAAAGCTCAACAAGATTGAAATGCCCCGCCAGATCATCTTCAAGGATGCCCTGCCCAAGACCCTGATCGGCAAGCTGTCCAAGAAGGAATTGCGGGAAGAATACGCCCAGATGAAAGCCGGAAAATCGTGACCAGAACGCCACCGGAAAGCCAGGATCTTTTTGCCATTGCCGAGCTCGCCCGTGAGTTCGGCATATCGACCCGCGCCATCCGCTTTTATGAGTCCAAGGGCCTGCTCTCGCCCGAACGCGTCGGGGCCACGCGCATCTTCCGAAAGCGTGACCGGGCCCGGCTGATCCTGATTCTGCGCGGTAAGCGGCTCGGCTTCACCCTGCGCGACATATCCGACTATCTCAGCCTTTACGATGCCGACCGCACCCAGCAGGTGAACCTGTTGGCCGAGAAGGTCGACGAGCGCCTGGCCCTGCTCGAACGCCAGCGCGACGATCTCGAGACCACGATCCGCGAGTTGCGCGAGATCAAGCAACTGGCCCAGGATCGGCTGCAGAAAGCGGGCTAACGCTCCCCGCGCCCCTTGTGGTTCCTGGTCATCAGATTTGGCTTTTTCGGCTTCACCCAGCCCTTTGGGGGCTGGCGCAAGGGGGTGTTGGAACCCAGGCCGATCTGCCCCGGCGGCGCCTGCCCGACCACGACGCGGACCGGCTCGCCGTCTGCATCGTACACTTCTGTGGCCTCGCCATACTCACCCCGGAGCCGCGCAATTTCGTCACGCAGGGCGGCCGCTGTTTCGAAATCGAAGGCCGCAGCGGCTGCGTCCATCTGCTTTTCCAGCGCCACCAGACGCTGATGATTGGTCCGTGACGACATCGCTCACCCCACAAATGCATCCATGTCTTCAAGTCGTGCAGCCTCACTGGCCGGCTTGTCCCAGCGTATCCGGTTGATGCGCGGAAAGCGCAGCGCCACGCCCGATTTGTGCCTTGTGCTTTTCTGCGCACTGTCGAACGCCACCTCGAACACCAGCTCCTTCTTCACTTCGCGCACCGGCCCGAAACTGCCGATCGAATTGGCCCGGATCCAGCGGTCGAGCTGTTTCAGCTCCTCATCGGTGAAACCGAAATAGGCCTTGCCGATGGGGACAATCTCATTGCCCTTCCACACTCCGAATGTGTAGTCGGAATAGAACGAGCTCCGCTTGCCATGCCCGCGCTGGGCATACATCAGCACCGCATCGACCACATTGGGATCGCGCTTCCACTTGAACCAGAACCCCTTGGGCCGGCCCGGCACATAGGGCGCGGTCCTGAGCTTGAGCATTACCCCCTCATGGCCGTGGCTTTCCGCCCCCTGCCGCCGCAAGCTGGCAACATCCTCCCAGGCGGTGAAACCAAGCACCTCTGACAGATCCAGCCGGGCCTGCGGGTTCTGGTCGAACCATGCCTCCAGCCGCGCCCGCCGAGCTTGCCAACCCAGCGCCCTGATGTCCTCGTCGCCATCGAACAGCATGTCATAGACCCGCACAAAGCCGGGCAGCTCGGCCATTTGCCTGGCGCTGGCCTGCTTGCGATTGAGCCGCTGCTGCAGGTCATTGAAACTGCGCGGCGCGAAATCGTGCCCGACCAGCAATTCGCCGTCCAGCACCGCCCGCCCCATGGCGGCATCGACCACATCGGGAAAGCTCGGCGCGATGTCGTCGCCCGTGCGCGAAAACAGCGATGCACCGTTGCGCCCCAGCACAAGCTGCACCCTTATCCCGTCCCATTTCCATTCGGCGGCGAAGTCGCGTGGATCAAGCTTTTCGAAATCGCTCTCCTCGATTGGCGTGGAGAGCATCAGGGGATGAAACCGCGCCGTGTGATCCACCTCCGGCCGTCCGGTCTTGCCTTCCAGCCAGGCGAACAAGGCCGCATAGGGCGGCTTGAGCCCATGCCAGACCTCTTCAATGGCCTGCAGCTCCACCCCGCTCATTTCGGCCAGTGCCGTCTTGGCCAGCCGTGCCGACACGCCAATGCGCAGCGCGCCGGTTGCCAGCTTGATCAGCGCCCAGCGCTCATGGATCGCGGCTTGCGTCAGCAGACCACCAATCAGCTTGGGCAGCTCCGCCTTGCTGGTGGTGTTGAGCAGCTCCACCAAGGCGCTCAGCCGCGGCAACTCACCTGTCCCGTGATGCGGCCAGATCAACGCAATGGTTTCGCCCAAATCCCCGACATAGTCATAGGAGAGCGCAAACAGCGTTTCATCCACTTCCGCCAGGACGGTTTGCTTGAGCAGGGCCGGCTTGACATTGGCAATGTCGAGTTCGCCGGTCAGCACGGCCAGCGCAAGGCCGCGATCCGGGTCCGGCACCTCGGCAAAATACTGCGCCAGGGCCGCGATTTTTCGCGTGCGCGATGGGGTGAGGGCCAGGAGTTCGAGCAATTCTGCAAAACGCTTCATGCGCCGCCCTCCCCGCCATCATCATCCAGCCCCGGCAGGGCCAGCGGTTCGGCCACAAGCCCCTGCTGCTGACACCAATAGACCAGCGCATCCTCGCGCCCATGTGTCACCCAGACCGTGCCCGCACCGCTTTCCAGGATCGAACTGTTGAGTTCGCCCCAGTCGCAATGATCCGAAATCACCAGCGGCAGTTCCACCAGGGCCTGGCGCGCCCGCTGCTTGATGCTCATCCAGCCCGAAGCCTGGCAGACCACCGGATCGGGGAAGCGCCGGCTCCAGCGGTCGCGGATGGCTGAGGGTGGCGCGACAACGATCTGCCCGGCCATGGCAGATTTGGGCATGCCGGTCGCGGGCAGCAGTTCGCCCAGGGGCACGCCGAGGTCCTCATAGAGCGCGCACAGCTCGATCATCGCGCCATGGAGATAAATCGGCCGGTCCCAGCCCGCATCGCGCAACAGCGCAATGACCCGCTGTGCCTTGCCCAGCGCATAGCACCCCACCAGATGGCAGCGCTCGGGCTGATCGGCCACAGATTTCAGCAGGCGCGCAATTTCGTCCTGCGGCGCGGGATGCTGGAAGACCGGCAGGCCAAAGGTGGCTTCAGTGACCAACAGGTCGCAATCGACCGCCTCATAAGGTTCGGCCGTGCGGTCCGGCAGACGCTTGTAGTCGCCGGTGACCAATGCGCGCTGTCCCTCGGCTTCGACAAGCACTTGCGCCGAACCCAGGATATGCCCGGCGGGATGCAGGCTCACCTGGGCTCCGTCGATGGTCAGCATTTCACCAAAGCGCAGCGGCTCGAACCGACCGGCGCAATCGTCGCCATAGCGCACCTGCATGATGGCGATGGTTTCCGGCGTCGCCAGCACCGCCCCATGGCCCGACCGGGCATGGTCGGCATGGCCATGGGTGATGATGGCGCGCGGCTTCGGTTCGCCAGGATCAATCCAGGCGTCGATGGCGGGGACGTAAAGGTTGCGGTCGAGGATGAAGCTCATGGTTCTACCAAAACGCAGCGATGCGAGACCCGGTTCACGCTTTCACCGCCGCTTTTGCGCCCTGCCAGCGCCAGTCGGTGTCAGCATGGCGCCGGCCCGCGATCCGCCCTTGCCTTATCAATCGCATTGTTCCAGACCGGATGAAAACGAGGAGCCCGCCATGCGCAAGACGACCCACGCCCCCGGCACCATCCATCGCCTGACCATCCAGAGCAAGGCGCTGGCCAATAACCGCCTCGGCGATGACACGACGCGCATTGTCGATGTCTATGTGCCTGCCGGCCACGACGGCAAGGATCTGCCGCTGCTGGTCGATCTTGTCGGCTATATGGCCGGCGGTCCGGCCCACACGGCCTGGAAGGCCTTCACCGAAAATGTGCCCGAACGCCTTGATCGCCTGATCGGCGAAGGCAAGATGGCGCCCGTGGTGGTCGCCTTCCCCGATTGCTTCACCCGGCTGGGCGGAAATCAATATGTGAACAGCCCCGTCATGGGCAACTGGGAGGATTTCCTGATCGAGGAGATGCTGCCGACCGTCGAGAAGAAGTTTGCCTGCGGCGGCACCGGCCGGCGCGGGGTGTTCGGCAAGTCATCGGGCGGGTTTGGCAGCCTCGTCCACGCCATGCGCCACCCGGATGTATGGGCCGCCGCCGCCAGCCACTCCGGCGATGCCGGGTTTGAGCATCTCTACCTTGCCGGCTTCCCTGACGTCCTGATGGCCCTGGCCAAGAAAGACAATTCAATCGAAGCTTGGATGAAGGCCTTTGAAGCCAAGCCCAAGCTCGATAGCAAGGACACCATGACGCTGATGTTCCTCTGCCAGGCCGCAAGCTTCGACCCCGATCCCGAGGCCTTTCTGGGCCTGAGGCTGCCGGTGACGCTCGACACCTGCGAGATCATCCCCGAGCGCTGGGAAAACTGGCTCGCCTGGGACCCGGCCCTGATGGTCAAGTCGCACGCCGATTCCATCGGCAAGCTCAAGGGCTTTTTCCTCGATTGCGGCACCGAGGACCAATACGCGATCCTTTACGGCACCCGACGCATTCATAAAGCGCTGGAGCAGCACGGCATCGCCCATCGCTACGAAGAATTCCCGGACAACCATTCCGGCATTGATTACCGCATGGATGTCAGCCTGCCCTATCTGGCGGAAGTGTTGAGCCAGTAGGTCAACCCTTCTTCCCTCTCCCCTGGTGGGAGAGGGTGGATCTGCCGCAGACCGAGACAGGTGAGGGGTCTCGGCGCTTTTGCCGAACTCGGAAACGGGTCCCCCTCATCCGCCCTTCGGGCACCTTCTCCCACAAGGGGAGAAGGATACTTCACACCACCTTGCTGACCGCGAGCAACCCGGGCTGCTTTTCATTGGCGGTGGTGATCGCCGCCTCACCGCCCAGAACCACCACATGGCCCTTCTCGGCCACCAGGTCGATCGCATCGGCCAGGGCCAGGAAATCGGCCCGGCTGGTGCCAAGGATTTCATCACGCCGCTGCTGGCGAATGTCGTCAGTGGTGCCGTTGAGTAGGCGCCACATGGCCGAATAGCCCTTTGCATCGGGGAATTCGGGGCGATCAAGATCGCCGACCACACCAATCACCGAGCGCACCAGGTCGGCCTCGCCAATCTCGGCCCGCAGGGCCCTCGCCGCCCCGTCATAGACCTCAAGGGTCTTGAGCAGATTTGGGTCCCGATAGGAGAGGAAGGCGAAATTGCCCGAAGACAGATCGAACCGGCTCGATCCGCCATAAGCACCGCCCTGCACGCGCACCTTGTCCCAGAGATAGGTGGTGTTGAGCAGCCGGAGCGCCACCGAAGCGGCCGCCGAAAGCTCGACCCCGAGCGCCTTGAGATTGGCGCCCTTGCCCACGTAATTGACCTGCGCCGGGATCACCAGGCCCTCATTCTTTGGCGCGAAGGCGTACCCCCAATCCGCATTGGCCAGCATAGCCTCGGGCAGGCCGCCAACAAAGCTCTCAAGCGCGCCTTTGGCGCCGTCCCAGAGCTCGCCATCGGCAGTCAGATTGATGATCATGCGACCGCGATTGAACAGCTTGTCGCGGATGGCAAAGAGCTGGCCTGCAACGCTCTCCCAATCGCTGTCGATGCGCTTGACCAGCCCCTTGAGGAAATCGAGATAGCTGACCCCGCTCATCTGTTCGGCGATCCAGCCCGCTTCGGTCAGGCCCGCCTTGATGCGGGTGTCGACAATGGCATTGCCGCTCGGCACCAGCCGCGCCTCAAAGCCGGCCTTTTCTTCCAGCGCCATCTGCTTGAAGCGCGCCTTGTTGGAGAGGTCAGCGTCAAGCAGCACATCGCCCATAATGTCGAGCATGCCCGCGAACTTGTCCGCCACGGCCTTGCCCGAAAGGAAGAACCAGGCGGCCGTGCCCGAGCCGTCCTGCATGCTGGCAAGACCACGATGCTGAGAGATGCCGCCCGTGGTGCGGCCTATCCGCTGGGTCAGCGAGACGAAATCTTCCTTGCTGGTGCCGGTCTGCAGCAGAGCCCGGCCAAACAGGGGCAGATAGGGCAGATCGGCCTTGTCGAGCACATGCAGGTCAAACCCAAGATCAAGATACAAAATCCCCAGCGTCGGCAGGTCATGATAAAGCGTGCGCACGCCGGCTATGGCACTCTCCGCGGTCGGTACCGTGCGGATCTCGCGGTCCAGATCATCCAGCGTCAGCGTCGGGATCCTGGCCAGATCCTCCGGCTTGTCGACGCTTTCCTGCAGCGCCCGCAAACGCTCGGTGCGCTCCATGACCTCGGCCAGTTCACTCTGGCTCAGGCCGGCCCGTACGGCGGCCAGCCTGTCGGCTTCGGCCTTGGCCTCGCGCGCACCCTGCTCGGGATCGGCCTCGATCCTTGAGGTCAGGCGATGCGGATTGTCGAGGAACAGCCGCCGGATTTCTTTTTCGAAATGCCCGTTGGCCGCCTTCTCCTTGAGGGTGGACAGGGCATCCTCATAGACCAGCGGTGAAAGCGGATCGCCACCATGCAGCCAGCCGCCCAAGGCGGTGAACATATAGGTCATGCCGCGCGGATAGGAGCCGGTGTTCTGCTCGCGCAGATTGAACTCGAAGGTATTGATCGCCGCTTCGCGCTGGTCGGCCGAAAAGCCGGATTCGGCCAGCTCCGCCAGCGTTTCGAGCACCAGTTTTTCGACCTTCCCGGCGTCAGCCGGATCGATCCCCTTGAGCCCGAACCCGCCCATGGGCTGGCGCAGGTAGGAGGAAATGCCGCCCCCGATCATGCCCTCGCCCAGTCCGCTCTCATTGAGCTTTTTGCGCAGCGGCGCCGCCGAATTGCCCGCCAGCAGATAGCTCAGCATGCCGTGGCTCAGCGTTTCTTCCCGGCTCTCGGGCGGATCGAGCATCCAGCTGACCGAAACCATGCCGTCGCGGCGCTTGTCCGGATCGATGGAGCCGGCATAGGTGCCCGACACCTGACGCGGCGCATTCCAGCGCGGCTGCAGCTTCACCTCGGCATCCACCTCGAGCTTGTCGAACTGGCTGAAATACTCATCCAGAATTTCCAGCCGCCTCTCCGGCGCGTCATCACCCGAAAACACCACCCGCGCATTGGAGGGGTGGTAATAGGTCTGGTGAAAGCGCTTGAACTGCTCATAGGTCAATTCGGGAATGACCCGGGGGTCGCCGCCCGAGCTCTTGCCATAGGTAGTGTCGGGATAAAGCGCGGTCTGGGTCTGGGTGTGCATCACCGAATCCGGGGAGGAATAGACCCCCTTCATCTCGTTGAAGACCACGCCCTTATAGACCAGCGGCGCTTCGAGATCGTCGAGTTCGTAGTGCCAGCCTTCCTGTTCGAAGGTGTCCTCGGAAATCAGCGGGAACAACACTGCATCCAGATAAACATCGACCAGATTGTAGAAATCCTTGAGGTTCTGGCTGGCCACCGGATAGGCGGTCTTGTCCGGAAAGGTCATGGCGTTGAGGAAGGTGTGCATGCTGCCCTTGAGCAGCTCGACGAACGGCTTCTTGACCGGATATTTGCGCGACCCGCACAGCACCGAGTGCTCCAGGATATGCGCAATGCCGGTCGAATCCTCCGGCGGCGTCTTGAAGGTGATGCCGAAAACCTTGTTCTCGTCCTCGTTGACGAGGCTAAGCACCTCTGCCCCGGTCTTCTTGTGCCGATAGAGTTTTGCCTGGGATTTGATCTCGGCAATGGTCTCGTCACGGACAAGCACGAAGGCGGGATGGGACATCAGGCTACTCTTCTTGAAATTCTGTTTGGCTCTAACCTAGGTGCGCAGCAGTCGGTTCGCTAGGGCTTCTCACCTTAGTTTGCTCCAGCGAGGCAAACTAAGGTGAGACGGCCAATAGAGCTGCGCTCGAACGGCTGGAAACGCTGATTACACCCCGCCACGGATCTCCGGCTTGACCTCATCGCGATACCATTCGCCGAGCTGTTTGAGCAGCGCCGGGAACAGGCTCTTGCGTTCGCTCGCGGCGACATTGTCGGCGATCTGCTCGGGCTTGGAAACGCCGGCAATCACTGTCGAGACCTGCGGGTGATCGAGAATCCAGCGCAAAGCGAACTGGCTCAGCGGCACGCCTTCGGGGGCAAAGCCCTTGAGCGTCTGCACCAGTTCGACGCCGCGCTCAAAGGGGATGCCCGAGAAGGTTTCGCCCACCGAAAAGGCCGCGCCGTCGCGGTTATAGCTGCGGTGATCGCTGGCCTCGAACTGGGTGTTCTTGTCATATTTGCCGCTCAGCAACCCGCTGGCCAAAGGCAGGCGCACGATGATGCCGACGTCTTTTTCGGCGGCCTTGGGCAGAAGCTCCTCAGCCGCGTCCTGGCGGAACAGGTTGAAAATGATCTGCAGCGTGGCGCAACCGGGCTGGTCCAGGCAGATCAGGCCTTCCTCGATGGTCTCAACGCTCGCCCCCCAATGGCGCACCAGCCCTTCGGCCTTGAGCTCGTCCATCCAGCCAAAGATAGCGCCATCGCGCAGCACCTCGGTCGGCACGCAGTGCAACTGCGCCAGATCGAGCGTGTCGACGCCCAGACGCTTGGCAGAACCGACAAGGCTTTCGCGTATGGCCTGCTTGGAATAGCCATCGGGATAAAGGCCCGCCCCGCGACCCAGCTTGGTGGCGATGGTGACATTGGGGCCCTTGGCATGCGCGCCGATGCGGCTTTCGCTTAGCCCCCCGCCATAGACATCGGCTGTATCCCAGAAGCTGATCCCGGCATTAAGGGCATGGGTCAGGATCGCGTCGGCGGTTTCATCGCCCACCGGCCCGAAATCGCCGCCGAGCTGCCAGCACCCCAGGCCAATCTCGCTGACCTCATAACCCGTCTTGCCCAGCCGCCGCGTTTTCATGCGCTTGTCTCCCGATAAAGTCACCTGCCGGGCAACCTATTGGCGCGCCCGGTCAAGAACAAGGGCGCCGCAGCGCCCCGGTTCCAACAATCCTGCACACAGGGCTATTCGAAATAATCGGGAAAGTCCTCGATAGTCTGGCTGAGCAGCACTTCGGCCCGGGCCAGATGCGCCCGCATGGCCGCTTCCGCTGCCACCACATCGCCCGTGCTGACGGCCTTTGCGATCTGCTTGTGTTCAGCAATGGCGCGCTGGCTCGATGACACGCCCAGGGTCAGATACCGCACCCGGTCGAGCTGCATCTTGTGATCGTCGATCAACTGCCACGCATATTCCACACCCGCCAGCCGGGCGAGGGTGCGGTGAAACAATTCGTCCAACTTATGGAAGCGGCGGCTGTCATGGGCCGATGAAGCCGCTTCCTGATCGGCAATCAGATCGTCCAGGATCTGGCCGGTTTCCGGCTTGGGATCGGTCGCCACCCGGCGGATGATCTCAACCTCAATGCTCTCGCGGATGAACCGGCTCTGTCGCACCCCATCGGGCGAAATTTTCTTGACCACGGTGGCACGCTTGGGACGGATCAGCAGCAGCCCCTGCTGGGCCAGACGAATAAAGGCTTCACGCACCGGCTGTCGCGACACGCCATAGCGGGCCGCGATATCGCTCTCAGAAATCACGTCGCCGGGCTTGAGCACCATGCTGACGATGTCGTCGCGCAAGGCGCCGACGACGCGAAATGCGATGGTTCCTTCGAGCGTCTCGCCCACCTTGCCTCCAGCCCGGGCTGATTCCGTTTCTGGACCATGTGACGAATAGGCCGCGCACGGCTTGCCTCGTTTGCTGTCTTCCACAGGATTCTGGCCCTTTTTCGCTACATGCAGGCCCAACAGGCGCCGCGCCGCACAATTGTAGAAAGAAACAGTACATTTCCGCAATCTTGTATGGTAGATGCTTTTTCGCCCGGCTCCGGCGAGGAGACGGCGCACCGATTTGTATCGAGACTGGAGAAATCGAATGGCCAAGACTTACGCGCTGGTGGGAACGGGAGGCCGCGCACGGATGTTCTACGAGGCCATTCTGGGGCCGCACCGCGAACAGTCCCGGCTGCTGGCCCTGTGCGACACCAATCAAGTCCGCATGGATTTCACCAACAAGGTCATTGTCGAGGAACTCTCCGGCCAGGCGGTGCCCACCTACAAGGCCGCCGATTTCGGCAAGATGATCGCCGAGCAAAAGCCCGATACCATCATCGTCACCTCGATCGACCGCACCCACCATCACTATATCATCGCCGCGCTTGAAGCGGGTTGCGACGTCATCACCGAAAAGCCGATGACCACCGATCCGGAAAAATGTCAGGCCATTCTCGACGCTGTCGAGCGCACCGGCAAGCAGGTCCGCGTCACCTTCAACTATCGTTATGCCCCGCATAATTCGGCCCTGCGCGAGCTGATTGCCGAGGGCGCAATCGGCACGGTGACCTCGGTGCATTTCGAATGGCTGCTCGACACCCGCCACGGGGCCGACTACTTCCGCCGCTGGCACCGCGATAAGCGCAATTCGGGTGGCCTGATGGTGCATAAGTCGACCCACCATTTCGACCTGGTCAATTTCTGGCTCGGCACTCAGCCCGACACCGTGTTTGCCATGGGCGACCTCAAATTCTACGGCCGCGCCAACGCCGAGGAACGGGGTGTCTTCACCCCCTATACCCGCACCACGGGTGTCGAAGCGGCCAAGGATGACCCCTTCGCCATCGACCTGACCGCGAACCCGGTGCAGAAGGGTCTTTATTGGGACGGCGAGAAGGAAGACGGCTACCAGCGCGACCAGAACGTGTTCGGCGACGGCATTTCCATCGAGGACACCATGAATGTCATGGTGCGCTACGCCAACAAGGCGGTGATGACCTATTCGCTCTATGCCTATGCACCCTGGGAAGGCTTTAACGTCGCCATCAACGGCACCGGCGGGCGCCTGGAACTCACCGTGCACGAGAATTCCTATATCAATGCCGGCTCGACCTCGGACACTGAAGGGGCCGCCAAGGGCGTCAAGCTCTATCACTTCCCCCTGCATGGCGAACCGCGCGTCGTGCCGGTCAAGCATGGCGAAGGCGGCCATGGCGGCGGTGACAAGATCATGCTCGAGGAAATCTTCGGCAACGCCACGCCGCGCCCCGGCTATGGCGCCAACCACCGCGATGGCGCCCTCTCGATCCTGACCGGCATCGCCGCCAACAAGTCCTTCGACACCGGCTTGCCGGTGGATGTGAAGACGCTGGTGAAGCTTTAGGCCTCACGGCGCGCCGGGTATCGTCCGGTACTGCGGCGCGCCATCGCATATCTCATAGTAGTCGCCCTTGTCTCCGACAAAGACATGCTCGGCAATCCTTGTGTCTGTTGGACCGTCAAAAGCGCCCAGCATCAGGCCGATCCAGTCTGCCTCCGGCGGATCGAAAAACATCGGCGATCCGCAGGTCGAACAAAACCCGCGGCGAACGTTCTCGGAAGAAAAGTACCATGTCAGGTGCGCTTCTCCGTGGATGGTCAGGTCCGACTTTTTGACGTCGACGCCGGCCTCGTAATGACCAGTTGCCTTGCGGCATATTGAGCAATGGCAGGCAGTAGCGCGCGGCATGCCTCCGTCCATTTCAAACGACACGGCGCCACACAGACACGATCCCCTGAACATACTGCCCTACCGGTCGAACGGCACCGAGGCGGTCAGTACGTCGCCCGAATTGTTGAATTCGACCTCGAAGTCCACGGTAATGCGGTCATCGACCAGGAGGATACGGGCGCCAATGCGGACATCGCCGCCGGCCCGGTCCTTCTGCTGCTCGCGCAAATCGAAGCTGATCCTGCCGCCCGACTGGCGGCCTATGGCGAGGCCCGTATAGCCGGCATTCGAGCTCATCGCCGCCTCATAACGTCCCGCATCGTCATTATAGGCGATAGTACCACTGATCGAGAGCGTCGCGTTTACCAGGCTACAGCGGCCGGTATAATTGATCTTGAGCAGATTGCCCTGCGCCACGCTCAGCCGGCAACGGAAAGGTTCGGGCTGGTCGCCCCCGACAAGGGCCCCTTCCCCGCGCCAGTCCCCGATATAGGAGGAGAGCAGCTCCAGCTCCCGCACGCCGGCCTGGGCCATCCCGGCGCTCAGCGTGGTTGCCGCCAGCACAAAAGCTATCAAAACTGTTCGCAGCCAATAAGTCACGTCCTACCCCCTCAGGTCCGCCTGCGGTTCATATCTGCCAGCACTCTAGGGCAGGAACCAGTAAAAAAAGTCCAGCAATTGACGGCATTGTTACGAATCACCCAACCACTATTGGATAATGAGGCCAACAGAATGAAAATATGCCAGGCTGGCCATTGAGGGGAATATTGCGGGTATGAGTGCCGGACTGATCATCGACGCACGCGACGTCGACTATACGCTGGACGTCGCCGGACGCCCGCTGCACATCCTGCGCAAGGTGTCGCTTACCGTCGCACCGGCCGAAGTCGTGGCCATTGTCGGCCCTTCGGGCAGCGGCAAGACCTCCCTGCTCATGCTGCTGGCAGGCCTTGAAAAGGCCACTGGCGGCCAGGTCGTGGTCAATGGCCGCGACCTCTCGGGCATGAGCGAAGACGACCTGGCACGCTTCCGTCGCCATACGCTGGGCATCGTCTTCCAGAGCTTTCACCTGATCCCCTCGCTCAGCGCGCTCGACAATGTGGGCCTGGCGCTTGAGATCGCCGAGCCCGAATTGTCCATGGCGCAGGTGCGCGAAAAGGCGGCTGCGGCGCTGGCCGCCGTGGGCCTTGAAGGCCGGCTCGACCACCGCCCCTCGGCCCTTTCGGGCGGCGAGCAGCAGCGCGTCGGCCTGGCCCGCGCCAGCGTTGCCAACCCGCCATTGCTGCTGGCCGACGAGCCAACCGGCAATCTGGACCAGAAGACCGGCGCCATCGTCGTCGACCTGATGTTCGACCTGGCCCGCAAGAACAATACTGCCGTGGTGCTGATCACCCACGACCCGGCGCTTGCCGCCAAGGCCGACCGCGTGTTCACCATGACCCAGGGCCAGCTGACCGAAACGACCGCCCCAAAGCCGGCCGCAGCAAGTGCATCCTCCACGCGAAAAGCACCGGCCCGCAAGCCGGCGGCAAGAAAACCGGCAACCAAGAAGCCGGTGACCAAGTGATGCGGAGCTTCTGGGCCGCCACCCGCATCGGCCTGCTCGACATGCGCGGTGACTTGCGGCGCTTCCTGCTGCTGGTAATCTGCCTGGCCGTCGGCACCGCGCTGATTGCCGGCGTCAATTCGGTCGGCACCAGCATCACCCGCGCCATTGAAACCGGCGCCGCCGAGATCATGGGCGGCGATATCGAACTTTCCCGCGCCGACCGCCTGGCTACCCCGGATGAACGTGCCGCGATGCAAGCTATGGGCCGGGTGGCCCAGGTGATCGACACCAATCTGCGGGCCGAGACCTTCTACGAAGAAGCCTTTGCCGATGTCAGCGCCGTGGCCGAGACCTATCCCCTGCTCGGCCAGGTGCGCAGCCCGCAATTGGCACAAGGCGAGGACCTTGCCGCCTTGCTGGCCGACGTCGATGGCGTGCATGGCGCGCTGATCGATGGCATCATGCTCGACCAGCTCGGCCTCGCTATCGGCGACAGCTTCGGGCTGGGCGGCACCGAGTTTCAGGTCCGCGGCACGTTGATTGGACTGCCCGATGGCCCGGTGCGCGGTTTCCGCCTCGGCATGCCGACACTGATATCGAGCGACGGCTTCGCCGGCGTCAGCGACCGCACCTCGCCCTTGCCGGGCCTGGGCACCTGGTACCGCTACAAGATCCACCTCAGCGACCGCGATATCGATGCGGGGCTTGCCCGCGCCGTCGACCAATTCGGCAATGCCGGCTGGACCGTGCGCTCGGCCCGCGACGGGCTGGGGCAGATGGTGCGCTATTATGATCTGTTCATGCGCTTCCTGCTCATTGTCGGGCTGGGCTCGCTGCTGATCGGCGGCGTCAGTGTCTGGACCGGCATGCGCGCCTATATCGCCGAACGCTCCGGCGTCATTGCCGTGCTGCGCAGCATCGGCGCCGATCGCGCCCGTGTCTTTGTGCACTTCCTCGCCCAGGTCGCCGCCCTGGCGCTGGTCGGGGTCGGCATCGGGCTGGTCATTGGCGCCGGCACGGCCTGGTTCATCCTGCCCACTATTGGTGCGGCCGTCGGCATTGCCCTGGCGCCAGCGGTGCATATCCAGCCTTTGGCCATTGCAGCGGGCACCGGGCTGGTCACCGCCTTTGCCTTTGCCTATCTGCCGCTGGTGCAATCCCAGGCCATTCGGCCAGTGCTGTTGTTCCGCTCCAAGGGGCTCGACGCCCCGCCGGTCGATTGGCGCGCCTTGTTGCTCTCCTGGCAGGTGCTGCCCCTGCTGGCCGCTATTCTGGCATTCTTCAACCTGGCCTGGCTGATGACCGGCGATGCCGCGCTGGTGTTCGGGTTTGGCCTGGCGAGCGCGCTCGGCGCCCTTCTGTTCCAGGGTTTCATCCGCCTGGCCCAGCTTGGCCTCAAGCGTGTGCCCGAAGCCGGCCCGCGCGTCCTGCGCCATACCTTCCGCAATATCTCTGCCGCCGGGCAGAACGCCGCCGCCGTCGCGGTTTCAGCCGGCATGGCGCTGACCATGCTAATCATCGTTCTGGTGATGCAGACCAATCTGCAGCAGGAATTCCTCGGCGCCTCGGCGTTCGATGCGCCCACGCTGGTCGGCTCGGACCTGTTCCCGGACGAGGTCGAAGCGCTCGAAACCCTGACACTTGAGGGCAATGGCATTACCCGCTTTGTCTCTACCCCCATGCTGCGCGGCGCACTGGTCGATGTGGCCGGCACCCCGGCCGATGCACTCGTGACGCGTGGCCCGGAAGCCACATTCCTCCTCGCCGGTGAAGTGCCACTGACCTATCGCACCCATCTGCCCGCTTCATCGCGGGTAACGGCCGGCGAGTGGTGGCCCGACGATTACGCCGGCCCAGCCCTGGTCAGCCTGCACCAGAGCCTGCGGCATGGGCTGGGTGTCGATCTGGGCGACACGCTGACCTTTTCGATATTCGGCGAAGAGGTGAGTGTCACCATTGCCAGTTTCCGGGACTATTCCTGGCAGGGCGGCATCGATTTTCTCGCCACCTTCTCGCCCGGCGTGATCGAGAATTACCCCACGACGCTGTTTGCCGCCGTCACCGCCGCGCCCGGCGCGGAGGAAGACGTCACCCGGCTCCTGGCGTCTGAATTGCCCGATATCCGCTTCATCTCGGTGGGCGACACGCTCAAGCAGGTAACCGATGCATTGGGGCAGCTCTCCTTTGCGGCCAGCCTGATCGGGGGCCTCGCGGTTGGCAATGGCCTCTTGGTGCTGATCGGTTCGCTCTCGACCGGGCGCCGCCAGCGCGAGGCTGACACCATCATCACCAAGGTGCTGGGGGCAACCCGGTCCGAGCTGATCGGCTCGGCCTTCCTGCAATACCTGGTGCTGGCGGTGCTGGCCGCGGTTCCGGCCCTGGTGCTGGGCATCGGCATGGGCCGATTTGTCAGCGGATTGCTGCTGGCAGTCGAGTTCACCCTCAAGCTCGACATTATCATCGTGGTGCTGGCCGTCGCCATCGCCATTACCGCCATTCTGGGCGCCATGACGATCCTGCGCGCGGCCTCGGCCAGACCGGCGCGACTGCTGCGGGATCTCTAACCTCTCAGGAAAAATGCTCGACCAGCAAGTCGAACACCAGCCGGATACGCCGGCTGGTGTGGAGTTCCCGATGGGTCACCAGCCAGACCGGCACCGGGATCGGCTCGATGGACGGAACCACGATTTCGACCTCAGGGGTCTGGCGTGCTACCGCTTCGACCATGGCGCCCAGGCACATGCCCTTGCGCACCCATTCCCACGCCGTCATGCCGCTTTGCGTTGCCAGCCGGAAATTGTCCGGCCCCAGCGGCACCCCGCGCTTCTGCATCTCGGCGATGAAATCATCATTGTTTTCCAGCGCCCCGACGAAATCGTGCCGCGCCAGTTCTGCGGCGGTCTGCGGACGCCCCAGCCGCGCGATCAGGGCCGGCGTGCCATAGACATAGGCCGCGGTGTCCTTGCAGCGCCGGGCAATCAGCCCGTCCTGATCCGGGCGCACATGGCGAATGGCGATATCGGCCTCGCGCCGCAACAGATCGCTGATCTGTCCCACCGCCAGCACCTGAACGGTGATCGCCGGGGCCTCGCGCCTGATTTTTTCGAGCAAAGGCGGCAGCACATGGCCGGCATAGATATCGGCCGTCGTGATCCGCACCACCCCCTCGACCGATTGCGACTGTGCCGCCGCCGACAGGGTCACCCGCTCGGCCGCCGCGCCCATCTCGCGCAGATCGGCCACCAGTCGCTGCCCGGCCTCCGTCAGCACCAGGTTCCGCCCCACCCGCTCGAAAATGGCCAGCCCCAGGCTTTCCTCCAGCGCCGCCACCTGCCGCCCCAGTGTCGGCTGGGTGAGGCCCAGGCGCTTGGCCGCAGCCGAGAGCGATCCCGCCTCGACCGTGGTCAGCAAGGCGCGCATCTGGTTCCAGTCGGGATTGCCGGGCGATACATTCATACGCTGATGTATAGGTCTTCTGCCAAATTGTGCAATTTTGTTTTGAGGGCGCAGGCTTTACACTCCCGATCAATTCATTGAGGCAGGACCGCGTGAACATGGCCGAGTTGAGCGCTTTCTGGGACAGGCTGGCAGACAAATATGCCGCCCAGCCAATTGCCGATGAAGACGCCTACCGCACCAAGCTCGCGCGCACCCAGGCGCATCTCACCCCGGAGATGGAGATCTTCGAGTTTGGCTGCGGCACGGGAGGCACCGCCATTGCCCATGCCCCGCATGTGCGCAGCGTCCGCGCCATTGATTTCTCCACCCGCATGCTCGACATGGCCCGCCAGCGCGCCGCCGAAGCCGGTGTGGACAATGTCACCTTCGAACAGGGCGACATCACCAGCATTGCGGTGGAGCCGGGCCGCTATGACATGGTGCTGGACCTCTCCATCCTGCATCTGCTCAAGGACCGGCAGGCGGTCATCGCGCGGGTCTATGAGATGCTCAAACCCGGCGGACGGTTCGTGTCGAGCACGGCCTGTCTGGGCGATTCCATGAAATGGTTCGGCTATGTCGCCCCGCTCGGTCGCGCCCTGGGCCTGCTGCCCATGCTCAATGTGATGACCCCCGACCAGTTGCGCGCCGACATGATCCGGACCGGTTTTGTCATCGAGCATGACTGGCGCCCCAACCCGAAATCCGCGCTCTTCCTGATCGCCCGCAAGCCGGACTGACTGGCCTGTGGAACCGGGCTTTCGCCGATTGGGCGAATCGGTGAGGCTATGTGCTATCACTCGCAAATAGTCAGTTAGCCGTGCGTCTGCCTTCCCGCTGGAGATGAGACGCATCCAGCCGGAGAGATGATGCAGGTCGCCATCGACATGGGAGAAAGCCGGGGATCCGGCCCAGCCCACATGGATCTTGAGGAATTGCTCGCCACGCGCCTGCTGGTGCAGGGCAATTCGGGGTCCGGCAAGTCCCATCTGCTGCGCCGCCTGCTGGAGCAATCTGCCCAATGGGTGCAGCAATGCATCATTGATCCCGAGGGTGATTTCGTCACGCTGTCCGACAAGTACGGGCATCTGGTGGTCGACGCCACGCGCACCGAAAGCGAATTGACCCGCATCGCCAATCGCGTGCGCCAGCACCGTGTCTCCGTAGTGCTCAATCTTGAAGGGCTCGACGCCGAGCAGCAGATGCGCGCGGCTGCCGCCTTTCTCGGTGGCATGTTCGATGCCGACCGCGATTTCTGGTATCCGGTGCTGGTCGTGGTCGACGAGGCTCAGCTTTTTGCGCCCGCCGCTGGCGGCGAGGTCTCGGACGAAGCGCGCAAGCTCTCGCTGGGCGCCATGACCAATCTGATGTGCCGCGGCCGCAAGCGGGGCCTGGCTGGCGTGATCGCGACCCAGCGCCTGGCCAAGCTGGCCAAGAACGTGGCGGCAGAGGCTTCCAATTTCCTCATGGGCCGCACCTTTCTCGATATCGACATGGCGCGCGCCGCCGACCTGCTGGGCATGGATCGCCGCCAGGCCGAACAGTTCCGCGATCTGGCGCGCGGCCATTTCGTGGCCCTCGGGCCCGCCATCTCGCGCCGGCCCCTGCCCATCGTCATCGGATCTGTAGAAACCTCGGCCCGCTCGACCAGCCCCAAGCTGACACCTTTGCCCGAGGCACCGGCCGACGCGGCCGATCTCATTTTCACCCAGGACCCCGAGGAACTGGCCCGCCCGGTCGCGCGCCGCCCGGCCCCGCCCCCGCCGCCATCGACCAATGAATTGCTCGCCCAGGTCGCCGAGGCCCGTGCCAAAGCCCGCGCCGAAGCACCCGAGGAGCCAGGCTCGCTCTTCCCCGAGATCGACGAGGCCGAGCGCGACGCCATGATCCAGGCGGTGATGGTCGAACTGATGAGCGACCCCGATGCCGGCTTTCGCACCACGGCCCAGCTCTATCAGGATTTCCTGGTGCGCTGCCGCATCCGCCGCGTGCCGGGTGATCCACCGGCCCTGCCGGCCTTCAAGCGGTTGCTTGCCGTGGCCCGGGTGGCGCCTGACGAACAGACCGCGTCCTCCGATGGCTGGCAGCAGGCGCTGAGCTTGTCCGAAACGCTGACCGATGATGTGCAGGGCGTGTTCCTGGTCATTGCCCAGGCGGCGCTCACCGGCGCCCCCTGCCCGTCCGACGCCACGCTGGCCCGGCTTTATGGCACCCATTCATCGAGCCGTGCCCGGCGCCTTTTGACCTGGTTCGAGGAACGCGGGCTGATCGTGCTGCGCACCGATTTCCGCAACCAGCGCATCGCCGCCTTTCCGGATCTGGGCGCCGAGACGGCTCCGGGCGATCCCAACGGCCCGGACGAGCTGGTCGAGGAACGCGGTGCAGCGGAGTAATTTCGCGTCGTCGGTAGGCGTTTCTCCCCGGTGGGGGGAATCGAGACAAGGAGGCCATGTGAGCTGTGCTCAAATGGCGATCGATTAACCCCTCAGTTCCGCCCGGAAGCTGTATCGTGCCGTCGCGCCTGGCCCCAGCAATTCGGAATATGGCCGTTCGCTCAATTCTTCCGATCCGCCAATTTCGGCCGCGGTGCCATGCCAGGGTTCAAGGCAGACAAAGCCGGCGCCCGGCTTGGTCCAGAGTGCGAAATTGGGGAGGTTCTCCCAGGTGAAGTGCACGCTTGGCCCCTCGACCGGTCCATAGACCAGCCCGGCGCCTGCCCCATCGGGAAACAGCATGGCGTCGTCCGCAAACAGGCTGTGGTCGAGCGTCAACCGCCCCGCTTCAAAGGGCGAGGGCAGTGTCCTGGGGTCCACCAGCCCGCCCGACAGCCGATGCAGCGCCGGAGCGCCGCCTTGATCCAGTTCGACGCCATGCGGCGCTCCCTCTGCGCCCGGCAGCGGCCAGGCAAAGGCCGGGTGAAAGCCGATGCCGAAGGGCATGATCTTATGGTCACGATTGGTAACTATGGCGCTCACCACCACGGCGCGACCTTCCACCCGGTGCTCGACATCGAGTTCGAAGTTGAAGGGATACATGGCCCGGCTCGCCTCGGAAGCGGTCAGCCGATAGACGCAACGATCCGACTCCTCGACCATGAGCGAAAAATTGCTGCGCCGGGCAAAGCCATGCTGGCTCATCTGGAACGGCACACCGTCCACGGTCACCGTGTCATTGGGCGCCTTGCCGACAATGGGAAACAGCAGGGGCGACCGGCCGGTCCAATAGGTCGCGTCGCCATGCCAGAGCCAGTGGCGGCCATCGCGCGTCTGGATCGACTGCATCTCCGCACCAAGCGCCGCGATATCGACGGTGATCTGGTCATTGGCGATACGGGTCAGTTGCATGCGCCGCTCCGGGCAATTTCTGGATCAGCAAGCACCCTAACCCTTTCTGGCACAAAGGAGAACCCGCAAGTACGCTTGCGATGAACAAGCTCCTAAGGCAGCGCGGGTCGTGACACCCCTTGCGTGCTGGCGGCCGCAAGGGCTATCGGCTCTTTATGTCCCACGCCATGCCGCCGCTGCCCATCGATGCCGCCCTGCCCGCTCTTGCCAAAGCCTTGACGCAGGGGATGTCCGCCGTGCTTGTGGCCCAGCCTGGTGCCGGCAAGACGACGCGCGTGCCCCTGGCGCTATTGGAGGCACCCTGGCGCGACGACCGTCGCATCATCATGCTCGAGCCGCGCCGGCTGGCCGCCCGGGCCGCTGCCCGGCAGATGGCCCGGCTGCTGGGTGAAGAGGTCGGGCAGACCGTGGGCTATCGCGTGCGCATGGAGACCAAAGTGTCCGCCCGCACCCGCATCGAGGTGGTGACGGAGGGCGTGTTTACCCGCATGCTGCTTGATGACCCGGAACTCAGCGGCGTCGCCGCCGTCATCTTCGATGAATTTCATGAACGCAGCCTGGATGGCGATCTGGGTCTGGCTTTGGCGCTCGATGCCCGCGCCCTGCGGCCGGACCTGAGACTTCTCGTCATGTCCGCCACCATCGATGGCGCGCGTGTCGCCGCATTGCTCGATGACGCGCCGGTCATCGACAGCCCCGGCCGCACCTTTCCGGTCGAAACCTTACATGTCGAGCCCGACCCGCTGCAGCGCCTCGAAGACCAGGTGGCCGGCGCGACGCTCGCTGCCCTGCGCGAGCATGAGGGATCGGTGCTGGTGTTCCTGCCAGGGCAGGGCGAGATCATCCGTACCGCCGAACGGCTCGCGACGCGCCTGCCCGCCAATACCGATCTGGCGCCACTTTATGGCCAGCTCTCGCCCGCCGAGCAGGATCGCGCCATCCAGCCCGCGCCCGAAGGTCGCCGCAAGATCGTGCTGGCGACCTCGATTGCCGAAACCTCGCTGACCATTGAGGGCGTGCGCATCGTCGTCGACAGTGGATTCCGCCGCGTGCCGGTCTATGAACCCGCCACCGGCATGACGAGCCTCGCCACCCGAAGGGTGTCCCGTGCCGGTGCCGACCAGCGCCGCGGCCGGGCCGGGCGCACCAGCCCCGGCGTCTGCATCCGGCTCTGGCACCAGGGCCAGAGTGCCGCGCTCGAACCGTTCGAAACCCCGGAAATCCTAGCCGCTGATCTGTCTGGCCTGTTGCTCGACCTCGCCAGTTGGGGCGTCACCGACCCGCAGGCGCTGGCCTTCCTCGATCCCCCGCCTGCCCCGGCCTGGGCCGAGGCCAAAGCGCTCCTGTCTCGCCTCGACGCCATCGATCAAGCCGGACACCTCACGCCGGCCGGCAAAGCCCTTGCAAAATTGCCGCTGCATCCGCGCCTCGCCCATATGGTGGTGGCCGACGCCGAAGATGGCGATGCGCAAACCGCTGCCGAACTGGCCGTGCTGATCGGCGAGCGGGGGCTGGGTGGGGACGACATCGATCTCGGCCGCCGCCTTGAGCGCTTTCGCATGGATCGATCGCGCCGCGCCGAGGAGGCCCGCAGCCTGGCCCGGCGCTGGGCAAAGCTGGCCGGTGGGTCCTCGGGCGAAGGCCTGTCCCCCGGCCATCACCTCGCCCGCGCCTTTCCCGACCGGGTGGCGCAATCGGCCGGGGCCCGTGGCCGCTTTCGCCTGGCCAATGGACGGCAGGCCCAGCTTGACGAGACACACGCCCTGGCCGGCGCGCCCTTTATCGTCGTTGCCGATGTGACCGGCAGCGCCACACAAGGCCGCATCCGATCGGCCGCCGCTCTCGATGCGAGCGAACTCGAAACCCTGTTTGCCAGCCATATCCGCACTCAAACCAGCCTCAGTTTCGATCCGGGGAGCGGCGCCGTCCGCGCCCGCCGGCAGCGCCGGCTCGACGCCTTGCGGCTGGCCGACGAAACCGCGCCGGTGACCGATTTTGACGCCGCAGCCGGGCTCCTGGCCGAAGCAGCCGTCAAGCGGGTCGACACCCTGCCCTGGAGCAAGGAACAGAAAGCCCAGCGCGCCCGCGCCAGTTTTTTGCATCACAGCCTGGGGGCGGATTGGCCCGACCTGTCCGACATGGCTTTGTCCGCCGACCCGGCCTGGCTGACCCCGCACATTCTGGGTGAAACCCGGCTGTCCGCGATCACTGCCGAGCATCTCGGATCGGCGCTGGAAGCCCTGCTGCCCTGGGCGAAAAAGCAGGAAATGGAAAAGCTGCTGCCCAGCCATTTCCACGCGCCCTCGGGCAGTCACCTGCCCATCGACTATGGGGCCGAAAACGGTCCGGCGCTGGAAATCCGGGTGCAGGAACTGTTCGGGCTCGACCGGCACCCCAGTATTGCCAATGGCCGGATACCGCTCTTGCTGGTGCTGCTGTCGCCGGCCCATCGCCCGATCCAGACCACGCGGGACCTGCCCGGCTTCTGGCGCGGCAGCTGGAAGGATGTGGCACGCGACCTCAAGGGCCGATATCCGCGCCATCCCTGGCCGGACGATCCTCTGGCCGCACCCGCCACCAGTCGCGCCAAGCCGCGCGGCACCTGAATTTCAGGCGCGCTCGCGCCAGCCGAGCCCCATGCTGGTCCCTGCGGCCGGCAGATATTCCGCCCCCACCCAACCCTGGTAGCCGCTCGAACGGATAGCCGTGAACACGGACGGAAAATCGATGGTGCCGCTGCCCGGCTCATGCCGGCCCGGCCTGTCGGCGATCTGGATATGGTCGATGATCGGCAGCAGGCGCGTGAACTGGGTCACCACAGCTTCGCCCATCATGGCCATGTGATAGACATCATATTGCAGGCGCAGATTGTCGTGCCCCACCGCCGCCAGCACCCGCTCGGCCTGGTCGAGACGGGATAGCCCATAGCCGGGCATATCGACCGGATTGATCGGCTCGATCAGCCCGACGACGCCAGCGCCCGCCAGCCGCTCGGCGGCCCAGCCCAGATTGTCGATGAACACGGCCTCCGCCTCGGCCGTGGTGACACCCTCCGGGACGAGGCCGGCCATGATATGGAGGCGCGGACAAGCCAGCGCCCTGGCATAATCGATCGCCCGGTCGATCTCGGCGCGAAACCGGGCCTGCTGACCAGGCTGGCAGGCGCAGCCCCGCTCCCCCGTCGCCCAATCGCCGGCCGGCGCATTGAACAGCACCACCTGCACCCCGGCCGCTTGTGCCGCCTGGCGCACGGTGTCGGGCTCATGATAATAGGGGGACACAAATTCAACGCCGCCGAAGCCATCAGCGGCTGCGGCGGCGAAGCGATCAAGAAAGTCATGCTCGGTATAGAGCATGCTCAGATTGGCAGAAAACTTCATGCTTCGGGCGTGAAGTCGAGCGCCACGCCATTGATGCAATAGCGCAGGCCCGTCGGAGGCGGACCATCGGGGAAGACATGGCCCAGATGGCTGCCACAGGTGGCGCAATGCACTTCGGTGCGCACCATGCCGTGGCTGCGGTCGGTGGTGGTTTCAACCGCACCGGGGATCGGATCGTTAAAGCTCGGCCAGCCTGTACCGCTCTCGAATTTCAGCGTCGCGGCGAAGAGCGGGCTGTCGCAGCCGGCGCAGGAAAACGTGCCGGGCCGCTTTTCGTGCAACAGGGCGCAGGAGCCCGGCCGCTCAGTGCCGTGCTGGCGCATGATGTAATATTGCTCTTCGCTCAGCCGCGCGCGCCATTCGGCATCGGTGCGGGTCACGGGGAAAGTTTGCGCATCCATGGCATCACTCCTTGTCTCGACCTGTGTTTCGTTTGTCATATAGGCTTGGTTACACATCAATCCCAGCGCGCGCTCGATCACGACGCGGTTCCCAGGGCTTATTCATGACCAAGATTGTTTCCCTCGACCAGCTTGAGGCGCTCTATCAACCCGCCCCAGCGCCCGCTTCGACCGCCAAGGTGGCGCACGCCATAACGCCCGATTATCGGCGCCTGATCGAAGTCAGCCCCTTTGCCGCGCTCGCCACCATCGGACCCGAAGGCCTTGATTGCTCTCCGCGTGGCGACAAGCCTGGATTTGTACGCATCCATGATGACAAAACCCTGATGCTGCCTGACCGGCGTGGCAATAACCGCATCGACAGCCTGCGCAACATTGTGCGCGACCCGCGCTGCGCGCTGCTTTTCCTCATTCCCGGCGCGGGCACCACCTTGCGCGTCAATGGCCGTGCGCATCTCTCCATCGATCCGGCCCTGCTCGAAAGCTTCGCGGTTGAGGACAAGGCGCCGCGCTCGGTGGTCGTCCTTGATATCGATGAGATCTATTTTCAGTGCGCCCGCGCGGTTCTCCGCTCCGAACTCTGGAACCCCGAACGCCATGTCGACCCGACAAGCCTGCCCACCCCGGGCCAGATCCTGGCGGCAATGACCGGCCAGCGAGTGGGCGGCGAGAGCTATGACAAGGCCTGGCCCGAAAGGGCGAAACAGACGATGTGGTGATCGAAAGGTCGTTGCCAGGTCGGGTCAGGGCACCATCTGCCCGGGCAGCGGGCTTCTTCAAGTCAGAACGAGTCGAAGCCGGTGGCTCTTCGAGCACCGGAGCGGAGCGTACGTGGGTACGTGAGCACCGGAGCGCAGAAGAACGCCGGATGCAGGCCGTTATCACTTGAAGAAAAATGGTGGGAGTAACAAGGATTGAACTTGTGACCCTTCGCGTGTGAAGCGAATGCTCTCCCGCTGAGCTATACTCCCACATCGCCTTTTTTCCCCTGAGGGAAGCAAAGCGAACCGGAAAGAGATGGTGGGCGTAACAAGGATCGAACTTGTGACCCCTACGATGTCAACGTAGTGCTCTCCCGCTGAGCTATACGCCCATCTCTCCGGGCCGGACTGGCTGTGCCGATCCGGTGGCGCGGATAGACCATAAAACCCCTCGGGGGGTCAAGAGGGCAAATCAGAAGAGTTCGACCTCTGTGGAAACTCGCTGCGGTGAATCCACTGGCGTGCATTCTCGAGCCCTGGAGCGGAGCGTACATGAGTACATGAGCACCGGAAGCGCAGAAAATGCGCGTCAGATGGCCGCCGCAGTAGCGTTTCCTAGGCGGCCAGCAGGCGCTCGACCTCGTTGACCAGATCCTTGAGGTGAAAGGGTTTTGAGAGCACGGAGGCATCCTTGGGCGCATCGCTGTCCGGGTTGAGCGCCACGGCGGCAAAGCCGGTGATGAACATCACCTTGAGGTCGGGGTCGAGCTCGGTGGCGCGGCGCGCCAGCTCGATCCCGTCCATTTCCGGCATCACGATATCGCTCAGCAGCAGCGAGAACGGTTCTTCGCGCAGCCGCTCATAGGCCGACAGTCCATTGTCGAAGGACACAACCTCATAGCCGGCATTCTTGAGCGCCCGCGTCAGGAACTGGCGCATATCATTGTCGTCTTCGGCGAGCAGGATTCGCTTCATCAAGGGTCCTCTTGGGGCAGAGCCAGCGGCTGAGTCGGTATTTGCGCCGATGTTTATGCCACCGTACCGCTTTCGCAACCTCTCACTGCATCCAGTGCGCCCTTTTCCGCGTTGTTCGCACAAATGCAACAATTCTGGACAATCGCGCCGCCGCGCGCGAAACTTAACTCCAGCAAATCACTTTCTGGCGGACCATACCGCCATATTGGGGGAGACGGCGTGCGGTCCGACTATTGGGATCAACCGGCATTTGAAACGATCCGTCCACGACGGCTGGTCGCGCCTGTCGTGTTCAACTCGCCCCATTCGGGCCGGGTCTATCCCGAACGGTTCCTGGCCATGGCGCGGCTGGACCACCTCTCGATCCGCCAGTCCGAGGACGCCTTTGTCGATGAATTGTTCGGCCGGGCGCCCCATCTGGGCGCGCCGCTGCTCAGGGCGCATTTCCCCAGGGCCTATCTCGACGTCAATCGCGAGCCTTGGGAACTGGACCCCACAATGTTCGTCGAACCGCTATCGGACCGGTTCAACACCAGCTCCCCCCGCGTTGCGGCCGGACTGGGCACGCTGGCCCGCGTGGTGGCCGAGAACAAGCCCATCTATCGCGAACGCCTGACGCTGGAAGATGCGCGCATGCGTATTGAGGGCATCTATCACCCCTATCACGCGGCGCTGCAGAAACTGCTTTCCGAAAGCGTGGCCAAGTTCGGCCTGGGCGTGCTGATCGACTGCCACTCCATGCCGCGGCTGGGCCGCCATGGCGAGCGGGCCACGCCCGATATCGTGCTGGGCGACCGCTATGGCACCACCTGCGCCGGTCCGCTGGTCGATCTGGTCGAAACCGTATTTGCCTCGGCAGGCCTGCGGGTGGCCCGCAACCGGCCCTATGCCGGCGGCTTCTGTACCCGCGCATATGGCCGCCCGCAACATGGCGTGCATGCCCTGCAGATCGAAATCAGCCGTCACCTCTATATGAACGAGGTGACGTTGGAGAAAAATGCCGGCTTTGACACCATCAAGGCGCTGATCGAGCGGCTGATCATGACCCTGGTGGGGATCGATCTGGTTGCCTTGGCCGGCATCTCCACCTTGCCCGAACAGGCCGCGGCAGAATAAACCCGGACAAACAAAAGGGGCCGCCCCCAAAGACGGCCCCAGTCAAGGGAGGAACGATGTTCACCGAACGCGGCACCCAGATGCCGGGCCGTTCGGCAACGCACCATGCCCCTTGTCGATGAACCCATTCGCGCCTTTGGACAAGTCTTCCCGCCCCGGTCCACAGCAGTTCCCGCCCGCCTTGTTGCAAAAATGAATCAGAAACGACACAGAAAATCCGGGACAAATTCTGCCGCCTTTGCCGTTCAACCAAAAGTGTTCGCAAGTAAATCCTTGTCAGATTTGCTTTTTGTCTGACCTATAGCCTCGAAAGTCCCGATATGCCCGCCAACTCGATCGATTTTGCCCGGATTGAAGCGGTTCTGCGCCAGGCCAGCGCGGCAGCCGCGCAGCACACCCTGCCCCTGTTCCGCACCCCGCTTGCCATCGACAACAAGCTCGCTGCCGGTTTCGATCCGGTCACCGAGGCAGACAAGGGGGCTGAAACCGTCATCCGCGACATCATCGCCCAGGCCTTTCCAGATCATCAGATCATCGGTGAGGAATGGGGCACAACCGGGCAAGGGCACCATAGCTGGATCATCGACCCCGTCGATGGCACGCGCGCTTTCATTTCAGGCGCACCGGTCTGGGGCACGCTGATCGGCTTTGCCATTGATGGGGTGGCGGTGGCCGGGCTGATGAGCCAGCCCTTTATCGGCGAGGAGTTCATTGCCGTACCGGGCCGCTCAAGCTATCGGCGCGGCGAGTTGTTGCGCACCAACCAGACCAGCGGCCAGACCGAACTGGCCGCCGCGCGCGTCTTCACAACCACGCCGAACCTGTTTCAGGGTGAACACTGGAGCAAATGGCTGGCGGTGGAACAGGCCACGCGCCTGCAACGCTTTGGCATGGATTGCTACGGCTATGCCCTGCTGGCGGCCGGCCAGGCCGACCTCGTCATCGAGCCCTATCTCAACACCTATGACATCGCCGCTTTGGTGCCGATCATCCGCGAAGCCGGTGGCGCCATCGCCTGCTGGGACGGCTCCGAGCCCAGCGGCGGCGGCAATGTGGTGGCCGCCGCAACCCCTGAACTGCTCGACAGGGCGCTGGAGCTGATCAACACCGTCTAGGGAACATCAGGCTCGGGGCGCACCCCATAGGTGCGATAGGCCGCATCCATGAGTTCTGCTTCACTGCGCTCGGGAAAGAGGCTGTAGCTTGGTGCCCAGATGCGCGACACCTTTTCGACGCCCACCGCAATGACGTGCCTGATCGGGAAGGCTCCACCCGTCAATATCCGCAATGGCGCGCACATCTGCGTGAAATCCGCGTCGTTCGGCGCCACCAGGCGCGCCGTGCCGACGACCTTGAATCCCTTCTGCCGGAACACGTCGACGAAACTTACGCAGACCTTGGGGTGGGCGGAGAGATTGCGGACGCTATTGGTCGACGCGATATCGGCGATGAGAATGGTGTCATCACCATGAGCAGCGAAGATCTCCTTGGGCGTAACGTTGGGCACTCCGTCCGCATCGACCGTTGCCAGCCAGCACAGTACGGCATTGTCCATGTCAGCGCGCATGGCATCGTTGATCTGCGCGCGTCTTCGGCTCTCACTCATTTCACTCACGTGCTCTGCTCCGTAATGAACGCATCGAAAGCCGCAAACACCTGGCCGCGCACCGGGTCCGCCTCCATGAACATCTCGTGGCGCGATCCGGCGATCACCATATGCCGCCCCGTGCGCAGACGCAGGCCAAGTTGTTCGATGGCCGGGGTGGAGACGATCCGCTCCCGCGCCGCCGCCAGGATCAAAAGGGGAATGCGGATTTCGCCGGGAAACCTGTCCTGCCTTGTTTCGAGCATGGCGCGCATGGAGGCGCCCAGCCAGCGGAAGCTGGGCGAACCGACATAAAGCCCGTCATCGGCCCTTATGGTTTCGACCATGCGCTTGTAGCGCAGCATGTCCGAGGTCAAGGGATTGTCCGGATACATGCTTTCGTCCGGCCGCCGGTCGCCCTTGCGCTTGAGCGGCAAATGCCCGAGCCCGAAAAAGCTCACCGCTTCGGCCACGGCGGCCCAGCGATGCAGGCTGTGATCCAGGCCATGCAGGCCCACCATGGGCGCGCTGAGAAACACCCGGTCGAACATCATCCGGTCGCGCGTCGTCGCGATCAGGCTGGCCAGCCCGCCCATGGAATGGCCCACCAGGTAAAAGGGCGGCGGACAATCGGGCAGCAGGATCTCCGCGTGAAAACAGCGCAGATCGGTCCAGTAATCCTCGAAGCGATCGACATAACCCACATGCTGGTTGCCGATCAGCCGGTCCGAGCCGCCCTGCCCGCGCCAGTCAAATGTTGCCACCGCAAAGCCGCGCTTGCGGAACGCGGCAATGGTCTCGAAGTATTTCTCGATATATTCGGTTCGCCCCTGCACCAGGCACACCGTCCCGCGTTGCGGCCCCTCGGTCTTCGGCCATAGCGCATAGCGCAGCCGCACCTTGTCCGAGGTGGTGAAATACCCCACCCGCGCGCCTTCGGGCACCGGATTGGTCGGGATGGACACCAGCCTGGGTCCGTTTGGTTCAACTTGCGCTGACAATGCCTGCCCTCGTTTCCGCTATGGCGGCGACCTTAATCGGGCATTGTGAAAAAAGAAAAGCCAGCAACCGGTCTGGCTGCTGGCTTTCCTTGTCTGCGCGGTCCCATGCGGGGGGCGGGTTGACGGGACCGTCAGGGTTGCGAACGCCTCTGCCGGAGCTGTCCGGCTACGTTCACATGCCCCCTTCTAGGCCAATGCACCTGAACCGGAGCGGAGCAGATCATTCATCTTGGGTTCATCTCGCCGAGCTCTTGAACCGGCTTTGACCGCACCTACATCAATGCTGTTCGCCGGGAATACCGGGGACACCGGCCCTGTCCAAGCGGTCTCGCCTATTCAAGGGAGCGCCGCCACAGGCACCGGTCGACACTCAACCACGTTGCTCAATCAGGAGAATGTGACAAATGCAGACCATCGATTTTTCCCCCTTCTACCGCTCCACTGTCGGCTTTGACCGGCTGTTCAACCGCCTCGACAGCCTGGGCGCACAGGAAGCCAAGACCTATCCGCCCTACAATATCGAGCGCACCGGCGATGATACCTATCGGATCTCGATTGCGGTAGCCGGGTTCTCCAATGGCGATATCGCCGTGGAGACCAAGGAAAACAGCCTCGTCGTCAAAGGCGCCAAGCCCTCCGAGAGCGGTGAGGACAAGCGTGAGTTCCTCCATCGCGGCATCGCCGAGCGCGCCTTCGAGCTGCGCTTCCAGCTTGCCGACTATGTCGAGGTGCAAGGCGCAACCCTTGAGAACGGCCTGCTGCATCTGGAACTGAAGCGCGAACTGCCCGAGAGCAAGAAGGCGCGCACCATCCAGATCAATGGCGGCACCGCCACCATCGAGGACAAATCCGTGAACTAGACCTTTCCGAGTCCATCGGAATGATGAAGGCGCGGTCCGCAAGGGCCGCGCCTTTTTTCATGCGCCAGGGTCTGGCGCGCAGCACGCCTCGGCCGCATGGGTGACACCGGCCACCATGGCCGGGTGCCCCTGGCAGCAATCGCGCATCAGAAAGTCCACCAGCCCGGACAGGCCGGCGAAATTGGCCGTATAGAGGATCGAGCGCGCTTCGCGGCGCGATGCAATCAGACCGGAGCGCTCCAGATGCGCCAGGTGAAACGAGGTGCGCGAGGACGATGCCCCCACCGCCTCGCTGATGGCCCCCGCAGCCATGCCACCTTCACCCGCTATCACCAATGCCCGCACGATGCGCAGCCGCGTGTCCTGCGAGAGCGCGCCAAAGGCATCAAGGGCTTGCTTTTCGTCCATTCTCATTTCAATATCTCTTGAAAGATTGAGATAATGGTAGAACCAATGAACGCGCCTGTCACCTCCATGATCCAGCCCGACCACACCCTTGGCCAGTTGCGCGCTCGCCTGGAGCCGCACACCGCCCTGCCGCTGGTCTTCAACTATGCCGGACGAACCATCCAGCCCGGCTACCATGTCACCGAGATCAAGGCGGCACATTTTTCTGCCCTCGACTGCGGCGGCAACCCGGACCAGTGGGCCGAAACGGTCCTGCAGGTGGAAGACCTGCCGGCCCGGGAGGGAAACGACACGATGAGCGTGGGCAAGTTTCTTTCCATTCTTGCCCGTGTCGAACAGGCCCTGAGCATGGACCCTTCATCCCGGGTCACCATCGAAATCAGCCGTCCCGGCGAAGCCATGCAGGTTTTTGATATCGCCCGCGTTGAGAAAGGGCAGGGCCGCATGGAGCTGGAACTGGCAATGCGCCCCGCCATCTGCAAGCCCCGTCATCGCGCCAGCCAGCCGGAGGGAGCCTGCTGCGGCCCGGCGACCCAATCCGCCGCCTGCTGCGCCTGACCGCCACGTAAAGCGAACCCTATCGCCATGTCCAAGCCCGTCCCCGCGACCGCCGTCTGGGCGCTCGGCATCACCCAGATCGTGGGCTATGGCTCGCTCTATTATTCCTTCAGCGTGTTGGCCCCGGCCATCGGGGACAGTTTTGGCCTGTCGCCCGAATGGATCTTCGGCGCCCTGACTGTCGCCCTGCTGATCGGCGGTTTGGCGGCGCCATGGACCGGACGCATGCTGGACCGGTTCGGCGCCGCCCGCGCCATGAGCCTGGGCTCAATCCTGGTCACGATCTTCCTGCTTCTGATGGCCATTGCACCAAACGGGACGGTCTTTGCACTGGCCCTCGGCGGCATGGAAATCGCGTCCACTTTGGTGCTCTATGCCGCCGCCTTCGCTGTATTGGTGCAATTGGCCGGGCGGCAGGCGCAGGCCAGCATCACCCATCTCACCCTGATCGCCGGTTTTGCCTCGACCCTGTTCTGGCCCTTAACAGCAGTGTTTGAAGACCAGATCGGCTGGCGCGGCAGCTATGTGGTTTTCGCCGGCATGAACCTGCTGATTTGCCTGCCGCTGCATCTCTGGCTGGGCCGAATGTCAAATCGTGCCGCGACAGCGCCGACCGATGCCGCCACGACCCGGGCGCTGGCAATGCCCCCGTCCGATAGTCCCAAAAGCAAATGGCTTTTTCCGCTGGTGCTGGTCGGGTTTGCCCTGCAAGGACTGGTGCTGGCAGCAGTGACCCTGCAGATGCTGCCGCTGCTGCAGGCGCTCGACCTTGGCACGTACGTCCTGCTGATCTCAAGCATTTTTGGACCGGCCCAGGTTCTGGCGCGACTGGTCAACATGGTGTTCGGCGGCCGCTTGCGCCCGACAGCCCTGGCCATCATCGCCGCCGCGACCCTGCCGATAGCCCTGCTGCTGCTCGCCATCTCGGCTCCCGCTCTGGCCGGTGCAATGGCCTTTGCCCTGCTCTTTGGACTGGGTTCGGGGCTCACCAGCATTGTCTCCGGCTCCCTGCCGCTGCACCTGTTTGGCCAGCACAATTACGGGGCCCGCCAGGGGCTGATCTCTGCGGCCCGCCAGATGGCCGCGGCAACAGCCCCCTTTGCCATGGCTCTGGCTATTGGCCAGGTCGGCGTTTCCGCAACGCTCTGGACATGGACCGGCCTGGCGCTCCTGCCGGTGGTCTGCTTCATCCTGATCCTGCCCATCACGCGGCGCGCCGCATCCACGATGCCGGATCCAAAGCCCGCACCAGCCGAATAGCGTACTCCCCATCGGCATTGGAACGGTTCCGCGTGCTGGGCAGTTGATTGGGCAAGGCCGCCGCGCCATCTCAATCAACACAAGCGTCAGGATAGGAACCCCATGAAAACGCCAAGCATCGACCTCAAGGCCAATGCCAAATCTGCGGTGATCGACGTGCTCAATGCCCGCCTTGCCGACAGCATTGATCTGGCCCTCGCCACAAAGCAGGCTCACTGGAATTTGAAAGGCCCCAATTTCATCGCCGTGCATGAAATGCTCGATCCGATGCGGGCTGCCATTGATGGCCATGTCGATGTGATGGCCGAGCGTATCGCCCAGCTCGACGGCACACCGGATGGCACCAGCCAGACCGTTGCCAAGACCACTAGCCTTGATGCCTATCCCACCGACATCAAGAAGGTTTCCGATCACCTTGCCGCCCTGGCCGAGCGCTTTGGCAAGCTGGCCAACCAGGTGCGCAAGGATATCGACACCACCGACGAAGCCGGCGATGCCGACACCGCCGATATTCTGACCGCCTATTCGCGCGACCTCGACAAGAATTTGTGGTTCATCAAATCCCATCTCGAATAGGATTTCTAGACCGGACGGATAGAGATTGGGCGCCCCGACGGGGCGCCCAATGCGTTTGGGGCCTATTGTCCTACAGTTTCCTATTGTTTTTGCAGCCAAGTCCTATTTTTTGTGTCGGACTGGTGGCAAAATGGCTTGCCCCTAGTTTTGAATTATGCAAATGTGCAGGCGTTAGGGCAGCATCTCTGTCCTATCTCACGCGTCGCCCCGCTCTCCGCGGCCAGCGCGCACGCTGGTCCGGCTGGACCGCTAGTCGATAGCGGAAACGGACAGGCGGGGCTAAGATAGAGCCCGAATATGAGCGGCCATTTGGATGCAGTGCCGCTCCCCATGCAGGAACGCAATTTGCTCATTCGAGCCGTACTCGTGTAGTACGACCCGGCTGAACACTGCGCCCCAGAGGAAACCATGCATCCGCCCGGCCGGCCCCGTCGGCAATAGCAGGATGCGCAAGACGAAACATTGGCCCCAGTTCAGGGCCCGAACAGAACGAGGTTGAGCAATGGCAAACGTACGGACCGGCATCACCGCCCAGACCGAAACAGCCAATCGCAAAACCCTGATTCTGGACGGCAAGCGCGTCGATGGCCGTCCCCAGGCCCAGGGTCTTTATGATCCGGCCCACGAGCATGATGCCTGCGGCATCGGCATGATCGCGAACATCAAGAACAAGCCCAGCCACGAAGTGGTGCAGAAGGGTCTCGAAATTCTCGAGAACCTGGAGCATCGCGGCGCGGTGGGCGCCGACCCGCTGATGGGCGACGGCGCCGGCATTCTGGTGCAGACACCGCACGCCTTCTTCGCCAAGGTGCTGCCCTTCGCCCTGCCCGAAAAGCACCACTACGCCGTGGCGATGATCTTTTATCCCAATGATGTTGCCCTGCGCGACAAGTGTGCCGTGGTGGTGCGCCGCTGCCTTGAGGCCGAAGGGCTCGAACTGCTCGGCGAACGCACCGTGCCAACCGACAATTCGCGGCTGTCCGAAGGCGTCATTGCCACCCAGCCGATCATCGAACAGATGGTCATTGCGCGCCCTGAAGGCCTCTCGATCGATGAGTTCGAGCGCAAGCTGCTGATCGTGCGCAAGGTGATCTCCAACTCGGTCTACAAGGACGCGCCCGAAAGCGACAGCGACAACGGCTTCTATGTCGTTTCAATGTCAGCCCGCACCATTGTCTATAAGGGCATGTTCCTGGCCGACCAGCTTGGCGCCTTCTATACGGACCTGCATGACGAGGCCTTCGAAAGCGCCATCGCGCTTGTGCACCAGCGCTTTTCCACCAATACCTTCCCCTCCTGGAAGCTGGCCCACCCCTATCGCATGACCACCCACAATGGTGAGATCAACACCATTCGCGGCAACGTCAACTGGATGGCGGCGCGACAGGCGTCGGTTTCCTCGCCCAAGTTCGGCGATGACATCACCAAGATCTGGCCGATCTCTTATGAGGGGCAGTCGGATACGGCCTGCTTCGACAACGCGCTCGAGTTCCTCGTGCGCGGCGGCTATTCGCTGCCGCACGCAGCCATGATGCTGATCCCCGAAGCCTGGGCCGGCAACTCGCTGATGGATGAAGAGCGCCGCGCCTTCTACGAATATCACGCGGCCCTGATGGAACCCTGGGATGGGCCGGCCGCCATGTCGCTGTCGGACGGCCGCTTTGTCGTGGCCACGCTCGACCGCAACGGGCTGCGTCCGGCGCGCTATCTCGTCACCAAGGAAGGCCATGTGGTCCTGGCCTCGGAATCGGGCGTGCTCGATATTCCCGATGAGGATATCGTCGAGCGCTGGCGCCTGCAGCCGGGCCGCATGCTGCTGATCGACCTCGAAGAAGGCCGCATCATCTCGGACGAAGAGGTCAAGAAGCACCTCGCCACCAAGAACCCCTATGCCGAATGGCTCGCCCGCAGCCAGATCGTGCTCGAGGACCTTCCGCCCACCGAGCCGCAGGCACCCAAGAGCTCGGAAAGCCTGCTCGATCGCCTGCAGGCCTTTGGCTACACCCAGGAAGACTTCAAGCTGTTGATGGCCCCCATGGCCACCACCGGCCAGGAAGCCGTGGGCTCGATGGGCACCGACACGCCGATCTCGGCGCTCTCGAACAAGTCCAAGCTCCTCTACACCTATTTCAAGCAGAACTTCGCGCAGGTCACCAACCCGCCCATTGATCCGATCCGTGAGGAATCGGTCATGTCTCTGGTGAGCTTCATCGGCCCGCGCCCCAATATTCTCGATCTCGAAGGCTCGTCCCGCGAAAAGCGCCTGGAAGTGCGTCAGCCCATTCTGACCAATGAGGATCTCGAAAAGATCCGCGCCATTGGCGACATGCGCGACAACCAGTTCAAGACCAAGACCATCGACATCACCTATATGGCCGACAAGGGCGCCGCTGGCATGGAAGCCGCGCTGGCCGACATCTGCGCCATTGCCGAAGAGGCGGTGCGGGGTGAATATAACATCATCATTCTCTCCGACCGCCTGGTTGCGGCCGACCGCATCGCCATTCCCGCGCTGCTGGCGACCGCTGCCGTGCATCACCATTTGATCCGCAAGGGTCTGCGCACCTCTTCGGGCCTGGTGGTGGAAACCGGCGAAGCCCGCGAAATGCACCATTTCGCCATGCTGGCCGGCTATGGCGCCGAGGCAATCAACCCGTATTTGGCCTTCGAGGCCCTCGCCGCGCTGCATGCCGAAGGCGAGTATCCGCCCGAGGTGTCCGCCGACGAAGTGGTCTATCGCTATATCAAGAGCGTCGGGAAGGGCCTGCTCAAGGTCATGTCCAAGATGGGCATTTCGACCTACCAGTCCTATTGCGGCGCCCAGATCTTCGACGCCATCGGCCTCAATTCCGAATTTGTGAAGAAGTATTTCTTCGGCACCGCAACCTCCATCGAAGGCGTTGGCCTGGCCGAGGTTGCTGAGGAAACCGTGCGCCGTCATGCCTCGGCCTTTGGCGATGATGCAGTGCTGCGCAAGGCGCTCGATGTCGGCGGCGAATACGGCTTCCGCATCCGCGGCGAAAAGCACGCCTGGTCGCCCGACGTGGTGGCAGATCTGCAGCATGCCGTGCGCACTGCCGGCGAAAGCCCCGAAACCGCCCAGGAGCGCTATGACAGTTTTGCCGCCCATGTGAACTCGGGCGACAATGGCTATCTGGCGATCCGCAACCTGTTCGACATCAAGCCGCTTGGCCCTGCCGTCGAACTCGATGAGGTCGAACCGGCCGCCAATATCGTCCGCCGTTTCGTAACCGGCGCGATGTCCTTTGGCTCGATCAGCCGCGAGGCGCATACCACTCTGGCCATCGCGATGAACAAGATCGGCGGCAAGTCCAATACCGGCGAGGGCGGCGAAGAACCCGACCGCTACAAGCCCCTGCCCGATGGCTCGCGCAATCCGCTGCGTTCGGCCATCAAGCAGGTTGCTTCGGGACGCTTTGGCGTCACCACCGAATATCTGGTCAATTCCGACCAGATCCAGATCAAGGTCGCACAGGGCGCCAAGCCCGGCGAAGGCGGTCAATTGCCCGGCCACAAGGTCGACTGGATCGTCGCCAAGACGCGTCATTCGACCCCGGGCGTGGGCCTGATTTCGCCCCCGCCGCACCACGACATCTATTCCATCGAAGACCTGGCCCAGCTCATCTACGATCTCAAGAACGTCAATGAGCAGGCCGATATCTCGGTCAAGCTGGTCAGTGAAGTCGGTGTCGGCACGGTGGCCGCCGGCGTTGCCAAGGCACGCGCCGATCATATCACCATTTCCGGCTATGATGGCGGCACCGGTGCGTCCCCGCTGACCTCACTCAAGCATGCCGGTGGTCCCTGGGAAATCGGTCTGGCCGAAACCCACCAGACCTTGGTGCTCAACCGCCTGCGCAGCCGCGTGCGCCTGCAGGTCGATGGCGGTCTCAAGACCGGCCGCGACGTGCTGATCGGCGCCATTCTGGGTGCAGACGAATTCGGCTTCTCGACGGCCCCGCTGATTGCAGCCGGCTGCATCATGATGCGCAAGTGCCACCTCAACACCTGTCCGGTTGGCGTTGCCACCCAGGACCCGGTGCTGCGCAAGCGCTTCAAGGGCACGCCCGAACATGTCATCAACTATTTCTTCTTCGTGGCCGAAGAGCTGCGCGGCCTGATGGCCACGCTCGGCGCCAGGACGCTGGACGAGTTGATCGGCCGCTCCGACTTGCTCGACCAGCGCCGGGCAGAGGATCACTGGAAGAGCGAAGGCATCGACCTCTCCAAGGTGTTCTACAAGCCCGAACCGCTGGGTGGCGACAGCCTTCATCACACCGAAACGCAGAACCATCACCTTGAAGCCGTGCTTGATCGCAAGCTGATCGAGCTGGCCACCCCGGCCCTGGAGAACGGCACGCCGGTGCAGATCGAACTGCCGATCCGCAGCCGCGACCGCTCGGCCGGCGCCATGCTTTCGGGCGCACTGGCCCGGAAATACGGTCATGCGGGCCTGCCCGAGGACACCATCTCGATCACCCTCAAGGGTACGGCCGGCCAGGCCTTTGGCGCCTTCCTGTCCAAGGGCATCTCGATCGACATGATCGGCGACGCCAATGACTATGTCGGCAAGGGCCTGTCGGGTGGCCGCATCGTGGTCCGCCCGTCGGACAAGGTCGGCATTGTGCCGGAAGACTCGATCATCGTGGGCAATACCGTGCTCTACGGCGCTATTTCGGGTGAGTGCTATTTCCGCGGCGTGGCCGGCGAACGCTTTGCCGTACGCAATTCGGGTGCCATCGCCGTGGTCGAAGGCACGGGCGATCACGGCTGCGAATATATGACCGGGGGCCTTGTCGTTGTCATCGGCAAGACCGGCCGCAACTTTGCCGCCGGCATGAGTGGCGGTGTCGCCTACGTGCTGGACGAGGACGGAACCTTCCGCAGCCGCTGTAACCTGGCCATGGTCGATCTTGAGCCGGTGCAGGAGGAAGAAGACCTCATGCGCAAGCTGCACCACCATGGTGGCGACCTTGAATGGCATGGCCGCGTCGACATTTCAGGCGACATGACCAAGCATGACGACGAGCGCCTGCACCAGCTCATCTCCAACCATCTGCACTATACGGGCTCGACCCGCGCCAAGCAGATCCTGGAGAACTGGGTCGAGATGCGCCCCAAATTCGTCAAGGTGATGCCAGTCGAATATCGCCGCGCCATCCTTGAGATGGAAAAGAAGCGCGGCTCTGGCGCACAGGCGGCGGCGGAGTGATGTTGCAGATCTACGGCAACTTTGGGTCGGGCAACTGCCTCAAGGTCAAGTATATCGCCGACGCCATCGGTCTGCCTTTTGAGTTGCGTGAAGTCCGCTCACGTTCCGGAGAAACCGGCACACCGGAGTTCCTCAAGCTCAATCCGGCTGGTCAGGTGCCCGTCGTCATTCTCGATGACGGCCGGCCCCTGGCGCAGTCCAACGCCATTCTGCGTTATCTGGCACAGGATACGCGCTTCATCCCGGCCGACCGCTACGAGGCTGCCAAGGTGGACGAATGGCTGTTCTGGGAACAGTACAGCCATGAGCCAAGTGTGGCGGTGGCGCGCGCCCGCGTCGTCTATGATAAGCAGGCCGTGTCCGATCTCGACCCCAATCTGGTCATGCAGGGCAACAAAGCCCTCGACCTGATGGAACAGGCCCTGACGGACCGGACCTGGCTGGTGGGCGAGGCCATGACCATCGCCGACATCGCCCTTCTGCCCTATACGCGGCAGGCGCCGCAGGGCGGTTTTGATCTCTCCGGGCGGCCCGCGCTGTTGCGCTGGATCGCTGCCTGCGAAAACCAACTCGGACTACCTGCCTTTTCGGCAGAGAACTAGAGGTAAGGCCCATGGGTAAGGTAACAGGCTTTCTCGAAATCGAACGTGAAGAGCCGCGCTACGAGCCGGCCTCCGACCGCATTCGCCATTTTGGCGAGTTCACCATTCCCCTGACCGAAGGCCGGGTGGTCGATCAGGCGGCCCGCTGCATGGATTGCGGCATTCCCTTCTGTCATGGCGACACGGGTTGTCCGGTGCATAACCAGATCCCGGACTGGAATGACCTGATCTATAATGGCGATTGGGAAGAGGCTTCGCGCAATCTCCATTCGACCAATAATTTCCCCGAATTTACCGGCCGTATCTGCCCTGCCCCCTGCGAAGAGGCCTGCACGCTCAACCTCGAGGACGTGCCCGTCGCCATCAAGACGGTGGAACAGGCCATTGCCGACAAGGCGATCAAGGCCGGCTGGGTCAAGCCGCAAATGCCCAAGGCCAGGACCGGCAGACGCGTCGCCGTCATCGGTTCCGGCCCGGCCGGCATGGCCGCTGCCCAGCAGCTTGCCCGCGCCGGACATGACGTGCATGTCTATGAGCGCGAGCCCAAGGCCGGCGGTCTGATGCGCTATGGCATTCCCGACTTCAAGATGGAAAAGGGGCATATCGACTTCCGTGTCGAACAGATGGAAGCCGAGGGCGTCACCTTCCACTATGGCGTCAATGTGGGCGTCACCACGCCTCTCTCGGACCTGCAGCGCGACCACGATGCCGTGCTGCTCTGCGGCGGCGCCGAGCGCCCGCGGCCGGTCGATGTCGAAGGCAACCAGTTTGCCGGCGTGCACTACGCCATGCCGTTCCTGGTGCAGCAGAACCGCCGCATCGGCGGTGAGGACGTCAGCAATGAGTTCCAGCTCACCGCTGCCGGCAAGCATGTCGTGGTCGTGGGCGGCGGCGATACCGCATCTGACTGCGTCGGCACCAGCTTCCGCCAGGGGGCCATTGCCGTGACACAGCTCGATGTGCGCCCCATGCCGCCCGAGCTGGAGAACAAGCTGACCAACTGGCCCAATTGGGCGGTCAAGATGCGCACCTCGTCTTCCCAGGCCGAAGGCGCCATCCGCGAATTCTCTGCCGGCACCATGAAAATCCTTGCCGATGCCAATGGCCATGTCACCGGCGTCGAATGCGCCCGCGTCGACCGCAAGCGCCAGCCCATTCCAGGCACGGAATTCGTCATCAAGGCCGATCTGGTGCTGCTTGCCATCGGCTTTGCCGGCCCGGTTGCCGAAGGCATGCTGACCGAATTGGGCGCCGACCTCGACAAGCGTGGCAATCTGTTTGCCGACACCATGAGCTACAAGACCTCGGTGCCCGGCGTCTATGCCGCCGGTGACATGCGCCGCGGCCAGTCGCTCGTCGTCTGGGCCATCCGCGAAGGCCGCCAGGCCGCCCGCTCCATCGACTTCGACCTGATGGGCAAGACGGATCTTCCTCGCTGAGAGCCGTCCCGCAGGGCAAATCGCGCCAGTGGCGCGATTTGAGGCGACCCGGCCATGAGGCCTATGGCCGAATGGCCCGGACCCGCCGCATACTGGAAGGGTCCCTCCCCCTATCAGGGGGACTTCGGAACGGCCGAATCTAAAATCACGCCAGTGGCGTGATTTTAGATTCGAAGGCCGGAAGGGCTACGCCCGCACGGCAGGTGGGGGTATGGTCCCGCCAAAGCGATTCCGCGGAGCCCTTCATGCCCCAAGCCCCCTACACCGTCGACCAGCTCATCTCAGCCAAGGCCATTGCCGCCCGCGTTGAGGAACTGGCCGCCGAAATTACCGAGACTTTCCGCGACACCGACAAGCTCGTCGTCGTCGGCCTGCTGCGCGGCTCGTTCATCTTCATCGCTGACCTGGTGCGCGAGATCGACCTGCCGGTCGAAGTGGATTTCCTCGAAGCCTCCTCCTATGGCGACGCCATGGAATCGAGCCGGGAAGTCCGTATCCTCAAGGACTTGCGCGGCGAGATTGCCGGCCGCGACGTGCTGGTGGTGGAAGACATCATCGACACCGGCCACACGCTCAAGCACGTGCTCGAAATCCTCGAGACGCGCCACCCGCGCCGCATGGAAGTCTGCGCCCTGCTCAACAAGCCATCCCGCCGGGAGACCGATGTGCCGGCCCGCTGGATCGGCTTCGACATCCCCGACGAATTCGTCGTCGGCTACGGCATCGACTACGCCCAGCGCAACCGGAACCTGCCCCATATCGGGAAGGTGCGTTTCGTAGAGCCCTGACACATCAGCTCCATCACCTCCCTCCCCTTGAGGGGGAGGGCAGCGAAGCTTGGCCGACAGGCCTTAGCGAAGCTGGGAGGGGTGACTACTCATCGCAGCGTCACCATTCACCCCACCCTCATTCCCTCCCCCTCAAGGGGAGGGAGGCGCAAGAGCGATACGTCGGTGACTTACATCACCGCGCCGACCTGCCAGGGCACGAATTCATTGTCGCCATAGCCCAGCGCCTCGGACTTGGTGCGCTCGCCCGAGGCGACCTTGAGGATATGTTCGAAAATTTCCTGGCCCTTGGCCTCGATGGAAACACCCTCGACGATATCGCCGCAATTGATGTCCATGTCCTCGGTCATGCGGGCATACATGTCCGAATTGGTGGCCAGCTTTATGGAGGGCACCGGCTTGCAGCCATAGGCCGAGCCGCGCCCGGTGGTGAAGGTCAGCACATTGGCCCCGCCGGCCACCTGCCCGGTCGCCGAGACCGGATCAAAGCCCGGCGTATCCATGAACACGAAGCCCTTTTCAGTGACTTTTTCAGCGTATTCATAGACCGCCGTCAGCGGCGTCGAACCGCCCTTGGCCGTGGCGCCGAGGGATTTTTCCAGGATCGTGGTCAGCCCGCCCAGCTTGTTGCCGGGCGAGGGATTATTGTTCATCTCCCCGCCATTGCGACGGGTGTAATCTTCCCACCACTTGATGCGTTCGATCAGCTTTTCGCCCACCTCGCGCGTCACCGCGCGGCGGGTCAGCATATGTTCGGCGCCATAGACCTCCGGGGTTTCCGAGAGGATGGCGGTGCCGCCCTGCTTGACCAGCGTATCGACCGCCACGCCCAGCGCCGGATTGGCGGTAATGCCCGAATAGCCGTCCGATCCGCCGCATTGCAGCGCCAGGGTGAGATGACTGGCATCCACCGTTTCGCGCCTTGCCTTTGCGGCCACCGGCAGCATTTCCTTGATGCGCTCGACACCCCAGTCGATCATCTTGCGCGTGCCGCCGATCTCCTGGATTGTCATGGTCTGGAACGTGTCGGTTTCGGAAAGACTGTAGACCTCTTTCATCCGGTCGATCTGGAACGCTTCGCACCCCAGGCCCACCAGCAGCGCCGCGCCCAGATTGGGATTGGAGGTGTAGCCCCACTGCGTCCGCCGGAAGATCTGATAGCCTTCGCCGGAAAGGTCCATGGCGCAGCCCGTGCCATGCACGAACGGGATCACTCCGTCGATCTCGGGATAATCATCCAGCACGCCCGAGCGGTTGATCGCTTCGGCCATGAACTTGGCAACAGTCGCCGAACAGTTCACTGACGTCAGGATGCCCACGTAATTGCGCGTCCCCACCGAACCATTGGCCCGCCTGAAGCCTTCAAAGGTCGCCCGCTGGCTGGCTTCGACCATCTCGACCGGCACCGCGCCTTCCGCAAAAGCATAATCATGGGCCAGCGACCCATCGGGGCCGCCCATGCCGCAATTGTGCTCATGCACCCAGTCGCCCGGTGCAATACCCTCCTTGGCAAAGCCGATGATCTGCCCGAATTTCACAACCGCCTCGCCTGCCGCAATCGGGCGCGTGGCAAATTTGTGCCCGCGCGGCACCCGGCGGATGATGGCGACACCCTCGGGCGTATCGGTGCCCACCTCAAGATTGGCCAGCGCCACCGCAATATTGTCGGCAGCGTTCAGCACCAGGGTCTTGCCTTGCGGCTGCGTCACTTGATCATTCATCGACAGGGGGCCTTTGGCAGTCGGTTCTCAGCGCTTTACGCCGGCGGATATTCTCGTCAGATTGCGCCCGCAATAGAGAGGTCCGGCATTGTCATTCAAGACATCACTAACTAACATGTTAGCATGAAAACGGAAGCCAGTCCCTACCAATTTCTTGGGCAAGCAGGCGATTTCTCGCGCGGCACGGTTACGCTGGACGTGACCAATGCCCTGCGCCAGGCCATTGTCACCCTGGCTCTGCCACCCGGCACCATGCTGGACAAATCCGCCATTTGCAGCCAGTTGGGCGTCTCGCGATTCCCGGTCAGCGAAGCGCTGGCCCGGCTGGCCGATGAAGGGTTGGTCGATATCGCGCCACAGCGCGGCTCAACCGTCTCGCTGGTCAAGATTGCCGACGTCCGTGAATACATGCTCATCCGCAAGGGCCTTGAAAGCGAGGCTTTGCGCGTCCTGATCGGCAAGCACGACACCGAGGTGATCGCGGCGCTGCACGCCAATATGGCAGCCCAGCGCGATGCGGCCTCGCGCGACGACGCGGAAACCTTCCACCAGATCGATGTCGAGTTTCACGATATCATCTTCCGCTCCATGCGGTTGACCAAGGTCAAGTCGATCATCGACAAGGCCCGCGCCAATCTCGACCGCGCCCGGCGCCTGATCATCACGCCGCGCCGCCTCAACCACACCATTGCCGAGCATCAGGCGATTTTCGACGGCATTCTGGCCGCCGATGCCCCCCAGGCCATTGCCGCCATTCGTGCCCATATCGACGCGGTGATGATCGAACTGTTTGCCTTCGCCCAGGAGCAGCCTGCGCTGTTTGCCGACGGCGCCGAATTTACCACCGAAGACAACGACTTCCCCTTCGGCTAGCCGCGAGACGCCTATTCCATGCTCAAACTCATCCCTGCCCTGCTTGGCCCCGAACTGCTCTCGACCCTGCGCGCCATGGGCCATGGCGACGAAATCGTCATTGCCGACGCCAATTTCCCGGCCGAATTCCTCGGACCCATGGTCATCCGCGCCGATGGCATTTCGGCCACCGACATGCTCGACGCAGTGCTGACCCTGCTGCCGCTCGACCAGTTCGTGGAAGAAACCGCAATCGGCATGGAAGTGGTGGGCGACCCGACCGCCCGCCAGCCCATCGACGACGAGTTCGAAGCCATTATTGCCCGGCATGAGCCGGAGAAGCGCTACGCCAAGATCGAGCGCTTCGCCTTTTACGACCGCGCCAAGAAGGCGGCGGCCGTCATCCAGAGCGGCGAAACCCGGCTCTATGGCAATATCATTCTCAAGAAGGGCGTCATTCGCCCGCAAGGCTGACGGATTCGACCCTGGCCGCCCTCGACAGACTAACATGTTAGCTCTATAGGCCGACCCATCATTTGGAGGACCCCGCCATGAAACTGCTTCGCGTCGGCGCCAAGGGCGCTGAAAAGCCCGCCATTCTCGCCGCAGACGGTTCGATCCGCGATCTGACCGGGGTCGTGGCGGATATTGGTGGGGCAACGCTGCTCCCCGAGGGTCTGGCGATCATTGCCAACACGGACCTCGATTCACTGCCCACGCTCTCTTCTGACGAGCGCATCGGCCCCTGCGTGGCGAACGTTGGAAAATTCATCTGCATCGGGCTGAACTATGCCGACCATGCCGCCGAGACCGGCGCCAAGATCCCTGAAGAGCCGATTATCTTCATGAAGGCCACCAGCGCCATTATCGGTCCTAATGACGATGTCATCATTCCCAGGAATGCCATCAAGCCCGACTGGGAGGTTGAACTGGCCGTCGTCATCGGCAAGGAAGCCCGCTATGTCGATGAGGCCGATGCCATGGAGCACGTCGCCGGCTATTGCGTCTGCAATGACGTCTCCGAGCGCCATTTCCAGACCGAGCGCGGCGGCACCTGGGACAAGGGCAAGGGCGCCGATACCTTTGGCCCCATTGGGCCCTGGCTCGTCACCAAAGATGAGGTCGCCGATCCGCAGAACCTCAAGATGTGGCTCGAAGTCGATGGCAAGCGCTATCAGGACGGCTCGACAAGGACCATGATCTTCGGCGTTGCCAATGTGGTCTCCTATGTCTCCCAGTTCATGAGCCTGCAGCCGGGCGACATCATCACCACCGGCACCCCGCCGGGCGTCGGCATGGGCATCAAGCCCGAGCCGGTCTGGCTCCAGCCCGGCAATGTCATGCGCCTGGGCATCGAGGGGCTGGGCGAGCAGACCCAGAACGTCAAGGCCTACTCCGCCTGACACCATCCCTCCTCACCTCCCCCTGTTGAGGGGGAGGTAGCGGCGCCTCGCCCGCAGGGCCATAGCAAAGCCGGGTGGGGGTTATCTTAGTGAAAACCCCTTCGGGCTGACCGCAAAATAGCGCCCGATCAGCCCCGCCAGAGGCGGCCAGTTCATCACATTGACCGTCAGGTCGCGCAGCCAGACATGCCGGTTGCTTTTCGGGACGAACCAGTCGGCCATGCGCCGCCCGGCCTGCTGCTTGTCCAGCACCAATGGCCGCAACTGCGTCTCGAACCGCTCGAGCGCCGCATCGATATCGCTCTCCCCGGTCATCGCCTGCCCCAGCGCCCGGCCGCCGGCAATGGCCAGCGATGCGCCCTGCCCGGCCATCAGCGAAACGGCATGGGCCGCATCGCCAATCAGCACCACGCGCTTGTCGTGCCAGCGCGGCATGGCGATTTGTGCCACCACATCGTAATAGATCTCGCCCGGTTCAGGCATCTTCGCCAGCACCTCCGGCACCACCCAGCCCAGATCGTCAAAGGCCTGGTGCAGGATCGGCGCAGGATCACGGGGCCGCTCCTGCGTATCGGCACGCAGCACGAAAAACGCCATGATCTGGTTGGGTTCGACCTCATAGAGCCCGACCAGCCGCTCCCTGATCGCCATCATCTTGAAGTCCCCGCCCAGCGCCGCCGCGACCTTGGCACTCTCAAAGAAATAGGCGGCGGTGTGATAGCCCAATGGGCGGATGAAAGGGTCTTCGGCGCCAAAGACCAGGCTGCGTGTGTGCGAATGAATGCCATCGGCCCCCACCAGCAGGTCTGCACTAAGGACCGCACCATCCTCCAGCGTCAGCGTCACGCCATCGGCCCGGTTGTCGATTTTGGCGATGCTTGTGCCATAGCGGATCTCGACTGTCTCGGGCAGCGCATCATGCAGCGCCCGCTCGATATCGCCGCGCAGAATGGGAAACAGCTTGCCCTGCGTGGCCCGGCTGATCTGGCGATAGTCCATCGATGATCCGGTGCGGCCCTGCTGGTCGACAAAATCGATCCGCCCGACCCCACGCGCCCTGGCTTCCAGCGCGCCGATAACCCCCAGATCAGCCGCTGCCTCGAACCCCGGCCCATAAAAGTCCAGCATATAGCCGCCATCCCGCAGCCCGGTCGCCTTTTCAAGCAGTGTCACCGACCAGCCGGCGCGCTGCAGCGCCAATGCTCCAGACAATCCAGCAATACCCGCGCCCGATATGATCGCTTTCATGGCCGGGCCTCCTTGGCGCAGATCATCTCCACAAATCGCGCCCAGGCCACCGCCTGGCTTGCGGCCTGGTCGGGGAACAGATGCCGGTGCAGCGCAAGCCCGTCTCCGGTGACCAGGATCAACGCGGCCAGGGCCTGCCGATCAGCTTCTGAAACCCGGTCTGGCGCCAGCGCTGACAGGGCTGCTTCAAATTGCGCCCTGACCCGCAAGGCCATCTCGGCCAGCTTTTCCCGCAACTGCGCATCGGTCCGGGCCTTGGCCACAAAACCGAAATAGGCGCCCGACAAGGCCGGGTCGGCATCCATGCTGGCCGTCGTATCGGCACCCAGCGCCATCAGCCAGTCCGGCAGTGTCATGTCGGGCGCCGGTTGCATGCTGGGCATGGCCATGAGAAAGGCTTCGAAGGCCTCGAGCACGATGTCGTCGAGCCGGGCGAAATGATGAAACACATTGGCCTTGCTGACCCCCGCCCGCTCGGCCAGTGCCGATGCCGTCAGCGCTTCCCCGCCGCCTTCCGCCAACAGTCCGATCGCCGCCTCGACGATGTCCTGCCGCTTGTTTGTCCTGCTCATGCAATCACTCCTGCTTGTCACCAATATACTGACCGATCGATCGGTCTGCAAGTGCTTGAGGGAGTTTTTGCGGAGCGTGCGGTCTGCCGTGCCAAGGCTTAGCTTGTGGCCGGACCGCAGGAAGGCTATGGCCCTCACTCGGGAATTGGGGGACAGCATGACCATTTTCGACAATACGCTTGATGCCGATGGCGCCCTGATCGTCGGCGCCGGCCTGGCGGGCCTGTTTACCGCGCTCAAGCTGGCGCCGCGCCCGGTCACCGTGCTCTCGCCCAAGCCACTCGGCATGGGCGCGTCGTCAGCCTGGGCACAGGGTGGTGTCGCCGCGGCCATGGGCGAAGGTGACAGCCCCCATGCCCATGCCCAGGACACCGAAATGGCCGGCGCAGGCATTGTCGATCACGGCACCGCTGAAGGGGTCACCGCCGAGGCCGTGGCCCGTATTGAAGACCTTGCCCGCTGGGGCACGCCCTTCGACCGCGATGATTTCGGCAATTTCGAACTGGGCCGGGAGGCGGCCCATTCGGCCAATCGCATCGTCAAGGTCGAGGGTGATCGGGCCGGCTGGGCCATTATGCAGGCCATCATCGCCGAGGTCAGGCGCACCCCGTCCATTCGCGTCGTTGAGGGCATCACCGCCCTCAGCCTGGCCCGCGACAATGGCCGCATTGTCGGCGTCTATTGCCGGCGCCTGGGCGACCGCTACTCCGAGCCCATCTATATCCGCGCCCGCGCCACGATCCTGGCCGCTGGCGGCCTGGGCGGGCTCTATGCCGTCACCACCAATCCGCCCGGCGTGCGCGGCCACGCCATGGGCATGGCGGCTCGCGCCGGCGCCATCATCGCCGACCCCGAATTCGTCCAGTTCCATCCCACCGCCATCGCCACCGGGGCCGATCCGGCGCCACTCGCCACCGAGGCCCTGCGCGGCGAAGGGGCCATCCTGGTCAACGATCTGGGCGAGCGTTTCATGCCCGCCATCCATCCCGAAGCAGAACTGGCCCCGCGCGACATCGTTGCCCGTGCCAATTTCCGCCAGATCCAGTCCGGCCGCCGGGTGTTTCTCGACACAAGGCAAGTCCTCGGCGCCGAAATCCTCACCCGCTTCCCCACCGTTTCGAAATATTGCCACGATGCCGGCATCGACCCGGTCAATGGCATGATCCCGGTCACCCCGGCGGCCCATTTCCATATGGGCGGCGTCAAGGTGGATGAACGCGGCCGCTCGTCCCTGCCCGGCCTCTGGGTCTGCGGCGAAGCCAGTTGCACGGGCCTGCACGGCGCCAATCGCCTGGCCTCGAACTCCCTGCTTGAGGCCGTGGTGTTTGGTGCCCGCATTGCCGAGGACATTGGCGGGCTCGAGCCGGCGCGCGAACTGACCCCCTTTGACGGCATCGAATGGAACGAGGCGGAAGGCAACAGGGCCGAGGAAGTGCTACGCAACACGATCGCGGTGCAGGAGTTGCGCCGCATCATGGGCGACCTGGTGGGCGTAGAGCGCGATGAAGCAGGCCTCAGGGCCGCCCTCCGGCAGATCGCCCATCTCGAGGCGACGGCTGAGCAGGTCACCAGCGCCTTTCTCAACATGACGACCTCGGCCACGCTGGTCGCTGCGGCCGCGCTGAAGCGCACCGAAAGCCGCGGCGGCCACTTCCGTCTCGACTTCCCCGACCCCAGCGCGGAATGGGAACATCATACGGAGATGACTTTGGGCGAGGCCCTCGCGATCCGTGCCGGGGCTTGACTATTCCGCCAGCAGATAGGTCGCCAGAGCTGTCAGGTCCTCATCAGTCCAGTGCGATGTGGAATCGCTGATCACCTCGCCCATGGAGCCGCCCAGCACATCGAAACCCGGCGTGAACCCGTCCTTGAGCGTCTGCACCAGGGTTGCAACGTCATAGCCCTCCGCCACCAGCGCATCAGCGGTAATGGCCGGCGCCCGGCCTCCGGTGCCGCCGGGCGAGCCGGTCAGCGCCTTGTCCCACTCCAGCGCGCCGAGGGCATTGCGGGGTCAGTGACAGGCCACGCAATGGGCCGGCCCAAATGCGAGATACTTGCCCCGATTGTAGATTTCGGACTGCCCCTCTTCAGGCTCGAAGCGGTTGGGAGAAAAGAACAGGTTCTGCCATCCGGCCATGGCCAGACGGATATTGAACGGAAACGGGATCTGGCTTGGGGCGGCAGGCGTGGCGACCGGCTCGGTGGCCATCAAAGCGGCATAGAGATCGGCGATCTCCTGGTCGCTCATCAGCGTATAGTTTTCGTAGGGAAAGGCGGGGTAGAGGTGCCCTTCCGGGCCCATGCCATTGCTCATGGCGTCGGCAAACTCTGCCAGGGTCCAGTCGCCAATCCCGGCCTCGGGATGGGAGGTGATATTGGGCGGCACAAAGGTGCCGAACGGCGTTTCCAGCCCAAATCCGCCGGCCAGAAATCCGGTACCGGCCTGGTGGTTGGTATGGCAGGCAACGCAGCCGCCCAGCCGGATGAGATAGTCGCCGCGCGCCACATCCCCGACCAGGTCCAGCTCGCGTGCCGGCCCGGCCACCGGCTTGAGCAGAAAGGCTCCAGTGCCAACTCCGATGACCGCAACAGCGATCGCCGCCCACCACCGTTTTCTCATGCCCGTCCCCGCTGCTATCCGCTGGCCGGATCAGACCAGAACCATTTGCAGCGCGCAATCGGTGCGTCAATCAAGAGGCTGCGAGATCGAGCAGCCCGGCAATCCGGTCCTTGCGTGTTTCGGCCACCAGCCGCCCCAACTCGCTGGTGCCCCGCATCAGCACCAGGGTCGAACGGCGCGGAATGGCCAGGTTCCGGGCCAGTTCGCTATTGCCATAATTGTCCCAGTCGACCCGCAGGATGGGGATAGCCGCATAGGCCGCGCTTTCGCCCTGCAAGGCGTCGAGCACCCGTTGCTGGGCCGCGCAGGTCGGGCACCAGCTTGCATGGAAATTGATCAGATACGGCGCACCGCTGCCGGCAAGACCCTCAAGTTCGGCCCCGGTATAGTCGATGAACTCCAGCGCTCCTGCGGCACCAGCCACAAGGCTCGCAACGCTGATGCCGGCCAGCCCGGCCAATAGGTGTCGGCGTGTGATCATGCTATTTTCTCCTCAGATGCTCACGGACAGATCGACCAGCCAGGCCGGCAACACGCCCAGCGCCCAGGCTTCCAGCAAACGGTCGATACGGAAAATGATCGCCAGGCCCACCACTGCCAGGCCCACGCCCAGCGCCGTCTTGGCATGCGGCGCGAACTGCATCAGCAACGCACGGCGCCCGGATAGCGCGGCGCGGGTACCATAGGCCAGGCCCAGCACGATGCTCGCGGCACCCAGCGCGAAGAACGCCATGATTAGCCCGGCATAAAACAGGTCCTCACCCTGGGCGGCCAGCCCGATGGCGCCACCCAGCGTCGGGCCGATACAGGGTGACCAGGCCAGGCCCAAAAGTGCACCGGCCGCAGCCTCACCCCAGAGCCCGCGCCCCTCGACCTGGCCGAGCAGGCGCGTGCTGCCGCTGGCCGTAGCCCCGGCAAGGCGGGAAAATTGGGTTTGCAGGGGTGGGGTCAGCATGACCAGGCCGAAACCCAGCATGGCCCAGCCTGCCCCCAGAGCGATGACGTCCTGCGGCAGGCCCAGCGCACGGGTCAGCGCAAAGGCGCCCAATCCGGCCACGGTAAAACTCACAGCCATGCCGCCGGCCATCGCCAATGGGGCCAGCCGGTGCCGCGCCAGAGCGCTGGCGCCGATCAGCGGCAGCAAGGGCAACACGCACGGATTGATCAGCGTCAGCAGCCCCGCTGCAAATGCCAGAACCAGATCGAGCAAAGCCGCACTCCCATTCCGCTCTCGTCGAGAGACTATACGGGGGCGCCGGGCACAAAGTTACAGCATCGCGTTGAACAGCCCGTGATCAGGCCGCAAGCACCGCATTTACCTCCGCCCGGCTGGGCGGCTGGCAGCCGATCCGGCTGCAATTGATGCCTGCGACCACGGCGCCGAACCGCAGCATGGCTTGCAGTTGCGATGCATCGAGCGCGGCCAGCGCGCCTGGCTTGAGGGCACCGGCCTCCTCCAGCCAGGTCAGGATGCCGGCCATCAGGCTGTCCCCGGCACCGACCGTATCGCCAAACACTTCGGGTGCGTAGATTGGCGCGGCCGCATTGGACGCACGCGAAAACGCCCGCGAGCCTTCTTCGCCCATTGTCACCACGACCAGTTCGCAATGCGGCCGCGCAAGCAACGCGGCGGCGTGGTCCTCCACGCTCCTGCCCGGCTCGAGCCAGGCGTGATCCTCGTCCGAAAGCTTGACCAGATGCGCCTTGTCGAGAAATTGGCTCAGCCGCGCCCGGTAGCCGGCCTCGTCCGCGATCAGCTTGTCGCGCACATTGATGTCGATGGAGATTGTTGCGCCCCGCTCTGCAGCCGCATCGACGACATCGGCCCACACGACTGCGTCCTCTTCCAGGATCGGACAGAAGCCGCCGATCTGGTAGAGGTCCACCTGTTCGGGCAGCGCCGCCAGCAGGCTGTTCCGGGTAAAGGCCCGGTCGGCGCCGCGTTCAAATACATAGCTGGCCTGCATCTTGGCGTTGAAGCTGACGATTGCCCTGGTGGTCGGCGCTTCGACACGCCCCTCCAGCAGCACTGAAACCCCTGCTTCGGCCAGCGGCGCCAGCAGCACATCGCCATATTCGTCCTGGCTGATCGGGCACAGAAACCCGGTCTGGTTGCCCAGCTTGGACAGGGCAATGGCACAGTTGAACGGTGATCCGCCCGCATGCGCCACCCGCTCCGCGCCCGGCTCGGCCGAGACCGGCACCAGATCGATCAGGCTTTCGCCACCGACAACGAACATGCATTCCTCCCAAGCACAGGCATTGGGCCGCTGCTTACCACTTTCGTATCAGATGTCACCAGCCAGATACGGCAAACTCCCGCATTTCCGCCACAATCACGTTGACCCACCGAACGGATAATGCTCAATCGGTTCCGGGAATAAGCGCGGAACAGCGCGGCTTTTTGAACTCTGGGGAGGCGCATTCACATGCAAGCGCTCGCCGTGCTGGTCCGGATGATCAGCGCCATCAATTGGCTTGTGGGGCAGATATTGTCCTGGCTGGCCTTGGCCTGCGTGCTGGTGTGCTTCACCGTGGTCGTGCAGCGCTATGTGTTCAACACCTCGACCCTGTGGATGCAGGACCTCTATGTCTGGCTCGGCGGCGCCATGTTCACCGGCGTGGCCGGCTTTGCCTTGCTGCGCAACGACCATGTGCGGGTTGATGTGTTCTACCGTCCCGCTTCAGTCCGCCGCAAAGCCATTGCCGATCTGATCGGCGTGCTGCTGTTCCTGCTCCCCTATGTCTATGTCGTCTGGACCTACACCTTTACCGCCGTCGCCCGCTCCTGGGGCTTTATGGAAGGTTCGGCCAACATTGGCGGCATGCCTGGCCTGTTTGTCCTGAAAAGCTTCATCCTGCTCTTTGCCATTCTGGTCGGCCTGCAGGGCCTGGCCATGGCTGCCCGCGCCATTCTGGTGCTGGCCGGCAAGGAAGAGCTCCTGCCCCAGCATCTGCGCTATGAGCAGCAGAACGATGACACCCCACATACTGGAGAGATCGCCTGATGGATCCCGTGCTGCTTGGCGAGATCCTTTCCGCCATCATGTTCTTTGGTGTCATCGGCGTGCTCATGCTGGGCTTTCCGGTGGCCTTCTCGCTGGCCGGCACCGCGCTGATCTTCGGCCTGGTCGGCTGGTGGCTGGGCGTCTATGACCCCTCCAACTATGGCTCGCTGGCCGGGCGCTATATCGGGCTGATGACCAATGAAGTGCTGGTCGCCGTGCCGCTCTTCATCTTCATGGGTGTCGTGCTCGAACGCTCCGGTATTGCCGAACAGCTCCTGCTCACCATGGGCAAGCTCTTTGGCAATCTGCGCGGCGGGCTGGGCCTGTCGGTCATCGTCGTGGGCGCGCTCCTGGCCGCCTCTACCGGCGTCGTCGGCGCCACCGTCGTCACCATGGGCCTGATTTCCCTGCCTGCCATGCTACGCGCTGGCTATGACCCGAAACTGGCCACCGGCGTCATCTGCGCCTCTGGCACGCTGGGGCAGATCATTCCGCCCTCTACCGTACTCATCTTCATGGGCGACATGCTGGCCGGCATCAATTCCCAGGTGCAGATGGAAAAGGGCAATTTCGCCCCCGAGCCGGTCTCGGTCGGTGCGCTGTTTGCCGGCGCCATCCTGCCCGGTCTGCTGCTGGTTGGACTCTACGCCGCCTACATGATTTTCAAGGCCATCACCGATCCCAAGTCCTGCCCCGCAACCCCGGTTCCCGAGGATGAAAAAGCCGGGCTGATGCGCGAAGTCTTCGTCGCCCTGGTACCGCCGCTGCTGCTCATCGTGGCCGTGCTCGGCTCGATCCTGGGCGGCATCGCCACACCCACCGAGGCCGCCTCGGTTGGCTCGGTCGGCGCCATGCTGCTGGCCGTGCTGCGCCGCCGCATCGATTTCTCCATTTTGCGTCAGGCGGTGATCTCCACCGCCACCATCACCTCGATGGTGTTCATCATCCTGTTTGGTGCGGCGGTGTTTTCCATCGTCTTCCGCATGATGGGCGGCGACAATCTGGTGCACGAATTCCTCTCCTCCATGCCCGGCGGTGCCATCGGCGCCATGATCATTGTCATGCTGATCATGTTCCTGCTCGGCTTCATCCTCGACACGTTCGAGATCATCTTCATCGTCATCCCGATCACCGCACCGGTGCTGCTGGCGCTCGATGTCGATCCGATCTGGCTTGGCGTCATGGTGGGCGTCAATTTGCAGACCAGCTTCCTCACCCCGCCCTTCGGCTTCGCCCTTTTCTACCTGCGCGGCGTCGCCTCCAATGCGGTCTCGACCGGCGCCATCTACCGCGGCGCGGTCCCCTTCGTGATCCTGCAACTGATCGGCATCGCCCTGCTCTTCACCTTCCCCCAGCTCATCACCTGGCTGCCGGATCTGCTTTACTAGCGCGCTGCGCTCGATAAGCGGGAACAATGAAACAGCACGGCCCGGATAGTTTCCCATCCGGGCCGTCCCATATCGTCAATCGCCAGTGTATCAGGTCCGCGAGGCGAAGCGCTCGACCCGCTCGGTCTCGCCCAGGACGATGAGCAGGTCGTCCTTCTGCACCACCGTGCTTGCCTGCGCATAGGTGAAGGTCTCGCCCGGGCGCTTGATGCCCACCACTGTGACACCATGCGCTTGGCGGATCTGTGCCTGCTCCAGGGTCTGGCCGATAATGTCGGAGGGCGCACGCGTCTTGACCATGGCGAAATCATTGTCGAGATCGACAAAGTCCATCATTTTGCCGGTGAGGATGTGCGCCACCATCTGCCCCATCCGCGCCTCAGGATAGACCACGTTCTTGATGCCGATGCTCTTGAGTATCTTGCCATGGCGTTCATTTGTCGCCTTGGCCCAGATGGTCGGCACGCCGGCCTCGATAACCGCCAGGGCGGTCAGAATACTGGCCTCCAGATCGGAGCCGATGGCAACGACCACCGTCTTGAACTCGGCTATGCCCAATTGCCGCAGAGCTTCGGGGTTCGCGCAGTCCGCCTGCAGCACATGGGTGAGGCGGCTGGCGGCGTCCTGGACGCGTCCAGCATCCTCATCGACGCCGAGCACTTCATGTCCCATGCGGATCAGTGCGGATGCAACCGAATTGCCGAACCGTCCCAGGCCGATGACCAGAACGGTCTCGGCCTTTCCGAATGAATGTCTAGCCAACGATAACTCGCTCCTCTGGATAGCGGAAAGCGTTACGGCCGCGACCAATGGCCAGGGCCGTCGCAATGGTGATAGTACCCACCCTGCCCACAAACATCAGCACGATCAGCACCAGTTCTGCCAACGGCGGCAATTGGCCGGTGATGCCGGTGGAAAGACCCACCGTGGCAAAGGCAGAGATTGTTTCAAACAGCACATCGGTCAGCGAATGTTCCGTCACGGACAATATGGTCATCGTGCCCAGCGCTATCAGCGACAGCGACAGCAATACCACGGTGAGGGCCTGCCGCTCGATCGGCGTTCCGATGCTGCGTCCGAACATGGCTGCCTCGCGTTCGCCCTTTGCCTCTGACCACACCACGATACCCAGGATGAAGAAGGTCGTGACCTTGATACCACCGGCGGTACCGGCGCTGCCGCCACCGATGAACATCAACACATAGGTCACCGCCAGCGTTTCGTCGGACAGCGCGCTCGTGTCGAGCGCGTTGAACCCGGTCGTGCGCGTGGTCACCGATTGAAAAGCGCTGTTGAGCAGCTTGTCGGCAATGCCCATGGGCCCCAGCGTTGCCGGGTTTTGCCACTCGACCAGCAACACCGTGACAAAGCCGACGAACAACAGGATCGCCGTGCCCCAAAGCGTGATCTTGCTGTGGAGCGTCCAGTTCTGCGGGCCGGCCCTCTTGCGCCCCAGCCGATGGCGCATTTCATGGATCACCGGAAAACCAAGCGAGCTGAATATGATGGCAACCATGATCGGCAACAGGATCAGCCAATCTTTCTGGAAGCCCATCAGGCTGTCCGAATAGGTCGAAAAACCCGCATTGTTGAAGGCAGAGACGGCGTGGAACAGCCCGTGCCAGGCAGCCGATCCCCAGTCATGGCCATAAAAGAAATGCAGGCGCAGTGTCAGCATCAGGGTCAGCAAGCCTTCGACCACGACCGTGACCAGCAGGATCAGGCGCAGCACGCTGCCCCCATCGGACATGTCGAAATGGCTGCGTTCCGTCTGGGTCCGCAGGCGGTCGCTCAGCCGAAAACCCCGGCCGGCCAGCAGGCCAAGCAGGGTAGCTGCGGCCATGATGCCGAAACCACCGATCTGGAACAGGACAAGGATTACCCCCTGCCCAAACGAAGACCAGTAAACGGGGGTGTCCACCACGATCAGGCCGGTCACGCAGACCGCCGAAGTCGCCGTGAACAGCGCTGTCAGGAAGGGCGTAAACTCCCCTTCCGTGCGGGCGATGGGCAGCATCAGAAGGATGGTGCCCAGCGTGATGGCAAACAGGAATGCCAGCGGCACCAGCCTGGTGGGATGCGTCAGTTGACCAGTCACAGTTTCACTTTCGAACGTCAAACGCGTCGGCGCCGGGGTTGTCTGCCTGTCCTGCCCAAATGACAACCCCTATCAGGCACATCAGCTCTGCATTGAGCGCGTGCCTGTGACGAGGGCCGCGTGCCGTGAACCAATGCGCACCTCACATCGTAAGTTGGTTAAGAGGTATGGCAATGCACAATATGAACTCATTTCCACCCGCTGGAATTGCTGTCGTCATTGGCGCCAGCGGCGGCCTTGGCAGTGCGCTGTTCCGGCCCCTGGCGCGATCCTCGCGGTTTGGTCAGGTGGTTGGACTTTCGCGCAGCGCCGGCAGTATCGACCTGACAAACGAACAGTCCATCGCCACCGCGGCGGCAGCCATCAAGGCCATCGATATGCCCCTGCGGCTTGTCCTGGTGGCAACGGGGCTTCTGCATGATGACCAGTTGCAGCCCGAAAAGAGCTGGCGTCACCTCGATGCGGACCGGCTGGCCCGCAGCTTTGCCGTCAATGCCACCGGACCTGCCCTTATCGCCAAGCACTTCCTGCCGCTCCTGCCGCGCGAGGGCAAGGCGGTCTTTGCTGCCATCTCCGCCAAGGTCGGCAGCATCGGCGACAATCACTTAGGTGGCTGGTATGGTTACCGTGCAGCCAAGGCGGCGCTGAACCAATTGATCCACACTGCCGCCATCGAACTGCAACGCACCCGCCCCGATGCCTTCTGTGTGACGCTGCATCCGGGGACGGTCGCCACGCCGCTCTCGGCACCCTTCACAGCCTCCGGCCATGACCCCGTAACGGCAGAATTCGCGGCCGCACGGCTACTCGGGGTCATCGACAATCTGCGCGCCGCGGACAATGGCCGCATGCTCGACCACACCGGCCAGCCATTGCCCTGGTAGAATCTGGCCTAGCCACGCAGACCCGGCGCTTCCTGCCCGGTGGCTTGCACATATTCGCTATAACCCCCGCCATAGGCATGGACGCCTTCCGGCGTCAGCTCCAGCACGCGATTGGAGAGGGCGGCGAGGAAATGCCGGTCGTGGCTGACGAACAGCATGGTGCCCTCGAAGTTCGACAGCGCCTCGATCAGCATCTGCTTGGTCTGGATGTCGAGATGGTTGGTCGGCTCGTCCAGCACCAGGAAATTGGGCGGATCGAACAGGATCAACGCCATGGCCAGCCGCGCTTTCTCTCCGCCTGAAAGCACGCGGCACTTCTTTTCGATATCGTCCCCGGAAAAGCCGAAACATCCGGCCAGCGCGCGCAGGGGCGCCTGCCCCGCTTGCGGAAAGGCGGCCTCCAGCGTCTGGAAAATCGTCATATCGCCATCAATGACATCCATGGCGTGCTGCGCGAAATAGCCCAGCTTGACGCTCGGTCCGCGTGACACTGATCCCGCATCGGGCTCGGCGGCCCCGGTGACCAGCTTGAGCAAGGTCGATTTGCCCGCGCCATTGACCCCCAGAATGCACCAGCGCTCGCGCCGCCGCACATGGAAATCCAGCCCGTCATAGATCGAGCGGCTGCCATAGGCCTTCTTCACCTTCTCGATGCGCACGATATCCTCGCCCGAGCGCGGCGCCGGGCGGAACTCGAAGGTCACGGTCTGCCGCCGCTTGGGCGGCTCGACCCGGTCGATCTTGTCGAGTTTCTTCACCCGGCTCTGCACCTGCGCGGCATGGCTGGCGCGCGCCTTGAACCGCTCGATAAAGGCGATTTCCTTGGCCAGCATGGCCTGCTGCCGCTCGAACTGGGCCTGCTGGTTGCGGTCGGCAATCTCGCGCTGACCCTGGTAGAAATCATAGTCGCCGCTATAGCTGGTCAAGACCCCGGCATCGATCTCGATGATCTTGTTGACGATCCGGTTCATGAAGGCCCGGTCGTGCGAGGTCATCAACAGTGCACCACTATAGTTGGTGAGGAAATTTTCCAGCCAGATCAGGCTTTCAAGATCGAGATGGTTGCTCGGCTCATCGAGCAGAAGCACATCGGGCTTCATCAGCAGGATCCGCGCCAGCGCCACGCGCATCTTCCAGCCGCCGGAGAGCGCCCCGACATCGCCCTCCATCATCTCGGCGGAAAACCCCAGCCCGGCCAGCACGTCACGCGCCCGCCCGTCCAGCGAATAGCCGTCCAGCTCCTGGAACCGCCCCTGCACTTCGCCATAGCGCTCGATAATGGCGTCCATCGCATCGGCCTTGTCCGGGTCGGCCATGTCGGCTTCCAGCACCGCCATTTCGGCCATCAAGTCGCTGACCGGCCCGGCCCCGTCCATCACGGCGCTGACCACCGATTGCCCGCTCATCTCGCCCACATCCTGGCTGAAATAACCAATGGAGGTGCCCCGATCGACCGACACCTGCCCTTCATCGGGCGGCTCTTCGCCGGTAATCATCCGGAACAGCGTGGTCTTGCCCGCCCCGTTCGGCCCGACGAGCCCGATCTTCTCCCCCTTCTGCAGCGCGGCGGAAGCTTCGATGAAGATAATCTGCTTGCCGTTCTGCTTGGAGATATTGTCGAGTTTGATCATGGGAAGGCCTGGGATGCGCGGCGCCTTGACGCCGAAGAAAACGAAGCGCTCCTAAAGCATCCCCGACCGCTCCGGGCAAGGGACCTGGCCGGTCACCTGCCATGCCCAAACAGAAAACCCCGCTGCGGGCGCAGCGGGGTCTTGATTTGGCTGCCGAAGCGGGCCGCGACTATTCGTACTTGATGTACTTTTCGCGGGCCACCAGGAACGGCATATCGGTGCCTTCGGTGCGGGCACGCAGCAGGTTGAAAGCGGAGATGAAGCTCTCGGCCGTTTCCTTGGTCAGCGCATCGCCGCCTTCGCGGATCTCCGAGATCAGCTCCATCGACGCAGTCGCGCCGGCTTCGATGATTTCCTCGGGGAACTGACGCACATTGACGCCATGTTCGTTGACCAGGGCCTGCAGTGCGCGCGGGTCATTGGCATACATATCCGAGGACACATCGTCGTAGGAGGCCTGGGCCGCAATGCGGACGATCTCCTGCAGGTCTTCGGGCAGCTCGGCCATCTTGGCCTTGTCGACCACGATTTCGGTGGCCAGGCCCGGCTCGACGAAGCTGGGGAAGTAATAGTTCTTGGCAACCTGGTGGAAGCCGAGTGCCAGATCGTTATAGGGGCCAACGAATTCGGCGGCATCCAGCGTGCCGGACTGCAGCGCGGCAAAAATTTCGCCCGCGGCAAGATTGGTCACCGAAGCGCCCAGCTTGGCCCAGACCTGACCACCCAGGCCCGGCGTACGGAAACGCAGGCCCTGCACATCGGCAACGCCGGTCAGCTCGTTCTTGAACCAGCCACCCGCCTGGGTGCCGGTGTCGCCCGAAAGGAAACCCTGCAGGCCGAACTGGTCATAGATCTTGTCCCAGATTTCCTGGCCGCCCAGATAGCGCACCCAGGCACCCAGCTCACGGTTGGTCATGCCGAAGGGCACGCCGGTAAAGAACGACAGCGCCTGGCTCTTGTTCTGCCAATAGTAGGCAGCGCCATGGCTCATCTCGGCCGAACCGTCGATCACCGCGTCCAGCGCCTGCAGGCCGGGGACCATTTCACCGGCGGCGAACACCTGGACGGTCAGACGGCCGCCGGAAGCCTTGGTGATGCGGTCGGCCAGCTTCTGCGCGCCAACGCCCAGGCCCGGGAAATTCTTGGGCCATGTCGTGACCATGCGCCAGGTGATATTGCCCTGGGCAATGGCTGGCGTCGCCAGCGTCGTGGCCGCTGCCGCAGCGCCGATGGTGGCGACCGAAGCCTGCTTGAAGAATTCGCGTCTTTTCATGGGTGTCCTCCCGATAGACTGACAAAGATTATTGTTTCACCGCGCCGCTGAGCCAGCCGCGCCGTGCTTGGGCGCTAACAAATCAATCCGCGCTCATTCTGTCCAGCAGCTTGTTGTCCGATATAGCGAATTCCGGGTAGCGCCCCACCATGCGAAAAAATCTCGAGCGTCAGGGATTAAAGATCGTGCGCCGGTGTTTGTGCTCTTAGCGGACCCGCAATTGCGGTCCGCCAACAGGAGGGATGATCCCATGCATTTCCGTTCGCTTCTTGCCGGTGCCACAGCGCTGGCCTTGCTCGCAACCCCGGCAATGGCCGCCGAATATCTCGGCGGCACGGTCATGTCGACCGACATTGGCGGCCAGATGGTCTTGACCGATGCCAATGGCATGACGCTCTACATTTTCGACAATGACGAGCCAGGCGTCACCAATTGCTATGACACCTGTGCCGAGCGCTGGCCCCCGCTTTTTGCTGATGATACCGCGATGGCCGAAGGCGATTTTTCCATCGTCGAACGCACCGATGGCAGCAAGATGTGGGCCTATAAGGACATGCCGCTCTACTACTGGGTCAATGACATGGCCCCCGGCGACACCACGGGTGACGGCGTCGGCGGCGTCTGGCATCTTGCCATCGAGTAAATAGAGCGGTTCCGCTCAGGATATCTTTGGCGTGGTCGATTTTCTCGATGAGCTCGAAGCCTGCGTACCGGCCCTGCGCCGCTATGCCCGCGCGCTCACGCGCAATATCGACCATGCCGATGACCTGGTGCAGGACTGCCTGGAGCGTGCCATTTCCCGCCGGGGCCTGTTTCGCCCCAGCGGCCCCATGCGCCCTTGGCTTTTTACCATTCTTGTCAATCTGCACCGCAATGCGCGCCGCAGCGAGCAACGCCGCGGCCCGCATCTGGACGCCGACAGCCTGCCCGATCTGGGCACGCCGGCGCCGCAACACAGCCATCTGGCGCTGGCCGAGCTTTCCCGCGCCATTGATGGCCTGCCACTCGAACAGAAGGAAACGCTGCTGCTGGTTACCCTCGAAGGCATGGCCTATGCCGAGGCCGCAAGCATTCTCGATATTCCGCTGGGCACGCTGATGAGCCGGCTGGGCCGCGCCCGCGCCAATCTGCGCCTGTCAACCGGCGAGGCCCAGGAACCGCATCTGAGGTCGGTCAAATGATGGACGTCACCCGCGATACGCTGATGGCCTATCTCGACGGCCAGCTTGATGGCGATGCCAGCGCCGCCGTTGATGCCTGGCTGGCCGACAATCCCGATGCCGCCATCGAGCTGGCCCAATTGCAGCGGCAGAACGAAGCCATCAACACCCTGTTTGGCCCGGTGGCGAGCGAACCGGTGCCGCCCCGCCTCAATCCCCATCGCCTGGCGCTGGCGCAATCCCGGCGCCGCTGGCAGGGTGCAGCGCGCGCCGCCATGATTGTGGGCGTATTGGGCATCGGCATTGCCGCCGGCTGGCTGCTGCGCCCGGTCACCGACACGCCCGCGCTCCATAATCGCCTGATTGCCGACGCGGTCAGCGCGCACACGGTCTTTGTCGCCGAAAACCGCCATGCCGTCGAAGTGGCCGGAACCGAAACAGACCACCTGACAAGCTGGCTCTCCAATCGTCTGGGCACCGGGCTCGCCATGCCCGACCTGGCCACCGCTGGTCTCAGTTTTCTAGGTGGCCGCCTGCTGCCTGCCCCCGCCATTCCCGGCGGCCGCGCGGCGCAATTGATGTACGAGGATAGCGCTGGCGAGCGGGTCACGCTCTACATCACCCCCAGTGCCGGCATTGATGGTCCCAATCTCGAACTGGTGCGCCTGGGCAGCGACAACGCGCTGTACTGGGCCAGTGCCACCATCACCTGCACTATTGTCGGTCCGCAATCCGCCGAGACCCTGCAGGCCCTCGCCGACAGCGTCTTCGCGCAATTGACCCCTGCAGCCACGGCACCGGCCTATCGCGAACTCTAGCTGCGCGGCGCTGGTGCGTTGCGCGGCGGAATATCGTTCGAGTATATGTTGTGCAGCCCGACATTGAGTATGTCGCGCTCGCCGCATAGCGCCATGGTGGTGTCGAGTTCCTTGCGGATGATCTCGAGCACGCGGGTCACACCCGCTTCGCCGCCTGCTCCAAGGCCATACAGCATGGGCCGGCCGATAAAGGTTGATTTCGCCCCATAGGCCAGCGCCTTGATCACGTCCTGACCCGACCGGATGCCGCTATCGAGATAAACCTCGGTCCTGTTGCCGACACGATCCACGATCTCCGGCAGCACGCGAATGGTCGAGGGCGCTCCATCGAGCTGGCGGCCACCGTGATTGGAGACCACGACAGCATCGGCGCCATTGTCTACCGCCGCCTGCGCATCATCGGCATCCAGCACACCCTTGACGATCACCGGACCGCCGAAGCGCTCCTTGATCCATTTGACATCGCCCCAGTTGAGCGTTGGATCGAACTGGCTGGCGGTCCAGGCCGAAAGCGAGGCCAGGTCATGGTCACCGCCCACATGCCCCACAATATTGCGGAAGGTATGCCGCCTGGTGCCCAGCATGCGCAGGCACCACAGCGGATGCTGCATCATCTGCCAGATCGAATAGGGCGTGAACTTGGGCGGCGTGGCCAGCCCGTTCTTGATGTCCCTGTGCCGCTGCCCCAGGATCTGCAAATCCATGGTCAGCACCAGCGCCGAGCACTTGGCGGCCTTGGCGCGGTCGATCAACCGGTTGATGAAATCACGGTCGCGCATGACATAGAGCTGAAACCAGAACGGCGCGCTGGTGTTTTCGGCAACGTCCTCGATCGAGCAAACGCTCATGGTCGAAAGCGAAAATGGAATGCCGAATTTTTCGGCCGCCCTGGCTGCCTTGATCTCGCCATCGGCGGTCTGCATGCCGCCCGTTGCCGCTGGAGCAATCGCCACCGGCATGGCGATGTCCTGCCCCAGCATCTTGACCTTGAGATTGCGCCCCTCAAGGTTCACTGCCACCTTCTGGTTGAGCTTGATCTTGCCAAAATCGCTCTCGTTCTCGCGATAGGTCCCTTCGGTATAGGACCCGCTATCGGCATATTCGAAGAACATCTTGGGCACACGCCGATGCGCCAGCCGCTTCATTTCATCAACGGTAAGGACCTTGTCCATGGCGGTCATGGCGCATCTATCTCCGGCTGTTTGCGCCTGCCCTAACAACTAACATGTTAGCAGTCAATGGAGCCGATTGTCCTTCCCCCGCCCCACCACCAGGGTCGAAAAAATCGTCACGAACCCGAACATCACCATGGCGCCGGCCAGCACATGCGCCTTGTCCCATTCGAGCCGCTCGACAAAGTCGTAAATGGCAATGGAGAGCACCTTGGTCTGGCCTGGAATATTGCCACCGATCATCAGCACCACGCCGAACTCGCCCATCGTGTGGGCAAAGGCCATGATGGCGCCCACCAGATAGCCCGGGCGCGCCAGAGGCAAAGCGATACGGAAAAACCGCTGCGAGCGGGAGGCGCCCAGCGTATCGGCCACTTCGAGCACTTCGGTTTCGATGGCGGCAAAGGCGTTGCGCAGCGGCTGCACCATGAAGGGCAGCGAGGCGATCACCGAGCCGATCACCAGCCCCGCAAAGGAAAAGGCCAGCGTCCGCGCACCCCACAAGCCCGCCAGCCAGCCGCCCGGCCCGCTCGGCCCCAGCGCCAGCAACAAATAGAATCCCAAGACCGTCGGCGGCAGCACCAGCGGCAGCGTCACCAGCGCGCCCACCATCTCGCGCCCCCGGCCCCGACCATGCGCCAGCCACCAGGCAATAGGGGTCGCAACCACGATCAGGATCACCGTGACGCAAAGCGCCAGCGCCAATGTCAGAAGGATCGGTGAGAGCAGTGGGGTAAGGTCCATCAGGGGACAGAATATCCCGCCGCCTCGATCACCGCCACCGCCGCATCACGCCTCAAAAAGTCCAGAAAAGCCAGCGCTGCCGCGTTGTCCGCGCCATAGCTGAGCAGCACCGCCCCCTGCGCGATAGGCTGGTGCAAGTCGGCCGGCACGAGCCAGACACTGTCCTTGCCCAGCACCTGGCTGGCCGCAACAAGTCCCAGCTCGGCATTGCCGCTGTCGACAAATTGCAGCGTCTGCGAGATGTTCGCGCCGGTGACCAGCTTTGCTGCTATGGCGTCATAAAGCCCCAGCGCCTGCAGCGTTTCTACCGCCGCCTGCCCATAGGGCGCCGCATCCGGTTCCGCGATGGCGATTCTGGAGAAGTCGCCGGACGGAAGCTTTTGCTTGGCGTCGAGACCGGGCGCATAGAGTGCCAGCCGCCCCTCGGCATAGATGAAGAACGAGCCTGCGACCGCCAACCCCTCGGCAATCGCCCGTTCCGGTCGCGCCGTATCCGCCGCCAGGAACACATCAAACGGCGCCGCCTGGCTGATCTGCGCATAAAGCTGCCCGGTCGCGCCAAAGCTCAGCACCACTTCATGCCCGCTTTCAGCCTTGAAAACCGCCGCCAGTTGCTCCGCCACCGACGTAAAATTAGCCGCAACCGCTACATTGACGGTTTCAGCCCCGGCGGGGACCACGCCACCCGATAGCGTGAGCAAAGCAAGAAATGCGATACTAGGGACATTTGTCTTGGTGCTCCGCGCCACCGCTACCACCGGCTCAGCACCCTCCCCCTTGCGGGGAGGTCGGGTGGGGGACCCTGGCAAGGAGACTACCCCCTCAGCGCGCTGGCTTCCTTCGCCAGCGCCTCGATCCGCGCAAAATCGCCATTCGCCAGCGCGTCCGCCGGCATGATCCAGGAGCCCCCCACGCAGATCACATTGGGCAGCGCCAGATAGGTCTTGGCCTTGGCCGGGTCGATACCGCCGGTGGGGCAAAAGGTGATGTCGGGCAATGGCGAGGCAAAGGCCTTGAGCACCGGTGCACCGCCCAGCGCTTCAGCCGGAAAGAATTTGAGGAAGCTGTAGCCGCGCTCGGCCGCCGTCATCGCCTCGGTCGGGGTGCCGATGCCCGGCAGCAGCGGAATGGCCACGTCCTCGGCCGCATCGAGCAGGCGCGGCGAGGCGCCCGGCGACACCATGAAGCGGCAGCCGGCATCCACCGACTGTTTCATATGTGCCGCATTGCGCACCGTGCCCGAGCCAACGATAGCCCCGCTCACCTTGGCCATTTCTTCCATTACCTTGAGCGCATTGGGTGTGCGCAGCGTCACTTCCAGCACCGGCAATCCGCCAGCCACCAGCGCCTCGGCCAGCGGTCGCGCCTGGGCCACGTCATCGAGAATGATGACCGGCACGACCGGGGCAAGCGATAGAATGGAGCGGATGGCGTTGGCGTCCTGCGGCATGGCTTTGATCTCTTGGTGGGAAGAAGCTGGTTTTGAGGGTTAGGCGGATGGTGAATTTCCTGCAAGAGCGTTCATTGAAATGAAAGTCAAAAATACCTAGGTTCCGCCACGGCGCGACGAGACGCGCTATCAACTGTCGGTCCTTGGACAGCGCCGGCGCGGCCCTCGCGTCTGGCAAAGCCCCGATGGTGAGACCGGGAGGCCCATATGGTGCACACGATCAACGCGGTGACCCCGCTCACCGAGGCCCGCGCCATTTTGGCCGACAGCTTCGACCTCAAATATTCCAAGGCGGTCGAACGCGCCACCGACAAGATCTTCGACCGGGTCAGGGACAAGATCCCCGAGATCGAATGGCCCTTCTATGCGCCGCTGATCTTCCAGATCAACCGGCTCAAAAAGGAGAAGGACGCGGTCATCCTCGCCCATAACTACCAGACGCCGCAGATTTATCACGGCGTGGCCGATGTGGTGGGTGACAGCCTGCAGCTTGCCGTGGAGGCCACCAAGGTCACCCAGTCGGTGATCGTGCAATGCGGCGTGCACTTCATGGCCGAGACCTCAAAACTGCTTAATCCAGACAAGACCGTCCTCATTCCGGACAGCCGCGCCGGCTGTTCACTCTCTGAGAGCATCACCGCCGAGGATGTCGTGGCCATGCGCGAACAATATCCCGGCGCCCCGGTCGTCACCTATGTGAACACTTCGGCCGCCGTAAAAGCGGTCACCGATGTGTGCTGCACTTCCTCCAACGCGCTCGACATCGTCAATCGCGTCGAAGGCGACACGGTCATCATGATCCCGGATCAATATCTGGCCGCCAATACCGCCAAGAAGACGAAAAAGAAGATCATCACCTGGGCCGGCGCTTGCGAGGTGCACGAGACCTTCACCGCCGAGGACATTTCAGAGCTCAGGCACGCCTATCCCACCGCCAAGATCATCGCCCATCCCGAATGTCCGCCCGAGGTGATCGACGCCGTCGATTTCGCGGGGTCCACCGCCGCCATGATCGATTGGGTCAAGACCAACAAGCCGCCCCGCGTCGTCATGGTCACCGAATGTTCCATGTCCGATAATGTGGCCAGCGAGACCACAGGCGTTGATTTCCTGCGCGGCTGCAACATCTGCCCGCACATGAAGCGCATCAATCTCGAAAACGTCCTGTGGTCGCTGCATACCGGCACCGAGGAAGTGACCATTCCGCAGGACATCATCGCCCCGGCTCGCCGCGCGGTGGAGCGGATGATCGAACTCAGCCGCAAGGGCGATTAGGGCCGCTTCGCGATCAGGTCGATCTCCACCAGCGCCCCGACCGCCAGCGCCGTGACACCAATGGTGGTGCGTGCCGGCAGCTTGCCCGGTGCAAAGAAACGCGGCCATAGCGCGTTGAGCGCCGCATAATCGCGCTCGAACTGGGTGAGATAGATGCGCGCCATCGTCACATGCTCCAGTCCCAGCCCGATCCCGTCCAGCACGATCCTGAGATTGTCGATCACCCGTTCGGTCTGCGCCTCGATGCCTTCGGGCAAGGGCGCATCCGGCGCCGCCGGGTCAGTCGGCATCTGTCCGGTGACAAAGACAAAGCCATCGGTTTCCACCGCATGGCTGAACGGAGCAACCGGACGGGGCCCGGAGGAAATCATGTGGTAGAACAACTCACTCATCGGCGTGGCAACCTCTAGCGGATCAGACCCGCAAGACGAGCCTGCCCGGAGGGGCCTGTCAACCGCCCGTGAAGTGACTTGCCCCGGCGGGTCGAACCCGTCAGACTTGCCTTTGCTATGAGCACGCTGCACCGACTGGTCTTTGCTGCACTGCTGCTGGCCCCGGCGCCAATCACCCCGGGCCTCGCCCAATCCTATGGGCAAAGCGAGGCGCAGTCGGCCCAATTGGATGTGCTTTTCGATCAGCTCTCCGCGGCCACCGACGCCCAGACCGCCCGCACCATCGCAAACGACATCTGGCAGATCTGGATCCGGCCCGATGATCCGGTCCTTGCGGCACGGGTGGCCGAAATCATGTCGGCTGGAGGCTTTGCCGGGCCGGCCAGCCAGATTCCGCTGATCGACGCGCTGATCGCCGATTATCCCGACTATGCCGAAGGCTGGAATCTGCGCGCCACCGCGCACTTCCTCAATGGCGCCTATGAGCAATCGCTTGCCGACATTGTCGAAACGCTTGATCGCGAACCGCGTCATTTCGGGGCACTGTCCGGCCGGGCCCTGATCTACCATGCTCAGGGAAAGCGCGACCTGGCCCTTGAAGCGATCGCGCAGGCGCTCGATATCCATCCCTTCCTCGCCGAACGCGCCCTGTTTCCCGAACTGGGCCCGCCCCCCATCCGCAGCTAGAGTGCTTCCGGCCAAACTGGCAACGGCTTTGCGGTTCGGAAGCGCGGAAAATAGACAGCAAGCCCAAATAGGACAGACCACATTATGAGTGATGGCGACTACACCATTCACCACGAACAGGGCCCGACGCGCGGCCGCTATTTCATCCGCCTCGCCCCCGGCGCGGAAGCCGAGATGACCTATAGCAGGACCGGCGATGGGCCGATGATCATCGATCACACCGGCGTGCCCCCCGAATTCGAGGGGCGCGGCATCGCGCTCCAACTGGTCAAGGCGTCCATCGCGGATGCGCGCGAGCAGGGCTTCAAGATCACACCGGTCTGCCCCTATGTCGTGGTGCAGTTCCGTCGTCACCCGGAATGGCGCGACCTGCTGGCCTAGCGCCTGGGCATATTCGCATTCGCCATGGTGATCTGACGCGTTCGCGTCACCCCCGTGCACTCTGCGGCGGCTGCATCAACTCGGCGTCGAACACCACGACCATGTTGCGGCCGCGCGCCTTGGCCATATAGAGCGCGGTGTCGGCCATGTCCGTGGCAATCTCTAGACCATCTCCGGCCTCCGCCAGACAGGCGCCGGCACTGACCGAAACCGACACAGTCCGGGCCTCTTCGATCTGGATGGGATTTTCGTCGATCGCCAGCATCACCGCATGGGCCATGCCGCGCAGCCGTTCCGGACTGCATTCGGGCAAGAGCACAATGAACTCGTCCCCGCCCCAGCGTGCACAGCTATCCTTGGGGCCGAGCGCGCCGGCAATGCGCCGCGCCACTTCGAGCACCACAGCGTCGCCGGCCGCATGGCCATGAGTGTCATTGATCGTCTTGAAGCGATCGATATCGACGAGCAGCAGACCATAGCTCCCCAATAGGCTCGCATCGGCATGAGCGGCCTGGAACCCGCGCCGGTTGAGAATACCGGTCTGCCCGTCCTTGAACGCCAATTGCTCCAGTTCCCGGGTCCGCTCGCGCACCCGGGCTTCCAGCAGCCGCGTATTGTCGTCCACCGCGGCCGCCATTTCGGTGAAGCTGGCGGCCAGCCGCCCGATCTCGTCCTGGGCTCCGGTGCCCATGCTGAGCGCCGGCCCGTAGTCACCACCCCGGGCGCTGCGCACCACGCCTTCAAGCGCCTTCATCCGGTCGAGGACAGCCCGCTTGAACACCACCATGGCCAGCCCCGTCACCAGCGCCATCACCGCAACCAGCAGCAGCCCCACGGGCAGGAACAACCGGCGGTCAATGATGGCGTCGAGGTCCATCAGCGTCACATTGTACCAGCCGAGCTTGTCGAGATAGCCCACACCCACCAGCGTCTGCTTGCCATCAATGGTGACAAAGGCAGACTGCGCCAGCGCTGCCCCGCCGGTGACGCTTTCAAACAGGCGCTGCAGCACCGCCTTGTCTTCCGGCCCATCGACAAGGGAATAAACGCTGCGCTTGTCACTCATGTCCGAGGACAGGCTGGCAAGGCTCACCAGATTTTCGTCCCGATGCGCCTGCACCTGCCCCTGGCGGTCGACAAACATGGAGACCACGCCGCGCTGGGGCACATTGACCACTTCCTGGATGAAATCGCTCAGGTCGATGCCGGTGCCGAGCACGCCGAGCACCTTTTGCCCCTCGCGGATGACGCAGTTCATCCAGACCTTGGTCACGCGCAGATTGGCGTCATTGTCGACATTGAGGTGGCAACCCTCACCCAGCGCCTTGGTGGCAAAATACCAGGCGTCGCGGGGGTTCTGGGGGTCGACGGCATAGCGCAACTGATCCCCGGCATAGGCATTGGCCGCATCGTTGAAGTAATAATTGCCCGAGGCGTCGATGGTGAAGAAATAGGAGTGGTCGGCAAAATTCTGTCGGAAATGCTCCAGCTCGGCGATACCGCGCCGCGCCAGCACCGGATTGTCCTCATCCAGCGCCCAGTCGCGAATGGCCTGGCTGCCCGCCAGCGTTTCGGCCAGCGAAACTTCCCGCACCAGCGCCCCGAGGCCCCGGTGCCGGTCATACAGAACCTGTTTTTCCGCAAACAGCGTACCGAGCTGGATGACCGTCGAATTGATCACCCAGTTAAAGGCAAAATAGGCCGGCACGGCGACTGCGCCAAAGCCCAGCAGCACAAAAATCAGAACCCTCAGGGAGAGAGTATCGGATATGCGACGCCCAAAGTTGAAGATGGCCGCCCTCGTCCAGCTATTGGCACCAACTGCCATCAACCTGCCCGCAAACGCCTCAAGAAGCTGTTAACGCTTTGGCAAGTCTGAACACAATTCAGAGGAAAGCCTGAATTGCCGTCAGCTCGTCCTGCCGCAGTTCATGCCCGCCCTCATGCCAGGCCAGTTTGGTTTGGGCGCCATTGGCGCTGAAATAATCGGCCAGCACCTGGGTCGCGCTCGCCGGGGCGATGGGGTCGCGCCGCCCGGCCGTGATCAGCACCTGCCGGCCCGCAAAATCCACCGCCGGTGGGGCAAAGGGAATCAGCGGATGCATCAGCACCGTCTGGTCGAACAGGTCGGGACGGGCAAACTGCATGGACGCCAGGATATTGGCGCCGTTCGAATAGCCCAGCCCGATTACTCGTGAGGCCGACCCGGTCTGTTCGCGCACGAATTCGCTCATCGCCCTGGTGCGCAGGGCCAGATCGTCCATGTCATAGACGCCCTCCCCGGTGCGCCGGAAATAGCGCAGCGCGCCCTGTTCCCTGACATCGCCGCGCGGCGCGACACGCCTGACGCCCGGCAGCAATTGCCCCGCCAGCTCGAAGAACTGGTTTTCGTCGCCACCCGTGCCGTGAAACAGAAAGATCACCGGCGCTGCGGCATCGCCGGCAGGATCGGCGCGAAACTGATAGCTGGACATGGCAGAACTCCTTTGCCCCCGATATTGAAGCTTTCGGCCCGAAGGGCAATGCACCAGCCGGACCACGCACTGTTGAGCAATGCGAAACAATCGCGCCGCTGCCCCAATTGCGCGCCGCCCAGATCGGGCTATGATGAGCCATGTTCCTGTCCGTCTTCGACGTCTTCAAGATCGGTATCGGCCCGTCCAGTTCCCACACCATGGGACCCATGACCGCCGCACGCCGTTTCCTCGATGATCTGGGTGCCGGCACCTGGCCGCGCGCCGCCCGCGCCCGGCCAGCCGCCATCACCGCCAGTCTGCACGGTTCGCTCGCCTTTACTGGCATCGGCCATGGCAGCGACCGCGCCGTCATTCTGGGCCTCGCCGGAGAGGATCCGCGCACGGTTGACCCCGACGCCATGGACCCCATCATCGCCGAAATCCGCCAAACCGGCCGCGTGAGCCCGCCGGGCCACCCCGCCTATCGGTTCCGCCCGGCGGTCGATCTGGTGCTCGACAAGCAGACGCCGCTGCCAGGCCATCCCAATGGACTGCAGTTCTGCGCCTTTGACAGCGACGGCCAGCTCCTTCTGCGCCGGGTCTATTATTCCATCGGCGGCGGATTCGTGGTGACGGCCGAGGAACTGGACGCCGTGCGCACCGCCTCACCCGCAGAGGCGGACGTGCCCTGGCCCTTTGCCGATGCGCGCGAAATGCTCGACATGGCCGGGCGCTCGGGCCTCTCGATTGCCGCCATGAAGCGCGCCAATGAGGAAGCGCGCCTCAGCCGGTCCCGCCTCGACCGCCAGCTTGACGAGATCTGGCAGACCATGTCGGGCTGCATCGACCGCGGCCTGCATCAACGCGGCGAACTGCCGGGCGGTCTCAAGGTCAAGCGGCGCGCCGCCGCCATCCATGCCACCCTGCAGGACAAGTGGCAACGCAACGACATCGACCCGCTGGCGGCCAATGACTGGCTCAGTGTCTTTGCCATGGCGGTCAATGAGGAGAACGCCGCCGGTGGCCGGGTCGTGACCGCGCCCACCAATGGTGCGGCCGGGGTCATCCCGGCGGTCATGCGCTATGCGATCCAGTTCAATGCCGGCACGGGCGACACGGCCATTCGGGATTTCCTGCTCACCGCCGCCGCTATTGGCGGCATCATCAAGCACCGCGCCTCGATTTCGGGTGCCGAAGTCGGTTGCCAGGGCGAAGTGGGATCGGCCTCGGCTATGGCCGCTGCAGGCCTTTGCGCCATCCTGGGCGGCACGCCGGAGCAGGTGGAAAACGCCGCTGAAATCGCGCTCGAACACCATCTGGGCATGACTTGCGATCCCGTCGGGGGCCTCGTGCAGATCCCCTGCATCGAACGCAATGCCTTCGGCGCGGTCAAGGCCGTCACCGCCGCCTCTTTGGCCTTGAAGGGCGACGGCACCCACGCCGTGCCGCTCGACGCCTGCGTCGAAACAATGCGCCAGACCGGCCAGGACATGAGCGAGAAATACAAGGAAACCAGCCTTGGCGGCCTCGCCGTCAATGTGGTGGCCTGCTGACGCCTAACTCCGATAGCCCACATCGATCACCGCGTGACCCTCGGTCAGGCGCGAAACGCAGGCACACATCTTGTGCCCCTCCGCCTTTTCCTCGGCGCTGAAGAACACGTCGCGATGGTCGATCTCCACGCCCTCCCCCAACACCTGCACGGCGCACAGCCCGCACTCGCCGCGCCGGCAATCGTGGATCATCTCGACGCCCGCGCCGATCAGCGCATCGAGCAGCGACTGGTCCGAACGCACCGCCACCCTGGTGCCGCGATTGAGCACTTCGACGCTGAACGGCTTTTCGGCAAACAGCCCGCTATCGCCGAACACTTCATAGCGCAGCCGGCTCACCGGACGTCCCGCCGCCGACCAGGCCGCCTTGGCCGCTTCCAGCATGCCGATGGGGCCGCAAAGATAGCATTCGGCATCGGCCGGCAGGGCGGCAAATTCAGCCGCAAGGTCGATATGCTGGCCTTCTGCATTGTCGCGCAGGACCAGCCGGTCACCCAGCAGCGCCTCCAGCTCGTCGGCAAAGGCCATCAGCGCCCGCGACCGCGCGGCATAGACCACGCGCACCGATGCGCCCCGCGCCACCAGCGCCTTGGCCATGCCATAGATCGGGGTAATGCCGATGCCGCCGGCCAGCAACAGATAATGCTTGGCGCGCCAGCTCAGCTCGAACCGGTTCTCCGGCAGGGTCAGGCGCACGTCCTGCCCTTCCTCAAGGCTCCACATATAGCGCGAGCCGCCACGGCTCTGCGGATGCAGCTTTACCGCCACCGCGATCTGGCCCGGCGGAGCGGGAATGACCGTATAGGTGCGGTTGGCTGCCTCCCCGTCGATCTCGACGCGAATATTGCTGTGCGAGCCGGGATCGAAGCGCGGCACCGGCCCATCCACCGCAAAGCCGATATAGCGCACATCCTCGGCAATCTGCCGGAGTTCGGCGACTTTCGCGTCCCGCCATTCCACTTTGTTGCGCATGAGCTTACCCCACCACCAGAGACAGCGCCGGCACGCGGCGGATCAGGCTACGATCCTGGTCGAGCACGAATTCCAAATTCTGCCGGGCCAGGCGCGCATGTTCGCGCGCCAGCGCCTCGGCGCGGCTACCCTCACGCAGTGCAATCGCTTCCACCATTGCCCGGTGCTGGGTCTGCGCGCCGTAGAGCGAGCGGCGAAAGGCCTCGACATTGGCCTGCTTGTCGAGAAAGGCGCTGGGCGAGGCAAAGGGCAGGCTGGTTACCCGCTCGATTTCACGGCGGATGGTCTGGCTGGCCAGCCCCCAGAGCTTTTCGTGAAACGCGGCATTGAGGTCGACATAGCCATCAAAATCCATGTCGGCGACATCGCCCTTGAGCGCCTCGTCAATGCCTTCGAGCAGCCGCGTCAGCTCGCCCATCCGCGCCGGGGCCACGCCGCGCTCGGCGGCCAGGCGCAGCGCGAGGCCTTCAAGGGTGCCGCGCAATTCGATGGCGTCGATCACCTCTTCGCGCGAAAAGCTGCGCACCGCATAGCCGCCCGAGGGAATGGCCTCCACCAGCCCCTCCTGCCCCAGTTGCGCCAGGGCGGCCCGAAGCGGCGTGCGCGAAATGCCCAGCCGCTCGACCAGTATCAGCTCCGACAGCCGGGTGCCGGCGCGCAATTCCCCCGAGACGATCAGGTCGCGCACCCCCATCAGGGCGCGCTGGGACTGGGCCGCACGGTTGGACACGCCGCTCATTCCGCCGCCACCTGCACCGCATTTTCGTCCTCGATCATGCGATCAATCAGGCGCCGCGCCCACATCGACCCCGCATCGATATTGAGGTTGTAGATGACGTGATCGGGATTGTCGTCGATGGCCTTCTGCTGGGCTTCGAGAATCCGCTCATCCTCGCGGAAGATCGATGACACGCCCTCGCGCAGTTCATGCGTGCGCGCCTGCTCGTCCAGCTTGTAGTTGCGCGCAAAGGCCCAGAAATAATGGCAGGTCTTGTCGGTTTCCGGCGTCATGGTGTTGAGCACGAAGCCGTTGACACCCTGGCTGCGGTCGCCTTCCGGCGCGCCGGTCCCGGTGGGGGCCACGCCCACATCGATGGCAATGGTCGAGGGCGCCTGGAAGTTGATGATCTGCCAGCGGTCGACATTGCCCGGCTTGCCGAGCTGGCCACGCCAGAAGGGCGGCGCGTCGATATCCTTCATCCAGCGGGTAATCGTCGCGGTGCGATCAGTATGGGTCGCCTCGAACGGCGCCTCGGCCACGGCGCGATTGCCGATGGACGAGCCATGCACATAGGTCTCGTGCGTCAGGTCCATCAGATTGTCCACCACCAGGCGATAATCGCATTTGGCGTGGATGTACTTGCCGTCCGCCGCCCAGTTCGGATCCTGGTTCCAGTGCAGGTCCGGCACCAGGTCGGGATCGGCCAGCGCCGGGTCGCCCATCCAGAGCCAGACGAAACGGTGCCGCTCGACCAGCGGGTAGGATTTGACGCAGGCCGAGGGATTAATGGTGTCCTGCGACGGCATGTATACACATCGGCCGGTATCGTCGAATTCCAGGCCATGATAGCCGCAAATGACATTGTCGCCGTAAAGCTCGCCCATCGAGAGCGGCAGCAGCCGGTGCCAGCAGGCATCGGCCAGCGCAACCGCCGTTCCATCCTGCTTTCTATAGAGAACAACGGGCTTATTGCAGATGGTGCGCGCCAGCAGATCGCGCTTTACCTCGACATCCCAGGCAATCGCATACCACGCATTGAGCGGAAAAGTGGGGCCAGCCATGATCCAGGTCCTCCTCTTGTTTCCGCCTAAAAAATACCACCTGTATACAGAAATCAAGAGGGCCATTGCCAAAGCCGCGTCGAGCGGCCATCACTGCACACAAATCAAGAACCCTGAGAGGAGCTCCCATGGCCGTTGCAAAGCCGCCCTACCACGCCGATGTCGTCGGCTCGTTCCTGCGCCCCGACAGCATCAAACAGGCCCGCAAGGCCCGCTTCGAGGACAAGTCCATCAGCGCCGAAGAGCTCGCTGCCATCGAGGATCAGGCCATTATCGATGTCATCCGGATGCAGGAAGATGCCGGCCTCAAGGCGGTCACTGATGGCGAATTCCGCCGCGCCTGGTGGCATTTCGACTTCATGGGCATGCTCAACGGCCTCGATATCATCCAGCGCGAAGGCGGCGGCATCCAGTTTCACGGCGTCCATACCAAGCAGGACGTGCCGGTGATCAGCGACAAGCTCAGCTTCCCCGCCGATCATCCCATGCTGGAGCACTATAAATTCGTCGCCGCCAATACCAAGGTGACGCCGAAAATCTCCATTCCGGGCCCCAGCGCCATCCACTTCCGCATTGCCGATGACGACATCGCCGTCACCGAATACAAGCACGATGCCGAGGCCTATTTCGAGGCCATCACCGCCACCTACAAGGACGCGGTAAAGGCCTTTTACGATGCCGGCTGCCGTTACCTGCAGATGGACGACATCTTCTTTGCCTATCTCTGCGACCCGAAAATCCGTGCCGAGCGCAAGGCCAATGGCGAGGACCCCGATTGGCTGATCGGGCGCTACGCCAAGATGATGCATGACGCCATTGCCGATCGGCCGGACGACATGCTGATCGGCATGCACATGTGCCGGGGGAATTTCAAATCCACCTGGGTGGCCGAAGGCGCCTATGACCCGGCGGCCGACGCCATTTTCAACCAGACCGATGTCGATATCTATTTCATGGAATACGACACTGATCGCGCTGGCGGACTTGAGCCCCTGCGCCTGTTGCCCAAGGGCACCAAGCGCGTCCTGCCCGGCTTCATCACCACCAAGACGCCCGAGCTCGAAAAGCTCGACGACCTCAAGCGCAAATTCGATGAAGCGGGCAAATATGCCGATCTCGATCAGCTCGGCATCGCCCCGCAATGCGGCTTCGCCTCGACCGAGGAAGGCAATGACCTGACCCAGGACGACCAGCGCCGCAAGCTCGACCTCCTGGTCGAAACCGCCGAAGCAATCTGGGGCAAGGTCTAGTCTCCTCTAGCATACAGGCCCGTGTCGCAGCGACGCGGGCCTTCCTGGCCCATCTTGAGCGTGCGTCCAAAAAAGGAAAACCCCAGCAACTCGGGCGAGTTACTGGGGTTCTTTGGTTGCGGGAGCAGGATTTGAACCTGCGACCTTCAGGTTATGAGCCTGACGAGCTACCGGGCTGCTCCATCCCGCGTCAAACAGCGCTGCCTTGCGGCGCGGTGTGAGGGCTATATAGGGGGTGAACTGGCAGACCTCAACCCCCTCCGGCGCTTTCCGTGACGCTTTTTTGACGCCGCCAGCAAAAGCGCCCGATTGCCATCCCTGGCCCTGTGGAAAAGCCTATTCATCGGCAAATGCCGCTGAACCGCTTCCATACCAGTGCCGCCTGGTTTAGGGTCCGGCGCGATTCACGCCAAAGGTCTCGGGGAACACCACATATGAACTTGAAAAAGCTCGGCCGTACGGACGTTTCGGTCACCGATATTTGCCTGGGCACCATGACCTGGGGCAGCCAGAACACCGAGGCCGAGGGCCATGCCCAGATCGCCATGGCGCGCGACGCCGGCATCACTTTCATGGACACCGCCGAAGTCTATGCCGTGCCGGGCAGTCCGGAGACCAGCGGCCGCACCGAGGAAATCATCGGCAACTGGTTTGCCGCCAATGGCGACCGCGACAAATGGGTGCTGGCCACCAAGATCGTGGGGGGCGGCAATGCCCATATCCGCAATGGCCGCCGTCCGGACGCCGCCTCGGTGCGCGAGGCGATCGAGGGGAGCCTGAAACGTCTCAAGACCGACTATGTCGATCTCTACCAGATCCACTGGCCCAGCCGCGGCCACTATAACTTCGAGAATTACTGGCGCTACGCCCCCGAAAAGCAGGACACAGCCGACGCACTTGCCAATATGGAAGAAGTGCTCGGCGCGATGGGCGATCTGGTCCGCGAGGGCAAGATCCGCCATTTCGGCCTCTCCAATGAAACCACCTGGGGCCTGGCCCAGTGGGTACGGCTCGCCGAGGAGAAGGGTCTGCCGCGCGCCGTCTCGGTGCAGAACGAATATAGCCTTATCCGTCGCATCTTCGATCACGACATGGCTGAACTGAGCCACCACGAGGATGTGGGCCTCTTGGCCTATTCGCCGCTGGCCGGCGGCATGCTCTCGGGCAAGTATTTCAATGGCGCGACGCCCAAGGGCAGCCGCAAGGACTATCAGAAGGGCTTCTGGCGTTTGAACGACCAGTCCGACGCCGCCACCCGGGCCTATCACGACGTCGCCGCCCGTCACGGGCTCGACCCGGTGCAGATGGCCATCGCCTTCTGCCGCACCCGGCCCTTCATCACCTCGACCATTATCGGGGCCACCAGCACCGACCAGCTGACCCAGGTGCTCGGCTCTCTTGAGGTGACCCTGTCGCCCGAAGTGCTGGCCGATATTGACGCCACCTACCGGCGCTTCCCACGCCCGGTCTGATGAGACCGCATGGGCCGGCCCGTCCGGCCCATTTTCTTTTCCTCGGACTGGTGCAGGCTGGTGGCGTCGCTATAGTCGGCCCGATCAGCCCTGCGTCGGAGCCAGCCCTTGACCACCCTCATAACCTCGGTTTTCCCGCTGCTGGCCTATCTGGCCTATAACATCATCGTGCCGCTGATCGAGCGGGCGCGCCCCTCGCTCTCGGTGATCATGAACATGCAGCGCCGCCGCTGGGTGGCCAACGCCTCCAGGCGGGAAAGCCCGTTCGATGCCATCCTTTCGGGCAACATCATGGGCTCGGTGAGCTTTCTGGCCTCCACCTCGGTGCTGCTGGTGCTGGCGGTCTTTGCCGTCTTCGGCCAGTTGCCCACCCTGATGCAGGCGCTCGATTCCCTCTCGCTCGAACGCACCTATACCGTGCTCGACGTACAGATCCATCTCGGCGTCATGCTGGCCATGTTCGTCATGGCCTTTTTCGCCTTCACCCTGTCCCTGCGCCAGTTCAACCATTTCTGCATCATGCTCGGCGCCCTCGAACATGATCGAGACGCCACTGAAGAGGAAATTGACGCCATCGCCCAGATGAACGGGCTGGGCGCCCGCAATTTCAATTCCGGCATCCGCGCCTATTATTTTTCCGTCGCCACCGTTGCCTGGTTCGTGTCCGAATGGCTTGCGATTGCGGCGTGCCTCGTCACCGTGCTGATCCTGGCCCACCGCGAGTTCTTTTCTTCCGCCCATCGCACCGCCGCCTCGGCGGCCGTCATTGCCGCGCGGCTGCGGCGCGATGCTCCGGCGCGGTCGGATCGCCCGGCCCCATCCCGGGATTTGTGACTTCGGCCAGAAAGGCGCGGCAATCCTTCAGCACCGGCGCCATCCAGCGCAGCGGCAGGCTGAGGCAGAACAAGATGCCGGCGTGGCCGAGGCGAGGATAGAGCCGTAGCGTTGCCGGCACGCCGAACGCCTGCAACGCCGCGCTCAGATTGACGCTGTTGCGCGGCAGCACCAATCGATCCCGCCCACCGCTGACCAGCAGCATGGGCACCGCATCGGGCCCGACATGATTGATCGGCTGGGTCTGGCGCGGATTGTCGGCCTTGCCGAACACGCGTTGCGATATCGGCCCGTCAAAAGGATAGAAGTCGTAGGGACCGGACAGTCCAATCAGACCCACTATCGCGTTGCGCAGTTCAGGCCCCAGCCAGCGCGGATCGAGCGCCAGGCACGCAGCATTATAGGCGCCGGCCGAATGCCCGGCCAGAACGAGCCGCCCGGGATCGCCACCATAGGCGGCGATATGATCGCTGACCCAGGCCACGGCCGCCGCGCAATCCTTGAGAAATGCGGGATATTCGATTTCCGGTACCAGCCGATAGTCCGGCACCACGACCATATAGCCCATCGCCGCCAGCGCCCGCGCGGCAAAGCCATAATGGGTGCGGCTCCCCGAGTTCCACGCGCCGCCATAAAAGAACACCACAACTGGCAAGGGTGTGTCATCGCGTCGACGCGGCCCATAAACATCGAGCTTCCGACGAGGACCGGCCCCATAGGACAGACTGCTGGCAATGCGTCGGGATGAGCTGTCCTTGGGGACCAGTGCACTGATGACATCTGTGAATTGGATCGGTCTGCTCCCGGGGCTGTGTCCCTTAAATACGCAGCAGCCCGCAATGAGTTTCGCGCCGCATCCATGCCGGGCGGGATGCCACCAAAGTTGACCGGCGCGGCAATTTATGACGTTGACATTCAGGAATGAGCGGCGTTTATTCCCGCCCGTTGAGAACCTGATATGGCCCCGCCATGCTCGTCTGCCAGTGCAATATGATCACCTCGAGAGAGATCGAGGATATCGTGCTCGACCTGTTGAAGGCCGATCCGTGGCAGCTTGTTGTGCCTGCAAAGGTCTATGCAGAACTCAATCGACGTGCGAAATGCTCCGGCTGTGTGCCGAATGTGGTGGACATTATCGTCCGCGTCACCGAAAATTATCACGCACAGCAAGCCCATCAGCCTGCCGAACTGGTCGAACTCCAGTCGGGGCTGGAAAAGCTCAAAAAGCAACGGAACGGAGTACGTCGTGAAAGGCGAAGCACAAGTCATCGAGCGGCTTAACGAGGCCCTTTTCCTCGAGCTCGGCGCAGTCAACCAGTATTGGGTGCATTACCGCCTTCTGGATGATTGGGGCTACAAGCGCCTCGCGTCCAAGGAACGCGCCGAATCCATTGAAGAAATGCACCACGCCGACAAGCTGATCGAGCGCATCATCTTCCTTGAAGGCCATCCCAATCTGCAGCGGGTCGCCCCCCTGCGCATCGGACAGACCATCAAGGAAGTGCTTGAGGCGGACCTCGCCGGCGAATATGACGCCCGCGCGGCCTACAAGGCCAGCCGTGAGCTCTGCGAAGAGCTGGGCGATTATGTCTCCAAGAACCTGTTCGAGGAACTGCTGGCCGACGAGGAAGGCCATATCGACTTCCTGGAAACCCAGCTCGAACTGCTCGACAAGATCGGCGCGGAAAAATATGGCCAGCTCAATTCGGCCCCGGCCGACGAAGCCGAATAAACCAGAATATTGCTGACGGATCCCGTCCAGCCGCCCGGGCATTGTCCGGGCGGTTTTGTTTTGCCCATCTCACCTGGAGTTCCCGATGCAATTTCACACCGGCCGGCTCATCGATCACGTGCATCTGCGCGCCCGCAATGTCGCTGCTGCCCGCTATTTTTATGAAAATGTCCTGGCGGTTCTGGGCATCCCCATCACCGCGCGTGGCGAAGGCTGGTTCCAGGTCGATGAATTGTTTGTCGACGGGCTCGATGCCCGCGCCACGCCCAGCCACGTTCATCTGGCTTTCCAGGCGAAGGACCGCCAAACCGTCGATGCCTTCCACAAGGCAGCCCTGGCCGCCGGTGGCGCCGACAATGGCGCGCCCGGCGAACGCTATTACCACCCCGGCTATTACGCCTGCTTCGTGCTCGATCCCGATGGCAACAACATTGAGGCCGTTTTTCACGGCCCCAGCACCCGCTCCGCCCCTTCGGTTGTTATCGAGCCGACGCCCTGAGCCAAACAGCCGACTTTGTCTGGTCAACGCGCCGTCCCCAGACATCGGCCAGACATCGGCTCCCGCCCGCCTCCCCCTTTGCTTGGGGCAAGCCAGACAGGACTGAGCCTATCGCAATGTCCGTTGAGACAAGCAGGGTGGGGGTCTATGGCTCTCAACGCATTGAGTTGACAGGCTAATCACAAAATAATCCCCGGCACCCAAACCTCTCCCATAATCCTTCTCATCACTCCCGCGCGGACGGACTGCAGCGAACTTTTGCGGGGGGAGCCGGTTGGGTGCTGGGTCGCTCCAGGGCCTGCCTGCTCGTTGGGCCACCTTGCGACGAGCGATCAATAGGGGCCACGACAGCAGGAGAAACCCGGTGTTCCGAGGCGGCGACGTCTCTATTTATTCTAGTTTACTGAGACGCACGCGCCTCGGGACACGTCCACATGCAACCGGAGGCCTCTGGCTATCCGGCTCTTCGGCATGCCATCGCGCAGCGCGGAACGCTCTTTGACATGCGCCATGACAGAGGGCGGCGACCCTGCCCGCTAGTCCTCGATCGGTTGGAACTTCGCGTTGAGCTCGCTCACGATCTGGTCGATCGGTGCGACCGAGTCGGGCAGCATTTGCGGCTCTTCCGGCGCCACCGCCAGATAGGGCACGCCGCTGGGGAAGGCCCCGAAACGCTGGAAAAAGCCGACCATGTCGTCAAGCACCGGCATGCGCCAGCGCCATAGCGCGCCCATGGCCAGCACCGGCTCCATATGCCCGAACCCGTCATAGTACTGGCTGGTGACCCACACGCCCTGCGCCCGCAGCCGTTCAGCGAAGCGCTCGGTGTTCTGTACCCGCACGATCGGGTCGGTGGTGCCGGTGGCCAGATACATGGGTGGCGCTTCGGCGGTAATCAGATTGATCGGCTGGGTGCCCTGCGGATTGGGTGCCTCGCCAAACACATCGCGCACTTCATTGTATTCAAAGGGGTAGAAATCATAAGGTCCCGACAGCGCCGCAACCGCCAGGATCGGCATGGTGACGCCATATTCGGCGCGGAACGCAGGATCGAGCGCCTGCATCACCGCGTTATAGGCGCCTGCGGAGTGGCCGGCCAGGAACAGCCGGTTTGGATCGCCCCCATAATTGGCGATGTTGTCCTGCACCCAGCGCAGGGCGCGGGCGCCGTCCTCAAGAAAATCGGGATAGCGTACCTCTGGATAGAGTCGGTAATCGGCAATCACGGTGACGAAACCGCGCGAGGCCAGGGCACGGCCGACAAATTCATATTCCCCGCGCTCGCCCCGGCTCCAGCCGCCGCCATAGATGAAGAACACCACCGGCGCGGGCGCGCCCCGCTCTTCGGGCGCATAGACATCGAGCTTGGTGCGCGCCCCATCCGCATAGGCAATTCCGTCGCCCACCTTGGAAGTCCCCCCATCCATGGCCGCGGGGATGTTGAACGGATCCATGATGGAAACCGCCTGGACCGCATTGGGCAGCAGCAAGGCGGCCATGGTCAGGGCGGCAAGCAGGGTGCGAAGCAAGGGCATCGAAAATCAATCAGGTCTGTTGGAAAGATAAGGCCGGGTGTGTGCGCCGAAAAATCGGGGATTTTGTGGCGCGCAGCCATGTGCCGGAGTTGTGATCAGAGGGCCGCCAGAATGGGCGAGGGCAGGCGCGCCGGTCCTCCGGTCGCTGGCCTGCCCTCTACTTAAGCGGGAAAACTTTGCACCCAGTTCGTTAACAGCTTGTTGACGCCAATCTCAGCGTTTCAGCCGCTCCAGCAGCAGCCCCGAAACATGGCCATCGGCTGGCAAACCGCGCGCCTGCTGATAGGCAATCACCCCGGCGCGGGTCTTGGGGCCGACCACCCCATCGGCCGTGCCGACATCGAAACCGGCCCGCCCGAGCAGGGTCTGCACTTCGGCCCGCTGCGCCTTGTTCAGCGCGTAATCACCCGCAGGCCAGGGCGTCACAAAGCTGCCGGCGCCCAGAATCCGGTCAGCCAGATGACCCACGGCCAGGGCGTAGCTGTCCGAATTGTTGTAGCGCTTGATCACGTCGAAATTGGGCAGCAGCAAAAAGGCCGGGCCGCTGGCCCCTGCCGGCAGATAGAGCCGGGCCATGTCGCCGGGGCGCGGAAAGGCGCTGCCCGAAGCACGGCTGATGCCCATGGCCTGCCATTGGCTCAGCGGCGCCTTGCCCATCTCCCGGGCCGCCGCGAAATTGAACCCTTGCGGCAGCTTGACCTCATAGCCCCAGGTTTCCCCCGGCCGCCAGTCAAAGCTCTTGAGATAATTGGCGGTCGAACCAAGCGCATCGGGCACCGAGTTCCAGATGTCCTTGCGCCCGTCGCCATTATAGTCGACCGCATAGCGCATGAAGCTCGAGGGCATGAACTGGGTATGCCCCATCGCTCCGGCCCAGGAGCCGACCATGGCATTGGGCGCGATATGCCCGTCCGAAACGATGCGCAACGCCGTGACCAGTTCGGAGCGGAAGAAGCTCGCGCGGTAGCCCTTCTCGGTCAGCGTGGCCAGCGCATGGATGGTATTGTTGCCCCCCATGAAGCTGCCGAAATTGGTTTCCATGCCCCAGATGGCGAGCACGATTTCCGGCTGCACCCCATAGCGCTGCTCGGCACCGGCAAGCGTCTGTGCCCATTCCCCGCGCATGGCCTGGCCTTTGGCAGCCTGCGAGGCGGTGACACGCTTGTCGACATATTGCTGCACGGTCTGGGTGAACTCGGGCTGCTTCTGCGTCAGCTCGATCACCTGGGGGATCGGGTTGTAGCTGGCAAAGGCGGCCTCAAACGCCTGACGGCTGACCCCGGCCCGTTCCGCCTCGGGCCAGAGATCGCGCACGAAACTGGCGCTGTTGGCCTGGGCTGGCCCCGCCAAGGCCAGGCCAGCCAGAACAGCGCTCATCAGCAGGCGAAGAAAATTGGAAGAACCACCGGATCGGATCATCTCGGGCCTCGTGCATACGCGGTAACAGGAAGTCACGAACGCACCGGCCATGCCGGGCGCGCGTATCAAATCATTAACGCACCCGATTAAGATGACCTTAAGGCAAACCGCCTTCCCCGTTCACATCGCTGTCAGTCCGTGCTGTCTTCGCTCTGGTCCTCGACGCGCCCGGCCGGCGGTGGCGATTTGGATGCGCCGCCGCTGCCTGCGGCGGGCACATAGGTGACATGGGGATAGGGGATCTCGATACCCTTTTCGGCAAATACCAGCTTGACGAATTCGTTGTAGCGGCGCCCCACGCCCCATTGCTTGCCCGGCAGCGTCTTGATGCGGGCCCGCATGGTGATCGCCGAGTCGCCGAACGCAGTCACGCCCTGCATGTCCAGCTCGTCCAGGATATCCTCCTTGTGCTCGGTCTCCATCAGCCGCGCGAACGCCTCCTGCATGGCCGCCTTGACCACGTCGATATCGCTGTCATAGGCCACCCCGATCTCGGCGACATGATAGGAGAAGCCGCGCATCATATTGCTGACCTGATCGACCGATGAGAACGGGATCAGGTGCACCGTGCCGGACAGGTCGCGAATGGTCACCGAGCGGATGGTGAGCTTCTCCACCACCCCGGTCCAACTGCCCACGGCAACCACATCGCCCTCGTTCATGATGTTCTCGAACTGGATGAAGATGCCTGTAATGATGTCCTGCACCAGCTTCTGCGCACCAAAACCAATGGCTAGGCCAACCACGCCTGCGCCAGCCAGCAGCGGCGCAATATTGACCCCGATCTGGGCCAGGGCCAGCATCGACCCAAACACTACAAGGGCGATGGTGAAGGCGTTCTTGAACAGGTTGAGCAGCGTCTTTTCGCGCGAGGTCGGCACCTTGCCGAAATTGGCGTTGAGCCGAAATTCGACCCAGGACGCCACCACCACGTAGAGCACGATGGCCGCAAGGATGATCAAGGCGGCCGAAACCACCGACCCGGCGACTGCCAACCCCTCTTCGCTGCCGATCCAGGCGGCAAAGTCGAACAGGGCCCAGGCCTGGCCAATAGCCACCACCACCCCAGCGATCACCACCCAACGGACCACGCGCATCACCGCCGGCACAAAGGATTTAAGCCGCGCTTCAAGCAAGGGCAGGCGTTGGCGCACATCATCAGGCAGGCTCAAGCCGGCGCTGACAAAACGGGTAATGAACCCAACGATCAGTGACCCGACCAGAATAGCCAGGGCCGACTGTACAGTGGCGCTGAGCATGAAGGGCAGCGCTGTCTCGGGATTGGCGAACCACACCACCAGCAGCGCCAGCAGATAGGCAATGACCAGCACGTGCCATTGCCGCCCGATTGTCGCCAACAGGCGCCCCAACCCGTCATTATCCCGCTTGGCACTGATTTCGGCCAGCCAGTCTCGCACATCGTCCTTGTTCTGCAAGGTGATGATGACACCGATAGTCACGGCCGTTGCCATCGCCAGCACCTGCACGGCGCCACCGGCCGGCCGCGATACCAAGCCGCTCAGCATTGGGGCAACGAACATGAAGGCATAGCCCAGCAGAGAAATGATCCGCGCGCTCCAGAACGACCAATAGGCAGCATTGGTATCGGCCAATGGCAGGAAGCGCAGCGCCGGGAAACGCGGCATCAAAACCAATCGAACCATCAGTTTGATCATTTCAACCACGACAAAGGCATTGAGCAGCAGGGACTGGTTGATCCCCATCGTGCCGCGCGAGGTGGTGCCGAAATTCAGCGCCAATACATAGCCCAGCCCCCAGGCCAGAAAGATGCTGGCAGCGTCAATCATTCCCACCCCAACCAAAGCCGCCAGTCGTGCCAGAATGCCCCGCTCTGTGGCGCGCGCGGCGATGCCATGCCCCAACCCGTTGGTGATCAACCGCAGAACAAAGAAACTGCCGAACAAGGCCAGGAGCAACAGGCCAATATTGACGGCAAACTCCCGCAGCGCCGTGCTATCCGCACTGATCGAGCCACTGAACAGTGCCTGGAGATTGGACAATGCCGTCCCGATCGAGCGCACTGAAGTGGCAGCGCCTTCCGCCACGCTCTGCGTATATTCCGCCAATTGCCGCGCAATGCTCATATCCGGCGCGGCGGCTTCTTGTGCCTGCGCCCCATCGGTCTCAGGGGCAGCCTGCTGCAGCCGCTCGATCAACGCGGCGCGTGCAGTGTCGTCTTGCAGAATGCGGATCAGGTCGTCGACAGCGGCCGAGCTGGCCCCAGGGTCAGCGCTCTCCTCGGCCGACGTGGTTGAGCCACCCGTCAGGATGTCTTGCGCGGTGGCGGGAAAGACCAGAAGCAGGGACAGAAAAAGAATACGGATCAGCAACATGCGGCTCATTTGGCTGGCAGGATTGTTGGCGCCAGCATGGCCTTTGCGGCCACAAGGTCAACCCCTTCACCGCTCACGCTTTGCGTCAGCCAACCCAACTACGCCGCAAGCACTGCCGCCAGGCTCTTGAGGAAGGCCTTGCCATCAGCCAGAACGGCCTGCGCCGCCGCGGTGGTATCCTTGTCATCGCTGTCGGCCTCGTCGCCCACCCGGTCCAGCAGTGCGAGGCGACGCTGATGCAGTTCTGCCGGAATATCCAGACTTGCTGCAGTCACCAGAGCCTGCCGCATTTCCTGCAGCAACAGCAATTGCGAAAACCGCGCATAAAGCCGCCGGGCAATCGCCGTATCGCGCCGCCAGTTCTCCGTGGCAAAAGCAGCACTGGCGCGCTGCCCGGCACCCAGACAGTCGAAGGCGTCACAACCGCCATAACCCAGATCTTCCAGCCGCTCGTGGATGCGGCAGCGGAAGTCATCGGCCAAATACTGGCATGGCTGTCCGGCCAGCTTGTCATGTCCAAACTGGCTTGAGCGCTCAAAGGACAGAGCCGTGCAGCAAAGGCCAAAACACTTGCTGCAATCGGCGGAAAACGCGATCTCGTCCATGCTGCACCTGTGGGCCTGGGTTCGAGGGGCTCTTGATCAGCTTGTTCTGAATACGACAAAGCCCCCGCTTTTGCGGGGGCTTTTGTTTGTTTTGGATTGTGACGAGATTTGAGTGTTTTTTGCAGACCTTGCAGTGACCTACTCTCCCAAGTCTTGAGACTTAGTACCATTGGCGCGGAGGGATTTGACGGTCGAGTTCGGGATGGGATCGGGTCCTGGGCCCCTCGCAAGAACCACAAGGTCAGCGA
>NZ_PYVZ01000009.1 GCF_003056405.1 Devosia indica
AAGCGCGCCATCGCCGTTGCCGGCGTTGCTTCAACACTCAGGGCGATAACAGGATGAAGGGAGCCTAGGTGCTCCATCGCAAATTACCTGAGCCAACAGCCGCGCGGAGTTCTCACACAGCCTCGGGTGGGCAGCGGACTGGCGGGTTTTGGTGACAAACGCGGCGTCCTCGGCTAGGCTATTGCCCGTCATAGAATGAGGTTCCCCCCGCCTCAATGAGGTTGGGGAGTTGGTCGTCAATCAACAAACCGCTGATCAGCGACCTGCCAACATGTTTGGGCTTGGGTGTAGTGGTAACCCACGTTTCATCGCCCGGACCTTGGCAACAAGTGGATCGGCCAGACAACCTTCGCTCCACGTCTCGAAGCCGATAAGGGGCAGGCCCTTGCCGCCATCCTCACCGCGCCTTTTGCCTCGGTCGAAAGTGTGGAACGCTTCGACATCTACGCCATAGATTTCACTAAGGCCAATTGCTGTAGCAAGATGGATCGCATCAGCAGTTCCCAGTTTCCGGAACGCCTCGCCCTTCCTGTATTCCTGGCCGCGAAGTCGGCTGGCCATCTCCATAATAATGGGACTGGCATCAACGGTGACGACCACACCTCTGAAATCGCGCAAAAAATCCTGAAAGGTGCCGACGTTAGACGCCGCCAATGTCGGTGTCGTGATTTCAGCAATGGAGATCGTGGAGCAGTAGATGCGGCAACGGCCTGCCTGCGCGTCCCCAAGTAGCTGTTGGATATCGTCGACGACGTTGCCGTGCTGGTGCCGTTCGTCGACCAGGTGGGCGGTGAACACGCAGGTGTCCCAATAGTAGTTCAACGGCGCCGAGGTACTCACTGTGCTTCCCAGTCCTCATCATCACCCGGTGGCGCCTCGAAGGCGGCTTGCCATCTAACCAAGCCCTCCCCTTTTGGCACCACCTCGATGCGCCGGACTTCCAGCAGTCTCGGCAAACCGGATTTCCCGTCATAACGGGCGGTGCCATAGAAAACTGCGCGTTTCTCAAGTGCCGCGGCGATCTCTTCAAGTGGCACACGGCTAATGTCGCAAGTCAGCGGGAGATCGCCAGCCGAAAGGCGGACCACACCAGTTTTTTGAGCCTGCTGGAAATCTACTGCCCGTAGCGTGCCATCGAATGACCCGAGCGCCATGCCCGCGAAATAGGCCGGCTTGCCCTCCAACTTCTTGATATCGGCCAGCACCTTTTCTGCTTGCGCCGCCAGATATGGGTCGAGGCGGATGACATTGTCCCCCTCAACCTTGATCTCTCCAAATTGGAAAGACCTACCTACCCCCCTATTGAGGGTCACGACGCTTTCGACAACTTTTAGAGGTAGCAGGCGGGCGGGCTGACTGTCGCGCCTGATCTCGTCGATGGCTTGTTCGAAGTAGCTCGCGCCCGAATGGGTGATGGCTGCCACCTTGTTTTTTCGCTCGACGATCTGCGCCGTTGCCGTGTTCTTTCTGAGATCGCCGATTATGAACTGATGCCGGCGTTCACCATTCGCCGCTATGTCAGACGCAGCCAAGCCGCGCATGAATGCGGAGAACTTTTCGGCAAACACCTCCCCATCAACCTCATCGTTAAATTCAACGAGGCCGTGAATGGTCAAAGTGATGTCGCGGCCATCAGCCACCGGAAACCCCTACAATTGCTCATGGCATTCATAACGCCAAAGGCTTGAGATAATCTTCATGGCCAGTCGGGAATGGCAAGAGATAATGAGGGCCGGGTCGAGCGCCTCAAACCAATGTCCGCTGTGGAGCCTTGGACATTGCGCCCATAGTGTCAGGTTGGGGGTCGATTTCCGCCACTGCCCAAAAGATATCCCCGCCCCCAAAACCTCCCTCATACTCCTCCTCATCTCTCCCGCGATGGGCGGACTGCAGCGAACAGTTGCGGGAGGAGCCGGTGAGACTGGATTCGCTCCAGGGCTCGTCTGCCAGTCGGGTCACCTTGCGACGAGCGATCAATAGGGGCCACGACGGCAGGAGAAACCCAGCGTTCCGAGGCGGCGACGTCTCTATTACTTAGTTTTACTGAGACGCACGCGCCTCGGAACACGTCCATTTCAACCGGAGGCGACAGTGCCGGCCGGCGCGCCTTCACGCACAAATTGTGGACCAAGGGAGCGCGCCCGGGGCCCAACCGTACGCTTCGGTACGGTTCAGGCTTGACCGAAACCCCGCTTTCGCGCAATGACCGTGGTCAACAGCGAGGTCCAGCAGCCCCATGGATAAATTCACCACCCTGACCGGTGTCGCGGCACCCCTGCCGATCATCAATATCGACACCGACATGATCATCCCCAAGCAATATCTGAAAACCATCAAGCGGACCGGTCTCGGCACCGCGCTGTTTTCCGAGATGCGCTACAATGAGGACGGCTCGGAGAACCCCGATTTCGTGCTCAACAAGCCCGCCTATCGCAACGCGCAGATCATCATTGCCGGCGATAATTTCGGTTGTGGCTCCAGCCGCGAGCATGCCCCCTGGGCGCTGCTCGATTTCGGCATCCGCTGCGTGATCTCCACCAGCTTCGCCGACATTTTCTACAATAACTGCTTCAAGAACGGCATCCTGCCGCTGGTCGTGACGCCAGAGCAATTAAAGCTCCTGCTCGACGACGCCGAGCGCGGCTCCAATGCCACGCTGACGGTCGACCTCGAAGCCCAGACGATCAAGGGCCCGGACGGCGGCACGCTCAATTTCGACATCGACCCCTCCCGCAAGCAGATCCTGCTTGAGGGGCTTGACGATATTGCCGGCACGCTGAAATCCGATCCCTCCATCTCCGCTTTCGAGGGCAAGATGGCCACCGAGCGCCCCTGGCTCTAACCCCACAAGCAGAGAGACAAAATTGGTCCAGCGCGTTTCCACCGGCTCCCCGTTTGAAGCCACTTTCGGCTATTCCCGCGCTGTCCGGCACGAGGACACTGTCTATGTCTCCGGCACGACCGGCTATGACTATGCCACGATGACAATGCCCGAAAGCGTAGGCGAGCAGGCCAGGAACGCCCTGGCCACCATCGACAAGGCTCTCAAGGATGCCGGCTCGTCCATTCAGGACACCGTCCGCGTCGTCTATTATGTCGGTGACCGCTCTTTTGTGGACGAGGTCGTTGCAGCCGTTGGTCCGGTGTTCAAGGACATCCGGCCTGCGGCCTCCATGCTCATCGTTGCGATGATCGAAGAGGGCATGAAGATCGAGATCGAGGTGACCGCCCGCATCGGCGCAGCCACATCGTGAGCCCCACGCCCCGCCTCGAATTCGTCGATGCGCCCAGCGCCTCCGACATCGAGGCGGTGGTGGGCATACTGGGTGCCGCCGCCGAGAGCCAGCACCCGGGCGGCAATTACCGGGACTATGGCTTCCTGCTCAGGGATGAGGCCGGCACCATCCAGGGCGGCCTCACCGGCTATGTGCTCTACGACTGGATGTTCATCCAGTTCGTCTCCGTTGCCCCTGACCTGCGCGGCCAGGGCCTGGGCCGGCTCTTGATGCAGCGGGCCGAAGACTGGGCCCGCCAGCAGGGCCTGGGCGGCATGTGGCTCGACACCTTTGCCTTCCAGGCGCCCGGCTTCTACCGCGACCTCGGCTTCGTTGAATTCGGCACCATCGAGGACCACCCGGCCGGATCGCGCCGCATCTTCTTCCAGAAACGCCTGGGCTGATCGATGAGCGCCCGGCAACTGGCCCTACTGGCGCACGCAGCGCTCCTGATCGGGGCGCTGTTTTTCATCGTGCCGGCGCTGACTGCCTGGCACCCGCAACATGGCTATCTGTTCGCCCTGACCTTTTACTGGCTGTTCTTCTGCCTGCCGGTCATCGGCTGGCATGCCCTGGAGGGCAATGACGGGCGGCTGTTCTCCGAAAAGCTGCGCTGGCGTGATTGGTGGATCATTCCGCTCCTGCTGGTGCAGGTCGGAATCATTGCCATTGCCAATTTCGTGCCCAACACCTCGATCCTGACCAGCGGCAGCATGTATCTGGCCCTGCTGATCGCCGCCATCAACGGCCCCTTGGAGGAAATGGCCTGGCGCGGTGGCTTCATTGGCACCTTCAGGGACAAGCCGCGCCTTGGCTTCTGGCTGGGCTGGGCCTTGTTCACCGCCTGGCATATCCCCCTGGCTCTCAGCCATGATATTGTCTTTGATGGCGGGGCACTGGCCCTTGTCGGTGGGGCATCAGCCCTGGGCCTGTTCTGGGCCTGGATCGCCTGGCGGACCGGTTCGGTGTTTTATGTGAGCCTGGCGCACATGCTCACCAATGTCTTTGCCTTCTGGGTGCTGTTCTCACGGAACGGATTTGCCTGAACTCGCCTTGCGCAAGGCCCCGAAAACCTTGTATGTCGGCACCAAATTCAGGTGTACCCACCAGTACGGCGAGGAGCTTTTCCCAAAATGGCCACCCATTCCCTTTTTCTTCTGCCCGGCGACGGCATCGGCACCGAGATCATGGTCGAGGTGGAAAAGCTCATCGCCTGGACCAATGCCGAGGGCCTGACTGATTTTTCGACCGATACCGGCCTGGCCGGCGGTGCTGCCTATGACAAGCACGGCGTGGCCATCACCGATGAGGATGTCGCCAAGGCCAAGGCCGCCAATGCAGTGATCTTCGGCGCCGTGGGCGGCCCCAAATGGGATGACGTTCCCTATGAGCATCGCCCCGAAGCGGCCCTGTTGCGCCTGCGCAAGGAACTGGCCGTCTTCGCCAATCTCCGCCCTGCGATCTGCTACCCGGCCCTGGCCTCGGCGTCCTCGCTGAAAAAGGAGCTGGTGGAAGGCCTCGACATCCTGATCGTGCGCGAACTGACCGGCGGCGTCTATTTCGGTGAGCCCAAGACCATCACCGATCTCGGTGACGGGCAGAAGCGCGCCATCGATACCCAGGTTTATGAAACCTATGAAATCGACCGTATCGCCCGCGTGGCCTTCGACCTGGCCCGCACCCGCGGCGGCAAGGTGCATTCGGCCGACAAGAAGAACGTGATGAAGTCCGGGGTGCTCTGGGACGAAGTGGTCAAGGGCGTCGCCAGGGACTATCCGGACGTGGAACTGCACCATATCCTCGCCGACAACGCCGCCATGCAGCTGGTGCGCACGCCCAAGCAGTTCGATGTCATGGTCACTGACAATCTCTTTGGCGACATTCTCTCCGACGTCGCGGCCATGCTGACCGGCTCGCTGGGCATGTTGCCCTCGGCCAGCCTCGGCGCCCCCGATCCGGTCACCGGCAAGCGCAAGGCCTTTTACGAGCCCGTACACGGCTCGGCTCCCGACATTGCCGGCCAGGGCATCGCCAACCCCATCGCCATGATCGCAAGCTTCGCCATGGCGCTGCGCTATTCGTTCAACATGGTCGAGCTGGCCACCCAGGTCGAAAACGCCATTTCGGCCGTGCTCAGCGACGGGTTGCGCACCGGCGACATCGCCCAGGAGAACTGCAGGACCGTCGGTACCGAGGAAATGGGCGCCGCGATCCTGGCCAAGCTCAAAGCCTAGGACAAAGCACCCACCGCAAACAAAAAGCCCCGGTGTCACCACCGGGGCTTTCGTATTCAGGTCGGGCCCAAGCTTACTCGGCCGAAGCGGCTTCCTCGGCGGGCGCTTCTGCCGGCGCGTTGGCAGCGGCTTCACGGGCAGCGCGCTCTTCGGCGCGTTCCTTGGCCTTGTCGCCGGGCACACCCTTGTTCGGGTTGTTGCGCGCCGGACGCTTGGAAATGCCGGCAGCGTCGAGGAAACGCAGTACGCGGTCGGTCGGCAGCGCGCCGTGCGAAAGCCAGTGCTGCACGCGCTCGGCATTCAGCACGACGCGGTTCTCGGCGTCCTTGGCCAGCAGCGGGTTGTAGGTGCCCAGCTTTTCGATGAAGCGGCCATCGCGCGGCGAGCGCACATCGGCAACCACGATGTGGTAGAAGGGACGCTTCTTGGTGCCGCCACGGGCGAGACGAAGCTTGAGTGCCATTTTGTCAGTCCTGTCAGTTCGTTAGTGAATTGAAACGGGTTATTTCTTTTTGCCCAGGCCCGGCAGGCCAGGGAAACGGGGGGCTCCGCCCAGGCCCGGCAGGGCCGGTCCACCGGAGGATTTGAGGAGCGCATTGACGTCGCTGGGCAGCGACTTCTGCGCCGGTACGTCTGCAGAAGGCAGGCCCTTCAATTGTTCGGGGTCGACGCCGGCCTGTCGGGCCATGGCTTCAAGCTGCTTGGGATCCATCTTGGAAAGGTCGGGCATGCCACCCATCATCCCGCCCATCTTGCCGCCGAACATGCCGGCCAGCGAGCCCATGCCGCCCTTACTGACCTTCTTCATCATGTCCGCCATCTGGCGGTGCTGCTTGGCCAGCTTGTTGATTTCCGAGACTTCCACGCCCGCCCCCGCGGCAATGCGCTTGCGGCGCGAGGCATTGAGCAGGTCCGGATTGGCCCGCTCTTTTTTGGTCATGGAATTGATGATGGCGATCTGGCGGTCAAAGACCTTCTCATCGACATTGGCGCCCGCCATGGCCTTTTTGAGCTGGCCGGCGCCCGGCAACAGGCCCATCAGCCCGCCCATGCCGCCCATCTTCTTCATCTGCTGCAATTGGCTGCGCAGATCCTCGAAATCGAAGGCGCCCTTCTTGAGCTTCTTGGCCATCTTCTGGGCGTCTTCGGCCGACACATGCTCGGCGGCCTTTTCGACCAGGCTGACAATGTCGCCCATGCCCAGAATACGGTCGGCGATGCGGCTGGGGTGGAAGTCTTCCAGCGCATCCATCTTTTCGCCGACGCCGATCAGCTTGATCGGCTTGCCGGTGGCCGCGCGCATCGAGAGCGCCGCGCCACCGCGCCCGTCGCCATCCACGCGGGTCATCACAATGCCGGTGACGTCCAGCCGCCCGTCAAAGCTGCGCGCCACATTGATGGCGTCCTGGCCGGTCAACGCATCAACGACAAGCAGGATTTCATGCGGCTTGGCGATGTTCTTGATGGAAACGGTTTCTTCCATCAGCTCTTCATCGATATGGGTGCGGCCCGCCGTATCGAGAATGAGCACGTCATACCCGCCCAGCCGCCCCTCGCGCTCGGCGCGGCGGGCAATCTCGACCGGGGTTTCGGAAGTGACGATGGGCAGGGTATCCACACCCACCTGTTCGCCCAATACGCGGAGCTGCTCCATGGCCGCCGGGCGGCGCGTATCGAGCGAGGCGAGCAGGACCTTCTTTTTCTGCCGGTCCTTGAGCCGCTTGGCGATCTTGGCCGTGGTTGTGGTCTTGCCCGAGCCCTGCAGGCCCACCATCAAAAGAGTCACGGGCGCGGGGGCATTGAGATCGATGGTGACGGCGTCGGCCCCCAGGACCTGCACAAGCTCGTCATTGACGATCTTGACCACCTGCTGGCCCGGCGTCACCGAGCGGGTGACTTCGGCGCCCACGGCGCGCTCGCGCACCTGTTCGACAAAGGCACGCACCACTTCGAGCGAAACGTCGGCCTCGATCAGCGCCCGGCGGATTTCGCGCATGGCTGCATCGACATCGGCAGCGTTCAGCGCGCCGCGTCCTCGCAATCCCTCGAAAATCTTGCCAAGCCGGTCGCTTAAGCTCTCAAACATGTCTCGTCCTTTTCGCTCGCAGGCCAATCCCGCAAGAGATAGGGTCCACAAGGCCAAATGCAAAACCCACCCGCGGGCGCAACGCGCTGGCGGGTGTTGGCCTCCGGGATCGGTTTATACCTCGAGGGGTCCCGGTCGGCTGGTCAGGAGCAAAAAGCCTGATGAACGGGCTGGCTTTAGGTCAAAGCCGGAACAGAGTCAAGAAAGCGCGCGACTAATGCCCGTGTCCCACCAGCCGCATCAACCCTGATCGCAGACCTGCAGGCAGGGCCAGCACAAGCCGCTTCAATGATGGCCGCAGCCACACGTCCCAGGCCTGGAACAACAGCCAGCCACGCGGGGTCGTGGGCAAGGCATAGTCGCGCACCACGATGGTCTGGGTGGCAAAGGTGAGCTTGTATGGCATCACCGGCACGCCGAGGTCACAGCCCTTCAGGCCGTGATCGGCACAGGTGCGGATGATGTCGCTCAGGTGCAGCTTGCCCGGGCTCTCGTCTGAGTGGGAAAAATCGCGGCTGGCCACATAGGCATAGTAGCGCCCGCCATGTACAAAGCCCCATTGCTCGGCCAAAGGGCGCCCCCGATGCTGCAGGGAAAAGGCCCGCAGCGCGATGTCGTCGCGTGACACTAGGCTCGTGCAGAAATCGCGAAACCCGCTATCGCGGAAGGCCCGTGAGGTCAGGCCCTGCTCCTTGAGGCGCTCGGCGCGGCCTTCAAGCGTGCGCTCGATTAAGGCCTGGCGCCCGGCGGCATCCGAGACGACCTGATGTTCAACCGGTCCTTCGCGTTCCAGCCGGTTGCGGGCATTGCGCATATTCTTGCGCGTCTTGGACCTGATTGTCGAAAAATAGCCGGCAAAATCGGGAAAGGCATCAAGCGCCACATAGGGTGCGCCCTGCTCCGCGCCGGTCCGGATGCTGGTCCGGGGCAGACCCTGGGCCAAAGCCGAGCCATCGCGCACCTTGAGCAGGCTGATCCCGTCACAGGGAGCGGCCGCCACGGCCGCCCGCAACAGCCGGGTCACCGCGGCGCCCGGATCCAGATCGGCGTCGAGCAAGGCATCGGTCGTCTGGGCAAAGCCGTTTCCCAGCGGCACGAGCAGAGATCGGACACCCGTGCGGATGCGTTCAAGCGGCAGAACGCCGACAAGCCGGCGCCCGTCCGAGATTGTGGCGATTACCGGATCAAAGGCCGTGTTCCCACGCTCGCGCTCGAAATCGAAGATAGCGCGCGCCCATCCCAGGCTCTGGAACAGGTTGAAGCCGGTGCCGTGTGCTTCCAGGCCAAGCCAGCGATCGGCGATTGCCTCGATCCCGGCACGGTCCCGGATGGCAGACGCACTAAGCCCATAGCTGACCGCCTCCGAGCCCCGGGCGCGGCGCTCAGCCCCTCCGGCAAGCGCATGGCTAGCACTCATTTTGAGAATGTGTGCGCTGGGATATCCCGCACGCCTTCAGGAGCCGCCGGGTCGACCTGGAAGTCGACGGTATAGACTTTCTTCTTTTGGGGGTTGAGCGGCGAGAACTTGACGGCCCCGGCGATCCCCAGCTTGGCCAGATAGCTCATGCCCGTCACCTGCTGGCTGAGCTTTTGCATCCCCAGCTTGTTGCGCAGAATGCCGTTGGCATAGTTGACCGCGTAATGCTTGCGCAAATCGTCCGTCCAGTGCTCGGTGGTGAAGCTGACATTGAGCATGCCATGATTGACCACGCGATGCGGGCCATTGAGGGGCCAATGCAGCATCTGTCCTGCTTCCAGATCATAGACCTGGGCAAAATCATCGAACCAGGGCTCGAATGGCATGTCGGTTTCCCGCAATTGCCCCAGGATCAGTTTCTCCAGGGCCGGCTGGGAAATGAAAGGCGCCTGGGCGGGATAGACATAGACCTTCTTGGTGCCCCGCACCTGCCACAGGCTCTGGCCCGGCACGTCGGAATGGTACTTTACAGAGACATTGGGCGAAGAGATCAGGATGGTCAGGTTCCGCTTGTAGCTCGCAAAGCCAGGCACCCGCTCCTCGAACTCGGCATAAAGGCTGTCCAGCAAATCGCCATAGGCCGGATTGGTCTTGGCGGGGGCCGTCAGATTGACCCAGATATTGCCTTGTCTGACTGTCTCGATCACTTCGGCGCCCGAAAGCCCCTTGATCTCGCCTTCGCGCCGCTTGGGCGGATTGCCCGGTGTCTTCTGCGAATAATTGACGTGATAGGCCTCGCGCGGGCTATTCTCAATCAGCGCGGCCAGCGCCTCATCGGAAAACAGTGGCGAACTGGCCAGACTATGCTGCAGGCGCAGCGCCTGATTGCCCCAAACTTGCGGATAGTGCGGCTGCCAGTCAGTAATGATCTGGTCGGAGATCAGTGGCATGTTCATCGGCGGAACTCCCAAGGGCGGCACGGACAAAAACCTTCGCCTTCCACACTATCCCATCGCCGTCCCGAAGCACCTCAAACTTGCCGCTCTGGTTAAGAGCAATCCCAACCCAAGTGGTTAAAATTAAAAGAAAACTCTATCGGTCGTGATCCAGTCTCGCCGGACCGGATGGCCCCCATGCCGGCCGCCGGACTGGCATTTGAAGGCCAATTCCGCCATATAGGGCGACAAACCTGCCCCACAGGCGGCAACAGCACGGAATTGCGAGTTGAGCGACGTCCCCTTTTTGAAGATGAACGGGCTGGGCAACCAGATCATCGTGGCCGATCTGCGCGGCACCAATGCGCGCATCACGCCCGAGGCCGCCATTGCCATCAATGCACGCCCCGAGACCCGGTTCGACCAGATCATGGCCATTCATGACCCCAGGACACCGGGCACCATCAACTATGTGGACATCATCAATTCCGACGGCTCGCGCGCCCAGGCCTGCGGCAATGGCATGCGCTGTGTGGTACAGACGCTGACCGGCGAACTGGGGCGTCAGCGATTTACCTTTGAAACCATCGCCGGGATCCTGTTTGGCGAGGAAGCCGAAGATGACCAGATCACCGTCGATATGGGCACCCCAAAATTCGCCTGGTACGAGATTCCCCTCAATGAGGAATTTGCCGATACCCGCTATGTCGAGCTGCAGATCGGTCCCATCGATGCGCCGGTGCTGCATTCGCCTTCGGTCGTTTCGATGGGCAATCCCCATGCCACCTTCTGGGTCAAGGACGATGTGTGGGGCTTTGCGCTCGACCGCTTCGGGCCGTTGCTGGAAAATCACCCGCTGTTCCCCGAACGCGCCAATATCTCCATTGCCCAGGTGGCCCGGCCCGACCATATTGTGCTCCGGACCTGGGAGCGCGGCGCCGGACTGACGCAGGCCTGCGGCACGGCCGCCTGCGCCGCGCTGGTCAATGGGGCCCGCACCAGGCGCACCGCCCGCAAGGCCACGGTCACCGTGCCCGGTGGCGATCTGATCGTGGAATGGCTCGACAATGACCACGTGATCCTGACCGGCCCGGCCGAATTCGAATGGCGCGGCAGCCTGAACCCGGCGACAGGCGCCTGGACGCGCAGCGAGGCGGCCTGATGGCCATTGAAACGCTGACATTCGGCTGCCGCCTCAATGCCTATGAAGGCGCGGTGATGAAGGCTGAGGCCGAAAAGGCGGGCCTCGACAATGCCATCATCATCAACACCTGCGCGGTGACCGCCGAGGCGGTGCGCCAGGCCAAACAGGCCGTGCGCAAGGCCCGCCGCGATAACCCACAGGCACGTATCATCGTCACCGGCTGCGCTGCCCAGACCGAGGCGCGCTCATTCGGTGACATGGACGAGGTGGATCTGGTCATCGGCAATGCCGACAAGCTCAAATCCGAGAGCTACAGGCCCATGGTCTTTGGCACGCCGCTCAATGACAAGGTGCAGGTCAACGACATCATGAGCGTGCGCGAGACCGCCGGGCACCTGATCGAGGGCATGGATGGGCGAACCCGAGCCTTTGTGCAGGTACAGAATGGCTGCGATCACCGCTGTACCTTCTGCATCATCCCTTTCGGCCGCGGCCCCTCGCGCTCCGTGCCCATGGGCCTGGTCGTCGAGCAGATCAGGAAACTGGTGGCCAATGGCTATAAGGAAGTGGTGCTGACCGGCGTCGACATCACCTCCTATGGGCCCGACCTGCCCGGCAGTCCCACGCTTGGGCTGCTGACCCAGTCGATCCTCAAACATGTGCCCGACCTGCCGCGCCTGCGCATTTCCTCGATCGACAGTATCGAGGCAGACCCCGCGCTCTATGAAGCCGTCGCCGACCCGCGCCTGATGCCGCATCTGCATCTGTCGCTGCAGTCGGGCGACGACATGATACTGAAACGCATGAAGCGCCGGCATCTGCGTGATGATGCGCTGGCAGTGGTCGAGAAGCTCCGTTCGCGTCGTCCCGACATGGTGTTTGGCGCCGACATCATTGCCGGTTTCCCGACCGAAACCGACGCCATGTTCGAAAGTTCCCGGAGCTTCATCGCCGAAGCCAATCTGGCCTATATCCACGCCTTCCCCTATTCGCCCCGCCCCGGCACCCCCGCCGCCCGCATGCCGCAGGTCAGCAAGGCCGTGGCCCGGCAGCGCGCGGCCCAGTTGCGTGCTGCGGGCGACGAACAGTTCCGCGCCCTGTGCAAGAGCCGCATCGGACAGACAGAGTCTATATTGGTGGAGCGCAGCGGCCTGGGGCGGACTGAGCACTTCATTCCCGTGCGCGTTGCCGGAGCCGAGGCGGGCGACCTGCTCAGCGTTCGGATTTCCGGCCTGAGCGATGACGGGTTGTCCGGCGACCCTTTGCAGGCCGCCGCGTGATTATCAAGGACATCGCATGAGCGAAAAGAAACCCGGCTTTTTCCAACGCCTGTTTGGCGGCAATCAGCCTGAACCAGCACCGGCGCCCGAGGACACTGTTCCCGAAACCCCGGTGACCCCGGACGCCATTCCCGATGTACCGGAACCAGAGCCCGAGCCGCCTGCGTTAACCGAGCCGGCAGAACCGCCCCCGGCGCCCGCGCACGATTTGCCGCCCGGCCCGCCGGAAACCACGCCAGACTATATCGAGGATGTCGAGGACGATCTGGCCGCCGCGCCACAGGCCGTGGCCGAGCCTGAACAGCCCAAAGGCTGGTTTGCGCGCCTGGCCTCGGGTCTCAAGCGCTCCTCGGACAATCTGACCAATTCGATCACCTCGGTCTTCACCAAGCGCAAGCTCGACGCGGCCATGCTCGACGAGCTCGAGGATGTGCTGATCCAGGCGGACCTGGGCATCGACACGGCCATGGCCATCACCGAGACGCTCAGGCGCGACCGTTTCGACAAGGACGTTTCGGGCGAAGATGTGCGCGCTGTTCTAGCCACGGAGGTCGAGAAGGTCTTGGGCCCTGCCGCCCAGCCCTTGTTGATCGACAGCACGAAAAAGCCATTCATCATCCTGATGATCGGGGTCAATGGCTCGGGCAAGACCACCACGATCGGCAAGTTGGCACAAAAATTTGCGGCCGAAGGCAAGTCGGTCATGCTGGCCGCGGGCGACACTTTCCGCGCTGCCGCCATCGAGCAATTGCAGGTATGGGGCGAGCGCACCGGCGCCCCGGTGATCGCCAAGCCGGCCGGCGCCGACGCCTCCGGCCTCGCTTTTGACGCTGTCACCCAGGCCAGGGCCGACGCGCGCGACGTACTGATCATCGACACGGCCGGGCGCCTGCAAAACCGGGACGAGCTGATGAATGAGCTCGAGAAGATCATCCGCGTCATCAAGAAGGTCGATCCTGAGGCGCCGCACGCGACCCTGCTGACCCTCGACGCCACCACGGGCCAGAATGCGCTCAAGCAGGTGGAAATCTTCGGCCAACGCGCAGGTGTCACTGGCCTCGTCATGACCAAGCTCGACGGAACGGCCCGCGGCGGCATCCTGGTCGCCATCGCCAGAAAGTTCGGCCTGCCGGTGCATTTCATCGGTGTGGGCGAGGGCGTGGGCGATCTGGAACCGTTCGAGGCGGCCGATTTTGCCAAGGCCATAGCGGGGCGCGAATAGGCTCGCTGCTTCTCCCACTGACGGGGTAACGCAGCCAAAATCTGACCACTCTTGTCCGCTACCGGCTTGCAACAGGGCGCCGCACCCCTCACATTGGCGGCAGCACACGGAACTTGGAATGACCGAAAAAGCCGAACCCGAAATCAATTGGGACGAAACGCGCCCCCAGATCATCAAGCTGGCGCTCGAGCTGGGGCCTCTGGTGGTGTTCTTCATCATGAATGGCCGCGCCGACATTTTCGTCGCAACGGCTTGGTTCATGGCGGCCATGGTCATTTCCCTGGCGCTGAGCTGGCTCATCCTGAAAAAAATCGCCGTCATGCCGCTGGTCACCGGCGTGGTGGTGCTGGTCTTTGGCGGCCTGACGCTCTGGCTGCAGGACGACACCTTCATCAAGATCAAGCCCACCATCACCAACACGCTGTTTGCGTCAGTGTTGCTGGGCGGCCTGCTGTTCGGGCAGTCGCTGCTGAAATATGTGTTTGGCGATGTTTATAAGCTCAAGCCCGAGGGCTGGTGGAAGCTGACCCTGAATTGGGGGCTGTTCTTCGTTGTCCTCGCCGTACTCAACGAGGTGGTGTGGCGCAGCTTTTCGACCGACTTCTGGGTCGCCTTCAAGGTCTGGGGCATCATGCCGCTGACCGTGATCTTCTCGATGAGCCAGCTTCCGCTGCTCAACAAATATGCGCCGCCAGCGGAGCCGGCAAAGGCCCCGCCGGTGGTCGTCGAAAGCTAAAGTTCAGCCAAACAGGCCCAGCACCAGCCCCTGCACCAGCAAGGCTGCCAGGATATACCCGCTATCGATGACGGTCAGCGACCAGGGCTTGCCCTGGTAGCGATGGTTGAGGATCATCGAGGTCGCAACAAAGCCCAGCCACATCAGGAAGGCGATCTGCAAGCCATGGCCGATGGTCATGGCACCGGCCAGCGGTGGCGTCAGCACGGCCAGGAAATAGGCCATGACGAGTTGCACGATCACCGACCACACATAGGGCATGAAGTCCTTGGGATCGATATCCTCTTTGGTCCGGCCCGACGCCGCCAGCCATTGCGTGGACAACACCCCATACCATGCCGCACCCAGCGCCATGCTGGCTACGGTCGCCAGCACGATGGCCAGCCAATTGACAGCTAGAAAGTCCATTTCTCTTCCCCCTCGCGATAAATGCACGGGCAGAGCTTAATCCGCACATGCGTTTCAGCAAAGGGCCTAAGAGCACTGATATCGACGCCGGATCACACCCTCAAGCAGGCGTCTCCGCTTGCGCATCGGCACTTTTTACCGTGCGGTGGTCGTCTTCGACGAGGCCGCGCTTCCAATAGCTCGAAATATATAGCTGGTCTGCCCCCAATGCCCGTTCGCCGCGCAGATAGGTGCGCAGATTGCGCATGGCTTCAAATTCGGTGGCCACCCAAGTGTAGGTGAGGTTATCGGGCCAGTCGAGCGCCCGCACGGCGTCCACCAGCAGGTCGGGATTACCCCCCGGCACCGGATTGACCAGCCAGTGCAGGCGGACATTTTTGGGTACCGCCAGGTCCTGGATATCATCCTCGTGCTGGATTTCGAGGAACACATCGCCACTGGCATCCGGCCCAAGCGCTTCGAGATTGACAGAGATGGCCGGCAGCGCCGTCATGTCCCCAGCGATGATGTAATGGCCATCCGCCGCCGGTAGCGGCTTGGGCTGGCCCGGCCCACCCACATCGAGGCGCGCGCCCGGCTGCGCGTCGAGCGCCCACCCCGTGGCGAGGCCCGCGGCATCCCTGTCGCCATGCAGGGCAAAGTCGACATCAATGCCGTCCCTGTCCTGGTGCCGGATCGTATAGGTGCGGACCGCCACCGCATCACCCTCAAGCGGAATGCGCAGCTTGAGATAGCCCCCGGCAAAACCTTCGGGAAAAGCATTCACGTCCGGCCCGCCAAAGCGCACGCGGAACATATTGGGCGTGACGTATTCGGTCTCCACCACCTCGAAATTGCGTATCTGCTTGACCATAACCGTCTCCATCCTGTCGAAGGCCGACTTGCCATTTTATAGCTGAATAGACAAGTCAACTTATGGGCAGGCCACTGGAGCGATTTCCCCTGCGGGGCGGTGGCCCGCCATTCGAGCATAGCTCTCATGGCCTTGTAGCCTTAAATCGCTCCACTGGAGCGATTTCCCCTGCGGAACGGCGGCCCGCCATTCGAGCATAGCTCTCATGGCCTTGTAGCCTTAAATCGCTCCACTGGAGCGATTTCCCCTGCGGGACGGCTACAAGCCCCCCATTTTGCAGATCAGTTTCCACTCCGCTTCGCTGACCTTGGACACCGACAGGCGCGAGAGCCGCACCAGTTCGATGTCGGCCAGTTCCGGCGTTGCCTTGATCTCGGCCAGGCTGACCGGGCGGGGTAAGGGTTTGACCGACTGCACATCCACGCATTCCCAAACCACCTCACCCTTAGCATTGAGTTCGGCCGTGCTGTCAGGGTGGGCGGGCACCACGATCTTCATGATGCCCACAATGTCCTTGCCGATATTGGAATGATAGAAGAAGGCCTCGTCGCCGACGGCCATCTCCCGCATATTGTTGCGCGCTGCATAATTGCGCACGCCGTGCCATTCCTCGGCCTCGCCCTTGGCCGTCTTGGCAACAAGATCGTCAAAGGAAAACACGTCCGGCTCGGACTTCATCAGCCAATAGGCCATGATGTTACAACTCCACGCCGGTAGTGTTGATGGCAATGCGCCAGCGCTTGACCTCATAGCTTGAGAACACGCCGGCCGGGACGAACGGGTCTGCCGCCGCCAGCGCTTCTGCCTCGGCCAGATCGGCCGCGTCGAACACCACAATCGAGCCTTCCGGCTGTTCCTCTGCATTGAGCAGCGCCCCGGCAAAGACCAGTTTCTTGCCCAGCGAATTGAGATGATCCAGATGCGCCGGGCGCGTGTCGAGCCGCGTCTGCAATGCGCCGGGCGCATCCTTGGCGATCATGGCAAAAAGCATGTCAAACTTCCCTCTTGAGTGGGCGGGACATCAGCCCCGCAACAATTGTCGCTATGTCGGCCTTGCCGGCCACAACCGCATCGACCGCATCGATCAGCGGCGCATCGATATCGAGGCTCTTGGCCAGCGCCGCCGCAACCGGCGCCGTTGCCACCCCTTCGGCCAGCCTGGCGCCGGCGTTGACGATGTCTTCGGTGCTGCGCCCGGCCCCCAGCGCCATGCCGAACTGATAATTGCGCGACTGCACCGAGGTGCAGGTCAGGGTCAGGTCACCCAGCCCTGCCAGCCCGGTCAGCGTATGTGCCGAACCGCCCATGGCCGTCACGACCCGCGCCATTTCAGCGTAGCCACGCGCAATTAGAGCTGCCCGCGCCGAAGCGCCGAGATTTGCGCCTTCGACCGCACCACAGGCGAGCGCATAGACATTCTTGAGAGCCCCGGCGATTTCCACGCCGATCCGGTCATCTGCCGCATAGGGCCGGAAACTGGGCCCGGCCAGCGCCGCCGCCAGATCTGAGGTATCGCTGGCATCGTCCCCCGCCAAGGTCACCGCCGTGGGGCGCCCTGCCGCCAGGTCAGCCGCAAAGCTGGGGCCGGAGAGCACATAGGGCACGGCATCGGGCGCCATATCGAGCAGAATTTCGCTCTGCCGCGCCAGCGTTCCGGTTTCCAGCCCCTTGGCCGAGAGCACCACCGGGCGCCCGGCCAGCAGATCCGGATCCAGCCCGGACAGCAACGTACGCGTTGATTGCGCCGGCACCGCCAGGACCACGAGATCGGCCCGCTCAAGCCGTTCAGAGGCGACCACGCCCGGCAGCAAGTTTTGGCCAGGCAGCGCCCGGGTATTGATATGCTCCCGGTTGATCGCCTCGGCCTGTTCTGCGCTGCGGACCACCAGTCGAACCTGGCGCCCCGCCATGGCGGCGGCCTGCGCCAGGGCCGTGCCCCAGGCGCCGCCGCCGATCACCGCTACGGTTTCAAGCTGCATGATCATCCACCTTCATGCCCGGCGTATCGAGCGGCCAGCGCGGCCGCGCTTCGACCGCCAGCCCATCCGTTGCCCCCAGAGCAAACCGCTCGGCACCCGCCCAGGCCACCATTGCGCCATTGTCGGTGCAAAGGGCAATTGGCGGCACCACAAGGCGCGCGCCCATTTCCCGAGTGGCTGTCTCCAGAACCGTCGCAATGGCCCGATTGGCCGCAACCCCTCCGGCCACCACCAATTGCGGCACGGCCCCGGGCAATTCGGCACCGAACCGCTCCAGCGCCTGACGCGAACGCTTGGCGACGATTTCGGTCACCGCCGCCTGAAAGCCCGCCGCAAGGTCGGCCACATCCTGCGCGGTGAGCGGCGCGAGCGCCTCGGCCTGCAATCGTACCGCCGTCTTGAGGCCCGAAAACGAGAAATCCAGCCGCTGTTCGCGCAGCAGAGGCCGCGGAAATTTGAAGCGTTTTGGGTCGCCCTTGGCAGCGATCCGTTCCACCGCCGGTCCGCCAGGATGTCCCAGACTCAGGAGTTTGGCCACCTTGTCGAAGGCCTCGCCCAGCGCATCGTCGATCGTGCCGCCCCAGCGCTCATAATCGCCGACGCCGCGCACCAGCACGAACTGGCTGTGCCCGCCCGACACCAGCAGCATCAGATAGGGAAATTGGACGCCATCGGTCAGCCGGGCGGTCAGCGCATGCCCCTCGAGATGGTTGACCGCGATCAACGGCTTACCTAGCGAGGCAGCCAGCGCCTTGCCGGTGGTCAGCCCCACCAAAACCCCGCCAATCAGTCCCGGTCCGGCCGTGGCGGCAATGGCGTCGACATCCTCAAGTGCAATGCCCGCCTCATCCACCGCCTGGGCGATAATGTGGTCAAGCCATTCGACATGGGCGCGTGCGGCCAGCTCCGGCACCACCCCGCCAAAAGCGGCATGTTCATCGAGCTGGGAGCGCACCACATTGGAACTTATCGTGCCCCGGCCCGATTGATCCCGTACGACAATGGCAGCGGCGGTTTCGTCGCAGCTTGTTTCAATGCCCAGAATGATGGCTTGCGCTTGCCCGGTCACGACGAACTGGTCTACTCCAAATTGAGCCTATCGCGTACACTAGGACCGCCTGATTATGCAATCGCCCACCCCCTTTGCCCGGATCGGAACACGCGGCAGCCCCCTGGCGCTGGCCCAGGCCGAACTGGTGCGCGATCTGCTCTCGGAAATCCACGGCGTTGCCCAGGACCGTATTGAGATTGAGGTGTTTTCGACCGGCGGTGACCGCAGCCAGAAGGAAAACACCACCCTGTCTGACATTGGCGGCAAGGGCGTTTTCACCAAGGAGATCGACGAGGCACTCCTTAGCGGGCGCATCGATATTGGCGTGCATTCGAGCAAGGATGTTGCCACAGGCCTGCCAACGGGCATCCATCTTGCCGCCTTTCTTGAGCGCGAGGATGCGCGCGACGCCTTCATTTCAGTGTCCGCCAAAGGCATCGACAACCTGCCCGAGGGGGCCCGCTTCGGCACCTCGTCCATCCGCCGCGCCGCCCAGGCCCTGCGCCTCAGGCCAGACCTGCGCATCGTGCCGTTCCGCGGCAATGTGCACACCCGCCTACAAAAGCTGCTCGACGGCGTGGCCGACGCAACACTGTTGGCCATGGCCGGCCTCAACCGGCTGGACGAAGGCCACCGCGCCACCGCCATTCTTGACCCTGAAGACTTCATGCCGGCCCCCGCCCAAGGCGCCATTGGCCTCGCCATAAGGGAAGGCGATGACCGACTGGCCGGCCTCATCGCGCCGCTCGACCACGCACCCACGCACACCGCCATCACCGCCGAGCGCACCATGCTCACCGTGCTCGATGGTTCCTGCCGCACCCCGGTCGGCGCCCTGACCTTGAACGAGAACGGCCTGCTCACCCTCAAGGGCGAAATCCTCAGCCTCGACGGGCAGACCAGTTTCCGTGCCACTGCCCAAGGCCAGGACCCCGTCGCCCTGGGCGAAGCCGTCGGCCGCGACCTGCTCGATCAGGCGGGGGCGGACTGGCTCAGCCAATGGTCAAGCTGATGCGCATGCTCATCACCCGGCCCGAGCCGGACGCCCAGGCCACCCAGGAACGGTTGGCAGCGCTGGAAATTGCGGCCGACATCGTGCCGCTGATGACGCGCCAGACACTGCGCGCTCACCTGCCGCCGGCAGAGGGTTTTTCCGCATTGGCGCTGACCAGCTCCAATGCGCTGCGCGCACTGTCCGAACTGGATGCAGCCGCAGACCTGCGCGACAAGCCGGTCTATGCGGTGGGCGACCGCACCGCCCATGAAGCGCGCCAGCTCGGCTTCAATCATGTGATTGCCGCCGATGGCACGCTTGATTCGCTGGTCACCACCATTGCCCTGGCGCGGCTCGATGGTCCGGTGTTCTACCCCGCCGGCAAGCATTTGAGCGGCGATCTTGCCCACGCGCTCGCCCCACACGGGCTGATGGTGGTCACCACGCCGGTCTATGAAATGGTGGCCGAAACCGCCCTGCCCAAGACCATCGCTGGCCAATTGGCGGCAGGTAATTTTGACGCAATCCTGTTCTATTCCCGCCGCACTGCCGAAATCTTCTGTGCCCTGGGCGCTTCGGCCATTCCCGAACCCGCCCGGCGCAAGCTGCCCGTCATCTGTCTGTCGGAAAATGTCGCCGCGCCGCTGATCGAACATCATTTCAGCCGCGTTCTTCTGGCAGACCATCCCAGCGAAGACGCAATGATGGCGCTCGCACTGGCTTTTGCCCGCGAGCAAACTGGGCCATGATCGGACGGAACGAGAGGAAGGGCCATGGCTGAGACCACCGGCAAGCAAACGCCAGACACCGACCCCAAGGCGACCGAAAAGCCAGCGGAAAAACCCGCCGGCAAGACCGGACCGGTCAGGCCACCCGTATTGGAGGGCACGGCCAAGCCGGCTGGCGGCACCGCAGCCGCTGAGTCCATGAAGCCCACATCCGCCGCCACGAAGCCGGACAAGCCGGCGCCGGGCCCGGGCGCAACTGCCTCGAAACCGGCAAGTGAGCCCATACCGGCCTCAGGCGGCAGCGGCGGCATCTGGCTGGCCGGTCTGGTCGGCGGTGCTCTCGGCCTGGGCGCAGCCTATGGCCTGGCCTGGTATGGCCTTTGGCCGACCCCGGAACAGGCGGCCCCGCCGGCTGATCCGCGCCTGGCCCAGTTTGCTACCGCCATTCCTGAGCTGGAAACCGTCACCGGCACGGTGCAGGACGAACTCTCGACCCTGACGGGACGGGTGAGCGCGCTTGAATCCGACCTGGCCGATCTGCCCGACCAACCCGCCGGCGCCATCGACACGAGCAATCTGGCCAGCACCGAAGATCTTGCCGCCCTTGCGGCCCGGCTAGACGAACTGGCTGCCCGAACCTCTGGCAGCGCCGCTGCGCCCGAAAGCCTGGCAGCGATCGAAGCCGAACTTTCGGCCCTGCGCGCCAGTGCGGCGGAAACCACGGCCCAATTGGCCCAGGCGCGGGACGAACTGGCCGCCCTGACCCAGAGCACGCAAGACGACGCGGGCAGTGGCCTCGCCGCCGCGCGCCTGCCGTTGATTTTCTCGTCCCTGGAAAGCGCCTTTGACGCCGGTCGGCCTTACGAAACCGAACTGGCCGCATTGCGCCAGGCCCAGCCCGATTACCTTGTCCCGGAGGCCATTGCCGGACGCGCCGCCACCGGCCTGCCGCAACCCGATGCCGTCGCGGCACGGCTCGACGCCGTGCTGCCCGACATGCTGGCCGGACGCCCCGCCGGAAGCGAGGCAAGCTGGCAGGATGCCGGCCTCGACTGGTTCCGTGGCCTTGTCGCCATGCGGCCCACTGGTGCCGTCGAAGGCGACAGCCCCGATGCCATCATCGCACGGCTCGAGGCCGCCGTGGCAGCCCGCAATTTTTCTGCTGCACAGGTCGAGATAGAGGCCCTGCCTGCCTCCATGCGTGCTGCCGCCGGCACGCTTGTCGACGACATCGCCAGGCTCGCGGCGGCAGATGAGTTCCTGAAGCAATTGCGTGAAAACGCCCTTTCCGGGGAGACCGGCGCATGATCCGTCTTGCCTCCTGGATCATCGGCAGCCTGATCATTGCCGGCATCGCCGCCTGGGTGATCGCCCTGCCCGGCACGCTGACGCTGGAGCTGGCCGGCTATCGCATGCAGCCGCGCCTGGGCACCGCCGTGGTCATCCTGCTGGTGGCAGCGGCTCTCGTCATCGCCATCTGGGCCATTGCCCGTCGCATCATCGGCGCACCCCGGGCCATGGCAAAGCGCCGCGCTGCCCGCCGCCGTGAACAAGGCGTCGACGCTCTCTCGAATGCCGTGATTGCCCTGCAGGCCGGCGATCCGGCCCGCGCCCGCCTGATGGCCCGCGAGGCCCAGGCGCGCCTGCCCGACAATGGCGCCGCCAAGCTGCTCGAGGCTCGCGCCGATCTCGCCCTGGGTGACATGCCCGCAGCGCGCGAGCATTATCGTGCGCTGATTGCCAGCGAAAAGACCGCTGTTGCCGCCCTGACCGGACTTTATGATCAGGCCCGCGCCCAGGACCGGCCGGACGCGGCGCTGACCTTTGCCCGCAAGACCCTGTCGCTGGCCCCCGAAACCGGTTGGGCCAGCCAGGCCGTATTCGATGATCTGGCGCGGCGCGGCCAATGGGCCGAAGCCGTCGGCATGGTCAATGCCGAACCCGCCACGACGCGCGAAGAAAAGGCCAGGAAACGCCGCCGCCAGGCGGTGATCGAAACCGCCCGCGCCCGCGAAAGCGAATTGAGCCAACCCAATAGCGCGCTCGAACATGCCCTGACCGCGCTCAAGCTGGTGCCCGATTTTGTGCCCGCCGCGCTGATCGCTGCCCGCATCTATTCCAATCGCAATGAAGCCCGCCGGGCCCAGAGCCTGTTGCGCCGCATATGGCGCGCCACCGGCCATCCCGATGTCGCTGCACTCTATGCCCATTCCCAGCCCGGCGCTTCGGCCGTGGATCGGCTCAAGCGCATGGGCGAGATCATTGAAATGCCACCCCCGCATCGCGCCGCCGGCATGGCCATGGCCCGCGCCGCCATTGATGCTTATGACTGGGCCCGCGCCCGCGAGGCCCTGGCGCCCTTTGCCGATGCAGACGCCACCCAGGGCGTCGCCAGCCTGATGGCCGAGATCGAGGAGGGCCAGAATGGCGACCAGGGCAAGGCCCGCGAGTGGCTGGCCCGTGCCGTGCGCGCACCGCGCGACCCGGCCTGGACCGCCGATGGCATAGTCAGTGACGAATGGGAGCCGGTATCCCCGGTCACCGGACAGCTCGATGCGTTCGAGTGGAAAGTGCCGGTGGCCAGCAATTCTCGCCCGCAAGTCACGCCTTCACCGGCCGCCGCGGCCCCGCCGGCCCTATTGCCTGCCGAACAATCCTTGCCCCTTGCGCGCGCTGAAAACGCCCAGTAAAAGACCCGCCATCCACTTGGGGCCACGCCCCATAGGGGCGCCGCAGTAGCTCAGTTGGTAGAGCACGTCATTCGTAATGATGGGGTCGGGGGTTCGAGTCCCTTCTGCGGCACCACTCCCCGGAAAATTTGTCTGGTAGGCAGCTAGCCCTGCGCCGCCTCGAGCTGGCGCAGGCGATGCGCCATGCGCGCTGTCGGGGCAATGGCCGGGACCTTGACGCTGTCGGGTGCAAACAAGGCCGCGCGTTCTTCATGGGTCGACATGAAGAAGGGAAAGCGGGACATGACCTTGTTGTAGATCACCTCGACCCGGGCGCCGAACAGGCAAACCGGGAAGGTCAGCTCCCCCCAATGGCCGACGCCAGCCATTTGTTCAAGACCGAACACCCGCTTATAGAACGGGCCATGCTCAGGCCGCACCGAAGAGATGCAATGGGTGGCCTGGAAATATTCGCAGGCCATCACCGCCACGCGCAGGGTCAGATAGGGCAGGGCTGGAAATTCGAGCGAAGCGTCATGATCGGCGGTAAACCGGCTGGGATCGATATAGGCGCCGCCATTGTCGATCAGGCCGCCAAGCACGTCGGGCCAGATCAAGCGGCTCGGTGAGGTCGGCTGTTCGGCGCTGACCGCATGCAGCCGGATCGAGCTGACGAGGCGATCGTCGATATAGATGCCAAAACAATGGCAATTGGGCGCATCGTCGAACTTGTCACGTGTGATCTGCTGGGAATTGATCGGGATAAAATCTTCCCGCCGATACGCCTCATAGCGCAACTTGTAGACCGGATCGAACTGCTCCTCCACCGAGACGCGGCGATAGTGCACGCGATCAAGCAGGTCGATCAGACTGGTGGCAAATTGCGAGGTGGCACCCGCTGCCCTATCCATTGCCGCACTCATATACCAATACCATTACGCGATGGGATGGTGCGAACTTAACCTTTTATTAGGGATGACCGCATGCGGAAAAATCACAATGGCAGCGGCACTTAGGCGAAAATGCGCGCAAAAGTTAATGGTTATCAAAACCTTAACGCGGGTTAACCATGTTTACGTTTTGCCGGGAGCAGCGGGCTGGCCTGGCCATTGAGGTGGCTGATCAGCTCGGCGATATCACGGGCCGGCAAGGGGCGGCTGAAGAAATAGCCCTGCACCTGCTGGATGCCGGTATGCTTGAGCATGGCCCGAAGCTGCTCTTCGGTTTCCACACCCTCGGCCACCACCGTCAGGTCCAGATCGCGCCCCAGCCGCGCGACATTGGCCAGAAGGCTCAACGCGCGCTCGTCTTGGGCAATATCCTTGACGAAGGAGCGGTCGATCTTGAGCTTGTTGAAGGGCAATGCACTGAGATAGCTCAGCGAGGAATAGCCCGTACCGAAATCATCCAGGGCGATCGAGATGCCGCGCGCCGACAGGCTCTCCAGCACGCTCTGGGCCAGATCGGTTTCCTCGATCACCGCCGTTTCGGTTACTTCCAGTTCCAGCCGCGGCGCTGATAAGCCGGACTCGGCCAGGGCCTCGTCAACCAGGCCAGGCAGGTCCAGGCCGCGGAAGTCACGCCCCGAAACATTGACGGCCACGCCGATCTCGCCGGCCCATTGGCTACATTCGGCCACCGCACTGCGGACGACGAAGGCCGTGATCTCGGAAATGATGCCCATTTCCTCGGCCAGCGGAATGAATATAGCGGGCGGAATTGGGCCCAATTCCGGATGCGTCCAGCGCGCCAGCGCCTCACAGGACACCACGCGATGGCTGGAGATATCGAGCAGCGGCTGGAACACCAGTGACAATGTACCCGCCGCCACCGCATCGCGCAGGTCGGCCTTGAGCCGCTGCCGATAATGATAGTCGATATCCATCTGCTGATGGAAAAGCTGGCAGCGGCCCTTGCCCTCCCCCTTGGCGGCATACAGCGCCAGATCGGCCTTGGTCATCAATTCATCCAGCTCGTCCTGGCTGGCTGGGCTGCTGACCATGCCGATGCTGACCTGTACCGAGAGGTGATGTCCATCGAGAACGAAGGGCTCGTGAAACGCATCCAGCACACGTCTGGCGTCAGCGCGCGCGCTGTCGACATCGGTGCCTGAAAGGGCGATGAATTCATCGCCCCCCAGCCGGGCCAGCGTCGTGCCGTCCGGCAGCGCAGAGCGCAGCCGGGTCGCCGCCTGGCGCAGCAATTTATCGCCCACGACATGGCCGAAGCTGTCATTGACATGCTTGAACTCGTCGATATCGAAAATCATCAGGACGCTGGGCGTCCCGGTCTCGGCGCGATTTTCCAGCTCGTCGAGCGCCAGCTCGCCAAAATGATTGCGATTGGGCAGATTGGTCAGCGTGTCATGGCGCGCCATAAAGCTGATGCGCTCCTCGGCCTCGACTCGCTCGGTAATATCTTCGAACAGCAGCACGCTGCGCTTGCCGCGCGAACTGACGGTCACCTCGTAATACCGCCCCGGATCGAGCGAGAGCAGCACCTTGCCCGAGGCCCGGCGCGAAATCATGCTGCCAAGCTGTTCAACTGCCGTACGTGGCACCCGGTTGCTTGCCCCAAGTGCTGCGAGCACCGTGCCGAAAGGCTGGTTGGCGAGCTGTCGGATGCCCAGCAAGGCAAAAACCCGGCTGGCCCGCTCATTGGCAACCGTCACCAGGCCATTTTCGTCGAGCATGCACAGCCCGTGTTCCAGCGTGGTGATGGCGATGTCGAGCTCGGCGGCCAGCCGCGAGGCTTCCACCCGGCCATGCACGGCCGACAGCAGGATGGCGCGGATATCGCCGGCCAGCTTGCGAAAGCTTGACAGCAGCACCAGCAGCAGTACCGCCAATATGGCATGATAGACATCGCCATGCACCAGCAGGCCCGCACCCATCGGCACGATCACGCCCAGCAATTGCAGCGTCACCAGCCGATCGAGGCCAAAATTGCGGGCGCAGATTCCCACCATCACCGCAATGGAGAGCGAAATACTGGCCAGTTCGGCAAACGGATCGTTGACCAGCCACAGGGCAAACAGGCACCACAACCCATGCGCCAGGGCCAGTGTCGCCCCGGCCAGCGTGGCGCGGTCCTCCCAGTGCTGCGCGGCCATCACATCATCATTGTCGATGGCGGCCCGCCAGAAGGCACGCATGTTGAGATAGCGCACAATGCCAAGCAGAATGATGGCCAGCGCCACGGCGTAAAGCGGCAGGGATTGCGACCGCCAGGCGGTCAGCGCAGCGGTCAGCCCGCTGGCAAAGGCGCCAGCAAGCATCGCCACCCGGTCTCCATAGACCGAGCGGACAATGGACACGTAGTCCAAGGCCGGCATTGTCTTTCTGGCTGAGCTCAGCACGGAAATTTCCCTATTGCCACGGCATTTGGGGGGACGATGCCTTAACAAGCCCTTGCCAGCGCGTTGATTGGTCGCGGCGATTTGGACTGCAGGCTGAATGCCAGGTTAATATTGCCGGGCCTGGACCGGCCAGTAGCGCCGGAGCCTTATTGTGTCTTCATGCGTTGGCCAGGTACGCATCAGTGATCGGAGGCCATCATGGTCGAGAAACTCTCCCCCGCAGCGCGGGAAGCAGCACTGGCATCGCTGGGCGACTGGTCCTATGAACCAGCCCAGGACGCGATTGGCCGCGCCTTCAAGTTCAAGGATTTCTCCGAGGCTTTCGCCTTCATGGCCAGGGTGGCGCTGCTGGCCGAAAAGGCCGGGCATCATCCCGACTGGTCCAATGTCTATAACAGGGTCTCGATCCACCTCTCGACCCATGACGCCGGGGGTTTGAGTGAAAAGGACATTGCCCTGGCCAACCAGATCGATGCCCTGCTCACCTGAGCGTTTCCACATCTCACTAGATCGCTGAAATGCTCTGGGTCGGAACCGGCCCGGACCTAGTGAAAATTGCGTCCGCCCGGCAGGGCCGAATAGGCTCGGCGGCGCGCCATCTCCTCTTCCCGGTTCACCTGCCGGTTGCGGCTCTGGCTGCCCGGCGGGCCGGACTTGCCTTCATCGGCGCGGGCCACCACCGCATCGCCAATATCCTTGCCGTGGGACAGATCGAGCAGATGCGGGGTCAGGTCCTCCATGTCCTGGGCAATGACATGAATAACCCCCTGTTCGGACTGCACCTTGCCGCGTACCGCCAGCATGCGGCTTGAGAGCAATATCTTGCGCAGCCGCTCATCCTCGAACAGCTTGGGCCAGACCACGATATTGGCCACCCCGGTCTCGTCCTCGAGCGTGGCGAAAATCACCCCGCTGGCCGTACCGGGCCGCTGGCGCACCAGCACCAGCCCGGCCACCTCCACCACGATATCATTGGCGACATGACTGAGATTTTCTGCCCGCGTGGTGCCGCGCGCGGTCAGCATGGGCCGCAGGAACTGCACCGGATGTCCCTTGAGCGAAAGCGAAAGCGTCGCATAATCGTGGATCACCTCCTCGCCCGGCGCCATCAGCGGCAGCCCGGCCGGCTCCTCCTGGGCTGGCGCCACCGCCGGTTCGGCCGCAAACAGTGGCAGGGTTTCGGCCCCATAATTGCCCACCAATCCCTTGACAGCCCACAAGGCTTCGCGCCGGTTGAGCCCGAGTGAAGCAAAAGCATCGGCCCGCGCCAGTTTTTCAAGGCTGGCCACCGGAACCCCGGTGCGCAGCCAGAGGTCGCGCACCGAGCCATAGCCGTCCCGGCGCTGCTCCACGATACGCAGCGCGTCCTTTTCCGCCAGCCCCTCAACCTGCCGCAGCCCCAGCCGCAGGGCCCTTTTTGTCCAGATATGCGCTTCCATTTGTGCATGCCGCGGCCACAAATGCGCGCCCGCATCCCAACCACCCTCTTCGAGCGTGCTGTCATAGGTTGAGCAATTGATATCGGGCGGGCGAACCTCCACGCCATGCTCGGTGGCGTCGCGCACCAATTGGCTGGGCGCATAGAACCCCATGGGCTGCGAATTGAGCAGGGCGCAGGCAAAGACATCGGGATAATGGCATTTCAGCCAGCACGAAGCATAGACCAGCAGTGCAAAGCTGGCCGCATGGCTTTCGGGAAAGCCATATTCGGCAAAGCCCTGGATCTGGGCAAAGCTCTGCTTGGCAAATTCGGGCGTATAGCCATTGCCGATCATGCCGCCGATGAAGTCATCGGCAAACTGGGCCAGCTTGCCGGTGCGTTGCCAGGCTGCCATGGCCCGGCGCAACTGATCGGCCTTGCCGGGCGAAAAACCGGCCCCGACAATGGCGATCTGCATCGCCTGTTCCTGGAAGAGCGGCACGCCCAGTGTGCGATGCAGCACCGCTTCGAGTTCAGGGCTGGGATAGTCGACCTTGTCGATGCCCTGCCGGCGCCGGAGATAGGGGTGCACCATATTGCCCTGGATCGGGCCGGGCCGGACAATGGCCACCTCGATCACCAGGTCGTAGAACACTTCTGGCCGCAGGCGCGGCAGCATGGACATCTGCGCCCGGCTTTCGATCTGGAACACCCCGATCGTGTCGGCACGATGGGTCATCTCATAGACCGGCCGGGCCCGCTGCGGAAAATCGAACTCCTCATTCTGCAGTTCGGCCAGTGTCACCTTGTGCCCATAATGGGTGTCCATCAACTCGAAGGCACGCCTGAGGCAGGTCAGCATGCCCAGAGCCAGGATATCGACCTTGAGGATCTTGAGAGCGTCGATGTCGTCCTTGTTCCATTCGATGATGGTGCGGCTGTCCATCGCCGTCTTGCCGATCGGCACCAGGGTTTCAAGGCTGTCCCGGGTGATTACGAATCCGCCCACATGCTGGGAGAGGTGGCGCGGAAAGCCGCGCAGAACCTTGACCACCTCGAACATCTGCGCCAGCACCGGATCGTCGGGATTAAGCCCCAGTCCCGCAACGCTTTTAAGATCAACCCCTGACCCCCAGCCCCAATGGAGCTGGTTGAAGGCACTGATCGTATCCTCGGAAACCCCGAACACCTTGGCGGTTTCCCGAATAGCGCTCTTGGAACGGTAGGTGATGACATTGGCGGTCAGCCCGGTCCGCCGCCCTCCATATTTCTGGTAGATATACTGCATCACCTCCTCGCGCCGCTCATGCTCGAAATCGACATCGATATCGGGCGGCTCGTCGCGTTCGGTGGAGATGAAGCGGCCAAACACCAGATTGGCCTTGCGCGGATCGACCTCGGTGATTTCCAGGCAATAGCAGACCGTGGAATTGGCCGCCGAGCCGCGCCCCTGGCACAGAATGTTTTTTTCATGCCGGGCGAATTGCACGATGTCATGCACCGTCAGGAAATAGGCGGCATAGCCCTTATAGGCGATCAGGCACAGCTCGGTCCAAAGCACCTTTTTGAGCGCATCGCTGAGGCCACCGGGAAAGCGCTTTTTTGCACCCGCCCAGGTCAGCCGCTCCAGCGTCTGCTGCGCGGTTTCGCCATTGCCCACGGTTTCCTCGGGATAGTTATATTCGAGCTGGTCGAGCGAAAAGCCGATCCGGGCGATGAAAGCCTGGGTTTGGGCAAGCGCGTCGGGATGTTCGGCAAACAGCCGCGCCATTTCCTGCGGGCTTTTCAGATGCCGCTCGGCATTGACCGACAAGGCCAGCCCGGCCTCTTCCAGGGTCACATGCTCGCGGATACAGGTGACCACATCGAGCACCATGTGCCGGTCCGGTTCGTGATAGAACACATCATTGCTGGCGATCATCCGGGCGCCATGCCGCCGCGCCAGCGCATCCACGCGGTTGAGCCGGGCGCGGTCGCCGCCGTCGAAGCGGGCGACACCGGCCACCCAGACCCGGCCGGGCGCCGCCTGCGCCAGGCGTTCAAGGGTCCGCTCCGTCAGACCCCAATCACCCTCCTGGGGGGTCAGGATGAACAACTGCCCTTGGGCGAAGCTGTCATGGCCCTGCCCCGGATCGGTGCTGGCGAACAAATCGTCGAAACCGATCTCGGGGGCGCCCTTTTCGCCACGCTTGTTCCCCAGGGTAAGCAGCCTGCACAGCCGCCCATAGGCCGCCCGGTCGCTGGGATAGGCGATGATATCGGGCGTGCCATCGGCAAAGCACAGGCGCACCCCGACCAGATAGCGGAAAGCGGGATTGATCTGCTTATTGTCCCGCGCCGTCACATAGCCGCGCACCACCCCGGCAAAGCTATTGCGGTCGCACAGCCCCAGCGCTGCCATGCCCATATGCATGGCGCTCGCCACCAACTCTTCAGGATGCGAACCCGAGCGCAGGAAGGAAAAATTGCTGGTGCTGATCAGCTCGGCATAAGCCGGAACGGCTGCCCGGGGCGTGGTCGAAGGGGCGTGGTCGGGCCGGAGCTGGATGACCTGGCTCATGGGAAAACCCCATGCAGATACCACACGGGGTGCACCGCGCCGCCATAGAGCCCCAGGCGGAACACCCAGAACCGGTGCCCCTCCCCATCCTCGACAATGTAATAATCCCGCATCCCCGTCATCGGATCAAATAGCGGCAGGTCGGGCGTGTAAGGCAGCGGCTTGGGCGCTTCGCCCGGCGCGGGCGGTGTGGGCCGTTCGGCCGGAACCAGCTTGAGCCGCTCGCCGCTACGCCACCATTCCGCACTGATCCGCTCGGGGCCTGCCGCCTTGACCAGGCGATAACGCTGTCGCCGCCAGATCATCGCGGCCGGCAGCCCATCGGGCACTTCGGCGCTGATGGCCACGGGCTCGGGCTGCGGCAGCAGGCGCAATGGCCGGTCGCGGTCCCCCTCTCCGGCGGGCGCTATCTGGGCCTGCTGGGTCAGGGCCGGCACCAGCCGCGCCGCCCGTTCCGGAATATGACTGGCCACCAGCTCGGTCTTGAGCACGCTCAGCGGCCCCAGCCGGCTCGCCAGACGGTCAGTCAACTGCTCGATATCCTTTGCGCCATTATCGGTTTCAAACACCCCGGCCTGGCCGGGCTCGAGCCGGTCGAGCGAGGCGGCCGCCAGCCGCACCAGATCAATGCCGAAACCGGGGTCGTAATGTTCCTGTTCCAGCCGCTGGGCACGATGCCGGAACAGGCTTGCAATATGCCCCGCATCGCGCGTCAGCCGGGCAGCATTGAGCGAAAGGGTCATCACCTTGTGGTCGACCCGATAGAGAAACAGGTGAAAGCCCTGCCCCCCGAGCCCTTCGGCTTCGAGCAGCTGCGAGAGATCCTGCGCCAGCCCCTCCATGGTCAGCAACACATCCTCCAGCGTGGAGATGGGCTCGAAGAATTTACGCTCGACGAAATGATCGGCCGGCGGCAAGCGGGGCGTCATCCGCTCTTCGATCTGTCCATAAGCCTGGTCGATCCGCAGGATCAGCGAAGCCCCGAATCGCGCCAGCATGGGCTTGCGCGGGCGGGTCCGCAGGGCACCAATGCGCGTCAGCCCCATTTGGGTGAGCAGGCTGACCTGCCTTTCATCGAGCCGCAGGGCGGCAACCGGCAGCTTGTCGAGCGCATCGCTCAACTGCTCGGACCCAATAATCCCGCTCGACCCGAAATGGCTCTGGGCCCAGGCCGCGCCAATGGTCGGAGCAATGGCGCCCGCAACGCTATAGCCAAGCGCCCGCAGCCGGCCCAGCACCATGCGCAGCATGGCCGCCTCGCCACCGAACAGATGCGCCACCCCGGTAATGTCAAGCACGAGATCGCCAAATGGTGCCTTGTCCTGCAACACGCCGACCAGCGGGCTGGCATTGGAATGCCAGTCGGCAAATTCGGCAAAGGCGGAGGCCAGAAAACCGGTATCCTGTTCGAGGACGGTCAGGCCAGGCACCAGGGCGCGGGCATCGGCAAGGGCCTGCCCGAGCCGCAAGCCTGCCGCCTGGGCCTGCTGGTCCAGCGCCACCAGCCGCAACCCGCCCTTGATCTTTTCATAAAGCGCCAGCGGCGCCTTGAGGCCGGGATCAACCCGTTTGAGATATTGGGTTGCCCAATAGGGCAGGTAGAGGCAGAGAAACCGGCGTTCCGGGCAGATGCTGGCGGGTTTTGCCAGCCCGGTCTGGGAGGGATTTGAACGCATTTCCTGTCCACTCCAATATCCATTCGCGTGTGTTTTGGCCGGTATTGCCCCTTTCGAGTGTGAGGCCCCAGCGGGCCGGTCCGGGCGCCCGGTCGTCAAACGGCTTGCGCCCCGACCGGTGCGGCGCCAGATGCCAGCGCAGATGCGCCGCACTGGCCGGCCTGTCCGCGCCATAGCGCAACAGGAACAGCGATGTGCCGCTCTCCGCCGTGCGCAGGCTGAGGCGCCTGCTGGCGGTGAAATCGAGCATCTCGGGCGCTCCGCCGATATCGGCGACAATGCCGGCAACCGCCCGGCAGGCCAGCGCTTCCTCGGCAACCCAGAGCAGATCCTGCATGTCACTGGCCCGCACGATGACAAGCTGGGCCGGATCCAGCCCGAAGGAGGACAGCCCCGGCCCATAGGGCAGGCCGAAGAATTGCGCATCGGCGGCAAGCTGCAGATAGAGCACCGCCAGCCGCTTCGGGGTGAACAGGGTGCGGACCTGCCCCAGTGCAAAGCCCAGGCTTGCCCCGCCATTGCGCACCGCATCAGTGCACACATCCTGCAGCAACCCGCCCGGCAGGCGCGGAAAACCGTCCGCAGCCCCGTCAAAGGCGCGTGCCCGCATCTCGGCCAGGGCCGGCTTGCGCTCGATATTGGCAATGGTGTCCCGCAGCGCGGCAAGGCGCTGTTGGCGGTTCTGGGTCTGCATGGTGCTATGGCTATACGAACAAAACAGGAACATTTAGACTCCGAATCTTTGCGGAGTCGAGTCCCTTTTGCGCGCCCGGGTGTGGCGGCCCTGCATCAATCCGGTCAAGACCGCGTGAGGGCGCCAACAACCCCATTGAGCCGGCACCACATATGGCTAAGTCTGGTTGCGTCCGCCTCCCGGCGCGCAGCAACCCGCTTTTGTACACGCCCCCCGAGGAAGGCTGACCGCCATGTTCGAGGCCCTGACCCGTCTGTTCGCAAAGCCAGAAGCGCCTGCCGATCTGCACGATCCCAAGCTGGCCGTTGCGGCCCTGCTGGTGCATCTGGCCGCAGTCGATGGCTCCATTCAGGACGATGAGCGCGCGGCCATTCGCGGCGCCCTGATGGACCACTATGATCTGGATGAAGCCGCCGTCGACAGATTGGTGCGCGAAGCCCAGAAGCGCGATGCCGAGGCGGTGGACTTCTATAAATTCACCAGCGGCCTGATCCAGCTCGACATGGATGATCGCATCGAGATCATCCGCATGATGTGGACCGTGGTGTTTGCCGACCGGCAGAACCACGAGCTGGAAGACAATATGGTCTGGCGCATTGCCGAGCTGATCGGCGTCTCGAGCCGCGACCGCACCATTCTGCGCAACCAGATCCGCGGCAAGGCCGCCGAGACCACCCAAGAGGGCTGAGACGTCCGGGCCTAATAGGCCTCGAACGCCCCGATGATCTCGACCGTGTCGGTCAAGCAGTCAAAATCGCCGGCCTTGTCGGCCGCTTCCCGCGCCAGCTCATTGGCATTGGCGTTGGCACGCGCATCGACATAGGCGATGTGGCAGCTATTGCCCTCTTCGATCTGGCTGACCACCAGCACCTGTCCGTAATCCTCGCCAGTTTCGGGATGGGCGGTGTGGTAGCGCACGATGGTGGCGATGGGAAACCAGCGGCCCAGCGCGTTGGACAGCCGCCATTCCAGCTTGGCGCCCAGAGTGTTGAACGGCGGCAGCGTCTGGAACCCCGCGCTGTTCTCATCGGCATCAAAGCCATAGCTGAGCGAGAACCTCAGATCGCCCTCGCGCACCATCAGCGGATAGCCCTTATAGCCCGGACAGGCCCAGCTCGCGCCGAAATCATCGGCCTCCAGGATCAGGCAGTCATCCAGGTTGAGATCGGTATAGGCGCTGGTGAAGCCGGACTGGGCCAGGGCCGGCGACGCGGTCAGCACCGCAAGTAAAGCCGGCACGACAAAATTGCGGATGACAGGCTGGGCCATTGAGCTAATCTCCTCGTTGAAAACATCTCGGCATGATCGAAATCAAGTCACCGCCATGATGACCCCGCTACAAGAACAGGACAAGGAGACGGCATCATGTACAAGAACCTGCTGATTGCAACGGACGGGTCCGAGCTTGGCGACAAGGCCCTGGACGCCGCTCTTGACCTGGCCCGGCAGAACGGCGCCAGCCTGACCATTCTCACCGCCACCGACCCGGTTGCCACGGGCATTGGCTCGGGCGGGTTCGGCACCATCGATGCCGGCCCCATTCTGGCGCGGCTCGAAGAAGCCTATGCCACCGAAGCCGCCAACCTGCTCGCCGCCGCCCGCCACAAGGCCCAGGAAGCCGGCATTGCCGCCGAGACCCTGCACCTGCCCCGCCACCGGCCTGCCGATGGCATTCTCGAAACCGTGACGGAAAAGGGCTGTGACCTGATCATCATGGGCTCGCATGGCCGGCGCGGACTCAACCGCCTGCTGCTTGGCAGCCAGGCCGCCGAAGTGCTGGCGCGCGCCACCATTCCCGTGCTGATCGTGAAATAAGACCCCGCCCCGCATGGCCGCTGCGGCGGATTAGTCCCTTGCCTTTGAGAGCCATTATGGGCAGAACCTGCCCGCAACACCCTCCCCTCTCTCGGCAAGTGTAGACAGCTATGAATATCGACGCGATCCCCACCGGCAAGAACCCGCCCGACGAGCTCAACGTCATCATCGAAGTGCCGCTGGGCGGCGAGCCGATCAAATATGAGATCGACAAGGAATCGGGCGCCCTGTTCGTCGACCGCTTCCTCTATACACCCATGCGTTACCCGGGCAATTACGGCTTCGTGCCCCATACGCTGTGTGGCGATGGCGATCCACTTGATGTGATCGTGATGAATTCGCGTCCGCTGGTGCCCGGCGCCGTGGTGCGCTCGCGCCCGGTCGGCGTGCTGTTCATGGAAGATGATGGCGGCCAGGACGAAAAGATCATCGCCGTGCCGGTGTCCAAGCTGACCCGCATGTATGACGCCATCCAGGACATCGGCGACATGCCCGAAATCCAGCTCGAGCGGGTCAAGCACTTCTTCACCCACTACAAGGATCTCGAGCCCGGCAAATGGGCCCGCATCGACCGCATCGGCGGCATAGACGAGGCCCGCAAGGTGATCCTGGACTCCATCGAAATGGCCAACAAAGCCTGACAGCAGGCCTGATCGCACCCTTCCAAAAAAGGCGGCCTCCGGGCCGCCTTTTTCATGACCGGTCGATCTGTTTGCGCAGCGCCACCACCTCTTCGCGCAGGGCCCGGATCTCCGAGAGCATCAGCGCCGAATCCGCATGCAGCGTCTGCCGGTCCGCCGTGGCGGTGGCCTCGGTTTCCTCCTGCATGGCGGCCACGATCACACCGATGAACAGGTTCAGAACCGCATAGGTCGAGAGCAGGATGAAGGGCACGAAGAACATCCACGCATAAGGATAGGCTTCCATCACCGGCCGCACGATGCCCATCGACCAGCTTTCCAGCGTCATCACCTGGAACAGCGTATAGAGCGAAGCGCCCAGGTGCCCGAACCAGTCGGGAAAGGCCTCGCCGAACAGATTGGTCGCCATCACGGCGGCCACATAGAACAGCATGGCCATCAGCACGACAATCGAGCTCATGCCCGGCAGCGCCGCGATCAGCCCGCCCACCACGCGCCGCAGCGCCGGCATCACCGAAATCAGCCGCAGGACGCGCAATATGCGCAGCGCACGCAGCACCTGGAACGGTCCGGCCGCGGGAACCAGCGCGATCGCCACCACGGCAAAATCGAACAGGCTCCAGGGGTCGCGGAAAAAGCGCGGCCCGAAGGCGTAGATGCGCAAGCCAATCTCGACAACGAAAATCCCCAGGATCACCGCATCGATGACATGCAGCACCGGCCCATAGGCTGCCATGATGCCCGGCTCGGTTTCCAGCCCCAGAATAATCGAGTTCAGGACGATGATGGCGATGATCGCCTGTTCCCAACGGCGGGACCTGAGCAAGGTGACAAGGGCCTGACGCATGGTGGCATGAACTCCGGATGATAACAGCAACAGGCAGTAGCGCAGCCCCGGGATTCGTCAAGCGCCCGGACCCAAGCCCTGCCTATCCGCGCAAGCCGATCAACGCCTCCACGACCGCCCTGCCATCGTCACTGTGCCATTCGGCCGGCCCCTGCAATACGGCCAGCTCGCACCCTTCCGGATCAAGCAGCAGGGTCGCTGGCAGGCCGATGGCGACCGCCTCGCGCTTGAGACGCTCGAAGGCCGCGAAGGTGTTGTCGGCATAGAGCGGCAGATTGGCGAACTGCCCTTCGTCGAGAAAATCCTGGGCTTTTTCCAGCCCGCTCTCGCCAATATCGAGATTGATCGGCAGCACCATGAATCGGTCCGAGTTATATTCGGTGGCAATGGCATCGAGCGCCGGCATTTCCTCGCGGCACGGCACGCACCAGCTCGCCCAGAAATTGACCAGCAGCGCCTTGCCGGAAAAATCGGCGACGCTCATCGGCGTTCCCGATGCATCGCTGAACGCCATGTCGGCATAGCCGCGCCCCTCGCCCGTGCCGTTGAGCGCGGCCAGTTCACCGACCGCTGCGGCATCGATGATCTGGGCTGCCGCCTGCTGCACCGGACATTCATTGGCCGTCCCGGCATTGCCCAGCATCAGCCATGCCGCTATAGACCCAGCAACAACGACCACCCCCGCCGCAATGGGCAGCGCCCAGGAAAGAACGGATCGGGGGCCTTTTGAGCGGGTAGTTTCCATGGTGTCTCCGTCGGACAAGGCTCTGAGCAACAAGATGTGGGGCGGCCGCTTTGCCGAAGCGCCCGACGCCATCATGGAGGAAATCAATGCCTCCATCGGCTTCGACCAGCGCCTCTACCGCCAGGATATTGCCGGATCGAAGGCCCATGCCACAATGCTCGCCGCGACGGGCATTCTGACGCAGTCCGACCGCGACGCCATCCTGGCCGGTCTAGACGAGGTTCAGGCCGAAATCGAGCGCGGCGATTTCACATTCTCGCGGGCGCTCGAAGACATCCATATGAATGTCGAAAGCCGGCTGCGCGAAAAGATTGGCGATGCCGCCGGGCGCCTGCACACGGCGCGCTCGCGCAACGACCAGGTGGCCACCGATTTCAAGCTCTATGTGCGCGACTATATCGACACGCTGGTACGCCAGATCAGGGCGCTGCAGCTTGCGCTGGTGACCCGCGCCGAGGAGGAGGCCGAAACCATCCTGCCCGGCTTCACCCATCTGCAGAACGCCCAGCCGGTGACCTTCGGCCATCATCTGCTGGCCTATGTCGAAATGCTCGGCCGGGATGCCGGCCGGCTTGAGGATGCGCGCGCGCGCCTCAACGAAAGCCCGCTCGGCTCGGCGGCCCTGGCCGGCACCCCCTACCCGATCGATCGCGACATGACGGCAACCGCACTGGGCTTTGACCGGCCCACCGCCAATTCGCTCGACGCCGTCTCGGACCGCGATTTCATCCTCGAGACCCTCTCGGCCGGCGCGATCTGCGCCATGCATCTGTCGCGCTTTGCCGAGGAAATGGTGATCTGGTCTTCGGCCCAGTTCAGCTTCATCAAGCTCTCTGACAAGTTCACCACCGGCTCCTCGATCATGCCGCAAAAGCGCAATCCGGACGCCGCCGAACTGGTGCGCGCCAAGATCGGCCGCATTCTCGGGGCACTCAATTCGCTGCTGGTGGTGATGAAGGGCCTGCCGCTCGCCTATTCCAAGGACATGCAGGAAGACAAGGAAGTCGCCTTTGACGCGCTCGATGCCCTCTCCCTGTCCCTGGCGGCCATGACCGGCATGGTCACCGACATGCAGCCCAATCGCGACAACATGCATGCCTCGGCCTCGGCGGGTTTCTCCACCGCCACCGATGTGGCCGACTGGCTGGTGCGCGAGGTGGGCATTCCCTTCCGCGACGCCCACCACATCACTGGTCAGGTCGTTTCCATGGCCGAGCAGAAGGGCTGTGGCCTTGAGGGCCTGACCATCGAGGATTTCAAGCTCGTCGATCAGCGCATCGACAGCCGTATCCACAAGGTCCTCACCGTCGAAGCCTCCGTGGCCGCGCGCGCCTCCTATGGCGGCACCGCCCCGGCCAATGTCCTGGCCCAGGCCGCCCGCTGGAAAACCGCGCTGACCGGCGAGACCCATGAGCCGCGCCCGCTCAAGGCGAAAAAGCATGGCGGCCATGGCGATGGCGGTATTGCCTGAAATCGGCGCTTGCGCCAATCTCCCCCTCTCCCCTTGCGGGAGAGGGTAAGGGACCGGACATGACGCGACCCCAGCGACAGATGCGCCTGAGCGCGCGCCATGTTGCCTATCTCCAGCCAGACGAGATCTTTGAAGCCCTCCCCGCGCCACCGCCCGGCATGCGGGAGGCCGGTCCGGAAGACCACCAGGCAACCATTGCGAGCCTGTTCGACGGCCCCGACCATCACGACGAAACCTGGGTATTTGCCTATGGTTCGCTGATCTGGAAACCGGCCTGCGACTATGTCGAAATGCGCACGGGCCTCTTGCATGGCTGGCATCGCGCTTTTTGCCTGGGGTGGAACACCCGCTTTCGCGGCAGCGAGGAAAATCCCGGACTGATGCTGGCGCTTGACCGGGGCGGCTCGTGCAAAGGCGCGCTCTATCGCCTGCCGCCCGACCGGCGTGACGAGTGCCTGGTCAAGCTGTTCGAGCGCGAAATGGGCTGGGTGCCCACCGCCTTTCCGCCGCGTTGGGTCAAGGTGCGGACCGGCGAACGTGTGATCCGGGCGCTGACCTTCTGCATTGACCGCAATTCGGGCCGCTATGTCTCTGGACTCTCTGAAGCCGAGATTGCCGATGTCCTGGCCAGCGCCACCGGCACTCGCGGCTCGATGGCCGAATATCTGCACGCCACCGTCGACCATCTCGAGCAGATGGGCATCCACGACCCCCATCTTTGGCGGCTGCAACACCTGGTGGCAGAGCGCATCGAAGCCGCTTATGAGGCGGATCGATAAGTCTGGCTTTTGTTTTGGCCGACTGTGGATTAGGAACGCCTGGAACTTCCATCCTCTCGATGTCATCCCGGCGCAGGCCGGGATCCATCTTGAGCTAACGTAACTTTGCTCCATCTCACTCAGGATGGGCCCCGGCCTGCGCCGGGGTGACATCCGGTGCGCGGGGCGAGCGGGGCAAGCATGGTCCACCACTTCAATCATCGCGACGGCGTGCTCTTTGCCGAAGACGTCAATCTCAACGATCTGGCAGATCAGGTCGGCACGCCGTTCTACGTCTATTCCAGCGCCACGCTGCGCCGGCATGTCCGCGTGGTGCGCGACGCCTTTGAGGGCATCCCAACGCTGATTGCCTACGCGATGAAGGCCAATTCCAACCAGGCCGTGCTCACGCTGATGGCCTCGGAAGGCTGTGGTGCCGATGTCGTCTCGCTGGGCGAACTCGAACGCGTGCTCGCCGCCGGCTTTGCCCCGGACAAGATCGTCTTTTCAGGCGTCGCCAAGACAATTGCCGAACTGCGCCGCGGGCTTGAAGTCGGCATCAAATGCTTCAATGTCGAGAGCGAGCCTGAGCTCGAGCGCCTCTCCATGATCGCCGCCGATATGGGGCTGACGGCAAAGGTTTCCGTCCGCATCAACCCCGATGTCGACGCGCGCACCCATGCCAAGATCTCGACCGGCAAGAGCGAAAACAAGTTCGGCATTTCCTACAAGCGCGCCCGCGAGGTCTATCGCCGCATTGCGCAACTGCCCAATATCGAGGCGGTCGGCGTCGACATGCATATCGGCAGCCAGATCACCGACCTGGAACCTTTCGGCAATGCCTTTGGCCTGATGGCCGAGCTGGTCACCGAACTGCGGGCCGATGGCCATCGCATCGAGCATATCGATGTCGGGGGCGGCCTTGGCATCCCCTATGATCACGACCAGGAAGCCCCGCCGCACCCGGAGGCCTATGCCGCCGTGGTGCGCGACAAGGTTGGGCAATTGGGATGTGCCCTGGTCATCGAGCCCGGGCGGCTGCTGGTCGGCAATGCCGGCATTCTTGTTACCCGGGTCGAATATGTGAAGACGGGCGACAAGGATTTTGTGATCGTCGATGCAGCCATGAACGATCTGCTGCGTCCCACCCTCTACGAGGCGCATCATGACATCCAGCCGGTCAACCCCTCCAACCTGCCCCCGATCACTGGCGACATTGTCGGCCCGGTCTGCGAAACCGGCGACTATCTGGCCAAGGACCGAACCATTGCCGGGGTCGAGGAAGGCGATCTGCTCGCCGTGATGAGCGCTGGTGCCTATGGGGCGGTCATGGCCTCGACCTATAACTCGCGGCCCCTGATCCCCGAAGTGCTGGTCGATGGCCCGCGCTGGCACGTCATCCGTCCGCGCAAATCACTCGACGAGCTGATTGCGCTGGACAGCGTGCCCGACTGGATCTCATCGACCTGAGGGGCCGTCCCGCGTTACTGCAAGGAGCGCCGCGCCAGCGGCACAACCTCCACCGGCCGGCCATTGAGCGCGTCATCCACCTTGGCCAACAGGTCGGCCAGGGTGAAGGGCTTGGCGATGACATCGTAGATCAGGGCATCCAGCCCATGCGCCCGCTCGCGCTGGTCGGCAAAGCCGGTCATCATCAGAATGGTGACGTCCGGATAGCTGGCCCCAACCTGCAGGGCGAGCGCAATGCCGTCCATCACCGGCATCTTGATATCGGTCAGCAGCAGGTCGAAACGGCCTGCCTCTGCCGCCATGGTTTCGGCGGCCAGCCCACCATCGTCTTCAGCCACCACCTCATGGCCCTTCATGGTCAGGGCACTGACAACAAAGGCGCGGACGGACGGATCGTCTTCGGCAACGAGGATGCGAGCCATGATTGCTCTCCTAGTGTTGGCCACTGGCGGCCGGGGCCGCATGTGTCTCTGCGGTCGGCGCCGCTGGTGTTTCCGGAGCAGGCGCCGCCTGGCCCTGCATTGTCTGTTGCGAGCCACTGCTGCGCCCACCGGCGATGCCCGACTGCCCGGCAAAGCTGAGGCGCACACGCACCGCCTCACTGGGCGGCAACGACAGCCTGGTATCGAAAGTTGCGCGTTCTCCCGCCATCAGGTCCCGCACCCGTGGCGAAACGCTCCATTCATACACCGCATGCCCGGTCTCATCGAGCAGGCTGACCACGACCGGCGGTACGGCCACCGGCCTGCTGGACTGCCCCACGATCTGCGCCGAGACAGTCAGCACGTCATTGCCGCCCGAAAGCGCCTTGAGCGTTTCAAGGTCGGCAAAGTCGAGGCCGACCACATTGACCCCCAGGCCAATGGATTCATAAAGCCCGGCCAGATCGGGATAGCGCTCCACGATCGGTACGCGCCAGAAATAAGCGCCGCCAACAATGCCGGCCAGCAGGACCACACCGGCAATCCGCGCGCCGCGCCGCAACCGGGCCAATGGCAGGCGTGAGGTCATGGCGTTCTGGCGGCGGGAGAATTCCTGTTGCCGCTTTTTCAGCTCTGCCGGATCGATACCCTCCGCCAGGCCATTGAGCGGCGGTGAACTGGCGGCGGGTCTTTTGCCAGCCACCGTCTTTTCCTCGGCGCTCATCGCTTCGTCCAGCGCATCCTCCGCCATGGCATCGAACAGCTTGTTGGCCTCAACATCCGCGGGCGTCACGGTCGCATCGGGCTGCGCGCCCTGGTTCCAGGCCTGATGGCAATGCGCGCACTGCACCTTGCGACCGGCCGAGCCAATGGCCTCATAAGTCACCTGATACTTGGTCTGGCAATGCGGGCAGGTGATGATCATCGGGCGCGCGGATTTCCGTTCGGGTGTGCGACCCTATCCCTGGCGGGGTTAAAACTCCTCAAACCCCGGCCTTCACCAAAATTGTGCCGCTTTCCCCCGCCCAATGGGGCCGGCATGCCGCGTGGACGGGGTCGCGCTGCTATGATGGGGCAAAGCTGATTCGCTTTTGCACCGCTTTTTATTGCCCGATGACCCGGGAGCACTGCTTCTTGATCGAATTTTCCGATGTGGGCCTGCGCTATGGCAATGGCCCTGAAATCCTCAAAGACCTGACCTTTTCGATCGAGCCGGGCTCGTTCCATTTTCTGACCGGCCCGTCCGGCGCGGGAAAGACCAGCCTGCTGCGCCTGCTGCTGCTGTCCAACAAGCCCAGCCGCGGCAAGGTCACCATGTTCGGCGAGGATGTGGGCAATCTCGACCAGGACCGCCTGCTGCAGATGCGCCGCCATATCGGCATCGTGTTCCAGGAATTCCGCCTGCTCGATCATCTGACCACGTTCGAGAACGTCGCCCTGCCGCTGCGGGTATTGGGGCAGCCGGAAAGCGAATACCGGCCCAACGTCATCGAATTGCTCGAATGGGTGGGCCTGGGCGAACGCATGCACGCTTTGCCCACCCTGCTTTCGGGCGGCGAAAAGCAGCGCGCCGCCATTGCCCGCGCCGTCATTGCCCGGCCCAAGGTCCTGCTGGCCGACGAGCCCACCGGCAATGTCGACCCTGACCTGTCCAGCCGGCTCGTGCATCTGTTTGCCGAGCTCAACCGCACATTGGGGACCACCATAATTCTGGCCACCCATGAATTGCCGCTGCTCGACCGCTTCCCCTATCCCCGCATGGTGCTGAACAAAGGGGAGTTGACCATCCATGATTAGGCAATTGCTTGCCCTGCTGCCGCGCCGCGGCGGCGCTGCCCCCATCGTCCCGGAAAGAAGCGTCGCCGGCCGCACCCTGCTGCTGCTGGTCACCATCATGGCCTTTCTTTCGGCTGTGACCCTGGGCGGCGTGGTGCTGGTGCAGAAATCGGCCATCGCCTGGTCCGCCGATGTGGGGCGGGAACTGACCATCCAGATCCGCCCCGCCGAAGGCGAGGTGATGGAGTCCAACCTGCGCACCGCGGTTTCCCTGGCCCAGTCCACCCCCGGCGTAGCCAGCGCCAGGGCGCTCAGCATTGAAGAGAGCCAGGCCCTGCTCGAACCCTGGCTGGGTGCCGGGCTCGACCTCTCGGCCATCGCCATTCCCCGCCTCGTCGTGGTGCAGCTTGCCGATCCGGCCGAGGCCGATGTCGCGCAGTTGCAGCGCAATCTCGGCGCCATCAATGGCGCAAGCCTGGACACCCACGCCGCCTGGCGCCAGCAGCTCAACACCATGGCCGGCACGGTCGTGCTCTCGGGCCTGCTGGTGCTCGGCCTGATCGGCGTTGCCACCGTCTTGGCGATCATCTTTGCCACCCGCGGCGCCATGGCCACCAATCGCGAGATCGTCGATGTGCTTCACTTCATTGGCGCGTCCAACAAGTTCATCGCCGGGGAATTCCAGGGGCGGTTCCTCTCCATCGGCCTGCAGGGCGGGTTCCTGGGCGCGCTGTTCGCCATCCTGTTTTTTCTCCTGATCGGCATGGCCGCAGGCAGCGTCCTGCCCAGCGAAGCGACGGCGCAGGTCGGCGTGCTGTTCGGGCAGTTCCTGCTGGGCTGGGATGGCATGGCCTTCATCCTGGCCGTGGTGCCGGTGATTGCGGTGCTCACCGCGATCACCTCGCGCATGACGGTGCGGCGCTATCTCAGCGAAGCCTCGTGACCCCCTGCCCTCGCCAATCGCGTTCGGCCCCGCTATGACGGACTGAGTGCCGGCAGGGCGGGGGAGCATATGTCGATCAAGGCCACAATTCAGGCGATCCGCACCGCGATCTTTTACGCGGTGTTCATTGGCCAGACGATCATTCTTGCCATCATCGCCGGGACAATCGGCATCGTCGCCGGACGCACCCGGTTCGGCTGGGCCATTGCCCGCTATTGGTGCTGGTCCAATGTGGTGTTTCTGCGGGTACTGACCGGCATGGGCACGCATGTCGAGGGCGACCAGCACATCCCGCCCGGCGGTTGTATCATCGCCTCCAAGCACCAGTCCGACTGGGACATCTTTGCCATCTTTCCCCATACCGGCCGGCCGGCCTATGTGGCCAAGAAGGAATTGATGCGCATCCCCTTTTTCGGCTGGGCCGCACGCTCGCTCGACTGTATCGAGATCGACCGCCAGAAGGGCGCCCAGGCCATTCCGGCGATGATCAGCCAGGCGCGCGACGCCATCGACCGGGGCTGCCGCATTGTCATCTACCCCGAAGGAACCCGCCGCGCCGTACTGGCGCCGGCCGACTACCGCCAGGGCATTGTGCGCATGTACACCGCCCTCAATGTGCCGGTTGTGCCCGTAGCGCTCAACTCCGGCCTGTTCTGGGGCCGCAATAGCCTGGTCATCTGGCCCGGAACCGCCCGCGCCCGCTTCCTGCCACCGATCGAGCCGGGTCTGGCACCGGACGTCTTCCTGCAGCGCCTGAAGCAGGCCATCGAACCCGAATCGACCCGCCTGACCATAGAGGCGATCGACCAGGGCATCGGACGCCCGCCGGATGGGAAGCTGCAAGAGCGTGTGGATGCCCTGCGCGAGACCCAATAACACTAGATATTGACGATTGCGACAAACCAAACCATAGATATAGCGTCAGTGCCAGGCAGCGCTTGACGGTTGATACAATTTGTTCTAACTTTGTTCTTCTTCTGGGGACGCAGGGGAACGTCAATGAAGCTCACGGGTAATACGCACAGAATGGGTGGTGACCGGGCCAATGTGGTGCATTGGCAGGGCCATTCGGGCCGCGACTATGGCCTCCGGCCCCGGGCGCTCGACAAGTTCGCCATGGAAGATGCCGAGCTCTATCTCATTGCCAAGGGCAGTCATGTGCTCTGGGTCGGCTCGACTCAGGACCTGGTGGCCGATCCGATGAGCCGCACACGGTTTCGGCTCGCGCTCGATTGCGCCACCAATGTGTTCAGCCTGGCAGCGCCGGAAAATCGCCTGGCCACCATCTGGGACCTCGAACAGGCCGCCCCCGCAGCAGCGCCGGTCGCTCAGGCCGCTTGACCCGTGCCCGCGCCGGGCGGGCCTTCAGCCTCCAATTGCCGCGCCAGGCGCATCAGAGCCTGGTCCTTGATGCCCAATTGGCTGAGGTGATGAGCCGTGTTGAGCACATAATCGACATTGCGGCCGGATATCCCCACCCCCGCGCGGATCATCGCCACCTGCTCCTCAAGGCTTAGCTGCCCGGCAAACTGCTCGTGGCTTTCGTCCACCACATAGGTCAGCGCCCTGACCCGGCGGCCATCGGCCAGCGTTACTGGCCGCCAGACATCGCGGTAAACCGCCGTCACCAGTTCACGAGCATCGAGATATGCCCGCACTTCGGCCCAGGCATTGGCACACACTTCAAACGCCATGCCCCGGCAGGACCCGCCGCGTGTCAATCCGAAGACCAGCCCGGGCACATCCCGCGTGCCCCGATGATGATGTGATATGATCGAAAGCGAGCGATGCGCCCCGCGCAACAGCCCCAATTGCGCGCCAAGAAACGAAAAGCCGGGGTTCCAGATCAGCGATCCATAGCCAAAAACCCAGTACGTTTTTTCCGACGCTTCGAAATCTCGTTCATTCGCCATAGCGCAACCACTTTCCCCATTAGGCTAGCGACACCAATCGGACCGGGCAAGGTCATCCTAAGCCCGCCTGACCACTCGGGGATATGTGGCGCCTGACAGGCGTGCTGCAAACCCGCTTCTGACAAGTCCGCAGCAAGGCTATGAAGAGGCCATGAAAAAGCGAATCATCATCCTGGGCAGCCTGGTCCTGCTCGTCGTCATGGCCTGGACCGGTGCCTGGTTCTTCATCGCCGGCCAGTTGCGCCAGCAAATCGAGCTGCAGGCGCTTGCCGACGGCGAGACAGCCCCCCAACTGGTCTGCGGCAGCCTCGACATTGGCGGCTTCCCCTTCCGCTTCGATATCGAATGCGCATCCGCCTCGGTGGTCTCGGGCGACCTGCTGGTCGAAATTCCCTATATGCGGGCCAGCGCCATGGTCTATCGGCCCAATCATCTGCTCGGCGCTGCTACCGGCCCAATTGCCCTCTCCGATGCCTTTACCGGCACGCGGCAGGAAGTGAACTGGACCGGGAGCGAAGCCAGCCTCAGGATCGAAAACTGGCGCATCGCCCGGCTCTCCATCATCGCCGATGGCGTCACCTGGACCGACCAGCTCTTCGGCGACACGCTGATTGCCGAGGCCGGTCATATCGAAGCCCACCTGCTCGACATGCCCGAGATGCACGATGAGGGGGCCGGCCGCGCCGCCCTTGCCGGCTATTTGCGGGCCGAGGCGCTGTCGGCTCCCGGCATCGCGCTTACCGACACCAATGCCGAAATCGAACTGGAAGTCACCGCCCTGCCCGATGACATCCGCGATTGGGGTGCAGTGCCCATTCTACCCGACTGGCAACAGGCCGGGGGTAAATTGCGCATCGTGGGCATCCGCGCCAATGACGGGACGGCCGACCTCAACGCCAGCGGCGAACTGACGCTCGACGCCCAAGGCTATCCGACCGGGTCGATCAGCATCGATTCCCTGGGCGTTGCCGAGCGCATCGGTCCCTATCTGGAGGAACCCTGGCGTACCCTGGTGCTGGGCGTACCCGGCGAGACCGGCCGGCACAGCAACCAGCTCAACTTCGCCGGCGGGGGAATTTCTTCAGGTCTGGTGCCGATCGCCGCCCTGGCACCGCTGTTCTGACAGCGCCAGCCATTCGAGCATAGCTCTCATGGCCTTGAGCCCTCAAATCGCTCCACTGGAGCGATTTGCCCTGTGGGACTTCGCCAGCCATTCGAGCATAGCTCTCATGGCCTTGAGCCCTCAAATCGCTCCACTGGAGCGATTTGCCCTGTGGGACGGGCTCAAGCATCATCGCCGCCGCCGTGTTCGCGCACAAAGGGCACGTCCGGGGTCGGCGGGGTTTCATGCGGGCGGCCGAAATCGGGGGCGGCGGTTTCCTGGCCGGCATCGATGATCGAGCGGCGGATGGCGCGGGTGCGGGTGAACATGGTTTCGAGCGCAGCGCCATCGCCATTGCGCACCGCACGCTGCAGCACCGAAAGGTCCTCGCTGAACCGTCCCAGCATTTCGAGCACCGCGTCCTTATTGGTGAGGAACACGTCGCGCCACATCACCGGGTCGGAGGCGGCAATGCGGGTGAAATCGCGAAAGCCCGAAGCCGAGAACTTGATCACTTCCGACTGCGTCGCTGCTTCGAGATCGGCCACCGTGCCCACGATATTATAGGCGACCAGATGCGGAATATGGCTGGTGATGGCCAGCACCATATCGTGATGGGCCGCATCCATGCATTCCACCATCGAGCCCATGGCCTGCCAGAAGCTGACGAGCTTGTCCGTATCGGCCTGCGGTACACCCTGGGTGGGCGTAAGGACGCACCAGCGCCCGGCAAACAGTTCGGCAAAGCCTGCCGAGGGACCGGAATGCTCCGTGCCGGCGATGGGATGGCCGGGAATGAAGCTGACCCCCCGGGGCACATGCGGCCCGACCACGCGAACCACATGCTCCTTGACCGAACCGACATCGGAGAGGATTGCGCCGGGCTCCAGATGCGGCCCAATGGCTTCTGCCAGCGCCGCATAGGCGCCAACCGGGGCGCAGAGAATGACGAGGTCAGCACCGCGCACGGCTTCTGCCGCATCGAGCGTATAGATATCGCCCAGACCCAGTTCGCGCGCCTCGTCCAGCGTTTCCTGGCGACGCGTGGCGATGGAAATGACCTCCACCAGCCCTTGCCGCCGGGCGGCCAGGGCAATCGAGGAGCCGATCAGGCCGATGCCGATCAGTGCCAGCTTCTTGAAATGCACGCTCATTGGGTTTGGTCCATGGATTTGAGCACTTTGGCGACGCCGCGCATGGCGTCTTCCGAGCCGATGGAAATGCGCAACCCGTTGTCGATGCCATAGGAGGCGCCGATTTCGCGCACGATATAGCCCGCAGCGGCCAGGGCGGCAAAGGCGGCAGACGCCGTTTCGGACGTGTCGAACAGCACCATGACGAAATTGGCCTGGCTGGGCACGACGCGCATGCGATTGCCGGCCAGCTCGGCGCTCAACCAGTCGCGCCATTGCGCATTATGCGCCTTGAGCCTCGCGTTGAACTCGGTGTCACGCGTTGCGGCGGCCCCCGCCATCTGCGCCGGCAGGTTGACATTGAACGGCCCACGAATGCGGTTGATCGCATCCACGATATGGTCCGGGCCCACCATCCAGCCGATCCGGGCGGCGGCCAGCCCCATCTTGGAGAAGGTTCGGACCATCACGACATTGTCGTTGGCGCGCACCAGGTCCAGCCCAACCTCGAAATCATCGGCCGTGACATATTCTGCATAGGCATTGTCGACCACCAGCAGGATATCGGGCCGCAGACCGGCATGCAGCCGACGCACCTCGGCAGCGCTGAGATAGGTGCCGGTGGGATTGTTGGGATTGGCCAGCCAGACCACCTTGGCGCGCGGGGTGACCGCAGCCAGCAGGGCATCGACATCGGCCCGGTAGTCGGTCTCCTCGACCATGACGATCGTGGCGCCGGCCGCCTTGGTGATGATCGGATAGACCGAAAAGCCGTACCGGTTCATCACGGCTTCATCGCCACCGCCCAGATAGGTCTGGGCCAGCAGGTGCAGCAGATCATCCGAGCCATTGCCGCAGACAATGGAATTGGGGTCGATGCCATGTACCTCGCCCAGCGCCTCACGCAGCACGCGCGACGAGCCTTCGGGATAGACCTCGAGCCGGGCGGCACCCTCGAGCATGGCGGCCAGCGCCTTGGGGCTGGCACCGAGCGGGGACTCATTGGCCGACAGCTTGATGGTCTGGCTGCCCGGCGCGCCGGACTTGCCCGGCAGATAGGGCGCAATATCGAGAATGCCGGGCTGAGGAATGGGACGTTTCGGTTCGGACATGAGACTGTTCAACAAGGCAGGAAAACCCGCGCGGACCATAGGCAAAGCCATGCGCAAAGGCAAAGACTTCGCACGCAGGTCCTTTGAATCGGGAAACGGCCTACCCGCTGCGGGCCGTCGCCGTCGACATTCCCGGTACGCGGACATAGCGGGCGGCCCGTTTGCGGCGGGGCACGGCCGGAAACGCTTCCTTGCGGGCGCGGATACAGATGACCCCGCTCATGGCCGGGCCCAGCATCCGGCCGAAACGCTCGAAGAAACGCGGATATCTGAGCACCAGCCGCGACTGGAAGGGCGGCAGGAACAGCGCATCGCGCCAGGCCTCGGGCACAAAGCTGTGGTCACGCAAAAGCTTGTCGAGCTGGCCGCCCGAATAGGGATTGCCCTGGCCGAAGGGCGTATTGTCGCGCTGCGCCCAGATGCCCCGGCGGCGCGGCACCACCAGCAGCAAATGACCATTGGGCGCAGTGACGCGCCAGAGCTCGCGCATCAGCTCTTCTGCGTCGGCCACGTGCTCAAGCGCATGAATGGCAACGGTCAGGTCGATGGCGGCATCGGTCAGCGGCATTTCGAGCGGATCGCACAGCACGGTGTGGGACGGCCCCTCGCGCGGCCAGGCCGAGGCGCCCTGGCGTTCGGGCATGAAAGCCAGCACCCGCTCGGCGCGCTCAAGGGTGAAGCGCAGATAGGGCGTGGCAAAGCCCAGGCCCAGAATGCGCCGCCTGGTCACATCGCCCGCCAGCTCCATGACCTGTTCGCGCACCAGCGCCCGGGACAAGCGCCCGAGCGGGGATTTGTAGAACGCGATGAGACGGACGACATCACTGGTCATTGGGCGAACTTGCCAAAGCGCCGTGATCTTGTCCAATGCGGCATTGTCATTATGCAGCGGCCTCCCTAGCTTGCGGGCAGATTCCAAATCGAAGGAGACAGAATATGGGCCTGATCGTGGAGGTATTCGCCGCCCGCAGTGATAATTTCGGCTATCTGGTACATGACCAGGCCTCGGGCCGGACCGCCGCCATCGATGCCCCCGAGGCCGGCCCGATTCGCGCCGCACTCGAGCAGCGCGGCTGGACGCTGACCGACATCTTCATCACCCACCATCATATCGACCATGTCGAGGCCATTGCCGAACTCAAAGAGGCTTTTGGCACCCGCGTGGTCGGCCCGCGCGATGAAGCCGACAAGATCGAGGGACTCGACGAGCTGGTGGGCGATGGCGACACGCTCGAACTGGGCGAGACCCGCTTTGCGGTGATGGCGACGCCCGGCCACACGCTGGGGCATGTGGTGTTCTATGACGCGGAAGGCGGGCATCTCTTTTCTGCCGACGCGCTGTTTTCGCTCGGTGTGGGACGGATGTTCGAGGGCACGCCGGGACCGATGTGGGCCGGCCTCAAGCGCCTGCGTGAGCTGCCGGACGACACGCTGGTTTATTGCGGGCACGAATATACACAATCCAACGCCAAATTCGCCCTCTCCATTGACCCGGACAATGCTGCGCTCAAGACCCGTGCCGCCGAGGTGGAAAGCCTGCGCGCTGCTGGCCGGCCGACCATTCCATTCAATCTGGGCGAGGACAAAAAGGCCAACCCGTTCCTGCGCGCCGATGCGCCCGAACTGGCCAGGCATTATGGCCTGGACGGCGCCGATCCGGCGGAAGTTTTCGCCGCCATCCGCAAGGGCAAGGACACTTTCTGACGCCTGACCCAATCTCTACAAGCTGCAAGGCCGCTCCCCACGAGCGGCCTTTTTTGTGCATGTGTTGGTGCACTTGGCTGTGAACCGATCACATTTGCGGATCGAACTTTGTTAACAAACTGTTACCATCTGGCACGGCGCTTGCCCCATTTGGGGGTATGCAGCCGCAAGGTCTGTGCCATTCCGGCACAGGGCGGCCCGAAATGGTACAGTCGATGTCCGATCTGGCACAAAGCGAAACAGTTTCCGCTCCCCTGCCCGTGGCGCAGGGCCCGGCAACGCCGCGTCCATCGCTGGCCTTTTCCGCCCCGACCGCCGCCTTTGTCAGCCAGTTGATTGCCGCGCGCGCCCATATGCCCGGCCAGCGTGCCCGTCGCAACGGCACTGCCGAGGGCGCCGTGGGCGCCTATGGGCAGACCGCGAGGCTCACCCAGCGGCGCATGCCGCAGGGCTATCGCAAGACCGTGGTTGCCTGACCCTGCGAACGGGCTGAGCCTGCCGCTCAGGTCATCGACACGTCGCGGCTGGCCGATGTGATCGACACGGTAAAGCCGGCCACCACATCGATCAGGCTCATCACCATGAGCAGGAAAAAGACCGAGCTCGAGGCCGCGCCGACCAGCAGGAATTCCACGAGGAAGGCGACAAACACCACCATGGACAGCATGTGCTCAACGATCGAGGAGCGCGCCGTGTTGGTGGATTTGAGCACCTCGAAGAACAACAGGATGATGCCGACAACGAGCAGGAAGTCGCCCGCGCTGATCGCCCAGGGCATGCCCGAAGGCATGGGAATGGAGAACATGCCGGCGCCCCAATTGGCCGGATTGCCGCCAAATAGCAGGAACACCACCAGGTTATAGGCCAGGAATGGCAGCACCAGCAGGGGGACGATGAAGCCATTGCCGCGCGGGCGCGGGCCGCGCTGGGTCGGCAGGACAACGGTTTCACTCATGGCGGGTCTCCAGTTCGACCCGGCCACCATGCCAGAGGATAATGAGCAGTGAAAGACATCGTTATTCTCAAAAAAGCCGTCGCTGGATTGTTCAATGGGCACTGTCCTGATCGTCGTATCGTCGAACGCCGCCGATCCGGCCGGTGCAAACAGGAGGACGCCCCATGCCCAATGCCAAGAACACGATCTGCATCTGGTACGATACCGGCGCCGAAGAGGCGGCCAATTTCTATGCCCAGACCTTTCCCGATACCCGGGTCAACGCCGTGCATACCGCGCCCAGCGACAATCCCTCGACCAAGGCCGGGGCCGTATTGACGGTGGACTTCACGGTGATGGGCATTCCCTGCATCGGGCTCAATGGCGGCCCGGCCTTCAAGCATTCCGAAGCCTTTTCCATGCAGATCGCTACCGAAGACCAGGCCGAAACCGACCGCTATTGGGACGCCATCGTCGGCAATGGCGGCAAGGAAAGCATGTGTGGCTGGTGCAGCGACAAATGGGGCATCCACTGGCAGATCACCCCGCGCGTCCTCAGTGAGGCCATGCAGCAGGGCGGTGACGTCGCCAAACGCGCCTTCGATGCCATGATGGAGATGAAAAAGATCGACGTGGCGAGGATCGAGGCGGCGGTCAGGGGCGCCTGACAGCTAAACACCCCCTCCCGACCTCCCCCAGAAGGAGAGGAGGAGAAGAGGTGCGATAACCCGAGGCCACCGATTCCACGATAGATCCCTCCCCCTTCTTCAGGAGGAGGTTAGGTGGGGGACCCTACTGCTTCAGCTTGAGCGGCCCGACCATCTGCTCGGGCTTGACCTCGGCGTCGAATTCCTCGGCGGTGAGCAGCCCGAGATTGATCGCCTCTTCCTTGAGCGTGGTGCCGTTCCTGTGCGCGGTCTTGGCGATCTTGGCGGCATTGTCGTAGCCGATCTTCCTGTTGAGCGCGGTCACCAGCATCAGCGACTGGTCGACAAGCTGCTTGATGCGCGTGGCATCGGGTTCGATGCCGACCGCGCAATTGTCGTTGAACGACTTGGCTGCATCGGCCAGGAGACGCACCGACTGCAGGAAATTGTAGGCAATGACGGGCTTGAAGACGTTGAGCTCGAAATTGCCCTGGCTGGCAGCAAAGCCGATGGCGGCGTCATTGCCCATCACCTGGGCGACAACCATGGTCATGGCCTCGGACTGGGTCGGGTTGACCTTGCCCGGCATGATCGAGGAGCCCGGCTCGTTTTCCGGAATGGTGATCTCGCCCAGGCCGGAACGCGGGCCGGACGCCAGCCAGCGCACGTCATTGGCGATCTTCATGAAGGCGGCCGCGAGTTGCTTGAGCGCGCCCGAAGCGCCAACAAAGGCATCATGCCCGGCCAGCAGTGCGAACTTGTTCGGGCCGGTGGTGAAATCGCGGCCGGTCAGCGTGGCGATTTCCTGGGCCACGGTCACGGCATACTCGGGATGGGCGTTGAGCCCGGTGCCGACGGCAGTACCGCCCAGCGCCAGTTCCTTGAGTTGCGGCATGGTCGCCTTGATGGCGGCCAGGGCATAGTCGATCTGCGCCACCCAGCCCGATATTTCCTGGCCCAGGGTCAGCGGGGTCGCGTCCTGCAGATGGGTGCGGCCGATCTTGACCACATCCATATAGTCTTCGGACTTGGCTGCCAGCGTGTCGCGCAACAGCATGACGCGCTCATAAAGATAGCCTTCGACCGCCTCGACCGCCGCGATATGCATGGCAGTGGGATAGGTGTCGTTGGACGACTGGCTCATATTGACGTGGTCATTGGGGTGCACGGGCTTTTTCGAACCCATGGTGCCACCGGCCATTTCGATGGCGCGGTTCGAGATGACCTCGTTGACATTCATGTTGGACTGGGTGCCCGAGCCGGTCTGCCAGACCACCAGCGGGAAATGCTCGGAAAGCTGGCCCGAGATCACCTCATCGGCCGCGGCAACGACGAGGTCACGGGTGGCCTCATCCATCAGCCCCAGCTTGTGATTGGCCAGGGCAGCGGCTTTCTTCAGGATACCGAAGGCGGTGATGATCTCGGTGGGCATTTTTTCCCCGCCGATATCGAAATTCTGGAGGCTCCGGGCGGTCTGCGCGCCATAATACTTGTCATTCGGAACCTCGATCTGGCCCATGGTATCCGATTCAACGCGCATGCTCATCCTTGCCCCTGGCTCCCAATTGGCCGCGCTCTGGCGGCAGAAAAACAAAACGGCCGACCCTTTTGGGGGCCGGCCGTCGAGATATCAGAAAAAGCGCATCAGCGCCCGCTCGCCTTTCGGCTTACTTCTTTGCCGCGAGAATCTGGCGACCGCGATACATGCCGGTCTTGAGATCCACGTGGTGCGGACGACGCAGCTCGCCCGAATCCTTGTCTTCGACATAGGACGGGTTGGCAATCGCGTCGGCCGAGCGACGGAAACCGCGCTTCATCGGCGAGGTCTTGCGTTTTGGCACAGCCATGGTCGGTACTCCGAAAATCAAAATCGTTGCGCCGCCAAAAGCGGCCAGAGACGTGTCTCTGTCAGGATTGGTGGGGTCTATAGAGGAGAAAACCGGGCTTGGCTAGGGGGTTTCGCACCGCAAAATGCCAACATGGCCAAGTGTTGACGCCATCATAGCGCCAACCGGCCATTCTGTCCCACGCAGGCTGCCCGCTCTCCATATTGGCGGGCCCGGTTTTCGACAATGCGCGCAACCCGCAACAGCCCTGCATTGGGGCGGGCCGGGTTACGCAGGATAGGGTTGGGCAGGGTAACGGCCAACAGGCTCGCCGTCTGCCAGTCGAGATTTTGCGGCTCGCGGCCAAAGGCGCGCAGCGACCCGGCAGCAACCCCGAACTCGCCTTCGGGACCCCATTCGGCGATATTGAGATAGATTTCCATGATCCGCCGTTTGGGCAGGATCAGGTCGATATAGAGTGCCAGCGGCACCTCGAGCGCCTTGCGGATGGCGCTTTGCTGGTTCCACAGGAACAGATTGCGCGCCACCTGCATGGTCAGCGTCGAGGCCCCGCGGGTTTCGCGACCGGCAAGGTAATTGTCGATCTCAATGCGCAGCGCGCTGACATCCACACCCCAGTGCCGGCAGAACTGCCCGTCTTCGGACAGGATGATCGAGGCTTTCAGCCGGTCCGAAATATCGGCGATATCGCGCCATTCGCGCGTCACCGCCTGGCCCGTGAGCAGGCGCGACAGCATGGGCACGGAAACCGGCTGGGCAAAGAGATAAACAGGCGTCAGCACCAGCGGAATGGCAATCAGCACGGCCAGGATGCCGAGAGGAATGCGGAGGAACCGCCAGAAGGATTTTTTGCGCCGGGCCATGGCCATCCTCATGACCTCAGGGTTGCGATCATGCAACCCCCTCACCGACCCGGCCACGCCGAGCCACCTCTCCCCGAGTGGGAGAGGAACAAGGGGCAAGCGCAGAACCATTCTTCTCCCCCTCGGGGAGAAGGTGGCGCGAAGCGACGGATCAGGGGGATGCCGGCGCGCACCCCTTGCCCCCCAATCGCCAACCGGCTAGCAACGAGCCCATGTATGACTTTGCCGCCGACAGCGCCGATTGTGCCCGGGCCATCGAGGCCGGGCTGTCCGATTATCTCTCCGGCGCGCGGCTTTCCGGCCCCGGTCCGGCGGCTGACCGGATGGTTGCGGCCATGCGGCACGGGAGCCTGGAGGGCGGCAAGCGGCTGCGCCCCTTATTGCTGCGCCAGGCCGCGGCGATCTTTTCCATATCGCGCGAAACCAGCCTTCTGGCCGGCATGGCCGTGGAAATGGTGCATTGCTATTCGCTGATCCACGACGATCTGCCAGCCATGGACGATGACGACCTGCGGCGCGGGCGTCCGACGGTCCACAAGGCGTTTGACGACGCCACCGCCATTCTGGCCGGCGACGCCCTGCTGACCCACGCCTTTGCCATTCTGGCCGACCCGGCCTGCCACCCCGATGCCGAGGTGCGCATCCGGCTGGTGGCCGAACTGGCCGCCGGCAGCGGGGTCGGCGGCATGGTCGGTGGGCAGATGCGCGATATCGAGGGGGAACAGGGCGGTTTTACCGAAACCGAGATTGCCACCATGCAGGCGATGAAGACCGGCGCCCTGATCCGCGCCGCGGTGCGCATGGGCGCAATTCTGGGCGGCGCGGATCCGCGCGCGCTCTCGGCAATGACAGCCTATGCCGAAGCCGCCGGCCGTGCCTTTCAACTGGCCGACGATATTCTCGATGTGACGGCAACGCCTGAAGCCATGGGCAAGGCAACCGGCAAGGACGCGGCCCTGGGCAAGCAGACCGTGGTGGCCCGACTGGGCCTCGATGGCGCCCGCGCCATGCTTGAGGCTACCGTTACTGAAGCCATTTCGGCCCTGCGCACATTTGGGCCTCGGGCAGACGGCCTGCGCGCGACCGCCCGTTATTTTGCCAGCCGGGAGAACTAGACCATGGCCATTCTGCAAAGCGTCAATATCGGTCAGCCCCGGCCCATCCCCGCCAAATCGGCGATGACCGGCATCTACAAGGAGCCGCTGGGCGAAGAAGACCAGATCGAAGTGACGCGGGACGGGCTGGCCGGCGATGCCATCATCGACCGCAAGCATCATGGCGGGGTGGACCAGGCGGTCTATATCTACTTCGCCGACGACTACGCGTTTTGGGAAGAAACGCTCGAACGCGAGATTGCGCCCGGCACCTTTGGGGAGAACCTCACCATTGGCGGGGTTGAAGGCCGCAGCGTCTGTGTCGGCGATCGCTTCGAAATCGATGATGTGGTGCTTGAGGTCACCGCGCACCGTACCCCCTGCAATGTCTTTGCCGTCCGCATGGGCAGCCCCGCCTGGGTCAAGCAGTTCTTCCGGGCCGGGCGGCCGGGCGCCTATTGCCGCGTGCTTGAGCCGGGCCAGATCAGCCCGGGAGAACCGGTAATCCATGTGCCCTTCGAGGGCGACCGGATCAGTGTCAGCCAATTGCTGGCGCTTGAAGGCAAGCGTGATATTGAACCCGAGCTGATGCGGCGTGTGCTCAAGACCCCGATCCACTACAAGATGCGCGCCGATTTCGAAGAGCGCCTCGCCACCCTGTTCTGAGACATAGTTCATGAGCCTTGATACCGTCCGTGCCGATCTTGCCACCCGCGCGCCCGATCTTTCGGTCATCGTCACCAGCGATTCCACGGCCACGGTGCAACTGGCCGCGCAAGTGCATGGTGTCGAACCCGGTCAGATCGCCAAGACCTTGTGCATCCGCGTCAATGGCGACGAAGTCCTGCTGGTCACGCGCGGCGATGCGCGGCTCGACAACCAGAAATCCAAGGCTGCTTTTGGTGGACGGCCCCGCATGCTGGGCGCCGAGGATGTGCTGCGCCTGACCAGCCATCAGGTCGGCGGGGTCTGTCCCTTCGGCCTGCCCGCGCCGCTGAAGATCTACCTCGATACCTCGCTCAGGATTTATGATCTGGTGATTCCGGCCGCGGGCGACACACACTCCTCGGTCAAGCTCAGTGTGGACCGGCTCGCCGAGCTGTGCGGCGGCAAATGGGTGGATGCGTGCCAATTGCCGGACTGACCCAGCGCGCCGAAAATTTCATTGCCCAGCGCCTGACGCTGCGGGCCCTGCCGTTCCGGCCCGATATTTCCATCTATACGCCGACCCCGCAAAGCGGCTTGATCGGCTGGCTGGCCAGCGAGGGGCTGGACGATATCCCGCCCTATTGGGCCTATGCTTGGGGCGGCGGCGCAGCACTGAGCCTCTATCTGCGCGATCATCCCCAAGAGCTGGCGGGCAAATCCGTGCTCGATTTCGGCGCCGGTTCGGGCCTGGTGGGTCTTGCCGCCGCCAAGGCGGGCGCAGGCCAGATCTGGGCCATGGATGCCGACCCGGTGGCGCGTGTGGCACTGCAACTCAATGCGGCGGCCAATCAGGCCGGGATCGCCCTTTGGGAACTGCCGCACCTGCCCGATGCAGCAATCGTGCTGGCCGGCGATGTGTTCTACGATCCTGCAATTGTGGCCGATACGCTTCCGCTGCTCGAGACGGCGGCCAAGCGCGGCGCGCGCGTTCTGGTGGGCGACCCGTTTCGACGCAGCCTGCCGCTCGACCGGCTCGAGCCATTGGCCACCTATCAGGTGGACGACATGGGTGGCACCGCGCCGGTACGCGCCGGGGTTTTTGCCCTGCACCCCTAGACTATCGGATATGCCCGAACGGCCTTGCCCGGTCTTGCCCCAGGGCCTATATCGAGCCGGCAAGCGAGGACGACCTCCCCCATTCCGGGATCAGCGTTCGGGACGGCCCGGAACTCATGGAGCTTTCCATGCGGACCACCGCCGACCGTATTCGCCACGCCATTTCCTTCGAAATCATCGGCATCCTGATTGCCACGCCACTGGCGGCCTTCGCCTTTCACCTGCATGCCGGCGACAGCGCCGTCATCATCGTGGGCAGCGCCACCGTCGCCATGGTCTGGAACTATGTCTACAACCTGGTTTTCGACAGGGTACTGAACAGGTTTACCGGCACCACGCTCAAATCCGGCCCGGTGCGCATTGCCCATGCGGTATTGTTCGAGATCGGCCTGCTGATCATGCTGATGCCGCTAATCGCGCATTATCTGGGCATTTCGCTCTGGCAGGCGCTGGTGATGGATCTGGCCTTTGCGCTGTTCTACATGGGCTATGCGCTGGTCTTTAACTGGGCCTATGACCGGCTCTTCCCGCTCCCCGAGTGGCAGGCATGACATCCTGGCGGAAAATTTTACAGCTTCGCAACGCTCGCTTGGCATAGTCCACGTTCAGAGCGGGGCCATTCCGGTCCCTTTGCGAGGTTCCTTACGGTGCCGAACACGCTAGCAACATCGTTCTACACCGGACCGGACGCGCCCACGGGCGAAGCCTGCGAGGCGCAGTTGCGGCAAGGATTCCGCAGGCTGCGCTTTGCGCCGGCGCTGGAAGCACAATATCAGCGCCTGGTCGTGGCTGAGGCCCAACGGCCGGTGTTGATCATCACCCTGTCCGCGCTGATCATCTGGGGCGGCTTTGCCATCTTCGATGTCGTACGGCTCGACCTTTATGCCACCTGGCCCCCGGCGCCCGATATCATGGTCCTGCTCGGCGCGCGCTGGCTGGTGCTGGCTCTGCTGCTGGCCTGCCTGCTGCCGCGGCTGAGCCGGCCCGAACTGCTCGAGACCAAGGCCTTTACGGTCTACCTGCTGCTCTGCCTGGCTGTTGCCCTGACCGCCGTGATCTACAAGGCCAATGGCATCCCATCGGCCGACACCGCCCAGATCGTGGTGGTGATGGCGGCCTTCCTGCCCATCGGCCTGCGCTTTTACCGCGCCCTTGCCGCCAGCATCGCCATGGTGGCCTTCACCACCATTGCCGGCATTACCGTGCTGCAGCCAGATCTCTGGCAGGCGCAGATGATGCTGCTGGCCGTGATGATCATGGCCGTTCCGGTGGCTGCGGTGGGGGCTTATCTGCGCGAATATGCCCATCGCCGGCAATTCCTGCTCGGCGCTATCCTGCTGCATCAGGCCCAGTTCGATCCGCTGACCGATCTGGCCAATCGCCGCCTGTTCCAGCGTCATGCCGCCGCCGCCATCGCCCATGCCGGGCGCACCGACGAGCCCCTGGTGCTGGCGGTAATCGATATCGACCACTTCAAGGCCTTCAACGACCGTTTCGGCCACACAGCGGGGGACGAGGCATTGCGGCAGGTTGCCGATGTCATCGGCGATACGGCACGGCGCCCCATGGACATGGCCGCCCGTCTGGGCGGCGAGGAGTTCGCCGTGCTGCTTTACGGCACCGGCCTTGAACATGCCCGCTCAATCCTTGAAACCATGCGCAACAATATCGGCCGCATCGCCCTGCCCGTCGGCGCGAACCTGTCAGTCAGCATCGGTGCCACCGCGCTGGGCGGGCTTGAAACGCTCGACCAGATCTATGACCGTGCCGACAATCTGCTCTATGTCAGCAAGAATGATGGCCGCGACCGGATCACGCTCGGCTGAGCCCTATTCGGCGGCGTTCTGCTTGCCGGAACCGAATTTGCGCTCGATATAGTCGGCCACCATGGCCTTGAACTGATCGGCCACATCGGCACCCCTGAGGGTCGCGACTTTTGCCCCATCCACAAAGACCGGCGCCGCCGGGGTTTCCCCCGTGCCGGGCAGCGAAATGCCGATATTGGCATGCTTGCTTTCGCCCGGACCGTTGACGATGCAGCCCATCACCGCCACCGACAGTGTCTCGACGCCCGGATAGCGCTCACGCCATTCGGGCATGGAGGTGTTGAGGTGATCCTGAATATCCTTGGCCAGCGTCTGGAACGTCGTCGAGGTGGTGCGCCCGCAACCCGGGCAGGCCGCCACCACCGGCAGGAATTGGCGGAAGCCCATGGTCTGCAGCAACTCCTGCGCGACTTTCACTTCCGTCGTGCGGTCACCGCCCGGTTCGGGGGTCAGGGAAATGCGAATGGTGTCGCCAATCCCCTGCTGCAGGAGGATGCCCAGCGCCGCCGAAGACGCGACAATGCCCTTGGACCCCATGCCGGCTTCGGTGAGCCCCAGATGCAGGGCATAGTCGCAGCGTGCCGCCAGATCCTGATAGACGGCAATCAGGTGCTGCACATCGCTCACCTTGGTGGAAAGCAGGATCTTGTCGCGGCCCATGCCCAGTTCCTCGGCGCGGGCAGCCGAGAGCAGCGCCGACTGAATGATCGCCTCGCGCTGCACCGCAGCGGCCGAAATCGGCGTGTCCGACGCCGCATTCTCATCCATCAGGCGGGTCAGCAATTCCTCGTCGAGCGAGCCCCAATTGACCCCGATACGCACTGGCTTGTCATAGCGGTTGGCAATTTCAATGAGCGTGGCAAACTGGGTGTCGCGCTTGGCCTTGAAGCCCACATTGCCCGGATTGATGCGGTATTTCGCCAGGGCCTCGGCGCAGGCCGGGTGGTCTGTCAGCAGCTTGTGGCCGATGTAATGAAAGTCGCCCACCAGCGGCACGTCATAGCCCATGGAGGCCAACCGGTCGCGGATGATCGGCACGGCGGCGGCGCTTTCATCCCGGTCCACGGTGATACGCACGATTTCCGAGCCGGCACGGGCCAGTTGCATGACCTGGCGCACTGTCGCGTCGATGTCAGCGGTATCGGTATTGGTCATGGACTGCACGACCACCGGGGCGCCACCCCCCACCATGACGCCACCCACATTGACGCCCACCGATTGCCTGCGCGCTGCCGGTCCGGCCATAGTATCACCTCGTGTTTGCGCCACAGATAAGCCCGCAAGGCTAGAGACGCAATGTTACGCTTGCGTGATCGGGGAGGATCGATGCCAAAGCCCAAGACGCTGCCCATGGGGCTCCTCCTGCTGGCCGCCATGGCGCAGCCCGCGTCGGCAGCACCGCTGACCGGCAATATCGCCATTCACGATCCCACGATTGCCGTGCTTGAGGACGGGCTGGTTTCTTTTGCCACCGGGGTCGAACGGGCGCCCGATGGCGGGCAGATCCGCACCAAGACCTCCCCCGACGGTCTTGACTGGCAGGAAGGCGGCGCCCTGCCCGGCGGCATGCCCGACTGGGTCAGCGCGGAGCTGGGCCTGACCCCGCCCAATCTATGGGCCCCTTCCGTCTTCGAGAAAGATGGCACTTATTATCTCTACTACGCCGCCTCCAGCTTTGGCCGCAATGACAGCGCCATCGGCCTGATGACCAATAGCGATCTTGAGGCCTCCGATCCCACCGCCGGCTGGGTGGACCGGGGCATCGTTCTCCGCTCCCATCGAAGCGATGATTTCAACGCTATCGACCCATTCCGCATCGATAGCGGCGGCAGGGCCTGGCTCGCCTTCGGCTCGTTCTGGGACGGCATCGGCATGGTCGAACTTGATCCCGCCACCGGTCTTGCTCTGCCCGGCGTGGAGCGAAAGCCACTGGCCTCGCGCGGCGGCGGCGCCATCGAGGCCCCGGCCATTCTCGAACGGGACGGGCAGTTCTATCTCTTTGTCTCCTTCGACAAATGCTGCGCCGGCACGGCATCGACCTATCGCATCATGGTAGGCCGGGCCGACACGATCACCGGGCCCTATCGCGACCGGAACGGCACGCCCATGCTCGAGGGCGGCGGCACCGAACTGCTCGCCTCGGATGGGCGCGTCCGTGGGCCGGGTGGGCAGGAGGTGTTCCTGCGCGATGGCGCGCCCTGGCTGGCCTATCACTGGTATGACCGCGATCAGGGCGGCCTGCCCAAACTGGCGCTGACGCCACTCGGGTTTGACGAGGAGGGATGGCCGGCAATCGCGCCGCCTCAATTGTGATCGTGCTGATCTTGAACGCGGTTCGCGCCACCCCATCTATCAAGCATGATGACCATGCTCCTCACCCGCCTCGTTCTGTTCCGCAAGGAAGTCGTGCAGCTCTGGAAAGCCTTCCGGGCGCCCGAGACGCCATTTCACCTCAAGGCCGCGACGCTGTTCGTCGCCTTCTATCTGGTGAACCCGTTCGACATCCTGCCCGATTTCATCCCCCTGCTCGGCTGGGTGGATGACATAATCCTGGTGCCGCTGATGGTAAGCTGGATCGTCTCCCGCCTGCCGGTGCCGGCCAAGGTCTATTCTGGCAAGTATGGCCCGACCGTGGATGGCACGGCGCGGCGGAAATAAACGCAGTGCGACCCGCATGAAGTAAGGCCCGGATCGCTCCGGGCCTTTATGATTTACTCCAGCCGCACCAGCAAATCCTTGGCGTCGATCTGGTCACCGGGCTTGATCAAGAGTTCGGCCACGGTGCCATCGGTTTCCGCATGGATGGCGGTTTCCATCTTCATGGCTTCGATCGAGCAGAGCACGTCACCGGCCTTGACCGCCTGGCCCAGCTTGACCGCCAGGGTCGAGATGACGCCGGGCATGGGGGCGCCGACCTGCTTGGGATCACCTGCTACCGCCTTTGCCCGTACGACCACGTCGCCGGCCTTGAGACGATCGGGCACGGTGATGGTGCGCGGCTGGCCGTTAAGATCGAAAAAGCAGCGCACTTCACCCTTTTCATTGGTCGGGGCGCGGCCCTGATAGGTGACCACCAGCGTCTTGCCCTTTTCGATATCGACCAGCAGTTCGTCGCCTTCCTGCAGCCCATAGAAATAGACCGGCGTGGGCAGCACTTCGGTGGGGCCGTACATCTCCTGGGTCTTTTCAAAATCCGAATAGACTTTCGGGTACATCAAATATGATGCGAGGCGATAATCATCGACCGGATGCCCGACCTCCTCGGAGATCTTTGCGCGCTCGGCTTCAAGATCGACATCCTTCAAATAGGAGCCGGGCCGCTCGGTCAGCGCCGTCTTGCCCTTGAGCACCTTCTTTTGCAGCTTTTCCGGGAAGCCGCCCGGCGGCTGGCCCAGATCCCCGGCAAAGAAACCGACCACGCTGTCGGGGAAGGCGATGTCCTTGTCCGGATTTTCCACATCGGCGCGGGTGATGCCGGCCGAAACCATGGCCAGCGCCATGTCACCCACCACCTTGGAGCTCGGCGTTACCTTGACGATGTCGCCGAACATCTGGTTGACGTCGGCATAGGTCTGGGCGACCTCGTGCCAGCGGGTTTCCAGGCCCAGCGAGCGCGCCTGCTCCTTGAGATTGGTGAACTGGCCGCCCGGCATTTCGTGCAGATAGACTTCCGAGGCGCCACCCTTGAGATCGCTCTCGAAGGCCCGGTACTGGGTGCGCACGGCTTCCCAATAGAACGAAATCTGCCGGATCGCCTTGGCGTCCAGCCCAGGATCGCGATCGGTATCGGCCGTGGCCGCGACCAGCGACCCCAGCGTGGGCTGGCTGGTGGTACCCGAAAGAGCATCCATTGCTGCATCGACCGCATCGACGCCGGCATCGACAGCCGCCAGCACCGTGGCTGCTGCAGCGCCCGAAGTGTCATGGGTATGAAGATGAATCGGCAGGCCGATCTCTTCCTTCAGCGTCGCAATCAGCTTGCGCGCGGCAGCCGGCTTCATCAGCCCCGCCATGTCCTTCAGGCCCAGCACATGCGCGCCGGCCGCTTCCAGCTCCTTGGCAAGCGCCACATAATATTTCAGGTCGTACTTGGCCCGGTCGGGGTCCAGCATGTCGCCGGTATAGCAGACCACACCCTCGCACACCTTGTCGGCCTCGATCACCGCGTCCATCGAGACGCGCATGTTCTCGACCCAGTTCAGGCAGTCAAAGACGCGGAAGATGTCGACACCACCCTCGGCGGCCTGCTTGACGAAGAACTTGACGACATTGTCGGGATAATTGGTGTAACCCACCCCGTTTGAGCCGCGCAGCAGCATCTGCGTCAGGATATTGGGCGCGCCTTCGCGCACCTGCCGCAACCGCTCCCACGGGTCTTCGTTGAGGAAGCGCATCGAGACGTCGAAGGTGGCACCGCCCCAGCATTCAAGACTGAAGAGGTTCGGCAGGCCGCGCGAATAGGCCTGGGCAATGCGGGTGATGTCGAAGGACCGCATGCGCGTCGCCAGCAGCGATTGATGCGCATCGCGCATGGTGGTGTCGGTGAACAGGACCCGCTTTTGGTCCTTCATCCATTTTGCCAGGCCCTTCGGGCCATCGCGATCCAGCACCTGCCGGCTGCCTTCGATGACCGACAGAGCCGGAAATTCGGGCACGATGGGCGCGGCGGCATCTTCAGGAGGACGTGGCCGGTCGCGCACTTCGGGATGGCCGTTGACCGTGACATCGGCGATATAGCTCAAGAGCTTGGTCGCCCGGTCCTTGCGCGGCTTGAAATTGAACAGGTCCGGCGTCGTGTCGATGAAGCGCGTGGTGTAGCGGTTCTCGACAAAATCGGCATGGGTGATGATGTTTTCGAGGAACGCCAGATTGGTGGCGACGCCACGAATGCGGAACTCGCGCAGGGCCCGATGCATGCGGGCAATCGCCTCTTCGGCGCTGGGCGCCCAGCACGTGACCTTTTCCAGCAGCGGATCGTAGTAGCGGGTGATGACCGCGCCCGAATAGGCCGTGCCGCCATCGAGACGCACGCCAAAGCCGGTGGCGCCGCGATAGGCGGTGATGCGGCCATAGTCGGGAATGAAGTTCTGTTCGGGGTCTTCGGTGGTCACCCGGCACTGAATGGCATTGCCATTGAGCTTGATGTCTTCCTGGCGTGGCACGCCCGATTCCGGGGTGCCGATGACGGCCCCGTCGAGCAGGTGGATCTGCGCCTTGACGATGTCGATGCCGGTCACTTCCTCGGTGACCGTGTGCTCCACCTGGATGCGCGGATTGACTTCGATGAAGTAGAATTCATCGGTATCGGCATCCATCAGGAATTCAACGGTGCCGGCGCCGCGATAATTGGCAGCCTGGCCAAGGCGCACAGCGGCATCGGTAAGGCTCTTGCGCACCGCGTCGGAAAGATAGGGCGCGGGCGCACGCTCGACCACTTTCTGGTTGCGCCGCTGCACCGAGCAGTCGCGCTCGAAAAGATGCACCAGATTGCCGTGATCGTCGCCGATGAGCTGCACCTCGACATGGCGGGCGCGCTCGATCAGCTTTTCGAGATACATTTCGTCCTTGCCGAACGCGGCCTTGGCCTCGCGCTTGCCTTCCGAGACTTCGGCCACCAGGGTGGATTCATCCATGATGCGGCGCATGCCGCGCCCGCCGCCACCCCAGCTTGCCTTGAGCATCAGCGGATAGCCGATTTCGGCGGCCATCTTCTTGACCGCGTCCATGTCGTCGGGCAGCGCCTCGGTGGCCGGCACCACCGGCACATTGGCCTTGATCGCCATATTGCGGGCGGCGACCTTGTTGCCCAGATCGCGCATCGTCTGGGACCGCGGGCCGATAAAGATGATGCCGGCATCCTCGCAGGCATCGACAAATTCGGGGCTCTCCGAAAGCAGGCCATAGCCGGGGTGAATCGCATCGGCACCCGAGATGCGGGCGATGCGGATATATTCCTCGATCTGCAGATAGGCTTCGACCGGGCCCTTGCCCTTGCCGATCAGATAGGCCTCGTCGGCCTTGAACCGGTGCAGCGCCAGCTTGTCTTCTTCAGCATAGGCGGCGACGGTCTTGAGACCCAGTTCATTGGCCGCGCGGAATACGCGGATGGCGATTTCGCTGCGATTGGCGACGAGAATTTTCTTGATGGGCATGGATGTCCGTTCCGAGCAGGAGGGGCAAAGGGCCTGATTTCAGGCCCGGCTCAGCACCGCAACGGAAGGAGGACGGAGGTCCGTCCGACCGCCGCAGAAATGTTCAGTCTCAGTTCTGGCCGAGATATCCGGCCAGATGGCTCATGTCATAGCCGGCCTCTGCCGCCTGGGCGATGATCTGGCTGGCTGGGGCATCCCCGGCCTGGCTCAGCGCCCAGAGCGTGGTCGAGCGTGTTCCCGAACGGCAGAAACAGAACACCTTGCCGTCGCTCCCCTCAAGCACGGCTTTGGTCTGGGCAACCATCTCCGGGTTCACGCCGTCGCGGCCGAGTGGAATGGCATGATAGGCCAGCCCCGCTGCTTTGGCAGCCGCCTCGATCTCGGCGCCGGCCGGCTGGTCGGGCGCTTCCCCATCGGGGCGATTGTTGACGATGGCAGTAAAGCCGAGATCCTTGAGCGTTTTCACGTCTTCCGGCTGGATTTGACCCGAGACGCTGACGTGATCGTTGATCCGCTTCAATTCCAAGGCTCGATACTCCCATAAGCCAGAGGCTGCGACGGCCCGTTATAGCCACGCGGCTACCGGTGACGCAACTGGCACGGGCGCAAAGCTGTCATAAGCCTGTCAGAATGCCCCTCAGGCAGCGCAGATCACCTTGTCGCGCGTCAACGGCTGGGGCCGGCCAAGATGGAAGCCCTGCAGGCCTGTGCAACCGGCGGCCGCCAGCGCCTGCGCCTGTTCTTCAGTCTCTATGCCCTCGGCCACCACCTGCAGCGACAGGCTGCGCGCAATATCGCACACTGCCGACACGATCATGGCACTGACCGGATTGGTGGTGAATTCGGACACATAGGCCCGGTCGATCTTGATGATATCGAAGGTGAAGTCGCGCAGATAATGCAGGCTCGCATGGCCCGCGCCGAAATCATCAATAGCAATGCGCACCCCCATGGCCCGCAACTCGGCCAGGGTTTCCATTTCCACGCTTCCCGCAACCAGCGGTGCATTCTCGGTGATCTCGACAATGATTTCGGTCACAGACGTGCCTGTCTCCACCAGGATATCGGCGAAGGCCTCGGCAAATTCGCTGCGGCGCAATTGCTTGGGCGAGACATTGATGGCCACGGGATGGCCCAGCCGGCGCTGGTCGGCGCAGGCCCGCCGTAGCACCCATACGCCCAGCCGGTCGATCAGATTGCTCTGTTCGGCCACGTCGATGAACTGACCCGGCGCTATGGTGCCGCGCACCTGGTGCCGCCAGCGCACCAGCGCCTCGTAGGAGCGCACCTGGCGTGTCTGACTGTCGAGAACGGGCTGATAGTGCAGCTCCAGCTCATCCATCAATATGGCCGCGCGCAGTTCGCGTTCGACAAAACGGCGATGCCGCTCATCCCCCAGCATGTCCGGATCAAAGGGCACCACGCAGCCCCGGCCGGTCTGCTTGCCCTTGTACAGTGCCAGATCGGCAATGGCGATCAGGTCGGTTGGATCGTCGCTGTCGAGCGGGGCCAGCGCCACCCCGATGGTGGCCGACAGCCGGGTCATGCGCCCGTCAATATTATGCGGCTGTCCAAGCTGGCGCAGCAATTGCTCGCCCAGCCGGCACAGCGCCGGCTTGTTGTCATGGCCGGGGATCAGCACCCCGAACTCGTCGCCGCCCAGCCGTCCGATAATGGCGCCCGGCATCAGCGCCTGCATGTCGCGCACCAGCGCCTTGAGAGCGGCATCGCCCGCGCCATGCCCGGCGCTGTCATTGAGCACCTTGAGATTGTCCATGTCGATCTGCAGATAGCCCAGCGCACCGAGCGATCCGCGATGCGCCCGTGCCTGCAGCTCATCGAGAAAATAGGACCGGGTGAACGTGCCGGTCAGCGCGTCGCGATGGGCCATGTCGAGCTGCTCGGTCATGGCGCTTTCCGCTTCGGCAAGCCGCCGGCGCATAAGACGATGCGCCACCGACATGATGACCGGAATGATCCCCGACAATACCGCCATGGCAGCACTGACATAGGCAGACATCTCTCCGGTAAACAGGCAAAACAGGCTCAGCGCCAGCAGCAGGCCAGCCACCAGCCCCACGGCTAGGCGCAGCCGATGATAGGCATCGTTGACATTGGCGAAGGCGGGGCGAATACGCATGCAGCAAGACCTGGTCGGCGAAACAGCGGCCGCGGCAAGAATTGCCCATCAAGTCTGAACGAATGCTAAATGATTGAAATTATGACAGTAATTCTTCGCCAAGCAAAAAGGGGCGGCACCCTATTCATCGTCCATAACAGACCGATGACAAGGCGTGCCGCCCCTCGAATCAGGCTTAACGAAAGACTGACGCGTCAGCCCTCGCCGACGCCGGGGGTATAGCGGGCCAGGGCGCCGATGACGCGCTTGGCCGTGACCCGGCCGATCTGGGTGCCCTCCTCATTGGTGACCCCCACCCATTGGTGCTCGGCAAAATAGGGCAATACATCCTCGCAGCGCGCCGTTTCGGGTACGGTGAATTCGCACGCCTCGAACGCGCCGCGCTCCATGATGGTGCGGACATGGATGGCACGGGCCTTGTTCACCTCGCGCACGAACTCCTCGATATGCTCATTGGCGGGCTTGAGCACGATGTCCTCTGGCTTGCCCTCCTGCTGCACCGCCCCATCCTTGAGCACGGCAATGCGGTCGGCGATCTTGAGCGCTTCATCGAAATCGTGGGTAATGAACAAGATGGTCTTTCCCAGCGTTTTCTGCAGTTCGATCAACTGATCCTGCATCCCTGAGCGGATCAGCGGGTCGAGCGCGGAAAAGGCTTCGTCCATCAGGATGATGTCGGTGTCGAGCGCTAGGGCGCGGGCCAGGCCGACGCGTTGCTGCTGCCCGCCCGAGAGCTGGCGGGGCCGGCTCTGCTCATAGCCCGACAGCCCCACCGTATCGATCCACTTGGCGGCCTGCTCCAGTCGTTCGGCCCTGGGCACGCCGCGCACTTCCAGGCCATAGGCGACATTGTCGATGACCGAGCGATGCGGCAAGAGGCCGAACTTCTGGAACACCATGGCCACCGAATTGCGGCGATAGGCCCGAAGCTCTTCCAGGCTCATCTTGAGCACATCGGTGCCATCCACGATGATCTCGCCCGCAGTTGGCTCGATCAGCCGGTTGACGTGGCGGATCAGGGTCGACTTGCCCGAGCCGGACAGGCCCATGACCACAAAGATCTGGCCACGCGCGATGTCGAGCGAGACATTGTCCAGCCCCACCACATGATTGGTTTCGGCCTGCACCTCGGTCTTGGTCTTGCCCGTGCGGAGCAGGTCCAGGGCGCTTTGCGGATCATCGCCGAAGATCTTGGTGACCCCGCGCATGCGAATGGCGAGATCCGTGTCTAGCTTGATTTCATTCATCTTAACGGGTCTCCGCCAGGCCGATCTTGGCCTGGAGCTGCTTGCCGAAGGACTGGGTGATACGGTCAAAGACAATGGCCAGGACCACAATGCCGAGACCGGCGAACAGGCCACGGCTGACCTCAAGCCGGCCAATACCCTGCAACACCTGGTAACCCAGGCCACCCGCACCGATCATGGACGCAATCACCACCATGGCCAGCGCCATCATCGTGGTCTGGTTGACCCCGGCCAGGATTGTCGGCAGCGAGAGCGGAATCTGCACGCCGAACAGGCGCTGGCTGGGCGTGGTACCAAAGGCCCGGCTGGCCTCCATCACTGCCGGATCGACCGAGCGCAGGCCCAGATCGGTCAGGCGCACCAGGGGCGGCGCCGCATAGACGATGGTGGCGATCAGCGCCGGGATCTTGCCGGGGCCGAAAATCATCACCGTGGGGATGAGGTAGACGAAGCTGGGCATGGTCTGCATCAGGTCAAGCAGCGGCGTGATGACCTGGCGCACCTTGCCCGAGCGGCTCATCCAGACCCCGAGCGGAATGGAGAAGATGATGGCGGTCAAGGTCGCCGCGATCATCAGCGCCATGGTGGTCATGGCGTCTTCCCACAACTCCATGATGCCCAGGAACAACAGGGAAACCAGCACGATCACCGGCAATTGCCAGCGCCGCGTCGCCAGCCAGGCAACGCTGACCAGAATGGCCATGATCAGCCACCACGGCGTGGCGATCAGCACGTCTTCAATGAAGTTGAGCAGCATCAGCAGCGGATAGGCCGCCGCCTCGAACTCATCGCCCCAATTGCGCACAACCCAGTTCAGGCTGTCGTCAATGGCCCGGCGCCAGGGGCGGGTATCGATTATTTCTGGAAACATTTTTGCTCTTTCTTGCAAAGAGAAGCGGTCTCGGCGTGCGATCCCGAAGCCAGCAGAGAGTTGGTTTGGGGATCAGACGCGCAAAGCGGCCGGGTCGGGACCCGGCCGCTATTCGCAAAGTCAGGGACTGGTCTTAGCCAATCGCAGCCAGCACCTTCTCGGCGACCTCGGCCGGGACCCATTCGGTCCAGACGTCCTGCTTGGTCGCAAGGAAGTTCTCGGCAGTCTCTTCGGCGTCAGCCTGGTTCTCGTCGCCATAGACCAGCAGCTCGGATATCTGCGCATTGGTCAGGCCAACCTTGGTGAAGTACTCGGCAACGGCCGGGGCTTCTTCCTGGATCCAGGCAGCAGCGCCAACAACAGCGGGGCTGGACGGATAGGCCGTCACGCCGGCCGGCTCGTCACAGTCCGGATCGGTATTGCAGGCATAGACGTCCATATTGGCTTCGCCAATTTCAAGCTGCACGGCCGGATACTTGCCCAGGATGGCGGTCGGACCCCAGTAGTAGAACAGGATCGGCTCTTCACGTGTGAAGGCACGGGCGATCGAGGCATCGAGCGCACCACCCGAACCGGGCGAGAACAGGTTCCAGGTGTCTTCCATGTCGAACGCCTCGAACAAGGCGGTTGTCGACAATTCGCAAGCCCAGCCCGGCGGGCAGGAATAGATGCGGCCCTGGCTGTTGTCCTCCGGATCGGGGAACAGGTCCGGACGGGCGATCACAGCTTCAGCCGTGGTCAGGTCCGGATTGGCTTCCTGGGTATATTGCGGGATGAACCAGCCTTCGACCGTACCATCGGTGATGGCGTCGGACAGCTCGACCACGGTGCCTTCTTCAATGGCTTCAGCCCAGGGCTCTTCAATGGCACTGGTCCACAGCTCGGGCGCCACGGCAGGGGTGCCGCGGGTCATCATGGACGAGGAGGTCGGCACGGTATCACCGGCCACGATCTCCACGTCACAGCCATAACCCTGTTCCAGGATCGTCGCATGAATATGCGCCAGGGCCGCGGCGGAGGGCCAGGACATTTCGGCAATATCAATGGTGCGATCGGTGCCGCACTGGGCAGCGTCGGCTTCCTGTGCGACGGCCGGGAGGCTGCCAGCGGACAAAAAGGCAACAGCGATCGCGGCGGCTACGCCACCGGATTTCAAAATCATCAGGTATGCTCCTGCGGTTGTGGAATGCACACGACTTTAATCGTGGCAGAATTGTGTGTCAAATCGGCCACTATTTGGGAACCAACAGACTTATCGCGCCGGAATTTCTTGTCAAATAGACTGGCACACTTGGTCTATAAACTGAAACAGCTTCACTTCTTGATTGTTCAAGAAGCGAACATGTAGAAAATTGACTGATTCAAGTCGAAAAAATATCAGTCCGGTCGCCCGAGGATGCTAGAGCGGGGCGTCGACCCAATCGCGCCACAGCGCAGCCCTTTCGGCAACGAAACGCTCGGCAATGGCCTCGATCGTCACCCCGCTTGCGTTGAGCTGGGCGAGCAGATCATTCATCTCCTCGAGCGGCAGGCTGGCCCGCTGGAAATAGCGGGCAATCTCGGGCGTCTCGGTAAAGACCCGCTCGACCAGCGCGATTACCACAGTATCGCTGGGAAACGCCGAGGGCTGGGGGTCGGCACAATCGCGCTCGGCCAGGCATTGGGCGGCGGCCTCATCATAGGCGCCCATGTCGATGGCAGTGAAATCGAGCTGGGCGAGAATGGCATTGGGCTGCCAGTAATAGAACAGGAACGGTTCGCGCCGGTTCAGCGCCTCGGCAATCAGGCGGTCCATGTCCAGCCGGTTGGCCGGTTCGACGATTTCGACCATCCCGGAAAGCCCATGCGCGGTCACCAGATTGCGGTTGATGATCGAACAGGCCCAGTCGAGCGGGCAGGAAATGAAGCGCACGGGTCCGTCCGGCTGCAACTGCGGCAGGGCTTCGGCCAGGCCGGCGGCGGTCGGCGTAGCGCCGAGATTGCCCGCCAGGGTCGCAGGCATATACCAGCCCTCGAACTGGCTGGAGGTAAAGCTGGGCGCGGCACTGCGGACCATCTGGCCTTCCATGGCCCCATTCCACAGATCGGCAATGCGGTTGATCCAGAGTTCGGGGGCCACCTGCGGCTGGCCGATTGAGCTCATCGAAGAGGCCGTGGCGGCCTGGTCGCCCTGCACCACCCGCACCTCGCATTCGAATTCGGCAGCCAGGATGCGTGCGTGAATTTCTGCCAGCAGCGCTGCAGATGGCCAGCTCATACGGGCAATCGACAGGGGCCGGGTGCCGCAGACCGGAGCCGGCGCGTTGGCGTCCGCCATGCCCGGTCCGGCGGCATCCGATCCCACTGCATCCTGGGCAGTATCGAGCACTTCGAACTGTGCCCTGGCCGGCTGCACCATCAGGACCAGACCCAATATGGCGATGACGCGGCAAAGATGGAGCATTCTGGCTTCCTGGCGAGCGCTTTCGGACTGGATGCCAGTCTTGCCCGCACCGGACCCGTTAAGCAACCGCAACGCCTCATGGAATTGGCGCGCAAACCCCGGTGACATGGCGGCCAAGAGTGTGCAACAGTCCCCACCAGCGGGGCGCCCAACGCGCCCCCTTGACCGTTGACGCGCCGCAAGAAGCGAGGCCAGCAAGGCCACCCGGCGCGCAACATCAAACAGAGGGACGTCCATGTTCAAGAAAACCCTGACCCTGGCGGTCGCCGCCACCACCCTGACCATCGCCGCTCCGGCCCTGGCCCAGGACAGCGGCGCCACCATCGGTTTTATCGGCGGCTTCACCGGCCCGATTGAATCCCTGACCCCGCCGATCTTTGCCGGCGCCGAACTGGTGGTGGACCAGGTCAATGAGCAGGGCGGCATTCTGGGTGGCGAGCTTGCCATCCTCTCGGCTGACGGGGCCTGCGACGCCACCGCTGCCGCTGCTGCCGCCGACCGCCTGATCAATACCGACAATGTCACTGGTGTGGTGGGTGCCCTGTGCACCGGCGAAACCATTGGTGCCTTCAACGGCTCGGGCCTGAGCGGCAATGTGGTCTTCATCTCGCCGGCCTCTTCGGCCCCGGCCCTGACCACGCTGGAAGACAATGACCTTGTCTATCGCACCACCCCGTCCGATGCGCTCCAGGGCGTCAAGATGGCCGACCTGCTGCTCGCCAAGGGCATCAACGATATCGCAATCACCTATGTGAACAACGACTACGGCAAGGGTTTTGCTGACGCGCTGGCCGCCGCCTATGAGGCCGGCGGTGGCACCGTGGCCGCTAACCTGGCCCATGAAGAAGGCAAGGCCGACTACCGCGCCGAGCTGGGCAACCTGGTGGCCAGCCAGAACCTGGTCGTACTGGCCTATGCCAATGCTTCGGGCAACACCATCCTGCGCCAGGCTGTCGAGAGCGGCAACTTCACCACCTATGTCGGCGGTGACGGCATGGTTGGCGACGACCTGCTCAACGGCATTGACGCTGCGGCCGTCGAAGGCATGATCGCCACCCGCGCCGGCGCACCGAGCGGTGAATCGGTCGATATCTATAACGGCTTTGGCGGCGAAGGCTTTGAAGCCAATGCCACCTATGCCCCGCAGGCCTACGATGCCGCTTTCCTGATGGCCCTGGCCATCGAGAAGAACGGTTCGGCCTCGCGCGATGGCCTCTCTGCCGCCCTGCGCGACGTGGCTTCGGCCCCGGGCGAAATCATCCGTCCAGGCGAATGGGCCAAGGCCAAGGAACTGATCGCGGCCGGGACCGACATCGACTATGAGGGCGCCGGTGGCGCGCTCGATTTCGACGAGGTCGGCGACGTTGACGGCATCATCGTCGAACTGGCCGTCGAAGGCGGTTCCTTCGTCGAAAAGGGCCTGATTGACTAACTTGTCATCGTCCGAAGCTTTGCTTCGGCAAAGCCCTCCGGCGCAGGGTTTTAAGATCACAAGGCCCGAAGCGCTACGCGCGCAGGGCACGAACACACTGACACCAGAGGCCCGGGAGCGATCCCGGGCCTTTTCAATGTCGTGCACAGAGTCAGGCCGCTTGCGGGATACGCGCAATCACCTTGATCTCGAAATCGAAACCGGCCAGCCAGTTGACCCCGACCGCCGTCCAGTTCGGATAGGGCTTGTCGGAGAACGCCTTCTGCTTGGCGGCCATGACCGCGCCGAACTGGGCCTCAGGATCGGTGTGAAAGGTGGTCACGTCCACGATGTCATCGAAGCTGCCGCCGGCGGCAGTCAGGACGGCACGCAGATTGTCGAAGGCCAGTTGCACCTGGGCGGCAAAATCGGGCTCCGGCGTGCCGTCGGGTCGGGAGCCGACCTGGCCGGAGACGAAGAGCAGATCGCCCGAGCGAATGGCGGCCGAATAGCCATGTGCTTCGTAAAGGGCGTGACGATTGGCTGGAAAGACAGCTTGGCGCTGGGTCATGGGAGTGCCTCAAAAAGGGTGGGAGAACTTGCGCTGTATTTCAGATACAGTGCGTATATGAAATATGAAGCGAACCCCCTCTTGTCAACTCACATACATCTTGCATATGAATTCGGGCCATGAACAAGCGTTTGCAGCAAATGGCGCAGAACCGCGAAAAGCTGATCGAGGCGGGTCGCGACGCCTTCGCCCGGCATGGCTTTGCCGGTGCCTCCATGGAAGAGCTGACCGCCGCGGCGGGGCTGACGCGCGGCGCGCTCTACCATAATTTCGGCGACAAGCGCGGCCTGCTGGCCGCCGTGGTCCACCAGATCGACGAAGCAATGGCCACCGAAGCCCAGGCGGCAGCAGCCCGCTATGACGACCTCTGGCTGCGCCTGCTGGCCGAGGGCGAAGCCTATATCGAAATGGCCATGCGGCCGGAAGTGCAACGCATCGTCCTGCTCGACGGCCCGGCTGTTCTGGGCGACCCATCGCGCTGGCCCAGCCAGAACGCCTGCCTGCAGTCGACCAAGCAGAGCGTGCGTCAACTGATCCAGGAAGGGATATTCCGGCCAGTCGATGTGGAGGCCGCCTCGCGCCTGCTTTCGGGCGCCGCACTGAACGCGGCCCTCTACGTTGCTGCCAGCAGTGATCCAGCGGCGACGCTGCCAAAAGCGATTGAAAGCTTCCGCACCATGGCTGAAGGATTTTTGGTGGAGCGCCCGGGCGGGGAATGACTCATGCGTGATGGGCAAACCCTGCGCTTCTACGCCGACAATGCCGCCGCCTATGCACGGCATAGGACGCGGCCGTGTGGCGATCAACTCGACGCCTTTCTGGCCGCATTGCCCAAGGGCGCCCGCATTCTCGAGCTGGGTTGCGGCAATGGCATGGATGCAGCGCATATGCGCGCCCAGGGATTTGACGTTGATGCCACAGATGGCACGCCTGCGTTGGTGGCCGAGGCACAAAAGCGGGTTGGAGGCGCGGCCCGCCTGATGCTGTTTGACGAATTGGAGGCCGAAGCGGCCTATGACGGCGTCTGGGCCTGCGCCAGCCTGCTGCATGTCGTAGCAGCATCCCTGCCCGACATCCTTTCCCGCGTGCGGCGGGCCCTGCAGCCGGACGGGGTCTTTGTGGCCAGCTTCAAGGCCGGAACAGGCGAAGGCCGGGACCCCTATGGCCGCTACTATAACTATCCAAGTGCAAAGCAGTTGGACGGTGCGTATCGAGCGGCCGGTTGGTCCGATTTCACGCTCGAAACGAACATGGGCAGCGGCTTTGACGCGCTGCCCACTGTGTGGCTTTGGGTTACGGCGCGCCGTTAACTCCGCGCATCCTCGCGCTTGACCACTTCCGGGATCAGACCCTTGGGGGCGAAGCGCAAGGCAATGGTGATGGCCATGCCCAGCACGAAGACGCGCATCTGGGCCGAGCGGGCCTCGATCTCGGGAATGGCGCCCCAGCCGGCATTGGTCGACCAGTAGCTAACAAAGTCGAACACCGCCTTGCTCAGCGGCTCGGACACCACCCAGACCAGCCAGAGCAGCACGGCGCCGAACAGCGCGCCCCAATTATTGCCCGCGCCACCCACGATGACCATGACCCAGATAAGGAAGGTGTGGTTGATCGGCTGATAGCTGGAGGGGTCGAAGATCTGCACGAAGCTGACCAGCATGGCCCCGCCAATGCCCATCAGAACCGAGCCGAACACGAAGATTTCGAGCTGCCGCGAGGTAACGTTCTTGCCCATCGAAGAGGCGGCGACGTGATTGTCGCGAATGGCCCGCATCATCCGGCCCCAGGGCCCCGAATAGGCGCGCGAAATCAGCCACATGACGATGGCCAGCACCACTAGCGCCAGCACCAGATAGCCGGCGCGCGCCGCGATCAGCGAGGCGGCGATATCCATGCCACCGGCCTGATAGTCCTGCGGCAGCGGTGTGGGCCAGGGAATGGGCGAGACCGTCAGCGTGCCGCGGGTCAGCCAGTCCATGTTCTTGATCAGCGCGCGGATGATTTCGGAGATGCCGATCGTGGCAATGGCGAGATAGTCGGTGCGCAGCCCCAGACAGATCTTGCCCACGATATAAGCGATGCCGGCTGCCAGCACGCCACCGAACAGCCAGCCGAGCACGGGATGGGCGCCCAGCCCCCCGACCCAGCCGCCACCGGCGCTTTCGATATAGGCCGCTGCCGGATCGAGCTGGCTGCGATAGAGCACATAGGCGCAGAACCAGGCCAGCACTGTCAGCGCGCCCTTCCACTTGCCGGTAATGCCGATCCGATGCGCCTGCCGTGCTGCCAGAACGATCAGCGCCCCGACGGCAAAGGCGAACAGTGCCCGGCCCAGCATCATCGGGCCATCCGAGCCCCAGAATTCGGGATTGACCGGGAAAGAGATGAAGGTGACGGCAGCGCCGCCCAACATGAGAAAGCCCATGATGCCAAAATTGAACAACCCGCCATAGCCCCACTGGATATTGAGGCCGAGCGCGATCAGCGCATAGGCAGCCGCCTCGACAAGGCGCGAACTGGTAAAAGGCAGGCCCATCACCCAGCCAATGACCAGGATAAGGACGAACAGGCCGCCAAACAGGGCGAGGGAACGCTGGATCACGACGATGCTCCCTTGAAAATACCGGTGGGCCGGACAAGCAGGGTCACGACGAGAATGACGAAGGCCACGGTGAGCTTGTATTCGGTGGGCACCAGCGCCAATTGGGCTGGCAATTGCAGCCAGTCCGGAAGAATGGCGTTGAGCGGCCGGAACAGCATGGTCCAGTTGAACACGGCCAGCGTTTCGGCAAAGCCGATCAGCAGTCCACCGGCAATGGCGCCATAGGCCTGGCCGAGGCCACCCACGATGGCGGCGGCAAAGATGGGCAGGATGATGTTGAAGGCCAAATCGGGCTTGAGCGTCACATCGAGCGCCAGCATGGTGCCGGCCATGCAGGCCAGCGCCCCGGCAATCACCCAGGTGACGCGCACTACCAGCGCGGTATTGATGCCCGAGACCTGCGCCAGATCGGCATTATCAGCCATGGCGCGCATCGCCTTGCCCAGCCGCGAACGGGTGAGGAAGAAATGCAGCGCAATGACCGACACCAGCGTCACCACGATCATCAGAACCTGCGGCTCGGTGATCACCAGCGGCCGGGTGGAGCCGATGGCCGAGGTGTCGATGCGGAAGATTTCCTTGGGCTCGTTTTCGAAGAAGGAATAGGACCCCGCGCCGAAAAACAGGCGGATCAGCCCCTGGATCATCAACGTGACGCCAATCGAGGCGATCAGCAGCGTCACAGGCTTGGCGCCGCGTTTCCTGAGGGGTGCGTAAAAGCCCTTGTCGATGCCGAGCGCCAGAATGGCGGCCAGCACCATGGCCAAAGGCAGCACCACAAAGCCCGTCGGGATCGGCGTCGCAATGCCCCAGGCGGCAAAGGCCGAGGCGAGCAGGAAGGCGATGAAGGCGCCGCCGGTCATCAGCTCGGAATGGGCGAAATGGGCAAAACGCAGAATGCCGAAGATCAGCGTGATGCCGATGGCGCCCAGCGCGTAGATGCAGCCCAGAACCAGGCCGGAAATGACCACCTGGTTGATAAAGAAAATGATTTCGGTCACGGCTCAGCCCCCGAGGAAAGACTTGGCGACTTCGGGGTCGGCGATCAGCTCCGCCCCGGTGCCGGTGTAGCGGTTCTGCCCGCCAGCGAGCACGAACCCTTTGGACGCAAAGGCCAGGGCCTGGCGCGCATTCTGTTCGACCATCAAGATGCCCACGCCCTCTTCATTGACCCGCTGAATGGTCTCGAAGATCTCGATCACATAGCGCGGCGACAGACCCGCAGAGGGTTCATCCAGCATCAGGAGCTTGGGGCGGCTCATCAGCGCCCGGCCCATGGCCACCATCTGGCGTTGCCCGCCGGAGAGTTCGCCCGCCGGCTGGCGGCGTTTTTCGGCCAGCACCGGAAACATTTCATAGACCCATTGCATGGTCTCGGAAAAATCGTCCTTGCGGGTGAAGGCGCCCATTTCCAGGTTCTCTTCAACACTCATCGAGGTGAAGACGTTCTTTTCCTGCGGCACGAAGCTCAGGCCCTTGGGCACCAGCCGGTCGGGCAGCGAATTGGCGACATTCTCGCCCCCGAATTCAATGGTGCCGCCGGTCACCTTGAGCAGGCCGAAAATGGCCTTGAGCGTGGTCGACTTGCCCGCGCCATTGGGGCCGACAATGACCCCGATATCGCTTTTCTCGATGGCCATGTTGACGCCATTCAGAATAGGCGCGCCGCCATAGCCGCCAACGACGTGCTTGAGTTCGATCAAAGCCATCTATTCGGCCTCCACAGGGGTGCCGAAATAGGCTTCGACGATGGCCGGATTGGCGCGGATTTCCGCCATTGGACCCTCGGCGATCTTTTCGCCCTGCGCCATCACGATGACCGGATCGCAGAGCCGCCCGATCAGATCCATGTCGTGCTCGATGACAAAGAAGGTGTAGCCCAGCTCGCGGTTCATCCGCTCGATATTGGAGGCCAGGTCATTGAGCAGCGTCTTGTTGACGCCGGCCGCCACCTCGTCGAGCAGCACGATCCTTGCATCGACCATCATGGTGCGGCCCAGTTCGAGCAGTTTCTTCTGCCCGCCCGAGAGATTGCCGGCCAGCTCGTCGCGCACATGGCCGAGCTTGAGAAAATCGATGACGTCCAGCGCCTTCTTGCGCACCTCGGTCTCGCGCGAGCGCACCAGGCCGGGCCGGAACCAGGTATCGAGCAGATGCTCGCCCGGCTGGTCGCCCGGCACCATCATCAGGTTTTCCAGCGCCGTCATCTGCGAAAATTCATGCGCGATCTGGAAAGTGCGCAGCATGCCGATGCGGAACAGGCGGTGCGGCGGCAGGCCGGTGACGTCTTCGCCATCAAAGATCACCTGGCCTTCATCGGGCACGATATTGCCGGCCACCATGTTGAACAGGGTGGACTTGCCAGCACCATTGGGGCCGATCAGCCCGGTGATCGAGCCGCGCCGGACCGATAGCGAGCAATTGTTGACGGCGGTGAGGCCGCCGAAATGTTTCGAGACGTTGCGAACGTCGATAACCAAGTCTGAGGACAAGTTGAATTTAGCCCCGGTTTCCTGAATGCCTGTGCGCCCGGTTCAATCCGGGCAATTTTGGGGCATCTGCTCACAAGAGCGCGGCAATATCAACCTTCTGCTAACCCTCAGACCGCCGCCAATACGGCGTCTGCTGTGGATTTGTTGTTGGCCAGGGGCACATCATAAAGCGTGGCCAGGCGCGTCAGGGCCTTGACGTCCACATCATGGGGCTGCGCCGAAAGCGGATCGATAAAGAAAATCAACACATCCAGCCGCCCTTCGCAGATCATGGCGCCAAGCTGCTGATCGCCGCCCAAGGGGCCGCTTTTGAGCAGGCTGACGGCAAGTCCGGTTGCCGCCGTGATCCGGCTGCCGGTGGTGCCGGTGCCCCAGAGCTCGTGCTGTTCCAGCTTGTCCTTATGCGCTTCGGCCCAACGACAGAGATCGTCCTTCTTGTCGTCGTGAGCCACCAGACCGATGCGCGCCATTGCAAATGCCCTTGTTGAATTCTGCTGGCGTCTTCATGCCCGCCAACGCGCAAAAGGGCAATGGAGTGTGCGACTATCCCGCGTGCCAGTGAGCGGCCAGCGCGGTCTGGTCGTGATCGGGAAAGGCCACGGTCTCCCCTGCCGGCGCTGCATCGGGCGCAAAGGCAGCCGCAAGGTCGGCAAAGGCCCCGGCCGCCAGCAGGGCGTCGCGCACACCCTGCAGCGCGACCTGGCTCCTCTCCCCATCCGCCGTCAGCGCAGCACTGAGCCCAAGCGCTTGCGTGGTCATCGCCTCAAGAGCGGCAAGCTGCGCCCGCGCTGCCTTGGCAGCGGGAGCAATGGACGGCGAATCCTCGGCCGCCGAACCGGTCAGGCGCTCCAGCGCTGCCTGCAATGCGGCAAGGCGACCGGTCACCTCGTCCTGCCGGCCAGCCGATTGCAGCCGATGCGCCCGAAACTGGCCGGACAGGCGACCCAGACCCGCAGACAAGGCGCGCACGGCTTCGTCCTCGCCCTGGGCGGCCAGCAATTGCGCGCTCAGATGCAGGGCATCGAGCTGTTCGGCAAACCCATCCAGGGCCCCGGCATCGGCCTGTCGCGCCGCGTGCGCAGCCTCAAGCGCCGCCGCCGCTTTGCGCACCCCGGCGCCCTTGCGCTGCACGGCCTTATCATGGCGCGCCGCCGCATCAAGGTCCGCACAAAGCTGCTCGGCGAGCGGGACCTGCCCGGCCAGCTTGTCGGCCAGCGCTGCGCCGATCTGGCCTTGCTCATCCCGCGCGGCGGTCAGTGCTGCAGCATGTGTCGCCATATCGGCAGCGGCGCCGTGCATGGCTATGCTCGAGCCGTCGAGATCCGCGATCAGCGCCGTCACCTTGTCGGCAAGCCGCTCGGCTCCCGCGTAGAGCGGCGCCAGATCAGGGTCTGTCGGCGCGGGGGCATCGTCATGCCTTTGGCCATCGGCTGCCAGTTCCAGGGTCTGACCGGCCTGTTTTACGGCCTGGCGCAGCCGCTGGCGCTGCACCTCGGCATTGTGAAGTCCTTCCTCCCGCAGTTTGGCGATATAGCCCGAGAGGCTGAGATCAATGTCGAGCAACACACCGGCCAACAGCGTCGCCAGGCCTTCGCCAATCGCCTCGGCCACCCGCAGCACCCCCGCCTCGTCCGGCCGCCCGAACAGCCCCAGTGCACCCCGCCGGGATTGCAGCGCTGCTGCCATGCCGTCCTGGATGACGCCCTTGACCAGGGCATCGACGAGGCTGGCATAGCTGCCCACATGCCAGCGTGTCTCAAGCCCGATCCGGGCGTGACGCAGCCCCATGCGCCGCGCGGCTTCGGCAAACCCGGCAGGGTAAACATCATGGTTAACAAATCCCTAGCGGAGTTTACGTATGGGCTGGCGGCTGCTTGCGCCCCGTTCGCGGCTAGAAGGCTTCCCAGTCATGGGCCAGCGCCGTATTGCCCAAGCTGCGGGGTGCCGGGCGCATTGCCGGCGCAGGCTTGGACGGCGCTTGCGGCCGTGGCAGCGACGTGGTGCTGTCCTCGACCCGGAACACATCAACGATCCGGTCGAGCTCGCTGGCCTGGGCCTCGGTCTGCTCGATGGCCGCATTGGTTTCTTCCACAAGCGCCGCGTTGTGCTGGGTCATTTCGTCCATGGTCCGCACCGCCACGGTCACTTCTTCAAGCGCCTGCGACTGCTCGCTATTGGCCCGGGCGATGGTGTCGATCAGCGCCGCGCTCTCCTCGGCGCGGGTTTGGATGTCGAGCAAGGTCTCGGCGGCGCGCGCCACCAATTGGGTGCCGTTTCGCACCTCGCCAGCGCTGGCATCGATCAATTGCTTGACGTCGCTGGAGGCCTGGGCGGCGCTCTGCGCCAGGCGGCGCACTTCCACCGCGACCACGGCAAAGCCCTTGCCGGCTTCGCCGGCCCGCGCCGCTTCCACCGACGCGTTGAGGGCCAGCAGATTGGTCTGGAAGGCGATGTCGTCGATCATTCCGATAATGTTGGAGATCTTGCCCGAGGAGGTTTCGATGGCGCCCATGGCCTGATTGGCCTCACCCATCACCGCGCCGCCTTCGGTCGCGCTGCGCGACAATTGGCGGGCCGTGTCGCTGGCGGTTGCGGCCCGCTTGGCATTTTCCACCACCGCCGTGGATAGCTGCTCGACCGACGCGGAGGTCTGTTCGATGGTTGCGGCCTGCCGCGTGGTGCGGTCGGCCAGATCATTGGCGCCGGACAAAATTTCCCCCGTCGCTGTCTTGAGCGAGCGGGACGTCTGCTGCAATTGCCCGACGATCTCGGTCAGTCGTTCGGCCACCGCATTGGTGTCCTGCTTGATCTGGTCGAATTCGGGATCGAGGGTCTCGGTCACCCGGCTGGTGAGATTGCCCTGAGCCACGTCACGCAGCACCGCCCCGGTCGCGGCGACGGCCTTGTCGATTTTTGCGCGCGCTGCGTCATCGGCCTGCCGCGCATCGGCGGTCAGCTTGTCGAAATAGGCGGAAACCCCAATGTCGACATCGAGCAGCATGGATTTGAGCACCGCCACCAGCATATCGGCCATGGCATCGGCATCGGCCAGCACGGCTTCGGCCTTGCGCGGCACGGAACGGCCGAAACGGCTTTTTTCCGGCTCAAGCGCTGCCGCCATGGTGTCATGCACGAGGCCCCGGACCAGCGTTTCCATGATCACGCCATAGCCACCAATATGCCAGCGCGGCTCCAGCCCGATCTTGGCATGGCGCAGGCCCACCTTGCTGCTGGCTTCCATATAGGCCTGGTCCAATTGCCCCGTCGCAATTGCCGACCAATGGCCAAGCTGCTTGGATTTGGCCCGATCCATCTGTGGCTTGCCATCAAAGAAGCGAGCCACCGCCGGCACTTCGGCGATCTTGGCATAAAACCGGGTCAGGGCCGGTTCGAGATGAGCCTCGATCAGCGGCTGGGCGCGGGCCATGCTGCCCCGCGCCTCTTCATCAAGACCGATAAAGTCGAGACGGGACTGGAGAAGGTCGGCGGTATCTGAGGTCATGGCGAGCGGCTTCCAGATTGGTGTCTGTGACGTTCTGTGCCGATCGAGATTCCCAAATCTTGATCTGGATCATAGTCACGGAAAACATAACCAATCGTGGTAAAGGATCGGTTATCGCGTGGCATATGCAGGGCCTTTAGCTAGGCTTCCACCCAGTCTCCGCCCGCCACTTTGCGCAGGCGCGGCGCCGCTGGGCGCGCCGGCTCAGGCACGGCCGCAAGCTGCCCGCTGCGGAACACCGCCACGATCCGGTCCAGTTCTCCGGCCTGGGCCTCGGTCTGCTCGATGGCGGCATTGGTCTGTTCCACCAGAGCTGCATTGTGCTGGGTCATCTCATCCATCTGCCGGACGGCCACGGCCACTTCTTCAAGCGCGCCGGACTGGTCGCGATTGGCCGTCGCGATGGCGTCGATCAGCACCGCGCTTTCCTCCGCCCCGGTCAGAATGTCCTGCAGGCGCTCGGCAGCACGGTTGACCAGTTGCGCCCCGCTCCGCACCTCGCCGGCGCTTGCTTCGATGAGCGCCTTGACATCCGCGGAGGCACTGGCCGCGCTCTGCGCCAGCCGCCGCACTTCCACCGCAACCACCGCAAAGCCCTTGCCGGCGTCACCGGCCCGCGCCGCTTCAACCGAAGCGTTGAGGGCCAGCAGATTGGTCTGGAAGGCAATGTCGTCGATCATGCCGATGATGTTGGAGATCTTGCCCGACGAGGTCTCGATGGCGGTCATCGCCTGGGTGGCGTCATTCATCACCACGCCGCCCTCGGTGGCATTTTGCGACACCGCGCGCGCCTTCTCGCTGGCCGTTGCCGCGCGCCTGGCATTGTCTGCCACCGCGCTCGACAATTGTTCCACCGCCGCCGAGGTTTCCTCGATCGTGGCCGCTTGCTTGGTGGTGCGCCCGGAAAGATCATTGGCGCCTGAAAGGATTTCCGCAGTGGCCGTGCGCAGGGCGCCCGAGGCCTGGCGCAGGCCAGAAACGATGTCCTCGAGCTGCTCCAACGAGGAATTGAAGGCCTGGCGCAATTGTTCGTACTGACCGGTGAACTGATGGTCGATGCGGCCGCCCAGATCCCCCTTGGCCATGCGCGCCAGGCTCGAGGTCAACTCGGCGATGATCCCCTCGGCACGTTTGCGCTCGGTGATATCGGTGGCGAACTTGACCACTTTGACCACCCGCCCGGCGGCATCGAGCACCGGATTGTAGCTGGCCTGGATCCACACTTCCTTGCCATTCTTGCCGAAGCGCTGGAACTCGGCGGCCTCGAACTGACCAGCCCGCAGGCGTTCCCAGAACTGGGCATATTCGCTGGAGCGCGCATAGTCGGGGTCGCAGAACATGGAATGGTGCTGGCCCACGATCTCGTCCAGCCGGTAGCCGACCGTGGTCAGAAAATTCTCGTTGGCCTCAATGATGGTGCCATCGAGATTGAAGGCAATCACCGCCTGTACCCGCGAAATGGCTTCGATCTGCGCCGCCAGATCGGCCGAGCGCTGCGTCTGCTCGGTAATGTCGGTGGCAAACTTGATGACCTTGACCGGTTTGCCGGCAGCGTCGAACACCGGGTTGTAGCTGGCCTGGATCCAGACTTCGCGCCCACCCTTGGCGAAGCGCTGAAAGGCTGCCGACTTGAACTGGCCCTCGGCCAGATCGGCCCAGAAACTCTTGTACTCCGCGCTCCTGGCATAATCCGGATCGCAGAACATGGAATGGTGCTGGCCCGCAACCTCATCCAGCCCATAGCCCATTGCATTGAGGAAATTCTCGTTGGCCGTGATGATCGTGCCATCCAGCGCGAATTCGATCACTGCCTGGCTGCGCGAGATCGCCGCCACTTTTGCCGCATTGTCACGATGGCTTCTGCCAAAGGAGATCCCAACCATGTCCGCCTCTCAACCCCCGCCACCCGAACCGCAACAGGGTGGCTTGTTCATCAAGGCTGCGACCACAAAGTTAACAAAACTATTTCGTGATCGATAATGGATTTCCCTATTGCAACGTTCTTTTGAAATATTTCTGTCAAAAAATATCCAATATACGCTAACCGATTAGGTCACATACGGATATTTCCCATTGCGCCGGGAAGATAGACTGCAGGATTAATTTGCAGCATATAAGTCATCTTCCGACAATACTTGCAGGAGCCGGTCTGCATTGCTGCAAACCGGCCCGAGCAAGATTTCCTCAGAACTCGTCCCAGTCGGCCGAGATGGCGGCATTGCCCTGGGTGAGATAGGCGCTGGCGGCCTGCTGCACTTTTTTGGCCGGACCCGGGCGCGGCGCGGCAGGACGCGCGGCCCTGGGTGCAATTGGTGCCAGGCTGACGCCGTCCTCGGCGGCATCGGTCTTGAACACGGCCACGATCCGGTCGAGTTCACTGGCCTGGGCCTCGGTCTGCTCAATAGCTGCATTGGTCTGTTCCACCAGAGCCGCATTGTGCTGGGTCATCTCGTCCATCTGGCGGACGGCCACCGTGACCTCCTCGATGGCCGACGCCTGTTCGCGGCTGTCCCGGGCAATGCCCTCCATCAGGCTCGAATTGGACTTGGCCGCTTCGAGCATGGCTTCGAGCTTGGCCGCTGCATCAGCCACCAGCTTGGTGCCTGCGCCCACCTCGCCCGAGGAGGTTTCGATCAGCGCCTTGACGTCAGACGAGGCTTCGGCGGCGCTCTGCGCCAGCCGCCGCACTTCCACGGCAACCACGGCAAAGCCCTTGCCGGCCTCGCCTGCCCGGGCCGCCTCGACCGAAGCGTTCAAGGCCAGCAGGTTGGTCTGGAAGGCGATATCGTCAATTAGCCCGATAATGTTGGAAATCTTGGACGAGGACGTGGTGATCCGCTCCATCGCCTCGGTCGCCTGGCTCATCACCACGCCCCCTTCTTCTGCCGTCTGGCTGACGGTCTGGGCAATGGCATTGGCATCGCGTGCCCGGTCCGCATTCTGCAGCACCGTGGTGGCAAGCTGTTCCATGGCCGCCGAGGTTTCCTCGATGGTGGCCGCCTGCTTGGTGGTCCGTTCGGAGAGGTCATTGGCCCCAGAGAGAATTTCACCGGTCGCCGTCTTGAGCGTGCGCGACGTGGTCTTGAGCCCGCTCACCACCTCCGAGAGCGTCTCGGCCACGGTATTGGTATTGTGCTGGAGCTGGGCAAAGGCGCCCTTATAATCGCCTTCCATGCGCAGGGTCAGGTCGGTGCGGGCCAGGGCTTCGAGCACCTTGCCCGTTTCACTGACGCCCTGATCGACTGTCTCGACCAGCGAATTGACCGAACCAGCCAGGCTGTTGAGCTCGGCATCTGGGAAGCTGGCATTGACCCGCTTGGTGAAGTCACCGGTAATGGCAGCATCCACCACCTCACCGAAGGCGAGCTGCAATTCGCTCATCATCGCCTGGCGCGCCTGCTGGTCGGCAATGATCCGGGCCGCCTCCGCTTCGGTCATCTGGCTGATCCGGAGGCCGTTTTCGCGGAACACTTCCACGGCCCGGGCCATGCCACCGATTTCGTCCTTCTGGGACTGGTGGGGGATCTCGACATCATATTTGCCCTCGGCCAGCACACCCATCAGATCGGTCATCCGGCGGATCGGCTTGGCAATCACCCCGGCCCCGAACCACACGGCGACCAGAATGCCTGCCAGCAGCACCGCGGCAGAGACCAGCGCCATGTTGCGCATGCTGTCGACCCCGGCATAGATCGTGGCGGTCGGCACCGTCATCACCATGGTCCACTGTTCGGGAACCCCAGCAAAAACCAGCGGGCTCGTGACCACATGGGTTTCCACGCCCTGCTCGTTCACATAGCTCATGCCCTGTGACATCAGTTCGGTATCCAGCAGGGCAGCAGAAATATCAGGGGCCAGCTCCTGCCCGACAAGGCTCGGGTCGGGATTGGCAACCCAGGTATTGGCATCGCTGACCAGCATGACCGAACCGACCTCGAAAGGCCGCAACTCGGAAATCACCGCGCCAATGGTGCCCAGCGTCAGGTCGGTGGTCAGGATGCCTGCCGGCTGGCCGTTCTTGTGCACCACCGCGCTGATGGTGCTCATCAACACATCAACCCCATCAATGGCATAGGTGTAGGGTGGGGTCAGGACGGTGCGATCTTCACGCAAGGGCAGATCGTACCAGCCTTCCGTGCCCGCTTCGGGCGACATGTCGAGCTGCTCGACGCTGACCTTGCCCCCGGCCTGGGTAAAATAGGGTACGAAGCGCCCAGTGCTGTCCGAATAGGGATGACCGACATAATCAGCATCCCGGCCATCGAGCGCGTTCGGGTTAAAAGCCAGGGTCATGCCCACCGCTGCCGGCTGGGCAAGCAGCGCTTGGGTCACCAGGCGCCCGAGCTGATCGCGGTCCACCGGTCCTTCGGCAATGACGCCTTCGACACCGGCAGCCAGGCTGTTGGTCTGGGCAATGACATTACCCAGGCGCCCTGCGGCCAGTTGATTATACTGGCCCAACAGCGCCCGGGCCCGTTCTTCGGCTTCCGTGCCGGCCGTCTGATACATCAGATACAGGCCGCCGGCGATCAGGCCACCCATGGCCACCACGAAGAGAAGCCCGGCCCCCAGGACCAGCTTGATCTGAATCGACAGGTCGCGAAATTTCATCTGGCTTTTGCCCCGCTAGGCGCGCCTTCTGGCCGCCGGAATGCCCCTGCGTCGCCCATGCAGAACCGGTTCCGCTCGAAAACGGTCAGGGCCTGCCTGCATCTGGAAAGACTTGCGACGCCTTTCGACTGAAATCCGGCGTTGCGGCCGGATGGTGTTCTCTAGGTCTGCGTCCATCACCAGAAATAGCGCGCCGACGTTAAGAGGCGGTAAAGCAATCGGTCAGCGTTCTGAGGAAATGAGAAAGGGGGCGCAGAGCGCCCCCTTGACTCAAGCCGCTATGCCAAAGGCTCAGAATTCGTCCCAATCGGCGGCGATGGCCGCATTGCCCTGGCTGAGATAGGCCTTGGCGGCCTTCTGCGTGGGTTTGGACGGCGCCGGATGTGCCTGGCGTGGAGCCGTTGCCGGGGCCGCCATCAAGTCCATCCCGCCCTGATCGATGGCGAAAATCTCCACGATCCGGTCAAGCTCGGTGGCCTGGGCCTCGGTCTGTTCAATGGCCGCATTGGTCTCTTCCACCAGCGCCGCATTGTGCTGGGTCATCTCGTCCATGGTCCGCACAGCCGCGGTCACCTCCTCGATCGAGGTGGCCTGCTCGGCGCTGTCGCGGGCAATGGCTTCGAGCGACTGGGTGTTTTCGCGGATCGCCTCGAGCATGCTGGCCAGCTTGCCGGCCGCTTCACCCACCAGCTTGGAGCCAGTGGTGACCTCGCCGCTCGACTGCTCGATCAGCGCCTTGACGTCCGAAGACGCGCTGGCCGCGCTCTGCGCCAGGCGCCGCACTTCCACCGCCACAACGGCAAAGCCCTTGCCGGCATCCCCGGCGCGGGCCGCTTCCACCGACGCATTGAGCGCCAGCAGATTGGTCTGGAAGGCGATATCGTCGATCATGCCGATGATGTTGGAGATCTTGGCCGAGGACGCGGTGATCCGCTCCATGGCCTCGTTGGCCGCATCCATCACCTGCCCGCCTTCTTCGGCGGTCCGGGTCACCTGCGAGGCGCTGGCACTGGCCTGCTTGGCGCGCTCGGCATTGCTCAGCACGGTGGAAGCGAGCTGCTCCATGGCCGCCGAGGTTTCTTCAATCGTCGCCGCCTGCTTGGTGGTGCGTTCGGACAGATCATTGGCACCGGAGAGAATTTCGCCGGTTGCCGATTTGAGCGAGCCCGAGGTCCGGCGCAACTGCAGGACCACCTCGGTCAGCTTCTCGCCCACCGCATTGATGTCGGACTTGAGCTTAGCAAAGGCGCCTTCATACTGCCCCGTCATGCGGCGCGTCAGGTCGGTATTGGCCATGGCGCCAAGCACCTCGCCCACTTCGGCCACGCTGCGATCGAAGGTCTCGACCAGATTGTTGACGCTGCCGGCCAGGCTGTTGAGTTCTGCATCGGGGAATTCGGCATGCACGCGCTTGGTGAAATCACCCGAGACCGCAGCATCGACCACTTCGCCGAACGCGGCCTGCAGCTCGGTCATCATCAGCCGGCGCTTTTCTTCATCAGCCACGATGCGGGCGGCTTCCGCCTCGGTCATCTGGCTCACCCGCAGGCCGTTCTCGCGGAACACTTCCACCGCCCGCGCCATGGCGCCCACCTCATTGCCCTTGTCGGTATAGGGCACATCGACCTCGTAATTGCCCTGGGCCACCACATCCATGGTCGCGGCCAGCTTTGGAATCGGCCGGGTTATCAGGCGCGAAGCGAGAAAGCCGATGGCGCCGAACGCGACCACGGCGGCGCCGCCGACCACACCGATCAGCCCGAGCACGGCATTGGCGGCAGCCTCCACATTGGCCATGGGCGTGCCCACAAAGATCGCACCCATCACCTCGCCATTGGTCTTCTGGATCGGCTGCAGCGCCGAATAATACTCGACCCCGTCAATCGTGATCTGGCCCAGCACCATTTCGCCGGCATTGAGACGGGTGACGACATCGCTATCGGCCGCCAGAATGCCGCCCACGGCGCGGGTCTCCGCATCTGCCATCAGGCTGGTCGTCTTGGCGACCATGTCACCGGTTGCCGGATCGGTAACATAGATGGCCGCATCCTGCTTGGTGACGCGGGTCACCGAGTCGATCACCTCGGTATCGTAGAAGGGCGGGATGGCCCAGCTCTGGAAGGAGCCGATGGTGCCCTCTTCGCTCCAGCTCAGCACGGAACCGGAAATGCGGCGCTCAAGAATGGTGGCGGCCACGCCCAGATTGGTTTCCTGCTGCACTTCGCTGTCCGCCATGGACTGCGCATGCAGGTTCAAATAGATCGCGGTCGAAACCGCGGCGATCGAGCCAATGATCGACAACATGACCAGAACCATGATGGTGGTGGTCATGCGCACATTTCCCAGAAAGCGCGCAATTTGCTTCATAGCGGTTCTCCCCCGTTCGGACCCGGCCTTCCTTCTGGAAACACTTCCGGAACCGGCCCACAGGCGAAACACGCTATGAGAAACTATTTACCGAAAACTGTACGGATTTTTCCGGAATCGATTTCGGTCGACAATGCGCGACAAAAAAATGGGCAATTCGCTATCTTTTGCCCAGCTTGAGCGCGGTCGCGGGCCAGAATCAGTCTCTTTTGCTTTTTCTCCGCACCGCGCCCGCAACTGATTCTGTCCGCCCGGATGCGCCTAGAACTCACTCCAGTCCGGCTCAAGCGCGGCGTTTCCCTGTGCCAGATAGGCCGCTCCGGCGGTCTGCATGCGCGCCTTGGCACTGGGCGCTTCTGGCTTCACTGCAGCCTTCGGCAGGCTCGGCGCGACCGTCTCACCGACATGAAACACATCAACGATCCAGTCGAGCTGGGTGGCCTGCGCCTCGGTCTGCTCGATCGCCGCATTCATCTCCTCGACCAGCGCGGCATTGTGCTGGGTCATCTCGTCCATGGTGCGCACCGCCGTATTGACCTCCTCGATGGACGAGGCCTGTTCGCGGCTTTCATTGGCGATCGAGTGCATCAGATCATTCGAGGTACGCGCCGCTTCAAGAATGGCAGTGAGCTTGGCCGCTGCGTCGGCCACCAGGCGCGATCCACCCCTGACCTCGTCGGCGCTCTGCTCGATCAGCGTCTTGACCTCGCTTGAGGCCTGTGCCGCGCTCTGCGCCAGGCGCCGCACTTCCACGGCCACAACGGCAAAGCCCTTGCCCGCTTCGCCCGCCCGCGCCGCTTCCACCGAGGCATTGAGGGCCAGCAGATTGGTCTGGAAGGCGATGTCGTCGATCATCCCGATAATATTGGAGATCTTGCCCGAGGAGGTGGTGATCCGCTCCATGGCATCGGTCGCCTGGGCCATCACCTGCCCGCCATCCTCGGCGGTCTGGGTAACCTGGGCCGCACTGCGGCTGGCATCCTGGGCCCGCCCGGCATTGGTGAGGACGGTGGCGGCAAGCTGCTCCATGGCCGCCGAGGTTTCCTCAATGGTCGCCGCCTGCTTGGTGGTGCGTTCCGAGAGGTCATTGGCGCCCGAAAGGATTTCGCTGGTGGCAGTCTTGAGCGTGCCCGACGTGGCGCGCAACTGCCCCACCACTTCGCTCAGCTTGTCGGCCACCGCATTGGTGTCATCCTTGAGCCGCGCCAGCGCGCCCTCATAGTCTCCCTCCATGCGACGGGTGAGATCGGTATTGGCCATGGCACCGAGGACCGAACCAACTTCGGTCACGCCGCGATCAACGGTGGAGACCAGATTGTTGACGCTCGACGCCAGCACATTGAGCTCCTCATCCGGGAACTGGGTGGCGACGCGCCTGCCGAAATCGCCAGCCACGGCAGCATCGACCACCGCGCCAAAGGCACCCTGCAATTCGGTCATCATCTGGCGGCGGTTTTCTTCATCGGCAACGATGCGCGCCGCCTCGGCCTCGGTCATTTCGCTGACACGCAGGCCATTCTCGCGGAACACTTCCACCGCGCGGGCCATGCTGCCCACTTCATTACCCAGGTCGCGATAGGGCACATCGGTGTCATAGGCGCCTTCGGCAATCGAGCCCATGGCATTGGCAATACGCGGAATGGGGCGGATGATGACCAGGCTCACCGCATAGCCGATACCGGCCAGCACCAGCCCGGTGACCAGGGCGATCACGGCCAGAAACCCCATCATGTCGGTGACCGATTGCTCGATGGTCGCCACCGTCTCGCCGACAAACAGCGCACCGGCCAGTGCCCCATCCTCCCGGTTGACAGGGAAATAGGCCGAATAATAGCTCTGCCCTGCAAGTTCTTCCTCGCCGAACCAGCCTTCGCCCGCGCTCAGCGCCGCCTGCACCGGCCCCGCGGGATCAATGACGCGGCCCTTCAGGCTCTCCCCGTCTGCGTCGTGCAGCGTGGTGGTGTTGTTGACCAGTTCGCCACTGTCCTTGTCGGTGATGTAGATCGCAGTCTCGGCCCCGGTGACGCGCGCAATGCCGTCGACCAGCTCGGTATCGAAAAAGGGCAGCAGCGCCCAGCCGGTCACCTGGCTCATGGCGCCGTCCTCGGTCCAGTGGACCACCGTGCCGCCCTTGTTGTTGGTGGCCGCGGCAAAGATGGTCGCCGCCGTCTTGAGATTGGTCTCCTGCCGGTCCCGCCCCTGTTGCATCATCGTGGAGGAGAAGCTGAGATAGACCGCCGTGGCCACCACGCCGATAGAGACCACGATGGCCGCCATCACCAGACCCGAAATCTGGAATCGCAGACTCAGACGACCGAACAGACGAGAACCCAACCCAAACATGCTTGCCCCCAAGCGTTACACCTTGGGGCCAGCATAGGAGCTTCAAATTTAATCAAGTATTACAGCAACTTAGTTAGTACGCATTTTCATTTTGCGGGTCCCGCACTGTAAATATTCCGCTCAAACGACCCGATAATGCCGCTCCTTTACAGCCTTGGCGGGCATTTTCAGAAAAGCCACCCCATTCTGACGCCTGTTCCGCGCGGCGGCTGGCTAGAATTCGTTCCAATCGGCATCGATTGCGGCATTGCCCTGGCTGAGATAGGTGCGGCTCGCCGCCTTGAGGCGGGGGCCAGGCGTGGGAACCCGGGGCGTGTCCGCGACGGCCACCGGATCGGCGGCGCGCAGGGGGGCATCCGCCTGTGCGTCCACCTGGAACACATCAACGATCCGGTCAAGCTGGGTGGCCTGCGCCTCGGTCTGCTCGATCGCCGCATTCATCTCCTCGACCAGCGCGGCATTGTGCTGGGTCATCTCGTCCATGGTGCGCACCGCCGTATTGACCTCCTCGATGGACGAGGCCTGTTCGCGGCTTTCCGAAGCGATGGAATGCATCAATTCGTTCGACGCGCGGGCCGCCTCGAGAATGGCGTCGAGCTTGGTGGCGGCATCGGCCACCAGGCGCGAGCCACCCTTGACCTCGTCGGCACTCTGCTCGATCAGCACTTTTACCTCGCTCGAGGCCTGCGCCGCAGATTGTGCCAGGCGCCGCACTTCCACGGCCACAACGGCAAAGCCCTTGCCGGCCTCGCCGGCCCGCGCTGCTTCGACAGACGCATTCAAGGCAAGCAGATTGGTCTGGAACGCGATGTCGTCGATCATGCCGATAATGTTGGAGATCTTGCCCGAAGAGCTGGTGATCTTCTCCATGGCGCCGGTGGCATCGGCCATCACCTGACCACCTTCTTCTGCCGTGCGCGTGACCACGCTGGAGCGCTGGCTGGCATCCTGCGCCCGTTCCGCATTGCTAAGCACGGTCGTAGCCAACTGTTCCATGGCCGCAGAGGTTTGCTCGATGGTCGCCGCCTGCTTGGTGGTGCGTTCCGAGAGGTCATTGGCGCCCGAAAGGATTTCACTGGTGGCGGTCTTGAGGGCCCCCGACGTGGCGCGCAATTGCCCCACCACGTCGCTGAGCTTTTCGGCCACCGCATTGGTGTCAGATTTGAGCTGCGCCAGCGCGCCCTCATAGTCTCCCTGCATGCGGCGGGTCAGATCGGTATTGGCCAGGGCGCCAAGCACCGAACCGACTTCGCTGACGCCGCGCTCGAAAGTCGCCACCAGATTGTTGACGCTGCTGGAAAGCGCGTTGAGTTCGGGATCGGGGAATTCCACATTGACGCGACGGCCAAAATCGCCGGCGGCGGCGGCATCGACCACCACGCCAAAGGCATCCTGCAATTCGCCCATCATGCGCTGGCGGTCTTCCTGGTCTGCCACGATCCGTGCCGCTTCGGCCTCGGTCATCTGGCTGACCCGCTGGCCGTTCTCGCGGAACACTTCGACGGCGCGCGCCATGGCGCCGATCTCATTGCCGCGCTCGACAAAGGGGACCTCGACCGCAAAATCGCCTGCGGCAATGGCATCCATGGTTTGCGCCAGCCTGGGAATGGGCCGGGTCAACAGGCGCGAGGCCAGAAGCCCGATTACGCCCATTATCACCAGCAGCACGCCGGCCATTGCAGCCAGTCCCGGCAAGGCTGCATTGGCAGCCGCATCGGCCAGGGCCACGTCCTTGCCAACCCAGAAAGCGCCGAGCAAGGTGCCATCGAGCTTGTAGATCGGATAGGCCGCTGCATTGTAGGTCGTGCCCTCTACCCTCATCTCCCCATGATAGGCTTCGCCCGATGCCAGGGTGGTGGCGGCCGGACTATCCGGGTCGAGCACGAAGTCGGTGATCCGCTCGCCTTCGGCCTCGGCCTCGAAACTGGTCGACTTGGCGATGAACTGCCCGGCCTCGTCGAGACTGAACACGATGGTTTCGCCGCCGGTGACCCGGGTCACCGAGTCCACCGCGCCAGTGTCGTAGAAGTTCGGGATGGAATAGGTGGTAAAGCTGACAATGCTGCCATCGTCCTCCGACCAGGTCAGCACAGAACCGGACAGCCGTTTTTCGTAGACCGTCGCAGCCGTCTTGAGATCGGCATCCTGCTGGGCAATTGCCTGACCCACGGCCTGCCCGCGCAGGCTGAGATAGGTGCTTGCGCTATAAGCAAGGATGGTCACCATGATGCTGGTCAGCAGCAAGGCGGCAATGGCTGTGGTCATGCGCATATGGCGCCAGCCCGTCAGAAATTTCATGGTTCCCCTCCCAACCCGATGCCGGGCCGCTCTGGCCTGGCTGCCAGAGGCTACCCTGTCGGGACTTAACGATAAGTTGATCTTGTATGGTAGTCGTCCGAACCTGAAAAAGGGCGCCGCCAAGCGCCCTTTCTCAAAGCTGGATCAGAACTCGCTCCACTCGGTATCGAGCGCCGCATTACCCTTGCTCAAATAGGACTTCGCGGCGGTGCTCAACTTGGCCTGCAAGCCACGCGCTCCCTGGGCAATGGCTTTGACCGGGCCTTTCGGCTCTGCGGGAGCCGAGATGCCAGGCGCCGCATTGCGCTGTTCGAGGGCAAAGATGTCAACGATGCGGTCAAGCTGGGTGGCTTGCGCCTCGGTCTGCTCGATCGAGGCGTTCATCTCCTCGACCAGCGCCGCATTGTGCTGGGTCATCTCATCCATGGTGCGGACCGCCGTGTTGACCTCGTCGATGGAGGCGGCCTGTTCCCGGCTTTCCCGGGCGATATTGTTCATCATTTCGCTCGAGGAACGAGCCGAGGTGAGGATTTCTTCCAGCCGGCCGGCGGCCTCGGCCACCAGTTTGGAGCCGCCCTTGACCTCGTCAGCGCTCTGCTCGATCAGCGCCTTGACGTCGCTCGAAGCCTGCGCCGCGCTCTGGGCCAGGCGCCGTACTTCCACGGCCACCACCGCAAAGCCCTTGCCGGCCTCTCCGGCGCGCGCTGCTTCCACCGAGGCATTGAGCGCCAAGAGATTGGTCTGGAACGCGATGTCGTCGATCAGCCCGATAATGTTGGAAATCTTGGCCGAGGACTGGGTGATCCGTTCCATGGCCGCGGTGGCCTGGCCCATGACCTGGCCGCCTTCTTCGGCGGTATGGGTCACCCCGGTGGCAACACCCGACGCCTGCTTGGCGCGTTCGGCATTGCTCAGCACGGTGGCGGCAAGCTGTTCCATGGCGGCCGAGGTTTCCTCGATGGTCGCCGCCTGCTTGGTGGTGCGTTCCGAGAGATCATTGGCGCCCGAGAGAATTTCCCCGGTGGCGGTCTTGAGGGTGCGCGAGGTGTCGCGCAACTGGCCCACAATATCGGTGAGCTTGTCGGCCACCGCATTGGTGTCGGCCTTGAGGCGGGCAAATGAGCCCTGATAATCGCCCTGCATGCGCTGGGTGAGATCGGTATTGGCCAGCGCCGAAAGCACCGTGCCGGTTTCGCTGACGCCCCGGTCGACCGTCTCGACCAGCCCGTTGACCGAGCGGGCCAGCGTATTGAGTTCGTCATCGGGAAATTCGGCCGTCACGCGCTGCGAGAAATCCCCGGCAATGGCGGCGTCGACCACCTGGCCAAAGGCCCGCTGCAAATCCTGCATCATCGCGGCACGCTCGGCCTGGCTGGCCACGATCCGGGCGGCCTCGGCCTCGGTCATCTCGTTGACCTTGAGCGCGTTTTCACGGAACACCTCGACGGCCCGGGCCATGGCACCGATCTCGTCGGCCCGGCGCGCACCCTTGACGTCGACCTCCAGATTCCCCCCCGCCAGCGCGTCCATGGTGTCGGTCAGGCGCGAAATCGGCTTGCTGATCGAGCGGGCAAAGAAGAAGCCGGCGACCGCCGCGATGGCGAGGAGAATCCCGCCCACAAGCAAGGTCATATTGCGCATCTGCACCACAGCGGCAAAGGCCTCGTCTTCCGGCTGGACGGCGGCAATCGCCCAGGTGACGTCATGCACGCTCACCGGCTGGGCCCGCACCACCATCGGCGCGCCGCGATAATCGGTGCTCAGGCCTTCCCCGGTCTCGCCGGCAAAGGCCCCGGCAATGACATCGGAAGTGAGGCTGGTGGCCAGCACATCGGCTTGCTCAGTGCGCGGGGATTCAGAGCGCAGCAGGCCATCCTGGCCCACCACCACCACTTCACCACTCCGGCCCAGCCCCGAAAGGCCGGACACAGCGGTGCTCATCACCTCCGGCGAGATCGCCAGCACCATCACGCCGGTGCTCTCATCGTTGCTGAAGACCGGCATGGCCATGAAGCTTTCCGGCGTCGCGGTGGGGCCATAGAGTGAAAAGTCCACAAAGGCGGCCTCGCCCGGGCCCAGATCCCTGGCCGCAGCGAAGGCCTGGCCAAGGCCCGAAGCCGCTGCGGTCGCGTCGTTGACGACGTTGGTGGCGAAATCAGTGTTCTTGGCGACCGAATAAACCACGTCACCAGCCGCGGAAATCATCAGCACATCGGTATAACCGCGCTCGAGCATGAGCGTGCGGAAACCGGGATGATAGCGCTTGTGCACCGGATCATAGCTGGCCCCCATGATGCCGACGCTATCAACCGCCGCGCGATCCTCGGGATTGGGGCTGTCGGTCACATAGGCCTTCTGCAACTGCGCTGCGGCCCGCTCCTTGAGCCCCATGCGCAACTCGTCCAGCGAACGGGTCATGTTCTGCATGGCCGTCACGGTATCGGAGCGCTGCACGAAAAGCCGCAGATCGACCTCGGCACTGGAATAATAGTCGCTGACCAGTGCACTGGCCGTGTTGAGCGAGGCCTGCATGGACTGGTCGCGCTGTTCCTGCACGGTCCCCAGGCCGATCAGATAGCTCGCAATACCCACGCCGGCGCTGACAATCAGCGCCGACCCCACCAGGGCCAGCGGCAATTTCTGGGCAATCCTGAGCTGCGGAATGAATTTCATTATGATTTGCTCCCCCTACGGCGACTGCTCCTCCAGGTCAGCAACGAGCCGGGCGGCCCCTGCGCAGGCAGTCACGCAACGCGAACGCGTTGTCATGGAAACGATACCGGCACAGGCTTAATCACTTCTTACGGACAAGTGCGGATCGCCCAATTATTAGGCAAATGCTTGTCAGGGAAGCATTTTCCAAAAAAAGCACAACGCCCCCGCTGCGACAGCGGAGGCGTTGCCGGGTTCCAGAGGCGCGACCGATCAAGTCAGCGCGCCGATCACCGCCTCGATCCGCTTCTTCATTGTCGACGCATCAAACGGCTTGATGATGTAATTGTTCACGCCAAAGGAAATGGCTTCCTTGACCTGTTCCTTGTCCGAGCGGCCCGTCGCCATGATGAAGGGCATGGCCTGTGTTCGGGGATGCTTGCGGATCACCTTGAGCAGGGTCAGCCCGTCAATATCTTCCATGTTCCAGTCGGAAATGATCAGATCGACATTGGACTTTTCAAGCTTGCCCAGGGCATCGCGCCCGGATTTGGCTTCGATGATGTCCTTGAACCCGAGCTGGGTCAGGATGTACTTACAGATCCCGCGCATGGACTGCTGGTCATCAACGATCAGGACGCTCACAGCGCTCGCTTTTGGCATGGTTGTTCTTACCTCTACGCGCCTGCGGCCTTCGGGCCGCACTTGACTCAAACTCTATGGGTCAAGCGTTACAATTCTCTCAACTGCGCCATTGGCATTCTCGCTTGACCGTTCACGCGGCGGATTTGAGCTTGACCAGCGCATTGGCCAGCTTGGCTGCGATCTGTTCCACCGGCGCCTGCTCGACCACCGCACCTTCCTCGAAGGCAACGCGCGGCATGCCATAGACCAGTGCCGAAGCCTGGCTCTGCCCCACCGTATAGGCGCCCGCATCGCGCATGAGCTTGAGGCCCCTGGCACCATCGCGGCCCATGCCGGTCAGGATGGCGCCGACCGCCATCGGCCCGACCGTCCTGGCGACCGACTCGAACAGCACATCGACGCTGGGACGGTGCCCGCTTTCCAGCCCCTCCTGACCCAGGCGGCACTTAAGCTGCCCCGAAGAGCGCTCGACCCGCAAATGATAGTCGCCGCGGGCCACATAGGCATGGCCCGGCTTGAGCACCATGCGGTCCTCGGCTTCCTGCACGGTCAGCGCGCATAATTCATCCAGCCGCGCGGCAAAGCGACCGGTAAAGCCGGCCGGCATGTGCTGGGCAATGACCACCGGCGGACAATCGGCCGGCAGCTCGGACAACACGGCGCGGATCGCTTCCACCCCGCCGGTCGAGGCGCCAATGGCGATCAGCGCGCCCTCGGGCGCAGCGGCGGTCTTGAGCGGCATCTTGCTGGTCTTGGGAACCTCGGCCCGGCTGGCCGATCGGCCGCGCACATCGGACTTGGCCGCGGCGCGAATCTTGTCGCGCAGGCCGACACCGAACGCATCGAGCCCGCCGGCAAATTCGGCACTGGGCTTGGCAACGAAGTCGACAGCACCCAGTTCGAGGGCCAACAGCGTTTCGCTTGCCCCCTTCTTGGTCAGCGTCGACACCATCACCACCGGGGTGGGCCGCAGACGCATCAATTTTTCAAGGAATGCCAGCCCGTTCATGTTGGGCATCTCGATATCGAGCGTCACCACATCGGGATCGAGGGTCTTGATCTTCTCGCGCGCATCGATGGGATCGGTGGCGGTACCCACCACATCGATATCGCCATCCCGCGTCAGCATGCGGGCGAGAACTTCGCGGATAAGCGCCGAATCGTCGACGACCAGGACCTTGATGCTCATCATGCAGCTCGTTTGTTCAGTTTTTCACGCGACTGGTAGATCGTCTTGCCCACCAGCCGGAAGCCCTCGCCACCTGAGCCCAGGTTTTCCGAGTGGCCGATGTAAAGGAAGCCTTCAGGCGCGAGCATCTTGGAAAAGCGTCCAAACATCTCGCCCTGGGTCGGCTTGTCGAAGTAAATCGCCACATTGCGGCAGAAGATGGCGTCGAACGGCCCCTTCATCGGCCAGGGACCGATCAGATTGAGCGGCTTGAACGCGACCAGTTCGCGGACATTGGCCGGAATGCGGATCGCGCCTGCCGTGCGTTCGAACGGACGCGCCCGCTCTGCGGAAAGACCATTGAGCTCGGTTTCCGGATAGACCCCGCCCGCCGCCTTGGCCAGCACAGCCGTGTCGATGTCTGTGGCCAGGATCTTGAAGTCCCAGCGCTTGAGCTCGGGAAAGCCAGTAAGCAGGTCCATGCCGATCGTATAGGGCTCCTGACCTGTCGAGCAGCCGGCCGACCAGATGCGCAGCCGCGTGCCGCGCGGCCGTTCGGCGATCAGCGTGCCCACATAGTCCCGCAAATGGTCGAAATGGTGATCTTCGCGATAAAACCGCGTCAGATTGGTGGTCAGCGCATTGACGAAATCCTGCCCGTCCTTCTCCGATCCGCTGCGTTCCAGATAATCGACATAGGCGTCAAAGCTGGGCAATTGCAGCGCGCGCAGGATTTTGGAGAGCCGGGACACGACCAGCGTGCGCTTGGCATCGCTGAGCGAAATACCGGCAACGGAATAGACCCGTGCCTTGATACGAGCGAACTCCCGCTCGCTGAGGGCATATTCCCCCTGTTCCATGCAACCACCCTTTTTGTCCCGGACTTCTTCCGGATTAACTGGCGGCGCGCTGGTCGAACGCGATCTCCTGATCGGCGATTTCGACCACCGGCCCTGGCGACGCCAGGGACACCGAACCGGCTCCCTTCGTCTCCCCTTCGGCCGCGATACTGACCGACCCATTGCTTAGATTGCGTAAATTCTCTTGCAGTTGGGCGGTGATTTTTTGCAGTCCCCCGGCCTCATCGAGCCCGATCCGCGCCTGCGCCCGCCCTTTGTCGGCGATCACGCGGATATCCTTGGCGCTGCGATTGGTGACCTGGGCCAGTTGGCGCACCTCATCAGCCACCACAGCAAAGCCCGCCCCCTTCTCGCCGGCGCGCGCCGCTTCCACCGCCGCGTTGAGCGCCAGAAGATTGGTGCGGAACGAAACATCCTCGATCCCGGCGGTCATGGTGTCGATTTCCCGGGCCATGCGATCGATCTCGCTGACCAGCGTGCGGGTGCGGCCCGCCGCCTCTTCGGCCTGCCGGGCCAGCGATTGTGCCGTCTCGTTGCGCGTTTTGGCAGCAGCCAGCTCAGCCTCAAGCACCGCCATCTTCTCAACGCCCGCAGCCAAGGCCGCCCGCGCAGTCTCCGCCGATTTTTCGGTGGCGGCCGCTCGCGCCTCGAACTGGGCCAGCAGATCCTTGACCGAGGCGAGCCGGGTTTCGAGCGCCACCCGGGCCTGGGCTTCGTCACGCTGCTGCTCATCAAGCCCCGAAAACAGCTCGATCACCATCTGCGCTTCTTCTGCAAGCGGCAGGTCCTGAACATCGGCGGTCCTGCCATCCATGACGGCGCGCAACTGGTTCACGCCATCGTCCAGCGCCGCCAGGGCCGTGTTGATCTCCCGCAGCACGGGCTGGCTGGCCACCGCCTCGTCCTCGAACCGGAAGCCGGTGCGCCCCTGCCGCAGCGCGGCGAGCATCAGGTCAAACCGGTCATCCTCGATGAAATAGCCCGCTGGCTGCAGTTCAAGCGCATACCGCCCCGATGGCAAGGCCAGGCGCTGGGCGACGAAGCGCCGCTGATCGAGCAGCACCAGCGCTTCCTCGGGCGCCCCACCACCAGTTTCGAGATAGCCGGCACCAAACAGGCCATCAAGGGTTTCGCCTTCCCTTGCGCCGGGCGCCAGACGCTCCATGCCACGACTTGATGCCAGGATGACGCCATGCTCGTCGACCACCATGAGTGGCGCCTCGAGCATGCCGATGGCCGCCCGGAAATGATGCGCCTTTTCCAGCCGCTTACCCAGTCGCGCAACAATGCCGCCAATGGACAAAGCCTCGCCCGAGCGGTCGGACAGGCCCGCTGCCTGAACCACGGCCGCCAGGCGCTGCGCCTCGCGCTGGTCGAAGAGAAAGCCCCCGACCACGCACCCGGCAATGCCAAGGCCGACAAGGCTTCCAACCGCCGTGAACCAGGTCGCGCCCGGCCCGATCGCCAGCAGCAGCCCGCCGGCACTTGCGCCCAATAATGTCCAGAGGCCGGATGCGGCCAGCATGAGACGCAATCCCCGGCGGGGGGCACGCGAATCAACACTAAAAACGGCACGGTCCGACATGGCCGGACCCTATCCGAATAATGGTTAATCAAATCTATAAAGGCTGGCGCGACGGTAAGACTTTCGTAAGCCCGACTTGTCCGCGCCAAGAAGCGCCCAAGAAAAGGCCGGCAACTAGAACAGTTCGATATCGTCCACCGGCGCCGGCACGACGACGCGACGCCGTGCAATCGCCAGTTCTTCCTGCGCCACATTGGCCCCCGCGTCGCTGTCGAGCCGTTTGACAAAGGCCCGTCCGGAATGGGGTTTGAACAGCACGCGGCGGGCAAAACTGCCACCCAGATCCTCGCTGGTGGCCACATAGCCCTCATCGATCAGGAACTGGCGCACGAATTCTATATTCTTGGCGCCGACATCATCGAGCGCCGAATTGATCTTGCCGCCCCCGAAGATCTTGATTTCGAGGTTGGCCTTGCGGCCCGATCCTTGCGAGAGCACCTTGTTGATCAGCTGCTCCATGGCAAAGGCGCCATATCGGGCCGATGCACCGTAGCGGTCTCTGGCCGAGCCCGACTGCTCGGCGAGCAGGAAATGGTTCATCCCACCAACCAGGGCGACCCGGTCACGGACGCAGGCCGAAATGCACGATCCCAGAACAGTCGAGAAGGTTACGTCCGCAGCATTGGACACATGGCAATCGCCTTGGTGAACCGTTGTCACCACACCACGATCGAACTCGGGTGGCAGGGTATTGGTCGGGGGCATGTCGTCTAGGTCTACCTCTGCGGGCGAATTGGTTCGGATGTTAGAGGTAAACTCGTTAGCCAATTGCTAACCACGACCTACGAGTTCGCTGGCGATGTCCGATCGAGCAAGGAGAGGTTTAGAAATAGCGCTATAGGGTTGGCCAATCAGGGCCAGGGAATATTCAATGTCACTGCAGAAACTCGCACGAGAATTGGACGAGACGGCGCGGCAGACCGCTTCCATGCTAGAAGGCATCACAGAAGCGCTCGAACTGCTCGCCGACACGCAAATCAGCAAGGACCCGAGCGTTCGGGAAGCCGTGCAACTCATTGTCACGGCCCTGCAGGGCCAGGACCGGATCGAGCAGCGCTGCCACAACATGGCGCTGGCCGTGCGCCAGTTTGCGCTCTTGCCGCCGACGGCTCCGGATAGCGTCTATGACGAAATCTGGGCCAGCCTGACTCTGGACGAATTGCGCGTACCAGCCCTCTCCGGCATTGCCGCCCATTCCAGCCATGGCGACGCCGAACTGTTCTAGCTCTTTCAACCCGCTCTGTTTTTTTTGCTCTTTTTAGTACGCTGGCGCCTTGTGCGCCTTTTTGCGTTTTTTGAGAGGTACGAACCTCAGGCACATGCCGGGATATGACCCGGCGCGCCGCTAGATCAGCAGATCAACCTCCGCGCCATTGATAGGCGCTTCGGCCGGCTTTGTGGCGAGGGGTGAGGTGGCATTGTGCGCCTGGGCTTGCTGCAATTCGGCGCGCAGGCGGGCAACTTCGAGCAGATGGCCAGCTTGCGGGACCTCGCGTTCATGCACCATGCGGTTGATCATCACGGATGGGGATATGCCGATACCGGTGCCCATCGCACCGGCCTCAGGCCTGCTTGTCGATCTTGAGCCCCTGGCCCGGCGGGGGCGCCGGTGGATTAAGGGCCGTCTGCATCAAGGAATTGAGCAGGTTCGACTCCATCTCATGGGCCTTCTTGAACACGGCAATCTGCACCGAATTCTGCGTCAGCGCCGTTTGTGCGGTCAGCAAATTGGTGGAGAGATCGGTGTTCAACGGTCCGGTCCTGATGGTTGCATCGCCCTTAGACTAGTTAAGCCGGGTTAAGATTTTGTTGGCCGGTTGTCCGCATTTGCGAACAATTGGGTCTAGCGCCCACCAAACAGTGGCACCTTGCGGCTCTTGAAGAGGGGCGCCAGCACAAGGCCCGCAGCGAATCCGCCCAGATGCGCCCACCAGGCCACCGGCTCGTCCGAGCCCATCACGACAAAGAAGAGCTGTGTGGCGATCCAGAAGCCGAGCATCCAGAAGGCGGGCACGGGCAGCGGAATGAGCCAGACAATGCGGGCCAGCACGAAGACCCGGGCGTGGGGATAGAGCAGGATATAGGCCCCCATAACCCCGGCCACGGCACCCGAAGCGCCGATCAGCGGACCATTGCCATCAAGATTGAACAGCAGATGAGCAAGGGCCGCCAGAACCGCGCAGGCGAGATAGAAGACCAGGAACTTGAAGTGCCCGAATGCGTCTTCAATATTGTCGCCGAACACCCAGAGGAACAGCATGTTGGAAAGCAGGTGCAGCCAGTCGGCATGCAGGAACGCATAGGTCACCAGGTTCGCCCAGTCCGGCAACCACGGCACCGGCTGGGGATAGAGATCGCGCACCACGATCGGGATCATGCCGAAATCGATAGTTGCCTGATCAAAAGCTGCCGGGGGCAGAACCGACTGGATCAGGAAAACCAGGATCGTCACGCCCATCAGCCCATAGGTGACGAAAGGGAAATCGACATGGCGGATGGGGTTGGTGTCATGCAGGGGCAGGAACAGGGCCGGTCTCCAATGCTGCGCGAATAGAGCTGGGCGGCTCAGCCTTTTGCCACGTCACCATAATTGCCCGGCACCCACAAGACATCGCCCGCGCCATTGTTGTTGGCCACCCGGCCAAGCACGAAAAGCAGGTCCGAGAGGCGGTTGAGATAGCGCAGTGGTTCCACGCTGGTCTCGGGTTCGGCCTCGAGCAGCGCTGCAACCAGCCGCTCCGCCCGCCGGGTCACGGTGCGGGCCAGATGCAGCGAAACCGCCAGGGGGGTGCCACCGGGCAGGATGAAGCTTGTGAGCGGCTGGAGAGCAGCGTTGAACTGGTCAATCTGCTGCTCAAGCCAGATGGTCTGGACCGGCCGGATGCGCAGGCTCGGATAGTCCGCATCGGGGGCATCGGCGCCTGGTGTCGCCAGGTCGGAGCCAAGATCGAACAGATCGTTCTGAATGCGCGAGAGCACGGCATCGATCCGCGGCCGAGTGGACGAGGTCAGGCGGGCCTGGCCGATAAAGGCATTGGCTTCCTCAACCGTACCATAGGCCTCGACCCGCAGATCATGCTTGGCGCGACGAGGCCCCCGGACCAGCCCCGTGGTGCCGGCATCGCCGGTGCGGGTGTAGATCGTGTTGAGCTTGACCATTGCGCCCCCCAGCCGCTGGCCTAGCCGCGGCCAAAGAAGAACAGGGCGCCCAGGAGCAGAACCAGGGCGACGGCTTGGCCAATGACGCGCAGGCGCATCAGCCGCTGGCTGGTATTGCCCGGGCCACCTTTGAGCATGTTCCAAAGGCCCAAGCCCAGAACGATGACGACGAACAGCAGGGCCAGGGCGATGGCGATATTAACGAGGGTTTCCATGATAGCCTTAACGTAAGGGAGGCGAGATTGGATCGCCCTTGATATAGGCGGTCAGACCCTCCGCCACAGCATCATAAATGGCACGAATTCTGTGTGAGGTGAACAATTCCCTGTGCGTGGTGAGCCAGATAGGCAGCGGCGGGATCGCCAAATCCAGCGGCAGTACCACCAGCCCTGGTGTAAGGCGGGCGAGATTGAGCTGGGCAAAGCCGATCCCCAGGCCCGCCCGCAGCATTTCCCACAAATGTGGCTGATCGTCCGAGCGCACGGGGAAGTTGTCGCGCGTCACCTCGAACCCCAGGGACCGGGCATGGCGGATCACCGCATCGGAGCGATCAAAGCCCAGCAAGTCGTGTTCCCAGAGCTGGTTGAGCGTGCTGGGCGTGCCGCGCCGGGCCAGGTAGCTCTCATGGGCCACCGGGACCAGCGGAATATCACCCAGATGCCGGGTGACCAGTTCGAGCTGGGTGGGCCGGAACATGCGCACGGCGATATCAGCCTCGCGCATCAGCAGGTTTTCCGCTGAATCGGTGGGCACCGATTCAATGGCGATATTGGGATGCAGGCGTCTGATGCCGGCCAGAATATCGGGCAGCACATAATTGGAAATCATGGTGCTGGCGGTCAGCCGCACCGTGCCGCCCGTCTCACTCTGGGCACCGGCGGCCAGGATGGCGGCCTCGGCCAGCGCAGAGCGGGCACGATCGACCGACCCGTAGAGCTTAAGGGCGGTGGCATTGGGCTTGAGGCCGGTCAGGCTGCGCTCGAACAAAGGCAGATCCAGCGCGGCTTCGAGCGCCTCGATATGACGGCCAAGCGTGGGCTGGCTGAGGCCGAGCTGGCGCGCGGCGGCCGAGAGCGATCCTTCGGCGATCACCGCCGCAAAGCTGCGCCACAGCGTCCAATCAGGATTACTATTCATTTTTGAATATTAGACCGAGAAAATTGCGCAATCGCCATTCATAATCGTAGCGCCCATCTTGCTTGCCAGCAACAGCAAGGAGCACAAAATGCAAACGGGAAAAGTCACGGTACTGGGCAGCAACGGCCATATCGGCAATGCGGCCATGATCGCCTTCCGCGACGCCGACTGGCAGGTCACGGGCCTGGGGCGCAGCAATCGCAAACCGGTTGCGGGCACCCAGTTCTTCAAGGGCGACGCCGACGAGGTTGCGGTGGTGCGCGCGGCCATCGCCGAAGCCGATGTCGTCGTCCATGCGCTCCATCTGCGCTATGACCAATGGGGCGACGGACGGGCCGAGAAGCAGTTGCAGGTGGTGCTCGATGCTATGGCGGGCAGCGGCAAGACGCTGCTTTTTCCCGGCACAATCTATAATTACCGTGCCGGCGACCGCACCATTGCCCCCGGCCTGCGCCAGAGTGGAGAAAAACCGCGCGGCGAAATCCGCATCCGGCTCGAACAGATGCTGCGCGACGCGGCGGCCAGCAATGGATTTCAGGTGATTATCCTGCGGGCGGGCGATTTCTTCGGCCCCGGCAATCGCGACGAATGGTTCGATGCCGCCATGCTCATGGATTACGCCAAGGGGCGGCTCTACCATCTGGGCGATCTCGAAACGCGGCATAGCTGGGCCTATCTGCCCGATCTGGCACGCGCTTTCACTGTTCTGGCCGCGCAGCGCGCCGAAATGAAGGGGTTCGAGAACTTCCATTTTGCCGGCCATTGGGTGAACCATGGACAGGTTATGGCTGCGACACAAAACGCCTTGCCCAGGCCCGTCAAGGTCGCACCGCTGCCCTGGTGGATGCTGCGCGCCGTGGGGCTGTTCAACCCGGTCATGCGCGACGTCTATCGCATGCGCTATTTGTGGCGCAACGAGATGGAACTGGTCGATCCGCGGCTTGATGCCCTGCTCGGCCCAGGCTTCACCACACCCTTTGAGACAGCAGTCGCTGAGACGGTGACGGAACTGGTCGCCGGCCGGTCGCCCGAAAAACAGGCGGCCTGAGCGTGGGAGTTGATGCGATGAAAGATGTGATTGTCTGGCAACGGGTCGAAGGCGGATTGGTGTTCGTTGCCGCGCTGGTCCTCTATGCACAGGTGGAATCGGTGCTGCCCTGGTGGGGTGCGCTGCTGGTGTTCTTTGCGCCGGATTTGAGCTTCTTTGCCTATGGCGCGGGGGCCCGGTTCGGCTCCTGGATCTATAATTTGGTCCATGTCTATGCGCTGGGTGTGGGGCTGATGGCGCTCGGCGCATTGCTCGGCTTGCCTTTGCTGGCCGCGCTGGGCGCGCTCTGGCTGGCCCATTCCGGCTTCGACCGCATGCTGGGCTATGGCCTGAAGGCCCAGACCAGTTTCAAGGACACCCATCTGGGACGGCTGGGCAAGGCAGGCTAAAAGCCGACCGCCCGCCGCACATCGTCCGGTGTCCAACCGTGGGCTCGCAAATCCGCCAGGCTTTGCGAGCCCTTGGACTTGGACAGTTTCTGCCCGTCATCGCCAAGCAGCAGGCGGTGGAAGAAATAGAGGGGCGTAGGCAGGCTGAGCAGCATTTGCAGCAGCACATGAATATCGGTGGCCGCTTCAAGATCGCGTCCGCGCGTGACATGGCTGATGGCCTGGGCGGCATCATCGACCACGACGCTTAAGTGATAACTGGTCGGCATGTCCTTGCGCTGCAGCACCACATCACCCCAGCGCTCGGGCCGGGCATAGCGGATTTGCGGCCGGTCCAGGATGCCCGGGCCGACGGCGGAAAACGTCAGCATGCCGGTGCGGGCCATGGCGGCCTCGGTATCGAGGCGGAACTGCACCGCATCGCCACGCTCAAGCCGCTCGATGCGTTCTGCATTGCTCATGTGTCGGCACGTGCCGGGATAAAGCGGGGCGCCATCAGGATCTGTGCCGGTGGCATTTTGCGCGATATCGCTGCGCGAGCAGAAACAGGGATAGAGCAGGTCCATGGCGCGCAGCCGATTGGCGGCCTCGGCATAAATTTCGAAACGCTCAGACTGGTAGAGTACCGGCTCGGGCCAGGAGAGGCCCAGCCAATTGAGGTCCTCGAACAGGCCCGCGACATATTCAGGTTTGCAGCGGGCGGTGTCGATATCCTCAATGCGCAGCAGCGCGGTGCCGCCCAGCCTCTGCGCCGCGTCCCAGGTGACCAGCGCCGAGAGGGCATGGCCCAGATGCAACGGGCCATTGGGGCTGGGGGCAAAGCGCAGGATGGGTTTGGACATGGAGTGCAGTTTCAAAAAGCTGGTGCTTCCCTTTCTAGGCGTCGGGACTTTGAAACGAAAGCCTAGAGGATCGCTCCGGCATCCAGGCAATTGCTTCAGCGCTTCGTGAGGGCGCGATGCTTTGCGCTTTATTGGCGGCTGTGCTACATGCGCGCACTTCCCGCATTTTTGTCGAGCCCTATGTGCCTGCCATGAGCCTTGCGCTGAATATTGACCATTCCAGTGCCGTCCGCCCCGCGCCGACCATGCGCCCCTCGCTGATCGGCCTTTCCAAGGCTGGCCTGGCCGAGGCGCTGGTGAGCCACGAGGTGGTGGCCGAGAAGGAAGGGCGCATGCGCGCCAGCCAGCTCTGGAACTGGCTCTATGTCAACGGGGTCACCGACTTCGAGCGCATGACCAATGTGGCCAAGCCCGTGCGCCAGAAGCTCAGCGACACGTTCAATCTTGATCGTCCCGAGATCGTCTCCGAGCAGGTGTCGGTCGATGGTACGCGCAAATGGCTGTTCCGCTTTCGCGACCCCGCCAATCCGAACCTGCCCGCGGTCGAGGTGGAAACCGTCTATATCCCGGAAAGCGATCGCGGCACGCTCTGCGTCTCCTCGCAGGTGGGCTGCACGCTGACCTGCTCGTTCTGCCACACCGGCACGCAGAAGCTGGTGCGCAATCTGACGGCCGGGGAAATCCTGGGGCAGATCCTGATGGCGCGTGAGCGCCTGGGCGATTTTCCGGGTGGGTCGCGCCCCGATGACGGGGGCCTGGTGCCCGGCGGGGAAACCCGCGCCATCACCAATATCGTGATGATGGGCATGGGCGAGCCGCTCTACAATTACGAGAACGTCAAGCAGGCGCTGCTGATCGCCTCGGCTGGTGATGGCATGTCCATTTCCAAGCGTCGCATCACGCTTTCGACCTCGGGCGTCGTGCCCTATATCGAGCCCACTGGCCGCGAGATCGACGTCATGCTGGCCATTTCGCTCCATGCCGTGCGCGACGATCTGCGCGACGTGCTGGTACCGATCAACAAGAAATGGCCGCTCAAAGAACTGCTTGAAGCGTGCAAGAATTATCCGGGCCTCTCCAATGCCCGGCGCATCACCTTTGAATATGTCATGCTCGACGGCATCAATGACAGCGATGCCGAGGCGCGCGAACTGGTGCGGCTGCTCGCGGGCATTCCGGCCAAGATCAACCTGATCCCGTTCAACCCCTGGCCGGGTTCGAACTATGGCACCTCGCCCTCGTCGCGCATCGAGCGCTTTGCCGATATCGTCAACAAGGCCGGCTATGCCAGCCCCGTGCGCACGCCACGCGGCCGCGACATCTTTGCGGCGTGTGGGCAATTGAAGAGCGAGAGCGAACGGCTTTCAAAGAAAGACCGGGACGCTCTGCTGACGCTGTGATGCGGACGCTGGTTCCCGATGGCTATGTGTTGCAGTTCTGCGAGCGAGAGTGATGCGGCCCTCGGCCCGCAAGATCGAACAGGCCATTGCCACTGCTGAAAACGCCGCGGCAAAGCGGCAGCCACTTGTTTGCCCTTTATGTGACCGGCCCATTCCGCCTGAGGCCAGATCGAGCCGGCATCACCTCGTGCCGCGCCTCAAGGGCGGCACGCATAAGGGCACGGTGCGCCTGCACCAGATCTGCCACAACGCCATTCATGCCCGGTTTTCAGAGGCGGAACTGGCCGATAGGCTCGCCGATATCGACAGCCTCAAGGCCGACCCGGAAATCGTAGAATTCGTGGCATGGGTGAGAACCAAACCACCGACTTTCCATGCGCCGACGCGGAGAACGCGCAAGCGAAAGGCATAGGCGCTACTCCCCCGCCACCCAATCGATACGCCACTGCCCGCGCCCTTCATCGCTCAGCAGGTCAGCCAGAATGGGCAGAACCGTCCGCATTTCTTCTTCCAGTACGAATGGCGGGTTGACCACGACCATGCCGGTGCCGTGCAGGCGCGGCGGGGTAGAAGGTGGGCGGATGGTCAGCTCGAGCCGCAGGATCTTGGGAATGCCAGACTTCTTGAGGGCTTTGACATAGGCCTCGACCTCGTCCGGTTCCTTGATCGGATACCAAAAAGCATAGGTGCCGCCCGGCCAGCGCTTGATCGCTTTTTCAAGGCTCTGCACCATGCGGGTAAATTCGCCCTTTTCTTCAAAGGGTGGATCGACCAGTACGAGGCCCCGCTTTTCCTTGGGTGGCAAATGGGTGCCGAAAATATCCCAGGCATCGAGCTGGGTAGTGCGGGTCTGGAAATCGCCGGCGAAATTTTCCCTGAGGCGATTGGCGTCCATGGGATGGAGCTCGAACGCCATCAGCCGGTCTTGCTCGCGCAGCATGTGCCGGGTGATGAAAGGGGAGCCGGGATAATAGCGCAGATGGCCGTGAGGGTTCTGCGCGCGCACCGCGTCAAGATAGGGCGCGAGCAGTTCGGTCACCGGGCCGGGCAGCTCTGCTGCCATGACCCGGCCGATGCCTTCGCGCCATTCCCCGGTACGCTCGGCCTTGTCGCCAAAAAGGTCATAGATTCCCACCCCGGCATGGGTGTCGATGACCCGGAAGGCAGCGTCCTTGCGCATGAGATAGGCGAGGATGCGGGAAAGGATGGTGTGCTTGACCACGTCGGCGAAATTTCCGGCATGGAAGGCGTGCCTGTAGTTCACGTCACTTGCGCCCTTCGGCCAGAAGAATGGTCGCGGCAAAGGCCATGAAGACGGCGGCAAAGCTCCAGTTGAGCGCCTTGCCCACCCAGGCGTTTTCCTTGAGCGTGCGGGTCAGCCATTCGGCAAACAGCACGATGGCGACAACAATGGGCAGCGAGACGATGACGAATTCGACACCCAGAAAGATCAGCTTGCCGGCCGCATCAGGGTCTGCCGCCGAAACGAATTGGGGCAGGAAAGTCACGAAGAACAGCGCCACCTTGGGATTGGTCAGATTGATCCCCAGGCCCGTGAGGTAGGACTGGCGCCAGCTTGGCTGCTTGCCGCCCTGCTTGACCACCAGAATACCACCACCATCGCGAATGGCCTGAATGGCCAGCCAGACGAGGTAAAGCGCACCGACAATTTTCAGCATCCAGAAGGCAGCCGGCGCCGTCACGATCAAAACGGAAATGCCGAAAGCCACCAGCATGGTGTGCACGCCAATGCCGGTAATGGCGCCCAGCACCGTGGCATAGCCGTGGCTGCGGCCCCAGTTCATGGTGCGCGAGACAAACAGCGCCATATCGGGCCCGGGCGTGACGGCCAGCACGAAGGCGGCCAGGGCAAAGGCGAGGATGACGGGCAGGTCGGGAATGAAAGCGGGCATGGCGGGCTCGGTCTGTTTTGGCCGGACAATCGCACTAAAGCGTGGCCGTGAACAGGGCGGCTAAACGGGCAATTCGCGGCCGGCCTTGATGGTTTCCATTGGCACATCGGTCTTGACGGACTGGACCGATGGAATGCGCATCAGATGATCGGACTGGAACCGCCAATAGGCGTGGAGATCGGTGGTCACGATGCGCAGCAGCGCATCGCACTCCCCGGTGGTGAGATAGCATTCGACCACTTCGGGATAGTTGCGCACCGTCTCGGCAAACAAATTTGTGGTCTCGGCATGCTGGGTCTTGAACCAGATGCGGGCAAAGACGGTCAGCCCCAGACCCAGTTTCGGTCCATTGAGCACCGCCACATACTGATCGATGACGCCTTTTTCCTCGAGCAGCTTGACCCGCCTAAGGCAGGGCGAGGGCGACAGCCCCACCGCATTGGCCAGTTCGACATTGGACATGCGGCCATTGCGCTGCAATGCTCGCAAAATCCGGCGGTCGATGGCATCAAGCGTTTCTGGCATTTTCAGCCCTAGAGATATCCAATGTTGGCATGATATGCCACAAACTGCGCCAATGCTGCGATGATCGCAAGTTCATTGCGCGATTTCGAGCGTATCCTGTCACCATCAGATCCTTGGGGAACACATCATGGCAAATGACATCAAGAAGGTCGTGCTGGCCTATTCGGGGGGCCTGGACACCTCCATCATTCTGAAATGGCTGCAGGAAACCTATAATTGCGAGGTGGTCACCTTCACCGCCGATCTGGGCCAGGGCGAGGAGCTGGAGCCGGCGCGCAAGAAGGCCGAGATGTTCGGCATCAAGGATATCCGCATAGAGGATCTGCGCGAGGAATTCGTCTCCGACTTCGTGTTTCCCATGTTCCGCGCCAACGCGATGTATGAGGGGCTCTATCTGCTCGGCACCTCGATTGCCCGGCCGCTGATTTCCAAACGCCTCGTCGAGATCGCCCAGGAAACTGGAGCCGACGCCATTTCCCATGGTGCTACCGGCAAGGGTAATGACCAGGTGCGGTTCGAATTGACCGCCAATGCGCTCGACCCATCCATCAAGGTCATCGCCCCGTGGCGCGAGTGGGACCTGCGCAGCCGCACCAAGCTGCTCGAATATGCCGAAGCCAACCAGATCCCCATTGCCAAGGACAAGCGCGGCGAAGCGCCCTTCTCGGTTGACGCGAACCTGCTGCACACGTCCTCTGAAGGCCGCGTGCTGGAAGATCCCGGCGTGGAAGCGCCCGAATATGTGTTCCAGCGTACGGTCGACCCCGAAAAGGCGCCCGACGCGCCCGAATATGTCAAGATCGGCTTTGAAAAAGGCGATGCGGTCTCGGTCAATGGCATCAAGCTGAGCCCCGCGAGCCTGCTCGAAAAGCTCAACGAACTGGGCGGCAAGCATGGCGTGGGGCGTCTTGACCTGGTTGAGAACCGCTTTGTCGGTATGAAGTCGCGCGGCATCTACGAGACCCCGGGCGGCACCGTGCTATGGCACGCCCATCGCGGCATTGAATCGATCACGCTCGATCGCGGCGCGGCCCATCTCAAGGACGAGATCATGCCCAAATATGCCGAGCTGATCTATAATGGCTTCTGGTTCTCGCCCGAGCGCGAAATGCTGCAGGCCCTGATTGACAAGAGCCAGGAATTTGTTTCCGGCGAAGTGACCATCAAGCTTTTCAAGGGCTCTGCCAATGTGGTGGCGCGGACCTCGCCCTATTCGCTTTATTCGGAAGACCTCGTGACCTTCGAGGAAGGCGCGGTGGCCTATGACCACAAGGATGCCGAAGGCTTCATTCGCCTCAACGGACTGCGCCTGAAGACCTGGGCCGCCCGCAACGCCAAGGCACGAGGCTAAAGGCCACGGGGCGGGCTGCGGTCCGCCCCATCTCTAGCTGGAGACAGTCATGCCTGGTCGCATCGTCATCCTCAACGGCGCCCCGCGATCCGGTAAATCCACCTTGGCGCGGGCCATTCAGGCCGATACCGAGGGACACTGGATCAATTGGGGCGTGGACGCCTTCAACGGCACACTCCCGCCGGCCCTGGTGCCCGGTATCGGCCTCCGCCCCGGCGGCGAGCGGCCCGATCTCGAAGCGGCGGTTCAGCGGCTCTACGCCAGTTACTTTGCCATGCTTGCGGCGCTGGCCGGTCAGGGCTTCGATGTGGTGGCCGATCTGGGCATGCATGCCGATTACGCGGCGCCCTTCGACCCATTCGTGGTGATGCAGCAATGTCTTGCCGGCCTGCCGGTCCTGCTGGTTGGCGTTGAATGCGATCTTGCCACCATTATGGCGCGGCGGCGGCTCGATACCGATGGCCGCCACGTTTCGGGCCCGGACGTGCCACCACCGCTCCATCGCTGGCAGGCGATGCATGAGGGGCGACACTATGATCTTCGCCTCGACATGGGGCATTTGACTGCGGCTGCGGGTGCGGCGCTGGTGGGTCAGGCGCTGATCGCGATGCCCGGTAGATGAGCGTTCAAACAGTACCCGCCAGTTCGGCAATTTTCATTCGAGCATGCCTATTTAATCCCCCGTTAAGCGACGCTGATTAGTTTTTCGCCAGCGTCGCGGATTGGCTTTTGGACTGGGGGGTTCGATGCGCTCGGATGACGCCGACAACATAGGGGATGTGGCTGAGACACTGCTGCTCGATGCAGCACTGGAAAGCATTCCTTATGGCTTTTGTGTGTGGTCGCCGCAGTTCCGCCTCGTCATGTGGAACAAGCACTATCGCGACTTTTACGGCTTCTCCAAGGATGCCATTCACCGCGGCATGACACTTGAAGACGTGGTGCATCTCTCCGCGCGCCTGGGCAATCACCCCGGCCAGGCTCCCGAGGCGTTCTACGAACATTATACCAGTGAATTGCTGGCCAATCGCAGCGGCGCCCGCCACAAGGCACAGGAAATGGTGCATGGCGGCCGCATCATCGAAACCGCCCACGTCTATTCGGAAAAGCTGGGCTGGGTTGTGACCCATGAAGACATCACGGACGAAATTGCCCGCTCCGAAAGCCAGCAGAAGCGCAAGCTGGAACTGGAGCGGCAGAACATCCGTCTCGATGCAGCGGTCAACAATATCTCGATTGGCCTGTGCATGATGGATGCGCGCGGGCGGCTGGTGATCTGCAACGAGCCCTATGCGCGCATCTACAATCTGCCGATCCAGTTGCTGAAGCCCGGCAGCCAGCTTGAGGATATCCTTGCGCATTTGTTTGACGAGGGCATGTCCACCGGCGGCACCAAGGAAGACTATGTCGCCTGGCGCCGCGACGTGATCGCCCGGCGCGAATACGGCAAGAATATTCATGAACTCAATGGCCGCACCATTCTGATGCAGCACCATCCGATGAAGGATGGCGGCTGGGTGTCCACCCATGAGGACATTACCGAGCAGCGCCAGGCCGAAGCCCGCATCCAGCATCTGGCGCGGCATGACGCCCTGACCGACCTGCCCAACCGCATCGAGTTTCTCGAACAGATGGCGCGGGTGGAAGCCGGGCTTAATCGCGGCGAAAAGGCGGCCGTGCTCTATATCGACCTCGATCACTTCAAGGCGGTCAACGACACGCTGGGCCATGCGGTGGGCGACGAGGTGATCAAGCAGGCGGCTGTGCGCCTCTGGGGCACGACGCGGGAAACCGACCTGCTTGCGCGGCTGGGTGGCGATGAATTCGCCCTGCTGCTTCGACCTATCGAGGGCAGCGACCTGGCGGCAAAGGTCGCCGACCGGATCGTCAAGGCCATGCGCGCCCCGATGAATATCGGCGGCCAGCAGATCGAGATCGGCGCCTCGGTGGGCATTGCCGTGGGGCCGGGCGATGGCACCAGCACCGATCAACTGGTCAAGAACGCCGATCTGGCGCTCTACAAGGCCAAGTCCGAAGGGCGCTCGACCTATCATTTCTTTGAAACCGGTATGGATGCCGAGCTTCAGCAGCGCCGGTCCATCGAGGCTGGCCTGCGCATGGCCATGCAGCGCGAAGAATTGCGCCTGATGTTCCAGCCGCTCCTGGGGCTGGCAGAAAACCGTGTCACCTGTGTTGAGGCGCTGCTGCGCTGGGACCACGACGATCGCACCATTTCGCCGGTGGAATTCGTCCCCGTGGCGGAGGAAACCGGCCTCATCGTGCCGATTGGGGAATGGGTGCTGCACGAGGCCTGCAAGGCGGCGGCCACCTGGCCGGGCGACGTGCGGGTGGCGGTCAATCTCTCGCCGGTGCAGTTCCGCCACAAGGACCTGGTCGGACAGGTCAAGTCAGCTCTCGAGGCCGCCGATCTTGAACCCACCCGGCTGGAACTCGAGATCACCGAGAGCCTGCTGCTGACCGAGAATGAAAGCACCATTGTCGCCCTGCATGCGCTGCGCGGCATGGGCGTGCGCATCTCAATGGATGACTTCGGCACCGGCTATTCCTCGCTCAGCTATCTGCGCAGCTTCCCCTTCGACAAGATCAAGATCGACCGCAGCTTCATGGCCGATCTGACCACCCGCGCCGACAGCCAGGCCATTATCAAGGCGGTTATCGGGTTGGGACAATCGCTGGGCATGTCGACCACTGCCGAAGGGGTGGAGACCGAGGAGCAATTGGCCATGGTCCGCGAGCATGGCGCCTCGGAGGTGCAGGGCTTCCTGTTCTCCCCACCCCTGCAGCCGGCGGCCCTGGCCAATCTGCTGCATTCAGAAGCCGCCAAGACACTGGCCAGCCGCAAGGCCTCGTAGACCACGCTTGTCGCAGCCGGGGCCGGCTGGCACTCTCCGCAGCATGCCAATGCAGAATTTTTCCAAGCTGATCGCCATTGCCCGTCGGGAAGCCGGCGCGGTGCTGGCCGAGGATGTGGTGCAGGATGCCTTGCTCGTGGCTATTGAGCAGGGCCGGGCCGATCTCGACGATCAGGCCAATCTGCGCTGGCTGAGCGGGGTTGTGCGCAACAAGGCCCGCATGAGCGCGCGGACGGCGCGGCGGCAGCGCCACCGCGATGGACTGTGGCAGGCCGGACGCAGCGAAGCCGCCACCGAAGAGGGGGCGCCCGCCGAAGTGCTGGCTGGCTTGCCCAAGGCGCTCCGGGTCATCGCTGCTTTGGTGCTGACCGGGCACAACCGGCGCGAGATCGCCTATTTGCTCAACCTGCCAGACACCGCGCTGCGGCAGCGGATCAGCGCGCTCAAGCGCCATCTGGTGGCCAGGGGGCTGGCCGCCCCGCACGAATTGAGCGGGCTGCATCTGGACCTGGCCTATGGGCGCATTCGGGATGTGCTGCTGCCGGCACTGCTCCGTCATGGCGGCAGTTTCGCCAGCCACGACCCGGACGGACATTTATTTGTGGTGCGCCGCTCACAAAACGGCGCGCCGCGGCAATAGGCAGGTAACGGCAGCACAAATGCGGCCGCAAACCAGAGGATGCCAATATGCTGTTCAAACCATCCGAGGCCTGCCTCGTCTACCACGCCAGCGATCTTGAGCGCAGCGCCCGCTTCTATGCGGATGTACTGGGCATCGCTTTCGAGCGACGCGACGCGGGCGCAGGCCCCTTCCTGTTTGCCCGGCTCAGCGCCGATTTCAGCATCAGTGTCATGCCAGGCCAGCCACAACCGGGCAGCAGCCCGCTCGTGACCTTCACCCTGGCAGAGGGCGGCATCGCCGATGTCGTGGCCGCCCTGGCCGATTACGGCGCCACCATTGTTTCGCCGGTCGGCGATGCACCCGATGGCAAGGGGGCGGCCTTTCTCGATCCGGACGGGCATCCGATGGGTCTTTACCAACCACTCGACAAGCCGCTTACGCGCAAGGAGACAGCGCAATGAAACTGAAGCCGAAAAATGTCAGCATCGTCTTTTATGTCAGCGACATTGTCCGCACCGAGACCTTCTACAACCAGACGCTTGGCTTGCAGCTCAAGCGGCAGGAGGGCGCCGAGCCGTTTTGGCTGCAGGCGCAGATTGAGAACGGGCCGGGCCTGATCTTCTTCCAGATGGAGGGCAAGCGTGGCGACACCCCCGCCATCGTCTTTGATCTCGATGAAGGCGGTATCGATGATGTCGTCGCCGAACTGGCCCGGCAGGGTGTCAATATCGTCACCCCGGTTTCCGAGGCGCCGGGCGGCTGGAGCGCCGACTTTCTGGACCCCGATGGCTTTGGCCTTGGGCTCTGGCAAGCGGAGGACCTGCCGCGATCGCTGAACTAAACCGGGCCGGCTGACCCTGCCTTCACCTCTCTCCTCTGGGGCGGGGTGGGGGCAAAACAGCGCGTCTGGTCGTTGACGCGCAACCCCGCCCTGCATCTCCTGCGCTTGTGGAGAACACCGTTCTCCTGTAAGGCAGCGCCGAATGCGCCCAAACCGGGTTCCCTCCGGGCCGGGTGCCGTGTTTATTCCTGCATGGTTCAGCCGTTTGTTGCCGCCCCTTTCGCGGCCCAAGGTATTGGGATCATGCCAAAGAGGCCTGACCCACATATGTCCCTGCGCAATATCGCCATCATCGCTCACGTTGACCATGGCAAGACCACGCTGATCGACGTGCTGCTCAAGCAGTCCGGCTCGTTCCGCGAAAACGAACGCGTCGAAGAACGCGCCATGGACAGCAATGATATCGAGCGCGAGCGCGGCATCACCATTCTGGCCAAAGTCACCTCGCTGACCTGGAAAGACACCCGCATCAATATTGTGGACACCCCCGGCCACGCCGATTTCGGCGGTGAGGTGGAACGTATTTTGTCCATGGTGGATGGCGTGGTGATCTTGGTGGACGCTGCCGAGGGCCCCATGCCGCAGACCAAGTTCGTGCTCGGCAAGGCCCTGGCCCAGGGTCTCCGCCCGATCGTTGCGATCAACAAGATCGACAAGTCCGATGAGCGGCACCTCGAAGTGCTCGAAGAAATCTTCGACCTGTTCATCGCACTCGACGCCACGCCCGAGCAGCTCGATTTCCCCGTGCTCTATGGTTCGGCCAAGCAGGGCTGGATGGCCGAGGATCCTGCCGGCCCCAAGGAAACCCTGGCGCCGCTCCTCGACAAGGTCGTCGAGCATGTGCCCGAGCCGCAGGTGGAGGAAGGTGCCTTCCGCATGCTGGTGACCACCATTGAGCGCAACCCGTTCCTGGGCCGCATCCTGACCGGCCGCATCACCTCGGGCTCGGTCAAGGCCAATGACCCGATCCACACCCTCAATCGCGAGGGCAAGGAAGTCGAAAAAGGCCGCGTCTCCAAGGTTCTGGCGTTCCGTGGCCTTGAGCGCACCCCGGTGGATGTCGGCGAAGCCGGCGACATCGTCGCCATTGCAGGCCTGGTCACCTCGACCGTGGCCGACACGCTGTGCGCCACCTCGGTGACCACGCCGATCGCTGCCAAGCCGATCGATCCCCCGACGCTGTCGGTGACCTTCCGCATCAATGACGGCCCGCTGGCCGGTCGCGAAGGCGACAAGGTGCAGTCCCGCGTGATCCGCGAGCGCCTGATGCGCGAGGCTGAAGGCAATGTCGCCATCAAGGTGACCCCGGGTGACGACAATGACAGTTATGACGTTGCCGGCCGCGGCGAACTCCAGCTCGCCGTCCTGATCGAAAACATGCGCCGCGAAGGCTTCGAGCTCACCATTGGTCGCCCCAAGGTGCTGTTCAAGGAAGAAAATGGCCAGCGCATGGAGCCGGTCGAGGAAGTCATCATCGACGTCGATGACGAGTTCACCGGCGCCGTCGTCCAGAAGCTTACCGAGCGCAAGGGCGAATTGACCGATATGCGCCCCTCGGGCGTTGGCCGCACCCGCATCCAGCTTTTGGTTCCCACCCGCTCGCTGATCGGCTACCAGCCCGAACTGCTCTCGGACACCCGCGGCACCGCCATCTTCAACCGCCTGTTCCACTCCTTCGTGCCCTTCAAGGGCGACCTGCCGGGCCGCCGCACCGGTGTGCTGATTTCCAACGGCACCGGCCAGTCGGTCGCCTATGCGCTGTGGAACCTGGAAGACCGCGGCTCGATGCTGATCGACGCCGGCGTCGACATCTATGAAGGCATGATCATTGGCGAGCATAACCGCGAGAACGATCTCGAGGTCAACGCGCTCAAGGGCAAGCAGCTCACCAATATCCGTACCCAGTCCAAGGACGAGGCGGTGCGCCTGACCACGCCCAAGAAGCTGACGCTGGAACAGAGCCTGGGCTATATTGCCGAAGACGAATATGTCGAGGTGACGCCCAAGTCGATCCGCCTGCGCAAGATCTGGCTCGACCCCAATGATCGCAAGCGCATGAGCCGGGCCGCCAAGTCAGCCTGATTTCCACACACACTCGGCTGTCATCCCGGCGAAAGCCGGGATCCATCCTGAGATAACGCCACGTTCAGGATGGGTGTGTAGACCTCAAGATGGGCCCCGGCTGTCGCCGGGGTGACATCGAGCACCTAGCGGGGAAGCATGACTGACTGGATCATCCAGACCATTACCGAACTCGGTTATGTCGGGATTTTCCTGGTCATGCTGGCCGAATCGATCTTTCCGCCCATTCCGTCCGAACTCATCATCCCCTTTGCCGGTTTTGCGGCGGCCAGCGGCCAGCTCAACCTGTTCGGCGTGTTGGCGACCGCGACCTTCGGGGCCGTGGTGGGCATGCTGCCCTGGTATTTTGCCGGGCGGCTGTTCGGTCTTGACCGCGTCAAATGGCTGGCCGACCGCTATGGCCGGCTCCTGACCATGAATGCCGAGGAAATCGACACCGCCGTGGGTTTCTTCCGCCGCTTCGGGCCGATCATCGTGCTGTTCGGCCGCCTGATGCCGATCATCCGCACGCTGATCTCGATCCCGGCGGGCCTTGCCGCCATGCCGCTGCCGCTGTTCCTCCTGGCCTCTACCACGGGCGCATTGATCTGGAACACCTTTCTTACGCTGGCAGGCTATATCCTGCACGAGCACTACGAAATGATCGAAGTGGTGCTCGACCCGCTGAGCTATCTGGTGCTGGCCGCCGTGGTGCTGATCTATCTCTTCCGGGTCGTCACCTGGAAGCCGGCCAGGCCCGCCGAATAAGTCGCGTTTTGCAAGGCGCTTGCAATATGCAATGGGCTGGATCGCCGCAAAATGCGAATATTTACAATCGTTTAATCTTCCATCCCGGTTTTCCGGGCCCCGAGAACTGGCACGCTTTGTGCACTTGTGTGCGGGTCCGGATAGAAGAGTTCTGCGTACCGGACCCAAAGTCATTCGGGGCATCGCATCGCGTTTTTGATGCGATGCCCCAATGCTTCGAGCGGCCCGCCCTTGCCCCCGGCGCCAGCAGCCACTAGATAAATCGGACCGTTTTTCTGCCGCGTTTGCCAACGCCTTACCGGAGACGCCCATGCGCGCCGTGCTCGACATCATCCTGATCCTGCTGCAGCTCTATTGGTGGGTGCTGCTCATCATGATCATCATGAGCTGGCTGATCTCGTTCAACGTCATCAACACGCGCAATCAGTTCGTGGCCACGGTCTGGCAGGTGCTCAACCAGCTTACTGATCCGGTGCTCAAGCCCATCCGGCGCTTCATGCCCAATTTCTCGGGCCTCGACCTGTCGCCGCTGATCGCCTTCCTGCTGATCTTCTTCATCCAGTCGATCATCGGCTACTACATCTATCCCGCGGTCATCCGCGCCGGCATCTAGCCTGACTTGGGCGCATTGCCCGGCTTTGCCCGGCAGACGGATAGCGGCCTTCTGCTGTTCCTCCGTGTCACGCCCAATGCCGGGCGTGACATCATCGACGGCAGCCAGACGCGCGATGACGGTTCCGTGGTCCTGCGCGTCCGCGTTGCAGCCGTGCCCGACAAGGGCCGCGCCAATGCCGCCGTCATCGCCCTGATCGCCAAGGCGCTGGGCGTGCCCAAATCCTCGATTGCGCTGGTCAGCGGCGACACCGGCCGGCTCAAGACACTGTCCGTATCCGGCTCTGCCGACGCGCTTGCAGCACGGGCGAGTGCACTGCCCGCTTAGGGCTTGCGACAAAACATCGCAACTCCCATTGCTTAACGAATTATTCCCGCTAAGCTCCCCTTTCAGAGGGGGCCCGATGGAGGGCGGGGATTGGACCGGGCAAAAGACCCGGCCGGTGCCAGCGCGGGCCCTCGGAGGAGAACATTTCGAGGGACTTCTTATGGATCTGGCACTTTGGCTGATCGTTGTGTGCGGTGGCCTGTCTATCGTCTATGGCGTGGTGACCACTCAAGGCCTGCTCAAGGCCGATGCAGGGTCGGCGCGCATGCAGGAAATCTCGGCGGCCGTGCGTGAAGGCGCATCGGCCTATCTCAAGCGCCAATATACCACCATCGCCATTGTCGGCGTGGTCATCCTGATTGCCGCCTATTTCCTTCTCGGCATTTATGCCGCCATCGGCTTTCTGATCGGTGCGGTGCTTTCGGGCGCGGCCGGTTTCATCGGCATGAATGTGTCCGTCCGGGCCAATGTGCGCGTCGCCCAGGCCGCCGTCGGCTCGCTGGCCAAGGGGCTTGACCTGGCCTTCAAGTCCGGTGCGGTCACCGGCATGCTGGTGGCAGGGCTCGGCCTTCTCGGCGTCACGCTCTATTTCATGGTGCTGACCGGCATGGGATTCGAGCCGACCAGCCGCACTGTGATCGATGCACTGGTGGCCCTGGGCTTCGGCGCATCGCTGATCTCCATCTTCGCCCGTCTGGGCGGTGGCATCTTCACCAAGGGTGCGGACGTCGGTGGCGACATGGTGGGCAAGGTCGAGGCGGGCATTCCCGAAGATGACCCGCGCAACCCCGCCACCATCGCCGACAATGTGGGCGACAATGTCGGGGACTGCGCCGGCATGGCCGCCGATCTCTTCGAAACCTATGTGGTCACCATCGTTGCCACCATGGTGCTGGCCGCGATCATCCTGCCCGAGCAGTTCCGCCTGATCGGCATGGTGCTGCCGCTGGCCATTGGCGGGGCCTGCGTCGTCACCTCGATCATCGGCACCTATTTCGTCAAGCTCGGCTCCGACAACAACATCATGGGTGCGCTCTACAAGGGCGTCATCGCCACGGGCGTGCTCTCGCTGGTGGCGCTGCTGCCGGTGCTCTGGCTGATGTTCGGCGACATGAATGTTTCCATCGAGACCACCAGCAAGACATTCACCCCCTGGAGCCTGTTCTGGTGCGGCGTGGTGGGCCTGGTCATTACCGGGCTGATCATCGTCATCACCGAATACTACACCGGCACCAATCGCCGCCCGGTCAATTCCATCGCCGAGGCGTCGGTCACTGGTCACGGCACCAATGTCATCCAGGGTCTGGCCGTGTCGCTGGAATCCACCGCCCTGCCGGCGCTGACCATCATTGCCGGCATCATCGTCACCTATTCGCTGGCAGGCCTGTTCGGCATTGCAGTGGCAGTAGCAACCATGCTGGCGCTTGCTGGCATTATCGTCGCGCTCGATGCTTTCGGTCCGGTCACGGACAATGCCGGTGGCATTGCCGAAATGGCCGGTCTCGACAAGGAAGTGCGGCAGAACACCGACGCGCTCGATGCGGTGGGCAACACCACCAAGGCCGTCACCAAGGGCTATGCCATCGGCTCGGCGGGTCTTGGGGCCCTCGTGCTGTTCGCCGCCTACACCCAGGACCTGATCTACTTTGCCGGGCTCGAAGATGCCCCGGCCATCTTCCAGGGCATGGGCAATCTCAGCTTCTCTCTGGCCGACCCCTATGTCGTGGTGGGTCTGTTGTTCGGTGGCCTGCTGCCCTTCCTGTTCGGCGGCATGTCGATGACGGCGGTGGGCCGCGCGGCCCAGTCCGTGGTGGTGGAAGTGCGCCGCCAGTTCAAGGAGAAGCCGGGCATCATGGCGGGCACCGACAAGCCCGATTATGGCCGGGCTGTCGACATGCTCACCAAGGCAGCGATCAAGGAAATGATCGTCCCGAGCCTGCTGCCGGTGCTCAGCCCCATTGTCGTCTTCTTTGTCATCATGTGGATTGCCGGCCCCGCCGCAGGCTTCTCAGCCGTGGGCGCCATGCTCATGGGCGTGATCGTCACCGGCCTGTTTGTCGCCATCTCGATGACGGCCGGCGGTGGTGCCTGGGACAATGCCAAGAAGAGCTTCGAGGACGGCTTCACCGACAGCCATGGCGTGACCCACCAGAAGGGGTCCGACGCCCACAAAGCCTCGGTCACCGGCGACACCGTCGGCGACCCCTACAAGGACACGGCGGGCCCCGCCGTCAACCCGATGATCAAGATCACCAATATCGTGGCCCTGCTGCTGCTGGCCGTGCTGGCGCATCTGGGGTGACCAGACCTCGTCTGGACTGAAATGATGAAGGCCCGGGGCGCGCGCCCCGGGCTTTCGATTAAGATGGCAGGTATCTAGAGCGAGTTTAGGGTAGAGCATCCGTGATGACCGACAAAGAAAATGAACTTACGGAAGCCGACTTCGCGAAGTTGGAGAAGCTTGTCGCCCGCATCCAGCAACAGTTGGCTCCTGACGCCGAAGTTCTGCACAACGTGAAGCTACCGGGCCGACACAGCGGGCGCGATCGGCAAATCGACGTGCTGATGAAAAATTCCGTAGGGCAGTACGAGATTTTGATAGTTATCGACTGCAAGGACTATAAGGCACCCGTTGACGTTAAGGGTGTCGAGGAGTTTTGGGGACTTGTTGATGACGTTGGTGGTCAGAAAGGTGTTCTAGTCTGCCCTCGTGGGTTCTCCAAGTCTGCGAAAGCTCGGGCTCAGAAGCTGCAAATCGACCTATATAGTCCAGTGGATACTGATCCCCACAAGTGGCAGGCGCGTGTAACTATGCCGGCAATCTGCGACTTCCGAAGTGCAGCAATTTCCTTCGGCGTATCGATGTCTAGTCCGTTGCCATTTGTAATTCGAGACGGCTTTTTTGATCAGTTGGTTGTTGAATCAGCGGACGGGAGAAAGTTGGGGACTTGTTATGAAACCGCCATACGCCGCTGGAACAAAGGCGAATGGTCAGTGGAACCCGGCGAACATGATCGAGTGCCCATATTTGCCGAGCCTAATGTGCGCATAGACAACGGTTATGGCACCATGGTTTCAGTCGATCTGGACGTTGGGCTGCACGTAAAGCAAGAGCTCTACTACGGCCAGTATCCCATCTCCCGGATATCTGGATTCAAGGATGAAATTTCTGGCGGGATCATAACCAACGCGTTTGAGGTCGGTTTGCTTGATCCGAATGAGGTTTCATCCAAGTGGAAGAAGATCTCAGATCTGTCCGAGGCTCCGGTGCCACCGGTTTTTACAATGATAGGTCTGATGGGCTGGATTGAATGAAGGTCCTCGCCTTCCTCGCGGGATCGGCGGCAAATTGTGATCCGCAAATCGACCCAAGCGTTGCTGTTCTTTAGCTCGATTTCCACACACCTACCGGTAGCCGAAAAAATTGTCGAACCCATCGCCCCTCCCTCGTCGCCTCAGCGAAACGGGCGGTAATGTGCCGTCCGAAACCAGAGGAAATAAGCAGATGCGTAAAGTGACAGCCGGGCTTTTTCATTCCGTCGATGGGGTGGTGCAGGACCCGTTCAAGTTCCAGTTCGACAGCTTTGACGACCAGCTGGGGCAGATGCTGACCGGGGTACAGGACCGCGTCGATACCGTGCTCATGGGCCGGACCGGCTGGTCGGAATGGGCGGGCTATTGGCCCAAGGCCGAACAGGACATCGATTTTGCTCAGTTCATCAATGGCGTGCCCAAACATGTAGCGTCCAGCACGCTGACGTCCGGCGACATGGCGAACTGGTCCAATTCCAGCCTGATCGAGGGTGATCTGGTCGATTTCGTGCGCCAGCTCAAATCCCAGCCGGGCGGTGAGATTGCTGCCATGGGCGGCATTTCGCTGGTGCGGCAATTGCTGTTTGCCGGGCTGATGGACGAGCTTTCGCTCATCACCCATCCGGTGGTGGCGGGCGAGGGCCGACACCTGTTCGAGCCCGGCGATCCCACGACACGGCTGGAGCTGATCCGTTGCGACGTGACGCCCAAGGGCAATGTGGTGCAGGTCTATCGCAAGAAAGTCGATTAGCACTGGCCTGCCACTAACAACGAAGAAGGGCGCCGCGCGGCGCCCTTCGAAAAGTCTCAGGCTTGCTGGCCCGGCCTAGCCGTCCATCTTCGCCCCGGACACCACTGCGTGCAGGTCGATCAGGCCGACCATTCGGCTGTCATGGGTGACGATGCCGTTGAGCAGCTCGGTATCGATGGAATTGCCCTCGGGCACATTGTGAATGTCGTCGCGATTGACGGTCAGGATGTCGGAGACCGCGTCGACCAGGATGCCGACCCATTTGTCGCCCACGCTCATCACCACCACGACATGGTTCTTGGTGGGCGAGGTCTGGCCGTCGCCGAAGCGAGCCCGCAGATCAAAGATCGGCACGATGGTGCCGCGCAGATTGATCACGCCCCGCACGAATTCGCGGGTATTGGGCAGCGGGGTGGCCCCGTTCCAGGCGCGGATTTCGCGCACCGTGGTGATCTCTACGCCATAAGTCTGCTCGCCGATCGAAAAAGCGATCAATTGCAGGGTGTTCTGACCGGCAACGGCCGTCTTGTCGCTCATATCGTCGCGAAGGCTCAGCGCTTCCATCTTTTCTCGCCTCTTCTTCCGCCCGTCCTGGGCACTTGGCTTGATCCTAACGCGTCAATCGACGCCAATTCCTTAACGGCGCCATGCGCCTTTTCTTGGCTAGGCGGCATTCTGGTGGATCGGCGAGGTTCTGAGCCCCTGCACATCCACGATCAGCGCCACATTGCCATCGCCCAGAATGGTGCCGCCGGCGATGCCGTCGACGCTCTCGAAATTCTCCTCGAGCGATTTGATCACCACTTGCTGCTGGCCGATAATGTCGTCCACCACCAGCGCCACTTTCTGATTGCCCTCGGCCTCGCAGAGCACCACGAACTGGTCGTCCGGGTTCTGCTGGCTGGAGAGCTCGAAGCGCTGTGCCAGGTCGATGACCTGCACATATTCGCCCCGCACCTGCAGCACCCGGCCGCCCGATGGCACCCGCTCGAAGGCAGCGCGGCTGCACTGCATGGTCTCAACGATCGAGGACAGCGGCACCACATAGGGGCCGCCACCGACCTTGACCAGCATGACATCGAGCACGGCCAGCGTCAGCGGCAGGCGCAAGGTCATGCGCGTGCCCCGGCCGGGCCAGCTCCGGACATGCACCGAGCCGCCGATCTTCTTGATATTGGAGAGCACCACGTCCATGCCCACGCCACGGCCGGAAATATCGCTCACGGCCTCGGCCGTGGAGAAGCCGGGGGCAAAGATGAGCTGGTCGATCTGCTCGTCGGTCGGCGTGATATCGGGGGCCACAATCCCCTTGTCCCGGGCGAGCCCCAGGACGCGCTCGCGGTTGATGCCGGCCCCGTCATCCTCGACGATAATCAGGATATTGCCGCCCGCCTGCTCGGCGGAAAGGCGAATAGTGCCCGATTCCGGCTTGCCTGCGGCCAGCCGCTTTTCCGGGCTCTCAATGCCGTGGTCGGCCGAATTGCGGATCATGTGCGTCAGCGGATCGGACAATTGCTCGATCACCGTCTTGTCGATCTCGGTGTTCTCGCCAATGGTCTCGAGCTTGATCTTCTTGCCCGTCTTGGTGGCCAGCTCGCGCGCCAGGCGCGGCATGCGGCTGAATACGGACTTGACCGGCTGGGCGCGGATCGCCATCACCGAATCCTGCAGTCCGCGCGTGGTCTGGGCCAGCACTTCGAGCCCGCGCACCAGTTCGGTATAGCGGGCGCGCAGCGTCTCATCCATCTGCTGGGTCAGCATGGACTGGGTGATGACCAGCTCGCCCACCATGTTGACGACGCGGTCCACCTTGTCGAGATCGACACGGATCGACTGCACGCCAACCGAGCGGCCAGTGCCTTCCTCGCTCTCGCCACCACCCGTCGGCACAGCCGGTTTGGCAACCGGCGCCGAAGCGGCGACAGGAGCAGGCTTGTCCACCTTGGGCGCCGGCGCAGGCGCAGGCGCAATTTCGGCAGCGAGTGCGGCAAAGCTCAGGTCGGCCGGAGCTTCATCAAAACTGTCCTGCGGACCAATCTCGGCGGCAGGCGGCTCGGGCGCAAACGCGGCCGGCGGCACGACAGGTTCGACCGGAGCCGCCACCTCTTCCTCGGTCAGGGCCAGCAGGCTCGACAGATCCGGTTCGTCCGTCGCCGCCTCGGCCGAAACGTCGGCCGCCATCTCGGATTCATCAGACACAAGCCCGGGCACGGTGCCGGCCTGGGCAATGATGATGTCGCAATCACCCTCGACAAATTCGAACACTTCGCGAATGGCGTCCTCGCCCAGACCTGGGGCCACAAGGGTGATTTCCCAGGTGCAGTAGACGCCAAAGGGCTCGAAATCAGACAGCGGCGGCACATCGCTCAAAATGGCGCGCACGTTCATTTTGCCCAGGGCCGCCAGCTCGCGGAACAGCAGCAATGGATCATTGGCCCGGGCATAGAGCGCACGGTGCGGGGTGAAACGGATTTCCCACTGCCCCTCGGCAGCCATCATCGGGGCGTCGTCGAACACATCTTCGACCGGCGCTTCCCCGGTTGGTTTGGGGGCATCGAGATTGACCATGACGGGGGTGAAATCAAGATCGAACTCCTCGACCATTTCCCCGTCCAGCTCGTCCTCCTCAACGCTGTCCGAAGCCGTTTCGCCGCGCGCCAACGCGTCGAAGCGGGCTTTTTCCTCGGCACCGTAATCGGCCGGCAACGCCTCGCCCGTTTGGGCGGCATTGACATGATCGGCAACGATGTCATTGGCGCGGATGCACAGCACGACCACATCATCGGTCAACTCGATGCGGCCGTCCCGGACATAATCAAGCAGCGTTTCATAGGCATGGGCAAAGCCCACCAGCGCGGTAAAGCCGAAGGCCCCGGCGCCGCCCTTGATCGAATGAATGGCCCGGAACACCGCATTGAGCCGGTCCGCCCCCCGCTCGCCCTCTTCAATGACGGCGAACTGTTCTTCAAGCTCGGTCAGGAGCTCGGAACATTCGTCAAAATAGGTGGCCTTGAAGTCGTCGAGATCACTCATTCTTACGCTTCCAACCCTTCTGGGTCCGTACTGGTTCTTGGTTTAGTGCACGACGCGATTGATGACCGAGATCAGCTTTTCCGGATCGAACGGCTTGACGATCCAGCCGGTGCCGCCGGCGGCCTTGCCCTGGTCGCGCTTGTCCTGGCTGGTCTCGGTGGTCAGGATCAGGATGGGGAGCGAATTGTGCTGCCCGGTGGCCCGGACGTTCTTGATGAACTCGATCCCGTCCATCACCGGCATGTTGATGTCGGTAATCACCACATCCACATCTTGGCTCCTGAGCACATCCAGGCCCTGCTTGCCATCCTCGGCCTGCAGCACCTCAAAGCCGGCATTGCTCAGCGTGTGGTGCAGCATGGCCAGAATGGTCCGCGAATCGTCGACCGTGAGTACACGCAACGTCATTGTTTCATCATCCCTGAAAACCGGGCACTCAGGCCCAGCCGTTCGATCGCGGCGCCCATGGCCGCGCTCGGCGCTTCAATAGAAAACTCGAAATGGTGTCTCCGGGCGGTCTCGGCGGCGCTGATCAGCAGCAGCAGCGCATTGGTCGACACCCGCTCGACGGCACCGGCCTGGACCGCAACCGGTCCCTCCTCCAGGGCGTCGATCAACTGGTCGCGAATGCCATCGATCGAATCAAGGTCGATGATTTCAGGCAAGGCGACCGTCTGCAGGTTTTGCTTGGCCATTTCGTAAAGGTGCCCCCGGGAGTCTTCTCCAAGCGGCATATTCAGCCCCAACGGTTTAAGAATTGCTAACTATGACCCGTCCGCATCGCGGCCAAACGCGCCAGTGGCGCGGTTGGAGGCTCATAGGCCCGAAGACTTCGCTGGCGATCCGTAGGACAAACGGCTCCGGTGGAGCCGTTTGAGCCAAGAAGGCCATGAGAGCTACGCTCGAATGGCGGTTGGCAGGATCAGCCGCACCTCCTACCCCCAACTCAATCCTTGCCCCCGCCCCCACACAGGGTTATCGCAGGCGCGATACCAGAACTGGACCGCCTCATGCCTTCAAAGATCGCCCTGACCGGCCTTGCCCGTGACCTCGCCCAGCGCGCTGCTGAGGGCAGGACCATCCGTGTCGGCGTGATCGGCTCGGGCGAAATGGGCACCGATCTGGTCACCCAGATGAGCCTGATGACCGGCATCGAAATGGCGGCCATCGCCACCCGCCGGCCCCAAACCGCACTCGCTGCCATGACCATCGCCTATGGCGAGGACACGATGGGCAAGGTCTGCGACACGCCCAGCGCCGCCACCGCAGCCATTGAGGCCGGCAAGATTGCCATCACCTCGGCCGAAACGCTGGTCACTACCCCCAATATCGATGTCGTCATCGATGCCACCGGCAAGCCGGGCGTCGCTGCAGATTATGACCTGATGGCCATGGAACACGGCAAGCATCTGGTGATGATGAATGTCGAGGCCGACGTCACCATCGGGCCTTATCTCAAGGCCCAGGCCGACAAGCTCGGCGTGGTCTATTCGGTGGGCGCCGGGGATGAGCCAAGCTCGTGCATGGAGTTGATCGAGTTTGTCTCCGCCCTCGGCCTGGATATCGTTGCGGCCGGCAAGGGCAAGAACAATCCATTGAAGCATGACGCCGTGCCCGATGATTATCGCGAGGAGGCCACCCGCCGGAACATGAACCCGCGCATGCTGGTGGAGTTCGTCGATGGCTCCAAGACCGCCGTCGAAATGACGGCCATTGCCAATGCCACCGGACTGATGCCCGATATTCCCGGCATGCACGGCCCCGCCACCAATCGCGACGATATGGCAAAGGTGCTGATCCCCAGGGAAGATGGCGGCATTCTCAATTCCTCGGGGGTGGTCGATTTCACCATCGGCAAGGGTGTGGCGCCGGGGGTCTTCGTCATCGTCAAGGCCACGCACCCGCGCATCATCGAGCGCATGGATGATCTGCATATTGGCCACGGGCCCTATTACGGTTTTTTCCGCCCTTATCACCTGACGAGCCTCGAAGTGCCGCTGACCTGCGCCCGCATCATGCTGACCGGCAAGCCGGACATGGTGCCGCTGCCCCGTCCGGTGGCTGAAGTCTGCGCCGTCGCCAAGCGCGATCTCAAACCCGGCGAGGCGCTCGATGCGATTGGCGAGACCTGCTACCGCTCCTTTGCCATGACTGTCACCGACGCCCGCGCGGCCGGCGCCCTGCCGGTGGGCCTGCTCGAGGGCGGCAAGGTGACCGCGCCAGTGAAAAAGGGCGAACTCATCACCAGCGCCAATGCCCTTCCGGACACCTCAACGCGGCTCTTTGCGCTGCGGCAGGAACAGGACCGTCTGCTCGGACTCGTCGTCCAAGCTCAGGCGTAGCAGACTGCCTGCAGCTTGTTGCCGTCGGGGTCTCGCACATAGGCCGCGAAGTAGTTTGGTCCGTAATGCGGGCGCGGGCCCGGCGCGCCTTCGTCGCTGCCACCATGTTGAAGAGCCAGCGCGTGAAACTGCTCCACCTGCGCAGCGCTCTCGGCGATCAGCGCCACATGGGTGCCATTGCCCCAGGTCGCAGGCCGCCCGTCTTCCGGGGTGTAGAGATAGATCGTGGGCATCTGCCCGTTCTTCTCATAGGCCAGCGGCTTTTCCGGCGGCTTGGCAAGGCGCTCGAACCCCAGCACGCCGAGCACAGCATCGTAGAAGGCGGCCGAACGGGCCTTGTCATTGGTTCCCAATGTGATGTGGCTGATGATGGACACGCCGCTCCCTCCCTGGTCGTTTAACTGGTGCCATGCACTTTAGTGTGCCGTGCTGCCAGACCCTGTCACCAGGGCATGGCTCCTCAATCCTTCTCGACTTCCTCGGCCAGCGGCAGCGGGTAGCGCCGCCTTTGCGGCGGCAGGCGATGCAATAGGGTGCCCATCACCACCAGCAGCAGGCAGGCCAGGAACAGCACGACAAACAAGGTCACCGCGTCCACACGGCCGGTATAGGTCAGGAGCGGCACGGCCGCTGCCGGGGGATGGGTGACGCGCAACGCCAGCATGACCAGCATCACCAGCCCCACGCAGAGCGTGGCCAGCCAGAACGGCTCGGGCACCACCGACATGGCCAGCACCGCCGCGACCGTACCAATGAAATAGCCCGCGAAGATGTTGATCGGCTGCGCATTTGGCGATTCAGGTTGCCCAAAGATCACCAGCGCCGTTGGCCCCAGCGGCGCCAGCAGCAAGGGCAGACCGGTGACCGCCGAGAGATAGCCGATCAGCGTCACCGCCGCCGCGGTGGCAGTGGCCGATTTGGCGTGCACCCGCCAATCCTTGCGGGGTTCGTGCCGGGCAATGAATCGGGCGATCAGGGGGTGCATGCTGCCGCCTTGCAGGAAAAAGGGGTCTGCCCATATAGGCAAACCCCTTGCCTGCTGTCAGCCCTGTGCACTGCCAATGCAGCGCCGCCAGGCAGCAGCTAGCCTTGAATGGCAATCTTGCCTTTGCGGCCCGGCTCGCCGCTGGCCGCCACCGCCGCCGCGACAGCATCGATTGAAAAGGTCTTCTCGACCGGCATCTTGAGCTTTCCGCTTGCAGCATCGGCGATCAGTTCGCCGAGCAATTGGCCGACCCGCTCCGGCTTGACCGGTGGATTGGCGCCCCAGAAGCCTTTGACCGTGATGCCGCGGAACAGCAGGTCTGCCGCCGAAATCTGCAGCGGTTGGGCCGTCATCGCGCCAAAGCTGATCAATTCGGCCCCATCGCCAAGGATGCTCAGCAACTGGGTTGCCCCCTTGCCGCCCAAGGACTCAATTCCCCGCACGACAGGCGCACCGCCGGTGATCGCCCGCACCTTGTCCTGCCAGCCCTCGCCTTCGGTCGCCACCACGCTGTCAAAGCCCAGTGCTGCCAGCTCTTTGACGGCCTCCGCCCGCCGCACCAGACCCAGAACATTGATACCAAGGGCCGCGCCATACTGCGCCACCAGCTTGCCCACGGCGCCATTGGCGGCGTTCAGGGCAATCCACTGCCCGGGCTCGACACCCAGCGTGTCGAGCAGCATCTTGGCGCTGAGCGGCATGGCTACGAGCTGGCAGGCCGTGGCATCGTCGACACTCTCGGGCACCGGAACCAGGCGGCGCGCATCGGCCAGGTAATATTCGGCCCAGGTGTTCTGGGCGCCACCAGCAACGCGCTGCCCGACTTGCAGGTTTTCCACCCCCTCGCCCAGGGTCTCGACAACGCCGACGGCCTCCTTTCCCGGGACCGCAGGAAGCGCGGGCTTGAAGCCATATTGACCGGCAATGGTCATCAGGTCGTGATTGTGGATAGGCGAGAGCACCATGCGCACCAGGACTTCGCCTGGTCCCGGTTCCGGACGCGCAGCCTCTTGTGTTGAAAGAACCGTTTCGGGCTGGCCGAACCGAGCATAGACCGCGCGCTTCATTGTCATCTCCATTGCAAGATGCCGCAGAGATAGGCGCATTGACGCTTACGTCAAGCTTGTCACGACAGAATCTCTCCGCTAATTCCTGATTAACAATATCAGGATAACTCATGCTCGAGACTGCCGCCAATGCCCGCGTCATCCAGCGCATCCGCCACGACACCCGGCTGCGCCTGCTGACCGTCACCGGGATCACCGACATCACGCCACTGATGCGCCGCATCCGGCTGGAAGGGGACATGACCGGCTTCGTCTCGCCCGGCCATGCCGACCACATCAAGGCCTTCTTTTTCCCCGAGGGCACGCCGAGCGAACTGCCGCCGGTCGGCCCCAATGGTGCCCAGTTCCCGCCCGGCACCAGGCGCGAGATGCGCGACTACACGCCGCGCTATTGGAGCGTGGATGAGGGCTGGATCGATCTCGATTTCGTGCTGCATGGCGATGGCCCGGCTTCTGGCTGGGCCGCTTCTACGCAGATCGGCGACACGCTGGTGATCGGCGGGCCAAGGGGCAGCCAGGTAGTGCCGCTGGCCTTCGATTGGTATTTGCTGGCCGGCGACGAAACCGCCCTGCCCGCCATCGGCCGCCGCATCGAGGAATTGCCAGCCGGCATACCAGTCGTTGCCGTGATCGAGGTTGAGAGCAAGGCCGAGGAACAGCACTTCGAAACCGAAGCCGACATCACCCTGCTCTATGTGCACCGCAACGGGGCGCCCGCCGGCACCACCAGCCTGGTGCGGGACGCCATTGCCGCTGCCGGCTTCCCGCCTGGTGAGGCCTATGCCTATATCGCGGGCGAAGTGAACATGGCCCGGGCGGTCAAGGCGCACCTGATCGAGGAACGCGGCTTCAATCCCGAATGGGTCAAGGCCGCTGGTTATTGGCATCTGGGCATCGCCGACGCCCAAGAGGATCACTGACTTCGAGGCGGCGGCAAGGCCGCAAAATCCTTCCTGTGGAAGGATTTTAGCTGAGAAGGCCATGAGAACTGGGCTCGAATGGCGGAGCCGTCCCGCAGAGCAAATCGCGCCAGTGGCGCGATTTGAGGCAAGAAGGCCATGAGGACTAGTCCCGAATGGCGAGCCCGGCGGCAAGGGGAGAAGGGACCACGGCCCCGATGATCATCATCGACCCGCTATTCTATCGCGGCTGCCCACCCACCGCCTGAACCGCCTTGGCGCCGCCTGCGATCCCGGCCGTCAAACACGTTGCCGCGCTCTCGCCGCGCAGCAACGCCGCAACGAAGCCAGCGGCGAAGGCATCGCCCGCCCCGGTGGTATCGACCACCTTGACGATGGGTGCCGGCTGGCTCATCCGCACCCCGTCCCGGTCGCCCAGCGCCGCACCAAACTGGCCGCGCTTGATCACCACTTGGTCAAATTGCTGGCCAAGCGAGCGCATCTGTGCATCGAAATCGGCTTCCCCGGTCAGCAGTTCCGCTTCGCTTTCATTGGCGAAAAGCCAACTGCCCGCGCCGACCCAGCCCAGGAACACGGCCGGTCCCACCTCCTCGAGAAAGCCGGTCGAGGCCGGATCAATGGCGATGGCCACATCCCTCTTGCGGGCGGTCCGCAGGAGCCGCTGCACCGCCATGCGCGGTCCCGATGCAAAAAAGCTATACCCTGAGACCAGCACCAGTCCCACGCCCTCAAGCAGGCTTTCCGGAAGATCAGCAGGGCTCAAATTGAGATTGGCACCCCGGTCGGTCAGAAAGCTGCGCTCCCCCGAAGGATCGAGAATGGTCACCAGCACTCCTGAGGGCAGATCCTGGTCCCCGGCAAGCGCCGGCACCACGCCCTGACCGCGGAAATAGTTTTCATACATGGGCCGGTCAGCGGCCCCGACCCGGGCGGCAAACAGCACATCGGCGCCGGCCGCGCCCAGCCAGACGGCCTGGTTGGCCCCTGACCCGCCCGGCCGGTTGCGGATTTCCGCACGCCGGTCCGAGCCAGGCACGATGGGCCCTTCGGGCCGGACGATGATGTCGGTCATCACATCGCCGACCACCAATACGCGCGCGCTCATGCCGGGCGCGAAGCGAGCTGGCTCGACAGCGCCACGGCGATCTGGGCGGCGACCTTGGCGTTGTTCTTGACCAGCGCGATATTGCTCTCCAGCGACTTGCCGCCAGTCAATTCGAAGATGCGCTGCAACAGGAAGGGGGTGGTCGCCTTGCCCTTGATCCCCTGCGCCTCGGCATCGGCGAGCGCCTGGGCAATAAAGCCCTCAATGGCACCGGCTTCCCAGGCATCACTTTCGGGAATGGGGTTGGCGATCAGCACACCGCCCATATTGAGGTCGGACTGGATGGCGAGCAGCTTGGCCACGTCGCCCGCCGTATCGAGGCGCTGGTCGACCTTGAAGCCACTGGTGCGTGCCCAGAAGGCGGGAAAATCCTCGGTGCCAAAACCCAGTACCGGCACGCCATTGGTTTCGAGCACTTCGAGCGTCTTGGCGATATCGAGGATCGACTTGGCCCCGGCGCAGACCACGGCCACCGGCGTGCGGCCAAGCTCTTCAAGATCGGCGGAAATATCAAAACTGTCCTCGGCGCCGCGATGCACGCCGCCAATGCCGCCCGTGGCAAAGATGCGGATGCCGGCCAGTGCCGCAATCTGCATGGTGGTGGCAACCGTCGTGCCGGCCATGACGCCACTGGCCAGCAGCGCCGCCATGTCGCGGCGGCTGGCCTTGGCAGCCTTGTGCCCCTCTTCGGCCAGGCGCTGCAGATCCTCGCCCGATACCCCGACACAAAGCCGGCCATCCATGATGGCAATGGTCGCAGGCACCGCACCATGCGCGCGCACCACGGCCTCGACCTCCTGCGCCATGCTCAGATTCTGCGGATAGGGCATGCCATGGGTGATGATGGTCGATTCCAGCGCCACCACCGGCTTGCCCGCAGCCAGCGCCGCTTTGACATCGCCTGAAACCGACAGATAGGCCTTTGCACTCATTGTGTTCTACTCCGAAACGCTCATTTGCCGCCTGTGGGCGGCGTGATTGGGCGAGCTTGTGCGCCCCGGCAACCATGCGGTCAAGTCCCGTAAAAAACAGCGTCCACACCGCCTTGTCGGCCTTCTGGTTTGTCGATAATTTGCCTTTGTGCTTGAGAGGGAAAGGACACTTCGCTGGCTAGATCCATTGTTGACGGCGCATCGTCTGCGCCTCGATACGCGCCCGATTTCGGGTTGATCGCCGCAAGAGTTCCGGGCGCCTTCCGGCGCCGCCCACGCGCGCATATCCATCTCCGTTTCATCCCATTTCCGGGGTCTCCCAGATGAGGCCCCGGGGTTGAGCCGCGGCTCTATCCGCGAACCGGCGCATGGCGCCTCGAACCGGCTGTCCCCGCACATGCCAATCGCCTCCACCACAGTCCCCACAGGAGACTAAACTGATGAAAAAGTCGCTCGCCATTGCCCTTGGCGCTGTACTGGCTGCGAGCCCTGCCATTGCGCAGGAGGAGCCGGTGCTCAACGTCTATAACTGGTCCGACTACATTGCCGAGGACACCATCGCCAATTTCGAGGCGGAGACCGGCATCCAGGTCAATTATGACGTCTATGACAATAACGAGATCGTCGATGCCAAGCTGCTGGCCGGCAATTCGGGCTATGATATCGTCGTTCCCTCGGGCAACTTCCTCGAGCGCCAGATCCAGGCCGGCCTGATCCTCGAACTCGACAAGTCCAAGCTGACCAATCTGGGCAATCTCGACCCGGCCGTGATGGCGACCGCCGCCAACCAGGACCCGGACAATGCCCATGCCGTGCCCTATATGATCAACACCATCGGCCTGGGCTACAATACCGCCAAGGTGACCGAAGCGCTCGGCCCCGATGCGGATCTGGAAAGCTGGGACCTGCTGTTCAAGCCCGAAGTGGTCGAAAAGCTCGCCGGCTGCGGCGTCGCCGTGCTCGACAGCCCCTCCGAAGTCATGGGCATTGCCCTGCACTATCTCGGTCTCGACCCCAATTCGGAGAGCGAGGAAGACCTGGCAGCGGCCGAAGCGCTGATGAATTCCATCAAGCCTTCGATCCGCTACTTCCACTCCTCGCAATATATCGACGACCTGGGCAATGGCGAGATCTGCCTGGCCCTGGGCTATTCGGGTGACATCTTCATCGCCGCCGATGCCGCCGCTGCGGCCGGACAGGGCGTTGAGGTGACCTACCTGATCCCCAAGGAAGGTGCAGCGACCCTGTTTGACTTCCTGGCCATCCCCGCCGATGCCCCGCATCCGGAAAATGCCCATGCCTTCATCAACTACATCCTCGAACCCGAGGTCGTAGCCGCCATCACCAACTATGTCTTCTACGCCAACCCGAACCTGCCGGCGCTGGAATTCGTGGACGAAGAGGTCAAGTCGAACCCCGGTATCTATCCGCCTGCCGAGACCATCGAAAAGGCATTCGTGATGCAGGCACACTCCCCCGATTACGAGGAAGTGCTGACCCGCACCTGGACCCGCATCAAGACCGGTCAGTAAAACCACGTTGCGAAGGGCGGCCCGCGCCGCCCTTCACCCCTTCGGATAGAGAGCACCAATGGCCAAGAAGCCGCAGCAGCTAGCCATCGACACGCGTCCCTGGCGCGACACGGCCAACAACAAGCCTTTCGTGCGCATCAAGAATGTCTCGAAGAAATTCGGCGACATTATCGCGGTGCACGAGGTCTCGCTCGACATCTACAAATCCGAACTGTTCTGCCTCCTGGGGGGCTCGGGTTCGGGCAAATCGACGCTGCTACGCATGCTGGCGGGCTTTGAAACCCCAACCTCTGGCACCATCGAAATCGACGGCCAGGACATGACCGAAGTGCCGCCCTATAACCGGCCGGTCAACATGATGTTCCAGTCCTATGCGCTGTTTCCGCACATGAGCGTGGAGCAGAACATTGCCTATGGCCTGAAACGCGACGGCCTGCCGCGCGCCGAGATCGCTGCGCGGGTCAATGAACTGCTGGTCCTGGTCAAGCTCCAGGACTATGGCAAACGCAAGCCGCACCAGCTCTCCGGCGGCCAGCGCCAGCGCGTCGCGCTCGCCCGCGCCCTGGCCAAACGCCCGAAATTGCTGCTGCTCGACGAACCGCTCGGCGCGCTCGACAAGAAGCTGCGCGAGGAGACCCAGTTCGAACTGGTCAAGATCCAGGAACAGCTCGGTGTCACCTTCATCGTGGTCACCCACGACCAGGAAGAAGCAATGACCCTGGCCACCCGCATCGGGGTGATGAACCAGGGCGAGATCGCCATGATCGGCGAGCCCACCGATATCTACGAATTTCCCAATTCGCGCTTCGTTGCCAATTTCATCGGCTCGGCCAATATGGTTGAGGGCGTGGTTTCCGAGGACGAGCCCGACCATGTCCGCATCCGCTCAAGCGAGCTGGGCTGCGACATCTATGTCGGCCACGGCGTCGACTGCGCGCCCGAACAACGCCTCTGGTGGGCCATCCGGCCCGAGAAAATGGTCCTGAGCCGCGAGCAGCCCGCGGGGCTTCACGGCGCCAATGTGGCCACCGGCATTGTCGAGGAGATCGCCTATCTGGGGGATATCTCGGTCTATCAGATCGCGCTTGAGAGTGGCAAACGCCTCCGCGTCAGCCAGACCAATTCGGTGCGCGGCAATCCCGACGCCATCACCTGGGATGAGACCGTCTATGTCACCTGGGACGAAGACGCCGGCTCGGTGCTGACGTCATGACCGCCACCCACGATCCCACCATCCCGCCGCCCCGGCGGCTAAAGCCCTGGAACGCCGTCGAAAAAGGCCTGGCCCGGGTCGGCATTACCGGCCGCATGCTGGTGCTGATCGCGCCGCTTATCTGGCTCCTGGTGTTCTTTCTCGTGCCCCTGGCCGTGGTGTTCGGCATTTCGCTGGCGAACAAGCAGTTCGGCCGCCCGCCTTATACCCCGCTCCTCACCAGCGAAGAAGGCACGGTGCAACTGACATTGCACCTAAACAACTATATCCGCCTGTTCACCGACAATCTCTATGTCGCGGCCTATCTGAGCTCGATCCGCATCGCGGCGATTGCCACGATCATCACCCTGCTGGTCGGTTACCCCATGGCCTATGCCATTGCCCGCGCTCCCGATCGCTGGCGCAATATCCTGCTCATGCTGGTGGTGCTGCCCTTCTTCACCTCCTTCCTCCTGCGCGTCTACGCGCTGACCGGCTTCATGCGCGGCAATGGGGTGATCAACCAGTTTCTCGGCCTGTTCGGCATCGAACCGATCGTGATGATGCAGACCGATTTTGCAGTCTATGTGGGCATTGTTTACACCTACCTGCCCTTCATGATCCTGCCGCTCTACACCACGCTGGTGAAGCTCGACGTGTCCCTGTTCGAAGCCTCGGCGGATCTGGGGGCCAGGCCCATCCACACCTTTCTCTTCGTCACCCTGCCGCTCTCGCTGCCCGGTATTATTGCCGGCTCGATGCTGGTCTTCATTCCGGCCATTGGCGAATTCGTCATTCCATCGCTGCTGGGCGGCCCGGAAACCTTGATGATCGGCCGGGTACTCTGGGACGAGTTCTTCAGTGCCACCAATTGGCCGCGCGCCTCCGCCGTGGCGGTGGCCATGTTGCTGGTCGTGGTGGTGCCCATCATGCTGTTGCAACGCGCCCAGGGCGCAGTGGTGGAGAAATAGCATGCGCAAAGGCTGGTTCCTTCCCATCGCCGCGGCCTTGGGCTTTTCGTTTCTCTACGCGCCCATCGTCTCGCTGGTCATCTTTTCGTTCAATGAATCGAGCCTGGTCACTGTCTGGTCCGGCTTTTCGACCAAGTGGTATGGCGAGCTGTTCAGCGACCCGCAATTGCTCGGCGCGGCCTGGTTGAGCCTGCAGATTGCCGCGCTCAGCGCCAGCATCGCCCTGGTGCTGGGCACGCTGGCCGCCATTGCCCTGGTCCGCTTCCGCCGCTTTCGCGGCCGCACCCTGTTTGCCGGCATGGTGTCGGCCCCCCTGGTCATGCCCGACGTGATCACCGGTCTGTCGCTGCTGCTGCTCTTTGTGGCCATGGAAGGTTTTCTGGGCTGGCCGCAAGGGCGCGGCATGCTGACCATCGTCATCGCTCACGCCACCTTTTGCACCGCCTATGTCTGCGTGGTGGTGCAGTCGCGCCTGTCCGATTTCGACCGCAGCCTGGAAGAGGCCGCCATGGATCTGGGCGCCTCGCCGGTCCGCACATTTTTCGACATCACCCTGCCCATCATTGCCCCGGCATTGGTCTCGGGCTGGCTGCTCGGCTTCACCCTTTCGCTCGACGATCTGGTGATCGCCAGCTTCGTGTCCGGCCCCGGCTCGTCAACCCTGCCCATGGTGATCTTTTCCAAGGTGCGCCTGGGCGTCTCGCCCGACGTCAATGCGCTGGCCTCCATCATCATCGGCATCGTGGCCTTGGGCGTCCTGGCCGCAACGATCATCCAGTTGCGGAGCAAGCCCAGGGATCGGCAGGTCTGACCGCTGCCTGGAAGAGCAGCAAGCAGGGAACGCTGCTAACTAGAGACCGTTCAGCACGCTCCTCGTGTCGGGCATCCGTGTGAGGGAGTTGGCAATGTGTTCGCGGCAGCGCGGGCCAACGTTCATGGCGGTGGCATAGGCGCGGCGCAGATCGTCCGGCCGATCATCCGCCAGGACTTCGATCAGGAAGGCCGCTTGTTCGCGGTCCTTTGAGGATTTCAGATTCCCCGCGTCCTCACGACGCCGATCCGCGATGATCAGCTTGTGGATTGCGAATTTCTCAGGGCGTGGCACCTGCACAAGAACACCAGATCTGTAGATAGCCGCTGCATGGATCGGCTCGGCTATTAGGAAGTTGAGATAGTTCAACGCCTGAGCGTTGACGCCGAGCGCGGGCAAGTCTCGAATTGTTTCCTCACCGAACGCGGGAGTTAGGAATTCTACGAGCTGGCCGCTGCCGCCCTGGGCCCAACGCCAGATTCGCGCCGGATCAAGCCCAGGCACGGGGTCGAACTTCAGCGTCGAGAACGTCTCGGCCAGCCCCGGATCGACTTGATCTTCCAGGGCGAGGCTGAGCTTCTCGAACTGGGCCATGTCGATGTCACCGGTATTTGCCACCCCCCCCAATGGCAGGCGTAAGCCAAGCTCACCTTCGTAGAGGCGAAAGGCGTTCGTGCCGACAATGGTCCCGCCCAGTCGAAATGTCCCGGCGCCTGCCAAGGCAGACAGGATGGAGCCGGTGGCCCGGTCGGTTGGTGTCATGCCCTCTGCACGTAAGAGGCGCACCAGCCGTGACCGTTCGGCCTGCCGTTCCTTCGCTGTTGCGCGCAGTGCTTCGATCTGGTCGATACGCGCGCGCGTTTCGGCTCCGTCCTCGCCGATGTAGAAGAAGCGCATTTCTGTTCCGACGCGGCGCGCGGCGTACCAATAGGCCTTTTCGCCCCGCTGCTTTAGAGTAGGTTTGCCCTCTGAGTCAGATACGGCATCGTCCCTGAGCAAGCGGACAAGATCGGTGTATGCGCTCATTGCTATGCTGCTGAGTGCGGTCATGCCTATCACTTTCAGTTATTGCTTGGCACATTGTACCTATCAAAATAGAAATTTGCTAGGCACGCAAGAAAGCTGACTTTGTGTGGGCAGAGGCCAAGCTGACCTCGCCCATAGTGCTGCCCGCAACAACGAACTTTCGTGACTGGACAGATCCCCAAAACGGGCGCAAGCTCACCCCATGTTCAACAAAAGCAAAGGAGGTGATCCAGTGTCTTATGAGGTTTTGGCTCTTGAGGAAGGTCTGGGTTTTCATGTGTTGAGCGGGAGTGATCTCGGCTAGCAACACACCTCCCGGCCCCTCAAGGTCGATAAGCTCAGGAAGGGCTGTCCGTAAGGGCAGCCCTTTTCTGTTGCGCCGTTCGCCACCTGCACAGCCCAAGGCTTGACGGATGGCGCCAAGCCATTGATACCGCTGGCCGAGCACCCGCGCCGCCACACCAGCCGATTGCCGGTTTCGGTTTGGACGCGCGACACAAAAAATCTCGGGAGGCCCGCATTGTCTTCGGCCAATTTCGTACTCACCCTTAGCTGCACCGACCGGCCCGGCATCGTGGCTGCCGTCACCACCGAGCTGGCGGCGCTCAAGGCCAATATTGCTGAAAGCAATCAGTTCTGGGATCGCGAGACCGGCCGCTTTTTCATGCGCCTGGCCTTTACCGCCCCGCAGGGTGTGAGCCGCGAGAGTATCGAAAAAGCGCTCAAATCACCCATTGAGCGCTTCGACATGAAGACGGCGCTTTCCGATGAGAGCCGCAAGAAGCGCGTTGTCATCATGGTCTCCAAATTCGACCACACGCTATTGCATCTGCTCTATCAGATCCGCGTTGGCTGGCTCGACGCCGAGGTCGCCGCCATCGTCTCCAACCATGAAGACGCCCGCAAGATCGCCCAAGACGCTGGCGTGCCCTTCCATTTTCTGCCCGTCACCAGGGAGACCAAGGCTGATCAGGAAGCCCAGGTGCTCGAGATCGTCAAGTCCACCGGCGCTGACCTTGTGGTGCTGGCGCGCTACATGCAGGTGCTCTCGGACAATCTCTCGACGCGTCTTTTTGGCCAGGTGATCAATATTCACCACTCCTTCCTGCCCAGCTTCAAAGGCGCCAAGCCCTATCACCAAGCCCATGAGCGCGGCGTCAAGATCATCGGCGCCACCGCCCATTACGTCACGCCCGATCTCGATGAAGGCCCGATCATCGAGCAGGAAACCGCCCGCGTGACCCATGCACTGAGCCCCGACGATCTGGTCGCCGCCGGCCGCGACATCGAAAGCCGCGTGCTGGCCCGCGCCGTCAAGTTGCACCTGGAAAACCGGGTCATGCTCAATGGCAAGAAGACAGTGGTGTTTGGGTAAGGCGTACTCGATCGGGGGATTAGGTGGGGTATTCCCTAAACCGGCAGATCTTCCAGGTTGAGCGAATCCGCCAGGCTGGTCCGGTCGAGGACCGCTCGCGTCGCCAGCGTCACCCGCTCGAACACATGCCGGATTTCGCAAGACCCCTCATCCTGGCAGTCCGAGCATTTCTTGTAGGCGATCTTGGAGAGGCACGGCAGCGGCGCGATGGGACCGTCGATCAGCCGCAGCACCTCACCATAGGTGATTTCCTCGGGGGCCTTGAGCAGTTCATAGCCCCCCATGCGGCCCCGGCGGGAATTGACGATACCGGCACGTTTGAGCTCGAGCAGGATCTGCTCGAGGAACTTCTTGGGGATCGCCTGGTCCTTGGAAATCTCACCGATCATCCGGCTCTGTCCACGACCGGCCCTTGCCAGCGACACCAGTGCCCGCAAGGCATATTTGGCCTTTTGCGAAATCATCCATTCCCCCCGAACGTATGGCAGAGCGGCGGGCTACGTGCTCCCTGCCGGTCTTCTGCCCAATAGATTGCGGTACCCGCGCGCCTGTCCCGGGAGGTCCAGTTCGCGGGCCCAGGTTAGTCTTTTTTCTCCGGCGCGACTGGTGGCACAGCCTCGCCTATATCTTCCTTGTCAGGCGCCGCGTCCTCGCTCACCACGGTATTGTCCCCTGTCTCGGCGGCCACCTGCTCATCATCACCGCTGGCCGGTGCCGGCTGCGGCGGTACGATCTCGTCGATGGCGGCGGGCGCTTCGCCGACCAGCGGTGTGTCGATAATCGGTTCGATCACCGCCGGTGGAATATCGCTCTCCGGCTCTGCCTCTGCGGGTTTGTCCCCATCCAATGGCTCTGCCACCGCCTCCAGCACTGGCAACGCGTCTGGCGCGGCATCCTCGGTCTCATCGGGCTCCGCAGTGCTTGCAGCAACGGCCTCGTCACCCTCCGTTCCAGCCGTTTCCGGCAACGGTTCGGCATCCTCACCCTGCTCACTGATCGCCGCTTCGGTCAGCGCCGCGCCCATGGCCGCATTGGCCAGGATATTCTCGGCAGCGGGCAGCTTGGCCTCGCCGGGCAGATCGCTGCCCGGGCCGTTGCCGCTCGCATCGCTGCGCAGATAGGTCAGAATGCCCCGGCCGATCTCCTGCTCGCCGCGAATGATCGTGGTCGCGCCCAGATTGCGCAGGAAGCTTTCTTCCTCTTCCGAATAGGCTCTGGAGATAATCGCAATGCCAGGATTGAGCTTGCGCCCGCTTTCGCAGACCGAGCCGGCCTCAAAGCCATTGGAAATGGCCACCAGGAGGGCCTTGGCTGCGCCCAGATTGGCGAGCTTGAGCACGTCTGCGCTGGCGGCATTGCCGAACACCACCTCAAAACCTTCGGCGCGGGCCGCGGCCACATCGTGATCGGAATCCTCGATCACCACCAACCCGCCGCCATCGGCCTTGATACCGGCGGCGACAATGCGGCCCACCTGGCCATAGCCGACCAGCACGGTATGACCGGTCTGGTGCGAGGGCTCGCCCGTATCGTCATCGGCACCCGGCGCGCCCCGATCCACCGCGCCTTCCGAGGGGGCATCGCTGGTCGCCGGGCCTTCGGCCGCCATGGATGGCTCCATGCGGGGCTCTGCAGGCGGCGGTTCGACGCCTTTTTGCCGGGCCACGCGCTGCTCCAGCCGCGGCTTGACCAGGTCGAGCACGAAGAACACCACCGGATTGAGCACGATGGAGATCAGCGCACCGGCCAGGATCAGGTCCTTGCCTTCACTGGGCAGAATGGCCAGCGCCACGCCCATGCTGGCCAGGATGAAGGAAAATTCGCCGATCTGCGCCAGCGAGGCCGAAATGGTCAGTGCGGTCGAGATCGGGCGCTTGAACAGCACCACGATCCAGAAGGCGGCCAGCGACTTGCCGATGACAATGATAAACACCGTTGCCAGCACCAGCAGGGGCTGGGTGATGATGATGCTGGGATCAAACAGCATGCCCACCGAGACAAAGAACAGCACCGCGAAGGCGTCGCGCAGCGGCAGGGTTTCCTGGGCGGCGCGATGCGACAGCTCGCTTTCCGAAAGGATCATGCCGGCAAAGAAGGCGCCCAGCGCCAGCGAAACGCCGAACAGCACCGAGGAGCCCAGCGCCACGCCCAGCGCAATGGCCAGCACCGCCAGGCGGAACAATTCGCGGCTGCCTGTATGGGCCGTGCCGTGCAGCGCCCAGGGGATCACCCGGCGTCCCACCACCAGCATGAAGCCGACAAAAGCCGCAACCTTGAGCAGCGTCAGGCCCAGTATGCCCCAGATGCCGATCTCAATGCCCAGAAGCCGGGTGACAAAGGACACAAAGGGATCGTGCAGCCCTTCACCGCCGCCATTTATGCTGGCAATCGCCGGCACCAGGACCAGCGCCAGCACCATGGCCAGGTCTTCCACGATCAGCCAGCCCACCGCGATGCGGCCGCGCTCGCTTTCGATCAGCCGGCGGTCCTGCAGCGCCTTGAGCAGCACCACGGTGGAGGCCACCGACAGCGCGAGGCCGAAAATGACCGACGCAAACAGGCTCCAGCCCAGCAGCAGCCCCAGGCCGGCCCCGAGCACGGTGGCAAAGCCGATCTGCACCACGGCGCCAGGAATGGCCAGCGCCCGCACGCTCATCAGATCCTTGAGCGAGAAATGCAGGCCCACGCCGAACATCAGGAGGATCACCCCCAATTCGGCCAGCTCCAGGGCCAGTTCCTGATCCGCCACGAAGCCCGGCGTAAAGGGGCCCACAATGATACCGGCAAACAGATAGCCCACCAGCGGCGGCATGCGCAGCCGATTGGCCACCATGCCGAAAATATAGGCCAGCACCAGACCCGCAACGATCGTTGAGATCAGGGGGGTGTCATGGTGCATTCGCGCCTCCGGCCGGTTCAGGTTATGTCGATCAAAACAATGGGGTATGGCGGCCCATGCGCGCAAGCCTTTATGCGCAAAGGCATATGAGCCATTCGCAGCAGGACAGCCACGAAGCTCTATAAATCCGGTCAAGTATGGTGGAACTTTGACTCGGTGGCAGGCAAAATCGAGCCGGTGGCTCGATTTTAGAGTCAAAGGCCTTGAGCCCTATGGGCGATTGGCGGACCCGTGCCCCCTCACCCCACGATGGTGATCTTCTCGGCCGCCCGCGTAATCCCGGTGTAAAGCCAGCGCGCCCGCTCCTCGCGGAACACGAAGCTCTCGTCGAACAGATAGACATTATCCCACTGGCTGCCCTGCGCCTTGTGCACCGTCAGGCAATAGCCGAAGGTGAACTCGTCGAACTGGCGCCGCTCGGGCCAGCTCATCGCGTCCTCCTCGCCCGACAGGAACGCCTTGTGGGTCAAGACACGGGTTTCACCCTTGCCTTCATCATCAGCCAATAACAGCGACCATTTGCCGTTCGAGCGCCGCGTCGCTTCGGTGACGATCCAGATCTGCCCATTGAGCAGGCGTTTGCGCGGATTGTTGCGCAGGCACACCATGCGGTCGCCCACCACCGGCTCATGGAACGGAAGCCCCTTCAATTCGCGCAAGCGATCATTATAGGTCAGCCGCGTCTTGTTGCGCCCCACCAGCACCTGGTCGGCTTCCAGCACCGCCTCGCGATCCACCGAATCGCGCCCCACCACCAAGCTCTCACCATAGCGGCCATGCTCGAGATAGCCGCCCTCGCGCACTGCCATGGAAAGCTGGATGATCGGATTGTCCGCCGCCTGACGATGAATTTCGGTCAGCATGATGTCGGGCTCGGTATTGATGAAGAATCCTGCCCCCTGCACCGGCGGTAGCTGGAACGGGTCGCCCAGCACCAGCACTTTCACCCCGAAGCTCAGGAGGTCCGCGCCAAGCTGCTCGTCGACCATCGAGACTTCATCGATGACGATCAGATCGGCATCGGCTGCCGGGCTTTCCGGATCGAGTACGAAGCGCGGCTCGCCCTCCTTCTCGCTCACCAGCGTGTAGATCAGGCTGTGTATGGTCTGCGCGCCCTTGCAGCCCCGCTTGCGCATGACCATGGCCGCCTTGCCGGTAAAGGCGGCATATTTGACGCTTCGCACATCCTGCGCCAGATGCACCGCCAGGGTCGATTTGCCGGTGCCCGCCCAGCCGAACAGGCGAAACACCTGCGGCCCATTTCGGTCCTTCAGCCAGGCCGACACCGCGACCAGCGCCGCATCCTGCTGGCTCGACCAGACCGGCGGCATCAGCCGATCACCGTCGAGACCGTGCCGACCCCCTCGATATTGCCCTCCAGCACATCGCGCCGCCGCACCGGGCTGACCCCGGCCGGTGTGCCGGTCAGGATCAGATCGCCGGCCCGCACCGTCACCAGGCGGCTGAGATAGGCAATGGTCTCGGGCACGCTCCAGATCTGGTCGCCCAGATCGCCCCTTTGCCGCTCCGCACCATTGACGCTGAGCGTAATCGCGCCTGTTGCCGGATGGCCGATGGCCTTGGCCGGCGCAATGGTGCCGACCGGCGCGGATTGGTCGAACCCCTTGGCCATGCTCCAGGGACGCCCGGCCTTTTTCGCTTCTGCCTGCAGGTCACGCCGCGTCATGTCGAGCCCGGCGGCATAGCCGAAGACGTGCTCGAGCGCGGCGTGCTCGCCAATATTGGCGCCATCCCTGCCAATGGCTACCACCAGTTCGATCTCATGCTGCAGATCGCGGGTCTGCGGCGGGTAGGCGATGGGCGCACCATCAATCACCACCGCATCGGCCGGCTTGGCAAAGAAGAATGGCGGCTCGCGCGCATCATTGCCCATTTCCCTGATGTGCTCTGCATAGTTGCGGCCCACGCAATAAACCCGCCGCACCGGAAAGAACCCGCCGCCGGCCACCGGAATCAGCACCGGCTGCGGCGCTGGAAAAACCAGATCAGCCACGCTTGAACTCCTCGGCATAAGGCCCGATCAGGTCGAGATCCACCGCGCTCAACCGGTCCTGCGCGGTAAACGACTGGTGCCAATAGGGATAGAGCAGCGGCGGCCGGCTGACCGCATCGAGCCGCGCCCGTTCCTCGTCGGAAAGCTTGAACGCAGCCGCCGCGATATTGTCGGCAAACTGTTTCTCATTGCGCCCGCCGATAATCACCGAGGTGACGCCCGGCCGGCCCAGCAGCCAGCTCAGCGCCACCTGCGCCCCCGAAACGCCGCGCGCCTCGGCAATGGCCACGATTTCCTCGATGACGGTATAGAGCTTGTCCCAGTCATAAACCGGTGGTTCGCGGAAACCCCCGACATGGCGCCCGCTGTCCGGGCCGCTGTTCCGGCGATATTTGCCCGAAAGCAGCCCGCCCGCCAGCGGCGACCAGATCAGCATGCCCAGACCCTGGTCCTGCGAAATCGGCACCAGTTCATATTCGGCATCGCGGCTATGCAGCGAATAATGGATCTGCTGGGAAATGAAGCGCTGGCCCTGGCGTTTGTCTGCCGCCATCAGCGCCTTCATGATGTGCCAGCCCGAATAGTTCGAGCAGCCAATATAGCGCACATGCCCATGGCGCACGAGCGTATCGAGCGCCTCCATGGTCTCCTCGATCGGCGTCATGCCATCCCATTCATGCACCTGGTAAAGATCGATCACATCGGTCTTGAGACGCTTAAGGCTTTGCTTGCACTGGTCGATGATGTGGTGACGGGAAAGCCCGATTTCATTGGGCCCCTCGCCCATCTTGAACCGTACTTTGGTGGCCACCAGCGCCTTCTGCCGCCGGCCATTCTCGGCCAGCACCGCGCCCAGGATTTCCTCGGACACCCCGGCATTATAGACATTGGCCGTGTCATAGAGATTGATCCCGGCATCCAGGCACATATCGACCTGTCGCGCCGCATCTTCCCGGCTCGTATTGCCGATCTTTTCAGACCCGCCAAAGGTCATGGTCCCCATGGTCAGCACCGAGACTTTCAGCCCCGAGCGTCCGAGATAGCGGTATTCCATGGATTCCTCCTTTGTTCCGGCAGAGACAGGACTAAAGGGGGGAAGGATTGGGGTCAATCTTGGTCTTTGCCAACACCTTGTCGCAGCAATGGCAAAGCCGCTATGGATAACCTCAAGAGCAGGGGTCAGGAATGGCGGCACCACAAGCATCAACACCGGTTGTCGCCCGCTGCCATTGCGGCGCAGTCACATTGACCCTCGGCGCGCCTCCCACCCAGATTACTCATTGCAATTGCAGCCTCTGCCGCAGCTATGGCGTGCTCTGGGCCTACTACGCCAAGGCCGACGTTCAGATCGATGCCGGCACGCCCACCCAGAGCTATGCCTGGAACGGCAAGAATGTCGATTTTCACCGCTGCGCCAATTGCGGTTGCATCACCCATTGGTGGCCGCGCAAGGACAGTCGGGACCGCGTCGGCATCAATGCACGCCTGCTCGACCCGGGCCTGATCGAGGCCGCCACTCTTGTCCGCAAGGATGTGGCCGGCACCGGTCTGTTTCACTGAGAACAGAAAGCCCCATCCGTGCGGCCCAATTCCATCCTCCTGCCCGTCCTGCTCGTCACCTTGGGCATGGTCTTCACCCAGACCGGGGCCAGCTTCGCCAAAATGCTGTTTCCGCTGGTCGGTGCAGGCGGCGCCACCGCGCTCCGGCTGACCCTGGCGGCCCTGGTGCTGATTGCCGTGTTCCGCCCCTGGCGCTTTTCGCTGGGGCCCAGGCAATGGCGCGCCGTGCTTCTCTATGGCGGGGCCATGGGCGCCATGAACCTCTTTTTCTATGCCGCGCTTGAGCACATTCCGCTCGGCATTGCCGTGGCGCTCGAATTCACCGGACCGCTGGCCGTGGCGCTGTTCGGCGCCAGAAAGCTTGTTGATTTCCTCTGGATCGTCCTGGCCGTCGCCGGCTTTGCCCTGCTCTTGCCCTGGACCCAGACCGGCGGGGACATTTCCCCTATCGGCGTCGTCCTGGCCCTGTGTGCCGGCGCCTGCTGGGCCGGCTACATCATCTTCGGACAGCGTGCTGGCATAGGGGGTGGCGCCCATATCGCCGCGCTCGGCGTTGGCACCGCCGCACTGATCGCCGTGCCGTTCGGGGTGGCCACCGCTGGCACCAGCCTGCTCGATCCGGCGCTCTTGCCATTGGGGCTGGCGGTGGCGCTGATGTCGAGCGCCATTCCCTATGCCCTCGACATGGTAGCTTTGCCCCATATGCCGTCGCGCCTGTTCGGCATATTGATGAGCGGGCAACCGGCTTTGGCGGCGCTTTCGGGCCTTGTCATCCTGCATGAAACCATCGGCCCGGTGCAGCTTGCCGGCATGGGCGCGATCATGCTCGCCTCCATCGGGGCGACCTTGACCATTGCCCGGCAAACGCCGCCGCCCTTGCCTGACCCATGACGTCTTGGAATTGCCGTTCTGGCTTGGCATAGTCCCGGTCGCTGCGTGATGAGGGACCCCAAATGCTCTACGCCATTCTCTGCTACAATGAGGAAAACGTCGTTGCCACCTGGACCAAGGAGGAGGACGACGCCTGCATGGCACGCCTGATGGAGGTCCAGTCCAGCATGGCGACCAGGGGCAAGCTCGGCCCGGTCGTCCGGCTATGGAACACCAATGAGGCCAAGACGCTCAAAAAGGCCAATGGCCAGCCCGCCGTGTTCGACGGCCCCTTTGCCGAGACCAAGGAACAATTCCTCGGCTTTTATGTCGCCGACTGCGAATCCATGGATGACGCGCTCGATTTTGCCCGCGAACTGGCCAAGGCCAACCCCGGCACCGGCTCCTACGAAATCCGGCCGCTGCGCTTTTTCGGTGACAACAAGCTGGCCAGCACCGAAATGCTAAACGTCGCCGCTGAGTAAGAGATTATCGATCAGCCGCGTCGTGCCCAGATGCGCGGCGACGGCCAAGAGCGCGCCGCGCCCGCCCACCCTGGCGATGGCCCCGAGACTTTCGGGGTCGCGCACCTCCCAATACTGCACCTTGATCCGGTCTGATTGCGCCAGCACGTCCAGCCCGATCTGCGCCAGCTTTTCCGCATCGCGCTCCCCGGCTTCATAAGCCGTGGCGACCGTTTGCAGGCTCTGATGCAACAACGGCGCCGCCGCCCGGTCTTCGGTCGAAAGATAGACATTGCGCGAGCTCAGCGCCAACCCGTCGGCCTCGCGCACGATCGGCCCGCGCAGGATGTCGACCGGCACGTCGAGGTCGCGCACCATCCGCTCGATCACCGCGCATTGCTGCGCATCCTTCTGCCCGAATACCGCCACATGCGGCTGCACCAGATTGAACAGTTTCAGCACCACCGTGGTCACGCCGCGGAAATGCCCCGGCCGCGTGGCGCCGCACAGCGGCCCGGACACCATGGTCTCCTCGACCATGGTCGACGCGCCGGGCGGATACATATCCTCGACCGAGGGCAGGAACAGAGCATCGACCCCAGCCGCTTCAAGCTTGTCGATATCGGCCTCAATGGGGCGCGGATATCGCGACAGATCCTCGTTTGGCCCAAATTGCAGCGGATTGACGAAGATCGAGGCAATGACAATGTCCGCCGCCCCGCGCGCCTGCGCCATCAGGCTCATATGCCCTTCATGCAGTGCGCCCATGGTCGGCACGAAGCCCAGCCGCGTCCCCTCGGTCAGCTTGGCGCGCCAGGCCCGAAGGCTCGCCTTGTCCCGCAGAATAAGCGTCATGCAATGCGATCCCAGATCTGCCGGGCAATATCGGCCTTGGCGCCCAGCGCCAGTTCATGCCGCTCACCCTTGGCCGAAAGCAGCACGCCGGCATTGGTGCTGACCGCAAAGCCGGTCTGGCCCGCAGCGCCCAGCTTGCTCACCGCATTGGCAAACAGGAAATCGAGCCCCTTGGCTTCGAGCTTGCCCAGCCCATGCTCTTCCACATTGTCGGTCTCGGCGGCAAAGCCGAGGAACCATTGCCCGTTCGCGGCTTGTCTGAGGCTGCCCAGCACATCGGTGGAGGGCACCAGGTCAAGCGCAATGGCATCCGAGGCGCGTTTGAGCTTGCTGGCCGAAGGTGAGGCCACCGCATAGTCCATCACCGCCGCCGTCGCGACGACCCCGGTGGCCTGTGGCAATTTCTCCAGCGCGGCAACCGCCATCTCCTCGGCGGTCCGCACCTCGACAAGGTGCAGCCGGCTTTCCGACCCGCGCGGCGGCACCGGGCGCACCACGCCCTTGTCGACGCCCAGCACATAGTCCACCACCGCGCCGCGCCGCAGCGCTTCTTCGGCCATGGCCGCACCCATCCGCCCGGTGGAATGGTTGGTGATATAGCGCACCGCATCAATTGCCGTGGTCGTTGGCCCCGCGGTGATCAAAATCCGTTCATCTTGGAGGTCCTGGACCGGTGGCACGACCGCCGCCTCGATCGCTGCAACAATGCTCGCCACGGGCGCCAGCTTGCCCATGCCCACCTCGCCACAGGCCAGAAGCCCCGATGCTGGCTCGATTACCGTCGCCCCACGCCCCACCAGCGTCTGCAGATGCTGCTGCACGATCGGCTTGCCCCACATCACCGTATTCATCGCCGGCGCAATCAGGATCGGCGCCTCGGTGGCCAGCGCCACCGTCGAGGGCAGGTCGTCGGCGAGCCCTAAAGCCAATCGAGCCAGCATGTTAGCGCTGGCCGGGGCGAACACCATCGCATCCGCCCAGCGGGCAAAGTCGATATGCTCTGTGCCTGATACATCGGGCCCGAACTGCTCGAACCGCGCCTTGCGGCCGCTCAAGGTTTCAAGCACCAACGGCGAAACAAACTCTGTCGCGCTTCTGGTAAGAAGGCACTGCACCTGATGTCCGGCTTTACCCAGTTCGGACACCACATCAGCAATTTTGTACGCCGAAATCGAGCCGGAAACGGCAATCAGGATATTGGCCATGATCAATCGGCCCTGAGCACGAGCGGGATCGGCCCGCGCTTCGTCTTGGTCTCGGCCACATAGTCGCCCACGGCCGTCCGGATCACTGAAGCCACATCGGCACGCGGCCTGGCAAAACTCGGCGGCGGCGTGATGTTGAGCCCGATCAGATCGTTGATCACCAGCACCTGTCCCGCGCAATCCTTGCCCGAACCAATGCCAATGGTGGGAATGGTCAAGCTCTGGGTGATTTCGGCCGCCAGCGCCGGGGTGACGCATTCGAGCACAATGGCAAAAGCCCCCGCCGCTTCCAGCGCCTGGGCTTCTGCACGCAGCCGCTCGGCCGAAGCCGCGTCCTTGCCATGCATGTAATAGCCGCCCATCTGGTGCACGTGCTGCGGGGTGAGGCCAATATGGGCGACCACAGCAATGCCATGGGCCACTAGCTTCTCCACCACTGGCACCATGGCCAGGCCACCTTCGATCTTGACCGCCTCGACCCCGGTTTCCTTGAGCACCCGCATCGCATTGACCAGCGTTGTATCCGGATCGGTCACCGCGCCAAACGGCAGGTCGCAGACCAGCAGCGCGCGCTGCGAGCCGCGCTTGACTGCGGCCGCATGGCGGATCATGTCGTCCAGCGTCACCGGCAGCGTCGTCTCATGCCCGAGCACCACATTGCCCAGGCTGTCACCGACCAGGATCATGTCCGCGCCCGACATGTCGACCAGAGCGGCCATGGTGGCATCATAGGCCGTAAGCATGGCCACCGCCTCGCCGCGCCGCCGCATGGCAGCAATGTCGCGGATGGTCAGGCGCTTTGAGGGGGTCTGGGCTGACATGGCAGCACTCCTCCAACCCTGCCCGGTCCAATATGGTCCGGGCTTTTGTGGGGGAGATAGGCCAAACCGGCACCGCGCGCCAGCCCTTCATTGGTGCTATGCGTCGGGCGTTCAGCGACGGGTGGCCCCCATGCCGGCCCGGACCGCGCGCCACTCTCCGGGTGCAATGCCCGCCAGTGTCCAATCGGCCACACGCCAGCGCACCAGCCTAAGCGTGGGCAGGCCCACCGCCGCCGTCATCCGCCGCACCTGCCGGTTGCGCCCCTCGGTAATGCTCAACTCGATCCAGTGATCGGGCACGCTCTTGCGAAACCGAACCGGCGGATCGCGCGGCCAGAGATCGGGCGGCGCGATCAGCTTCGCCCTGGCCGGTCGCGTCGGACCGTCCTTGAGCGTGATACCCTTGCGCAATTGCGCCAGCGCGGCCTCGTCCGGCTCGCCTTCGACCTGCACCAGGTAAGTCTTTTCCTTGTTGTATTTCGGCGAGGAAATCTGCGCCTGTAGCGTGCCGTCATCGGTCAGCAGCAACAGCCCCTCGCTGTCCTTGTCCAGCCGCCCGGCCGGATAGACGCCTTTCACCGCGACGAAGTCGGCCAGCGTCTCGCCAGGCCCACCCCCGGTGAACTGCGACAGCACCCCATAGGGCTTGTTGAAAAGGATCAGGCGCGCCATCGAAACCAGATAACAGGAGCAAGTTTTGCCGCCCGGCATGGCGGCCGGAGGGATCAAAGTCAACGTCATGAAAGGAAGTGGCGGAGAGAGAGTCCGCCACACCATAGTTCGCCACACTTCGTCATTCAACTTTTTTTCACGTTATTTCAGTTATTTGGAGCAGCAACCTTGCGCCATTGATCGCCATTATGCACCTATATCCACCAATTAGAGTGGGAGCAAAAGTGGGAGTGATCGGCTTTGCTGAATAAACTATCTGACGTGAAATGCCGATCCAGCCGGCTTGGGGCCGGGCGCCATTCCGATGGTGGGGGACTCTACCTTCTGGTTTCTAAAGCAGGCACTAAATCCTGGGTGTTCATGTGGACGCCACCCGGCGGGAAGCGGCGCGAGATGGGGCTAGGCCCCTTCCCTGCTGTCGGCCTAGGCGATGCCAGGCGAGCCGCAGAAGAGTCACGGGCAATGGTTGCGGCAGGTCTAGACCCTATTGAGCAAAGCCGAATGGCGAAGGTGGAAATTCCAACCTTTGGCGAGGCCAGCAGCAAATTCCTTGCCGACATTGAGGGTGGCTTTCGGAACGAGAAACACCGTCGGCAATGGCACATGACACTCGAAACCTATTGTGACGCCGAGATGCGCGCGAAGCCAGTGGGCGATATTAGCACCGATGACGTTTTGCGCGCCGTGCAGCCGCTTTGGGCGACGAAGAATGAAACGGCTTCTCGTCTACGCGGGCGGATCGAGCGGGTGCTGGACTATTCCAAAGTAAAGGGCTGGCGCTCGGGCGAAAATCCCGCCCTGTGGCGCGGGCATCTGAAGAACGTCCTGCCACCTCGCCGTAAGCTTCAGCGCGGCCACCACGCCGCTATGCCGTCGAAGGATTTGCCGACCTTCATGGTTCGCCTCCAAAAGTCCGAAGCTATGGCAGCACGAGCCTTGGAGTTCCTGATTCTCAACGCATCCCGTTCGTGGGAGGTGTTGGGGGCCAGGTGGGAAGAGTTCGATTTTGAGGACAAAATATGGACGGTACCGGCGGAGCGCATGAAACCTGGCGTAGAACACCAGGTTCCGCTGTCCGACGCAGCTTTGGCTATCGTTGCTAGACTCGCAGAGCACAAGGTTGGTGATTACGTGTTTTTCGGACAGCGAACAGGTCGGCCGCTTTCTTCATCTTCAATGGACATGCTTATGCGCCGAATGAAGGTACATATGTACACGGTTCACGGATTTAGATCGACGTTCAGGGATTGGGCTGGTGATCATACAGAGGTCCAGCGGGAGGTAATCGAGGCGGCTCTGTCCCACTTGATAGGTACGGCGACCGAACGCGCCTATCGGCGGAGCACTGCGCTTGCAAAGCGTCGCAAATTGATGACGACCTGGGCGGGGTTCTGCAACGGAGGGCCAACCCAACATGAGTGAAGAGTCAGACGCTCTGCCGCCAGAATTCGCACCTGAGCCGCTCTGGTACAATCTGGCGACCGATATCGGGCAGGTATTGCATGACGAGCATGGCATACCTCCGCAGTCGGCTCGCAATATCGAAGAGTTGGCGTGCGCACTAAGTAGCGTGGAAATGCTGTGGTGGCACTCGCGGACGCGTCAGACCAATAGCAGCACTATGCCGCTCCGCAGCTTGGAGAAGTTGCTAAAATCGACTGACACCCTCCAAAAGATGGCTAAATCACCAAGCCTCGCGGACGCTGATGCCCGCCGCCGTCTCGCTTTGGCGTGGGCGAAACTGCAGGGTGAACCGCGCCGGGACTGTCGGAGGCTCTAACTCCCAATTAGGATAGAGCCTGATGAGCAAGACAACGAACAAGTTTTCCCCTGAGGTGCGAACCCGAGCGGTGCGGATGGTGCTGGAGCATGGCGG